>DASZEQ010000007.1:0-285851 GCA_035940695.1 Pyrinomonadaceae bacterium | reverse complement strand
CCTTTGAAGGCTTGCGACCCGCTTCTCTTTTCCTTTACGCCTGACGCTTTCGCTTGCTCGTTCAGCGTCGAAACTCGTTGAGCAATTTCTGGTAGAGTTCCGCGTCGAGCGGTTGGAGCAGGCGGCTCTGTGCGAGGGCGGCGTTGCGGTCGCCTAGTTCGAGATAGGTCATGCCGAGGTTGTAGAGGGCTTCGCCGAGGTCTGGGCGCAGGCGCGCGGCCTGCCTGTAAGCGGCGACGGCTTCCTCGAAGTTGCTGGCGTAATAGTAGGCGTCGCCGAGTTTGTTGTAAGCCTCGACGGAGTTGGGGCGCAGGCGCAAGGCTTGCTTGTAAGCGCGTATCGCATCGCTCATCTTGCCCTGTTTGACTTTGCAGTAGCCGACCTGTATCCACGCTTCGACGCGGTTCGGATTTTTGTTGACCACCTGCTCGAACGACCCCAACGCGCCGTCGTAGTTTCCGAGCCACAGAGAATTCAGCCCGTTCTTGTACCACCACTCGGCGGAGGCTTCGCCGCCCGGCGTGTTGCGATTGCGCGCGGCGAGCGCGTCATAGGACGTGAGATGGTCGGGCTTGAGCGAGGCGAGCCGCGCGGAGGCGAGCGCGAGATTGATGTTCTGCCCGTTGGTAACTTTGATGGTGACGATGCCGACCACCTGCCCGCGATAGTTGAAGACGGGGCTGCCGCTGTTGCCGTGCGAGATGGGCGCGGTCGTCTGGATGATCTTGCCGAGGTTCGGCACTTCGCGCACGGCCGAGACGATGCCGTCCGAGATCGACCCTTCGAGGCGCAGAGGGTTGCCGATGACGAACACGCCCTCGCCCTCTTCCGGTAAATTGTTCGTCAACTCGATGACGCGCGTGCGCTCTTGCGGCACGTCCACGCTGAGGACTGCGAGGTCGGCCTCCTCGTCAAAGTCGAGCGCGCCCTGCGAGGCGTAGATTCTGCCTTTGCCGTCGAGCGTCTTCACCTCGACGCGGCGCGCGCCTTCGACAACGTGCAGGTTGGTCAACACCTGCCCGGGACGGATGAAGAAACCGCTGCCGCTCAAGAGCGGCTCGCCCTTCGCGTCGTATGTGACGATGGCGACGACCGAAGGCTTGACGCGGCGGACGAGTTCGGGCAGCGACTCCGTTGGCGACTGTTGCGCCTGCGCCGTTGCGGCGAACCCGGAAGCGAACAGGCAGAGCAGCAGCAGGAGTAGCGGCAACCGGCGAGAGGTCGGGGGAAGTTGGCTTTTCGGCATGACTTTAATACCAGACGAGGGGGAATCAACGACGGTCGTTGTCGGCCGCAGACGGCGCGGCGTAAATCTGTGTACGAATTATCTGAGAGCTAAGTTTTGGCCTGACTTACTTCTCTAACGCGGAGACTATCGAGGTGTGCTTTGTTCGTCGAGACGGCTTTTCGGGGAATTGCTTGCCGCCTCTCGCCCGCGAAGAATTGCGGGCAACTAGAAATATACAGGCCGGACGACGGGCGGGTCAATAAAAAAGGCTGCCCTCCGTGGAGGGCAGCCTTATGAGGCTTGCGTGCGTAGCTCATAACGAGGTGCTTGAAGCCGTAAGCCTAGGGTGAGGACAACTTTAACGGCCGCGTATGATCGTGCCGACGACTGCGCCGGTCGGCGGCGCGTCGTTAACATCTTCGGTCGTGATGAAGAGGCCGAAGTCGGGCAAGCCCGTCTCGGTTCTGATCTCCGCTTCGTTGCGTTGGCCGGTGTTCACGACCTGCCCCAAACGGTGATACTTGTTGTCGGGGCTGATCGCCCAGAGCACGTAACGCTTGCCGCCGGGGGCTTCCTTCAGTTCGTGGAAGCGCATGCGGATGGTGGTCGCGCCGTCCTTGCGCGGCTCGATGGAGACGTTGGCGCGCGTGCCGGTCATCTCGCCCGCGAAGTTGATCTTCATCTCGGTGTCCGTTCCCTGACGCCAGTTAGGGATGCCGAGAAGCGGGGCGGTGTAGGCCGCCGACGCGCCCGAAGTCGTCGCCGCCGAGACGCGTTCGCCCACGGCCGCGCCGTCGCGTTCGCCGTGGCTGCCCACCGGGATCACCGCGAAGCCCTGCGGCACGCCGCTGCGGAAGAGGACGGGCGTGTTCTCGGCCATCGTCGTCAAATTGCCTTCGGGCGACAAGACAAGCATGAACTTGTCCATCGGCGTCGTGAAAGTTTGCGTCGCCGTGCCGTTCGCCACCGAGACGGGGCCGAGCAGCGTAAACTTGCCCGACGGATCGACGGCGTACACGTTGAAGTTGTTCATGTCGCCGGTGATGTTTGAAAGGTCTAGATTGATGTTCGTCGCGTCGCCCTTGCGCATGACGCGGGCGATGCCTTTCGCGCCCGGAATGATCGTGCCCGGCGTCAGGTCAACGACGACTTCTTTGTCCGCCGGGTACTGGATCACCGTGTAGCTGCCATCGGCGTTCTGGACGGTCTGCGTCTTTTGTGTAGTAACGGTCGTCGTCGTGCGCTCCTGCGCGGCGACAAAACTGGCGGAAGCAAGGCACAAGGCCATGCTGCCCGCGATGCAAAGCAAACGTCTACTCATGTTGTAATTCTCCTCCGAATTTTAAGTTGCTGACGAATAGGGGGAGGAAGTTGAAATAGGGGTCTCACTATCAGAATGAATGGCAACCGTCATGCCGCGCCGCGCGCGCCGCTCCCTTCCGAAAAAATGGATGAAACGGCCGAAATGCGCGCCGCGCGGCGAAACGTTACAGTACAGGCGTGTATGACAAACGACTAACCGGAAGGAGTTGCGGAGGGAGGGTCTCGGCGGTCAGCACGGGAATTTATTGCCACGGGCGATGCACCTCTGCTATTCTCCCGCCGTTCTTTCCTACGAGATACTTTATCTTACAGTTGAATCGTCTCGATACTTTCGCGGCTCGAAGTTCTCTAGCACCGCGACGTTCGTTTTAACCGGAGTGAGTTACTTCTCATCACCACTCTGTTCTCACGCGAGTCGTAAGTGATCGTACACCCGCCCTCATTCTCTTTATCCCATCCGGCATCATCTCTTAAACGGGGATGTGCGCGCGGTTTCCCCGCACACAACTCTCTCTCACACTCTATCCGCTACGGAGCAGACACGGATGAACTCCTTGTTTTGCTCCTGAAAATTGTGCCATCCCCGTTAGGTGTGAACGGCGGCGCAAACCCCTCCGATTAAAGAATCAAGGAGACCTCTCATGTTCAAACTTCCTTACCGCCGTACCCTACTCGTCGTGGCGGCGTTGTCGGCTTTCGTAGCCTACGCCGTGATCGCCTCCGCCAACCATTCGTGGAACGGTTACCACTGGGCGCGCACCTCCAACCCGTTCACGCTCAGAGTCGGGAAAAACCTTTCTTCCGCTTGGGGTACAGCCTACAGCGGGTCAATCTCCGATTGGAGCGCGTCCTCCGTCATGAACCTTTCGTCCTACACCGGCTCGGCGGGTTCGGCCTGCGGGATGGTGCGCGGGACGGTGCAAGTCTGTAACGGCAGCTACGGTTCCACCGGCTGGCTGGGCATAGCCTCGATCAACCTCGCCAGCGGCACGAAGCACATCACGCAAGGCTCGGCCAAGATGAACGACACGTACTTCAACACGTCCACCTATAACAACCCCAACGAGAGACGCCACGTCATGTGTCAGGAGATCGGCCACACGTTCGGACTCGGCCACACGAGCGAGAACGGCACCTCGCAGAATACGTGCATGGATTACTTCTCGAACACGGGCGTGAACGCCACGAGCACCATCAGCACGCGCCCGAACCAGCACGACTACGACATGCTGGCGAGCATCTACGCGCACCTCGACGGTTCGACCACCATCGCGGCATCGGCGGCATCGGCAACAGCGGCGTCGGCAACAGCGGCGTCGGCGGAAGATGCGGGTTCTGATATTACCGAAGACCCGATTAGCTGGGGACATCTCGTGAGCCAATCGCATAACGGGCGCAGTTCGATCTACGAGAGGTCTAACCCGAACGGTTCGAGGACGCTCACACACGTCTACTGGACTGAAGAGGCGGCTGCCGAGAACCCCGGCGGCGACCATCGTTTCCAGCACCATCACTGAACCTGATTTTTATTCAAACTTGAACGGGCGGGTCTGCCGGTTAACAGCCGAAAGACCCGCCCGCTTGTTCAAGCCGGTCGTGTTGCGGAAATTATTTTCAAGCGGGAAACTTCTACGCGCGCCTTTGCGCTATGCCGCTCTGCTCCGAACATCGAAGCGACGAGCACCCAACGCGCCCCTGAGCCATACCACGCCGTCAATTGATCGTGAATTTAATATCGTCGCCGCTTTCCGCCAGCTTTCGATCTTCGCGGTTGAAGGCGTTCACCTGCCAACGGTAAGTGCCTTTTTCGAGCGGCTTGTCTATCAGGAAGGAAGTCGCTTCGACGCGTTCGTTGACATAGGGAGAAGTGACGGTAGGCGTTTCCGGGTAGATGCTGAACTTGTAGTAAGCGGCGTCGGGGTAAGAGTCCCATTTGAGTTCCAGATTTTGTGCGCTGGTCTTCGCTCCGGCTTTGGGATTGAGCAGTTTGAGATCGCTCTTGAATAGATTGGTCGGGGCGATGAAGAGAGTCTTATCGGAGGCCACGTCGTACTTGGTCGAACTGAGGCCGCCGATGCCCGAAGCCGCGAAGATGTATGAGTCTGTGTCGTACACGCGCGCCAGCAAACCTTCATACACTTTCGGCTCTACGTCGGCGATCACATACTCGCCGTTCGTGTCCGTGCGCGCCGTATAGGTTTTCCCGTCGCACCCGCCGAGGAAACGGTTGAACTTCTCGCACAACTTAACTTCGATACCCTCGACGGGCTTACTGTTGAAGAGGACTTTGCCCTGCACGTTGCCCGTTCCGGGCGCGGGCTTCTGTTTCTCGACGCCTCCGGCGACGCTCTCGGTCTGCGTCGCCCCGGATGAATTTGTTGAGCCGGCTGCGGTCTGCGAGTTGGTGTTACCACCCTTGCAACTCGCCAGCGAGAGCGCGGCGATAACGCAGAGGCAGCTAACCAGCCATTTCTTAAATATCATCATTTGAGCCTTTCCTTTGTCTCTCCGCAAGCGGGGGAACTCGGAGCGAACGGTCTTTGGTTGATGCCGGTCGGCGATAGCAAACGCGCGCCTTTGGGACGAGAAAATCGCCACCGGCGACTGAAGTTCACAACGCTACAGCGAGGGTCTTGCTCAATTCGGATGGCGGATAATTTACGACGGCGAGCCGCGATCAGGAAAGCGTTAAATGAGATGTTGGCGCGCACACGGGTCGAAAGCGCGCATCGCCACTTGCGTCTCAACGATTCAGGTGTGAAAGAACAAGGGCGGCCGCTCGACGCGACTGCCCTTGCCCTGTCGAGAGATGCGCGCGGGTCAGTAGGCTTTGAGTTCGTTGATGGCGCGGAGCACGTCTTCGGGTTGGGGGAGGATGGCGTCTTCGAGTTGGGGCGCGTAGGCGACGAAGGTGTCGAGCGCGGCGACGCGGCGGACGGGCGCGTCGAGATGCTCGAACAACTCGTCGCCGATGCGCGCGGCGATCTCCGCGCCGAAGCCGTGCGTGCGCGTGTCTTCGTGCGCGACGATGACGCGGCTCGTCTTCTTCACGGTCGCGGCGATTGCTTCCCAGTCGTAGGGCGCGAGCGTGCGGAGGTCTATGATCTCGACGCTCGTGCCTTGCGCTTCGGCCTGTTTGGCGGCGACGACCGAGCGGTGGACGAGCGCGCCGTAGGTGATGATCGAGAGATCAGTTCCTTCGCGCACGGTCTTGGCCTTGCCGAAGGGGATCAGAAAGTTGTCGGGCGGGTATTGCGATTTGTTGTACGCCTGACGGTAGAGGTGTTTGTGTTCGAGAAAGAGCACGGGGTCGTCCGAGCGAATGGCCGTGCGCAAAAGACCGTTGGCGTCGAGCGCGTTCGAAGGGTAGACGACGCGTAAGCCCGGAATGTGCGTGAAGAGCGTATCGCCCGATTGCGAGTGATAGACCGCGCCGCCCTTGAGATAGCCGCCGACCGGGCAGCGAATGACGACGGGCGCGTTGAAGTCGTTGGCGGAACGCCAGCGCATCAGCGCGAGTTCGTTTCTGATCTGGTGATAGGCAGGCCAGATGTAGTCGAAGAACTGAATCTCGACGACGGGCTTTAGTCCCCGCGTCGCCATGCCGATGGCGCGGCCGACGATGTTGGCCTCGGCCAAGGGCGAGTTGAAGACGCGCGCCGACCCGAAGTTGCGCTGCAAGTTGGCCGTCACTTTGAAGACGCCGCCCTTGCCTTTGACCTTGCCGAGGTTCTCTTCGCGCGACACGTCGGCCACGTCCTCGCCGAAGACGACGATTGCGGGATTGCGCGCCATCTCTTCGTGCAGGCAGCGGTTGATGTTATCGACCATCGTGCCCATGTTGCCCGATAGTTCCGCGCCCGTCTCCGTGTCGAACTCCGTGGAAGTGGGGTCAACGTCGGGCGAATAGACGAACCTCTCGGCCGTCTCCGGCGCGGGCTGCGGGCTTTGGAGCGCGATGTCCGCCGCCTCGTTGACGACCGCGTCAACTTCGTCTTTCAACTTCTGCAACTCTTCCTGCGTGACAAAGCCTTCCTCGACGAGCAGCGCGCCGAAGCGTTTGACGGGGTCGCGTTCGGCGTCCGAAGTGCGCTCCTCGTCAGGGCGGTAGAGTTTTTCGTCGTCGGAGAGCGAGTGCGAATAGGGGCGGATCACTTTGGCGTGGACGAGCGCAGGGCCGCGACGCGCGCGACAATATTCGACGGCGCGCGTGAGCGTCTCCAGAGATTCGACCGGGTCTGTGCCGTCGCACTTCTGCAAGTAGAGATCGGGGAAGCCCGCGACGAGGCGCGACACGTCGCCGCCCGCCGTCTGCACCTCGACGGGCACGCTGATCGCGTAGCCGTTATCTTCGACGAGGAACAGCACCGGCAGTTTCAAATTGCTCGCCGTGTTCAGAGCCTCCCAGAATTCGCCCTGACTCGTCGTGCCGTCGCCGGTCGAAACATAGACCACTTCGTCCCCGTGAAAATTCTCGACGCGCCCCTTCAACTCTTCGATCAGCCCGACGCGATAGCCCGCCTCCGCGCAGCCGACCGCCTGCAAAAACTGCGTGCCCGTCGGCGACGATTGCGAGACGATGTTGAGTCGCTTGTGACCCCAGTGTGAAGGCATCTGGCGACCGTGCGAGTTGGGGTCGGCCTCCGCGCCGACGGCCGAGAGCAGTTGTTCGAGCGGAGTCATGCCAAGTTGCAAACAGAGCGCGCGGTCGCGGTAGTAGGGGTAGAACCAATCGTAGCCGGGACGCAGAGCCATCGCGGCGGCCGTCAACACGGCCTCATGCCCCGCGCCGCTGATCTGGAAAAAGATTTTGTTCTGACCCTTGAGTTGTATCTCTTTATCGTCAACGCGCCGCGACATATACATCGTCCGGTAGATCGAGATCATCTGCCCCCGGTCTAACCCGCGATACTCACGCGCCTTCAATTCGGTCGCCATGCTTTTGCTACTCCTGCTTCAAATAATCAGAATTTAATCTTCTCAAACAACCCGCCACGCTTAATCCTGACGTGCGGTGTCTGCCCTTCGTCGAAATGACAGCGCACGGCGTCGCGCACCATCTCGCGCAGACTATTTAGATCGTCAGCCCCGGTGAAGATCGAGACACCTAGAGCGCGTGCCAGATAACCGCCTTCGGGCGCGTCTTCCACGAGAAAGATTAGCTCTTCCATCTCTTCGCTTCCTGTCCTCGGTTAACTCAATCCTCGTACTCGTTCTCAAGCGTCATCCGGTAGTCTTCCGCCATAGAAGGGTGGCCGTGGGCGGTGGCGACTTCGATGCCGCGCACATAGGCCGCGCGGGCGGCGTCGCGGTTGCCGAGGCGTTCGTGCGCCTGCGCGAGCATGCCGTAGGCGTTGCCCTCGTCGTTGAAGAGTTGGAGGTATTTCGTCAGCGAGGCGATCACGTCTGCGTGCCGCCCCGCCTTCTCATACTCTTTCGCCAGCCCGAACAACGCCAGCGTGTTGTCCGGGTCGCTCTCAAGCATCTGCTCGAAGACTTCTATGCGTGAAGACATAAGTATCAGTGACAAGTGACGGGCGACGGGCGACAAGTTGAAGACAAGTTCTGTTTTTAACTTGCCGCCCGTCACACGCTGCTTGTCACCATTCCCCCTATTGTACCTTCGGCTGCCGGTTGTCGATCATCAGCTTGGCGATGGTTTGCAGTTGCATGTTGGACGTGCCTTCGTAGATCGCGCCGATCTTCGAGTCGCGCCAGAATTTCTCGACCGGGTAGTCTTTGACGAAGCCGTAGCCGCCGTAGAGTTCGACGGCTTTCGAGGCGATGTGCTCGGCGGCGCGCGAGGAGAAGAGTTTCGCCATCGCGGCCTCTTTGACAAACGGGAGACCCGCATCCTTCAGGCGCGCGGCGTTGTAGACAAGCAGGCGCGCGGCTTCGAGTTCGGTGGCGAGTTCGGCCAGTTGGAATTGCACGCCCTGAAATTGGTTGATGGCGCGGCCGAATTGTTGCCGCTCCGACGTGTAGGCGAGGGCGGCTTCGAGCGCGCCGCGCGCAAGGCCGATCATCTGCGCGCCGATGCCGATGCGCCCTTCGTTCAAAGTCTCGATGGAAACTTTGTAGCCCTTGCCGAACTCGCCCAAGAGATTCTCTTTCGGGACGCGGCAGTTGTCGAAGATGATCTCGGTGGTGGAAGAGGCGCGGATACCGAGCTTGTTCTCCTTCTTGCCGACGCTGATCCCTTCAAACCCCTTCTCCACGATGAAGGCGGTTACGCCCCTGTAGCCGTCTTCGGGTTTGGCGTTGGCGAAGACGACGAAGATTTCCGCCTCGACGCCGTTCGTGATCCAGAGCTTCTGCCCGTTGAGCAGATAATGATCGCCGCGTTCAACGGCTTTGGTCTGCATGGCGAAAGCGTCGGAGCCGGAACTGGCTTCGCTCAGACAGTATGCGCCGATCTTGTTCTCGCCGAGTTGCGTTAAATACTTGCGCTTCTGTTCGGGGTTGCCCCAACGGATGATGGCGTTGTTGACGAGCGTGTTCTGCACGTCCATCAGGACGCCGACCGAAGGATCGACGCGCGAGAGTTCTTCGACGCCGATGATGGCCGAGAAGAACGACGCGCCCGCGCCGCCAAACTCTTCGGGCGTCTCAATGCTCATCAGGCCGAGATCGAAGAGGTGTTTGATGATCGAAGCATCCATCTTGGCGTGTTCGTCCATCTCTTCGCGCCGGGGCTTGATCTCGCCTTCGGCAAACTCGCGCACGCTGGCGCGAAACATGTTTTCGTCTTCGGAATAGACGGTTAAAGGCATGCCGCTCAAAAGTTCGGTTGCTGCTTTGCTCATCGCTCTCCACAGACCTTCTTCGATTAAATTAAATTTTATGGCAGACGATTGTAACCTGTGAAAGAGGTAAATCGTGAATCGCAAATCGTGGATCGTCAATCGTGGAGAGAGAAATTTGCGTCTTTTCTTTCTCACTTCACGGCTGGCGATTCACGATTTACTTCCCTTTTGTTCCTTTCTCCTGTCGCATTTTTATGACAGCGAGGGAGCGCGCCGTCCGGGTTCGGGCGCGCAAATGTCGGCATGTGCGCTCGCGCCGAAGGCTCTGCGGCAGACGTTGGCGCGAGAGTTGCAGCGTGCGGGAAGCGTCGGCGGCGCGGCGGCGGCTTCGCCTGCGCGGGTGGCAGTTGAGACTGGCGGCGCAATAACGTATCTTGCTAAGTTCTACGCGGACTGCAACCTTCGCCAGTGAGAGGCAACTTACTTTCGACGGGACAAGCTGATGAGTGAGAACGGGCAGGCAGAGCGACGAAGCGCGTCCGGCAGGTTGGCGGGGATCATCTTCGCCGTGGGCGGCCTGCTGCTCTTCGCCTATTACGTGTGGAAGGCCGGGCCGCAGAGCATCTGGCAGAACATCACGCAACTGGGCGCAGGGTTCGTCGTCGTGCTCGTTATCTCGGCCGTGCGGCCGTTGGTGCGCTCCGTCGCGTGGACGCGCTGCTTCGAGGGCAACGTGCGTTTGCGCGTGCGCGACGCGCTCAAGGCCTACCTCGTGGGCGACGCGCTCGGCAGCCTGACGCCGCTCGGCATGGTGGTGAGCGAACCGGCCAAGGCGGCGTTCGTGCGCGACCGCGTGCCCGTCGTCGCAAGCATCTCCGCGCTCGCCGTCGAGAATCTCTTCTACATGCTCTCGGTCGCGCTCTTTATCTTCGCGGGCACGGCCGCGCTGCTTCTGAGTTTCCCGCTCAACTCTAAATTGCGCTTCGCCAGTTACGCGACGCTCATCGTCGTCTCCGTCGTCGTCACCATCGGCTATCTGGTGGTGCGCCGCCAGTGGCGTTTCCTGAGCGGCGCGCTCGCGGCGTTGGAGCGGCGGGGCATCGCGCGCGGTTTCGTCGCGGCGCGGGGCGAACGCGTGCGCGCCGTCGAAGCGCGCATCTACGGGTTTTACGAAAACCATCGCGCACGCTTCCTCTCCATTCTCGCGCTCGAAGCCTGCTTCCACCTCGCGGGCGTGGTCGAAGTTTACGCCACGCTCTACTTCATCCTCGACGAGCCGCCCGCCTTCCGCGAACTCGCGCTCGCCGCCTTCGTCCTCGAATCCGTCAACCGCGTCATCAACGTAATTTTCAAGTTCGTGCCGATGCGTGTCGGGATAGACGAGGCGGGCACGGGTCTGATTACCAAAGTCCTGAAATACGGGACGGCCGCCGGTGTCACGCTCGCCATCATCCGCAAGGCGCGCGTCATAGTCTGGACGGCCATCGGCGTCGCCGTGCTGGTGCGGCGCGGCCTGTCCGTGCGGAGCATGGCGCGCGAAGCCCGTGAGGCCGCCACCCTCGCCGCGACCCAAATCGGGCACACGGCAACGACCGACACCAACGGCGACGGGCACGGCGACAACAGCGATCACAGCAGCGGCAGCAGCAGCAGCAGTGGCGGGCAAAAGAGCGTAGTCAACGAAGAAGAACTGATCGTGCCCCGTTAGCAGCGTTTCGCGGCCGGAGTTTTACTTGGAACGATCTCTCGAATTAATCCCTGAAGAGAGGGCGGGCGCAAATTTTTCGCCCGCCGCCGACGCGGCGATGCCCGCGCGTTCGACGAGCGCGTGGACGCTCGACCGCCGTGTCGCGCTCACGCTCGCCCTGCTCGTCGTCGCGGGCTTCGGCCTGCGCGCGCACGGCATCGCGGTCGCCGGTTTCGCCGAAGACGAGATCAACAAACTGGAGGCCGCGCGCGCCTACGGGCGCGGCCAGATCACGCCGAACGCCGAACACCCGATGCTGTTGAAGACGCTCGTGCTCGTCTCGCTCAAAGCGTCGCACGCGTGGAACGCGCGGGCGGGGGCGACCCGGCAAATCAGCGAAGAGGCGGCCGTGCGCCTGCCGAACGCCATCTTCGGCGCGCTCACCGTCATCCCGCTCTACCTGCTTGCCGCAGCCTTCTTCGACAAGCGCACCGGACTCCTGTGCGCGCTGCTCTGGTCGTTCGGCGTCAACGCGATCACCTACAACCGCGTCGCCAAAGAAGACACGCTGCTCGTCTTCTTCATGCTCTGCGCCTTCTACTTTTACCTGCGCGCCAAACAGACGAGCGGCCACGAGCCGCGCGCCAAGCGGAAGTTTTATCTCGGCAGTGCGGTCTCGTTCGGCCTCATGCTCGCGTCGAAATACTTCCCGCACTACTTCGGCCTGAACATGCTCTACCACCATCTCGTCGCGCAGCGCGAACGCGCGCCGGACGAGCCGCGCGGCCGCACGCCCGCCATCTTTTACCCGCTCGTTCTCGTCACCTTTCTCGTCGCCAACCCCGTCGTGCTGCTGCCCGAAACATGGCGTTACCTGACGGCCTATTCGAGCGAGGGACTGCTCACGCACCACGGCTACCTGTTGGGCGAGACGCTCTACCCGAACCAGATGTCGAGCACCCCTTTCGGCACGCCCGTCTATTTCTACCTGCTGTTTCTCGCCATCAAGACGCCGCTCCCGCTGCTCGTCGCTTTCGTCGCCGGAGTCGCGGCCTGCGTCCGGCGTTGGCGTCGGCCGGGCGAAGCGTTTCTCCTGTTGATGTTCGTTCTCTGGATCGTGCCTTACTCGCTCGCGGGCGCGAAGTGGCTGCGCTACGCGCACTCGCTTCTGCCCCTCGTCTATATGTTCGCGGCGGTCGGCATCATGTGGCTGTTTCGCTTCGTCGCGCCGCGCATCTTGAACGGGGCGCGCGTGGGAAGCTCCCCGCCGCTGCTACGAATCGTGCGCGCGCTCGTCCTTCTCTGTCTCGTCGCGCTCCCCGCGTGGCTCGCCGTCGATGCCGCGCCGCACTATGCGACTTACACGAACGCCTTCGGCGCGGGGCGCGCGGGCTACTACTTTCCGCACGACGAGTTTTACGACGACGGGCTGCGCGAGGCGATCAAGTATGTCTCCGAACACGCGCCACAGCGTGCCGCGGTCGTCCACGAAACGCCCGCCGTCATGCGCTACTACCTGCAAAAATTCAACCGCACAGACCTCGACTCGCGCGTGCTCTCCGACCACGCTTTCCAACTCGACAACGCGCCGCGCCCCGCCTACGTCATCCTCCAACGCGGCCGCACCTATTTCGAGAATCGTGAGAAGATGAACGAGACGCGCGCGCGCGGCCATAAAGTTTACGAGGGATTCGTCGGCGGCCTGAGCGCGGTCGAAGTGTACGAGTTAAAGTAAGTTCAAATTCTTCTTTGCGTCTTTGCGCCTTTGCGTGAGAATAAGTTCTCGCAAAGGCGCAAAGACGCAAAGGAAAACAAGCGAGTTAAATGAGAAAAGTTTTGACCATGAGAAAATCGCCGTTTAGTCTGTTGCTGCTGCTGCTCGCGTTGCTTGGCGCGTTCGGTCTCGCGTCGGCACAGTCTGAGAAGGCGACCGTTGAGCGTCGTGCGTGGATCACGATCCTGTCAACGACGGACTTGCACGGCAACGTCCTGCCCGTCGACTACTACACGAACAAGCCGGACGCGCGCGGCTTGGCGAAGGTGGCGACGCTCATCCGGCAGGCGCGCAGGGAAAACCCCGCGGGGACGCTCCTCCTCGATTCGGGCGACACGATTCAGGGCACGCCGCTCGAATATTTTCACAACAAGAAAAACAACGCGCCGCCCGACCCGATGATGCTCGGGATGAACGCGCTCCAATTCGACGCGCTCGCCGTCGGCAATCACGAGTACAACTTCGGACTCGGCGTGCTTGAGAAGGCGCGGCGCGAAGCGAATTTTCCGTGGCTCTCGGCCAACACTTACCGCGTGGGCACGAACGAAACTTACTACCAACCTTACGTCGTCAAAGAATTGAACGGCGTGCGCGTCGGCCTCTTGGGCTTGACGACGCCGGGCGTGCCCTTCTGGGAGAACCGTGAGAATTTCGCGGGGCTTGAGTTTCGCGAACCCGTGGCGGAGGCGCGCAAGTGGGTCGCCGCGCTGCGCGAGAGAGAGCGCGTCGATCTCGTCGTCGTCGCGATGCACATGGGACTCGAAGAGGACTTGCGGACGGGCGAAGCCAGCCCCGGACAGGTGACGAACGAGAACGTCGCCGCGCGGCTCGCGCGCGAAGTGCCGGGCATCGATCTGATCCTGATGGGGCATACGCACCGCGAAGTGCCGTCGCTTTTGATCAACGGCGTCTTGCTCACGCAGGCGAATTTCTGGGGGCGTCAACTGGCGCGCGCCGACGTGTATCTGGAACGCAGCGAGGGCGGGCGTTGGCGCGTCGCGGCCAAGTCGGCGCGCACGGCGGCCGTTGGCGAGGCGACGGAGACGGACGCAGAGATCGCGCGACTCGTCGAGCCTTACGACCGCGAGACGCAAAGCTGGCTCGCGCGCGTCATCGGTGAATCGGCGGCCGAGTTGACCGCCACGGAGTCTCGCTTTCGCGACACGGCCATCCTCGATCTGATCCAGCGCGTGCAGTTGGACGCGGGGGGCGCGGACGTTTCGATGGTGGCGAGTTTCAACCCGCAGGCGCGGCTGCCGCGCGGCGCGGTGACGGTGCGCGACATCGCGGGGCTGTACATTTATGAGAACACGCTCGTCGTCCTCGAAGTGACGGGGCGGCAGTTGAAGGACGCGCTCGAACACTCTGCGAAATACTTCCGCGCCTACGAGCCGGGGCGCACGCCCGCCGAACTCGTGGACGAAAAAATTCCCGCCTACAATTTCGACATCGCAGAGGGCGTCACCTACGATCTAGACCTGACGAAGCCGCACGGCTCGCGCGTCCAAAACCTGCGCTTTCGCGGGCAACCGCTCGACCCGTCGCGGAAACTCAAACTCGCGACGAACAACTACCGCGTCAACGGCGGCGGCGGCTACAACATGTTCAAGGGCGCGCCCGAAGTTTATCGTTCGAGCACGGAGATTCGCGAACTGATCATCGATTGGGTGGAACGCAACCGGCGCGTCCCCGCCGAGCCGACGAACAACTGGCGTCTGTTGACCAACTGACCAAGCGCGACGTTTGCATCATCAAAGATAGAGGACATGAAAACGTTCATCATCGCCGCGTTCGCCGCTTTGAGTCTCGCGACAGGCGCAGCGCGGAAGGCTGCGAAGATGGCGTGCGAAAATCCGATGCCGATTGAAGCTGCCGAGAACGCGGAGACGAAGCCGCATGAGACGTTGACCATGACGGGAGGCGCGGCGACGCCGGAGGCCGCAGAGTCGTCGCAGTCGCCGCTCAAACTGCCCCTCGTCAACCCGCGCCTCGTCGTCTCGAAAAGTAAGCGTCAAATCGTTCTGTACGCGGGCGGGGCGGTCGTGCGGACGTACCGGGTCGCGCTCGGCGCAAACCCGTCGGGCGATAAAGTTCGGCAGGGCGACCGCGCGACGCCGGAAGGCGACTTCTACATCTGCGTCAAAAACGCGCGCAGCAATTTTTACCTCTCGCTCGGACTCAGCTACCCGAACGCAGAGGACGCCGAACGCGGCCTGCGCGACAAACTCATCACGCGGGCGGAGCGTAATGCCATCGTCCGCGCAATACAAAATAAGCGACGCCCGCCGTGGAACACCGCGCTCGGCGGCGAGATTTTCATCCACGGCGGCGGCACTGACGGCGACTGGACTTGGGGCTGCATCGCGCTCGCGAACGCCGACATCAAGGAACTCTTCGACGCCCTGCCGATGGGCACAAGCGTGCGTATCGAACACTGAACAGGTAAAGGGAAACCGCGAAACGATGAACGCGGAACGACGAACGGAAGCACTCAAGAGATTGAATGCTTCCGTTCATCCTTCCGCGTTCAGGTTCATCGCTCCGCGTTCTCTTGCTGATGAAAGGTCGAGCGTTCTTTCCAACGCCCGTAGAGGTAGAGCGAGAAGCCGAGCCAGAGGCCGCCGAGGAAGTACGCGCCGATGGTGTCGCTCGGCCAGTGTGCGCCGAGGTAGACGCGCGAGATGCCGACGAGGGCGATCATCAGAGACGTGAGCGTGAGCGCGAGACGGCGCGCGAGCGAGCGTTTCGGCAGCAGCGCGTAGGCGACGAAAAAGAGGAAACCGAAGTAGCAGACGTAGAAGGTAACGTGTCCCGAAGGGAAACTCTGCCCGCCGTGCAGGCGAAAGACGTTCACGTCGGGCGCGGCCGGGCGCGGGCGCGCGATGAGCATTTTGATGGCGCGATTGAGCAGGCCGCTCCCCGCCGTGCTGAACAGCAGCGCGTAGGCTTCGCTGCGCCGCCGCGCGGCGAGGAAGACGAGAAAAGTGGCGAAAGCAATCGCATAGGGGATGAGGCCGTAGCCGATGTAGGAGACGGCGTACATCAGGACATCGAGCGCGGGCGTGCGGAGACCTTGAATTTGGTGCGCGACGGCTCTGTCCCAAGCGAAGTAGGCGTTGGCGCGCGCGTAGTAGGCGAGGACGGCGAAGGCAAAGAGGATGATGCCGTAGCGCACCTGCGCACGCCACAGGCGCGACGCGGCGACGCGGCGCAACAGTCTCCGCCGCGCGCTCTCAATTGGTAATTGCTCGCCTGTGGCCTCTTCCATGTTCCGCCGTTTTGGCCTGCCTTAACACACGCACGCCCGAGTCGCCTTCGCGTGTCTTATAATACCCTTTAAGGCACGCCGCAAACGAATCCGCCGGTAATCGCCGCGCGGCCGTCAGGCATCTAAACTGCAACCGATTGCGGGCGCGTTCTGTTAAGGAGAATTTGCTTTGCTCAGAGTGGAATACAACGAAGGGCTGTACCTGCCCGACCTCGATCTGTGGCTCGACGCCGACGGGCCGCGTGAGCATTGCGTCATCTCACACGCCCACTCGGATCACATCGCCGAGCATCGTTCGATTGTGGCGACGCCGGAGACGGCGCGCATCTTTCGGCATCGTCGCGGCGAAACGGAAGTGACGACGCAGGTGTACGGCGAACGGCGCGACTACGGGCGTTACGCTCTGACGTTTTACCCGGCGGGTCATTGTCTCGGCTCGGCGCAGATTCTCGTCGAGGCCGGAGGCGAGCGGCTCGTCTATACGGGCGACATCAAGTTGCGCCCGAACGTCGCGGCCGAGTCGGCCGTCATCGTCCCGTGCGACACGCTCGTCATGGAATCAACTTTCGGCGACCCGCATTACCGCTTCCCGCCCGACGTGGCAACCTTCGACCGTCTCTACGCCGGAGTCGAACGCGCGCTCTCTGACGACCGCGTGCCCGTCGTGCTGGCCTACGCGTTGGGGAAGAGCCAAGAGGCTTTGGAGTTGCTCTTGCGGCGCGGCTATCGCGTGACGCTGCACGGCTCTGTGTGGAACGTGGCGGAGATTTATCGCGAGTGCGGCGTGGAGTTCTCCGGGCGTTATGAAAAGTACGACCGCGAGCACTTGAAGGGGCGCGTGCTCATCGCGCCGCCCGGATGCCGCAAACAACCGATGCTGCTCAACATCGAACGCCGCTACCTCATCATGCTCACGGGCTGGGCGTTGAACAAAAGCGCGCCCTACATGTACAAGGGCGTCGATCTCATACTCCCGCTCTCCGATCACGCGGACTACGACGACCTCGTCCGCCTCGCGCGCGAGTCGGGCGCGGCGCGCATCATCACGATGCACGGCGAGCCGAAGTTTGCCGCCTCTCTGCGCGAACTCGGTTTGAACGCCGAACACCTCGCGCACCATCCCGGCGCGCCCGCCAAAACGAAGACGAAAAAGAGCGCGACCAAAAAAGCCGCGCCCGCCGCCGCCACCCCTTCTCTATTCGACTAAAGAAATCTTTTGTCTTCCTTTGCGCCTTTGCGAGAAATTATTCTCACGCAAAGGCGCAAAGGCGCAAAGGAAGACAAGAAGGTTGAGTGCTTGCTCGTAAGATTAAAACCTTCCCGGATGGTTTGTGTCGTCGTTCCCAGAACCTTGCTTAACTCTTCGCGGACATCGCCTTGAGGTGGATGCCGCACTCGTCGCAGATGCGCGTGATGGCGCGTTCGAGGTTCGGGTCAACGTCCGTGAGTATCTGGAGCACATGCACCGGGAGGCGCATCGTGACCACCATGTATTGCTCGTCGGTGGTCGGGTTCGAAAGGGCGCGCTCGAACGC
Source organism: Pyrinomonadaceae bacterium (assembly GCA_035940695.1). Taxonomy (GTDB): domain Bacteria; phylum Acidobacteriota; class Blastocatellia; order Pyrinomonadales; family Pyrinomonadaceae; genus JAIVJZ01. Next base: position 268,290 of record DASZEQ010000007.1, on the reverse strand, counting down.
CTTGATCATGTCGTCGTAGTCGGGCGGCTTCGAGAGGTATTCCTGCACGCCGAGGCGGTTACAGACGTTGCGCGATTCGGCGAGCGTCTCGCCCGTGACGACCACGACGGGCACGCTCGCCGACAGGTTGCGAATCTGTTCGAGCACCTTCGTGCCGTGCATTTCCGGCAGCGTCATGTCGAGCAGCACGGCGTCCGCGGCGTTGGCCTCGAATTCCGCCACGCCTTCCTCGCCCGTGTAGGCGTTCGTCACCTCGTACCCCGCCTTTTCCAGCGACGACTGGTACAATTCCGCAAGGTCTTCTTGATCTTCTATGACGAGAATGCGATGCTTGCTCACGACGAACTTCCCCCTTAATTTATGAGAGCAATCGACGCGTCGCCGTGCGGCGATGACCGCCGGTTGCTCACCGTTTTTTTTGAGCGGCCAGTATAGCAGAAGCCCTTATGACTCTCTCCATCGCCACGGTTCTGATCCTGCTTTTCGTCGCGCTCGTGCTTTTCGGCACGGAGCGTATCCCGATTGACGTGGTGACGATCCTCGTCGTCATCGGCCTCGTCCTGACGCGCGTGCTCTCACCCGCCGAAGCCTTCGCGGGTTTCGGCAACGACATCATCATCACGATCTCCGGCCTCTTTATTCTGACGGGGGGCTTGGTCAAGACGGGGGTGGTTGACCTCGTCGGGCGGCGTCTGCACCGCGTCTCGGGCGGCAGCGAGTTTCGCCTGACGGTGCTCATCATGTTTACGGCCGCCGCCTGCGCCTCGGTGATGAAGAACACGACGACGACCGCCATGTTCGTGCCCGTCGTGCTCGGACTCGCGGAGCGCACGCGCGTGCAGCCGTCGAAGCTGCTCATGCCGCTCGCCTTCGGCGCGATTCTCGGCGGGACGTGCACGCTCATCGGCACGTCCACGAACCTCGCCGTCAGCGGCGCGATGACGCGCTACAACCTCGCGCCTTTCACGATGTTTGAACTCACGCCCGTCGGTATCGCCATCGTCGCGGCCGGAATGCTCTACATGCTGCTCGTCGGCCTGCGCCTGCTGCCCGCGCGCGGCAGCACCGATTCGCTCGCCGACGCCTATCACATCCGTGAGTACATGTCCGAGGTCGTCGTGCTCGACACGTCGCCGCTCGTCGGGCAGACGCTGGCCGAGGCAGACCTCAGCCAGTCGCTCGACCTCGCCGTCGTCGGCATCCTGCGCGGCAAGCAGGGGCGCGTCGCGCCGCGCGCGGACGAAAAAATTCTCGCGGGCGACCTGCTTCTCGTGCAGGGGCGCATCGAAGACATCCTGCGCGTCAAGACCGAAGCCGGGATAGAGATCAAAGCCGACTTCAAGTTGAGCGACACAGACCTCGAATCGGGCGACTTGGAGTTGTTCGAGGCGATGGTCTTGCGCGGCTCGAACCTCGCCGGGCGCACGCTGAAAGGCACGAAGTTTCGTGAACGTTACGGCCTGACCGCGCTCGCCATCAACCGCCACGGCGTCGCGCTGCTGTCGAAACTGAGCATGGTCTCCTTGCGCTTCGGCGACGTGCTGCTCGTGCAGGGCAGACGCGAGAGCGTCGAGCACCTTGCGACGGAAGGGAATCTGCTGCTCCTCGAAGACGTGTCCGAGCGGCGCGGGCGCGTGGCGAAAAGACCTTGGGCGCTCTTGGCCTTCGCGGTGTTTCTGATCTTCTCCATCTTCCACCCGTTCGGCGTCCCGCTGTCGGTGGCCGTGCTGTTCGGCGTGCTCATCCTGCTCGCGTCGCGCGCGGTGCGCTCGCAGGAAATCTACGACATGATCGACTTCCGGCTCATCGTCCTCATCGCCGGGATGATCAGTTTCGGCACGGCGATGGAGAAGAGCGGCGCGGACACTTATCTCGCCGGTCTGATCGTCAATCTGGTCGGCGGCTTCGGCCCGTATGCCGTGATGGGCGGCTTCATTCTGTTGACCATCGCTTTGACGCAGCCGATGTCGAATCAGGCGGCCGCGCTCGTCGTGCTGCCCGTCGCCATCCAGACCGCCACGCAACTAGGCTTGAACCCGCGCGCCTTCGCCGTCGCCGTCACATACGCCGCGTCCTGCTCGTTTCTGACGCCGCTCGAACCGGCCTGCGTCCTCATCTACACGCCCGGCCGCTATCGCTTCCTCGACTTCGTTAAGATCGGCTCGCTCCTGACCGTCGCCGTCTTCATCATCATCGTCTGGCTCGTGCCGCTGCGCTGGCCGCTCAAGTGAAGTTGAACGGCGCAGGAGAAGGGAAGCGAAGAACGCGTTCGCGCGAGGTTTAGATTTTACTCCCACGCCCTTTCCAGCTTTTGCGTTTTTACACACGCCTTGTATAATCCGCGGGCTTCTGAGGGAAGGCACTTCGGACAAGGGAAACTCTCGCGCAATTTAATTCTCATTAATCCAAACTCAACGAGATCGTATGTCCAACACCAACGGATGGAAGTCTCCCCGTCGCCGCCAACACCACCACGCGCCCGCGCCGCGCCCGAAACCTCTGCGCACGCTGGCCGCCGGAGTCATGCAGATGGCGCGCGCCGCCTTCGCAGAGCCGTACAACCTCGTCGTCGAACGCACGGAGATCAAATTGCGCCGCCTGCCGCCCGCGCTCGACGGCCTGCGCGTCGTGCAACTCTCTGACATTCACCATAGTCCTTTTACGGGGCGCGCGCAGGTCGAGCGCGCCGTCGAGTTAGCCAACAGCCTCCAACCCGACATCGTCGCCCTGACCGGCGACTACGTTTCGCACGAGCGCGAGTATGCTGCGCCGTGCGCCGAGATGCTCGGTCGCCTCAGAGCGCGCTGCGGCGTCTATGCCGTGCTCGGCAACCACGACCACTGGACGGACGCCGCCCTCGTCACAGACCTCTTTCGCGCCGAAGGCATACGCGTTCTCGTCAACGAGGGCATGCGCTTCGAGCACCCGCAACGCCCCGGCGCGTCCTTCTGGCTGGCTGGCGTTGACGACACGATGGTCGGCCTCGAAGACCTCCCGCTCGCGCTCGCAGGTTCCGCAGCGGACGAATTGAAACTCTTGCTCGCGCATAATCCCATCGTGCTGCGCCGCGCGGCGCGCGCCGGGGTTGACCTCGTCCTGAGCGGCCACACGCACGGCGGGCAAGTCACGCTGCGCGCCGAGCGTTCGCCTTCGGGACGCCCGCGCCGTCGCTTGCTAAGGGGCTTGGGACGACAGGGCGATACGCAAATTTACGTCACGCGTGGCCTCGGCACGGTCGTCCTGCCCGTCCGCTACGGCTGCCTGCCGGAAGTCTCTCTGCTCGAACTGCGTCGGCAATAGTCTCAAGTTTCAAGTTTCAGGTTTCAAGTTCAAAACCTGTCGGATCAAACTTGAAACCTGAAACCTGAAACCTGAAACCCGCATGTCTTCTCGTATCTTAACCCTCCCGAATTTCCTCACCGTCCTGCGGATGATGATGATTCCGGTCTTCGTCTCGCTCCTTTTTTACCAGAGGTTCGGCTGGGCGCTCGCCGTCTTCGTGATCGCCGGACTCACGGACGGCCTCGACGGCCTCTTGGCGCGCGCCCTCAAGCAGAAATCCGATCTGGGGCGGATTCTCGACCCCATCGCCGACAAGCTCCTGCTCGTGACGGCCTTCATCGTCCTCTCAATGCGCGCCATTTTGCCCCTCCCGCTCCCGCGCCACTTCCCCGTGCCTTTCTGGGTGACGGCGGCCGTCATCAGCCGCGACATCTTCATCATCGTCGGTTCGGCGGCCATCTACATGGTCACGGGTTTTCGGGAATTTCGCCCCTCGCTGCTCGGTAAAATCAACACGGTCATCCAAATCTGCGCCGTCATCGCCATCCTCATCGCCGCGCAGTTTCCCTCCATCAGCGGCTACCTACCCACCGTCTATACCACCGTCTTCGCCGCCGCGCTCTTCTCCGGCGTCCACTATATTTTTCACGCCTCCCGCATCATGAATGAGAGCAAAATTGAACGGGAAGGCGCGAACGGCAACTGATAATTTGTGAAATAGTAAGGTTTAGCTGCTGCGGGCGCGTTTCGGGCAACGTGTGGGGAATTTTTGCAATCAAAAGTTGACAACGAGAGACTCAGATATTATATTAACGCTGTATTCAACCTATGCCTTTACTATCTGAGATTCGTTGAACCGGAAGCGCGCGGGCGGCGCGAGCAGGAAGTCGTCGGGCGGGCGCGTGAGCGAAGAGGCGGGTCAGTTAAACAACATCTGGAGAGTGAAAAGATGAGCAAGATAATCGGTATTGACTTGGGCACGACCAATTCGGTGGTGGCCGTGATGGAAGGCGGCGAGCCGACCGTCATCACCAACTCGGAAGGCGGGCGCACGACGCCCTCGGTAGTCGCCTTTGCGAAGGACGGCAACCGTCTGGTCGGTCAGGTGGCGAAGCGTCAAGCCGTCACCAACCCGGAGAACACGATCTATTCGATCAAGCGTTTCATGGGACGCGGTTTTGACGAAGTGACGGAAGAGAAAAAGCAAGTTCCCTATCAGGTGCAGCCGGCGGGCAACCGCGACGTGCGCATCGTGGCCGGCGGCAAAGAGTACACGCCGCCCGAGATTTCCGCGATGATCCTGCAAAAGATGAAGCAGTCGGCGGAAGACTACTTGGGGCAGAAAGTTGACAAGGCCGTCATCACCGTCCCGGCCTACTTCAACGACGCGCAGCGGCAGGCGACGAAAGACGCGGGCAAGATCGCCGGTCTCGAAGTGATGCGCATCGTCAACGAGCCGACGGCGGCCGCGCTCGCCTACGGCCTCGACAAGAAGAAGGAAGAGATCATCGCCGTCTTCGACTTCGGCGGCGGCACGTTCGACATCTCGATCCTCGAAGTCGGCGAAGGCGTCGTCGAAGTGAAATCCACCAATGGCGACACGCACCTCGGCGGCGACGACATCGACGAGCGTTTGATGGAATGGATCACGGAAGAGTTCAAACGCGATCAGGGCATTGATTTGTCAAGCGACAAGATGGCCTTGCAGCGTCTGAAAGAGGCGGCGGAGAAGGCCAAGATCGAACTCTCGACCGCGATGGAGACCGAGATCAACCTGCCCTTTATCACGGCCGACGCTTCGGGGCCGAAGCATCTCGTGATGAAGTTGACGCGCGCGAAGTTCGAGCAGTTGATCGATCCGATCTTGCAGCGGCTCAGAAAGCCCGTGGAAGACGCCATCGCCGACGCGAAGAAGGCGATCAAGACGGACACGCCTTTCGACGCGACGAAAGTGAACGAAGTGGTGCTGGTCGGCGGTTCGACGCGCATCCCGAAAGTTCAGGAGATCGTCAAGAGCATTTTCGGCAAAGAGCCGAACAAGAGCGTGAACCCTGACGAAGTGGTCGCCGTCGGCGCGGCCGTGCAGGCGGGCGTGCTGTCGGGCGAGAAGACGGACATTCTGTTGCTCGACGTGACGCCTTTGAGCCTCGGCATCGAAACGCTCGGCGGGGTCTTCACGAAACTCATCGAGCGCAACACGACGATCCCGACGCGCAAGTCCGAGGTGTTCTCGACCGCGTCCGACAACCAGACTTCGGTGGAAGTTCACGTCTTGCAAGGCGAGCGGCCGATGGCGGGCGACAATCGCACGCTCGGCAAGTTTCATCTCGTCGGGATACCGCCCGCGCCGCGCGGCATGCCGCAGGTCGAGGTGACGTTTGACATCGACGCCAACGGCATCGTCAAAGTGTCCGCGATGGACATGGGCACGAAGCGCGTGCAGGACATCACCATCACGGCTTCTTCCGGTCTGTCGAAAGAAGAGATCGACCGCATGATGCGCGAGGCCGAATCGCACGCGGGCGAAGACGTGAAGAAGCGCGAAGAGATCGAGTCGCGCAACCGGCTCGACGGGTTGACCTATCAGGTTGAGAAGACCTTCAACGAGAACAAGGAGAAGCTCGACACGGCTTCGACGACGCAACTCGAAACCGCGCTGGCCGACGCGAAGAAGGCTCTCGAAGAGGGCGGCGCGGAACGCATGAACGATGCCTTCAACAACCTGCAAACCGCTTCGCACAAACTCGCCGAAGCTCTCTACCAGCAGTCCGGCCAGACGGCGGGCGGCGAACAGGCTTCCGCTGCGGGCGCGTCTGCCGGAGGCGGCGGGCAGACGGGCGGCGGCACTAGCGGCGGCGGCGAAGACAACGTGATCGACGCCGAGTACGTTGACGTGGACGAGAACAAATAAGCGATCAGCGGTCAGCGGTCAGCCATCAGCAAGCAGATGTCAAAATTTCTGTTTGCTTTTGCTGATCGCTGATTGCTGACGGCTGATTGCTATTCATGGCAAAAGAAGATTTCTACAAAGTGCTGGGCGTCGAGCGCAAGGCGAAGCCGGAGGAGATCAAGAAGGCGTACCGCAGGCTGGCGAGGAAGTTTCACCCGGACGTGAATCCGGGCGACAAGTCGGCCGAGGAACGCTTCAAGTTGATCACGGAGGCGCACGATGTTCTCTCCGACCCGAAGAAGCGCAGCGTCTACGACAGGTTCGGCCAATACTCGGACAATCTGGCGGACGCGGCGGCGCGCGGCGCAGAGCCGGGCGGCGGCGCATCGCGCGGCGCGCCTTTCGACTTTACGGGCTTCGATTGGGGCAACGCTTCTGCGCCGGGGGGCGCAGGGAACGCCGGGGGCAGTTCGAGTTTCCGCGACATCTTCGCAGACCTGTTCGGCGGTGGCGGCGGCGCGGGCGCAAAGCAAGAGCGCGAACCGCCGCGCCCGATGCCCGTGCGCGGCGCGGACATCGAGATGCCGCTCGCGCTCTCTTTCGCAGAGGCCGTGACGGGCATGACGACGAACATCACGGTCAACCGATCCGAGCAGTGTTCGCGCTGCAACGGCGCGGGCGACACGGGCGGCACGCCCGTCACCTGCCCGACCTGCAAGGGCGCAGGGCAAGTGCAACGCGCGGGCGGGCGCATGCGCTTCGCGCAGGAGTGCCCCGATTGTCAGGGTGCGGGCAAACGTCGCCCGCCGTGTTCGCTCTGTCAGGGCAAGGGAGTCGTGCCGAAGACCGAGAGCGTGAAGGTGAGAATCCCCGCGGGCGTGGACACAGGCTCGCGCGTGCGTATTCCGGGCAAGGGCGAGGGCGGGCGGCTCGGCGCGCCGCCGGGCGATCTGTTCATCATCACGAACGTCGGCCGACATACGCACTTCACGCGCAAAGGCGACAACATCTACGTGACGATCCCCGTGACCGTGCCCGAAGCCGCACTCGGCGCGAAGATCGAAGTGCCTACGGTTGAAGGCAAAGCGCAACTCAGGATTCCGCCGGGCACGCAGTCCGGCCAAAAGTTTCGCCTGCGCGAACGGGGCGTGCCGAGTTTACGCAACCCGCAGGCGCGCGGCGACCAGTTCGTCGAAGTGCAGGTGACGTTCCCGAAAGTGATCTCGGAAGAGACCAAGGAATTACTCAAACGCTACGAGCAACTCAACGACGAGAACCCGCGCGTGGCGATGGGGCTGGAGTAGCCATCAGCTATCAGCAGTCAGCTAGACAAGTTGAATTTGCTGATAGCTGATAGCTGATAGCGGGTAGCTTGTTATGAAACGCAACAAGAGTCGCACCTACACGATCAGCGCGGTGGCCGAGCAGTACGGGCTGCACCAGCAGACTCTGCGTCTCTACGAACGCGAAGGACTCATCAAGCCGTCGCGCTCGGACGGCAACACGCGCCTCTACACGGACGCCGACCTCGAACGCCTCGAAGTGATCCTGTCGCTCACGCGCGACCTCGGCGTCAATCTCGCGGGGGTCGAGATCATCCTCAACATGCGCGAGAAGATGGACGCGATGCAGCACGAATTTGAACGCTTCTTCTCGTACCTGCAAGCGCATGCCCAAGAGTTCGCGTCGTTCACGGACGCGACGACGCCGCCGCCGGACGCGGGCGCGCTCGTCCCTGTGCGTCGCCCCAGCATCGTGCTCCAGCAACGCCGTCGCCCCACTTCGCGTAGTTGAGAGCGCGCGGGCTGCTGCGCCGTCGGGAAATTATCCTTCCATTCCTTCCGAACTTTCGGGGCGGAGGCGCACCCCGCCCCCGACGCTCCGCCCCGCCGAAAAATTTCTTCCGCCACGGTGAACAGTTTCTTTCGCTTTCGTCGCTTATATAAGTGAGTACAAAAGACGCGCGGCGAAAATTCTCGCGCTCGACTAATTAAGGAGAAAGAAAAATGACTCTCTCGATGGTGATATCAATCATACTGGCCGTCGGCTCCGGACTCGGCATCGGCGGAAACTTCAGGGGCGCGCAGCAGGATGGGCTGAACGGCTCGGAGACGCAGACCACCTCTAAGGGGATCAACCCCGTGCAGCACAGCGAGTGAGCGCGGCAGTTTACACGGCGTTGGCACAGTGCGCCTTGATGTCGGGTTGGAGACTTTTATAAGTCGATTTGAGATGTTCGTTAGTCACTCATGAACGTCTCTTATTAACTTTCGGAGGTTGCAAACTAACTTCGGAACGTCCCTGAGCGTCTAACAAACTTCCAAAAGTCGCTACGCAACCTCCGTAACTAACTTTCGGAGGTTGCGTAGCGACTTTTGCACGTCCCTGAACGTCGATTGAAGCAACCGCCCGGCGTTGCGGGGCGCGCGCGTCAAACTATCTCTCCAAAGAATTAGCGATGCGCTTTGAAATCGAACTAAGCGACCAGCAGGCGTGCGATTGTCTCGACAATCTTTCCCATGTCGGCGGGCTTTCTTAAGAACTCGTCCGCGCCCGCCAGCTGCGCCTCCCTGCCACATTCGCTCGCAGAGAACATGATGATCGGCGTCTCTCTGCGATGCTCTAGCCCGCGCGCGTAGCGTACCAACTCTAGGCCGTGGACGTGTGGCAAGTGATTGTCGAACATCAACAGATCATAGTTGGTTTCGCTCGCCAGTTTCGCCAACGCGACCGCGCCGTCATGGCACACGACGACGCTCCAGCCCTCTTGCTCCAACGTCTCTTGGATGGCCTGTGCGACGACCCTGTGATCTTCGACTAGCAGGATGTGAGGCATACGATGATCGCGGGGCTTGTGCTGTCCTTGCCGCAAGCCCCGCGTGCCTCTGCGTGTAGTTGTTCGGGACAGGCGAGAGGCGAGACGAGTCAGGGTGAAGATGTCCAACTCCGGCGCGGTCTGCTAAGATGGCGCGCGTTTAGCTTTGAAAATCAGTGACGGCCAATGCGTAGCTCAACCTCAACCTCAAAGGAGTGATGAGCATCGCCGTTCGAGTGGAGAGGTTCTTACTCACGGCGACCACGTTACGCAGATGCATTCTATTGGAATCTTCCAATAGAAGCAAGTTTTGTGCGCTGTCTTTTCCGTTAGGAGGAAACTTCTAATGGCGAGAGGCGCGCGTGAAAAGCCACGTCGGTTAGCTGAAAAGCTCCTGCATATTCGGACTTCGCTCGGTATCTCTCAGAGTGAAATGCTCAGGCGTTTAGGGGTAGACGATAGGATGGATTATTCCAGAATTTCAGAATTTGAATCGGGAAAGGGAGAACCCTCCCTGCCACTTCTCTTACAATATGCGCGTGTCGCGGGCGTAAGTATGGAATCTCTGGCCGACGACAACATGGACTTACCCGATGCGCTGCCGAGCAAAGCGAAACGCCCCCGCCGTTGATCTTTAATCAGCCTCTAAGTTGAAATTAGGATACTACCTGCTAAAGACATGTAGGCCGTTGAAGGCTAAAGCTGAGAGTTCAAAGGCGAGTAAGAAAGGTATGAAGTAGATGCTAGTGTTTATAAGTTGGTCAGGGCAGAGAAGCAAAGCCGTCGCAGAGGCTTTGGAAACATGGCTTGCTCAAGTCATCCAAGCGGTCGAGCCGTGGATTTCTCAAGATATTGATAAGGGTTTACGGTGGGGTGCTGAGATTGCGGATCGCTTAGAACGTTCAAAAGTAGGAATCATTTGTCTAACCAAAAGTAACCTGGGTGCAAGATGGATACACTTTGAAGCTGGCGCATTGTCCAAGACAAAGGACGCTTACGTCTGCACCCTCTTGCTTGATATTAAGCCCTCTGATGTGGAGCAGCCTTTGGCGCAATTCCAGCACACCACAACAGAGAAAGAAGACATCTTCCAGTTACTTTCAACTATCAATCGAGCGGTACAAAGCTCAGGAGAGAAGGCCCTAGCTGAACCTCTTTTAAGGAGGATTTTTGATACCTACTGGCCGGACTTAGAGAAAGCATTTCAAGGATCTGCGGCACTCCAAGAAGCAACAGCAAGTCCTACGCGGACAACAGACGAAATGTTACAGGAGATGCTAGAAATACTTAGAAATCAGGAAAGGAGGCAAGTTAGTCTATCGCGCCCTATGACTCAAGAACTAACTTCGTCTTATGCTGCTTTTTCAAAGCTAGTTCAACCCGAACATTTTAAGGAAGTCTTACAAATCCTTTTACTAGGATATATCGATGGGACAACCGCTCATGAAATAGCCAGAGTGACTAAATATCCTGTAAAACATATTCGTAAAGTGCTAGAGGAACTTATTGATGAAGGTGAGGTAATCTACAATGATGACAAATATCGGTTGAAATCTGAATAAGCATACTTGAAGCGGCTAATGGCTCACGCATAGTCTCAACAACTCTGCCGCCCCGGCTCACCCCTGACTTAAAACATCTTGCATGGCTGCTGATTCCTGCCCGAAACAGCTTGAATCACTGTTGACACTGATTCCACTCTCTTATATCTTCCCTCCGCTTTACCTCTCATAAACTTTCGTCAGTCTCACGTCCAACTCTCGAACAGCCGGTATGAATTGGTTGAAATATCGAGTGGGATAGGTCACGTAAGTTGTGAAAACTCAATCACAAGATAGGTAGTGCTCAAGCTTATGCCGCCAAAAAAACGATTCATTAATCTTTTCAAAGAATCTTTCCCCAAGTTGAGGCCATATTTAATAGGGATTCAGATATTGTTGATTTCTGTCTCCCCTTTGTTCAACCCTACTTATAGAGTCGCTTTAGCCGTGCCTTTGCTACTTACTTTGTTTTACCTTTTTTTCGACATCTACAATGAATTGGTATCGAGACTTAACTCCATTGAAAACCACTTGAAAGAGCCGGAGCCGCCAACCTTTGGTAATTTTATCGGCGCTGAAACTCCTATAAAAGAGATCATCCATTCACATCTTGACGCGAACGAAGATGTCAGCATCAATATTTTAGCCATCACCGCACAATATTCTTGGAAGTTTATTGAAGACAACATCGAAAGCTTTTTGGAGAGAGGAAATCAACGGCAGAAAATTACGGTTAATTTAGCAATCACTAAACCGGAAATATTGGAATTGTGGTTGCAAAAAAAACTGATGGCGGACGCCGTGCGGACGCTTGAGGGAATCGGTATTTTTAATAGCGACCACGAGGAACATTTTTCTCAAGGAAGATTAAAGCTCAATGTGTATAGCTACGACAATATTCCACACTGGCACGGTGTGTTGATAAACGAAAATGTTCTGTTTTTAGGTCGCACGCGATGGCGTATTAAAGGTGAAAACACGGAACTCACAGTCGGTCAAAACATATATAGAAAGTTTAGTAAAAATGACCGATTCAGAGGTACGGATAGAATCAACACGTTTACCAATTGGCTTGAAAGATATAAGTTGCGCGATATGGAACTATCCAAAGAGCTTGCGACTTTGTGAAGATATTTAATCCGCAAATATCTTTGAGTGTTGCCCGCCCTTCTCGTCAATCACACCGCACTCCCGTCCGGCTTTCGTATCCGTAGAGGATGCTTCCCCCGTCTCCGGCCTTGCATTTCCACACAACCTCCGTGAGGATATGCGTGCTAACCAAGATCATATGGGGGAAGGTTTTTTTATGAATAAAGAGCGCAAGCAGCACCTCGAACTGGTGGCGGCCAGCCTGACGCACGCCTACTATTCCGAACACACGGCCGCAAGCAGGGACTACCGGGAACTTCTGGATACCTACGATTACATACTCACCGCGCTAATCGAGAAGGATAGCCTTCCGCCGGGACAATCTCCCCTTCGGGCGAGTGACTCTCTCTCCACGCCCGAAGCCGATGATTCTCAAACCTAGTCAGACCCGGTTTTGTCGTTTCATCCGGCTGGAATTTGTATAGCTCTCATCTTGAACTCGGCCTCAGCGAGGTTCTGCCCCGGCGGGTTACTCCGAGCGTTATGCCGCTCTCTCTCTGCGCTCTAGTGAAGGCTGCGACGTTGCCGCAAGCGGTGAGATGAGAGAGAGCCGGGGCAGCACTCAACGAATCATCATCACGAATCATCCTGCCTCCTGCGCCGACCAGCCCGCGCGCATCTTCAACACGCGACAGATAGGCTTCCTCTTGCGTCCGCTGCCGGGGCGGTGATACAGTGCGCGCCCTGTCGGGAGACAAACCGGACGCTTCGCTCGCCTCAAACCCACAACACGCGACGGCGTCTCAATACCAACTTTCAACGGTTCGACGGAGTGGAATCGCGCGCGTCTCTGTATCGCCCAGCGCGCCACTTTGTCTCTCCGACCGCGCCCCTCTCAGCGGGCGCGCCTCACGCGGCGACCTCAAACGTGCGCCGCGCTCAGGAGTCCAGCCATGAAGCCTTCCAACTCGCGCACAAGTCTCACACATCTCTATTCACGCAGCAGTCTCACACATCTCTACCCACGCACGACGCTTACACATCTGTTTGCCTTCCTGTTTCCCGCGCTGCTCGTCTTTCACCTCTCTATAGCAGCGGCGACGACGGCCTACGCGCAAGACCTCGACGACGTGAGCATCGGCGGGCGCGTCACGGATCAAAACGGCGCGTCGATAGCGGGCGCGAAAGTTATCGTCAGGCACATCGCAACGGGCGTCGAACGCTCCGCGACGGTTGACGAAGAAGGTCGTTATCGTCTCGTCGAACTCGCGCCGGGGGCGTACAGTGTGCGCGCCTCGTCGGACGGTTTTGCCGCGGAGGAGCGCGCGGGCGTCGAGACGCTGGCAGGGCGGAGCGTGCGGCTCGATTTCACTTTGCGACCGGCGGGCGTCTCAACCGAGCAGGTCGTGACGAGCGAGGCGGGCGGGGCGTTGATTGACACGACGCGCACCATCGTCGGCGGCACGCTGACCCGCGCCGAAACCGAGACGTTGCCGCTCGGCAGCCGCTCGCCCCTCGACCTCATACACACGCTCGGCGGCGTGACCGAAGAGCCGCTCTCGACGCGCGACCTCGCGGAAGATCGCAACCGCACTCCGGCGCGCACGCCGGAAGAGGCCGGAACGTTCGCGCTCTCCGGCGGCGCGGCTTACTCCAACAACATCACGATTGACGGACTCGACAACAACGACGACCGCGCGGCGCGCGAACGCTTCCAGCCGTCGCCCGAAGCCGTGGAGGAGGTGCAGGTCATCACGAATCAATTCTCCGCCGAGTACGGGCGCGCCTCCGGCGGCCGGGTCAATTTGCGGACGCGCGGCGGCGGCAATGGCTTTCATGGCCGCGCCTTCTATTTTTTCAAAGACGAATCGTTGAACGCGAACACCTCTGCGAACAACGCGCGCGGCCTCAAGCGTCTGCCGCTGCAAGAACACAACCCCGGCTTCACGCTCGGCGGCGCGCTCGTCTCTCCCGCGAAACTCTTTGCCGCGCGCCGCGAAGCTCAACCGCGCGCGAATGGAGCGAATGGAGTGAATGCGCAGACCGCTCAACCGGAGAGCCGCGTGGATCATGCGACGCGGCCGCGCCACTTCTTCTTCGTCGCCAACGAATTTCAGACCGTACTCGACTCGACCGTCATCGACACGCTCGTCCCCGTCCTCTCAAATCCGCGTTTCCCTCTGCCCGCGCCAACTACGCTCACCGGGCGTCGCACGGAAGCCGCGCCCGCAGATGCTCTCTACGAAGCGGCCGAACTCGCGCCGTTCGTCGCGCCGGTCAACACGCCGCTGCGCGCATCCAACTTTACGGCGCGCACCGACCACAACTTTACCGGCACGCACAACGGCACGTTTCTTTACCAGCGCGGCCGCAGCCGTAACCTGCGACAGTTCGGCGGCGGCTCGCGCCTCGCAGACGCCTTGCAAGGGCGCACGCGCCATTCCGACGCGCTCTCCTACACGGATAACTTCGTCGTCTCGCCGCGCCTCGTCAATCAACTGCGCGCGCAAGTCTCGCGTTTGACTCCAGCCCTCAGAACGCAGGGAGACGCGGCGCGCCCGGTTGTGCTCATCGCGATTGACGATCCGCTTGCGTCGGGTGAGACGTCGAATCGTTCGGGCACGCTCGTCACGGGAGCGTCCAACGCGGGCGCGAACGACCGGCGCGAAACGCGCGTGCAAGTGCAGGAGACGCTTACCGTCCTCGGCGGCGCGCACGCGTTCAAGTTCGGCGGCGACGTGCAACGCATCCGCTCCGTTTTCACAGACCTCTCGGACTCAAGCGGCACGTTCGATTTCGCGAGCGCGGGCGAGTTTCTCGCGAACGCGCCCGCACGCTTTCGTCAACGCTTCAACAACGAATCAGCGCAGAAGAACCTCTACGCCGGACTCTTCGCTCAACTCGAATGGCAGGCGCGCTCCAACCTCACCCTCACTTACGGCTTGCGCTACGAGCGTGAAACCATCCTCAGAGATCGCAACAACTTTGCCCCGCGCGCGGCCGTCGCCTACGATCCGTTTCGTTCCGGCAAGACCGTTATCCGCGCGGGCGCAGGGTTGTTTTACAACCGCGCGCTTCTTCGTACGATTGACGACTTCACGCTCGGCGTCGGGCGCGTCTTCTTCGATACGGACACGTTGCGCAATCCCGCGACCGGCAGGTTGATGACCGTCGCCGAGCGGCGCGCCTTCATCGCCGCCAACTTGAGTTTCCCCCACTCGCTCGCACCCGATTCGCCCATCGTCAAACAGTTCGGCACGCTCCGGACAAACTTCACGCGCCGCCTCGACCCCAAGTTGCGTATCCCGGAAAGCTATCAAATGAACGTCGGCTTCGAGCGCGAACTCGCGCGCGGTTTCGTCTTCGAGGCGAACTATTCGTTCAATCGCGGCATACATCTCTGGCGCGAGTTCAACGCAAACGCGCCGCGTCTCCCGCACGGCTACAAAGATTTTGCCGCCTACCTGCTCTCGCGCGACTTCGCCAATTTCCGCGCCGCCGACGGCACGCGCCCGCTCTACAACACGCAGGCGGCCGGTGAACTCGTGCGCTTCACTCTTGCACCCGCAGGTATGTCGAACCCTGATGCCATCGCGCGCGTCGTCGAGTTCGGCGTTCCCGTCACCGTCTTCAATCTCGACACTTTCAGTTCGGGCAGCGCACTCGAAGCCGCTCTCGCCGCGCTCAACGAACTGCGCCCTGATTCTTCGCGCGGCCAGATTGAACAACTCGCCTCAATCGGCAACAGCTTCTATCACGGCTTGAACGTCGAAGCGCGACGCCGCTTCGCCGCGCGCACAGGCGGCTTCAATCTCTCGATGCGCGCCGCCTACACGCTCTCGCGCCTGATAGACGACGGCGTCGTCAACACTTCGAGCGCGCTCATCTCCGGCGACTTTCGCGGCGAGCGCGCGGCGAGCCTGCTCGACCGACGCCATCGCTTTGTCCTCTCCGGCACGCTCTCCGCGCCGCGCAACTTCGGCGGCTTGCGCTTCGCCACGATCCTCCGCGCAGCGACGGGCGCGCCCTTCAACGTCTCGCTCGGCGGCACGGATCGCAACCTCGACGACGTCGGCAACGACCGCCCCGTCTTTTACGGCGACACGCGACTCATCCGCTCTCGCCGCCCCGGCGAAGCTCTTAGCCCCGAACTCGCCGCGGCGTTCTCGTTGCCGACCATCGGGCGCAACGGCAACCTCCCGCGCAACGCCGGGCGCGGCCCGGCCTTCTTCGCCTTTGACATCAACATCACGCGCGAGTTTCGCCTGTCGGAACGCCTCCGTCTGCGCCCGAACATCGAGATCGATAACCTGCTCAACAAAACCGTCTACACCTTCGGCGCAGAGTTCATCAACTTCAACGCGCTCCGTCCGGCGGCGAGCGCAGAGCAACGACAAGCGTTCCTCGACACGTTCCTCGTCCCGACACACACCCTGCGCCCGCGCAGCATGCGTGTCGGTTTGAGATTCGATTTTTAAAAGTCGCGGGCAGAGCGATCCGAGAAAAGTTGAGGTTGAAAAAGCAGAGGCCGCTTTCTTAAGTGGAAAGCGGCCTCTGCTTTTCAGACAAACTGTTTTTGACTATGCGTCATTCTCGTCGCGCGCCACGGGATGCATGTCGAGGAATGCTTCGATGACGCGCGGGTCGAACTGTTTGCCGCCGTGGGCGACGAGTTCGCGGACGGCTTCGTTATGCGTGCGCGGGGCGGAGTAGGGTCTCTGCGCCACCATCGCGTCGTAGGTGTCAACGACTTGCACGATGCGCGCCATGAGCGGGATGTCTTCGCCGCCGAGGCGGTGCGGGTAGCCTTTGCCGTCCCAACGTTCATGGTGGTGTTGGGTGCGGATGCGCAACTCCGGCGAGAGGTTGAAATAGGTGGCGAGCAGTGCGCCGAGGCTCGGGTGCAGGTGCAGGACGAACTGCTCCATGCGCGTCGGGCGGCGCGGGCGATTGAGCACGGCCTCGGGCACGAGTATCTTGCCGATGTCGTGCAGCATGGCGGTGGAGGAAAGTTGTTGCAAACGGGAATCGTTGAAGTTGAAGGCGCGGCCGGTGATGCGCGCGAGCCGCGCGACGCGCACGGAGTGTTCGTAGGTCGAAGGGCGCGTGCGTTTCAGGCGCGAGACGAGGGTGTGCGTGCCGTTCGTCCGGTGCTCCTGCCCGATAGACTTCAAGCGCGCGCAGGTCTTTTGAAGGTAAGTTGCCCAGCTATGGTTAAGCAGCCGGACGGTCGCCGCCCCGCTCGCGTCTATCATCGTCAACTCATCTTGCATCCGTTTTGATTCCTCCTATAAATCGCAGCACCGAACTGTTGATTTTGTTCAAAGGCGACCCGCCGGGCGTCCGCACACGCGCTCGCGTGGCTTCCTTTGAATAACTCCGCGGGGGTTTAATAACCGGCACGCTGTTATTGCACACGCCATGCCACGTTTCCTGCGTGCAACACGCGTTTTACCGCTGCACGGCGGCGCGTTTCGTCAAACTAAACGCGCGGAAAAGTTAAGGATAACAGGGCTGAAAATTGGGAAGAGTGAGTTGAGAAACAACTTCAGGCCGGACTATACAACAGACGCTTCGAGGGAGGTGTACGTTGACGTACATAACCGCCGTAAAATCCGCGACGGGCTATACGAAAAGGGGTTAACGAACGACTGAAATACAGCACCGCCGCCGCATCTCGCAGCACCCGAAACGCGCCTCGCGCGAGTGTGCTAAACTTTTCCCCGCGAAAGTTTCGGTTGCGAGCAAGTGAGGATGAAGGACGCGCACACGGACACAGATTACGGCGAAGATGTCGAGACGGCGTTGCTCGACGTTGAGTTGTTTTTGAAATACAGGTCGCACGCGCGTGCGATGGCGCGGCTGCAAGAGGCCATCAAGAACAACCCGCACGCCATCAAACTGCGCGAGCGTTTGCGCGAAGTGGCGACCGCCCACCAGCAGCCCGAAGAGGCGGCGCGCCAGTGTCTCGCGCTCGTCAAACTCTACGTCGAGCGCGACAACTTCGACGCCGCGCAGGAACGCCTCCTCGCGGCCAAGCAGGCCGACCCGCGCATCAACATCGCATCCGGCCTCGAAGCCATCCGCCGCGCGCGCCGCCCGGAGATCATCCCGCCCGCCGCTGTCGCCACCGCGCCGGATGCGACGCACGCCCCTCAGCCGCGCGCCGTCACCTTCGCCGGAGACCTCTCGGTCGTCAGTATTTTCGACGCCGTGCAGGTGATCGAAAACGCGCGCCTCACGGGCACGCTCACACTCACGGCCGCCGAGGCGACGGGCGTGCGCGCCGGTCGTATCCGCTTCAACGAGGGGCGCATCGCCTCGGCCGAAAGCGGCCACGATCAAGACACAGACGCATTGCGTCGCCTCGTCGAGTTGACCGGCGGCGAATTCGATTTCGAGCGTTCAAACGAAACTTATCCCACGACCATTCAAGCCACCAGCAACACGAGCCTGCTTCTGAACGCGCTGCGCGAGTTGGACGAGGAGAATAAATAGGGTCAACGGGGAAGGGGTCAGGGGAAAGGGAAAACGCGTCGCCGTGGTTTCCCTCTCCCCTGACCCCTCGCTCTATTGCCTCTTTGATTTAATCCAGCAGGACGCGCGAGCGGAGGGCTTCGGCGCGTTCGAGCGCGGCGTGGAGGCGGAGAAACTGTTTGTAGTTCTGGCTGCGCCGCTCGATGCGGGCGCGCTCCGAGCCGCTGAGGTCGTTCAGGAGAATGAGATCGAGGAAGTCGTAATAGTCGGGCGCGGCTTTGGGCGGCAGTTCGCGCGCATAAGAGGTGCGGGCGTTGTCTTCGGCGGTGAACCCGGCGAGCGCGTCGAAGAGATGATCGGTCGTAACGTGCGAGGCTTCGCGCGCCAGCCGGATCGGCAGGCGCAACTCGAAAAAGCGCAAGCCTTCGGGCGTCGTCACGGCGCGCAGAGACTTTGCGCCCTCGCCGTCGAACGGCGAATCGGGATCGACGAGGATGCGTAGGAGTCGCGGCTGGTCTTCGACGCTCACGGTGTCGAGCGCGAGTTGCACGCGGTCGGCCAAAAACTTTTCAAACTGCGCGTCGAACGGGTAAGTGATGCGACCCTGACAACCCACGGCTTCGCCCTCGCCCGCCGTGTCGTGCGGCAAGCGCGCGGGGCACTTGTCGCACACGCTCGTCTCCAACTGCATCCGCTCGATCTCGATGCTCGAACGCTCAACGAAGCGCAACTTCTCCTCGGACGGGGCGGCCTGCTCGCCCGTCGTCACGCGCGTGTGGATGTTGCCGAGTCGCCCCCACGCGCGCAGGTGTTCTTCCGTGTAGCGCGCGCGCAACTCGCAAGGGTATTCAATCGCAAACTCTAAAGACAAACTGCCTCCCGCCCCGACAATTTCTTCCGCCCGTTGCAGCCGTAGCGGCGGCAATCGGTAAATGCCGCGCGCGTTCTTAACGTGCCGTCGGAGTGCAAGCGTATAATAACAAAGACACGGCGCAAGCGTTAGGCACTCGGCCGCGACCCGTCCGCGCGCAGAGAGAGGCTCGTGCCCGTCAGTCGTGCCGGTCACATGAGTTACATGGGTCACATGGCGCGGCTAATTCGATTGATGGAGTTTCCCCCGAATGGCGACCGCACTCTCAAATTCTGACGCCCGCCCGCCGCGCGCAGGCTCGCGCCTCTTCGATCTGCTCGCCTTCCGCCGCGACCCGTTGAAGTTTCTCACGGGCATCGCGCGCGAACACGGCGACATCGTTCATTTCCGCATGGGGCCGCAACACGTCTTTCTGCTCAACCACCCGGATTTGATTCGCGACGCGCTCGTCACGCGCGGCGATCATTTCCACAAAGGCCGCGCCCTCCAACGTTCCAAACGCCTGCTCGGCGAGGGACTCCTGACGAGCGAGGGCGAATACCACCGCCGCCAGAGACGCCTCGCACAGCCCGCCTTTCATCGCAAGCGCGTCGAGAGTTACGGCGAGGTGATGGTGGAATACGCGGCGCGCAACAGCGCGCGCTGGCGAGACGGCGAGACGCTCGACATCGCGCACGAGATGATGCGGCTCACGCTCTCCATCGTCGGCAAGACCCTGTTCGACTCGGACGTGGAATCCGAGGCCGACGAGATCGGCCGCGCGCTGACCGAGATGCTGGAACTCTTCCAGATGCTCATGCTGCCTTATTCGGAATATCTCGAACGCCTCCCGCTCCCCGCCAATCGTCGCTTCGCGCGCTCGCGCGCCAAACTCGATGCAGTCATCTACGGCATCATCAACGAACGCCGTGCGAGCGGCGCGGACAGGGGCGACCTGCTCTCCATGCTCCTGCTCGCGCAGGACGAAGAGGACGCGACCGGCGGCATGTCCGACGAACAACTCCGCGACGAAGCGTTGACCATTTTTCTCGCCGGTCATGAGACGACCGCCAACGCGCTCGCGTGGACGTGGTATCTGCTCGCACAAAACCCGGAAGCGGAAGCAAAACTCCACGCCGAACTCGACGCCGTGCTGGAAGGCGGGAGGCTGCCGAGCGTAGAAGACCTGCCCCGCCTGCGCTACACCGAGATGGTCTTGGCGGAATCGATGCGGCTCTATCCGCCTGCGTGGGTGGTCGGTCGCCTCGCCGTCAAGGATTATGCGGTCGGCGATTATGTCGTGAAACCGGGAACGCTCGTCCTCATCAGCCAGTACGTCATGCACCGCGACCCGCGCTTCTTCCCCGACCCCACGCGCTTCGACCCCGAACGCTGGACGCTCGAAGCAAAAGAGTCGCGCCCGCAGTATTCCTATTTCCCCTTCGGCGGCGGCGCGCGTCGCTGCATCGGTGAGGGCTTCGCGTGGATGGAAGGCACGCTCCTCGTCGCCGCCATTGCCCGCCGTTGGCGAATGCGCCTCGCGCCCGGCCACCCGGTCGTGCCGCTCCCGCGCATGACGCTCCGGCCGAAACAAGGTCTCCCGATGAAATCGGAAGACAGGAGCAAGGCGCAGGGATAAAGAGGAAAGAGGAAAGGGGAAGCCACGGCGCAACGCTCAAGCTTTTGCGCCTTTGCGCCTTTGCGTGAGAAAAAGTTCTCGCAAAGGCGCAAAGGCGCAAAGGAAGAGGCAAGGCAAAACTCACAGGGCGCGCATTTGATCTTTCCCCTTTCCGTTCCTCTCCACCCCTTCACCTTGACGCTTCGTGCCGTCGCCTTAGTTTCCGTTCCACCTTCCGCTTTGTTAATCTTGGGCGTATGAAGATCACGGAAGAGTTTGTCGAGATGATGATCTGTCCGGCCTGCCAGTCGAAGGTGCGTCTGAGGGAGGACGGCGGCGCGATCAAATGTCTCGGTTGCAAACGCGTCTATCCGATTGAAGACGACATGCCGATGATGCTGCCCGACAAGGCGACTATTGAAGACGACGACCCGACCCCCGCTTGAGATGAACGCACTGCAAACGCCAGCGACGCGCCACGCGCCCGAACACGCGACGGCCGCGCGCGCCGCCTTTGAAGTTCCTCCGCAGCCGCTCGCCCCGCCGCGTTGGGATTGGGGCGAGGTGCGCCGCGTGCTCGTCGTGCGCCTGCGCTCCATCGGCGACACGGTGCTCTCGACGCCTTCGCTCTACGCCCTGCGCCGCTTCCTCCCCGACGCGCAAATTGATCTCTTACTCGAAGACTGGGTCGCGCCGCTGCTCGACGGCAACCGCGACGCTTCGCGCATCATCACCGTCAGACGCGATAACGCCATGTCGCGCCTCGCGCTCGCGCGCCGCCTGCACGCCGCGCGCTACGACGTGGCCTTCAACCTTCATGGCGGCAGCACCGCCGCGCTGCTCACGCGCGCCACGGGCGCGCGTCGCCGCGTCGGTTACGCGAGTTATCGTTTCAGCGCGCTTCATAACCACGCCGCGCCGCCCGCGACCGACCTGTGGCGGCAAGCCAAGACGCACTCCGTCGAACAACAACTCGCGTTGCTCGGCTGGACGGGCGTGCCCGTCACCGACCGCCCGGCCACGCGCCTCTTCGTCACGGACGAAGCGGACGCGCGCGTCGCACGCAGGCTCGAAGCAGCGGGCGTGCCCACTTCGCAGCCCTTCGCGCTCTTTCACCCGGCCGCCGCTTTCGACTCGAAGCGTTGGGACGCGCGTAACTTTGCGCGCGTCGCGGACGCTCTCGACGCGCGTGGCTTGGCCGTCGTTGCCGTCGCCGCTCCCGGCGAGAGTGATGTCGTCCGCGCGTTCGAGGCGAGCGCACAGGCGCGCGTTGTCTCCTTCAACGATCTCTCTCTGCCGGAAGTGACCGCGCTCGCCGCGCGCGCCCGCCTGTTCGTCGGCAACGACAGCGGCATCGCGCATATCGCCGCCGCAGTCCGCACGCCCTCGGTCGTCGTCTTCGGTTCGTCAAACGTCGCGCACTGGCGGCCGTGGACGGACGCGCCCGCCGAGGTCGTCCGCGAAGAGATGCCGTGCGCGCCGTGCGCGGGTTACACCTGCGGCGAATTTGCCGAAGCGCAGTGCATCCGGCGCGTCACGGTCGAGCGCGTCCGCGACGCCGCCGAGCGCGTGCTTCACACAGATTCTTAAGACTTCGCGGAGGAAACTTTATGAGCGCAGCCGGAGGAACAGTCGCAGCCATGGCGGCCATCGCCAACGCGATCAAGGCGAGCGGCGTTGTGGTCAACGTCAAGCCGGAAGATTTCGCCGCCGTCTTGCGCCGCACCGAGAGGCCGCTCGTCGTCGCGTCCGAGGGCGGGCTGTTCTCCACCAGTTACAAATATCTGACGAGCTACAAGGGACTCGCCTTCTACACGAAGGCGCGCACTCCGCTCGTGCTGCCGCCGGACGCCGAGGTTGTGCGGGCGCAGGGCATCTCGATCCCGCAGTTGTAACCTTTGATCGTGTAGAATCGCTGGCGGCGAACGCGTCCCCGTTTCGCCGGAACGAATGGAACTCATCACACCACAACGCGCGGCGGAGTTGGCCGGCCGGATCGCCGGGCGGCGCGTCGTCGTCTGGGGCGACGTGATGCTCGACGAATTCGTCTGGGGCGACGTGACGCGCATCTCGCCGGAAGCGCCCGTGCCCGTCGTGAACATCGGGCGCGAGTCGGTGCGACTGGGCGGCGCGGCCAACGTGCTCGCCAACTTGATCGCGCTCGGCGCGCGGGCTTCGGTCGTCGGCGTCGTCGGGCGCGACCGCGCGGGCGAACGCCTCGCAGACGCGCTCAAAGAGACGGGCGCGCTCGACACCAACGCCGGACTCATCTTGGACGAGAGCCGCCCGACGACGACCAAGACCCGCATCATCGCGCATAACCAACTCGTCGTGCGCGCCGACCGCGAGCGGCGCGCGCCCGTTGACGACGCGACCGAAAAGCGACTCGTCGCCGCGCTCACCGCCGCCTTGCCGGAGGCCGACGCCTTCGTCGTCTCCGATTACGACAAGGGCGCGGTGACGCCGCGCGTGCTGGCGGAGATTTTGCCGCGCGCCTTCGAGCGAAAAATCCCCGTGCTCGTCGATCCGAAGATTCGCAACTTCGACTCCTATCGCCCGGCCACCGTCGTCACGCCGAACCACCACGAAGCCCTGCGCCTGACGAACACCGAAGACGACACGGACGCCGGGATGGCCGACGCCGCGCGCATTTTGCGCGAGCGACTCGGCTGCGAATCCGTTCTCATCACGCGCGGCGAACACGGCATGATGCTGTTGGAAGGCGACGCCGCGCCCGTCTATGTCGCCACGGTGGCGCGCGAGGTCTACGACGTGACGGGCGCGGGCGACACCGTCATCGCGACGCTCGCCGCCGCGCTCGCCGCGGGCGCGTCGCTCGTCGAAGCCGCCGCGCTCGCCAACCACGCCGCCGGAATCGTCGTCGGCAAACTCGGCACGGCGACGGCGAGCGTCGAAGAGTTGATCAACTCTTTCAAGCCGGAATCAGCATCCTAGTTTCAGCTTACAAATTAAATAGGGACAAGTCCGCCGTCAGTTTGAAGACCGGCTCAACGCTTATGCCTCTGAAAAAAAGTTTAATTCTCCGTTTCACATCGACGCTGTTACTGCTGGCGTTCGTCGCCAACTCGTTTGCCGCCGGGGCGCACGCGCAAGAGGCGCAGCGCGACCGGCGCGTCGGGCAGTCGCCCGCGACCGTCTCGCCCTCCGTCGCCCCGTCTCCCACGCCGTCGAGTACGACGACGATAGCGACAACGACGCGAACGCCCGCCGCGCCGGTCGCGCCTGTGCGCACTCTCGAAGCATTGCGCGCGGGCATTGAGGAAGTCTTGGGCGCGCCGGAACTCGCGCCCGCGACGCTCGGCCTCAAGGTCGTTTCGCTCGACACGGGGCGCGTGCTGTTTGAGGAGAACGCGGGGAAACTGCTCGTGCCCGCGTCGAACATGAAACTCTACACGGTCGCCGCCGCGTTCGACCGGCTCGGCGCGGATTACCGTTTCATCACCTCCGTCTACGCGCAGGAGTTGCCCGACAAGAAAGGCAAACTGCGCGGCGACCTCGTCCTGTACGGGCGCGGCGACCCCACCTTCTCCACGCGCTTCAACGGCGGCGACTACTTCAAGGCGATTGATGAATTGGCGGCACGCATCGTGGCGGCGGGCGTCCGGCAGGTCGAGGGCGACTTCGTCGGCGACGAGAGTTATTTCACGGGGCCGCCGCGCTCGCCCGGTTGGGAGTGGGACGATCTACAGTGGTACTACGGCGCGGACGTGAGCGCGCTGACCGTCAACAACAACGCGCTCGATCTGTCGGTCAAACCCGGCGCGCGCGCGGGCGACGCGGGGGTGGTCACGACCGGCCCGGCAAGTCCAAGTATCCGCGTCGTCGTTCCGCGCGGCAAAGAGGAGATGACGTACGCGCCGCACTTCCTAACCTTCATCAACCGCGTCACGACCGCGCCGCGCGGCGCAAAGCGCGACATCAGCGTGCATCGCCCGCTCGGTCAAAATTTCATCGAAGTCGCAGGACAGATACCGGAGGGCGACCCGGGTTACACGGGCAGCGTCGCCGTCGCGCGCCCTGCCTTGCTGTTCGCCTCGATGCTGCGCGCCGCGCTGGAAAAGCAAGGCGTCTCGATCAAAGGACGCACGCGCATCATCGACGCGCCCATGCGCCCGCAGCCCGAACCGCCGTCACTGGCAGGCCAGCCAATTAAAAATCCTTACCCGGTCGAGATCGCCCGGCGCGAGTCGCCGCCCTTCAGCGAGATCGCGGCGCAGACTTTGAAACCAAGCGATAACCTTTACACCGAACTCATCCTGCGCGCGCTCGGCAAACAGTTTCCTTCGACCGACCCGAAGCTAACGAGCGCAGAGGCCGGGCTGTCGGTCATCAGAACTTTTCTGAACGAGGCGGGGGTCAACACCGCGCACCTCGCGTTCGTCGACGGTTCGGGGCTGGCGCGGCAGAACCTCATCACGGCCGAGTCAACCGTCCAACTGCTCGTCTACATGAGCAAGCACCGGCACGCGCAGGCGTGGCGCGACGCGCAACCCGTCGCGGGTGTGGACGGGACGCTGCGCGGGCGTATGCGCAACACCGTCGCCGCCGGAAATGTGCGCGCCAAGACCGGCACGCTCAACAACGTCTCCGGCCTCTCCGGCTACGTCACCAGCGCGGCGGGCGAACGCCTCGCCTTTTCCATCATCGTCAACCACTACCCCGACGACAATCCCCCACGCCAGAACTACATGGACGCCATCGCCGTCCTTTTGGCTTCTTTCGCGGCAAAATCTGATTAGTAAATCGTGAATCGTCAATCGTGAATAGAAAAACCTTCTTCTATTCACGATTGACGATTCACGATTCACGATGTTTTATGCGTTTCGTTAAATTCCACGGGTACGGCAACGACTACATCGTGTGCGAGGCGGGCGAGTTGGCGGGCGTCCCGGACGTGACGGAGTTTGTGCGGCGCGTGTGCGACAGGCATTACGGCGTGGGGGGCGACGGCGTGGCGACGCTCGAAGCGGCGGCGGATATGAGCGCGGCCGATTTCGTCTTACGCATCTTCAACCCGGATGGGAGCGAGGCGGCCATGTCGGGCAACGGCTCGCGCTCGGCGGCCTCGTTTCTCTACTTTCAAGGTTTGTGGGCGAACGAGGAATTGCGCCTCTCGACGAAGGCGGGCGTCAAACTTTACCGCCTGCTGGAACAGGACGCGCACGGTCGCTATCGCTTCGCGGCCGAGATCGGGCGTCCCGCGCTCGACAGCGCGACGATCCCCATGCTGACGGGCGAGGCGCGGGAACGGGTCTTGGATTTCCCGCTGAAGTTGGAGACGGGCGAGGTCGTCCGTCTGACGGCTTTGCAGATGTGCAACCCGAACGCCTGCGTCTTTGTGGACGATTTCGAGCGGGCTGACTGGCGGCGGGTGGGGCGAGCCATCGAGTCGCACGCGCAGTTTCCCCAAAGAACCAACGTCGAATTCGTGCGCGTGCGCGACCGCGAAACAATCGAGGTGCGCGTCTACGAACGCGGCGTCGGCGCGACGCTCTCTTCGGGCACGGGGGCGTGCGCCGCTGCGGTCGCCTCCTGCTTGAACGAATTGACTGACAGGCGCGTCCGCGTGGAGATGGAGGGCGGCCGCCTCGAAGTCGAGTGGCGCGACGACGGCGAAGTGCTGCTGACGGGCGAGGCAGAAGTGATCTATCGCGGCGAGTGGCTGAAAGGGAAGGGCTGAGGGCGGAGGGCTGAATGAGAAAGCGTCGCCTAGTTCGCGGGTCGTTGTCCGTCGCATGTGGCTCTCGCGTGAGTTGCCAAGAACGGTCTCGAATAACTGATCGTGGGTTACTGACCACGGACAGTTTTTATCACAAATCTGTGTTCTCGGTGCTGGACAGCTTTTAGGGGCTTGTGTTAGCCTCATTTACGTAACAAGCGGACAGTCAATGTTCGCTTGTTTTTGTTTTTAGACAACGCTCTTTCCGGCGTCAGTGCATCAAGGATGCAATCCCCACTCGGGCTGACGATTAGTGTTAAGACCTCCTAGAGCCAGAGGTCGAGTCCCTTCAAACCTCGCGGGACTCGCGCGCCGCCGGAAAGACTTCATCGGAACAGGAGAACCGACAACAATGCTGAAATCCCTCTTCGGAGGGGGCGCTGTGCTTACGGCCGCGCTCCTTCTGTGTTCTTTGACTTTTTACTCTCAGACGTTAATCGCAGGAAACAGTCCAACCGCTCAGAACCCGCAGGCGACAAACAACCGGACGGTCGTTACCGTCTCTCACGAAAGCGGCATGCTCTCCGGCTCACTCGCGGCAGTCTTGCCCATCATCGCCTTCGCCGGAGTTTCAAAAGAGGCCGAAGTTTCTCCAGCCACTGACGCGCCTTCCACGTCTCCGAACGCGAAAACCATAGCTGAAAGCCCTGCGCCTGAACAGGTGCAGAAGTTCACGGCAACGGCCTATGCGCTGCCCGGACGCACCGCGAGCGGCCAACCCGTGCGGCGCGGCTTGATCGCGGCCGACCACTCGCTGCCGCTCGGCACGCGCGTCCGGCTCGACGCCGGACACTACAGCGGCGAGTACGTGGTGGCCGACCGCGGCGGCAGAGTTCGCGGCCGCGTCATAGACATCTGGGTTCCCAGCAACGGCGAGGCCGTCCGCTTCGGACGCCGACCCGTCAAGCTGACGATCCTCAGCTACGGTGCGAAGAAGGCCAAACGCGCCCGAAAAACGGGCTGACGAGCGGTTACGATTCGCTCTCGGTGGCAATATAAAACAAGGGGAAAACAAAGGCCGCTGTCGTGTCTGACAGCGGCCTTTGAATTTTCCGGCGGACGCGGGGCGCGTCGCGCGTTGGCGAAGATGGGTTGCGGCGCGCGTTGCGGCGCGGTTAAGATGCACCTCACAGAAAAGCAATCACAAGTTTGAAAGCCGATTCGCGCACGCCACAACGACTGATGGAAGATGCCCGGAATACCCTGACGCCCGCACCGCTCGTCGAAGTCACACGCGGCTCAATCACGGAATCACGCCACCACGGCCACGTCATCGCGGTGGACGGCGACGGGCAGATAATTGCCCGACTCGGCTCGCCCGAAATCGTCACCTACCTGCGCTCTTCCGCCAAGCCGCTGCAAGCCATCCCGCTCGTCTCGACCGGCGCGGCCGACCGTTTCGACTTCACGCCGCAGGAGATCGCCGTCGCTTGCGGCTCGCACAGCGGCGAACCAATTCACGAAGCGACGGTCGCCGCGATGCTCGCGAAGACGGGACTCGGCGCGGGCGCGCTCAAGTGCGGCGTCCACGAACCGTTCGACAAAGAGGTCGCTCTTGAGTTGCGTCGGCACGACCGGAAACCGCGCGTCTTGCAGAACAACTGCTCCGGCAAACACACCGGAATGCTCGCTCTCGCCCTGCACCTCGGCGGCGCGCCCGAGACTTACGACCAGCCCGACAACCCCGCCCAACTCGCTATCGCCAAAACGGTCGCGCAATTTTCCGGCGTGCCTTCCACGGAGATTGTAGTCGGCGTAGACGGCTGCGGCGTGCCGGTCTTCGGCATTCCGGTACGCGCCATGGCCTTGATGTACGCGCGCCTCGTCGCGCCGCCCGACAGTTTCGACCCGCAAACGCGCAACGCTTCGGCGCGTATCGTTGCGGCGATGCGAGCGCACCCGGAACTCGTCGGCGGCACGCGCGAACGGCTCGACACAGAGTTGATGCGTGCCGCCGGGGGCGTCATTTCAAAGGTCGGCGCGGAAGGGGTTTACACCGTGGGCGTCCAGCCTTCGGCGCGATGGCCGCGCGGCTTGGGTCTCGCGCTCAAGATCGAGGACGGCGAGGACAGGCGCGCGCGCCCGACGGTCGTTATCGAATCGCTCAGGCAACTCGGCGTGCTCGACGATGCCGCGCTTGAGCATCTCGCGCGCTACGCACGGTTTGTCGTGCGGAATCATCGCGGCGACGAGGTGGGGGAAGTCCGCGCCGCTTTCGAGTTGGAGCAGTAAAATAAAGTTAGCGGACGGTGAATTTTTGCGGAGGGTGGAAACGCCCCCGAATCGGCCTGTTCCGCCCGATTTGCGGACTAAAATAATTCAGGCGTACACGGGGGGAGTATAGAAATCGTGCAGATTTCAGGCCGGGCTAAAAGTGGCGGGTTTGCGGGGCGCGTTTAACGGAAAACGTCTAACGCCCATTTTTACTGATGGAAATTTGAATTTCAAAAGCAGTCGGACGACGCGGAGAGTTGTGGCATGGTCGTTGCCAAGAGTAAGAACGTTAATATTGATAATTGAGTAGATAGTGTTATCGGGTCGGCTCGGAGACGGCAGCGAGTGATAGCTTTGGGGGAGGCTACCTCTCGCTTCATGTTTGTAACGGTTCTTTGGGGGAACGGAAACGTTACGAGCAAGCGGTCAAAGAGCTTTAGTTGCTGGGTTGCCGGTCACCGTCTGTAGTGCTTTGGGGGAACGCTACAGGTAGTCCGGCAACCCGCAAACTTGGTTGAAGGTAACGCTGCGAAGTTGTTTTAAGTAAAAAAGCGCGGTGAGTGTTGGGGGACACTTACCGCGCTTTTTTACGTTTACCGGAAAGCCCCGGCCTTCGCAAACGCGAAACCACGCCGCAGTCTACTTATCGCCCTGTCCAAGCAAGCGCGCCGCGTTGTTCTGCGCGCTCAACTCGTCGATGTTGAGGCGCAGCATGCCGCCCGCGTCCGAAAACTTTTCGGTGAGCGCGGCCTGCGCGCGCCGACGCATGAAAATCCACCCGCCGAAGACGCCGCCGATTGAAAGGCAGATGATGATGGCAAGCCCCGTCGCCTTTACCGTATTGACGATCACGCTCGTTGACATGTTCAGCCACGCACGGTTCGCGCGCTCGACGGCGTAAGGGTTCTCGCCCAGCCAGCGCACGTCCTTCTCATACGTCACCTTATCGATCAACCCGGCCGCCGCCTGCTCGTCCGGCGCGTCGAAAACGAACACGGCGTAATTGCCGACCCGGCGGTAAGCGGAAGGCGCGGGCTTGCCCTCGCCCGGCAGCGCGGCGATGCGCGCTTTGATCCGTGCGTCCGCGTCGGAGGCGATCTGCGGCGTTGCGTATTCGACAATCAACAGATGCCCCGCCTGTTGGTAAATTGCCGAGACGGCTTCCGTGCCGCCCTCGAAAGAGACGGCGTCGAGCACAGGACGATTCCCCGCGATCTGTTGCAACTGACCGGAACTCACGGCGTAAGCGGCTTCGTCTTGCACCGCTTCCCAATCGGGCAGGTGCTTGACGAGGACGGGAATCTCGCCCGATCCGGCGTCCAGAGTTCCGGCGAATGAACGCGCGAAGGCGAGCAGCTTCGCATCGTCGTTGCCGCCCTTATCCCTGTGCGAACCGGAAAAGACGGCGACGGTCGCACCCTTCGACAGATAAATCCGCCCGCCCGAAGCGAAAGCCGCCGTGCCGCCCAAGTCCAACTTATCTAACTTGCCCGCCTGTCCTTTCGCCCCGTTCGTTTGCGCGCGCTTCTCGTTCATCACGAAGGCGTAGGCCGCAGCATCCGATTGCAGCGTGATCAACTGGACTCCGTAGGAATCGCCGTCTGCCGAGACATACGTGCGCGCGGCAGTGGAAAGCGCGCCGATGTCGGCCGGTTTGACGTGCTCGAATATCCCCGCGCGCGGGAGCGCGGGCGCACCGGCGGCGCGGGCGTCGCCGACTTTATTCGGCAGCAGTTTCGCCGCCTCGTCCAAAGTAAGATCGGCCAGAGCGGGTATCGAGAGACCGAGCAGGAGCGCGAACAGGGAAACGAATCTGGAGAAATGTGATAGACGCATGAAAAATCCCTTAATCAACCGGGCGAAATAAAAGCGAAAAGCGACGAGAATTTGATGCCCGCCAAAACGCGCTCGTTGTGTTGAAGTTAATAGTAACCAACGGGGTCTGTTTAGTTCCAGCGGCGCAGTTCGCGCAGGAGCAGTTCGGCATGACGGCGAGGCTGCGGGATGTTGTCGAGCAGCGTCTGCCCGCCGACTTCGTTGGCGTTTTCGATGACGAGATCGCCGAAGCCGAAGATGCGTTGCGGGATGGTGGTGGAGACGGTCACGTCCTGAATGTTACGCAGAGGGATGTTCCGCGTCTTGCGTGCGATGAGTCCCTGATCGATCTCGATCTTCGAGTCGGTCAGCGTGTACTTGATGGTGTTGCGCTTGAGGTGCTTGTAGGCCGGGATGAGCAGGAGCGGCAGCGTCAGGAGCACGGCGACGGGCGCGGAGATGTATTGCCCGGCGAACATGGCGAGCAGAATGCTCAGGCCGACGCCCGCCACGGCGGCGAGCACGTAGCCGATGCCGATGAAGAGAAACGTCGGACGCACGCTGAAAATGACGCGTTCAACTTCGTCCACTTCACGCGGCGTTTGCGGAATTTGCGTCTCGCGCTGGAGGCTCGCGGGGCGTTCGGGCTGGCGAATGGCGGTCATCTCCTGATCGAAGGAGGTGCGGAGGCTTGCTGCGGCATCGGGCGAAGACGCATGGCCGCCGCGCGAGGCGACGCGCGTGGCCTCCGTGTTGGCGGGCGCACCGCACGATGAGCAGAAGCGGGCATTCGCCGGAATGTCTGCGCGGCAGTTCATACAGTACATAAGTTCCACTCCTTCAATCGGTGATCCCGACCGTCCGCACTGAGGTCAACAACTCCTCCGGGTCATACGGCATGGCGACGAAACCGAGCACTCCCAAACGCCGTGCTTCGGCGCGCACGTGCGCGCGCTCCGGCGCGTTCGAGAGCAAAAGCACGACAGGCAACGGCAGGCGTTCATGGTGCTGGCGGTGCAGGCGGCTCAGGGCTTCCAGTCCGTCGATGCCGTAGAGGGCGTCGTCGATCACGAGCAGGTCTGGGCGTTCGATGCGCAGCAGGTTGATGGCCTGCAAACCGTCGAAAGCGGCGCGCACTTCGTAGCCCGCGCTCCTGAGCAACAGGTTGGTCTGCGCCATGCGCGCCGGGTCGGAGATGGTGAGCAAGAGGCGTCGCGGCATGAGCGCGCCGCGCGTGCGCCGTTCACGTTCGCGCGCGGCGGCATCGGCGGCGGCCTGCGCGAGAGTGCCTTGCCCAACGCCCGCGCCTCCTGCGCCGCTTCCGCCTGCGGGCATCATGGAGGTCTCCATGTCCGTCTGTTTCGACTCGCGCACGGCGCGCGACGGCGGGAAATCTAAGCGCGCGTTTCGTTCGGTCGCCGTCTCCGACGCGCCCGCACCGGCACTGCGCGAAGCCGTCGGCGCGTGTGCGTCGTCGCCCACAGGCTTGCTCGCCTGACGACGAGACTGAGAAGTTTCGGGCGTCTCTCCCGCGCTTGGCGGGCGCGTCTGTTGGAGTGCGGCTTCGGCCTGCTCGATCAAGTTCTCGATCTCAGTACCGTCCGACGGGAAAGAGGCGAGACCGACTTCGAGCGAAACGTCGCGGGGCTGTGTCTCTTGAAACTCTTCACTCAAACGCGCGATGTCTCTCTCGGCCGCGTCCGTGTTCTTTTGCGGGAAATAGACGAGCAATAGCGTCGGGCCATAAAAGGCGACCGAATCGACGCGCCGCAGGTTGAGCCGGAAAAAATCGTGAGCTTCGGCCAGCGTGCGACTCTCGTGTGTCGCTCCCTGCGGCGTGGAAACTTCACCCGGCGCGCGGCGGCGTGCGGCGATGAGAGCGAGCGCGCCCGTCGAGCCTTCGTTGATGTCGGCGCGGACGCCTTCGAGCAGTTGCAGGAAGCCGTCAATCTCGGCGCGTCGTTCGAGCGCGGTGAGCGAGGCGGTGCGGCGTCCGGCCTCCACGCGCCAGAACAAGGCGTCGAGCCGCGCGGCGATTTCGGCGGGCGGCGTGGCGAGCGCGAAGTAGTCGTCCGCGCCGAGGCGCACGGCCTGCGCGCGCAAATCCGCGTCCGCACGGTCGAACAACAGGACGAGCGGAAGCGCGGCGGTCGCGCCTTCGGCACGCAGGCGCGCCGCAAATTCCAGACCCGTTGCCGTAGTGCCGCGCGCGCCGTCCGCGTCGGCTTCTACGAGCGCGACGTGCGGCGCAAATTCCTTGATCGCTTGCGTCGCCTGCCCCGCGCGCGCGGCGCGCACCTCGTAGCCCGCCCCGGAAAGCCGCGCGGGCAGGGCTTCGCCTGCGGGTGTGTGTGCGATCACGAGGACGCGTCGCGTGTGCGCGTCTCTGTGCTGGCGCGGGGCGGCATTGCTCTGTGCTGCGTTCGACACGTTCTGGGCGACTCCAAAAATCCGCGGTGCGCGTTCGTGCGGCGAGAAAGTTACCCGACGCGCGTTTATCATACCTAAGAGCGCCGTTTAAGACCATACATGCACGAATCAAAGGACGCGGGCGCAGTGCGATAAAACTAAAGCGGGGCGTGTGTGAATGGCACACACGCCCCGCTCGCTTAATTTGAGTTTGACCGCGCGCTCTAGCTTTACTGCGTGACGAGCATCAGTTTCCCGTCGGGCAAACGGACGGCGTAGACGTTTCGTTCGTAGAGATGCGCGGCGGGCGTCTCTTTGGCCGCGCTCGCCACGGCCTCCGGCGTCTTCGACACGATTGGCGCGCGCCGCGCCGTCTGCGGGTCGCGCATCAGCGCGTAACGCTCCGAGATGCGCTTCACGTATTCCTGCGTCTCCCGATAGGGAGGCACGCCCCTGTATTTATCAACCGCGCCCTCGCCCGCGTTGTAACCGGCGAGCGCGAGACCCACGTCCCAGTTGAAACGATTCAAGAGCCAGCGCATGTAGCGCGTGCCGGCTTCGATGTTCTGCGCCGGGTCGAAGATGTTGCTCACGCCGAAACGCGCCGCCGTCGCGGGCATCAACTGCATCAGCCCGCTCGCCCCTTTGTAAGAGACGGCCAACTTCTTGAACGCCGACTCGCGGTGCATGATCGAGTAGATCAACACGGGGTCAACGCCGTGACGCGCGGCGGACGACACGATGTAAGAGTCAACTTTGGCGTCGCCCGTCGTGAAGCCGTCGAGCGTTGCGCCCGCATACATCTGGCGGCTCGTCGTCGGGCGAACGGCCGTGTAGGCGGTCGGCTTGACGGACACGTTGGCACGCTCGAAAGGCGTCAGAGCGCGCGCGCCGCTGCGGGTTTTGCTTGCGGCGGAGACGAGGGGCGCGGGCGTCGGCTCAGGGGCGACGCGCACGCCGCCCGCGATGTCGAAATTATCGTGATGATAACGCGCGCCGGTTTGCGCCATCGAGAGAGAGGCGCAGGCCGCGACGAACGCGAGCGCGACGAACGGGAGGGAAAACTTTTTCATACCGCTTGCCTGTCTGGAAATATCCGGGGTGTTCAAGTCGGAACGGCGACGAGACGCGTCTTTGCCGTCTACGCCATTTACTGCCCAAACCCGATGTTGAGAAAATTGAGAGGAAGGGTGAAAACTCTCTTAAAGAGCGTTTTCGTTTCGGGGCGCGCCTCTGAATGAGGACGCATTTGGAGAGTAGCACACGGGCGGAAAGCGCGGCAACAACAAAGTTAAAACATGTGTTAAACGCGGAAATAAGCGGCTTAAATGTAAAGTCAGGGATTTATCCGCAGTTGCGTGCGCGTGTGAAAAGCACGCCCGTCATTCGGAGACTTGGAGGACTTGAGGGAAGCGCGAGGAGTTAAATAGCCTTGCAACTTTTCATGCAACTTTTACGCCCGCCGCGTTGCTGCGGCAAGCGACCCAAGAACGGGCAGCGCGCACTTGCAAGTGAGAGTAAAGCCCACGAGTTCACACAGTTAGCCTTTCGCTTCAAGTTGCGGCGCGCGCCTTTCGCGTTCCGTTTCAAGGGTTGACAGCGTGTGTATGATGACTGCGCTTTATCCTCAAGAAACGCACCTGCGCCTCACGCGCCACGACTCTTAAAGAAGGAGAAATCTCATGAGAAGACTGCTCGTTGCTTTCCTCACGCTGCTCTTCTGCGCCGCGTCCGTCTCGCTGGCGGCGCAGCAGAACACCAACTCCGCAACCGCCTCGCAAGAAGGCGGCGCGAAGACGAAACCCGCCGTCAAACGCGGCACCGTCTTTCGCTCGACCAAAGAACAGATCAAACAGGCGCAGACGCTACTCAAGACGCGTGGTTTTTACAACGGGCAGGAGGACGGCAAACTCAACGACGACACGCGCGCCGCGCTCAGAAAATATCAGGAGGCCGAAGGTCTCAAAATAACCGGCACGCTCAACAAAGTTACGCTCGAACGGATGGGCGTCGTCCTCAACGATAGACAGAAGGAATGGAAGCCCGCGACGTGAACCGGGCATGACAGTCTAAAATAGGACGGGCTAAAAGCCGCAGAGGCGGCCGGAGGTAACTTGACGGTCACACGTCGTTGTTACTTCCGGCCGCCCCTCTGGCGGCGTTTCAAAACGTCTTAGTTGCTCAACCGCCGCTCGCCCCGAGCAGTCGGCCGACCACCTCGTAACTCGCTTCCAGAGCCTCCGCGAGTTTCTCGGTTTGCGCGCCGCCGCCCTCGGCCATGTCTGGCTTGCCGCCGCCGCGCCCGCCGATAATGGGCGCGAGTTCGCGGATCACCTGTCCGGCCGGGACGCGACCGTGCAAATCCTTCGACGTGCGGACGATGATGGAAGCCTTGCCGTCGGCCTGCCGTCCGAGGACGACTACACCGGATTTCACGCGGGCAAGAAGCGTGTCGGACAACTGCCTGAGTCCCGCCGCATCCAGTTCGCTGGCCTCGCGCGCGAGCACACGGACGCCCGCCACCTCGCGCACGTCGTTGCCGTTCCCGCCCGACGAGTCGCCGCCGCCCGCGCCGCTCGCGAGTTTTTGTTTCAACTCTTCATTCGTACGCCGCGCGCGCTTGAGTTCTTCCTGAAGGCGTTCGACCGTGGCCGGTAGATCGCCGCGCGTCGAACGCAGATTCGCCGCGACCTGATCCACCAGAGCCTCCGTCTCGCGGAAGCGCGTGAGCGCGTCCCAACCCGTGACGGCGCGGATGCGGCGCGTCCCCGACGCGATGGATTCGTCGCTCACGATCTTGAACAGGCCGATGTCGCCCGTCGAGCGGACGTGCGTGCCGCCGCACAACTCTTTCGAGAAGGCGTCGCCTCCCACGCCCGCCACGCTCAACACGCGAACCTTCTCCGCATACTTCTCGCCGAACAGAGCCATCGCGCCCGACTGCATCGCCTCTTCGAGCGCGAGTTCTTCCGTCCCGACCTGCTCGTTGCGCAGGATGTGATAGTTGACGAGCCGTTCGATCTCTGCGATCTCGTCGCGCGAAAGGGGCTGAAAGTGCGTGAAGTCGAACCGCAGATAGTTCGGCGCGACGACCGACCCGGCCTGCTTCACGTGCGTTCCCAACACCTCGCGCAGCGCGGCGTGCATCAAGTGCGTCGCCGTGTGGTTGCGCCTCGTCGCGTCGCGCTTCTCCACGTCAACCCGCGCCGAGACAATATCGCCGACTTTCAAACTCCCTTTTTCGACTTTGACCTTGTGAACGATCAATCCCTGCGCGGGCGAAAAAGTGTCCGTGACAACGGCGTTCGCGCGCGCCCCGACGAACACGCCCACGTCTCCCACCTGCCCGCCGCTCTCCGCGTAAAACGGCGTGTGATGCAACACGGCCTCGCCCTCTTCGCCCTCGTCCAGCGATTGGACTTCGTCGTCACCTTTAATCAAAGCGACAATTTTTGATTCCTCAACACTCGTCGTCTCGTAGCCTTTAAACTCGGAGCGCGTATCCGTCCGACGTGAGAGGGCGACGTAAACAGGTTTAGCTCTCCCTTTTGCGTCGTGTTTGCCGATGCTGCTTTGTTTTTGAAGTTCTTTAAGCTGTGCATCTACTAAGTCTTTAAACTCTTCCTCACTTACGTCTCCAAATAAGTAATTCAGACACGTTTTATCGTCTAAACCCACTCTAGTTTGATTCAAAATGTGATAAATCAAATCAATGGGTAATCCATAAGTGTCATATAGAATTGCTAAGTCCTTCGCAGAAATCTTATCAATGTCTTCTTCATTGAAAGAAGCATCCTTAAATGGAGTCGAAATTCCATCGAAAGAAGCATCAAATGGAGTCCAAGTCAAAGATTCCGTTGCAATAAACTTACCGAGTAAATTTTGGAGTTTATTTAAACCGACCGTCAAAGTGTTTCCGAATCTATCTTCCTCAAAACGCACCATCTTTTCGATGAAGCCGCGTTGCGCTTCGAGTTCGGGATAGGCGTCGCGCATCTGTTCGACGACGAAGTTTGTGACTTCGTTGAAGAAGAGCCTGTCGAGGCCGAGCGTGTGGCGTCCGTGGTAGATGGCGCGGCGCATGATTTTGCGAAGGACGTAGTTGCGCCCTTCGTTGCCGGGTAAAATTCCGTCGGCGATGGAGAAGGCGGTGGAGCGCGCGTGGTCGGCGATGACGCGTATGGCGAAGCCTTCCTGCGTGTCGGGTTCGTAGTGGCGGTCGGCGAGTTTCGCGGTGAACTCGATGATGGGGCGGATCAAGTCCGTGTCGTAGTTTGAAGTCTGGCCTTGCAGCACGGCGGCGATGCGTTCGAGTCCCATGCCCGTATCGACGGAGGGCTTGGGTAGAGGCTCAAGCCGGTAGGATGGATATTTTCCGGTCTGCGGGTCGCGCACGCCTTCGCCCTCGCGGTTGAATTGCATGAAGACGAGATTCCAGATTTCCATCGTCGTGTCGCCGGGGCCGTTGACGAACTCGGGGCGATTCTTCGAGGGGTCTTGCGGGTCGTCGCCCATGTAGTAATGAATCTCGCTGCACGGGCCGCAGGGGCCGGTGTCGCCCATCTGCCAGAAGTTGTCCTTGCGCCCGAAACGCAGGATGCGCTCTTTCGGTGCGCCGACCTTCTCCCAGAGAGACGCGGCCTCTTCGTCCGCGGCGACTTCTTCGTCGCCCTCAAACACGGAGAACCAGAGTCGCGCCGGGTCGAGTTTGTACTCGTTGACGAGCAAGTCCCACGCGTAGCGGATAGCGTCTTCCTTGAAGTAGTCGCCGAAGGAGAAGTTGCCGAGCATCTCGAAGAAGGTGTGGTGGCGCGCCGTCTTGCCTACTTCGTCCAGATCGTTATGTTTGCCGCCCGCGCGGATGCACTTCTGCGACGAGGCGGCGCGCGTGTAGGCGCGCTTCTCCTGTCCGAGAAAGACATCTTTGAACTGGTTCATCCCGGCATTGGTGAACAGCAGCGTCGGATCATTGGCGGGCAAGAGGGGGCTTGAGCGCACGCGCGTGTGGCCGTTGCGCTCGAAGTAGCTCAGAAAAAGTTCGCGAATTTCGTTTCCGGTCATCATAAATAAGCACTCGGCAATTAGCTTTCAGCCGTCAGCTTTGCCAGCCTTTCAGTCTCGACTGACTGCTGATAGCTGATAGCTGACGGCTTTTGAAAGAGTCTAGCACGCGTGGCGCGGGCGGGTGAAATTGCGGCAGATCGGGCGGCGTCTGAAAGCCTTGAGGGGAGAGGGGCGGGCTTTAGTGTCAACGGAGTTTCCCGGCTTTAAGCCGTCGCCGTCTAATCTTCGGGGTCGCTGCCTGCGGCTTCTTCGTCCTCGCTCAATTCGGCGGACGAGAGCGCGCGGACTTTGTTGATGATGAGATCGTAGCTGAAGCCGCGACGCAAAAGGTGATCGAAGAGGCTTTTGGTTTCCTGTCTGGTCGTGGGGCGACCGCGCAGGCGCACGCGCTTTTCGATTGCCGCGTCGATGAGTTCCGCTTCGGGCGTGGCCTCGAAAACTTTTTTGAGCGTCTCTTCGGCGAGTTCGCGGTCAATCTGCTTCATTTGCAAATCGCGCGCGAGTTGCTGTCGCCCGACGGGCTTCTGCCGCACGCGCGCCGACGCGTAGCCGAGCGCGAATTGCTCGTCGTTCAAGTAGCCGTACTCGCTCAGTTTGGCGATGGCGTAATCGGCGGCCTCTTCCGTCGTCCACTCTTTTTCGAGGAGACGTTCGCGCAGTTCGGCGACGGAACGCGGCTTGGCGGCGAGCAGTTTGACGGCGCGTTGCAGCGTGCGCGTGCGCGAGCGTTCGGGGTCGATGGGACGTTTCGGCTTGGCCTCCGTCTCCTGCAAATTCCGCTCCGGCATTCTTCGTCTCGGCCTGCGCATGAGGCGATTAAAACATAGTGCGAGGGCTAAAGTGAAAAAGGAAACGGAGCGAGGGAACAGGGCAAAGTGAAAGCGGCAAAGGAAGGAAACTGCTGCCCGCCGCGACGCGGCAGCGGCTTCCGCGCAGCGAGACACGCCGCCCGCGCCTTTCCCCTTTCGGCTTTTCCCCTTACCCTTACGCGCATGGACGGCGCGCTCATCATAGACAAGCCCGTGGGGTGGACTTCGCACGACGTGGTGGCGAGGGTGCGGCGCGTGCTCGGCGAGCGGCGCGTCGGTCACACGGGGACGCTCGACCCGTTTGCGACCGGCGTGCTGGTCGTGCTCGTCGGGCGTGCGACGCGGCTCGCGCAATTTCTCGCGGGGGCGGAGAAGGAGTATGACGCCACGGTGCGTTTCGGCTACGCGACCGAGACGGGCGACCTGACGGGCGCACGGCGGCGCGAGTCGCCAGAGATGGGCGAGCCGTCGAAGGCGCGGCCGTGCGCCGGGTGGGAGAGGGCATCAATTGAGCGCGCGCTTGAGAGTTTGCGCGGCGAGATCGAGCAAGTGCCGCCGATGTACTCCGCTAAAAAAGTGCAGGGACGAAAACTTTATGAACTCGCGCGACGCGGCGAACACGTCGAGCGCAAAGCGGTGCGCGTGACCGTCCGCGAGTTTGAGATCGCACACGACGACGATGCGGGCGCATGGTTGCAGCGCAACGACGACGGGACATGCGACCTGCGCGTGCGCGTCGCCTGCTCGGCGGGAACGTACATCCGCGTGCTGGCCGAAGACCTCGGCGCGCACCTCGGCGCGGGCGCGCACCTCGCCGCGCTGCGTCGCACGCGCGCGGGCGCGTTCGGCATCGCGCAGGCCGTCACGTTGGAGAAGTTGGCGCAGCGTGTGGAGGCGGCAGGCGCGAGCGAACTTCTCATCACGCCTGACGCAGCCCTCCCGGAGTTGCCTTTCGTGCATCTAACGGCCGAGGACGCGCGGCGGGCGCGTCACGGCGCGGCGGTGCAGATCGCGCGTGAGGTTGGTTCGTCTTGGCGAGAGGGCGAGCGCGTGCGGATGCTCGACGGCGGCGGCGGAGCGCGAAACTTGATCGCCGTCGGCGTCTACGACGCGGCGCGCGCACGGTTGCAGCCGCGCGTGATGCTCGACGCGGGCGGCGAAGAATAACCTTTGATTTGCAGTCGCGCGCGCTGTGTTATAATCGCGGCAAGCGGCGGAAGTAGAGGTCGCGAACGAGTCGCCCGTCCCGCCGCCGTCGCTCCCGTTTGACAAACAAGTCCTAAGAGGATTCCCAGAGACTCGACGGCGCTAGATCGGGCACGCACCCGCGCACGTCCCCGCCTGTCGCATCGAGACTTGTCCTAATATCAACGCGACTCGTAATGCGGGCGGCCGCAAAGGCAGGTCGAAGCGACCAAGCCGGCCAGAAGGCGCACGACGAGCCGCCCGTTATAAAACAGGAAGGGCGTGTCTTCCCCACGCCGTCCACGCGCGCGAAGCCGTTTTAGAGGTATCAAGGCTATGCACGAAGAGCAGGATGGCAAACGTCAATTCAACATCAGCGAGCGGCTCGAAGACTTGCGCCGCGAACGCGAAGCCCTTCACTGGGAGGGTTCTTTCCGCGACTACTTCGAGTTGGTTTCGCAAAACCCCAAACTCGCCCAACTCTCCCACGCGCGCGTCAACGACATGATCCACGCCGCCGGGATCGAGAAACTCAACGAAGGCACGCGCGACGAAGTGGCGCGCTATAAGTTCTTCGCGCAGGAACTCTACGGCATCGAAGAACCGCTCGCGCGCATCGTCGAATACTTCAAGTCGGCGGCGCAGCGGCTCGAAGTCCGCAAGCGCATCCTGCTCCTGATGGGGCCAGTCGGCGGCGGCAAGTCAACCATCGTCACGATGCTCAAGCGCGGCCTCGAAGACTACACGCGCACCGAGGCGGGCGCGCTCTACGCGATCAAAGACTGCCCGATGCACGAAGAGCCGCTGCACCTCATTCCCCAAGAACTGCGCGCCGAGATCGACAAGCATTATGGCATCTACATCGAAGGCGACCTCTGCCCGCAATGCCGCTACGCGCTCGAACATACTTACGGCGGCAAGCACGAAGACGTGCGCGTCGAGCGCGTCCTCTTCTCGGAGAAGGAGCGCGTCGGCATCGGCACGTTCTCGCCTTCCGACCCGAAATCTCAGGACATCACCGAACTGACCGGCTCGATTGATCTTTCGACCATCGGCGAGGTCGGCGTTGAATCAGACCCGCGCGCCTACCGCTTCGACGGCGAACTCAATATCGCCAACCGCGGCGTGATGGAATTCATCGAGATGCTCAAGTGCGACGAGAAGTTTCTCTACTCGCTGCTGACGCTCTCGCAGGAACAGAACATCAAGACCGGACGCTTCGCCATGATCTACGCCGACGAAGTGATCCTCTCGCACTCGAACGAAAACGAGTACGTCAGTTTCGCGGGCAATCGTAAATCGGAAGCCTTGCAGGATCGCATCATCCTCGTGCGCGTGCCCTACAATTTGCGCGTCTCGCAGGAGGAGCGCATCTACGGGAAACTCTTGAACCAGTCGGAAGTTCTGCGCAACGTCCACATCGCGCCCAACACGCTCAGGGTCGCGGCGATGTTCGCCGTCATGACGCGGCTGGAAGAGCCGAAGCGCGCCAACGTCGATATCGTCAAGAAGATGAAACTCTACGACGGCGAGGACGTGGAGGGCTACAAGTCGAAGGACGTGCGCGAACTGAAAGAGGATACCGCGCGCGAAGGCATGGACGGCATCTCTCCGCGCTACATCATCAACCGCCTGTCGGGCGCACTCGTGCGCGACGGCGTGACCTGCATCAACCCCATCGACGCCCTGCGCGCCATCAAAGACGGGTTCGAGCAGCACACCGGCATCAACCCGGAGCAGCGCGAACGCTACCTCAATCTCATCTCCGCCTCGCGCAAGGAATACGACG
This sequence comes from Pyrinomonadaceae bacterium, assembly GCA_035940695.1. GTDB lineage: Bacteria > Acidobacteriota > Blastocatellia > Pyrinomonadales > Pyrinomonadaceae > JAIVJZ01. The sequence continues at coordinate 226,703 of DASZEQ010000007.1, read as the reverse complement.
AGTTGGCGAAGATCGAGGTGCAGCGCGCCTTCGTCTATTCGTTTGAAGAGATGGCGCGCACGATCTGCAACAACTATCTCGACAACGTCGAAGCCTACTGCAACAAGGAACGCATCAAAGACCCCATCACCGAAGAGGAGATGGAGCCGGACGAACAGTTGATGCGCTCCATCGAAGAACAGATCGGCGTCTCCGACAACGCGAAGAACACTTTCCGGCAGGAGATACTGATCCGCATCTCGTCTTTCAGCCGCAAGGGCAAGCAGTTCGAGTACACTTCGCACGAGCGTCTCAAAGAGGCCATCGAGAAGAAGATTTTCGCCGACCTCAAAGACGTGGTGAAGATCACGACCTCTTCGCGCACGCCCGACCCTGATCAACTGCGCCGCATCAACGAGGTAGTAGATCGTCTCGTCAAAGACCACGGCTATTGCCCGGTCTGCGCCAACGAACTCCTAACCTACGTCGGCACGCTGCTCTCGCGCTGACCGGCCGCAGTGCACGCGCGCGACGCCGGAAGCGGAGCATGATTCACAGCACGACGCCCGCGCTTTCCCGTCTGAAAGTCGCGGGCGTTCGGTTTAAGACTAAACGGATGAAGAAACGTTACTGGATCGGCGGCATGACGGCGGTGGCGGGCGGCGCGCTGGCGTTGAAGTTGTTGACGCGCCCGCAGGACGTAGAGTGGGGCGAGCACCGTGAGCGTCTGCATCACGCGGAGCGTTCGCGCTTCGTCGAGATCGAAGGCGTGCGCGTGCATTATCAGGAGGCGGGCGAGAGGGACGCGCCCGCGATGCTGTTGATTCATGGTTTCTGCGCGTCGAACTTCGTGTGGAACGACGCGCTCGTGCCTCTGGCCGAGGCGGGATTTCGCGTCGTCGCGCCCGACCTCGTGGGCTTCGGATTTTCGGGAAAGCCGGGGGGGGCGGAGTACACGTTCGAGGCGCAGGCGCGCATCGTCGTCGGGTTGATGGACGCGCTCGGCATCGGGCGCGCAACGCTCGTCGGCAGTTCTTACGGCGGCGCGGTCGCGGCCGTCTGCGCGTTGGATTACGCGGAACGCGTCGAGCGTCTGGTGCTCGTCGGCGCGGTGTCGAACGACGACGTTACGCGGCGTCCTTTGTTGCGCCTCGCCGCCGCGCCCGTTATGGGCGAACTGCTCGCGCCCGTGTTGCTCGATGCGCGCCGGTTTGTGAAGAATCACCTGCGGAAGACTTACGCGGCCGCTAACGGCTACATGATCGACGCCGCGCGCGTGACGGCGCACCAGCGTCCGCTGCGTGCGGCGGCCACGCATCGCGCCATCCTGCGCACGCTTCGCCGCTGGCGCGCAACACGCATCGAGAGGGAAGCCGCGCGCATCACACAGCCGACCCTGCTCGTCTGGGGCGCGCACGACCGCGACGTGCCGCTGCATTACGGCCAACGCCTGCGCGAGTTGATCGCGGGCGCGCGCCTGTTCGTCTTCCCCGATTGCGGCCACCTGCCGCAAGAGGAACGCCCGCAGGAGTTCGTCGCGCTCGTCGCGGGGTTTTGTCGCGGCGAAGAGACGGCCGCTGTTTGACGCGGCCGCGCTTCGAGAGGAGTTTTATCAATCATGTCTGTACAGCGCAACGATTGGTCTCTGCAACGCAAGGGCATCATCGATCAGGAGCGACACAAGGATCGCGTCAAAGAAGCGATCCGCAAGAACCTCGGCTCCATCGTCTCGAACGAGGCGATCATTTTGTCCGACGGCAAGCGTAGCGTGAAAGTTCCTATCCGCTCGCTCGACGAGTACAAGTTTCGTTTCGACCACCGCAAGCGCAAGCACGTCGGGCAGGGCGACGGCAAAACGCGCGTGGGCGACGTTCTCGCGCGTGAGGAAGGGCAGGGCAAGGGCAGAGGCAAAGGCCCGGCCGGGCAGGACACGGGCGCGGAATATTACGAGGCCGAAGTCAACATCGACGAACTCGCCGCGCTCATCTTCGAAGACCTCCGGTTGCCCTTTCTCGAAGAGAAGGCCAAGAAGGCCGTGCCCGCCAAGACGACGCGCTTTGACGAAATTCGCCGCACGGGCGTGATGGCTAATCTCGACAAGCGACGCCTCATCTTCGAGAACATCAAACGCAACGCGCGCTCGTCGGCGGGCGCGAAGTTCGGCAACGTCAAGAAAGAGGACTTGCGTTTCAAGAGTTGGGAAGAGGACAACCGCTACGAGTCGAACGCCGTCGTGCTCGCGCTGATGGACGTGTCGGGTTCGATGGGCGAGTTCAAAAAATACATCGCGCGCTCGTTCTTCTTCTGGATGGTGCGTTTCCTGCGCACGAAGTACGACAACGTGGAGATCGTCTTCATCTCGCACCACACGGAGGCCAAAGAGGTGACGGAGGAACAGTTCTTCACGCAGGGCGAATCGGGCGGCACGGTCGTCTCGTCGGCGTATCAACTGGCGTTGGAGATCATCGCGTCGCGCTACAATCCGCGCGACTGGAACGTCTACCCTTTTCACTTCTCCGACGGCGACAACTACTACTCGGACAACGAGGAGGCCGTGCGACTGGCCGACGAGTTGATCAAGACGTGCAATTTGTTCGGCTACGGCGAAATCGGAGAAGAGGGCACGAGCGGCTATCGTCGCTCGTCCGGCGCGCTGCTCTCCATCTTCAAGGATCGTTTGCATCGCAAGGAACGCTTTGTCGGCGTGCGGATAGACGAGCGAGAGGACGTGTATCCCGCGCTCAAGCAGTTCTTCGGGCAGCGCGGAGTGGAAGCCTAGAGAAGACGCTGCAACGGCCGTGTGAGGTGCAAACGAGTTATGGCAGACGACCGCGAAATCAAAGACCTCGAACGCGCTCTCGAACAAATTTGGGAGATCGCCGCGCGCTTCGGCCTCGACCCGTTTCCGACGCGCTTCGAGATCGTGCCCGCGACCGTGATGTACGAGATCGGTTCTTACGCTTTGCCCGGCCGCTACTCGCACTGGACGTTCGGCAAAGCCTATCACCGCATGAAAACCATGTACGACTTCGGCCTCTCGAAGATTTACGAAGTCGTCATCAACACCGACCCGTCCTACGGCTTTCTGCTTGAAACCAACAGCCCCATCCAGAATAAACTCGTGATGGCGCACGTCCTCGGCCACGTCGATTTCTTCAAGAACAACGCCTACTTCTCGAAGACCAACCGGCGCATGGTCGAATCCGTCTCGTCGCACGCGGGGCGCATGAACGAGTACGAATTCAAGTACGGGCGCAAGACGGTCGAGGAGTTTTTGGACGCCGTTCTCTCCATTGAGGAGCACATCGACCCGAACTTTTTCATCAAACAGGATCGCTCGCCGCAAGACCCGCTACAGCAGCAGCAGCGCGCCGGAGAGCCGAAGGAAGGCCGCTACGACGATCTCTGGAAACTCGGTGAACAATCCGCCCCGCCCGCGCCCCGCGCACGCGAACTCCCGCGCGGCGAACGCGTCCCCGAAAAAGACCTCGTCTATTACATCATGCGCAACTCGCCCGCCCTCTCCGACTGGCAGCGCGACGCGATGGCGATGATCCACGAAGAGATGGAATACTTCGTCCCGCAGATGCAGACGAAGGTGATGAACGAAGGCTGGGCTTCATACTGGCATTCGCGCATCATGCGCGAGCTTGAGTTGACCGACACGGAATCCATCGAGTTTGCCGAACTGCACGCGGGCGTCGTCTCGCCGCAGAAGGGGCAGTTGAATCCTTATTATCTCGGCTACAAAATTTTTGAAGACATCGAGCGGCGTTGGGACAACCCGACCGACGCGGAGCGCGAGCGTTTGGGTCGTCGCGGCGGCGAGGGGCGCGAGAAGATTTTCGAGGTGCGCGAACTGGACAACGACGTGTCGTTTCTGCGCAACTACCTGACCGAAGAGTTGTGCGAGGAGTTGGACTTGTTCGTCTACGAACTCGTGGAGGAAGAGGAATGGAAGGTGACGGAGAAGCGTTGGGAGCGCGTGCGCGATCAACTCGTCGCGAACATGACCAACTTCGGCTTCCCCTACATCGTCGTCGCCGACGGCGACTACAACGGCAACCGCGAACTCTATCTCAAGCACCAGTATGAAGGCGCGGAACTCGACCCGACCTACGCGCGCAAAGTCCTCGAATACGTCTTCCGCCTCTGGGGTCGCCCCGTCCACCTCGAAACCACCGCCGACGGCGAACAACTCGTCATGCACTACAACGGCGAAGACCACGACGAAGATTAAAAGGCCGTCAGTTGTCGCTCATCGGTTGTTCAAAACTTGCCTTTAGCGACCCGCGTGATAGCCACATGCGGCTGACCACCGGCTACGGACGGCTGACAATCTTCTACCTGTTCAATTTCCAGATGGCGAGATTGAGGAAGCCTGCGAAAGTCACCCACATCAGATAAGGCCACATGAGCCACGCGGCGATTTGCGAGACGCGCCAGAACGAAAGCATCGTCGCGAAGATGGCCGCCCAGAGGAAAAAGATTTCGACGAGCGCGAGGCCGGGTCGCTTCCATCCGAAGAAAATAATCGACCAGAGCGCGTTGAGGATGAGTTGGACGGCGAAGAGCGCGAGCGGGAGACCTCCTCCTGCGCCCGACGCAAACCCACGCTCACGCCAGACGAGCCACACGGCCACGGCCATCGACAGGTAGAGCAGCGTCCAGACGGGGCCGAACAGCCAGTTGGGCGGATTCCACGCGGGCTTCTGGAGCGAGGCGTACCAGACGGGGATCGCCGGAGTGGTGTAGAGTGAACCGATGCCGGCGGCGGCGAAGCAGACGGCGACGGCGCACGCTAGACCGATCCACTGCGCCGCCCCGTGCGGCAGGTAGGTTGACGTGTTCATTTGCTCACCGCCGTAAACGTCGCACGAATTGTTCGCAGAGAGGTGAGCCGCGTCTAACTTTTTTGTGCGGAGAGCGCAGGGGCAGGGGAGGGACAGGGATGGGTCGGCGCAGCACGTTCGTCAAGGAGAGCATCATCGCCGCCGCGCCGGAGCGGGTCTTTGCGTTTCACGAACTGCCGGACGCGCTCGCGCGCCTCACGCCGCCGTGGGAATCTTCGCGCGTGGTGCAGATGGCGAAGATTTCCGAACCCGGGTCGGAAGCCATCGTCGAGACGCGCATTCTCGGCTTCGTCCCCGCGCGCTGGGTCGCGCGCCACACGGCTTACGACCCGCCGCGCATGTTTGAAGACGTGCAGGTCAAAGGGCCTTTCCGCTTTTGGCGTCATCGCCACATCATCGAGCCGCACGCGGCGGGCGCGCTCCTGCGAGACGAGATCGAGTATGAACCGCCGTTCCATTTCGTCGGCCGACTCGCCGCGCCCTTCCTCATCATCCCGCGTCTCGAAAAGCTGTTCGACTATCGCCACGCGGCGACGCGCGCATGGTGCGAAAAAAGCCGTGAATCGTAAATCGTAAATCGTGAATAGATCAGAACTGTCTTTTCTATTCACGATTTACGATTTACGATTCACGGCCTTTTCTTACTCCATGCGTAATGCTTTGCCCACCGATGGGTCGCGGCGGACGCGCCAGATTTTGGAGTCGAGATAGTAGTGGATAAAAGCGTAGCCCCAGAAGAAGGCGGCGACGAGTTGCGTGAGTTGCGCGCCTTGGCCGTTCGTGTGTGAGACATACTGGCGCGGTACTTGATACCAGAGGCCGAAGAGGACGCCGAAGGCGACATAATAGACGAGCCTGCGGCTGATCAGTTCGGCCGCGCCGTGTCGCGTGCGCGCCTCTTTGCCGCGCGCGTACTTTTGATTGTGAAACCAGATGAGCCGGTGATATTGCAGGTTGTGATAGATCGTCAGGATGGCGACGATGGCGATGGGCTTGTGCGGCATGGGCGTCAAGAGCACGAGCCAGTGCATCGGCACGCAGGCGGCGAGCAGCAGATACTTCGGCACGTCGAGCGGTTGCCGGCCGACGGCGCGCTGCACCTGCCGGAACGCCCACACGAGCGCGACGCCGACGGTTGCCACGAGCAGCGACGTTTCGAGATACCGGAGCGCGCCCGCGAGCGGCGCGGGGACGCGCGCCAACGCTTCCGGGTCGCGCGCGACGAAGGCGACGAAGGGATAAGTGAGCGCGAGCAGGATAAGCGAGCGGTCGAGCGCGTTGTCTGCGGGCGCGAGGTCTGCGTTCTTCTTCTTGTAGAGCACCATGAAGCCGTAGTGCTGTTTGACGAGATGGTAGTAAGCCCAGAGCGCGGCGAGGAAGAAGAAGACGAGGCCGAGACCGGCGACGACCATCACAGGGCCGACGGCGAAGAAAGCGAGCGACCCCCAGAGCAAGCGACCGCGCGCGTGTCGCTCCTCGCGGTCGAAGTAGGTGCGCGAGAAAGTGCCGAAGACGTGCGGCGCGTCGATCAGGATCGCCCACGCCGCCACCATCGGCACGAGCGGGACGATGCCCCCGACGTAGAGCGCGAACAGCGCGTAGCTCGACACGACCGAGCCGATGAACCAGACGAGATCATCACGCGCGCCGATGATCCAGCGCACCGAGACGGCAGCACGCGCCGCCGCCTCCTCCTTCTTCTGCGCGCCGGAAGACGTGATCACGGTCGCCGTGTTTGTGCCGGTAGTTGTTGTCGTCGTGGCCGACATGAAAAGTTTCCGCGCCCAAGTTGTGCGCGCACGCGCTCGACGCATGGACACGCATCCCGCGCCCGTCTCATAATCCGTCGAAAGATTCACGCGCGCGCGGAAGACGGATTTTAGCATAACGAAAGAGGTGCGCCGCCGTCGCCGCGGACATCGGGGATTGAATTTATGCCGACGAATGACGAAGCATTGCACGATCTGCTGGCGAAACTTTTTCAGGCGCACCCGTGGCACGGCGTCGCGCCCGGTGCTGACGCGCCCGCGTTCGTCAACGCCTACATCGAGATCGTTCCGACCGACGCCGTCAAGTACGAACTCGACAAGCCTTCCGGTCATCTCCGCGTCGACCGCCCGCAGCGTTTCTCCTCGATGTGCCCGACGCCCTACGGGTTCATCCCGCAAACTTATTGCGGCGCGTCCGTGGCCGCGCTGTGCGAAGCGCGCGTCGGCCGCACGGGGATTCGCGGCGACGGCGACCCGCTCGACATCTGCGTGCTCACCGAACGACCCGCCGCCCACGGCGACTTCTTCGTCCGCGCGCACCCTATCGGCGGCCTACGCATGATCGACGGCAACGAGGCCGACGACAAGATCATCGCCGTCCTCGCAGACGACGTGACCTACGGCCATCTCGCCGACATCGCAGACGCTCCGCGCGGGCTGATAGATCGCCTCCAACACTACTTCCTGAGCTACAAGCAACTGCCGCAGGAAGCCCCGCGCCGCGTCGAGATCGCGGAAGTCTATAACCGCGCGGACGCTGCGGAAGTCATCCGTCGCAGCGTCGAAGACTATCGCGAACGCTTCGGCGCGCCCGAAACGCGCATCACCGAGTTGCGGCGTCTGTTGATGAATGGAGAGTAATTGACGCAGATGTTCGGGAGCGGACACAACTCTCGGCGTCGGACGGATACGGAGTCCGCGCAGAGAACGGCGGAGTCCTAACGCCCGGTATCACCCGCGCCCGGTTCCGCGATTGATCAGAAGATCGCTCATCGGGCGTCGGGTGTATGTCGTTGTCAGGCTGCGCCCGCCAAAGAGCAAAACACTTTAACAGCTACACCGCCCGCTCCATCAGAATGTCTCTTTGCGAGTCCGCCCCCAACTGAAACACGTGCTCGCCGACCGCGCGAAAGCCCCACTTGCGGTAGAAGGCCTGCGCCCGCCCGTTCTGCTCCCACACGCCGAGCCATATCGTCCCGTGCCCGGCCTGCCGCGCCTCGTCCACACAGGCGCGCATCAACTCCGCCCCGACGCCGCGGCCGAGCCACTCATGCAACACGTACAGCCGCACCAGTTCAACAGGCTGATGCCCCTCGACTCCCCCGGCCGGCTCGCCGGCATGAAGCTTCGCGTAACCTGCCGCGCGCCCGCCGACTTCCGCGATTAAGAAGATGGAAGCGGGGTCGGCCAACTCCGCCGCCTGCTGCGCGGGGTTGAAGGATGCGGCGAGGTATGTGGCTATATCTTCCGGGCTGTTGTCGGCGGCGAACGTCTCAGAGAAGGTGCGCGCCCCCAATTCGGCCAGCAAACCGGCGTCGTCGGGGTTAGCGCGTCGGATCGTCACCTCGGTGTTTTGACTCATACCATTTACCCTTGCAACAACGAAGCGGCCTGATGCCGGGGATAATCTACGAGCAGTTAACTCGAAGATGAGAGAGCCGCTAGATGGTGAGTCCGGTTGATCCCTTGTCAGACCACGACGCCATCCTTCACTTGCCCTTGAGATTTATCTTTATAAAAAATGTAGACGACGAGAGACGAGCCGAAGAAACCTAGGATGGTCGCGGGCAACGCGTAGAACAGATTAGCGGACAACCCGCTCACCAAACCGACAGAAATTGTCGCGGCCACAATCAGACAAATTGCCCTAACAAGTTCCCGGCTACTCAGCCGTGTGAAACAGATAAAATAAACTACAGGCGCGAGCACCAGCCCTACCAAGCCGCCGAAACCTCCGAAGGCTATTCCCACGGCAATGTATTCGCCGACGGTCATAGCCTGACCCTCCATACCGCCCGGCCGACTATCGAACCATACACAAAGGAAAGAGACGGCGAACCCGCAGAAGAAACCACAGGCCGCGCCAACCGGAAACATTAATAATCCACGTCTCATACTTCCACATTCAAGACAGCAGTCTGACGCCCGACATCACCCGCCGCGCGCACAACGAATCAAGCATTCAACTTAACGGCTGAAGGCCGCGCTCTTTGCGGTCGGGTGCATGCCGTTGTTAGATGCGTGGTCATTAAGTTCCTTGCCCTTTAATACCAGCATGACTTTCCACGACATTTTTTAACTCATCCACCGTCAGCCAAGGTCTCCTACGGTGCAACATCCTATGACAATTTGAGCACACCGGGACTAAATCCGACGGTCTGACAATAGTATCAGGCTCAAGAGTGGAGATTGGCTTAGAATGATGAGCTTCGATAAACCCTTCTCCGACAGTGCCATAAGTTTGAATAAAGGAAAATGAACAAATCGTGCATTGCATTCCATCTGGTTTGTGTTTCCAGATTTCTTTAGCGCGTTTGACAAGGTATCGGTTGCGTTCTTTTACCAAATGAAGCTTTAGCTTTTGCTTACCTTCTATGAATATTTCTTCGCTCGGCTCAAGACCAAATTCTCGAGCCAGAAACACATCCGGTTCGGAAACTTTACTGAAAACATTATTAATCTTTGGTATGTCAGCGGGATCAGATGTATGCCGTAGAAGAATAGCTTTAAGTTGCCCCGAGTCTTGATGTAGCCACTGCTCAACAAGCAAATCAAAATCCTGAGTGCTATTTACACTGTCTCCAAGCTGCCTAAGGAACGTATCGTTTATAGTGCTGATGTTCACGCTCCTTCTTCCTGCTACTGCTCTCACAGCGTTAATCCGCATTTCCGTTAAAGTAATGTCAGACTCGGTATTCTGATATTGTTCCCAAATCTCCTCAATTACTTCGAGAATATGCTCTATTTTTCTACTCATTCGGACGTACCTTTCAAGAAGCACCTAAAGCATATTCTACTGCACCCTGCGGCAGAACTCCGTAAGGGAGCGGCAAAAGCCGCAGGGTGCGGCCTAACATCCTCTAAGCCTGTGCATTGAGACGCGGCGAGAGAAAGCAAGCGGGTGCAGGGAGGACGCTCAAGTTCCGAATCGTTCCTCTATTCCACACTGCGGACACATGAGAACCCGGCGTGAGTCGTCGCGCCAGCGCGCGCGCGCGGCCGTGGAGAGTTTCGGCTCGCGTTCCTCGGCTTCGCCCTCGCTAAAAAAACGGCCGCGCGCGCCCGACTCAGGCGCGCGCGGCGTTTCTTTCATCTGGCAATGGCGGCACGTCCAGCCATAGCCATCGTTGACGAAGTGCTCCATAAAATAGAGGCCGGAGGTTAGAAGCTAGAGGCTAAAGATCGTTGAGAAGCAAACTGCTTCGACTGATCTCTTACCTCTAGCCTCTCACCGCCGCTTGGTTATCTTCTGAGCACGCCGCGTCGTTCGGGCAACAGGCGCACGGGGACTTTGACGCGCCGGTTGTCGCGGAACACTTCCACCTGCACCACGTCGTTGAACTGGTGCTTGTCGAGTATGCGGAAGAGGTCGTCGCCGTTGTCCACTTTCTCGCCGTCGATGGCGACGATGATGTCGCCGAGAACGACGTTGCCGTCCGGCGTCTGTTCCAGACCGCGCAGACCTGCGGCCGATGCCGAACTGTTCGGGTAGACCTGATAAATGCCGACGCCGTCCGAGACGGGCAGGCGGATTTGCAGGTTACGGATGTTGAACGGGTAGATGCCGAGCTTCGGCCGGACGACCGCGCCGTTCTTAATCAGTTGCGGCACGACGCGCTTTGCGATGCTCGCCGGGACGGCGAAGCCGACGCCGACCGAGCCGCCCGCGGGCGACAGGATTTGCGAGTTGATGCCGATCACGCGGCCGCTCGAATCGAGCAGCGGCCCGCCGGAATTGCCGGGGTTGATGGAGGCGTCGGTCTGGATCGCGCCTTCGATCTGCCGGTTGTTGCGCGCGCGGATGGGACGTTGCAAACCGCTGATAACGCCCGTCGTGAGCGTGCGCGTGAACCCGAACGGGTTGCCGATGGCTAACACCTTCTGCCCGACGACGAGCGTGTCCGAGTCGCCGAAGGGCACGACCGTCAACACGTCGCGCGGCGCATCAACTTTGATCACGGCCAGATCGGTATCCGGGTCTTCGCCGACCTTAGTTGCCGGGTAAGACTTGTCGCCGCCGAAACTGACGCTCAAACGTTCCGCGCCTTCGATGACGTGGTAGTTGGTCAGGATGTGTCCCTGCGCGTCGATGACGAAGCCCGACCCCGTGCCGCTGCGTTCGCCCGCGTCCCAGAAGTCGTTGCCGAAGGAGGTTGAGGTGATGAAGACGACGCCCGGCGAGATGGCCTTGTAGACCTCGATGTTGTTCTGCTCGTCGGTGGCGATGGACGGGTTGGTGATCCCTGCGGGCGCGTTCTCCGAGAGGGACGCGCTGCCGCTCGGTTCGAGCAGGCGGCCGCCGTAGCGTTCAAAAAAGAAGACGACGCCGGCGGCAATGAAGGCCGACGTAAACGCGATCAGCAAAATTTGGCGTGCGGAAATTCGATACATAATCTGTTTCCCCTGAAATGACAAAAAACATGACGAATGTGGGTCGTCTGTAAGATGCGCGCGGCCGAGTCGCCGTTGCGCGTCGCGGCGCGCACGCGAAAAGACGTGCCCGTGCGACGGTAAAAACTGATACGCGGAAAGGCGCGGGAAGGTTTGCCGGAACTCCGGCGTGTGTGTGAAGCGGGGCGCGAGAAAAGCGTGTGGGCTTCCGAATTTATGGAAACTCTAAAACAGCATGGCGAGCAATGCGTCCGGCAGGCTGACGAGATAGGCGATGGCGGCGTCGGTCTGCGGCCAGCCGAGGGCGGCGATGCCCGTGGCGGCGTGGACGAACATCAACGCGAAGTAGAGGCCGAGCACCAGACGCAGGCCGCGACGCGCGACCGACAGGTGCGACCAGCGATAGAGGACGTATGCGACCGACGCGCCGACCGCTAACTTGGCCGCGAGAAAAGGGACGTTGCCCGCGTCGAGCAGGTAAGCCATCAGGCCGTTGCCTTCCGTCGCCAGCCCGTTACGCACCCACACGATAGTCAACTGCGCGTCGAGCCAGTTCAGCATAAACAGCAGCAGGCATTTCGTCAGTACGCTCATCGCTCGTGAAGTCTCCTTACGCGCCGACTAACTTTGTTTAACCCTGCCCCTTAACGATTGAACCCCCAGCTTATTGGGCTGGGGGTTCGCTCAGGCTACGGGAGAAACGAATTCGCTTCGTTGTATTGAACAGAAATAACGAATACTCATCGCGTTCCCAAAAACTCGTGAACCGTCAATTGTCAAAAGCCGTAAATCGTGAATCGTAAATCGTGAATAGATCAGAACTGTTTTCTTCTATTCACGATTTACGATTCACGATTCACGAGTTTTACTAAAGTTCGATGCCGCGCTCTTTGGCGATGCCGCGCGCTTTCATCACGATGTCGTCGTCGACGGGTTCGCTCGCGTCGCCCGCCATCCAGCCCTGCACCTCTTCGACGGGGCGGCCGAGTGCGACGGCCAACTTCTCGTCGTCCGACTCAAACCCCTGATCGCGCAGCCGCTTCAAAATCTCGCGCCCGCCCGCTTCGCTCGTCCCACGGTCGTCCACCGCCTGCTCGTTTCTCTCTTCCATGTAGATTCCCCTTTTCGCTTTTTATGCTGTGGCTTCCGACGATTGCGATTCGTCGCTGATGGTCGCGTCGTAGCCCAAATCCTGTATCTTCTTGATGAGCGTTTTTTCCTGCACGACCGCATCGTCGTAAGCGACGTTGGCGGTCTTGCCGCCGTAGGTCACGTCGGCGCGAAAGACACCGGCGGTCGTCTCCAAAGTCTCTTTGATGTCCACCGCGCACGACTCGCAGTGCATACCCTTGATGTGCAATTCCGACTCTCTCATCTTCAACCTCCCCTCGTGCGTGCGCGAAAGTGCGCTCGCCGGTCACTCTCAAGGCGAATAGACCCGGCGACCGACGCCGCCCGCGCGCCCCTTCGTTAGATTGTCATCTTGCTTGATGTGCGGCGTATTATACAGCACAACCGAGATGAGCGAGCAACCGCAGGAGGGCAGCACGAAGATCGCAGGGGCTTTAACGGAAGCCTCCGCCGCCTTACGCGCGGCGGGCATCGTCGAAGCGCGTCCAGACGCACGCGCGCTCCTGTCGTTCACGCTCGCGCGCGACCACGCCTTCCTCATCGCACATTCCGACGACGCGCTTGAGCCGTCCGCGCTCGCGCTTTTTCGCGCCCTCGTCGCGCGACGCGCGGCGGGCGAACCCTTGCAGTACATCACCGGGCGGCAGGAATTTTACGGTCTCGATTTTGAAGTCAACCCGGCCGTGCTCATTCCGCGCCCCGAAACCGAGTTGCTGGTGGAAACCGCGCTCGAACTTTTGCGTGACGCGGACGCCGCGCCGCTCGTCTGCGATGTCGGCACGGGTTCGGGCTGCATCCCCGTCGCGCTGCTCCACGAACGCCCCGACGCGCGCGCCTATGGCCTCGACATCTCGCCCGCCGCGCTTGCCGTGGCCGCACGCAACGCCGCGCGCCACGGCGCGGCCTCACGCCTCACGCTCCTCGTCTCCGATTGCTTCGACGCGCTCGACGCCGGAGAGCGCGCGCAAACTTTCACCTTGATCACGTCCAACCCGCCTTACATCGCCGAAAGCGACCTTGCGAATTTGCAACGCGAAGTGCGCGAACACGAACCGCGCATCGCCCTGACACCCGGCGGCGACGGCCTCTCCGTTATTCGTCGCCTCGTCGCCGACGCGCCGCGCTTTCTCGACGAGGGCGGCCATCTCCTGTTGGAGATCGGCCACGACCAGCACGAAGCGGTCGCACGGCTCGTAGACAAAAACGTCTGGACTCTGCTCGACATCCGGCGCGACCTGCAAGGCATCCCGCGCGTCGTCGTCCTGCGGCGGCGGCGACGCGCGGGCGGCGCGGGCGAATGAAACTTCCGGCGGCGATCTAGTCGCCATCAGGTCGTCGTGCTAAAATCCGTCAACTTTAAATCGCAGCCGACAGACATCATTCAACGGGTAACATCACGGGGCGGAAATTTGCTGATAGCTGACGGCTGACGGCTGACAACTTCTTTATGGATAAATTTCGCATCACCGGCGGGCGCGCGTTGCGCGGTCGCATCAACGTGAGCGGGGCGAAGAATTCAGCCCTGCCTTGCATGGCCGCCGCGCTCCTGACGGGCGAGAGCGTGATCCTGCATAACGTCCCTTACGTCCGCGACATCATCACGCAGAGACGCCTCTTGGAAGACCTCGGCGCGCATGTGCTGACGCCCGAACTACGCACGCACAAGATCACCGCCGCCCACATCGAGTTGTTTGAAGCCCCTTATGATCTCGTCAAGACGATGCGCGCCTCCGTGCTCGTGCTGGGGCCGCTGCTCGCGCGTTTCGGCAAGGCGAAAGTTTCTTTGCCGGGCGGCTGCGCCATCGGTTCGCGCCCGATTGATCTTCACCTAGAGAGTTTGAAACAACTCGGCGCGGAAGTGTCGCTCGAAGCGGGCTACGTCGTGGCGCGCGCGCCGCGCGGCGGGCGCCTGCGCGGCGCGACGGTCAACTTCGACAAAGTGACCGTCACGGGCACGGAGAATCTTTTGATGGCCGCCACGCTCGCCTCCGGCACGACGACGCTCAACAACGCCGCGCGCGAACCGGAAGTGGCCGACCTTGCCGAACTCCTTAATCGCATGGGCGCGCGCGTGCGCGGCGCGGGCACGCCCCGCATCACGATTGAAGGCGTCGAGTCGCTCGGCGCGGCCGAGCACACGATCATCCCCGACCGCATCGAGACGGGCACGTTTCTCGTTGCCGCCGCGATCACGGACGGCGAATTGGAGTTGAAAGATTGCACGCCGGAACACTCCGCAGTCGTCATCGCCAAACTGCGCGAAGCGGGCGTCGAGATCGAAGAGATCAACCAGAGCACGCTGCACGTCAGGCGTTCCGCCGGGGGCTTGCGCGCCTCGGACATCACGACCGAGCCGCACCCGCGTTTTCCTACCGACATGCAGGCGCAGTACATGACCTTGATGACGCAGGCCGACGGGCGCAGCCACATCACCGAGACGATCTTCGAGAACCGCTTCATGCACGCCTCCGAGATGCAGCGCATGGGCGCGCACATCGCGATTGACGGGCGCACGGCCGTCGTCGAAGGCCCGGCGCAGCTTGCGGGGGCGCGCGTGCAGGCGTCGGACTTGCGCGCCTCCGCTTCGCTCGTCCTCGCCGGGCTGGTCGCCGAAGGCGAGACCATCATCGAGCGCGTCTATCACATCGACCGCGGCTACGAGAAGATCGAAGACAAACTGCGCGGCGTCGGCGCGCAGATCGAACGCCTCCGCGATTCGGTCACGTCGAGCCTGCCGCCCATCGCGGAAGTCGGAGTGTTGTAGGCTGAAGCAGCAGAAGCGATCCGGTTTGCCATGGAATTTGAATGGGATGAAACCAAGGCTGCCGCCAATCTGTCAAAGCACGGAATCTCATTCGACGAGGCGCAGACGGTTTTCAATAATCCTCTGTATGTGGATTTCTATGATCCGGATCATTCCTTTGAAGAGCATCGTTACCTTATTGTCGGCGTGTCGCAGCGGAGTCGTTTATTGTTAGTCTCGTATGCTGAGAGAGATAATATTGTCCGTTTAGTTAGCGCGAGAGAGGCGACGCGCGCGGAGCGTGAAGTGTATGAAGAAGGTTGAGACAGATTTGAAGGATGAGTTGAGACCAGAATATGATCTGCGGAACTTGCGCGTGCGCAGAGTCGGCGCGGGGCGCAATCAGTCGGGCGGTGCGATGATTCGTTTAGAGCCGGATGTCGCAGAGATGTTTCCCGATTCCGAGGCGGTGAACGAGGCGCTCCGGTTTTTAATTAGAATCACGAAAGAAAATGAGCCGCCCCTTCCTCGCTAGCGGTGACACTGTCCGACAATTGTGAAGGACGATTTGCGTTTTACAGTCCCGTGTTCCCTATCATCTAATTTATGGCCGAACAAAATTGCATCTTTTGTCAGGTGGTCGCGGGTAAGATTTCCGCCGACATCATCTACACGGACGAGCGCGCCGTGGCGTTTCGTGACATCAACCCGCAAGCGCCCGTCCACGCGCTCGTCATTCCGCGCGAGCACATGGACTCGCTCGACGATGCCGCCGGGCGCGACGAGGGAACGCTCGGCCACTTGCTGCGCGTCGCCGCGCGCGTCGCCAACAGCGAAGGCTTGTCGGAGTCGGGCTATCGCACCGTCATCAACACGGGCGCGGGCGCAGGCCAGTCGGTCTTTCATCTCCACCTTCACATCATCGGCGGGCGGCCGCTCGGCTGGCCGCCGGGCTGAGTTGAAATTAAGGAGTCGCGTTATGTCCGAGCAATCAGAAGCCCTCAAGGTTCTCGTTCGTCGCTGGTTTGAAGAGGTGTGGAACAAGGGACGGGAAGAGGCGATTGACGAATTGTTCGCGGAGGACGGCATCGCCTACGGGTTGGCAGACGAGACGGGCGCGCCGCTCAGGGGCGCATCGGGCTTCAAACCGTTCTTCCGCAATTTCCGCAGCGCGTTTCCGGACATCGAAGTGGTTGTCGAAGACACCATCGCGGAGGGCGACCGCGTGGCGGCGCGCTGCACGGTGCGAGCCACGCACGCGGGCGACAGTCTCGGTTTCGCCGCGACGCAGAAGCCGATGGAGATCACCGGCATGACCATCGTGCGCGTCCGCGACGGCCAGATCGTCGAGGCGTGGAACAACTTCGACTTCATGGGCATGTTCCAGCAACTCGGCACGCTTTGAAAAACGCGAAGCGGAAGACGGAAAAACAGGAGTCGGAATAGAGACGGGATCGGCCGTCTCTATTCCGACTCCTGTTTTGCGTCTCTCGACTCCTGTTTTTCCGTCTCTCGACTCCTGCCTTGCCAATCTGCAAACGGCAATCCTCTATCCGGCCACGCGTCGCTTGAGTCGTTCCTCCTGCTGTTGCTCCGCCTGTTGCACTTTCTCTTCTTTGAGTAGCGAGGTCTCGTAGCGCACCTGACCGACGAGCGTGTCGGAGATGGCTTTGACGAAGCCGATGATGGCCGGGCCGAGGACGATGCCGGGGATGCCGAAAGTGTAGACGCCCGCGATGAGCGCGAGGAACATCCAGTAGAAGTTGAACCGCCCCGCTCCGCTCGCCGCGACGCGCGGGCGCAGCAGGAGCGACGAGCCGATGGTCATCATGATGCCGATGACGAGATAGACGGACGCGCCCACGGGGTCGTTGCGGAAGACGAGCAGGTAGACGCTGACGGGCACGTAGATCGCCCACTCGCCGAGCAGCGGGAAGAAGCCGGTCAGGAAAGTGATGATGGCGAGCACGAGCGCGAGCGGGATGCCGAAGACGAGGTTGAGCACGAAGATGATGACGGCTTTCAGAAACTGGTCTATGAAGACGGCTTGCAGCGCGCCGCGCAACGCGCCGCCGACGTTCTCCGCGAGCCGCTCGTAAAGCTCGATGTAGTCGCCCGGCACGCGCACCTTGATGTAGTTGCTGATTTGTTTGCGGTGCGTGAGCACGTAGAAGACCGTGAAGAGAAAGACGGTGAGCGAGGCGAGGATGAGCGCGGCGCGGCTACGCAAATCCTGAATCGCCGCCGCCGAGCGCGTGAGTCCTTCGGTGAAAGCGGCTTCGAGCGTGGCGCGCGTGCCCGCGCGGCTGACGGGGATGTAGCGTTCGAGCGCGCCGCTGATGGCGTCGCTGATCTTGGTGCGCTCCTGTTGAGAGATGTTCGTCGAGTAGCCCGACAACTCGTGCCACGCGTAACCGGCGAGCAGGACGAGCGGCACGACGATGAGCGCAATCGTGATCAGCGCGCTCCCCGAACGCGCACG
Source organism: Pyrinomonadaceae bacterium (assembly GCA_035940695.1). Lineage (GTDB taxonomy): Bacteria > Acidobacteriota > Blastocatellia > Pyrinomonadales > Pyrinomonadaceae > JAIVJZ01. The sequence goes on along the minus strand of DASZEQ010000007.1, from coordinate 209,135 downwards.
CAGGCGACGCTCCAACCATTCCTGCACCGGCAGCAGGAACGCGCCCGCCACGAGGCCGAGCAAGAGCGCCACGAGCACCTGCCCGACGAGCAGGAGAAACAGCCCCACTGCCAGCACGAGCACAACCCCGTACACGACGACGCGCTTGGCCTCGCCGATGGTCAAATCTTTCAACTGCCTTGAGTCGTCGTTCGACATGCGTGGCGTTAATCTAACACAAGGAAGGCCGTAAATCGTGAATCGTGAATCGTGAATAGAGAAAGACAGTTCTTTCTATTCACGATTCACGATTCACGATTTACGGCTCTTGGTCTTACCTGATGCGGGTGATGAAACTGACGCTGCCGGTGTTGGCGGGAGAAGTGGGGTTGAGCGTGCCGGTGAACGACCAGCGGACGTGCGTGACGCTGCGGTCGTAACCGGCGGGCGCGCCGCCGCCTCCCGTCGCGGGCGTGTAGGCATAGGTTATGCCGCCGTCGTTGGAGTAGGTGATCGAGACGGTGAGGCCGGTCGTGCCGAGCGCGGCGGTGGCCGTGCCGATTTTGAAATCGGTGTTGGCCGGAATCTGATCCGTGATGGTGAGTCCCTGCGCGGTCGAGCCGCCGGTGTTGGTGAAATTGATCCGGTAGGTGAGGTCTGTGCCGGGGGGCTGCGCCTGCGCCGCGCAGTTGGCCGGAGCAGGACACGATTTGTCGAGCACGACGTTCGGCGGCGTGTAGAGGTTGACGGTGGCGGTCGCCGGCGCGTTGTCGGAAGGCGATGGCGTCGTGTCGATCTGCGTATAGTCGATGTGTGCGACGGCTCTGTTGACGTATGCGCCGGCGGTATTCGGCATCGTCAGAGTATAGGTCAAATCGCGCGACTGTCCGCCGGGCACGATGAAGGAATTCGTCCACGTGAGCGTGCCGCCCGCCTGTGCCGGGTTGCCGATGGGCACGCCGTTGAAGGCGGATGAACCGGCGACGTAGACGGGCGTTGCGGGCGACGTGGGCGGCGTGTCGACTAAGTCCGTGATGGTATAGGGGGACGAGCCGGTGTTGGTCAGTCGCAGTGTGTAAGTGACGTTTGCCCCGACGAGCGCGCTTGTCGGGTTGGCGAGCTTGCTGAGCGCGACCTGCGAGGGCAGCGCCGTGATGGCGAGCGTCGGGCCGGTGGCGTAGTGGTAGCTGCTGCCGGAGAAGTCGAGGATGAGCGATCCGGCGACGGCCGTGCCGGTCACGCCGAGGATTTTCACGGTGTAAGTGGTGCTGGTTGTGCCGCCCGCCTTGCCGCCGGGATATTGTTCCGGGCCGACGCAGGAGCGATAGTTGGGGAGCGTCGGGTTGTTCTGCCAGCCGCAGGCATCGGTGTAGAACTTGTCGTTTGTCGCGCCCGACGGCGCGCTGTAGGTGGTCGAGACGGCGAGCACCTGATAGGTCACGTTCGACAGGTTCAGGAAGGTTTCGATCTGCGGGTAGCCCTGCGTGGCCGTGTCGGCGTTGATCGTGTAGTTGTAGGTCTGGCCGACGTAGACCGTAGTCGGGCCGACGATGGAACTGACGGTGTTGCGCCCCTGCGAGAGCAATTTCTCGACGTAGAGTTCGCGCGGCGTGGGCGTGCTGACCGCGCCCGCACCGTCCGCGCTGACGCTGATGTGATAGCGGCGCGTGGTGTTGTAAGCCGTCGTGGTGCGCGTGACGACGACCGGATAATAGAAGTCCACACACGCGGCGGGCGCGAGCGTGCGCCACATGACGACGCTCGCCCCGCCCAGATTGATGTTGGCGTTCGCGCTGTCCCAGAAGAATTCCGAGCGCACGTTATTGAGCGTCGCGCCGCCCGTGTTGCAGACGCGCGCGCCCGCCTGAAAGTTGTTCGGGCCGACGCTCACATCGTTGCTGTCAAGCCCGATCACGTTCCATGTGGTCGGCGTGATATTGAGTTGCGCTTGCGCGCCCTGCGCGCCGATCAAGCCGAAGAAGATCAGACACAGCGGCAGGCGCAACGAACGAGCCAATCCCTTGAATAAACACAGGACTGGAGAGACAACTGCGGCCATACAAGTCGCTCCATGTACTGTGACGGGTGAGCATCACCGAAATATTTAATTATGCAGCCGTGCCCAAACATGCGCGGCCGGAGAGGAACAGAAACTTAACACATAACAAGCATCGTGAGAATGCGAAAGCGGCGGAGTGCCGCGAGACGAAATCGTGATTAAGGTGAAGCGGGAGGTATGTCGCCCGGTAGCGTCTGTCGCTCCGTTATGGGCGTCGCGCGTCGGAGGTTAGCGTATGCGCACGATGAAAGAGACGCTGCCGGACGCGCCCGGCGAGAGGTTGCCCGTCAGTTTCCATGCCACGTACGTCACGTTGGGGTCGTAAGTGCCGGCAGGCGTGTAGCTCGACGCCGGAGTCCACGGCGGCAGAAGAGGATAGGCGGCGAGCGCGTCGTTGTAATACTTGTAATCGGTCGGAGCAATGGTGAGGCCGCTCGTGCCGGGCGCGAAGGTCATCGAGCCGACTTTGAAATCCGTGCTCCTGACGATGGCCGAGCCGGTATCGGTGACGGGGATAATATCAACGATGGTCAGGTTCTGCACCGGGACGTTGCCGTTGTTCGTGAAGGTGATGGTATAGGTCAGGTCTGTGCCGGGCTGCTGCTTCGCGCTCAGGCAGTTGGCGGGCGCGGTGCAGTCTTTGACCAACTGCACGCTCGGCACGGGCGGCACGACGACGGTAACGTCGGTCGTCTGCGTCCCGGCGATGCTCAAATCGCTGTCGCTGTAAGACGTGAAGGCGTCGCCGAGCGTGGACGCGTTGTAGTTGACGACCGCCTGATTGGGAATGACCGTCCCGTTCGCCGTGGCGGCGTTCACCTTCACTTTGAATTTAATCGTCGTGGACTCGCCGGGATTGATCAACCCGCCAGCGGAAGAATTTGCGCCCGTCCCCAGACGGAAGGTGACGAGCGTCCCGCTGAACTCCGCCTGATCGTCGCCCAACCCGTCGGTCTTAACTCCGGCATTCGCTCCCGCAGTGATCTGCAAGCTCCCGGCCACGTAGGTTGTGTTCGACGGGATGGTATCGCGCAAGACGTTGTTGGAAGCTCCGTCGTTGCCGGTATTCGAGACGGTGATGGTGTATTCCAGCACATCTCCGGGGTTCACGTTCCCGCCGTTAGCGTCGGCCACGGCCTTCGTGATGTTGCCCTCGACCTGTGGGCGAAAGACATCCACGGCGAACGTGAGCACGCCCGGATAATACAAGTCCTGCGTCGAGTTGAAAGTGAGCCGCACGCTGGTCGCGCCGTTGCCGAGCACGGTGTTCGCGCTGGCGATGCTCACCGTGTCAACGTCGAAGCCGAGTTGGTTGGCATAGTCCGGATTCTTAGCGGTGATACGCGCGCCGAGATTGCTGATGCTGCTGTTGAAAAAATTGTTGGCCGGGTTCTGCGCGTCGGTGATGGTGGTCGTCACGTTGCTGGACGTGTTGGTGATCTGAAAACTATCGCCGCTGATACCCTGATCGCCCTCGTAGGTGACCATCCCCGCGTAAGCGTTGAACGCGCCGCTGGTGGGCGTCAACATGCCGCTCGCGGTGGTGGTGACGTTGTTGCCGTTGCTGACGGAGGCAAAACCGTCGAAGACCGTGAGGTTGCGCAGAGGCTGGTTTACGTCTCGATAAACGACGACCAAAGACCAGCCCGCGTAAAAACCGGTGGTGTCCTGTCCGGTGTTGGCCGCGATGTCGGCGACCCAGTAAGTTCCGCTGCGTGCGGACTGAACCTGCGCGGTGACATCGGAGAAGCCCTGATAGGCGTTCGAGGTGGCGGTGGTGCTGTCGAGTTGGGCGGCGATGAGGGTGGAGTAGAAACCGGAGTTGGCGGGCTTGAATTTGATCTGGTCGCGCGCGGTGGCGGTGGAACGCGCGCCCCAGTACAGCCCCGCCCAGAGCACCGTCGAACCGCTCGGCAACGTGAGCGTCGCGCTGCTCGAATTGTTCGTCGCGTTGTCGCTATCGGCATCGATGAAGACGGTGGTGAGGTCGCTGTTGCTGCCGCTCATTGATCCGCTGCGGGTGGCCGCGCAGTTGTTGTTGTTCTTAGCCAGACAAGTGGTTAAGGCGTTGCCGACGAGCGCGATGTTGCCGCGCTCGTTCGTCACCGGGTTGCGGCGCGTGAATGAACGGATCACCTGCGCGCGCGCCGGGATGGCCGCCGCCGCGCAGAGCAGAAGCAGGACGAGGCCGCACAGCGGCAGCCGCGCCGGGAACGCGCCGCCGCGCCGCCCGTAGCCGGAGCTTGTTGTTGTCGCCGCTGCGATGTTCAACGAGGCTCTCCTTGTCCGTCTTGCGGTTTCGCGGTTGTGCCGGGCGCGAGCAGCCCGTCGGCGGAAGTGCCGAAGAGATCGAAGATATTGGAGAGTTTGGTGGAGATGGTGAAATAGAAGCCGCGCGGCTGCCCGACGACGAGGCCGCCCGGTTCGGTGGCCGAAGTGAAGTTATAGCCGATGCCGACGCGCATGTCCGCAAAGACCCAATAGCCGACTTCCGCGCCGACCGAGGTGCGCGTGGTGTGCGTCACGGGTTGCGCCATCAAGCGCACTTCGCCCGCCACGTCGAAGGCGCGGCGCAGACGTTTCTGCGCGCGCAGTTGCGCGAGGTAAGTCAGAGCCGACGCGCTCATCAAACCTTCGCGGCTGTTCGCGCCGAACTTGAGTGCGACGCGGCCGTAGAGTTCCGTGTCCTTGAAAGGCTGCCAGAGGCCGTCGGTCGAGAGCGTGTCGGAGCGGTCGGTGACGGCGGACTGTCCCGCCAGCGCGCCCTGCGTGAGCGAGCGGTGCGTGTAGCTGAAAAGCAGCGCGGCGCGGTCGGACTTGAGCGGGCGCAGGGCGAGGGCGGCCGTGCCCTGCATGGACGAGTTCTCGCGCCCTTGGAAGTTGGAGCGCGCCGACTGGAAGCGCGCGAGCGTCGTCAGCCCATCGCCGATGCGACCGGCCGCGCCGACGGTGATCAGTTGGGCGAGGCCGCCCGTCTGGTTGCGCAACTCGTAGCGCGCCGCCGTGCGTAAATCTTTCGAGGGCAGGTAGGAGAAACCGAACGAGCCGCCCGTGAAACTCGTGCCTTCGCCCGCGAGGTGGAAACCGTGCTCGAAGCCGAGGTCGAGCGACAACTGTTTCGAGATAGGCAGGCGATTCTGCAAACCGAAGACGGCGAAACTGTCCGTGCCGTTGATGCCGTTCTCAAGTTGGTAGCGGCTGGAGACGTTGGTGTAGCGGCCGAGCTTCGTCTCGATGCCGATTGAAGTTTCGCGGCGCGACCCGGTCGAGGCGAAGCCGGTCGCGTTGGTGTCGCTGATGGGGATGATGGGCGCGGAGGCGAGCCGCTGCGTGAAGAAGATGTTCGCCCGCTCGCTCCACTTATAGCGCGCGGCGATGGTCGTCTGACTGGGGAACGTCGGGTCGGCCTCGCCCAAATTCTGTTCGCGTTTGACGGAGAGTTCGAGCTTGTCCGTCGGGCGATACTGCGCGCCGACGGTGACGAGGTTCGAGCCGACCTGCTGGTCGTTCAGCGAATCGTTGAGGCGGCGGTAATCGTAGCCGAAGAAGGCGTGGAGACGGTCGCTGAAAGTTTCCGTCCAGAGCAGCGAGAAGGTGTTGCGCGAGTTATCGACGTTGGCGGTGCGGTTGCGCTCGTTGAGGAAGCCGAGGCGGATGACGCGCGACGCACCGGGTTTGAGATCGAGCGTCGCGCCCGTGCGTTGCGAGCCGGGGGCGACCGTCGCGCCGAAGGGATTGAAGAAGCCTTCGTCGGCGCGCGCATACTCGGCGCGCAGCACGCCTTCGTAAACCTTGAGCGGCTGCGTCAATTCGAGGCGATAGGCGTTGCCGCCCGCGTGTCTGGTCGAGGCGTCGAAGATGTTGCCGCCCGTCGCCAAGTCGCCGCGGCTCATCGCCCACTCGAATTTGAGCGAGCCGCGATTCGGCAGAGTTTGTTCGCCGTCGATGCCGCCGAGCATGTAAGAGCCGAATTCGCTCTGCTTCTGTTCGACGAACGAAAGACCCATCCGTAGGCCGAGGCGGTTGAAACGCTTCGAGGCACGCCCCGTGTAGACGCCGGAAGACATCCCGGCCGCGCGGTGCTCGTAAGTGACGACGAGTTGGACGAGATTGAGATCGTAGTCGAAGGCGGAGATGGGACGCATGAAGAACAGTTGCCCGGTGAGCGGATCGAGGTTGTAGTCGAGCGAGCGCAAGAGCGTCTCGCGCGAGATGATCCGTTCGGGGTTGCGGCGGTCGCGCACTTCGAGCGCGACGGTTTCCGAACCGGGCAACACGTCCGGGTAAGAGAGATTGATGAGACCGATGCGACCGGCCGGGAACACGTCGCGCGCGAAAGAGGTGTCGGGGCGCGCGCCCGTGACGGCGATGAAATCTCCGTTCGAGTTTTCGAGATGAACTTTAACGCCCGTCAGCTTGCGCGAGTAACCGGCGAGTTGCGTCTCGGTCAAGCCCGCCTCGAAATCGCCGAACATGGCGTAGGAGCGATTGCGATCAATGCGCGCGTAGAGTTTCGAGTTCGATTCGACATCGTTGAAGCGCGTCGAAGAATCGCCGAAGATCGGGTAGGCGCGCTCCAGCGGGTCGGCCTGAAAGAGACGGTCACGCCCCTGCGTGCGGTTGAGCGAACGCTGGCTGTCGTAGGCGAGCGTCAAGAGATTTTTGCCGAAGACCGAGCCGCGATAGAAAAACTCGATGTGGCTGCGCACGCGCGCATCGTCGCCGCGCAAAGTGTTCTCCGGGGCGGCGCGGCCGATTGACGCTTCCGCGAGGCCGACGAGAATCGTGGGGCGAAGTTCGGCGGTGAAACGCACGCGACGCTTGGCGGTGATGTCGCCCGCCTGCGCCTGAATTTGTGCGACGCCCGCCGCGTTGTCCGAGACGAGATGCACCGTGGCCTCGCCGCCTCTCAAACTCAAGACCACTTCTCTCAACGTCGCGTTCGCGTTCTCGCCCGCGATCTCTTCCGACAGTTCCAGAGACTTGTCGCGCGGTTTGTCGTGCGCGTCGTTCGTCGTCAGGGCGTCATTCGCGGCGGGACGCAGGAAGTGGCCGCTCGTGGTGATGACTGCCACCTGACCGTCGGCCGCAGGGTTGTTCCACTGGTCGAAGGCGCGCACGCGAAGCGTCGCCGCATCGCGCCCGCCCGCTTGCAGTTCGTCGCGCTCGGTGATGATCTCCAGACGGCGCGCCGCGCCGCGCCCCGTCACGTTCAGTTCGACGGCGCGACCCGCCTTGCCTTCCGGGCTGACGGCGAAGGCGCGCACGCGGTTCTGACCGGGGCGCACGTTCAAGCCGACGAACGTGAAGGTCGCAACCTTGTTCTTGTGATCGACGCGTGTGATGCCGATGTTCTTCTCGCCGACGTGCTGGCCGTTGACTTCCAGCGTCGCCGTCCAATCTTCCGCCACCCGTACCTCGACCTGCATCGCCGCCGACATGACGACTTCGCCCTCGGACGGATTGACGACGAGCACGTCGCCCGGCGCGACGGTCGCCACCACTTCGCTCGACTCCAACTCGTACGTGCCCGCCGAGAGATCGCCCGAAGGTTTATTTGTCTCTTTCGCATCGGAGATTTTTTCGATGCGCGGCGCGCGTGCGCCCGTCCCGAAGTCCGTGGCGGACGAGTTCACGTCCGAATTGTTCGCGGGCGCGAGAGAGTTCAAGCGCGGGGCGTTCGTTTCGCGCGCGGTTGCCGGAGCGGGTTCGGGATTTATCGACGCGAGTTGCGGCGCGCGCAGCGGCGCGGGCTTGCCGTCCTTACGCTCGACACTGGCGGTCGCTTCGTCGTCGCTGCTCGCGCCGTTCGTGCTGCGGAGCGCGAAGTTCTGGCGCAGGAGCGTGCCGCCGCCGAGCGGGGTGCGAAGCAGCCGCGCCCAACTGCGACCCGAACGGCGGCCTTCATCCGTGAGCGCGTAGCCGCGCGGGAGCGTCACCGGGTCGATGGCGATGACGACCGAGCCGTCTTCGACCGAGGGCAAGCTATACATGCCTTCCGAATCTGTGACGACCGACTGGCCGTTGTCTATGTAGAGCCGTGCGCCTTCGACGGCGCGTTCGCCCGCGTCGAACTCGTCGTTACCGTTTTTGTCTTCGAAGACGCGCCCGATGATGATCTGCCGCGTGGAAAAGACGCCGCGCCCGACGCGCACGGTGGCGCGCGACGCGTTGGTCGAGACGCGTTCGCCGGAAGCGTAGACGCCGGAGGCGGTGGCCGAGTTTGTCTGGTCGCCTTCGCGCGCATTGACGCCGATGCGTGTGCGATAGATGAGCGAGGCGCGCGCGCCCGCGGCAAGCGTGCCGAGATTGAACGTAAGTTCGTTGCCGTTGATCTGCGGTTCGACGGCGCGCGGCGCGTCGGGTGAGACGGTGAGTTGCGCCGTGCCCTGCGCGTAGTGGAACGATTGAGGCAGCAGGTCGCGGACGACCACATTGTGCAACGCGGCCTGCGTCGTGTTTCGCACTTCGACGCGATAAGAAACGATGTCGCCGATCTCCGCGCGCTGCTGGTCGGTGATCTTGTTGATCTCAAGCGTCTGCAATTCAAAGAGCGGGATGTTGAGCGCGACGCTCGCGAGGCCGGAGAGACGCACATCCGACTCGGTGAGCGTGAAGCTGGCGGCCTCGGCGATGGGCTGCTCGTCGAGCGCGCGCACGGTGGCATCGTAGAGACCCGCGACGACCGACGGGCGCACGGCGAATTCCAGCATGCGCGAGCGATAGCCGGGCGCGGTGACGTTGACGTAGTAAGTGGCGGGCACGGCGAGTTGCGCCGGGGTGAGCGCGAAACTGAAGAGACCGCCCTGCGCCGTGGTGTAGGGATTGTCGTTCGGGACGTTCGGCGTGTAGCCGACGCCGGTAGCGGTCGCGAGGGGCGTGCGCGTCGTCGGGTCTGTGACGAGCGCGACGCGCGCGCCGCCGATAGTGATCGCGCCGCCGCTGCGACCCGCGTAGATCGTGCCGAAGGGATTGATGATTGCCGTGGCGGCCGAGCTATTCACGTTGCCGAAGTTTTCGCCGCTGAGCGTGGCCGTGTTGACCGCGCCAGTGCCCGGCGTGATATCGCTCGTGACCTGCGCGCGGAAACTGATCTTCACAACTTCGTCGGGCTGCACTTCGGCGATGCGCACTTCAAAACGACGTGGGCTGGTTGATTGGCCTTCGTCCGTATCGGCCGCGTCGGTGAGCGCGCGCGCGCCGAGGCGAAGCGAACCGGCGACGTACTGGAGACCGGCCGGAAGCTCGTCCACGACGAGAACGCGGCGGGCGACGACCGAGCCGCTGTTGCGGAAACTGATCGTGTAGTCGAGCGTCTGGCCGGGCGCGGCCGTCACGCGTTCCTTGTCGTTGACGAGTTTGGCGGGGGGAAGCGCGGAGTCGTGCGGGTCGGTCAGGCGCGCGCGTTCGCCGACCGCGTTGATGATCGTGCCCGTGTCTTCGACCGTGCCGTTCACCGTGCTGGAAACATTCGAGCGGGCGTCGAGACGAATCGCCAACTGCGTCTGCGGCGCGCTCGCGTTCACCTCGACGACGGCAAGAACGCCGATGCAGGCGCGGGGCGCGAGACGCGGCGACATGCTGGTGTTGAGATTCGCGGCCGTGTCGGCGTCGGTCAGCGTGCCGCTCGCGTCGGTGTCGAAATAGAGCGCGGAGAGCGTGGCGGGGGCTGTGACTTCGGCGCGCGTCAGGGTGTAGAAGTCGGGCGTGTTGCCGAAGTTGCAGATGCGGAAAAGACGTGTGATGCGCTCTTGTGGCGCGACGGCGGCGGAGGGTGCGGTTTCGTCCGGCGTGACGACGACGGCCGAGACCGCGCGGACGGTGACGGTGATGGTGGTCGAGACGGTGGAAAATTCGTTACCGTCTTCGTCTGCATAGATCGCTTCGGCGCGGTTGGAAATGACTGAATCCGCCGCGGCTTGTTGCAGCTGCGCCATCCCGGCGTGCGGTGCGAAGGCACACGCGAGCACGAGGGCGGCAGCTACGACAAACTTGACGGCGGATTTGGTCAACATTTGAGGGTTTGAGAGTTAGTCGCGAGACTTTGAAGAAGTGCGTGGTTGAGAAAAATGGAAGCGGCGCGGATTGCCGGACGAGCGTGCGGGGCAATTCGCCCGCTCGTCCACCGCGCCGCTTCCAAACAGGGGGCGCGCTAGCGAGTTCGGCCTTAGTTGATCAGGCGGCGGAACTGGAACGTGCCCGTCTCGCCCGGCGCGAGGCTCGGCACGTTGCCCTTGAGGACGTTGGTCGCAGAGGTGACGGGATTGCCCGCGCCATCCGTAACCGTGCCGCCCGCCGTGCTGATCGAGGGCGCGGGCGTCGTGACCTGCGTGGTGTAGGTCGCCCAGTTGTTGCTGCCCGCGCTGCCGTCTTCCGTGATGACGAGGCTGGTCGCCGTCAGAGCGGAACTGTTCGAGCCGGCGGCCGGTGCGGTCATGATGTTCGTGTAAGTGATCTGGTACACGATGGTCGCGCCGGGGATGGTGGCCGAGGGGTTGCCGGAAGCGTCAACCACCGTGACCGTCTTGTCGAGCCGGACGAATCCCGTGTAGAGACGGTCAATCGTTCGGTTCGTGCTGGCGGGCGTGTTGGCGGAAGCGGCCTGAATGATGCTGTCGAAGCCCGTCAGGATTTGCTGCGCCGTCGGGGCGTCAACGCGCACGTACACGTTCACGTCGGTGTTGCGAGCGAGCGGCGCGAGGGCAAACGACCCGCCGCCGGAAATGGTGGTGAAAGGCCCGGCCGCGTTCGTGCTGACGCCGACGGTGAAACCAGCGGGCACGGTCGGCGCGGTGAGCGTGAACGTGTCGGTGGCGTTGCCGGTGTTGCGGACGGTGTTGGTGAAGACGATGAAGCCGGTGGCGTTCGTCGAGCAGGCGGGAATGACCGGCCCCGCGCAGGGCGGAATTCCAGCGATGCCCGTCGTCACGCTGCGGTTCGTGAAGTCGGTGTTGTTGCTGCTGCCGGGGCCGGTGGCGGCGGGTTGACCGGCCGGCCCGATGAGAACGCTGCCGACTTGCTGGAGCAGCGTCGGTTGACGGACGCCTTTCCCGGTGTCCACAGGGTCGAGGCCGAGGCGCGGCTCGTCGAAGTTGGCGTTGCGGTCGCCGCGGTTGGTCACTTCCGCGCCCGGCGAATCCGACTGGTCGTTCAAGACCGTGCCGATGGTGTTGCTGGCGAACGCGTCAACGACGGCATAGATGGGCGTCGTCGCGTCGGAGGCGGTGATGGTGACGACGAGCGGGAAACTCGCGCTGCACGTCGAGGCCGCAAGCGACGCGCCCGTGTTGAAGGCGACGCGCGTAACGGTGGAGAGCGTACCGGGCGCGGTGTTAGTCCAGACGGCCGCTTCGGGCGCGGTCGAAAGCGCGCTCGTGGTGTAGAGTGTCCCGGCGGGGAACGTGTTGCTGGCCGAGACGACTGTGCCCACGGGGACGGGCATGACGACGTAGACGCCGCTAAACGCGCCGAGGCTCATCGAACTGGCCGTGCGGTTGCCGTCGTTGCAAACCTGCATGCTGTAGTTGATGTTGCTGCCGAGCGCGACCGGGCCTGCGGGCACGGTCAGGACGGCGCGCAGTTGCGCGTCGTTCTGCACGGTGACGCGGATGTCGCCGCGCGCCTCGCGCACGCCGTTGACGGACGTGGCCGAGACGGTGCGAACTTCGTGCGCCGAAGGGGTGGCCGGATTGTCGGGAGCTTGGTTGTCGTAGCCTTGCGCCGCGCCGGTGGCCGCGTCGCCGAGGAAGACCTGCACGGTGTCTCCGGCGGAGGCCGCCGCATTGATGGTCACGCGCACGACGATTGTGGCCGAGGCGTTCTGCGCGAGCGAGTGGAGCACGTCCGCGCCGTTCGAGAAGACGTTCACGTCGCCGGCGGTGATGGTGTTGCTCGCGTCCATGTCGATGACGGCGGCGGTAATCACGCCGGGGCCGGTCAGGTTCAAACTCTGGCCGCTCGCAAGGAAGCGCACCTGATCGGAGAAGTTGCCCGTGTTGGTCACGGTGAACAGGAAGAAGGCGTTCGTGTCGCCGGGGACGACAGCCGGGTTGACCGCGTTGTCGGGCAGGATGCGCAGACCCGAAACGTTGGCGACCGTGACGGTCACGGTGTTCGAGACCGTGCTGTAGTTGTTGGCCGCGCTGTCCGTATAGACTGCGCTCGCCTGATTGGAGATGATGGTGTTGCCGCTGGTTTGCGCGAGTGCGGGAGTGAGAAATGCGCAAAGGATCGCCAAGAGGGCGAAGAGCGCGCGCGGCAGTGAACGGCGCATGGCCGGGGGGTGGGTGTGACTTATCTTCATATCAATCCTCAAATGTTTTTATTGTGAGAGATCCGCCGGTCGCAAAAGACCGGCAAAGAAGTTCAAAGAAATCGGAAGAAGAAACGCGAAGGCTTCTCGCCGAAAGCGGTGGCAGGCTTATTTGACGCGCACCTTGTAGGAGGCCGAGAGCGTCGAACCGGCTGCGAGCGGGTCGCTCCACTCGTAGCGCACCTGCGTGTACAGCGATGCGGGCGCGGGCATGCGCTTCGTCGTGCCGTCCGCTTGCTTCTCTTCGATCATCGGCTGCGCGGCGAAGTTCTTGCCGCCGTCAATGCTGTAGCTCACGCTCGCGTTGTACTCGGCGACCGCGCTTCCGGCGACGAAGGACGTGCCCTGCGGAATCTGCCCGATGGTCTTGTACTGGCGCGCGGGCGCGCTGCCTTCGTTCGCGCTCGTGATCGTCCAATCGAGAATCTCGCCGGGGTGAACCGCGCTCACCTTATCGAGCGCGAGGCTCTCGTCGTTGCGCTTGAGCGAACCGGCGAGTTTGACTTTCACTTCCGGCTGCCCGGCGGACTTACGCGCCGAAGTGATCTGTCTTTGCGCGAACGCGGCTGCCGTTCCGACGAGCAACAGGCAGAGCGCGGCAACGACGGGCGCGTTCATTTTTTTCTTCCAAGTCTTCATGAGGTATCTCCTTCAAATGGTCTAAAATTTTTTCAAATGAGGTTGACGGTTGTGCGCGGATTCTGCTTGCTAGAGAGCATCCTGCCTCGCAGGGCGTATCCGGCGGCGGGTTGTAGGTTCGTTGAGCGCACACGCGACGGCATACATAAAATCCTCGACGGCGAGCGAGCGCGGCAGGACGGCGGCAAACTGGGCGCGCGAAGATGATGCGCGCATAATTTCGGAGGGACGTTCGTGCAGGGCGATGAGCGGCACGCGCGGGGCGATCTCGCAGAGGGCTTCCACCGCGCCCGCGCGGCTGAACCCGGCCATGTCGAGTCCGAAGGCGATCAGATCGAAACGACCGGCCGCCGCATCGCGCAGCACATCCATCGTGTGGCGACACGTCTCGGCCTCGTGCCCGGCGGCGCGCAGTGCGACCACCAGCCCCTCGGCCAATGCGCGGTCATCATCGCAAATCATTACCTTCGCCATCCTCGCAACTCCCGCTCCGCACTGACTTGACTCTCGACCAGACACAAAAACGCGCCTGTTCGCAGTAATCCAAGTCAATTCACATGCCGCGCCCGGAGGCGACGCGTGCATGACAACTAACTGATGAAATGTTGAGAGTTATCCGGACAGGGGCGAGCGCGGGCGCAACCGGCGGAAGCGACGCATGACAAACGCGACTGACGTTTTGTCAGCCGACGGACAAAATGGCAGGAAGCTTAAAAGCCGTGAATCGTAAATCGTGAATCGTGAATAGAAAGAAAACTACTTTTCTCTATTCACGATTTACGATTCACGATTTACTAATTTACGATTCACGATTCACGGCTTTGCTGCCTTCTTCGTATTCGCGAAGTTTGCGATAGAGAGTGCGGGCGGAGATGCCGAGGATGATGGCGGCGCGTTCGCGGTTGCCGCCGGTCTCTTCGAGGACGCGGAGGATGTGTTGGCGTTCGAGTTCTTCGAGCGTGCGGGTGGCCGGCGCGTCCGGCTCTGCGTCGCGCGTCGTGGGCGGCGCAGCGGGCGCGGCGGCCGCTTCCTTGCCGATCAGCGTCGAGAACTGCGCGGCTTCGATCTCGTCCGTTTCGGAGAGGGCGGCGGCGCGCTCGATGGTGTTGCGCAGTTCGCGCACGTTGCCCGGCCAGTCGAAGGATTCAAGCAGGCGTCGCGCCGCTTCGGAGAGCGTGAGCGCGGGTCTCTGAAAACGTTCCCGGTAGAGCGCGAGGAAATGATCAAGGAGTGCGGGGATGTCTTCACGCCGGTCGCGCAGGGGCGGGACGTGAAGCGAGATGACGTTGAGACGATAAAAGAGGTCTATGCGGAAGCGTCCCTGCTGTACGTCTTCGGCGAGACGACGGTTGGTGGCGGCGATGATGCGCACGTCGGAGGCGCGGTCACGCGTCGAGCCGACGCGGCGAAAGCGTCCCTGTTCGAGAAAGTGCAGGAGCTTGACCTGCATGGGCGCGGGCAGGTCGCCGATCTCGTCGAGAAAAAGCGTCGAGCCGTCGGCCGCTTCGATGAGGCCGCGCTTCATCGCGGTCGCGCCCGTGAACGCGCCTTTCTCGTGGCCGAAGAACTCCGACTCGAAGAGGGCTTCGGGCAGCGCGCCGCAGTTGATCGTGATGAGCGGCGAATCGGCGCGCGCGCTCCGCGAATGGATGAAACGCGCGAGCACGTCTTTGCCCGTGCCCGACTCGCCCGTGAGGATGACGGTCGAATCGAGACGCGCCGCCGCCTCGGCGATGGAGACCAGACCGCGCATCGATTCGCTCGCGTGGACGAGCGTGTGCGCGCTCTCGTCCGCTGCCGGTGCGCCCCGGCTTGCCGCCGCGCGCAAGCCCGCGTTTTGCCTGACGAGTCGCCGCTTCTCGTCGGCCTTGCGGATAACGGCCTCCATCTCGTCGAGCGTGGCGGGCTTGGTCAGATAGTCATACGCGCCGAGCCGCATCGCCTCGATCCCTGAGCCGAGCGAAGTGTCGGCCGTGAGCATGATCACTTCGGGCGGGTCGTCCAGTCGCCTGATCTCGCGCAGCGCGTCGAGGCCGCTCATGCCGTTCATACGCATGTCGAGCAGCACGACATCGTAGTCCGTCGCCTGCAACGCCTCGATGGCCTCCTCGCCCGACACGGCCGTCGCCATCTCGAAGCCCGAACGCGACAACTGCTCCGCCACGAGCCTGCGCAACAGAGGATCATCATCAACTAGGAGGACGCTGATCTTTCTAATCATAGTTTTGGGAAACGATGACGTAGGAACGATGAATGAAAGACTGTTCTTTGTCAGTTGCCAGTCGGCAGTTGTTCAATTCCATTCTTTAGTAACTCGCGTGGTAGCAACTGGCAACTGATAGCGGACGCTCCGCAGTTCATCGTTCCTGCTTCATCGTTTCTTCTTCATCTTTCGTCACTCTGCTCCGGCGCGCGACGGGGCAGCCAGAGACGGAAGCGACTGCCCGCTCCGAGTTTGGATTCGACGGTGAGCGCGCCGCCGAGGGCTTCGGCCAACGTGGCCGAGATGGCGAGACCGAGTCCCGAACCTTTGCCCGCCTCTTTCGTGGTGTAGAACGGGTCGAAGATGCGCACGAGCGTCTCGGCCGAGATGCCCGCGCCCGTATCGGCCACTTCGATGCGGGCGCGTTCGCCGTCGAGCGCGGTCGAGACGTTGATCGAGCCGCCGCGTTCCACTGCGTCGAGCGCGTTCGTCAACAAGTTGTCGAGAATCTGCCGCACCAGCACTTCGTCGGTCGCCACTTCGCCGATCTGCGGGTCGAGTTCCGTCCTGACCGGCGTGCCCTGCGCCTCTTCGCGTTGCGAGAGAAGCAGCACGCCGCGTTCGACAAGGGCGTTGATGTCGCACGGCTCGCGGCGCGCGCGCCGCTGGCGCGAGAGATCGAGCAAGCCCCGCGTGATCGCCTTGCAGCGCAACGCCTGACGCACGATCTCTTCGAGATAAAAATTCCAAGAGCGTTCGGCGGCGATGGCGTCGAGGTCGGGCGTGGAGCGAATGTCGCGCAGCGTCGCCTCGGCGCAAGTGGTGATGGCTGCGAGCGGGTTATTGATCTCGTGCGCGACTCCGGCGGCGAGTTGGCCGACGGTGGCGAGGCGGCGCGAGCGCGAGAGTTGTTCCTGCATCTCGGAAATCTGCGTCACGTCGCTCCAAGTGATGACGCTCGAACCGCGCCCGTCCTCCGTCCCATCGAGCGGCGCGACCGCGACGAGGTAGCGGCGCGAATCTTCGGCCTGAATCTCGAAAGACGAGGCCGCGCCCTGCGTGCGCGTGTTCATGTGAAAGGCGGCGGCGCGCTCGCCGAAGAGTCGCGCGAACGCTTCGGCGCAGGCAAGGCCGATGGCCTCTGCCGGTTGCTCGAAGCCCATCATCTCGGCGGCCATCGCGTTGCAGCGCGTCAGGCGCAACGAGGCATCGTGGACGATGATGCCGTCGGGCATCGCGTCGAACGTCTGTTCCCAGATTCTTTTCCCCGTGCTGACGGTTTCCAAGAGGCGCGCGTTGTCGAGCGCGAGCGCGGCCATCTCCGCGAGGCTTTCGAGCAGTTCCTTCTCGTCGGGCGTCAGGCGGTGCGAGGCGCGGTAGCCGATGCCGAGCAGCCCCAGAGTTTCGCCGCGCGCACGCAGCCGCACGAGCGCGAGATCGCGCAAACCCTCCGCGCTGTGCAGCGGAAACTCGCTCACCGGAAGCTCGCCGCTCAGGTTACGCACTTCGATCACCGTCATGTCATCGGCGGAAGCGGCCTGCTCCGCGAACATGCCGCGCAGCGGGTTGACGATCTCTTTGTGTGTCTCGCCGAGCGAGTTGAAGCCGCTCGTCGCCTTCCACGTAACCATGCCTTCGGCGATGGAGAGCGTGGCGACGCTGGCCGTGTCCGAGCGCATCACGCGCCGCACCATATCGACGACGCCGCGCAGCGTCGCCGCGCTTTCGCCGTGTGTGTCCGCGCCGCCGACGCCTTCTTGGCGCGTCGCTTCGGACGACGGCGACCGGGCGTCAGTCTCCGCTCGTGCGTTCGTCGGCTCTGTCCGGTCATTCGACGGATCGATCATGTGAATTCAGTTGAGGAGTCGGGGGCGGCCTCAATTTAGCGGACGTGGAAAACTCTTTCGCGGCTTCAGATGCCTGTCATCTTCTACGCGCGCTGCCCGTCCGTCAAGAGGAAAATGATCGCAAGCAAATTACCCGCCCGCCCCCGCCGCGATTTTCTGTCAGGTGACGGGCGCGCGCGGCGTCGCTCCCGGCCGAGTCTCCGACTTTCAAGGCTTTTACCGCACGACGAAACACGGCACACGCGTTGCCAAGTGAAGCGCGACGGTCAGGATCATTTCACAAGTCAGGGGAGAAGAAGTTTCATGCAAAAAATATCAAACGCACTATGTCTCGCCGCGCTCTCATTCGTCGTGCTGGCCGCCTGCGCCGCGGGCGCACGCGCGCAAACATCGCGCGACGCGGGACGCGATTACTCGGACGCGCGCCCCGCCGCGCGCACGCGCACCACTACAGCACATCGAGATAGAGGTGCGCTCGGCGACACACCGGCCGACATTTTGCGCGCCGCCCGCACTATCCATATCAGCCCCAATCAACACATCAACGCCGACTATCTCGAATACAAACTCGACAAGCTGCCGGAGTTCGGCCAGTGGCAACTCTCAATCGTGAAGAGGCGCGAGCGCGCCGATCTCGTGCTGGAGATCAAGAAGACCGCGCTCAACTATATCTTCAGCATCATCGAACCCGAATCCAGCATCGTCGTCGCCACGGGCAAGGTCGTCGCCATCAACGGGCGGGTCGCCGCCGAAGACATCTCTCACCAGATCGTCAAACGCATGCGCGCCATCCGCGCCCTGCCCGCAAGCAACTGACGCGAACGCGCGGCGGCGTCGTCGGTTCTGCACAAGGCGAACGACGACGGCGACCGCCGGGCGTGCCAACCGATTATTCAGAGTTTTTTTGGAGGACACATGCGAGGAAAAAATCTTATCGCGCTCGTCGCGCTGTTTCTGTTCGTCAACGCCGCTACGGGCGCACACGCGCAGTCGGTCTTGGACGATCACAAGTTCGAGATTGGCGGTCAATACACGGCTATCGGTCTGGACGATTTCGATGTCGTGAAGGGCGTGGGCGGTCGCTTCGGCTACAACTTCAACGAGCATTTCGCGCTCGACGCGGAAGCCAACTTCTTCCCCGAAACGAAATTGGGCAACAACCAGTCCGGCCAAAAAGCGCAAGGCTTCGTCGGCGTCAAAGCGGGCGGGCGCACGAAGTATGCCGGGTTGTTTGCCAAGGCGCGTCCCGGCGTGATGTTCATCGGCGAGATCACTTCGGGCTTCGATTGCAGTCGCACGTCCTTCGGCTCGTCGTGCCGCCCGGATCATAACAACTTCGCGCTCGACGCCGGTGCGGTCGCAGAGTTCTACCCTTCAAGCCGCTCCATCATCCGGCTCGACGTGGGCGACACGATGGTCAACATCCGGCGCGCGACGCGCAACGTCTTCGCCGATACGAGCCAAACTTCCGGCGGCTTCACGCACAACCTGCAAATCGGTATCGGCTTCGGCTACAGGTTCTGACCGCCCGTTCGAGAGAGTGAATCGGCCGCCGCGTGCGCGCGATTCAGGGGATTGGAGATATTCAAAAATTCGGACAGCCACGCACGCGCGAAGGCGCGCGACGCGAAGCGAAACGGCGCGGGTAAAGGCTGCGCCGACACGACCTTTGCGGCCGCGCGCGGCGCACGCGCCGGGGCTGGCATCGCGTTTGCAAATTGAGTCGTCCTGAGAAATCGTTGCAGCGGAGATGCGCGCTCCGGCTCACATCTTCGCGCCCGCGTCGGCTCTCCACGGCGCGCAAACTATCAACCTCATGACGAGCTTAAAGGAGGACAACATGCGTCGAAAGATGCTTTTCACAATCGCGGTCGCAATCTTTTCTCTCTCCCTTAACAACGGACGCGCTTACGCGCAGGCCGGCGAGTCGCTCAAGGTCGAACTCGGCGGGCAATTCTCCGTCCTCAATGCTTCGAACGGGCGCGCGAGCGTCACGACGACCGTGCAGTGCATCATCCCGCCCTGCCCGGTTACGACTTCGACTTCGGAGGGAGCGAAGACCGAACCGGGCTTCGGCGCGCGCATCGGTTATAACTTCACAGAGAACGTTGCGCTGGAAGCCGAAGGCAACTTCTTTCCGCGCGAGCGCGAGTTTGGGGGCGGGCGTAAAAGTCAGGCGGTCTTCGGCGTGAAGGCGGGCAAGCGTTTCGAGCAGGTCGGTCTGTTCGTCAAGGCGCGTCCGGGCTTGGTTCATTTCAGTGAAGGCGATCTGGAAGCTCTCCATGGTGTAGGTTGTATAGCGATCTTTCCGCTGCCACGCGCTTGCTTTGAAGCGAAGGGGCGGACGGACTTCGCTTTCGACGTGGGCGGCGTGTTTGAATATTACCCGTCGCGGCGAACGCTCATACGCTTCGACGCGGGCGACACCATCATTCGGATGAACGACCACGCAGTGCCCATCGTGATCAACTCCGATCCCGTCTCAGGCGCACCGGCGCGTGTAGGCGTCGTCGGCGCGTCGTCAGAGACAACTCATAATTTTCAGGGCAGCATCGGCATCGGCTTCAGGTTCTGAACGGCGATCTTTCGCCCGACCGACGCCGGACAAAAAAGAAGGCGACTGCGCGCTGGGCGCGCAGTCGCCTTCAACTTCTGTAACGCTTCTTCTTTAACGCTTCGTCGTCGCCTAGCCCGCCTTCGGCGCGACGGCGCGCACCTCCGGGGAAACTCCGTCTTCATACTTCTTGAAGTTGCGGTTGAAACGCTCTGCGAGTTCGCGCGCCTTGCTGTCGTAGGCGGCGGGGTCTTTCCAAGTGTTGCGCGGCGTCAGGACTTCGGCCGGGACGTCGGGGCAGGAGACGGGCACGCCGACGCCGAAGATCGGGTCGGGCACGGTCTCCACCTGCGAAAGCGAGCCGTTCAGGATGGCGCGAATCATGGCGCGCGTGTACTTGATCTTCATGCGCTGGCCTTCGCCGTACGCGCCGCCCGACCAACCCGTGTTGACGAGCCAGCAGTTCGCTTTGTGCTTCGTCAACTTCTGGCCGAGGAGGTCTGCGTAAGTGCCGGGATGCAAGACCATGAAGGGCGCGCCGAAGCAGGTGGAGAAAGTCGCTTCCGGTTCGGTGACGCCGCGCTCCGTGCCTGCGATCTTCGCCGTGTAGCCGGAGAGGAAGTGATACATCGCCTGCTCAGGGGTGAGTCGCGCGACGGGCGGGAGCACGCCGAAAGCATCGGCCGTGAGCATGATGATGTTCTGCGGGTGTCCGGCGTGGCCTTCGGGCACGATGTTCGGGATACTTGTTAGCGGATAAGCGGCGCGCGTGTTCTCGGTCTTGGATGCGTCGTCGAGGTCGAGCGCGCGCGTCTCCGCGTCGTAGACCACGTTTTCCAGCACCGTGCCGAACATGCGCGTGGTGCGATAGATGTCCGGCTCGGCTTCGGGCGAGAGCTTGATGACTTTGGCGTAGCAGCCGCCCTCGAAATTAAAGACGCCGTCGTCCGACCAGCCGTGTTCGTCGTCGCCGATGAGTTGGCGTTCGGGGTCGGCGGAGAGCGTGGTTTTGCCCGTGCCGGAGAGTCCGAAGAAGATCGCCACGTCGCCGCCCTCGCCCACGTTCGCGGAGCAGTGCATGCTCATCACGCCGCGCTGCGGGAGCAGGTAATTGAGAATCGTGAAGACCGACTTCTTGGTCTCGCCCGCGTAAGACGTGCCGCCGATGAGCACGAGCCGCTGCGTGAAGTCCATCAGGATGAACGTCGAAGAGCGCGTGCCGTCGCGTTCGGGGTCGGCTTTGAAACTCGGAATGTTGACGATGGTGAATTCCGGCGTGTGGTTGCCGATTTCGCGGCCGCCGTTAATGAACATGGTGCGCGCGAACAGGGAGTGCCACGCCAGTTCGGTGACGACGCGAATGGGCAGTTGATAGCGCGGGTCAGCCCCGGCGAAGGTGTCCTGCACGAAGAGGTCGCGCCCCGCCGTGTGCGCCATCATGCGGTCGCGCAGGGCGTTGAACTTCTCGGTCGAAAATTCCTTGTTGACCTCGCCCCAGAAGACCTTATCGTCGCTGTTCTCGTCGCGCACGATGGCCTTGTCTTTGGCCGCGCGTCCGGTGTGCTCGCCGGTGTCCACGATGAGCGCGCCGTGATCGGAGAACAACCCCTCGCCGCGACGTGCGATCTCTTCGTAGAGTTCCGGCGTCGAGAGATTCCAGTAGATGCCGGAGGCCTGTGTGATGCCGAGAGTGTCCAAGCCCACGTCGTTACGCCTGCGGCCACGATCCTGCGAGCCGGATTCTTTCGTCAGAACAGATGCTGCCATCTTTGATACTCCTTAAATTAAACGCTGTCGGTTGTTCTTTGCCAGTTGTCAGTTGTTCAAAGCCGTCTTCAGCAACTTAAGTGATAGCCACGGACAACTAACGGCGGACAACTGACAGTTCTTATTCATCGCTGGTGTTACGTCTGCGTCGTGCCAACTCGCGCAGGGCGACGGAGAGGTCGCGCGCGGAGCGTTCGATCCGGTCGGCATAGGCTTCGAGTTCGCCCGCGTCGTCCGGGTTGCGCGTGGCGACGCTGGCGAGCGCGGCCTCGATCTGCGTGTTCAGGCGGTCTGCGGCCGCCTCGGTTTCTTGCTCGGCGTTAGATAATGGCGGAGGCGTGCGTTCGGGTTTGGTGCTCACAAAAAATGTCCTGCTTATCGATTGCGCGGCCGGCTCAGGGTTGCTGAAGTGAGACGCGGCCAACTGTTCGAATGTGCGCGCGAATATTATTGCCCTCGCGCGTTGTCAATTGGGAAGATTTATTTCGGTTAAGTTAATTTCATACAACATCGTCGCGTTTGAATCAAGTCGGACGCGTCCGCCCCATCGCCGCACGCGAGCGCGCGCCCGCAGCTTAATGACTCTCGCGCCGCAACTTGCGCCCCGCACGCGTCGTTTGCTACAAGCTGAAAATCTTATGTGGACGAAACCGGGCTGGGAAGCCTTTACGCCGCGCGAGCGCAGGATCATCGAAACGCACCGCACGCCCGAACAGGCGCAGATACAGACGATTGCTCGCGCGCTTCGACGCTTTCCGGCAAACGCACCCCACGGGCGCGCCGACCTATTTCGAGAATCGGGATGTGTGGATGATGTGAGAAAAAGGTGAGGGCGGAAGAGATGAGGGATGAATCAAGAAAGCATTCAACCAAGTGAGTGCTTTCTCGATTCATCCCTCGTCTTTTCCGCCATCATCCTTATTGAACGGTGGCGGGCAGAAGCGAGCCGCGGCGGTCGGTGGCGACGGCCGAGCCGTCTTCGCTGATGATGCCGATCATGCCGTGGAAGTGGATGTCCGTGCCGGAGAGCACGAGCAGCACGTCGCCGGCCTTCACGTCGGGGTTCTTCAATTCGAAGCGCACCACGGTGGCGCGGCCGTTCGTCTGTTCGAGCGTCTCAAAAGTGAACTCGTCGCTGTCTACAACGAGCGTCTGCGAGTTGTTCGTATAATTCGCGGGTTCGGCCATAGTGAAAAAATTTCCTCTGCGATATTCGTCTTGGGATTCGTCCTACGCTTTTAGCGTGAGAGTCTAAATCAATAATTGCCCGGTTGAAAAGGTCTGCCGTAAAGTTGCTGGTAGACCCATCCGAGCACGCGCACCTCGGCCGTGCAGAGGGCTTCGAGCCAGCAGCACGTGAGGAAGATGGCGCGCCCGCGCTCGGTGGGAATCTTCGCCGCCTCGCCGACGGTCGAAGCCTCGCCGCCCGTGTCGAGCCGGTAAGCGTGCGAGACTTCTTCGTTCGTTTTCGTGGCGTCGTCGAGCGCGTTCAGGAGTTGGCTGATCCAGCCGTGCAGCGCGCCCTCGCCTTCGTTCTCGACGATGGCCTGCATGATGCCGATGGCGAGCCGTTCCTCCGCGTTCGTAAATTCGTAAACTTCTTCGCCCGCGCGGCGGCTCTCCGCCTGCTTCCATTGAAAAACTTCTTCGACCTTCGGATGGCGGATCATGTTGACGCGCGGGTCGTGATCGAGAAACCACTCGATGAGGTCTGCGAGCGAAGCGGGTTCGATGCGGCCGTGTTCGTCGCGCGCGAGCGGCGGCGGTTGCCCTGCGGCGGCCGAGTCGTCGCCACCAACTTTCTTCTGTGCGCCGTTAGATTTTGAACTGCTCATAAAATTACTGCGAGACCGCCTGTGATCCTTCGGCCGCTTCGGCCGCTTCCTCTTCCTTCAAGCGACGCAGATATTTCCCGAACACGCCGTTCCAAGAAGGAATGACGATTGAGACCGCGCCCTCGCCCTGCGCCTGACAGGCGAGACGGATGAGCGGCTTCGGGTCGTCCGTGTCGATGTAGCCGAAGAGTTGCATGGCCTTGCGCTCGCGCGGGCTAACCGCCGTCAACTTCTCCGCGCCGCCGAGCACGCCCACCCAGCACGTGCCGCACGAAGCCGAACGACACTGGACGGGGATCGGCCCTTCGTCAACCGTGCAACGCGGGTCAACTTGCGACCAGTCGCGTTTGTCCGTCGCCGCCGCAGAGGCGACTTCCTGATGTTGAATCATCTGGAAGCGCGCCGTCGGGTCGTCTTCGTTCCACACCACCGTCCAACGCTTGTCGGTCGTACGCAGGAATCCGAGCAAGCCTTGGCTGTCGTCGCGCGCGCGCTCCTGCAAAACTTTCGCGGGCGACTGCCCCGCGCGCTT
Organism: Pyrinomonadaceae bacterium; assembly: GCA_035940695.1. Classification (GTDB taxonomy): domain Bacteria; phylum Acidobacteriota; class Blastocatellia; order Pyrinomonadales; family Pyrinomonadaceae; genus JAIVJZ01. The sequence goes on along the minus strand of DASZEQ010000007.1, from coordinate 185,408 downwards.
GCCGTCGAGCCGGACTTCTCCCGGCGACGCCGCAAACGCCGCCAGCCCCACTTGCTGCAAGGTCATCAACGCAATCGCCGTGATGCCCAGAAGGAGCGACTCTTCGACCTTCTTTTGCGCCGCCACCTCGCGCGCCACTGACCGGATTTGACCGTCGAGCGTCGTCTCTTCCGGCGTCTCTCCTTTGAATTGCCCGGCGCGTGCGACGACGGCGCGTTTAACCTCCGGCCAGTAACGATGGCCGTAGAGGAAGGCGTGCGACGAATCAATTTGATCTTCGAGGCGATACCTGCCCTGTATCAATAACCGCGCGGCCAGTTTCTCCGGTTCGTCCGCTTGCTCCAATGCGCGCGCGAGCGCGAGGGGGAAGAAGGCGAACCAGATGGAGGTCGCGTTGCGGTCAACTTCGTGGACGGCGGGGAGCAAACTTTCGAGCGCGCCCGCCCAAGCGTTCTCGTCATGCCGCCGCAAAAAAGTCTCAAAAAGAGTCTCGCTATTTCTACTCATGGCTACCTCTGGATAATTTGCGTGTTAGTCAAAACTCAAAGTGTAGCCGCTCAGGCCGAAAGTCTCAAACGCGCGGACGACGGCGTTGCCCTGCCTCTGCGCGAATCGCACGCCCATCACACTCGTTGACGTGCCGCCATCAGAGGTGCGTGCGAAGCATAAGGACACCAAATAAAGCGTGGGCGGGTGTTGACGCATCAACTCTCGCCCACGCTTCGCTTTCAAACGTCACACGCGCGCCCGTAGCGTGCGCGGCGTTCCGGCGCGTCCTGTCTCCGCTGTCGCTTACGCGCCTGTCTTCGCGGGCGTGCCGCTGCCTGTGCCACCCGCCACGCCGCTCGACGTGCCGCCGCCTAAACTACCCGCCGTGCCACTTAGCCCGCCGCCTCCTGCGCTGCCCAATGCACCGGACGTACCGCTTAACCCGCCGCCCGCGCTGCCACCAATCGCGCCGCCGCTTGCGCCGCCTGCGCCGACCACGCCGCCGCCCGGTTGCGCGCCGGACGTGCCTTGCGGCTCGGAGGATTTGCCGATGAGGTATGTGCCGTTGCTGATTCCCATCAGCGTGAGCAGTGTCGTGCTGAACTCCGGCATGGCGAGACGGCTCAGCACTTCGTGGATGAAGATGATGCCCAGCACGACCGTCCAGACAACCATCTGGAAGCGGTGAAAGTTGACGCCGTTTGCATCCGAGAGGATGTCTATGCGGAACTTGACGTGATTCCAGCCGAGCGCGTCGGGAAACTTCGTTCTGATCTCTTTAATCTTGTCCATGTACTGCTGCTGCATCAGGTCGAAGGCGGTTTGCGCCTGCGGCTTGTTGGCGGGCGACGCCTGCTTGAGCTTCGTCTCCAAGTCCGTCAACTCATGTTCGAGTTCGTCCTTCTGTTGCAGCAGTATCGTCAGGTCGCTGCTCAAGGCGGTCTCTTCCGTGCGCGGGGTGTTGGTGCGGCTGCGGTCGATGACGGTCGAACCGAGAGCCGTCGCGAAGCCGATGCCGAGCAGCACCAGCACCGACGACGAGAGATCGCGTTGACCCGTCACCAGCCAGATGAAGATGAAGCCGATGACGACGAAGAAGAACCACCACGCCGCCTGCGACTGGCTCAGACTGTAAGGCTTGCGCTGCTTCCACAGGACGGGCTTGCGGTCGCGGATGATGTCGCTCTCTCTCGCCAGCCAGATGAAGATGAGCACGCAGAGGAGCAATAGAACTGCCCAGAAGAGCAGCCGCCACTGGTCAACGCGCAGGAGGTGAAATCGGTTCGCATCTCTCACGTCGGTCTCGATGGGGTACTCGTCTTCCAGCCCCACGCTCATCGACACGTCGCGCGTCGGCACGAATAACTCCCCGATGCTATTGAGACCGAGCAGGTCAGCCCAGTGTTCCTTCGAGTCGGCGTAGTTGGCCGTTTCGGCTTCGGGCGGGCGTTGCAGGTGATAACGCAGCGTCCCGTTCTCGCCGTCTTTCAGTTCCGGCGCGCCCGACTCCGGCTTCATGCCTTTCAGCGGGCGGCCTTCGATGAACAGGAGAATGTTCTTCTCGCGGCAGGTAGCGATGGTTTTATTGCCGTCCTTGTCCAGACACTTCGCACGGTTAAGCAGGCTCTTGAGTCCCGCCACCTCAAGGATCACGATCTGATTCAGCCCCGCCGTCATGCTGTCGCGCTTCCACTCTTCGACGTTCTGGATGCCCGCCGGTTGCGTTTCCTGCCCTAGCCTGTAAGCCCTCATCACTCTCGACACGCCGGGCTGGGCGGGCGACGGCGTGGTGGTTGGCGTCGTCACGGGCGTGGACGTCGTGTTGGGGGGAGTAACCGGCGTCGTGCCGGAGGAAGGATTGGCCGTCGGCGTCACGCCCGGCGTCGCGGTCGGCGTCGTGGTCGGCGTCGGCGTGGTCGTGGCGGCTGGGGTAGGTGTCTGGGCAGACGCCTGAAGGCCGCAAACGAGCGCGGAGAGCAGCGCGACGGTCAAAATTACGGCGCGGGCGCGGAGGCGTTTGGGGGCGCGCAGCCGCTTTGACAGGGGCGAGGCGGCGCGTTTGCTGTCGAAAAGTTTTTCGCGGACAGCTTTGGGCGTCGGTAGGTGTCTCATGTTTGTCCTCGTTAATGGTAAGAAGCAGAGCCTGATAGTTGCGTCGGCCGCGACTGCGGGGGCGCGGCCACCGGCTATTGTTGATGTAGAAGCGGTCTCATAAACAGATGCGAAATCCGGCGGAAACATTTCAAGACAGGCCGAAGTCTTAAAAAAAGGGAAGTAGTGAATCCTCTCCTGACGGCAAGCCTCTGTGCGGTTATTTATGAGACCGCTCGTAAGGCGCGGGCATACATTCGTCGAGGTCGAGCAGGAAGGCGAGGCTTATTTTGCGAGATACGTCGGCGGGTGGCCGCGCTCTGGGAGACTCAGGAATGAGTTACTGACGCCTGCCCGGATGAATGTCGCGGGCGTTCTATATCACAGGTTGTGCGCGTTGAGACAAAAAATATCGCCGGTCGGCGTCAATACGGGCGGGGAAGGAAAAATTCTGGCGGGGTCGCGCGCATCCGTCGGGAAGAGAAGTTCCCCCGCGCTTTCCGCAAATCTTGCGTAGTCTTTGTTTGCCCGGTCTCGCCGGGGGCGGGGACAACTCTGTCGCGCGGGTTGATGCTTGAGTGTGTCGTGTATCGTGTGTCGTGAATCGCTCGCCGGTCAATCAACTATTCGCGGGGCAGCGACGTGTTGAACGTGAGACGACGGCGCATGCGCTGTTGCCAGCGGCTGCGCGGGGCTTCGACGTTGTCAAACTGTTCGAGCGTCTCTTTGAACGTCTCGCCGCCGAGTTGCCGCATCTTCAAATAGAGCAGCGCGGTCGTGATCGAGATGAGCGGCACGGTGACGATGTTGAAGAGCGGCGCGAAATGGCCTAACGCTTTCGAGCCGGTGTTGATGTGCAGATCGCCGCCCTTCATCTTGAACGAGAGGAAGCCGACGATAGCTCCCATGACGAACGGCAGCGTTAGCTGGATGAGCAACAGCGCGATGACGGTGCGGCGCGAGCGGCGCGAAAGCTCGTCGGCGCGTATGAGCGCGGCGCGTTTCTCCAAGCCCTCCATCAACACGACCGGGGCGTAGAGCGCGTACTTGATCATCATGACGAGGCCGGGGATAAACAGCAGCACGAAGCCGATCATCACCGTGAGGCTGACCCTGATGCTCGTCCGCAGAAACGGCCGCCAACGTCGCTTCAAGACCGAGAGGGCGTCGCGCATGGAGATCGGTCGCATCGGCGCGACGTGCAGTTGCGTAACCATGAGCGCGGTCATGGCCGTGATAACGGAGGTGGACAGAAAATTGGCGACCACGTTGAGCAGTCCGAAGACGAGCGTCAGTGCGATGATCAGCAGCTTGGGCATGACTTTGGCGCGCTGCATAGCGTCGAGGCCGAACATCACAAAGGTCATGGCGATGACGGGCAAGTGCGCCAGAAGCGAGATACGCAGAAACTTCGGGAAGTGCTCGCTATAGAGCGCGAAGGCGCGCCTGAGCAGCGACCCGATGCCCTCGGAACTACCGCGCAGCGCGGACGCAAAACCGGCCGCGCTCGCCGGACGCTCCGAAGGGTTCTTCTTGAGCGCGGCCATCACCTGTCGCGCCACTTTCTTCTTCACCTTGCGGTTCTTGTCTCTGATGGGCGGCGGCGGCATCTCCATGTGTTGCCGCATGACCGACACCATATCGCCCGCGAAAGGCGTCTCGCCCGTGAGCATTTGATAGGCGATGACGCCGAGGCTGTAGATGTCAGAGCGCGCGTCGAGCCGCTGGCCGCGACACTGTTCGGGCGACATGTAGAGCGGCGTGCCGAGGATCGCGCCGACGCGCGTGACGCCCGCCGCCGCCGCAACGGCCGTGTGCGACTCGTTCGTCGCCACGCGCCCGGCGGTCGCCGGATCGAGCAGGCGCGTCTTGTCGCTGTCGTAGTCGGCCTGTGTGGTGCGCGGCGTCTGCCCGGCGACCGTCGGGTCGTGCGGCGAAGGCTGCTGCGCTGCGGAAGGCGGCGCGAAGATCAAGGTCTGCGGTTGCTCCGCTTCGCTCTCGTTTGAAAATTGCAATTGCGTCGCAGCCTCGGACGAGTTGCCCGACGACAAACTGCCTTGAGACGCACCGCCATGCGACGAACCGCCGGTCGAACCCGCACGCGCCACCGAAGATGCCGCGCGCGCAATCGACTCCTGCACGACATCGAGTTGCGACTGCGCCCCCGCCTGCGACGCGGGCTGCTCCGTCACGCTCGAAGCGGGAAGTTCGTTTGAGGCCGTGGCATAGTCGCCCGCCGCGTCTGCGAGTTTGGCGATGCCGAAATCGAGCACCTTGACGCGATAGCCGCCAAAGCGATTCGGTTCGAGCCAGATGTTGTCCGGCTTGAGGTCGCGATGCACGACGCCCTGCTGGTGCGCCTCGTCCACCGCCGAACACGTCTGTTCCAGAATGTCCACCACCCAGTCGAGCGGCAGACGCGACTCTTCGGCCAACACGTCGCCGAGCGTGCAGCCGTCCAAGTATTCCATCACGAGGTAGGCCACGCGCTCTGTGCCAACTTGCGCGAACCCGAAGTCGGTCACGTCCACCACATTCGGGTGGCGCAGCCGACCCGCCGCGCGCGCCTCGCGTTTGAAACGCTCGACGAACTCGTCGTTACGCATGAACTCCGGCGTGATCAGTTTCAACGCCACCGGCCGCTCCGTGCCGAGGTGCGTCGCCAGATAGACCGCGCCCATCCCGCCCTGCCCCAGCAGACGCTCCAGCCGGTACTTCCCGTCCAGCACTTCGCCGATGAAACGCTCCAAACCAAACATGCGTGCCAAAGCATCCATGCGCCCGCGCCCAAAGTCAAGCGCGACGCCCAAAAGCCCGACCGACTTGCCAAGAGATTCAAACGCGCAACTGTTATTCGCTAGTTTAAACCGAAAAGTTCACTCGATTACCGCGCGTCTTGAGTCATTCGAGAAATAGTTGCGGGTTGGAAAATGCTCCGCGCAAGTCCCACACAGCGCGGCGAGCGTCTGCTGTCGAACGACGAGAGGCGGACGCCCGCCGATCCAATTTTCGCCGCACCGCTCAGAATTTTCTCACGAAGCCTCACATTTGTTGTATATTCCCGCCGGACACACGAAAACTGCGCCGCCCGTGAGTCTCAGGCGATCTGAATCAGGCCAAATTGTTCCGCAGGCTTTTTAGAGCAGCGGGATTAGAGTTTGCAGCAGGATCAGCGCAATCTCTGTCAGGGTGTCTTCTTCCGGCTCGGGAGATGTCCCCTCCGTATGAATTATCCCGTTCGTCGTCGGCGGCGGTGGCGGCGGAGTCTTTTCCGTGTGAATGATGCCGTCGCCGAAAGCGGACGTGGAGAACGCAAACGTCAATATAAGTGTGGCGATACCAGTTTGATAGCTTTTCATCTTTTCTTTCCCTTCGAGGTAGTTAGTGAAACCAGACCCGACTGGTTTTAATTTGCGGCCTATTCGTATGATAGGACGCAGTTTCAGCCTGCCTGAAAATTTTCTAGCAAGCACAAAGAAAGCGAGTCCTCACATGACTTTAACTGAAACAATGTTGAAACAGTTGGAAAACCGTGCGCTGAACCTCGACGAGCGGGCGCAGCTTCAATGCCGGATCGCGGCTGACCTTGAGCATCGAGGCCAATACGAGTCGGCGTGCGACGCGCTCGGCGAATTGTGGCAGGGCGTCGGCCAACGTCCTGCAATTGAAGGACTATCCGAGTTAACGGCCGCCGAAGTGCTTTTGCGTGTCGGTTCGCTCTCCGGTTATCTCGGTAGCGTCAGGCAGATTGAGGGAGCGCAAGACGCGGCCAAAAACTTGATCAGCGAAAGTATAACTCGCTTCGAAGCATTAGGAGAGTCGGCCAGAGTCGCCGCCGCACAGAGCGAACTCGGTTTCTGCTACCGCCGCGTCGGAGCGCACGACGAGGCGCGGGTCATTTACTATGAGGCTCTAAAGAAGTTGACGGACGGCGGCGAGGAAGAGCTACAGGCAAAAATATACTTGCGCCTTGCAGCGGTCGAGTCATTTAGGGGTCGCTATAACGACTCGCTTCGCATCCTTCTGGATTCAGCCGAATTATTCGAGAGAAGTAGCAGCGACGCATTGAAAGGAAACTTTCATAATGAGCGAGCGTCTGCGCTCACCTTTTTAGCTCAGGCTGAACGTCGCTCAGATTATACAGACCGCGCCATCATCGAATACACCGCCGCCTCGCACCATTTTGAGCAGGCCGGACACACCAGCTATCGCGCCAGCACCGAGAACAACCTAGGCTTCCTACTCTACACCATCGGGCGTTACGAAGAGGCGCACGAACACTTGAACGCCGCGCGTCGTCTATTCGCAGACGTGCAGAACCGGGGGCGGGTCGCGCAGGTGGACGAGACGCGCGCCCGCGTCCTCTTGGCACAAGGCAAACTGCCCGCCGCCGAGAGCGCGATCCGCGAGGCCGTGCGCGTGCTCTCCACAGGCGGCGAGCAGGGTTTGTTAGCCGAAGCGTTGACCACGCAAGGCCGCATCCTCTCGAAGCTCGGCAACTACATCGAGTCGGTCAACACGCTCAGGCGCGCGGCCGATCTTGCAGAGCAAGCCGGGGCGGTCGAAGATGCCGGACGCGCCTTGCTGTCGTTGATGGAGGAACACGCCGAACGCCTCAACGAGCACCAACTGTTAGAGGCATACGAGCGCGCAAATAATTTGCTCAAGGAGACACAGGATGCCGAAACGATCTCGCGCCTGCGTGCTTGTTCCATGAGCGTTGTGTCTGCGCGTCGAGCGGCCTTGTCAGAACCACAGGTTCGCGGTCGCGTGAATTTTTGGGCGAACTTCAATCTCAACGAGCGAGTACACAACTACGAAGCCAGATACGTGCGCCGTGCGCTGATAGACGGAGAGGGCAGCGTGACGCGCGCCGCGCGGCTGCTCGGTCTGCACCATCATGCGACGCTCGCGGCCATGTTGGACGAGGAACACGGGAGGCATAAAGACCTCGCACACTTGCGTACGCCACCCGAACCGCGCAAACAGAGCATCATCAACCGTAAGGGTCGCCGCTCCGGCCGCGCGCGCCGTTAAGCGCGCACCAACTGTATTCTTGGCGTCGAAGATTATTAGTTGGTCAGGGACGCCCTGTGACAGAGACTTTGGAAGAACCGGGCTGGCCGGTCGAACTTTTGCGCCGACGGCAGCGTCGGGTAGGAATGCCCTAGTAGTCTTGCATCCGCTTCTTCGCTAACGTCGGCACACTTAACAGGCACACAAGCAAAAACGGGCAGCTTTCGGGCTGCCCATAATTGTTTGAATTTAAGAATCAGGCAGACCAAGAGAGTAAGAAAATATGCCATGCGATCCGTTTGACAAATCTATCGGAGAGTCTTTAACAGACGAAGACTCATAGAGTTCTACTTCGGATTGACAAAAAATAATTTCTTGACAAATGCGCCGCTCGTATTTACCCTACGCTCGCTCTCAAGGATGCAGCTTCGACGCTAAACCTCGCTACCGTCATTCTCATCCGGGTAACCCACAGAATTCAAAAGATGAAGCAGTCTTAAATGCTACTTTATCTTTGTCTCTCCATGATTCGCTGGTAGTCAATGTCACCGACGAATTAATCGAGCGGTACAAACAAGACGGGGGCACTCACCCCCTTCCCGGACGCTCTACCCGTTACGAGAAAATGTAAGTTCAGGAGGTTTGACCCGTTGAAGAGATGTCTCACCACACTCGCGGTCGGATCACTAATGCTGGCTCTCTTCTTGAGCACCGCCAGCGCAACCGAAAATACCCTGCCCGTCAAACCCATCGCCTTCCTTGCAAGTAATGTAGATTGCGAAGGCAACGCTTGCTCCCAAGTCATACTCACTTTCGACGAGGCGAAGCAACAGTACAAAGTGCAGAACAACTCCGACCGTCTGGTGCGCGTTGAGGCGTCGAACTTGGCCGGCGGCAACCGGATTCTCGTCGAAGCGGGTAAGGAAGCATATCTGGCGATGAAGAGTATCCTCGGCCCTTACCGCGCCAACTACGAATAAGCGGAAACTCCCTGAACTTCGGGACGGGGCTGGACAGTCTCCGTTCACCGTCTGTCCCGACTCGCGCCCGGGTGCATGGACATTTAAAGATCACTCACACCGTCTGCCGGTAGTCCGCCGGCCTCGATGTGTTTGAGCGTGCGCTCGTTTTGCCCAGAGGTGGCAATGTCGAAGAAGAGAACTCCTCACCGAAAGCCGCAGGAAAAGAAGGCGCGGCGCAGGATTACAAAGACAGCAGGCGTTGCCGTCTTGATCTGCATTGTGGCGACCGTCGCCGCCGTCTCGCGCTACGAGCCGTTGCGCCGCACGCTCCGGTTGTCAACGACAACCACACCCGCGCAATCGCCGTCCGCAACTCCAACTCTGGCGAAAGAGTATATCTATGCAGGCGGGCGACTGATCGCGACAGAAGAGCCTCCTGCGCCCTCGGCCACCCCCGGCTCGCCGACGAATCTGGTTGCCACCGCTACTTCTACCACCAGCATCAGACTGACGTGGGATGCGCCTTCCGCTTCCGCGGGCACGGTGAGCCACTACCTCATCGAGCGCGCGGGACGTAGCGGCGTCACCATCCTGACCAGCACTCCGAACGCCTCACCGTTCACCGACACCACAGCACAATTGGACAATGTCTACCGTTACCGCGTGCAGGCGGTCTTCCCCGGCGGCGCGACCTCCGCTTTTAGCAACGGCGATCTGGCTACGACTTTCTTCCAGAGCGATCCCGTCACCGGCGGTCAAACGGTCGTAATCAGAGCCAAACACTTCACGGACTTGCGTCAGGCCGTCAACGATGTGCGCCTGATCGCCGGACTAGCGACCGCCTCGTGGAGCACGCCAGCCCCGACCATCGGGGGCAGCATGATGGGCAACCACGTCGCGGAACTACGCGCAAATCTTGAACCGGCACTCGCTCAACTAGGGTTGCTGCCGACGAACTATTACGACCCCACGCCGCCTTCGCTCAGCGGCAAGATCGTGCGCGCCGAGCACATCAACGATTTACGTGAGCGGATGAAATGACACACTAACTACAGGCTATCAACACCGATAGAAGAGACACACACATGAACCAGACCCGGCAATCAACGCGCCGCACCCTCACTCATTTTCACGTCGTCTCCATCCTCCTGCTCCTAGCCTTCTGCGCATCGCCCGAGACGGCTCAGGGTCAATGGACGACCGGCACTAACATCTCCAACACGAACACCGGCAACGTCGGGATCGGGACATCGACTCCGAATGGCAAGCTCGACGTGGTGGGCGCGAGCGGCGCTCCTAACGCCCTGACGGGGTTGACGGGTGTGCTGCGCGTCGGAACATCAAACGAGCACATAGAGTTCGGATATGTGACCGGCAGGCGCACGTGGCTTCAAAGCTTTGGTGCCGTGCCCCTCCACATCAACGAAGTTGGCAATAACGTGATTTTCAACTTGGGTGGGGGCAACATCGGGATCGGCACCACCGCCCCCGCCAACCAACTTCACGTTCACAACTCTTCCGGCTCGGCCTCCATGCGTGTCTCAGGTGCGGGTGCGGGTGTCCTCAACTTCATTGATTCCAATGCGGCGGCCAACGCCAAGCTGTTCCAGTGGCGGTCGGAGGGGGGACTCTTCCGCATGTCGCTGGTGAACGATGCCGAGAGTGCATACGTGCAGCAGAACCTATTGGTGGTTAACCCCTCGGGCAACGTCGGCATCGGGATGACGCCGACCGCGGCCAACAAACTAGAGGTGTTGGGCAGCCTGAACGTGTCGGGCACGATCAGGGGCGGGATCATCGAAGCCAAGTATCAGGACGTTGCCGAGTGGGTCGAGTCGAGCCAGAAACTGGAGGCGGGCACGGTCGTGACGCTCGACCCGGAGAAGTCCAACCGGGTGCTTGCCTCCTCCGAAGCTTATGACACGAAAGTCGCAGGGGTGGTGTCGGCGCAACCGGGAATCTCTCTAGGCGAACGGGGCGAGGGTAAAGTGCTGGTGGCGACAACCGGGCGAGTGAGAGTGAAGGTTAACGCCACCCGTGCGCCCATCAAGATCGGCGACCTGCTGGTGACGAGCGATGTGGCGGGCGTGGCAATGAAATCCATGCCCGTGGACGTTAGCGGCGCGAAGTTCCACCGCCCCGGCACGCTCATCGGCAAAGCCCTCGAACCGCTGGCGACAGGGACGAGCGAGATATTGGTGCTCCTGAGCTTGCAATAGAAAGGCAGGGGATGCGGACAGCCCGCGTCCCGCTTCCGAATGTGCGGCGGTTGAAGCCACGGATGGTTTCTGAATTCTGCCGGTGAACGGTCTGAGCCGATAACCTTAAAGAAGGCGTCCTCACATGAACCACTATCTTGTTAGGTTAGGAAAGGGTCAAAGACAATGCTTTCGCATACTTATTGCGCTTCTGAGCCTTGTTTCTTTACGGTTAACGATTTATGCGGATCAGCCCACCTCAACTACTCAGGGCGGCAGACCGTCCGGCAGTTACAACCTGAGTGAGTTCGACAACATCAATCTGTTCAACGGAAATTTGAACTTCCGCTTGCCTTTGTTGACTATCGGCGGCAGGGGCGAAGCTAATTTCACAATCTCTGTCATAAGTGAAAATAAATGGACACAATCGGTTGGATATGTGGGCGAATTGCCCGTTTATACTAATTATCCAGAGACTACTGCGGGTGTTGCCGCAAACTTTGGCGAATTGGAGGACGCAACTACAACCTACGAATATAACGATTACGGTCAAAGCGATAACAACCCTTGCCAGCAAGACCCTTACCAACCAACCAAGGCCCTAATCGTTTTTAACTTGAAAACCGGTGACGGTACGACCTATCCTTTCCACCCCGTAGCAAATTCAGGTAGGCCGATTTCAATTCAACCTTGCCCTGCGCTCCTCACCGGAACGAACATGGGCAAGGAGTTCGTCACTTGGGACGGGAGCGGGATGAAACTCTTGGCGGATCAAGATGTCTACCATAACGGCGTCGCTTATACGATGCGAACGTCGGCGAGCGGCTCCCCTATGCCCGTCGGCTGGACGATCCTTTTTCCGAACGGCACGCGCTATCGAATACAGGCAAACAATATCAGATGGCTTGAGGATAGAAACGGAAATCGCATCACCTTTTATACCGCTGACATCGGCGGGAAGATCGTAACCACGCAGATTAAGGACTCTCTGGGAAGAACAGTCTCGATAGACTACGGGCAGAATGAAGCCCCCTACGGCCTGCATACGAAAATTACCTACAAAGGCTTTAACGGAGTCCAAAAAGTTATACGGGTCAACGAGTCATTAAAAATCTGGTTGCCCGACGGAAGAACATATAACTTGATCCGTAATGAACACAATGAGCTAACCCGCGTCGAGCTTCCTACAGGGGGAGCGTATGAATACGATTGGGGAGGCGTCATCCCGCCGCAGAATGAGCCGGGCAGCCCGCCGGGAGACGTCGCTTATCGTTACGTGACCGAGCGCCGGGTTTATGCTGATGGGGTCAACCTAACTTCTAAAATGACGTTTACGCGGGAGTTCAATTATCCGAACACCGTCACCCGAGTTGATCTCTACGACGGCAGCAATAGCTTATTATCACGGAGCAAACATTACTTCTATGATGATCCGCGCCCGCAGCCGCCACCGCATAATCCCCACTGGTCAGATGCGGCGCGCGAGGAGAACGCAAATTTAATCAAGGGGAAGGAATATCTAACCGAATCATACGACGCCGACGGGACGACCGTGCTGCGTAAGCAAGAGACCGGTTGGCAGTCCGGGCGGCAGTTGACGTGGACTATATCAAATGAAACTCACAACATTAATATCAATCAAAGGGTAGAATTCAACAAGACTACTTTAACGGATGTCTCGCCCAATCTGGTCAGTCAAACTACATATTTATACAATCAGGGAACTTGGGCAAACGCTTTCTTCAATGTCCTCACGGATGTCTTGCAGTACGACTACGGGCAAGGCGCGCCGGGAAGATTTCTCAAACGCTCTCATCACGACTACGTCTCTTACGACAGCGGTAATTACCAGACTCAACCTTACATCCCTCTACTCCTGAGCGAGATGTGGACATCGGCAGATGCCGCGGGGAACAATAAAGCGTCGCGGGTCAAATATGAATATGATAATTATCTCGCCGGCTCGGCGCTACAGGATTGTCCGAACATAATCGGACATAATTCGCTCTATGGAACCGGCTATACGGCGCGCGGGAACGTGACGAAAGTTACGAGCTACGCCGATGCTCAAGGCGAAGGCGGGGCAGTCTCTGTTTATTCCAAATACGATATAGCCGGTAATGTCGTTAAAAAGACCGACGCGCGGGGCTATGCGACAACCTTCAATTTCTCAGACCGCTTCGGAACGCCCGACGGCAACGCACGGCTCAACAGCAGCGCGCCGGAACTCGCTTCGTCCAACCAGCAGAGTTACGCTTTTCCCACCCTCATAACGAATGCTCTGGAGCATACGGTTTACACCCAGTACGATTATTACCAAGGCGTGGCCGTTGATCATGAAGATGTCAACGGAGTGTCGAGCAGTATGTTTTATAACGACGCGCTGGATCGTCTCACCCAAGTTGTGCGTGCTGTCGGCACGGCCACCAAAAGCCAGACCACTTTCAGTTACGACGACGTGAATCGCAGGATCACGACGACCAGCGATCTGAACACCTATGCGGACGACTTGCTCAAGAGTGAGAGCCTGTACGATGGCTTGGGTCGCACAACGGAGTCGCGTAGTTATGAGCCGGACGGTACTTTCATCACGGTGGTTTCAGAATACGACGCTTTGGAAAGAGTCAAACGCACGTCGAATCCGTATCGCGCTGATGATGTCGTCATGTGGACGACGAACGACTACGATGCGCTCGGCAGACCCGTCAAGCTGACGACACCTGACGGGGCGGAGGTCAACAATTATTACAAAGGTCGTCAGGTGTTGATTAAGGATCAGGCAGGCAAGCAGAGGCTCAGGCAGAGCAATGCCCTCGGCCAGCTTGAATACGTATGGGAAATCACCGCTGCCGACGACGCCACGGAGGCGATCACTTTCCCCGGTCACCCTGAAGTCGTGGCAGGCTATAAGACTAAATATGACTACGACACGTCGGGCAATCTCAAGACCGTGACGCAGCAGCAGGGCACAACCGGCATCATTCAGACTCGTTCTTTCGCCTACAACTCTTTGTCCCAGCTTACGACCGCAACTAATCCCGAGAGCGGCACAATCAGTTACACTTATGACGATAATGGCAACCTAGAGACGAAGACCGACCCCCGCTTGCTGCCTGACAATGCCTCTGCCCACGTCACCACCACCTATTCTTACGACCCGCTCGGCCGGGTGAAGACGCGCACTTTTAACGACGGCACGCCTAACGTCATATACGACTATGACGATCCGGGCGTCCCTTTCTCAAAGGGTCGGCTGACCAGAGTCAGTTCTTTGGTCTCGGAGACGAAGTACCGCGAGTTCGATGCGGCGGGTCGCATCAAGCAAAGCCAGCAAGTGACGGACGGGCAGACCTACCAGCAGATGTCCTACACTTTTGATCTTGCGGGCAATCTCAAAACCGAGACCTACCCGTCCGGGCGGGTGGTGACGCATCTCTACGACGATGCCGGCAGGCTCAGCAGCATCACCGGGCAGAAGACGGGCGAAAGCAATAAGACTTATGTTTCCGATCTCTCATACAAAGCTCACGGGGCTGTCGGCGCGCTCAAATTGGGAAATAATTTGTGGGAACATACGGAGTATAACGCGAGACTGCAATTGAAGCAGATAGGTTTAGGAACCATCAGCACCGACTCCAGCGTGCTGGCACTGGATTATAAATACGGCACGACAAACAACAACGGGAACGTCCAGAGCCAGACCATCACCCTGCCTAATCTGACGCTCACGCAAACCTATACTTATGACGAGTTGAACCGGCTCAAAGAGGCGCGAGAGAACAACGGAGCGAATTGGAGGCAGACATTTATTTATGATCGCTTCGGTAATCGAACCGTAGATGAAGCTGAAGGTAAAACGACAGTCGGCCTGATGTCCGAAAATCCCGTCCCCGACGCTGTTAATAACCGGATCACGCCGCGCGCCGGAGAACTCTATCAATACGACGCGGCGGGTAATCTGATAAGAGATAAGGTAGGCAACACCTACGCCTATGACGGCGAGAACCGTCAGGTGAAATATAACGGCGGGGCGTCGGTGAACGGCGGGGCAACGTACCTTTATGACGGCGAGGGCAGGAGAGTCAAGAAGCTGTCGGGCGCTGTCGCCACTATCTTTATCTATAATGCAACGGGACAACTCGTGGCCGAGTATAGCAGCGCGGCGGCCGAGCAGAACGGGACGCAATATGTGACGGCCGACCACTTGGGGTCGCCCCGAGTCATTACCGGGGCTGACGCGAGCGTGCGCGGGCGGCATGATTATCGCCCGTTCGGTGAAGAGATCAACCCGCTTGCGGGTGGCCGGAACACTGTGCCGGGTTATGCCGCCAATGATGATTTAAAACAGAAGTTCACCGGCTACGAGCGCGATGCCGAGACGGAGTTGGACTATGCTCAGGCGCGCTACTTCGCCAGCAAACAAGGCCGCTTCAACAGCCCCGACCCGCTCTTGGCCTCCGCGAGTGCCGCCCGCCCGCAAACTTGGAATCGCTACACCTATGCTCTCAACAATCCGTTGCGATTCACAGACCCGTCAGGTCTCGCCCCGACCGCCAACATCACGCCGAGATATCAAAGTGATGACTTGGTTGAACAACAGCGACAGCAACAGCAGCAACTGCCTCCGGCATCACCGCTGCCACCGACATCGACCCCGCCATTAACACCCTCGACGCCGCTACCGCCGCCGACAGGTCTTGAGCCGGCCACGACAATGCCCGTCGTTGATAATGTCTCAGACCCGCTTCCGCCCGGTTGCGCAGTGAACCCGATTACCGGGATACCCGGCTTTGATCGTGAGCCTATTAACGGCGTGGGAAATCTACGTAGCGACTCAGGCGGTGATGGAGCATTTACCGCCTCAAGAAGAGGCCGACCAAATGCTCACCAAGCTTTAGATATTGCCGCGCCAATCGGAACGCCTGTGGTTGCCGTTCTGGCGGGCACAGTTGTCTACACGGGTGATAGAGGCGACTCCTTAGGTGAGCGGGTAACCCTTGATCATGGTGGCGGCATCATAACTACCTCCGGGCATTTACAAGAGGGGAGCATCAGCGCAGCCGGAATCAGCGTGGGTCAGCGTGTGGAGCGAGGTCAGCAGATCGGCTCAGTCGGCACCACGGGCAACGGCGGCAGAGTTCCCCAATCACACCTGCACTTAATTACCTATCAGGGCGCAAGGCGAGTAGACCCGGCGACATTCTTGAATAGGCCGTGTCCTCCGCGATAATCAGTGTCGAGCAGGAGAATTGAAATAATGATCAGAAGCATCACGCTTTGCTTGCTTATGAGTCACAGCGGAACTGTGCCGGGATGTGATTCATCTACAGGGAATGCCCTACCTCTACAGCCTTCGCAAAAAGCGCACGCGCGCTCACCCATTGCCCGGAAAAAAATTGGGGGTTGGCAGGCCGCGACATATCGTGGACTCATTATGGGCGAGTCTACGGAGGCGGATATGAGGCGTGTGTTAGGCGAGCCGCTCCAATCCGTAGTTAATGATAGCAATACAGCGAATCCCATAGAGGTGCATTTCTATAAAGCCTCAGGTGATATCCTCGGAGACCTGATTGTCGCCATCGACAAAAACACCGACAAGATTTTCAGCATTGAGTTGCGCCCGGAGAACTTATCCAAAGAAGAAGCTGTTAAATTCTTTGGCAACAAATACAATCTGACGAGATATGACGCGGATGAATGTCTGGATGATGGTGAGTCGGTTCCTCTCTACGAATCATCTGTCGGCGCTTCCATCTTGTTGGAGTATCGCGACCGGGGTTTGGCAATAGCATTTAACGAGAGAAATAAAATTGATTACATCATGTACGTTAGCGAGCCGGTCGGCGCACCTGTTTCCAGATGTAAAAAGAGGGATTAAGGCTTTCCCACCTGCGAGTATTTTGGAGGCTTATCCGCGTAGATAGGATTAAGCAGAGACGCTATGCGCGAGAGGCTTCACTAAAGCTCAGAGATGCTACTTTAGGAAAATCTTATGGACGCGCGTAGCCAAAGCCTGATCTGGTTGATTCCGCTTACACCGATTTTCACGCTGGCTGCGAGATGTGATAATTCTCTCGATGTCATGCAGCAAGCGCAATCTCAAAGTAAGGCGGGAGTTCAGGTCGTGGTAGCTCAGTCCCCCACACCGGCGTTTCAAGGAGTGGCAGGTGGAGAACTGGCTCTTTTCAAACATCAGGAGAATAACCTGAAAGCTTCCGTCCTCGCACATCCTGTCCCGGAAGTATGGTTGGTCTTCGCCCCTCCGGCAGAATCGGAGAAGCCACAGAGTATCGGCAACGCGGGCGTCGCGACAGTAAAGGTTGAATTGCCTCAGGAGGCGGAGCAGACCATACAATCACAATGGGAGTTAGTCCTCGCTCGCCAGTATGAGCGGGAGGTTGTCGGCGTTCGGGACGCGAAGAGCGGAATAAGCAATGACGTTGCAGTCATGAACTCGTTCCTTAATACGGGAAGAGAATTGCAGAAACTATTGATCAACGCGCCGGACGGCAAAAGGAATATTTCCCAAGATGAAGCCTATAGCATCGCAAGCTTTATAAATGCGTCGGCAGCAGACATCATTAAGCAAGCCAAGAAATATAAAGAATAGAATTGAGCGTGCCGCGTAACCCGGCTTAATTCGGTAACGGCGTCCACTAACAACTCACCTGCTATGCGTGGGAGGTAGAAGGTGAAGTGGGTTACGTGCAAGAACTCTTCTGCTACGTCCCTCCTGCATAAGGCGGTTTACCGTCGTCGGCTATGTCCACGAGTGGGAGTTCAATGCTTTTCTGAGGAAGCTCAAGACATCGGCCGACTATCTGCAATGGTGATAGCGCCTATTGACTAAAAACCCCACTGCTAAGTGATGCCTTCCTGATAACCTTGAATCCGCCCTCGCTAACTTCGGAACACCACAGGCACACAAATAATGACGGGCAGCTTTCGGGCTGCCCGTCATTATTTGAATTTAAAGATGCACCCGGCAAGATTCGAACTTGCGACCCCATGATTCGTAGTCATGTACTCTATCCAACTGAGCTACGGGTGCATAAGGGGTAGATACGTTACGGACGAATATACGGAATGGCTCTCGCGGGTGTCAAGCGAGCGTCAGGCGGGTGGAGACGGCCACCGCGCGCCCTTCCTTTCGCTTCTTCGCAAGGCTCAGCGCGCGTAATAGCCGGGGCGCGTGCGTGCGATCAGTTCGGGGCGCGCGACCTGAATTTTGATGGCGCGCCACTGGCCGTCGCGTGGGCGCGAACCGGCGGATTGGTAGGCGATGGTGTAGAGCGTGCGCATCTCGGCGGCCACTTCGGCGTAGATACGCGCCATGTCTTCGAGGCGGTTGATTTCGTGCAGACGACCGCCGGTGCGGGCGGCGAGCGTGTCGAGACGCGCGCGCGCGGAAGCGTAAATGGCGGCCTGCTGCGGCGTGGGTTCGGTGAGCCGCTTCATGTCTTCGGGTGGCGTGCCCTTGTTCGGCGTGATGCTCAGGGTAGCGCGGTCGGCCAGACGCTTGAGGTCGCCGGAAGGCAGCGCGAGCGGGTAAATGGTAACGCCCTGTGCGTCGGCCGCGTTGAGCACGGCGGCGAGCGTCGGGTTCGCGTCGGGCTTGATCGAACTGATCGCTTCGTCGGCCGTCTTGGCCGCGATTGAGGCGGCGCGATCCTGTTTACGCACGTCGCTGTCAATGCCGTCGGTGAGGACGACGATGGCCTTGCGGCGCGTGCCTTCCTGTCGCAGCGCGCCGAGCGCGTGGCGCAGGGCTTTGTAGAGATTGGTGTCGCCGCCGCCGCGCGCCTGTTCGATGGCGAAGGCGATCTTCGGGCGGCTGTTGGTGAAATCGGTGAGCGTCTCGATGTGGTCGACGGGCTTGACCGTCCTCTTCTGTTCCTTCATCTCCGTCCAGAAGGAGACGACGGAGACGCGGTCGTCGGGCGAGAGCGCATCTATGAAACGCATGGCCGCCTGTTTGAGTTGCGTGCGAAAGCTGAGAGTCGAGCCGGACATGTCGAGCAGGAGCACGAGGCTGAACGGCTGCTCGGTTGTCTCGAAGTTGAGGATGGTTTGCGGCACGCCGTCCTCGAAGACGGAGAAGTCGCCGCGCGTCAGGTTGGTGACGGCGCGGCCTCTGGCGTCGGCAACGCCCACGTTGAGACGGATGAGATTCGATTCGACCGTAACCCGCTCATCGTCCTCTACCTCCTGCGCGCGCGCGGGCGTCGAAGCCAGCGCGCACAGGGCGAGTGCGACGAGCGCGCAGCAGATGTTCGGCAAAAGAGGGCGTCGGAAAAAACGTTGGTCAGTCATCGCTTCGGAAATCGCACGGGGCATAGATTGTAGATGCCGCCAGTATGCAAAGCCGCGCCTGCGTTTGCAAGCGGCGCGCCTGTGGCGCAAGCCCCCGGCGGCGGAAACGCGACGGGCGCGTGCGGGCGGCACGGGTCGCCTTCAAAATAGCAAACAAGTCTCGCACGCGCCCGCTGTAAGAGGCGACCGTGCGAGACTTGTTTGGTGCTCGGAGCGATGGGCGCGTTGCTCGCACGCGCCGGGCGGGGCGCGTTTCGAGAGCAAGGCGGGGATAATTTTAGCTGACGGCTTTCAGCGTGCGGCGGCGCGTGCGGCGCGGCGCGCTGGTGGTGGCGGCAGCGGGGGCGACGCTCGTGGCCGGAGCCTCTTCGTCGAGTTCGTCGAACGCCTGCGGGGCGGCGGTTCTGGCCGTCGTGCGGCGCGTGCGGCGAGCCACGGCGCGTTCCTCTTCGACTTCGGCGAGACGACGCGCGCGCTCGATGCGCTTGCGCGGTACGAGTTGGAATTTGAGTTCCATCTCCTGCGCGACTTTGTAGATCGTCTGCGGTTTCGTCCCGCGCGCGGCGCGGCGCAAAACTTCATCCTGCCCGAGCAACTCGGCGCGGCCTTCCTTGTCAATCCAGATGTATGTGGCTTCGGCCATCTCTTGCTTAACCTCCAAACGTATCAACTCGCGCATGTCCACGGCGGTCGCGATGGGACGCGCGACCTGCACGACGGGCAGCGAGCGCGACGTGGCAACTGCGGGCGCGGCTCGCTCGTTGGCGCGCCGCCCGGCGTAATAATCACCGACGAGCGTGTCCACCGACTCGCGGTGCTCGTCGTAAAAGAGCGCGAAATCCTGACAGCGCGTGCGATACAGGCAGTTGACCGAACACACGAGCGCGTCTTTGAAGTGCGCGTAGCGATTGCAATAAAGTTTCAAACCCATCGGCTTCGACCTGATGCTAAAGGCGGGAGAACGACGAGCGAGGACACACACCGAAGCGCGCCTCTCAAGGGCATTCTCAATCGTTCGGGAGTGACTACGGACTATAACACGTTTGTTTTGCGCGTGCAACGCTCGCCAGCGCATGAAACGACGGCGGGCGGCAACGTTGAGAAGAAATAGCTCGCGCGGTTGAGAAGAAATAGCTTGCGCGCGTGCCTCACGATCAGCATATAATTCGCCGCTATCAAGCAGCGCGCGTGGCGTCTTCTCCTTACTTGCGGCAAACGCCAACGCTCGTCTCGAAGCCCACACGAAAAGCCCGGATCTCTTTTAGCGGCGCGCCGACACTCTCGACGGCGGCAACGGCGGTGGCGTGTCCTCATGCGCGCGGGAGAGTTCCAAATCATGTACAAGCCGAATTTCTGCGCGGAGTGCGGCGGGCGCATTGCACGCCTGCGCTGGCGCGTGTGGACGAGTCGCCGTTTCTGCGAAGGGTGCGACAAGAGGTTTCGACGCGGGCGCATCGTGCGGCCGCTCGTCGCGTGCGTCGCGCTCGCGGGCGCGGGCTTCGTCGCCGGGCGGGCGATGCGCAGCGCACCCCCGCCGCTCGTCATCGAACGAAGCGCGTCGAACTCGCCGCCGCTCGCGTCGCAACTTTCGACGGCGGGCGGAGAGAGGAACGCGACGCCCGCCGCGGGCGTGACGGGCGCGACGAACGATGCACGTGCCGAACGATACGGCGCGGACGGCACGGAGACCGAACGGCCGACCGACCCGGATGAAATCGTCTCAATCTGCGGCGCACGCACAAAGAAGGGAACGCCGTGTTCGCGGCGCGTGCGCGGCACGGGGCGTTGCTGGCAGCACAGGGGCAAGCCCGCGATGCTGCCCGCGTCGAAATTGATCGTGCGAGAGTAGGGCGGGATTGATCTCGCGAGAGTAGGGGCGGGGAAAACTTTTCTGCCACCTGCCCGTAACAATAGCGTTCGCGCGGCGTTTTAATTACAATGCACGGGCTAATCCTGCAACGTGTCTTTATTCATTATTCTAAGGACACTTAAAGAATTTCCTGTCAGACTAAAGAACCAAAATCGTCGCTGCCCGAAGCAGCCCGATCGCGCCGGTCTCCGTAGTCGAGCGGCCTTTAACTCCCTAACCGTCTGGAAAACATGATGAAGAAACTTTACCTCTCGGCAATCGCAATACTCTTTGTCGCCTCTGCCGTCGCCACGGCGAAAGAGGCGCGGCTCGTGCGCTACCCGCACTATCATCAGGGTCGCATTGCGTTCGGCTATCTGGGCGACATCTGGACGGCCGACGAGACGGGGCAGAACGTCCAGCGGCTCACCGTCCACAAGGCGCGCGACGTGTACCCGCGCTTCTCGCCCGACGGCAAGTGGATCGCTTTTTCGAGCGACCGCAACGGCAACCTCGATGTCTTTCTCATGCCCGCGAGCGGCGGCACGGTGAAGCAGTTGACTTCGCACTCGGCCGACGATTCGGTCTTGAATTGGACGCCCGACGGCCGGAGCATTCTCTTCGCGTCGAACCGCGGCGAGGATTGGGCGGGACGCCTCTACACCGTTAGCGTGGACGGCGGCATGCCCACGAGCGCGGGCGTGGACATGGGCGTGCAAGGCTCTTACTCGCCCGACGGCCGACGCCTCGCCTACAACCAGAAGGCGCAGCCTTACTGGCGCAAGTTCTATCGCGGCTCGATGCAGTCGGACGTGATGGTGATGGATGCGACGGCGAAACGCTTCACGAACCTGACGGACTTCGAGGGGCTGGATTCGTGGCCGATGTGGGCGCGCGACGGCCACATCTATTTCGTCAGCGACCGCGAGGGCGGCGGACTCTCCAACATCTGGCGCGTGCCGGAAGCGGGCGGCCGCGCGGCGCAGGTCACGACCTTCAAAACGGGCGACGTGCGCTGGCCTGCCATCAGCAACGACGGCCGAACAATCGTCTTCGAGCACGACTTCGGCATCGCCAAGCTCGACATCGCCTCGAAGCGCGTGACGCCGATCAAACTCGACATCGCCGCCGAGACGCAGGAAAGCTTGAGCGAAGTGCGCGACTTCGCTTCGCAGGTTGACGACTACGGGCTTGCGCCCAACTCGCGCCGCATCGTTGTCTCCATCCACGGCGAAATTTTCACCGCGCCCGTCGAAGAGGGCGACCTGCGCCAGTTGACCGACAGCCCCTTCCGCGACCGCAACGTCGAATACTCGCCCGACGGCAAGTGGATCGCCTTCGTCTCAGACCGCAGCGGGCGCGAGGAACTCTACGTCATCGCGGCCGACGGCGCGGGCGAGGCGCAGAAGATCACAGACCTCGACGAACTCAAATTCGCCTACGCATGGTCGCCCGATTCGACGCAGGTCGCCTACACGGCTTCCGACAACAAACTACGCGTCGTCATGGTGGCGAGCAAACAGGCGAAGGAGATCAGCGCGTCGCGTTACGGGCAAATCGGCGCACCCTTTTGGTCGCCCGACGGCAAGTGGCTCGCGTATGCCAAGCCCGACTTCACGCGCAACAACGACATCTACATCGCGCCTTCGGGCGGCGGCGAAGAGCGGAAAGTCTCCTTCGATTCCTTCAACGAAGTGAACCCGCGTTTTTCGCCCGACGGGAAGAAACTCTATTTCCAGCGCGTTGACCAGAGCAGCTTCAGTTCTCTGACCTCCGTGCAAATCTACTCGGTTGCGCTTGAAAAACTTGAGCGCGACCCGGACGACCCCGAAGAACGCGCCGAGCAGGAAGCCGCGCAAGCCGCTACGGCGGCAGGAGCGCAGTCGCCCGCAGGCGAAGCGGGCGCGGCAGGAGGAGGAGGCGGCGGCGCGGCGCGCATGAACCCCGCGCAGCGGCCTCCTGCGCCGAAGCCGGTCAACATTGACTGGGCGGGACTCAAGCGGCGCACGCGCCAGTTGACGCGCATGCCCTTCGCCATCACGGGCTACAACATCTCGCCCGACAGCAAGACCGTCGTTTTCGTCACGAGCGAACTGGCCGGGGCGGTAAACGTCCCCGTCATCTATTCGATTCAGGAAGACGGCAAGCGGCTCACGCGTCTCACTTCGGGCACGCCCCCGACGGACGGCGCGCCGACGCCTCCGCCCGGTGGCGGTGGCGGCGGTGGCGGCGGCGTCTCTAATCTGAACGTTTCGCGCGACAACCGCACGCTCTTCTTTCAGGAAGGCAGCTTCGTCTATTCCGTCCCGATGCCGCCGCCGCTCCCTCCGGGTGCATCGGCTTCGAGCGCGCCGCCGACCACGACGGCCGCGCCCGTGCAGCGTCGCCGCGTCAACTTCAACGCGAAGGTGAAGCTTGATCGTCCCGCCGAATGGGCGGAGATGTTCGACGATGCTTGGCGCACGATGAAGCATCGTTTCTACGACACGAAGATGCACGGCACGGACTGGGACGCCATGCGCGTCAAGTATCGCCCGCTCGTCGAATACGTCGGCGACCGGCAGGAGTTGCTGAACATCATCAACGAGATGATCGGCGAATTGAACGCCTCGCACACCGGAGCCGCGCCGCCGCCGGGTGGTGGGCGCGAGGCGGGCGCAGCCCAGACCGGCCACCTCGGCCTCGAACTCGAAGCCGACGCGCAGGCGGGTCGCTACCGGGTCACGCACGTCTACGAAGACGGCCCGGCCGATAAGGATTGGGTCAAGGTCTCGGTCGGCGATTACCTGATCGCCATTGACGGCAAGCCCGTGCGCGCGGGCGACGAATACTGGCAGCATCTCAATCATCGTCTCAATCGCAAGGTGGCCGTCACCTTCAACAACAAGGCCGCGGAAGACGGCGCGTGGCGCACGCGCATCGAACCGACCTCGATGGGCAACTACAGCCAACTCCGCTACGAGCGTTGGGTCAAGCAGCGGCGCGATCTGGTGTCGAAACTCTCGAACGGGCGCATCGGCTACCTCCACATTCAGGCGATGAACCAGCCTTCCCTGCGTAGGTTCGAGAAGGAACTGCGCGAGTATCGCGACAAGGAGGCGATGGTCATCGACCAACGCTGGAACGGCGGCGGCAACATCGAACAGGAGTTGCTCGGCATACTCGTCCAACGCCAGTATCAGGTCTGGCAGCCGCGCGGCACAGAGGCCACGACGCGCCCCTTCGGCGGCTTCTTCGGCCCGAAGGTCGTCCTGCAAAACTGGCGTTCGGCCTCGAACGCCGAGATGTTCCCGGCGGGCTTCCGCGCGCTCGGACTCGGCAAAGTGATCGGCACGCCGACGATGGGCGCGGTCATCGGCACGGGCAGCTATACGCTCATTGACGGCTCGACCGTGCGCACGCCCGGCATCGGCGTCTACCTCGCAGACAAACAGCAAACCAACATGGAGAACACGGGCGTTCGTCCCGACATCCTCGTTGACAACTCGCCCGAAGACAATCTCGCCGGGCGCGACCGCCAGATCGAAGTCGCCGTCGAAGAACTGCTCAAGCAACTCAAGAGCGGCGGCGGCCAAACCGCCGAGAGGTAAGCCGGAGTCGGCAACCGGTAAAAAACAGAAGGCGAAAGTGAACGTGAAAGCCTCGACAGCTTTCACCTCGCTTTCGCCTTCTGTCTTGCCGCGCACGCTTCCCGGCGTATAAATTCTACGCTCCCGGCACAAGCCCGATCTCGTCGGCCGGGGCGACGCTTATCAGTGGTTGTCTGTCTCTAGCTTTTCGAGCCGTGGTAGAGATACAATGCGAGCGCGGTTATCCCCTGACCGTAGCGTGCGGCCGAATCTGGAAGACTGTGAAACCCCGTCGCCTTGACGAGACCAGAGTAACGGCCGGGCATTACCCGTACATCCTCGCTCCTGTTGCGGTCAACTATTTAATTGCGCACCGGCGGCTTTCGTAGAGTGTCGCATCTGAGCGCGTGTAGTCGTCGCTCTCGAAAACGCCGGTCTGACGGAGAGGCAAATTGATCGAAGCGGAAAACATAGGCGAGCCGGTCGGAGGGACGGCCGAGCAGCAGCGGGGCGCAAGCGATGCCGTCTTGGGGAAACTCGCGCCGGTGTCTGATTGGAGCGCGACGTGCGAGCCGGATCATTTCGTCCAATTCTACGAGACGGACGCGTTTCTCTTAAACTCGCTCGCAGGCTTCATCGGCGCGGGACTGCGCGAGGGCGACGCCTGCATCGTCGTGGCGACCGAAGCGCGCCGCAGCGGGCTGGACGAGCGTTTACGCGCCGCCGGGGCGGACGTTGATGCCGCTCGCGCGTGCGGGCAATATGTTTCGGTGGATGCGTCGGAGATGTTGTCGTGGTTTATGGTCGGCGGGCGGCCGGATGCGGGTCGCTTTCTGGAAGTCGTCGGGAGTCTCGTCGTGCGTGCCGCGGCGGAAGGCGAACGGCGCGTACGCATCTTCGGCGAGATGGTCGCGCTGTTGTGGGCTGAGGAAAACTACGACGCCGCGATCCGCCTCGAAGAGTTATGGAACGACTTGCACGGGTCGTGCCCGTTCACGCTCTTTTGCGCCTACCCCATGCACGGCTTCGGCGGCGAGATGCTGGCGCGCGGACTGGGCGACGTGTGCACGACGCACGCGCGCGTCATCCCGGCCGAGAGCTATTCCGCCATCACGGACGCGGGCGAGCGTCTCCGCGTCATCATCGGGTTGCAACAGAAGGCGCGCACGCTCGAAGCCGAGATCGCGGAACGTAAGGCAGCCGAGGAGCAACTGCGCGCCGCGCTCGTCCGCGAGCAGTTGGCGCGCGCCGATGCCGAGCAGGCGAACCGCCTGAAAGACGAGTTTCTCGCCACGGCTTCGCACGAGTTGCGCACGCCTCTGACGGCCATCCTCGGCTGGTCGCACATGCTTCGTCAGGGCAAGCTGGACAAGGCGCGTGCGGCGCATGCCGTCGAGGCCATCGAGCGCAACGCCAAGGCGCAAGCGCAACTCGTCGAAGACATTCTCGACGTGTCGCGCGTGATTACGGGCAAACTCCGGCTCGACATCACGACGGTTGACATCGCCCCGGTGATCAATGCCGCCATAGACTCCGTGCAGTTGGCGGCCGACTCGAAAAACATTCAACTCTCCGTGACGTTCGACCCTGCGGCGCGACACGTCTCCGGCGATGCCGGACGTTTGCAGCAGGTCGTCTGGAACTTGCTCTCGAACGCCGTCAAGTTCACGCCCGACGGCGGCCGCGTCGAGGTTCGTCTCGAACGCGCGGGCGCGCACGCGCAACTTACCGTCAGCGACGACGGTTGCGGGTTCACCCCGGCTTTCATCCCCTACGTCTTCGACCGCTTCCGGCAGGCCGACGGCAGCAGCACGCGCCGCCACGGCGGTCTCGGTCTGGGGCTGGCAATCGTGCGACATCTGGTGGAACTGCACGGCGGCACTGTCCGCGCCGACAGCCCCGGCGAAGGATGCGGCGCGACCTTCACCGTCACGCTCCCGCTCGCCGCCGCCTCGCACGCCGCGAAAGACCACTCCGTGGGAGACGACTATTCGGCGGGGAGCACCGTCGAGACGAGCACACACGTCAGCCCGCTTCGCTCACTCGAAGGCGTGCAGGTGCTGCTCGTCGAAGACAACGAGGACAGCCTCAACACGCTCGCCGCCATCCTGACCGGCTACAAGGCGACCGTGCACACCGCCGCCTCCGTCAACGATGCGCTCGACGCGCTCCGGTGGTGCAAGCCCGCCGTCGTCGTCTCCGATCTGGCGATGCCCTACGAGGACGGCTACGCGCTCGCCTCCAAGCTCAGAGCGCGCGAAGCGGAAACGGGCAAGCACACGCCCGCCATCGCCCTGACCGCCTACGTCACGGTCGATGAACGCGCACGCGCCCTCTCCGCCGGATTCGACGCCTTCGTCACAAAGCCCGTCAACCCCGACGAACTAATCGACGCCATACTCAATCTCGCCAACTCGCACGCGACCGACCTGCTTCTCTCCGATTCCGAGATGTAACAGATTTCGAGAGCGAACACAGGAGGCCGCCGAGAGTCGCCGCTTGATAAGGCACGAAACGAAAGGGAGTCGAAACGTTTTACGTTTCGACTCCCTTTCATCATGTGTCGCCGCAGGCTTTAGGGAACGGCTTATTTCCGGTTGCGGAATTGCTCGTAGAGTTCCGTGTGGCGGCTGTTGAGCGGCACTTGGCGGCCGTTGATAAAGAGGTGACGGATGTGCGTGCGCGCTTCGAGGATGTCGCCGTCGGTGATGACGAGGTTGGCGATCTTGCCCACGTCGATTGAACCGAGGCGGTCGCCCACGCCCATGATCTGCGCCGGGTAGAGCGTGACGGACTTGAGCGCGTCGGCGCGCGAGAGGCCGAAGGCGGCGGCCATCCCGGCGCGGTACGGGAGGTCGCGCACCTCCGCACCCTGATCGCCCGTGGAGAGGGCGAAGCGCACGCCCGCCTGTTGGAGCTTGGCCGCGCTCTCGTACATCACGTCGTAGAAGTCGTCCTCGCGGCTCGGCAGGTCGAAAAGTCCGTTGAGGATGACGGGCACGTTGCGCTCTTTGAGGAACGCAGCGATCTTCCAAGCGTCGTTGCCGCCGAGGATGATGGGCTTGAGTTTCATCTCCTCGCTGAAGCGGACGACGGCGCGCATCTCCGCCTCGCGGTCGGCGCGAAAGATGACGGGACGCTCGCCGCGCACGTAGGGCACGAGCGACGCCAACATCACGTCGGCGTCCGGTCGCGGCAGATTGCGATCAGCGTTGGCCGCGTCCATCGCGCGGCCGTAGGCTTCGGCGTCGCGCAGGAGTTTACGCAGTTGTTCGACCTGCCGGTCGCGCGCCGTTGCGGCCTCGGCCGGATTCGCCTGCGGTTGTTGGAAGAAGCCGCCGAAGCCGCCGCCACCGGCCGCGCGCGGGTAGTTGACGACGAGGGCGGCCGTCGGCACAACCGCCATCTCGCGCGGGCTTGAGCCGAGCAAGTTGATGAAAGCGGCCTGACCGGAAACGATCCCGCCGGAAGGCGAACTGAGGACGCTCGTGATGCCGTTGACGCGCGTGACGGCGACGTGCGCGCTGTGCGGGTTGATGCCGTAGAAGGCTTGCGCGTTCGGGTTCATGTCGCCGACTTCGGCCACGTCCACGGTGGCGTTCGCGCCCTGCGGAATCTCGATGAGTCCCATCGAAGTGCCGAGGTCGATCATGCCGGGATAGACGGAGAGGCCGCGCGCGTCTATCTCCTGCGCGCCCGCGGGCACGGCGGCGTTTGCGCCGACGGCGGTGATGCGGCCGTCGCTGATGACGATTGTTCCGTTCTCGATGTCCGCGCCGGAGACGGTGACGATGCGCGCGTTGCGTATGGCGAACGTGCCGGGCGTGCCGGACATGAACTGCGTCCCCATCGTGCTCGAAGCCTGTTGCGCCGACGTTGACGTGGCGGCGACAGACAAAAGTAGCAGAGCGGCGAGCGCAACAGGGACGCGCGCGAAGACGTTAATGCGTGCGAAGACGTTTGAGAATAACTTGGCTCTCATCAATTGTTGTCTCCTTCCCCGTTGTCAACGTCGTCGTGGTCGTGATGATTCGCGGGGCGACGGCGCGGCGCGCCCGGCGGCGTGCCGCCTTCGGCGGGCGGGCGATTCGCTTCCGCGCGCAACAACTCTTGGCGTTCGCGTTCGAGTTCGGGGCGGCGGGCGAGGTCTTGCTGGCGGTCGAAGAAGATGTCGCCGTCGATGAAAGTGGTCTCGACGCGCGAGTAGACGCTGAAGGGATGCGCCGTCCAGATGGCGAGGTCGGCGTCTTTGCCCACGTCAATCGAGCCGACGCGATCCTGTATGCCGAGTTGGATGGCCGGGTTGAGCGTGATGAGGCGCAGGGCTTCATCTTCCGACAGGTCGCCGTACTTCATCATCTTGGCGGCGTCTATGTTCAGACGGCGCGCGCGCTCGTCCGAGTCGGAGTTGATGGAGACGATGATCCCGGCGCGCACCATCACCGCCGCGTTGTAGGGGATGGCGTCGTAGGCTTCGATCTTGTAGCCCCAACTGTCCGCGAACGAAGATGCGCCCGCGCCGTGCGCCGCGATCTCTTTCGCAACCTTGTAGCCTTCGAGCACGTGTTGGAGCGTCTTGATCTTGAAGCCGAAGTCGTCTGCGAGGTTCAAGAGCATGATGATCTCGTCGGCGCGATAGCAGTGTGCGTGGACGAGTCGCTTGCCTTCGAGAATCTCGACGAGCGGTTCGAGTTGCAGGTCGCGGCGCGGCGGGATCAAGTTGCGCGCGCCCTGCGCGACGGCGGCGCGATGCTCGTCCCAAGTCCGCTTGTAGTTGCGCGCGCGTGTGAAGGCGTCGCGTAACACTTCTTCCTGTCCCATGCGGGTGGCCGGGTAGCGGCGCGTCTGGCCGGGGAGCACGGTGGAACTCGCGCGTTTGACGTTTTCGCCGAGCGCGAACTTGATGCCCGGAGGCGCGCCCGGAAAGATGAACTCGGAGACGGGGCGGCCGTATTTGATCTTCACCACGGTGTTCTGCCCGCCGATGGTATTGGCCGAGCCGTGCAGGACGTTGAGTGTGGTGACGCCGCCCGCGAGTTCGCGGTAGAGGTTGGGCGCGGTCGGGTTCAGCACGTCGCGAATCCGCACCATCGAAGTGACGGAGAGAGTGCCTTCGTTGATCGCGTCGGACATCGAGTGCGAGTGC
Source organism: Pyrinomonadaceae bacterium (assembly GCA_035940695.1). Classification (GTDB taxonomy): domain Bacteria; phylum Acidobacteriota; class Blastocatellia; order Pyrinomonadales; family Pyrinomonadaceae; genus JAIVJZ01. The sequence continues at coordinate 155,775 of DASZEQ010000007.1, read as the reverse complement.
GCGTCCACGATGCCGGGCATGACGTACTTGCCCGTCGCATCGATGACGCGCGCGCGCTCACCGGCCTTCAAGTTCTGACCCACGCCCGCGATCTTGCCGTTGCGAATCAGGATGTCTGTATTGGCGAGCGTGCCGCGCGAGACGGTGATGACGGTCGCGTTACGAATCAACGTCTCGGTAGCGGCGGCGGCGTTGTTTGTTTCGCTTCGCGCCGCGCCCTCGCGTCGTCGCTGCTGCTGCTGTGCCTGCGCCGCCACGCCGCCGCCGCTCCACGCGGGGGCGAGCACGGCCAGCGAAATGAAAAGTGAAATAAGTTTCCTCATATTAAACTCCATAAAATGGCGTGAATCGTAAAAGGCCGTGAATCGTGAATCGTCAATCGTGAATAGAAAGAATCCTGCTTTTCTCTATTCACGATTGACGATTCACGATTTACTGTTTTACTGCGGCGGCGTTGTGCCTTCGGCGGCGGGCGTCGGCGTTGGCGTCGCCGTCGTCGCTGGCGTTGTGGCAGGTGTCGCGCCGCCTCCGCCGCCCGCGCGCGTGCCGTTGAACGTGCCCGCGCCCGTGCCGATGGTCGTGACAGCGCCGCGCATTTCGTTGCCGCTGATCGTGCCGGTGAAAGTGGCCTCGGTGGTCTGCGCGCCGGTCGTGATCGGCACGGTGAACTTGATGTCGCCTGCCGCGCCGACGGACGCGTTCGCGATCTGCGCCGAACCGAGGTCGCCCTGAATCGAACCGCTCAAACGTTCCGTCTCCTGTTGGAGCGTGAGCGTGACGGAGCGTTCGGGCTGTCCTTCGAGTTGCACGCGCAACGTCCAAGTGCCGGAAGCGAGCGACCGGCCTTGTCCACCCGCAGGCGTTGACGGCGCGGGTCTGAGATCGACGGGGCGGCCGTCGATGAAGACGTGCGTGATGCGGCGGTCGCGCGCGAAGAGGTCGCCGCGCGTGACGGTCAGGTTCGCGATCTTGCCGACCTCAATCGTACCGAGTTGAGCTTCGACGCCGAGTATCTCGGCGGCACGGATGGTCAGGGCGCGCACGGCCTCGTCGCGCGCCAGCCCGTTGTCGAGCGACTTGGAGACGTTGCCGAGATAGTCGTTCATGTTCGAGAGGCCGCCCGATTGGAAGGCGAAGCGGACGCCCGCCGCGGCGAGCCGCGCGGCGGTCTTCGGCGCGTTGACGCGTTCGCGCAGCACGCGGATCGGGTCGGGGTCGGCTTCGGGCGTCTCGGCGGTCGTCCGGCGCGGGTAGTTGAGCGAGAGCAGCACGGGCACTTTCGCCGCCGCGAGGCGTTCCGTCACGAGCCAACTCTCCGCGCCGCCCGCGATGATGAGGCGCACGTTGAACTCCTGCGCGAGATCGAGCGCGCGTTCGATCTCGCGCTGGCGGTCGGCGTAGACGATGAGGGGCATCTGGCGCGCGAGCACGGGCATGAGCGCGGCGAGCGACTTGTCTTGATCGGGACGGCGCAGGCCGCGCGGGCTTTTTTCGTAAACCGCGTTGGCCTCGCGGTAACGCTGCGCGTCGAGCATCATCTGGCGAATGGCGGCGAAGACGCCGAGCAGCGACCCCGGATACGTGCCCGTGCGCAGCGGCGTGAAGCCGACGTGCAGCGCGATGGGCGAACGCACGATCATTTGTTGCGGCGTCTCGCCCGCGAGATTGATGACGGCCGATTGCCCCATGAAGATGCCTTCGCGCGGCGCGGTGAGCGCGGCGGTCAGCCCCGCGCCCCGTGCCGCCTCGATCTGTTCGCCGCCGGGGCGCACCACGTCGGACGCGAGAATCTCCGGTTGCAGGCCGACGGGCTGCGAGGAGTTTGGCGAAGAGACGGCGGGCGTCGCCTGCTGCTGCGCGGCGAGAAAGGCGGCCACGCCGCCCCCCCCGCCGCCGGTTGCGGGGCGCGGTTGTTGCGATGCGGGCATGCCGAGATTGGTGTTGGCGTCGATCAGGCCGGGATAGATCGTCAGCCCCGTGCCGTCGATGATGCGTGCGTCCGGGGGCGCGGGGACGTTTGCGCCGACGGCGGCGATGAGGCCGCCCCTGATGACGACCGTGCCGCGCGGTATCTCCGCGCCGGAGACCGGGACGATGCGCGCGCCCGTGATGGCGTAAGTGTCAATCGCGCTGCGCTGCGCGCGTGCGACTCCGGGAGGCGACGCGGCAAAGGCGACTAGCCCGGCAACCAGCGAGACGACGAACGCGAGAGAAAGGGTAGTGGCGGCGCGTGACCGCCGTGCAGGTTGAATTCGCATGATCGTTTTTGCCTTCGATGTGAAAGTCAACGGGCGCAATGCGCGTCCGGCTGCGGAAGACGGCGGACGCGCGTTTGCGGCGCGCAAAAGTTTTAAAAGACGAAAGTGAAGAGGGTCGCAAACAGCGTCGTCGTCGTCGAGCGCGCCCGGCGAGAGGCCAAAGCGCGCGAGCCGACTTGTCCGACTAACGGAATCCCGGCCTGTTACGGAAGCGCGCGCCCGAAAGTTTCGCCGGGGCGAGCGCGACTTGCAAGCGCAATTTTCAAGCGAACGGGAAAAGCTTCCCCGGCCGGAGCAAAAGGCGGCGCGTGCGATCCTGATTCGCACGCGCCGCCTTTGTTTGAAACGCGTCTGTTAGCTGAGACGGGCGCGGCGCAAAAGTTTAATGATTGGCATTGCCGTGACCGCCCGCGCCGGCCTTGGTGTTGCTGTTGTTGGCGTTCGCCGCGCCGCCGTCGGCGGCAATTTTTAGTTCGTCCTTGACGCTCTTCTTGCCGTCGATGCCGTTGGCGGCTTTCACGGCGGCGGCCTTCTGCGCCGCGCTTGCCACCGTGCCGCGCAGCGTGATCGCGCTGTCGTTCACGTCAACGTTGATGGTCGAATCTCTCAAATCATCGACGGCCGCGAGCGCGCCTTTGGTCTTCACCCAGAGATAGCCGTCTTTCAAACCCGAGCCGATGGTGTCGCCCGCTTCTTTGGCTTCGCGGCCGTAACGATCTTTGTCGCGGTCGTAATCGGCTTCGCTGATGTTCGCATTGTAGTTGCCGCGGCTGGAGGCGTTCGCGTTGGCGGTATTCGCGTTGGCGGCGTTGGCCGTGTTCGCATTGCTGTTGACGGCGACGGCGGCGTTGCCGTTGCGCGACGCCGTGTTGCCGTTGTCGGTCGATGAGCATCCGGCGGCCAAGGCGGCCAGCGCGATGAGAGTCGCAAGTTTCTTCATGTTCGTTGTTCGCTCCGGTGAATAGTGTCGAGTTCCGCCGCCGACCTGACCGGCGCGCTTGCCCCGCGCCGTGCGCGACGACAGAATCGCCTGCGCCGCTTCGCGCGGACGCGCCGGTCAGGTGAAGACGGATGCAGCGCGAAAGTTTAGTGGTTGGCGTTGCTGCCGTGCCCGGCCGCGTTGGCGTTGTTGGCATTGGCCGCGCCGCCCGTCGTACCCGCGTTGGCGTTGTTGGCGTTGTTATTGACGACGACGGCCTTGTTGCCGTTGGTGGTCGAGTTGGTGTTGCTGTTTGACGAGCATCCGGCGGCCAAGGCGGCCAGCGCGATGAGAGTCGCAAGTTTCTTCATGTTCGTTGTTCGCTCCTGTGAATAATGTCGAGTTGTTCCGTTGGCCTGTTCGTCGGATGCCCCGCGCGGGGCGAGACGACAGGGTCGCCCGCATTCGTCGGCACAAAACGGCGAGACGGCGGGGCAACTTTGCTTCTCTGTCAGATCAGGGGAATTAGCTTTTTAGCGCACGCATATTTACCATTGCGCCGGGAAAGACGCAAGGGAATTAAGGGCGGCGGAGGGGCGTTTGCTCGCATGCCCGGCATCGCTTTCCGGTTCGGGTTGATGCTATTTTGTGGCGACGGTAAGTAAGGAGGCGGCGAAGTGCTGTCGTGGGCGGCAACAATCTTTCTCGCGCTGCAAGAGCATGCGGCGCATTTCGTCGGCAGTCCCGAAGGCGGCGCGGTCGAAACGAGCGTGCGCCACGGCGTGTTGTGGCTGCGTTTGTTCGTCGAGACGATGGGGGCGGCCGTCATCTGTCTCGGCATCGTCGTCGCCGCCGCGCAGTTCGTGCGCACGCTCGCCTCCGGGCAGCACCACGACAATTACAACCGGACGCGACTGACGCTGGCGCGCTATCTCGCGCTCGCGCTCGAATTTCAACTCGGCGCGGACATCCTCTCGACCGCCATCGCGCCCTCTTGGGATCAGATCGGCAAGCTCGGCGCAATCGCCGTCATCCGCACCGGCCTCAACTATTTTCTCATGCGCGAGATGAAACAGGAGCGAACCGAAACAAGGGATGAGGGCGCAAGGGTGAGAGATGAAATGAAGCACTCAAGCGATTGAATGCTTTCCTGCTTCATCTCTCACCCCCTTTTCCCTCGTTACCACTTGACCGTGCCTTCCTTCGACGTGTCGATCTGCGCGGTTTGCTGCGGGGCTTCGTTGAAGAGATAGCCCTTCATGTTGTCGAAGAGAAAGTTTTGCGCGTCGGGGTTGGTCAGATCGAGGCCGTAGTGGTTGATGATCTGGCTCTGCTTTTGCAGCCACTCCTGCCAGCACGGTTGACAGATTTCCGCCCCGACCTGCTGCCCGATCTCGTTCGGGAAAGGCGCGTAGCCGAGCGCGGGACGCCGCTCTCCGCAGTGTTTGCATTTGATCTGATCGGCCATGATTTGAAAACTCTCCTTGTTTGAAAATCCGTTGATGATAGGGCACGTGCACGTGACGCGCGCCCGCGCGAAACTTTTAGGAATGCTGCTCTGCTTGCGCGGCGCGAATCGCTTCGATGATCTCGGCGTCGCGCGGGCGAAAGAGCGAGACGGCTTCCACCTTGCGATAACGAATGATCCCTCCGGCATCGACGACCACGACGGCGCGCGCCGCCCGGCCGGGAAGCCACGAACTCGCGGCGTAAGCCTTGTGAACTTTCCCGTCCGTGTCGGCCAGAAGGCGCAGAGGCAGTTGATGTTGGTCTGTGAATTTGCGGTGCGACTCGACGGAGTCGGTCGAGATGCCGACGACCTCCGCGCCCGTCGCGGCGTAGCTCTCCCAGTTGTCGCGCACCGAGCAGAGTTGCTTCGTACACACGGGCGTCGCGTCGCCGGGATAGAACAGCAGCACGACGACGCGCCCGTGCTGGGCGGACATCTGCCACTCCGCGCCCTCCGTGTCGTGCAGGATAAAATCGGGCGCGACCGAGCCGACCGCCGCCGTTTCCTTCGTTCTACTCATGCCTGCTTTTCTCCATGCCGGATTGCGCCCCGGCCGCGTCGGCGTCGGACGAGACGGCGCAGGGTAAAGATGATCGTGTTGAGGACGAGCACGAACAGGACGAACCACACGATGAGCACGATCCAGCCGCCCGCGCCGGGGTCTGTGTTGTCGAAAAAGACGACGGAGATCAAAGAGTTGGTCATGCGTGCGCTTCCGGTTCGTCGCTCGTCACTTGTCGCTCGCGGGCGTCGTAAAATCTCTGATGTCTTTGAAGGGCGTCTCGCTGTCGTTGAAGTCGGGGCGGTAGTAGTGCGAGGCGGAATCGTACTCCTGCATCCAGCCTTCCTCCATGCCGAGGTCTTCGAGCGCGGCGACGGCGCGCATCCACTCCCTTTCGGTGATGCGGCGCGAGAGCAGCATGTAGCGTTCGTCCGTGGCGGCGCGGTTCGTCGCGTAATACTGCGCCATCAGCGAGACGGCGACGCGCGGGCTGAGTGCGTCCCTAATCCATTCCAGCGATTCACGGATGCCGCCGAGATCGTTCGGCAAGACCAAGAGACGGATGACGAGGCCGCGTTTGAGCAGCCCTTGATCGTCGAAGACGAGCGCGTCGCCCGTCTGCCGGTACATCTCCGCGACGGCGCGGCGCGCGTGTTCCGTGTAGTCCTGAACTTTCGAGTAAGTGTAGCCCTCGCCTGAGTCCGCGTACTTGAGATCGGGGAGATACACGTCAACCACCCGGTCGAGCAGGCGCAGCACTTCGACCGAGTCGTAGGCGTTCGTGTTGTAGACGATGGGGAGGCGCAAGCCCCCTTCGGCGGCGATGAGGATGGCGCGCGCCATCTGCGGGGCGAAGTGTGTGGGCGAGACGAAGTTGATGTTGTGGCAGCCGCGCGCCTGTAGTTCGAGCATCATCTCGGCCAAGCGTTCGTGCGTCACTTCGTTTTTGATCTGCTCGCGGTGCGTCTGCGAGATTTGGTAGTTCTGGCAATAGACGCAGCGCAAATTGCAGTTGCCGAAAAAGATGTTGCCCGCGCCCTGCGTGCCGGTGAGCGCGGGTTCTTCACCGAAGTGCGCGGTGTAGGATGAGACGACGGGCAGACGCCCCGAATAGCAGGCGGCGATCTCACCTTCGAGACGGTTGTTGAAACAGTCGCGCGGGCAGACGGTGCAGCGCGCGAGCAGAGATTCCAACGCCTCGACGCGGGCGCGCAGTTCGCCCGTCTCAAAGAGCGCGAGGTAGGCGGGCGTCATGGTCGTCGCGGTTGTCAACGGTGTCGTCATGGGTGTCGTCATGGATGTCGTCATGGGTGTGGTTTGACTCTCAGACGGTAGTGCGGACTGTTGTGGCGCGCGGCGAGTTCCGAGGGCGCGTAGTGTTTGCCGAGTTGCCAGATGAAGTCCATCTCTGCGCGGAGCGAGACGATGGCGAGGCGCGCTTCGAAGATCAAAGTCATACTGCCGTAGAAGAGAAACGACGCGCCGACCAGACCCATCGCGACGGGGATGAAACTGTAGCGCACGCCGACGAAGGCGACGACGCCGATGGCGACGCTCGTTGCGACGAAGAGGCCGAGCGCGACGTAGAAGACGGTCATGCTGCGTTGGAGGATGCGCGCGCGGCTCGTCAGTTTGTCGAGTTGGCCGAAGATCATGGCGCGGCGTTCTTCAAAGAGCGCGTGCCCGGCGTCGCCCGTCGCGGCCAGTTCCTCGAAGCGATCCGAGAGCGCGCGCACGCGATCCACGACGCGGCCGAGGCGCGTCGAAGTCGACAGGATGAGCGCGCCGCACGCCGAGATCAAGACGGCGGGCGTGATCATGGCCGTCAGGACGGCGAGGGCGGAAGAGAGCGGTTCCATGTGCGTAAATTTTCGATTCAAACTCTTGCTAGTTATAACGCCCGCCGGATGGCACGGGCAACCGGCGGCGCGCGGCGGGGCGGTAAAATTTTCGCGCGGCGCAAGTGTAAAGAGTTGCGCGCAGGCGCGGGAAGTTGTGCTATGCTCCGCCGCAAATCGCAGCGCGAAAAGTTAATAACTCGAACCGGGAATCTTCTAAGGCCAGACTCAGCACGCGGGGTCTCGCCCTTTCACATCAGAACTAAGGAGCAAAGCGATGGCTGAACAAGGGAACGGTGAAGATAGAGACGACCTGACGAGCGGCATCATTGTGGGCGACCGCAGTAGTAGCGGCGGCGACGACACGGCGACGGGCGGCGGCGGGGGCGGCAACTCGACCGACGCCGAGAGCGACCGCGAACCCGTCGCGGACAACGGGCGTCTGGACGCAGCGGAGCGTGCGGACGCGCGCGCCGCAGGCGAAGATAGCGGTACTGCTGCTGCTGGCGGCGGCGGCGACGACGACGACGATGCGGGCGAGGCCGAACATCACGGCGGCACGGCCATCGGGCGCGCGACCGGAGTGACTGCGGGAAGAGGCGGCGCATCGCGCAAAGGCACGAGCACACAGGGTCGCGCGAGCGGCGGCAGTGGCGGTGGTTCGTCGTCCGGTAGTTCGACAGCGGGCGGCGGTCGCGGTTCGTCGTCGGGCGGCGGCACATCTGGCACGGCCAAACAGGGCGGCGCAAAGGGCGCGGGCGGTGCGAGCGCGTCGCGCGCGGGCGGCGGCAGTCGCACGGACGGCGCGAACAAAGGCGGCGCGGCCGGTCGTAAGAACCAAGGCGGCGGCACGCAGGGCGGGCAGAGCGGCAGCGGTTCGGCCAAGAAGGGCGCGGCCACCAAGGGGGGCGCGAAAGGCGCGGGCGGCGGCGGCGCGGGCAAGGGTCTGCACGGCGGAGGCGGCGCGAAGAAAGGCGGCACGGGCGCGGCTCGCACGGGCGGCGCGAACACCGGCACGGGCGGCGGCACGAAAGGCGGTGGTGGCGTCGGCGCGCTCAAACGCGGGGCGGGCGCGGCTTCGACCGGCGGCGCGACGACCGAGACGCGCGGCGGCGCATCGGGCGGGCGCGGCGGCCCATCTGCGGGCGCGGGTAAAAGCGGCGCGGCGCGTGCGACGGGCAGGGGCGGCGGCGAAGGCGGCCGACTCGAACGCACGGGCGCGGCCGGAAAGAGCGGCCCGAAGCGCGACACCGGCGGCAAGAAGAATAAACTGCCCTCGAAGTCGGGCGGCAAGGGCAGTCCGCTCGGTGGCGCAAAGAAGGGCGGCACGGGCGGCGTCGCGCAGGGCGCGGGTAAAAATCGCGGCGCGTCGGGCGCGGCCGGAGGGCGCGGCGCGGGCGGCATCAAAGGCGGCGCGAAGAAGGGCGGCAAAGGCGGCAAGGGCGGCGGCTCAGGCCAGAATGCGGGTTCACCGAAACCCGACGGTAAAAGTAGACGCTGACCAGAACCTGACCAGCGTGGAGTCTGACCAGAACCCGATCACCGGCGCTGACCAAAACCTGATCACCGCCGTCGCCGAGACGACCGGACGCGTCGCCGCGAAAGTGTCGAACGTCATCGGCAGTTTGACCGGCGCACTCAAGTCACGGCGGAATAAACAGGGATGAGGGCAGAGGACGGAGGGATGGATAAGAATTGATTCATTGATTCAATGAAGAAATGGATCAACGGATCGATTCTTGTTCATCCCTCCGCACTCATCCTTCATCCCTTTCTCTTATGCGTCTCTGGCTCTCCAAAAACAGCGAAGTGCCGATCCGCGAGCAGTTGACGACGCAGATCGTGCTCGGCGTCACGAGCGGCGACCTCAAGCCCGGTCAACGCCTGCCGAGCACGCGCGAACTCGCGCGCCGCTTCCGCATTCACGCCAACACGGTCAGCGCGGCCTACGGCGAACTGGAACGACGCGGCTGGTTGGAGTCGCGCAAGGGAAGCGGCGTCTACGTGCGCGAGTTTTCGAAAGAGCGCGAACTCGACGCCGAATTTGAACTCGACCAACTCATCTCCGCCTTTCTTGAGCGCGCGCGCGTCGGCGGCCACTCGCTCGGCGACGTGCAGGCGCGCGTCAAACGCTGGCTCGAATTTCAACCGCCGGATCATTTCCTCGTCATCGAATCCGACGACGAACTGCGCGAGATTCTCGTCGCAGAGATCGAAGAGGCGACCAAGTTTCGCGCGCGCGGCATGAGCGTCGAACGCTGCACGCGCGATGGTCTCCCGGCGGGCGCGTTGGCCGTCGCGCTCTACGGGCAAGAGGCCGAAGCGATGCGCGCCACGCTTCGCGCCGACACGAACCGCATGATCCTGCTCCATTCGCGCAGCGTCCCCGAATCGCTCACGGGCGCGATCCGTCCGGCCGTGGACGCGCTCATCGCGGTCGTCTCGCGCTGGCCGGAGTTTCTGCGCTGGGCGCGCACGGTGCTCGTCGCCGCCGGAATTGACCCGACCGCCCTCAACTTCCGCGACGCGCGCGAGGCCGACTGGCAACGCGGCCTCACGTCGAGCGCGTTCGTCATCACCGACGCCCTCACCGCGCGGCAGTTGCCGCCAAACTGCACGCCGCGCGTCTTCCACATGATCGCCGATTCCTCGCTCGACGAACTGCGCCGCATCGTCAAAGAGTTTCTCACACGCTGATCGGCCGTGTTCGATTTCTCGTCCACACGCGCGCCCCGTGTGACACTTCGCAAAGGCGCACAAATCTCTGGTCGTGCCCCTGCCACCTGTTCTATATTCCGGCTTGTTCGTCGCGCCCGGCAGAGGCTGAGGGCAATTTGGTAAGCTGCTCATGTCAGGCTGTCGCTTTGAAAGGTAAATCATGAAACGCACGTTGACGTGGCTGCTATCTCTATTTCTTCTCTGCACTTCTTGCCGCTCGCAACAGAAGCGGAACGCTGAAAAAGCAGAGAGACCGGAGAGAGCGGAGAAAGCGGAGAGAGCGGAAGATTCGACTTCGCGCAAAGCCGTCGGCGGCTTCGGCGCGCATCTGATTCTCGCCGACAGGCCGCAGGCATTCGTTCAGGAGTGGCGCAATCCTCCTTCGGGAAAGCCGCAACTCTGGTTTGCCACGGAGGCGAAACGTGGCGAGCCTCTTGCCGCCTTCATTATCTTCGCGGGCTGCTTACCCGACAGCGGCGGCATCTGTAACGCAGAGGTGGATTTTCGTATATATAAGCCGGACGGCAGCTTGTATGCTGAACGCGCGGGACTTGAATTGTGGAAGAAAGCCGCGCCACCCGCGACTAACACCCAACTCAGCACAGCGAACATGGTGATCCGTCTTCAGCCGAATGATCCTGCGGGAGAGTATAAGGTGAAGGCCAGCCTGCGCGACTTGAATCGGGATGTCAGTTTCGAGATCGAAGAAAAGTTTAAGGTGCAATAGTGCGGCTGGTGCGTTAAGGAGGTGGGAGAGTTGGTCAGGCGAACACTGGTCGCGGTTCTCACGCTCGCGTTGCGCGTCTTCTTCCGGCGCATCGAGGTGAAGGGCTTGAAGCACGTCTCGCGCACAGGTGCGACGATCTTCGTGCTCAATCATCCGAACGGCCTCGTCGACCCGGTCTTCCTCTTGTGCTACGCGCCGCGCCGCGTCTCGTTTCTCGCCAAAGCTCCGATCTTCAAGATGCCCGTCATCGGCTGGCTCGCGCGCACGCTCGAAGCCATTCCCGTCTACCGCCGTCAGGACGAAGGCTCGGACGTGTCGCGCAATCTGGAAACTTTCGCGCGTGCCCGCGCGTTGCTCAAAGGCGGCGGCACGCTCGCCATCTGCCCCGAAGGCGTCTCGCACAGCGACACGAAACTGCGCCCCTTGAAAACCGGCGCGGCGCGCATCGCCCTCGGCGTGCTGGCCGAAGACGCACAACTCGAACTCAAGATCATCCCCGCCGGTCTCTACTACACGGCCAAGACGGCCTTTCGCAGTGCGGCTCTGCTTCGCTTCGGCGAACCCATCACGGTCGAGCGCGTCGCGTTCGACGCCGACGGCGAACCGCCCGCCGAAGCCGTGCGCGCTCTCTCCGCACGCATCGAGGGCGCGCTTCGAGACGTGACCTTGAACGCCGAGCACGAGCAGGCGCTCGCCATCTCCAAACGCGCCGAACGCATCTTCTCGGCGGGCGCAGCCGACGGCGACGCCGTGGCGGGCGGCGAGGCGGCGAAGGCGGACGCGCTCAAGAGCCTGACGCGCGAAGTTGAATTGCAGAGACGCTTCCTCGCGGGCTACGCCTTCCACTTCGAGCATTCGCGCGAACGCCTCGCCGCGCTCGAAGCGCGCATCCACACTTACGAAGAACAACTCCGGCAGGCGGGCGTCGATCTCGAAGACCTGTCCGCGCCCGCCGCCGCGCCCGCCGCCGTCCTCGGCTATTTCGTCACGCGCGTCCTGCCCGTGCTCTGCTGGTTTCCCGTCGCGCTCTTCGGCATCGTCGCACACTACCCGGCCTACAAACTCGCGGGCTTTATTGCCGTCGCCATCGCGCGCCGCAGCGACGACATAGTTTCCACCATCAAACTCATCGCCGCGATGCTCCTGTTTCCGCTGACGTGGGGCGCGTTGGCCGCAGTCTTCTTTTACCTTCTCGGCTGGCCGGGCGTCTTGCTCGCGCTCGTCGTCGCTCCGGTCTCCGCTTACGTCGCGCTGCTCTTTTTTGAACGGCTCGACGGCTTCGTCGGCGGCGCGCGCGCCATCCGTTTCTACCTGACGCGTCGCTGGTTCTTCAAAGAACTCCTCGTCGAGCGCAAACGCCTGCGCGAAGAGATGATCGCGCTCGGCGAAGAGGCCGAAGCCGCAGCCGCCAACGCCGCCGCCGCTGTCGTGATGCCCGCCGCGCCCACACGTAATACAATCCGACCGGGACGCAACTCGCCGCCCGACGAGGCGTTCGGCAATGGAGCGTCCAACTAACGCGCAAGCGACAGGACGACCTGACGCGCAAGCGACGGACGACAAACGCGTGGGGCGGGGCTTGTGCCTCCCGCCCGCGTAGTTGCCGGGGCGAGCGTGCTTGCGGACTTGCACTGCCCCCACGATTATTCCGATGCGGAGTTTCTATGCCTGAAGACGAACTCTCGCCAGCGGCCGACGACCGCCGCGACAACAGCCCGAACGACGCCGACGCCCCGACCGGCGAAGACGGTCACGACGGCTCGTTTGGACAAGGCGGCGGCGCGGCCGACTTCAACGGCCAAGTGCTCGCGCGTCTCGCGCAACTCGAACGCGCCTTCGGCGAACAGTCCGCGCGCCTGCGCTCCATCGAGAGGCGACTCGGCCTCGTCAAATACACGCCGAAGACGCGCCCCTCCGCGCCGGAAGGCGAGTCGCCCGCGCCCGCCGCCGCGCGCGCCGAAGCGGAGACGCGCGATCCGCGCGAGACGCCCGGTGAAGCGCGGCAAACGCCCCTTGATAATCAGGCGCACGAAAACCGCGACGCTGCGCGCGACGATACGGCAGCCACTCCTTTCAACACGCCGCCGCGCGCCGGAACGCGGCGGCCGGAATCAGGCGCGAACGCGAACGCACGCAACGCGCAGACCGCTCAGGCGGAAGCGGCGGCAGCAGCAGCACAGGGCATTCTCCCCGCGCGCCGCGATCTGGAACAACTCATCGGCGGCAGTCTCTTGCTGTGGGTCGGCATCATCGCCGTCTCGCTGGCGGTCGGCTTCATCCTCAAGTACGCCTTCGACAACGATTGGATCGGCGAGCGCGGTCAGGTGTTGTTCGGCGCGCTCGTGGGCGGCGGCTTCCTCTTCGCCGCCGAACGCTTGCGCGCGCGCGGCTACCGCAGCTATGCCTACGTGCTCTCCGGCGGCGGCATCCTCATCCTCTATCTCACCGTCTACGCGGCGCGCGTCTTCTACGAACTCATCGGCGTCTTCCCCGCCTTCTTCCTGATGATTACGGTGACGACGACCGCCGTGCTGCTCGCCGCGCGTTATCACGCCTATTCAATCGCCGTGCTCGGCCTCATCGGCGGCTTCATGACGCCCGCCTTGCTCTCGACCGGCGTAGACAATCAGGTCGGGCTTTTCGGCTACGTCGCGCTGCTCGATTCGGGCGTGCTCGCGCTCGCTTACTTCAAACGCTGGCGCAGCCTCAATCACATGGCCTTCGTCGCCACCGTGCTCACGTTTGCCGGTTGGGCTGTCGTCTATTACGAAGATTGGAAACTCTGGCCGACGCTCTTTTTCCTGACGCTCTTCTTCCTCATGTTCAACGCGCTCGGCATCATCTACAACGTCATCAAGCAACGACCCGCCGAGTGGTTCGACATCTCGCTCATCATCTCGAACGCGTGGTTCTTCTTCGCCGCGAGCTACGCGCTCCTCGAACCCGCGCATCACCGCATGCTCGGCTCTTACGCGCTGCTCTGGTCGGCCTTCTACGTTCTCCTGTTTTACTTCACTTACCAACGCCACCGCGCAGATAAACTGCTCGCGCTCTCTTACATCGGCGCGGCCGTTACTTTCTTCACGCTCGCCGCCGCCATCCAACTCGACCAGCAGTGGGTCACCATCGTCTGGGCGATGGAAGCGTTGATGCTCACGTGGATCGGCCTGCGCTCGGACACGGACGCGCCGCGCTATGTCGCGCTCCCCGTCTTCGCCTTCGCCACGGCGCACTGGTTCATGTCGGATATGTTCGATTTCGCCCATCGCGCGGGCGAGCCGTTCGTGCCGCTCTTGAACCGCCGCGCCGTCTCGGCCGCCGCGCTCGTCGCCGCGCTCGGCGGCGCGGTCTGGCTCTACCGGCGCGCGGGCGAGCGCGTCGCACGCGGCGAGCGCGAAATAATCGGCGCGGTTCTCATCCTCTCCGCCAACGTCTTAGCCCTCACCCTGCTGACCGTCGACGTGAACGACTTCTTCAACGCGCGCCGGGCTTCGCTCGGCGCGTATCTCGCTTCTTTCGACATCGTAGACCTTGAGGCCTACCAGCCCATCGAGAACGCGCGGCACTTTTCGCTGAGCGTGCTCTGGACGTTCTACGCGCTCTGTGCGCTCGTCGTCGGCGTGAAGCGAAACGTAGCCGCGCTGCGCTATGCCGCGCTCGCTTGGCTCGTCGTGACGGGCGCGAAGATCATCGCCTTCGACGCGGGCTTCTATAACGCCGCGTGGCATCTGCCGCTGCTGAATCAAACCTTCGCCGCCTTCGCCGCTTTCATCTTCGCGCTCTGGTACGCCGGGCGTCTCTACACGCGCTCCGACAAAATCGACGAAACCGAACGCTACTCGGTCATCAATGCCATCGTCGTCGTGGCGAACCTCTACACCATCGCCGCGCTCAGTCTCGAAGCCACCGGCTACTTCGAGAAATTGATCCGCGCGGGCGCGCTGGCCGAGACGGAGACGCGCGACCTGCGACTCGCGCAGGGGCTTTCGCTCTCGCTCGTCTGGACGCTCTACGGCGGCGCGATGTTGCTCTACGGCCACCGCCGCGCGAACCGCGTGTTGCGTGTTATGGCCTTGCTGCTTCTGACGGCGACGGCCTTCAAAGTCTTCTTCCTCGATCTGGCCGTGCTCGAACAGTTTTATCGCATCGTCTCGTTCCTCGTGCTCGGCGCGATCCTGCTCGCCGTCTCGTTCCTCTATCAACAGAAGCAACGCGCGTCGAAGGCCGAGGGCGGTTGACGGCAAGAGAGAGACACTAAGGGGGCGCAACTAACGGAGAGAAACTTTTCCATGTCGATAGCCGATTATCATTTCATTTCCCGCTGGCGCGTCGAAGGGACGTGCGAGGAAGTTTCGGACGTGCTCAAGGACGTGGCGGACTTGCGGCGTTGGTGGCCTGCGACTTATCTCGACGTGCAGGTGTTAGAGGAAGGCGACGCTACTACGGGCGTCGGGAAACTCGTCAGCCTGCACACGCGGGGGTACTTGCCTTACAGTTTGCGCTGGCAGTTTCGCGTCACCGAGTCGCGCCACCCCTTCGGCTCGACGCTCGAAGCCGTCGGCGACTTGCAGGGGCGCGGCATCTGGACGTTCAGACAGGACGGCCTGCTCGTCGATATCACCTTCGACTGGAAAGTGCGCGCGCGCAAACCTGTCGTGCGCGCCCTCTCGCTCCTGCTCCGACCGCTCTTGGCCTCCAACCATCAATATGCCATGCGCCGCGGCGAAGAAAGCCTCAAACTCGAACTCGCGCGCCGCCGCGCACGCACGCCCGAAGAGGCCGCACGCATCCCGCCGCCCCCGGCGAAATAGAGAAAAGCCGTAAATCGTGAATCGTAAATCGTAAATAGAAAGACCTGAGTTTTCTCTATTTACGATTTACGATTCACGATTTACGGCTTTTACCCATCTTTCCCGTGAGCATCAGCGCGACCATTTTGTAGTCGGCGGCGAAAGACCAGAGCGGGTGTTTGAAGGTGGCGGGGCGGTTGTGTTCGATGAGGAAGTGGCCTGCCCATGCCGCGGCGTAGCCGGTGGCGAGCGCGACGGGCAGCCAACGCCAGCGGCCGCTCGCCACCAGCCCGACGGCGAGGCCGGTGCTCGTGAGCGTGCCCGCCGCGTGCAGGAGGCGCGTGCCCGCGCGGCTGTGCTCGGCCAGATAGTGCGGCCAAAAGTCCGCGAACGATTTTATCTCCGGTTGCGTCATTCATGCTTCTCCGTGGGAAGATCAAGGCTCGCGCATGCGCCGCCGCTACTCCGCTCCGCCTGAGAACAGGCGTTGATATTGATCGGGGCGCGCGGGGTCGAGGCGCACGAGTTGGAGATTCTCTTCGACGTGGGCGCGGCGGCTCATGCCGACGAGGGCAGTGGTGATGCCGGGCGTGGAGCGCGTGAACTGGATCGCGGTCAGCGCGTCGGAGGCGAGCGAACCGAGCGGCTCGCGTATGTCTTCGGAAAGCCCGCGCGCCACCTTGCCCTGCAAGATCGACGCGCTCGCGACGACCGACACGCCGAGCGCGCGCGCCGCTTCGAGCAGAGACACCTGCGCGCCCTGAAAAGTTTGGTTCGACTGCGTGAGGGCTTCCGGCATCGCAAGGTTGAAGGGAAGTTGGACGAAGCGGAAATGATGCCCGTCGCCCCCGGCCTCGCGCGCCAGTTCGTGCATGCGTTCGAGCGAATGATAACCACGCTCCGAAGGCGCGGCGCGAAAGCCGTTCCACGTCGCCACGCCGTAGTTCTTAATCTTGCCGTCGGCGACGCTCTGTTCCAGTTGCCCGAACGCGGCGCGCAGGCGCGTCTCAAACTCTGCGTGCGAGACGACGCCGAGTTGCGTCTCCGGGTTGTGGATGTAATACACGTCAACGGCGTCGAGGCGCATGTTGCGAAGCGATTGATCAATTTGGTGCGCGAGATATTTCGGCGTCATGCAATGGCTGCCCGCCGCGATGTCTGCCGCTTCGGCCACGCCCGTCTTGATGAAAGTCTCTTCGATGTAGCGGCGCACGCCCTCTTGCCCGGCGGGCGGGTCTGTGTCGAAGGGGATATAGCCGCCCTTCGTGCAGACGACTACCTCGTCGCGCGCGACCGCCTCGCTTTCGACCAACGCCTGCAAGGCCGCGCCGATTGAACGCTCGCTGCGCTGGAAACGATAGTTGGCCGCCGTGTCTATGACGTTCACGCCGAGTTCGACGGCGCGCGCGACCGACTCCGTATAGCGCGCGTCGGTCTCCGCGTCGGGCTTGCCGAGATACGTGCCGATGCCGAGCGAGGAAAGCCAGAGGTTTTGTTCGAGCCGGAAATGGTTTGCGGCAATTGCCTCTCGCTGCAAACGCTCGCGGTAGCGCGTCGTCCCCTCTGTCGTGGCGTGGCCGGTGATGGACATAATTCAAACCTCCAATTTGTTTGGAACGATGAAGTGGGGGCGTTGAAACAGGGACGATGAACGAGCGCGAGAAACGTCCGGCACGAATTGTTCGCCGGGCGATGCGACATGGCGCGTCGAAGCATTTTTCATAGCTATAGTCTCTCGTTAGAAATCGGATACGGAGTCGGTCGTGTGGACGAACTATAAGCGTTGCGGGCGCAACACGGCAAGAATATTTCAGGTAAGCGCGCGAGGTGTGCTAGGGTTTGGACTCTCTATATCGATTCTACGAAAATGGAAAAAGCGTTCGCCGACGCAGGCACGGAGAGCGCGGAGGAAGGCATCAAACGATTGCAAATTCAAGATAGTTTCCTTAGCTCATCCGTGCCTTGCGTCTGTGACTTTGTGATTCTGTGGTGAACGATTTTAGTGACATGAGCGACACACGAGAAAAGGAAAGTCCCGACGAGACAGGGATACACGACGGTGGTGGCG
The DNA here is from genome assembly GCA_035940695.1 of Pyrinomonadaceae bacterium. Classification (GTDB taxonomy): domain Bacteria; phylum Acidobacteriota; class Blastocatellia; order Pyrinomonadales; family Pyrinomonadaceae; genus JAIVJZ01. The sequence goes on along the minus strand of DASZEQ010000007.1, from coordinate 138,445 downwards.
AAGGAAGCGGCGGGGGCGACGCCGCCGCCGCGCGCGCCTCGTCGCTCGACATCACGGACGAGGCGTTCGCAGACCTCGCCGCGCGCGCCGTCGAGTTGGTATCAGACTATTTCCGGCGCGTCTCCGATTCGCCGGTCTTGCAGCAGACAACCGCGCGCGAACTGGCCGCACAGTTCGACGCGCCGTTGCCCTCCGCGCCCGATTCGCTCGACGAAGTGTTCGCCGATTGCCGACGCATCTTCGAGGGCAGCCGCCACAGCGGACACCCGCGCTTCTTCGGCTACGTCGCATCGCCCTCGACGCCCGCCGGGGCGTTCGCAGACTTCATCGCCTCCGCGCTCAATCAGAACGTTCCCGCGTGGCGTTCATCCCCGGCGGCAACGCACGTCGAACACACGGTCGTCAGTTGGCTCGCCGCGCTCATCAACTACGCGGAAGGCGCGCGCGGTTTGTTGACGAGCGGCGGCTCGATGGCGAACTTGAACGCGCTCTACGTCGCGCATCGCACAAGATCGCGCGCCGCCGCCGCAGAGCCGGGCGGCGACGACGTTGCGGGCGCGGCGCGCGGCCTCGACGCATCGCAAAAAGGTTTGTGGCACGCCGCGCGTCCGGCGACGATTTACGTCTCGGATCAGGCGCACATGTCAATTGTGAAGGCGGCGGACATTCTGGGGTTGGGGCGCGAACAGGTGCGCGTCGTCGAGTCGGACGAGAACTTTCGCATGAACGTGCGGCGTCTGCGCGAGAGGATCAAGCGCGACGTGGGCGACAACCTCCAGCCGTGTTGCGTGGTGGCGAGCGCAGGCACGGTCAGCACGGGCGCGGTCGATCCGTTCTCGGAGATCGCGCGTGTCGCGCGCGAATACGGCCTCTGGTTTCACGTGGACGGCGCATACGGTGCGCTCGCGGCGACCGATTCGTCGAAGCGCGCGCTCTTTGCGGGACTCGAAGAGGCCGATTCCGTCTCGCTCGACCCGCACAAGTGGCTCTACACGCCTGTTGATTGCGGCTGCCTGCTCTTTCGCGACGCGGCGCAGGTGCGCGCGGTGTGGGCTGGGAGCGAGTCGGACTACATCAAAATTTTTGAAGAGACGGAAGACGAATCGTTTGCCTTCTTCGACTACGGCGTAGAATTGTCGCGCCGCTTCCGCGCCTTGAAAATCTGGATGCTGCTGCGCTACTACGGCGCGCGGGCAATCGCCGCCGCGATTACGGAAGACAACGCGCTCGCAGCCTACTTCGGCGCATGCGTCGAAGCGGCGGAAGACTTTGAACTGCTCGCGCCCGTCGAGTTGAGCATCTGCTGTTTTCGTTACGTGCCGCCCGGTGCGCGGTTGCGGCTCGCCTCGGCCGTCGAGACGGAGCGCGCGCGCATCGAAGCGGAACTGGACGAGTTGAACGGGCGCATCATGCGCGCGGTGCAGCGCGGCGGGCGCGCTTACGTGTCGAACGCTTCCCTGCGCGGCCGCTTCGCCCTGCGCGCCTGCATCGTCAACTTCCGCACGACGCGCCGCGACATCGAAGCCACGCTCGACATCATCCGCGACGCGGCGCGCGAGGTGTGACGAGGAAGAATAGCTCGCGCAAAGGCGCAGAGGCGCAAAGAGAAAGCATAAAGAATTGAAGCATTCAATAACCTTGAGTTTCTCTTCTGAGGTTTCCTTCTTGATCTTCCTCTTTGCGCCTTTGCGCCTTTGCGTGAGACTTTCTTTTTTAGGTAATGTCAGCTTGAACAACCGGAGATACAGAGAACCTTGAGCAAGCAGGCGCACACGGACGCCGCAAACGGCAATCTTTACGAACGCGAACTGGGCGCGGCCATTTCGCTTGCGCGCGCGGCGGGCGCGGCCGCGCTCGAACATTACGGCAGGCCGCTCAACATCGTCCACAAGAGCGAGAACGACGACCCGGTGACGCAGGCCGACCACGCGGCCAACGACGTGATCGTCGCGGGCTTGCAACAAGAGTTTCCCGCCGACGGCCTGTTGTCCGAAGAGACGCTCGACACGGTGCGCCGCCTGAGCATTTCGCGCGTCTGGATAATTGACCCGCTCGACGGCACGAAGGGCTTCATCGAAGGCAACGGCGACTTCGCCGTGCAGGTCGGGCTGGTCGCGGACGGCACGCCGGTGCTCGGCGTCGTCTATCAACCGGTGCCCGACGTGCTGCACTACGCGGCGCGCGGCGCGGGCGCGTGGGTCGTGCGTCCGGAGATGCAACCGGAACGCCTCTGCGTCTCAGGTGAGACGGATTTTGCGCGGATGCGTCTGGCGGCGAGCCGCAATCATCACAGCCCGCGCATGAAGACCGTGATGCGCGCGCTCGGCCTCAGAGAAGAGATCAGGCGCGGCTCGGTCGGCATCAAGACCGGGCTGATCGCCGAGCGGCAGTGTGATCTCTACGTTCATCTCTCGCCGCGCACGAAGCAGTGGGACACCTGCGCGCCCGAAGCTATCCTCCACGAAGCCGGAGGACGGCTGACAGACCTCTGGGGCGAGCCGCTTTGCTACAACACCGAGGACGTGCAGAACCGCAACGGCCTCGTCGCCGCGAACGGCGCGGCGCACCCGCACGTCCTTGCGCGCCTCGCGCCGCTGCTCGCGGAGTTTGGCCGCACGCGCGTCTCATAAATACCGTCTCTCGGAGTCAATACGGTCTCCGAGGGTCGCGGGTATTTTTTTTGACAGTTTGCCGTCCCCGCGTTAGCATCTGCCGCGCGTTCAACTACCGTCCGCATGCGTAATCTTCATGCGCGACCTCACTCGCAACGCGCCCTTTAAAATTTCGACGTGAACCTTCGCTCCAAACTCTTAATCCTTTTCATCGCCGGCGGACTCGCGCCGGTGTTGCTCGTCGGCTTGCTGTTCTATCGCAACAGTCTGAACGTCGTCGAAGGGATGCTGCGCGAGGAGGTGGAGGCCGAGGCGGCGCGCGTCGCGCAAGACGTGGAGACCGGACTGCGCGTGCGCGAAGCCGACTTGACCGCGCTGGCGCAAGCGGGCGCGGTGCGCGATTACGCGCGCGGCGTCGCAGCGCAACCCTCCACGCAGGCGACGGGTAACGCTTCTCACGCGCCGGGCGAACCGGCCGCGCAAGCGACGGAGGCGTTGCAAAACACAGTCTCCGATTTCGTTTCACACAATCGCGCTTACTACTCCGCCGTCACGCCCGTGAGCGCGTCGCAGGCGGGCGGGCGCGCGCCTGTCCGGGTCGAGCCGCCCGATGCAAACAACCCGTCGGCGCGCGTTTCGGCGCGCGACTCTCTGCCCGGCCAACTGCGTCTCGACGAGCGCGTCTGGACGACTTCCGAACCGAAGCCCCTGCGCTCGGACGTGACGCTCGACGCGAACGGCACGCCCTGCATCGTCTACACCGTGCCCGTCTTCTCGCCCGAGGGCGAGCGCAACCCGCGCGTCGCGCTCGTCGCAGAACTTAAGTTGGACGCGCTGCTGCAAGAGGCCGTGCGCGACTCGAACGCCGCGACATCGCCTGCGCGCCGGCTGATCGTTCTCGACCGGACGGGAAAGATCATTCACCACACCAACCACGCGCTCAAGTATCAACCGGCGGGCGTTGCGATGCCTTACTTCGACGCTCTCGCACGCGCGATGCAGGCGGGCGAGGGCGGGACGAATTTTTACACCGTCCCGGCCGACGGCGTGCGCTGGCTCGCTTCCTACAAACCAATCGCGGGCAGTGATCTCTCCGTGGCCGCCGCCGGAAACTACACGCGCGCCGTGGCGAGCATCAATCGCGGCGGCCTCGGCGCGCTCGTCGTCGCCCTGCTCATCGCGGGCGCGGCCATGCTGTTCGCGTTCGCCGTCGTCACGCGCGCCACGCGCCGCATCAGCCGCGTCACAGAGGCGGCGGCGGCCATCGGCGCGGGCGATCTCAACCAGCGCATCGAAGTGCAGGCGCACGACGAAACGCACGCGCTCGTCGAAGGCTTCAACCGGATGAGCGACCGCCTGCGCGAACTCATCGCGCGCGAGGCCGAGACGCGCCAGTTTCAATCCTTCGTGCGCCTCTCCGCGATGCTCACGCACGATCTCAAAAACGCCATCACCGGCCTCTCGATGCTCGTCACGAACATGGAACGTCAATTTCATCGCGCCGAGTTTCGTGAAGACGCCGTCTCTTCGCTGCGGCAGGCGACGGAGAAACTGGGCGCGCTCGTCGCACGCCTGAGCGAGCCGGTGAAATCTCTGAGCGGAGAATACCGGCGCACGCCGCAGCCCGCCGATCTCGTCCCCGTCATCCGGCGCGTGCTGGCGGCCAACGCCGACCCGCGCGCCGAGTTCTACGACATTCAGACGGAATTGCCCGACACGCTCGTCGCCCCGATTGACGCCGAGCGGATCGAGCGCGTGCTGGAAAACCTGATCGTCAACGCGTTCGAGGCGATGGGCGGGCGGGGCGGGCGGCTCACCGTCGCCGCCGGCGACGAGAGCGACAAGTTGATCTATTTCAGCGTCGAAGACACGGGGCCGGGAATGACCGAAGACTTCATGCGCACGCGCCTCTTTCGCGCCTTCGCGACGACGAAGAAGCGTGGTATCGGCCTCGGCCTCTACACCTGTCGCGAGATCGTCGAATCGCACGGCGGGCGGCTCGAAGTCAAATCGAAGCTCGGGTCTGGCACGCGCTTCCGTGTCGTGCTACCATCCATTCCGCTCATGGCCTCACACGCCCGCTCGGCCGAGAAGGCTTCGCTTGCGAAGAGCGCCGCCAAGACGGGCGCGGCCAATTGAGCACGTCTCTTTCGCTTCCAAGAGTTCATGACACATAGCTTTCGTTAGATGCCTGTCCGGCGTGCGCCCGCAAAGCGCGTCCCCGACAAAGGACGGACTTTAATTTCCTCGCATACCCGCACACGTCCAATGAGCGAACCCACGCCGCAACACATCCCGGACAAAGCGACAGTGCTCGTCGTTGACGACGATCAGGTTTTGCGGCGTCAACTTTTCTGGGCGCTCGACTCTGAGCACCACGTCCTCGAAGCCGACTCGCGCGCCGCGGCCATCGCGCAGTTGCAAAGCGGGCGCGTCCAAGTCGTCCTCTGCGACCTGCACCTGCCGCCCGACCTCGACGGCATCAGCGAAGGTCTCGCCGTCATCGAGGCGGCGCGCGCCGCGCGCCCGAGCATCCCCGTCATCGTCATCACCGGCAGCAACTCGCGGCAGACCGCGCTCGAAGCCATCCGTTGCGGGGCATACGGCTTCTTCGAGAAACCCTTCAACGAGGCCGAAGTCACGCACATCGTCCGGCAGGCGGCGCGCGTGCGCCACCTCGAAGAAGAGAACTTGAAACTGCGCGCCTCGCTCGATGCCTGTCGCGGCTTCGGCCGCCTGATGGGAAGTTCGCCCGCGCTCGAACGCATCTTGAAGCAGGCGCGCGCCGTCGCCTCCACGAGCGCGACCGTGCTGCTCGCGGGCGAAAACGGCACGGGCAAAGAGATGCTCGCGCGCGCCGTCCACGAAGAAAGCCCGCGCGCCGCGGGGCCTTTCATCGCCGTCAGTTGCGCGGCGTTGCCCGAAGACCTGATCGAGTCGGAACTGTTCGGCCACGAGAAAGGGGCGTTCACCGGCGCGTCGCAGGCGAAGATGGGTCGCTTCGAGTTGGCCGATGGAGGCACGCTGTTCCTCGACGAGATCGGCGAACTCAGTCAGGCCGTGCAGGTGAAACTTCTGCGTGTCTTGCAGGATCGCACCTTTGAACGTCTCGGCGGCACGAAAACTCTCACGGTTGACATTCGCCTCATCGCCGCCAGCAACCGCGACCTCGAACAGGAAGTCGAAGAGAAACGCTTCCGCCGCGACCTCTTCTATCGCCTCAACGTCGTGCCGCTGCAACTGCCCCCCTTGCGCGAGCGGCGCGAAGACCTCCCCGTTCTCGCCGCGCACTTCGCCACGAAGGCCGCCGACAAACACGGACGGCCGCCCGTCGCCCTCGACGCCGCGCTCATCGAAGCCTTGCAGGAGTACGACTGGCCGGGCAACGTCCGCGAACTCGAAAATCTGATGGAGCGGCTCGTCGTCTTGACCACCGGCTCGCAACTCGGCACGGAGTTTCTCCCGGAGAAGATGCTTCACATCCGCCGCACCGCCGCCACCGCATCGGACAACGGCCGCACCGGAGACGACGAAACCACGCTCGAAGGCGCGATGCTCGCCCTCAAACGCCGCCTCGTCATCAACGCCATGCAGGCCGAAAGCGGCAATAAAGCCGCCGCCGCCAAACGCCTCGGCATCAGCCGCTCCTACTTCCACCGCCTCATCAGCGAACTGGACATCACTGCATAAAGGGATGAAGGATGAAGGATGAGGGATGAAAGAAAGCACTCAAGCGATTGAATGCTTCTCTTCATTCATCTCTCCGCCCTCCGCGCTCATCCCTTCTTTTGTCCTCTCCTGTCTACACACGACAGCCCCTCTGTCTACTCTAGTTCACACTTTACGCCTGCCGGTTTATGTCGCCCGTGCGCGAGTTTGGCGCAAATGGCGGCTTTTGCGTCTTCGCCGTTCGTGGCACGTGGGTTGCGATATATATCAAGTGTAGGACGGGAAGTAAGTTGAAAAGTTTTAAGAGTTGATGGCAAGCGCGCTCTACCAAAAGACGCAGGTGGCGGAAAGGAAGCAGAACGTTGAAACCGAAACTTCTCATCGTTGACGACGAAACCGCCATCAGGCAGCAACTCTACTGGACGCTCTGCGACGAGTACGACGTGACGACGGCCAGCGACTTTCCCTCCGCCATGCGCCACGCGACGCACTTCGAGCCGGTCATCTCGATCCTTGATTTGCACATGCCCCCGGTGCTCGATTCGCCCGAAGTCGGCCTGCGCATCCTCGACTATCTCAAGGAGCAATGCCCTTCGTCGAAGGTCTACATCGTCAGTTCCGACGAGAGCATCGAGACGAAGAAAGCCTGTTTCCGGCAGGGCGCGGACGGTTTCCTGTCGAAGCCCCTCGATGTCGAACAGTTGCTCACGACCGTGCGCCATTCGACGCTCGCGGCGCGACTCGAAGCAGCTTGAAAAGTTTTTGTAACGAAACGGGCTTTAATCTCATATATGGTTAGGCGGTGAGTTTTTTGAAAGCGTTATTGAAAAAGCTCGAAGAGAGACCCGACGGCGAAATGACACCCGCCGAGATACGCGGGGTGTTGCTTCAACTGGCGCGCAAGAAGATTTCCGAGCACGTTGCGCGCCCGGCTATAGACGCCCTTAACAAGATCATGTGCGACGCCGTAGCAACCTCACACTTGTTACGCACGGCGCAGGGCAAGCACGGTCGTTGACATAATCTGTCCTCACAGATGCAAGCGCGGCGGCTTTTCTCCTCCAAACGTCGCCGCGCCGCGAGAGAAAATGGTTCTTTGAGAGATTTTACAAGTTCGGCTCTCGTCCCCTTCACGAGAGACCGTTGCGCTCCGCGCACATACGGTAACCCTTCTGCCGCCGCCCGGAGCCGAAGCCCCCGCTTCCAAATTTGACTCATTCCCAGAGTCGCGGGGGCTTCATCTTTTTTGAGAGGTCGGAGACTAGAGGTTAGAGATCGGTGCGGAACAGCTTTTGTTTTTACTAATCTCTAATCTCTAACCTCTGACCTCTATTTTTTTACCGGCCTCCGACTTCTGACCTCTGACCTCTCTCGTTGTATAATAGTCGCACGAAAGCGCAAATGTTTGTCGCCCCCTTGCGGGTCTGATGGCTGTCGCGCGTCGTCGTGATTATTATGAAATTTCTTCATCTTGCGGACATCCACCTCGGCTGCCGACGCTACAACGTAGAGGAGCGCACAACCGACTTCTTCCGCGCTTGGAGTGACGTGATCGTCCGCCACGCGCTGCCGAACGCCGTCGACTTCGTGCTCATCTGCGGCGACTTCTTCAACTCGCGCAAAGTTGACCCGCAGGCGATGAACCACGCCATCATCGGCCTGCAAATGTTGAAGGATGCCGGTATCCCCGTCGTCGCCATCGAAGGCAATCACGACCAGCACGAGTCGGACGCCGTCAACCGTTTCAGTTGGATGCGTTCGCTCTCGCAGTGGGGCTACCTCATCCTGCTCGAACCGGACACGCGCGACGGCTTCAATCTCGTGCCTTGGAACGAAGAGGAACGCAGCGGGTCTTATATAGACATCGCGGGGGCGCGCATCTTCGGCACACACTGGTTCGGCACTTCGACGAACGCCGCCGTCCCGCTCGTCGTGGATGCGCTCAGGCGCGCGCGCGGCGAGGAGCTATTCAACATCCTGATGCTGCACACGGACGTTGAAGGCCAACTCAACCGCCCGAACATCCCCGCGCTCTCCATCTCGCGCATGAAAGAACTGCGCGCGCTCGTTGACTACGTCGCGCTCGGCCACACGCATAAACGTTTCGAGATCGAGGACTGGGCGTTCAACCCCGGCTCGCTCGAAGCCTGCACGATTGACGAGTTCAAAGAGGAACGCGGCCTCTACCTCGTCGAAGTTGACGAGCAGCGGCGCGTCGTCGCCGCGCGGCACTCGCGCGACTATACGCAGCGGCCGTTCCAGCGTCTCAACTTCGACGTGTCCGGCGCGCCCGACGCCGAAGCCGTCCACGCGGGCGTGCTGGAAGTGCTCCGGCTCGAAGCGCGCACGCACGACGCCGGGCAAGAAGACAGCCCTGCGCCGATCATCGAGATCAACCTGCGCGGCCATCTCGGTTTCAAAAACTCCCTGCTCGACATTCCGCGCATGCGCGAAGAGGCGCGTGCTTTAACCGGCGCGCTCCACATCATGATCAGCAACCGCAGCGTGCCCGTCGAATACGCCGTCGCCGCCGGACTCGACTCGGATGCAACGCGTCAGGTGCGCGAACGCCGCATCATCGAAGACCTCATCACGCGCGACATACGCTTTCGCGCCCGCGCCCACGACATGGCCGCGCTGACGCTCGAAGCCAAACGCCTCGCGCTCGGCGACGAGTCGCCCGAAAAAATCCTGAATCTCATCGAACAACAACTCGAACTCGACGCCGGACAGACGGACGGCAGCGCACCTTTAACCGGAGCAGCCGACGCCGCCGACACCGCGCCCGCCGAGGCGTTGGCGACCGGCGAAGGTGAACTCGTCGCCTCGGCCAGTGCGCTGCAAGCCATCGAACGAAACGCAGCAACGTAGTAGAGGCCGGACGTTAGAGGTCAGGGATCAGTTGAAAACAAGAACTGATGCTGACTGACCTCTAACCTCTAACCTCTGACCTCTGACCCATGAGTGAAGCTTTCGAGAGAGTGCGCGGCGTGAGCCAGTTGCCGCTGTTCCCTTTGCCGCTGGTGCTGTTTCCGGGTGTGCCGTTGCCGCTCCACATCTTCGAGGAGCGTTACCGCTTGATGCTCGCGGACGTGCGCGCGGGGAATAATTTGTTCGGACTGTCTTACTTCGACCTGAACACGGCGACCAACACGCGCCCGCCCGTCAACCACGTCGGATGCGTGGCCGAAGTCGTCGAGTCGCAACTGTTGCCCGACGGGCGTTCCAACATTTTGACGGTCGGCCTCATACGCTATCGCGTCTCCGAGTACGTCGAAATGGGCGAGCCTTATCTCGTCGGCCGGGTCGAGTTTTTTGAAGACGAGCGCGAGGACGAAGAGTTGCTCGTGGCGCGCGCACGCCGGGTGAGCGAGCTTTTCACGCGCATCGCGCGCGCCGTGCGCGTCCTGAACGACGACCGCGCCAGCCTGCCCGACCTGCCCGACGCAGAACCCGAGCGGCTCTCTTTCCTCGTCGCCGCCGCGATGGAACTCGACCCGGAGGCCAAGCAGTCGCTACTGGAACTGCGCTCCGGCGCGGAGCGACTCGAACGCATCTCGAATTTGCTCTCGCAAGTCGTCGGCAACTATGAGGAACGCGCGCGCAAACATAAACTCGCCAAAGGAAACGGCCACAGCGGCCAACACCCGAACCTCGACGAATGACTAACACCAGCGACGATCTCAAGCAAGACCGGAGACCCGGCGCGCCGCACCAGCAGCAGACGATCCGCGTGCGCGTGCTCTATTTCGGCGCGGCGCGCGAAGAGGCCGGGCGCGAAGAGGAGCAACTCGAAGTCGGCGCACCCGCTACGGCCGCGAGCGTCTTCGAGGAAGTCTTGAACGCGCATCCCGCGCTTCGCCGCTTCGGCCGTTCGCTGCTCGTCGCGGTCAACGAGGAATACGCGGGGTCAGCAGCGGAGGTGAGCGCGGGCGATGAGATCGCGATCTTCCCGCCCGTGAGCGGCGGCGCGGGCGTCGCGGACGCCGGAGCGCACGACGAGCGCGGGCAGGGCGCAACGGAAGAAGATTTTTTTGAACTCACGACCGAACCCATCAACGTCGGCGCAGTTGCGCGACGCGTTGTGCCGCCGCGTTGCGGCGCGACCGTCACGCTCGACGGCTACGCGCGCAGGTTCACGCGCGGTCGCGGCGAGACGCTTTATCTCGTCTACGAAGCCTACCCGCCGATGGCCTTGAGCGAGATGCGTAGGCTCGGGCAACAGGCGCACGAAAAATTCGAGATCGCGCACGTCGGCATCGTGCATCGCACGGGGCGGCTGGAGATCGGTGAAACTTCGGTCGTCATCTCCGTCAGCGCGCCGCACCGCCGCGCCGCCTTTGAAGCCTGCGAGTGGGCGATCCGCGAACTTAAACGCACCGTCCCCATCTGGAAAAAGGAGTTCTTTGCGGGCGGCCAAGTCTGGATCGAAGGAGAAGGCGCGCCCGCCATTTGAAGAGATGAAAAACTTAACCGAACTGATTGCAGGCAACCGCGCGTGGGCTGCAAAAGTGACGGCGCGCGACCCGGACTTTTTCAACCGTCTGTCGCAGCAGCAGTCGCCGCACTATCTCTGGATCGGCTGCTCGGACAGCCGCGTGCCCGCCAACGAAATCGTCGATCTGCTGCCCGGCGAATTGTTCGTTCATCGCAACGTGGCGAACGTCGTCGTGCATACAGACCTCAACTGCCTCTCGGTGATTCAATACGCCGTCGAAGTGCTCAAGGTGAAGCAGATCATCGTGTGCGGGCACTACGGCTGCGGCGGCGTCAAAGCCGCGTTGATGAACCAGAAGTTCGGCCTGATCGACAACTGGCTGAGGCACGTGCAGGACGTGAAGCACGAGCACGAGGCTTTGCTCGCCGCCGAACCCGGCGACGAGGAACGCTTCAAGCGACTGTGCGAGTTGAACGTCATCGAGCAGGTCTTGAACGTGAGCCGCACGACCATCGTGCAGAGCGCGTGGGAGAGCGGTCAGGAGTTGGCCGTGCACGGCCTGATCTACGGCCTCGAAGACGGCCACCTGCGCGAGTTGGACATCTGCATCACCTGTCAGGACGAACTCGCCGCGAAATACGAAAGCGCGGTCGCCTCCTCATCATCCGGGTGACCCGCGCGCCCCTTCCGCCTGCAAACCGCCGCCCGCCTATCCTCTCGAACGCGTGAAAAAGTTTGGAACTACTTTTCCGTCTCGGCGTAATTCTGACTGAAAGGCGATTCCGGTCAGGGGTCAGAAAGTTATGGTCAGCGCAATCACGAGGGAAGAGGTGCGCGAGGCGATTCTCGACGCGACCGATCACCTGCTGGCGCGCTACGGCTACCGCAAGATGACGGTGGACGACATCGCGCAGGAGGCAGGCATCGGCAAGGGCACGATCTACCTGCACTTTGCGAGCAAGGAAGAGGTCACGCTGTCGCACGTCGACCGCATCGTCGAACGGCTGAAAGAGCGTCTGTGGGCGATTGCGCGCTCGGACGCCGACGTGGCGATTCGCCTGCGCCTGATGCTGGTGGCGCGCGTGCTCTTTCGCTTCGACAGCGTGCAGCACTACACGCAGAGTTTGAACGACCTGTTGGCCGCCCTGCGCCCGAAGTTGCTGGCGCGGCGCGCGCGTTATTTTGAAGAGGAGGCGCGCGTCTTTGCGGACGTGCTGAACGAAGGCTCGCGCCTCAAAGTCTTCAGCGTGGGCGACGCGCTCTCGACGGCGTTCGCCCTGATCCACGCCACCAATTCGCTTTTGCCCTACAGCCTGAGCACGACCGAACTCGGCGAGCGCGACGAGATCAAAGAAAAGACCGAACAGATCGCAGACTTGCTCCTGACCGGCCTGCTCCGAAAACAGAACGCACCCGCCGCGCGGCGGCGACGTTGACGCGCCCCGCGCGAAGAACGCAACCCGCACGCGTCTGCCGCCTGCGATGTGAACCGTAACTAAACGCGCGACGAGCGCGCCCCAAACAAGCGAGGATAATTAAGAGATGAGAAAATTTTCAGCCATCATAAATTCAACCGCCCGCGCCGCCCTGTTTATTGTCTGCCTGTTCGCCGCTGCCGTCGCACAGGCGCAGCAAACGCAACCCGCCGCGCCGGAGACTCCGGCCACGCGGCGTGTCTCCGAATTGGTGAAGATCATCAACACGACGGACGCGGCGGCGACGAAGAAGTTCATAGAAGAGAACTACGGGGGCGAACTCGCCCAGATGCCGATGAGCGCGCACCTGAATTTCATCGCGCAGATGCGCGACCGCACGCGCGGCGTCGAGTTTCACGGGATTCAGGACAGTAACGGCGCGACGGAGGCGACCGCGCTCCTGCGCGCGAAGTTGACGGACGATTGGATGGGACTCATGGTGAGCGTCGAAGCGAACGCGCCCAACCGCATCACGGGCATCGGCACGCGCCCGCCGAAAGTCCCCGCCGCCGCCGGGCGAGCCGCGAGGACGTTGACGGACGCCGAGCGTGCGCGCGAACTCGAAGCCTACGTGCAGAAGTTGGCGGAGGCCGACGCGTTCTCCGGCGCGGTGCTGCTGGCAAAGGACGGCAAAATTCTCTTCGAGAAGGCTTACGGTGAGGCGAGCAAAGATTTCCACGTCCCGAACCGCGTAGACACGAAGTTCAATCTCGGCTCGATGAACAAGATGTTCACGGCCGTCGCCATCGCGCAACTCGCCGAGCGCGGCAAGCTCTCATTTGAAGACCCGCTCGCCAAGTTCCTGCCGGAGTTTCCGTCGAAAGAGGCGGCGCAGAAGATCAAGATCAAACACTTGCTGACGCACACTTCCGGTTTGGGAAGCTACTTCAACCGCAAGTTCATGGAGTCGTCGCGCGCACGCTTCCGCACCGTCAACGACATGATGACGCTCGCAGAGGGCGAGACGCTCGCCTTCGAGCCGGGCACGAAATGGGCTTACAGCAACACCGGGATGCTCGTGCTCGGCGCGGTGATCGAAAAGGTGACCGGGCAAAGTTATTTTGATTATGTCCGCGAAAACATCTACAAGCCCGCCGGCATGACGAACACGGATGCTTACGAACTCGATCTCGTGACGCCGAACCTCGCCGTCGGCTACCAGAAGGAGTTTAACGAAGACGGCACGACGCGCTTCCGCAACAACATCTTCCAGCACGTCATTCGCGGCGGCCCGGCGGGCGGCGGTTATTCGACGGTCGGCGATTTGTTGAAATTCGACACGGCGCTGCGCGCGGGCAAACTCGTCGGCGCGGAATACGTCCGCCAGTTGATTTCGGCCAAACCCGAACTCAACTCGCCCCAATACGGCTACGGCTTCGGCGTGGATACGAAGCGGCGCATCGTCGGCCATAGCGGCGGCTTCGCGGGGATCAGTTCAAACCTCGACATGTTCCTCGACAGCGGCTACACCGCCATCGTCATGTCCAACTACGGCGGCGGCTCGCAGCCCGTTACCCGCAAGATGCAAGAGTTGCTTTTGGGCGGGCAGCAGTAGCGGCCGTCCGGTGGCGCACTTCACAGATCGTTTTTAAGACCGCCCGCACGACGGGTCGCAAATCAAAACTCCCGCTCACTGATAGTGAGCGGGAGTTTTGTTTGTCGCGCGCGTGCGACCTGAAATGCGCACGGTTTACTCGGCCGCAATCGCGCTTGTTTCTTCTTCGCCCGCGGCCGCCAGCAGCGACGCGCTCGTCACCCTGTCGCCGCCGTCGCACTTGATGAGGCGGACGCCCTGCGCGCCGCGCCCGGTCTTGCGAATGTCGTTCGCTTCGAGGCGGATGAGCTTGGCCTGCTGCGTGATGATCATGATCTCGGAGTCGTCTTCGACGGGGAAGACGGCCACCACTTTGCCGGTCTTCGGCGTCGCCTTCATGTTGATGACGCCCTTACCGCCGCGCGATTGCAGGCGATAGATCGTGATCGGCGTCTGCTTGCCGAAACCCTGCTCGGAGACGGAGAGCATGCGTTCGCTGTCGTCGGCCGAGACGGCGCACAGTGAAACGACGTAATCGTCTTTCCGTAAGTCGATGCCGCGCACGCCGCGCGTGGCACGACCCATCGGGCGCACGTCCGCTTCGTCAAAGCGGATAGCGAGACCGTTGTGCGTGGCGATGAAGATGCGCTTCGTGCCGTCGGTCAACACCACGTCGAGCAGTTCGTCGCCGTCGTCGATGTTGATGGCGTTGATGCCGTTGGTGCGGATGTTCTGAAACTCCGATAGAGCGGTCTTCTTGATCACCCCTTGGCGCGTGACCATCACGACGTAGCGGCCTTCGGAAAACTCTTTCACAGGCACGACGCCCGCCAGTTTTCGCGTCGAAGGGATGTTGATCAGATTGACGACGGCCTTGCCGCGCGCGTGCGTCGGCGCGTCCGGTATCTCGTGAACCTTCAACTTGAAGACCTGCCCGTTGTCGGTGAAGATCATGATGTAGTCATGCGTCGAGGCGGTGAAGATGTGCTCGACGAAATCGCCGTTCTTGGGCGCGGCTCCGAAGCGTCCCTTGCCGCCGCGTCCCTGCCGCTGGTAAGACGAAACGGGCGTGCGCTTGATGTAGCCGGAGTTGGTGATCGTGATCGCCACTTCCTCGTCGGCGATCATGTCTTCGATGGTGAGTTCGACGCCCTCGTCCACGATCTCCGTGCGGCGTTTGTCGCCGAAGGTTTTACGCACGTCTTCGAGTTCGTTGATGATGACGCGCCTGAGCGAGTTTTCGTTCGCGAGAATTTCTTCGAGTTCGGCGATGAACTTGATGACGGCCTCGTACTCGTCGAGAATCTTCTGCCGTTCGAGCGCGGAGAGGCGACGCAGTTGCAGGTCGAGAATGGACTGCGCTTGCAATTCCGAGAACTGCAAACGTCCGATTGCCCTTTGCAGCTTCGAGATGAAACCGGCCTGCGTCAGATCGGTCGGGATGCCCTTCCAAGCACGGCCTTCGCCCATCTTGTCCGTGTGCCCCGTGAGCCACGCGCGCGCCTCGTCCACGGAAGAGGCGTTGCGGATGAGCGGGATGATGTAGTCGAGCGCGTCGATGGCCTTGTTGAGACCTTCGAGAATGTGTGCGCGGGCGCGCGCCTTGCGCAGTTCGTACTCGGTGCGGCGGCGCACGACCTCGCGGCGGAAGTCCACGAAGGCTTCGAGCATCTGCTTCAAGGTCAGCACGCGCGGCTGGCCTTCGACAATCGCCAGATTGATCACGCCGAACGACGACTGCATCGGCGTCATCTTGTAGAGCTTGTTCAGGACGACCTGCGGGACGCTGTCGCGCTTGAGTTCGACGACGATCCGCATGCCGTTGCGGTCTGACTCGTCGCGCAGATCGGAGATGCCTTCGATCTTCTTCTCGTTGACGAGTTCGGCGATGCGTTCGATGAGACGCGCCTTGTTCACCTGAAAGGGAATCTCGGTGATGATGATGGCGTCGCGCTCCTGCGTGCCGCGCCCGATGCGGTCGATCCCGGCGCGCGCGCGCATCTGGATGATGCCACGCCCGGTCAGGTAAGCGGAACGGATGCCCGCGCGCCCGTAGATGAAACCGGCGGTCGGGAAGTCGGGGCCGGGAACGAGCTTGAGCAATTCCTCGTCTTTAATTTGCGGCTTGCGCAGCACGGCGATGGTGGCGTCCACGATCTCGCCGAGGTTGTGCGGCGGGATGTTCGTCGCCATGCCGACGGCGATGCCGCCCGAACCGTTCAAGAGCAGATTCGGCACGCGCGTCGGCATCACTTGCGGCTCGCTCAGAGACTCGTCGTAGTTCGGTTGGAAATCAACGGTCTCCTTCTCGATGTCGGCGAGAATTTCGCTCGTCAGGCGCGACATGCGCGCTTCGGTGTAACGCATGGCGGCGGCCGAGTCGCCGTCAACCGAGCCGAAGTTGCCCTGCCCGTCGATGAGCGGGTAGCGCATGGAGAAGTCCTGCGCCATGCGGACGATGGTATCGTAGACGGCCGAGTCGCCGTGCGGGTGATATTTACCGATCACGTCGCCGACGATGCGCGCGCTCTTCTTGTAAGCCTTGTTGTGTTGATTGCCGAGTTCGTTCATCGCCCAGAGCACGCGGCGGTGGACGGGCTTGAAGCCGTCGCGCACGTCGGGCAGAGCGCGCCCGATGATGACCGACATCGCGTAATCGAGATACGAACGCCGCATCTCTTCTTCGATATTGACGTAATTATGATCCAGTATTTCCATTAACAAACCTTTCGAGTACAATCTGGCGTCCGTCCTGAAGGGGGACGACCCGCTCGCTTCGCGCCCGGCACTCCATTCGCAAAAAAGCTCTCCGGCCTTCGCACGGGCGGGGGAATCTGACGAGCGCGCGAGGTGTCTCCGGCGGCGCGAGACGAGTCCGCGCGAGAGCCTGAACGCCTTGTTTGAGAGACCTGAAAATTAGTGTCCGACGGTACTTTTCCGGGTCGTTTGCCGACCGGCTTGAAGTACGACATATTGTAGCCCGAAATGTGCCTTTTCGCAACTCCCGAAAGCGAGCGAAAGCCTTGTAAAATCAGGGTTTCGCGCCGTTTTTCGGGGCAGTTCGGGTGGATCGGGGCGGGCACAATATATTGAGGCGTGCGAAGCTTCCAAAACGCACCATAAAACGATGAAATATTCGGGCAAAGACAGGCGCGTGCGCGAGCGTTTGAGACTCTCGCTACCGGCGCGCGTGCAGGTTCGCGAGGACGCCGAAAACGAGTGGTCGGAGATGACGCGCCTCGCCGACTTGACGCCGTTCGGAGCGGGTTTTAGTCTCTCGCGACCGGTTGACATCGGGCGACTGGTGCACCTGACGCTGCCGATGCCGCGCCAACTGCGTTGCTTCGATCACATCGAGGATCAATATCGCGTCTACTCGTTGGTGCGTTTCATGCGGGCGGAATTTCCCGCGGGGGCGAGCGCGCCGAACTTCAAGTTCGGCGTGGCCTTCGTCGGCAAGCGTGCGCCGGAGAGTTACCAACTCGATCCGAAAAAGCGTTACGAGGTGTTCGAGCCGGAGACGGAAGGCGGTTTGTGGAAACTGCTGGAGCAGACGCCCGCCGCCGCAGGGCAGATCGAGAAAAAAGAGTCGCGGTTGAGCGTGCCCGTCGAAGTCACACTCGAACTCTACAACGAGAAGTGGATCGTCACGGCGCGCGAACAGACAGTCACGGAAAACATCAGTCGGCGCGGCGCGGCCGTCTACACGTCGCTCAAGGCCGAGCGCGGAAGTTACGTACGACTGACGAGCGTGCGCTACCAGACTTCGGCCTTCGCCGTCGTTCGCGCGCACCGCACGGGAAACGACGGCATCCCGCGCTTTCATCTGGAGTTCATGGATCACGAGTGGCCGCTTGAAGATTTCGGGTGAGATGAAAAAGAAGCGACAGAGTTTGGTGTTTCCGCGGGAGGTGTTGCTCGTCGAGATCGAGCGACATTGCGCGGAGGCGAGTTGCAACGCGCGCACGCGCGTCGGGCTGACGAAGGAAGAGGCGCGGCTCTACGACGGCTTCGAATGTGAGCGTTGCGAACGCTGGAACGAAGACGGCCTGACCGAGCGCGACATCCCTGATTGGTGGGAAGAGTTGACCGTCACGGGGCTGGCGACGCTGCGCGGCAAACCTCACGCCGGCGATGAGCCACAGGCTGCCCGCGAGAGCGGCAGCGGCGGAGTGGTGGCGCGTTTGAGCGATGCGTGGCAGAGTAAGTCGCGGCGCGACAAGATGCGGGGCGAGGCGCGGGAAGATGAGCCGGTGGACGTGGGAGACGAGCCGCTTTGAGCGAGACGGAAACGAGCGTCATACGGAGTGATAAAAAGCCTCCGGCGCGAGCGCAACAGGACGAACCCTACGTGCTGCCGCTGTGGGCGATTCGTCTGCTGCGTGCTGCGTTGCGCCTGCTCTTTCGTCTCCTGTGGCGGATGCGCTACGTGGGCGTGGAGAACGTCCCGGCGTCGGGCGGCGTCATCATCGCCGCGAATCACCAAACCTACCTCGACCCGTTCTGGCTCGGCGGCCCTGTCCCGCTCTATTCTCGTTTCCTCGCGTGGGACAAAGTTTTCGACTGGCCGGTGGCCGGAAAACTCATGCGACTGTTGGGCGCGTGGCCGTTGCAAGTGCAGAAGGGCGACCGCCGCGCCATCCGGCGTTCGCTGCAATGGCTGCGCGGGGGCGGCGCGCTCGTCATCTTCCCGGAGGGCGGGCGATCTTTTTCCGACGGGCGAATGCAAGAGTTCAAGGTAGGCGCGGCGCGGCTCGCGCTCGAAGCGGGTGTGCCCGTTCTGCCCATCACGATTCGCGGCGGCCACCGCGTCTGGCCGCGCGACTGGCGTTACCCGCGCCTCGGCCGCGTCGAGATCATTTACCACCCGCTCCACCACCTGACGCCGCTCCCCGGTGAAGACACGCGCCAGACCGCGCGCCGCGAAACCGACAAACTCTACGAGATCATCAACTCCGCGCTTTAAGCGACGGGGCGGCAGCCCCGTAGGCGACGCGTGCGGGCGTAAGGCGGCGAGCGTCTGCGTTGCGTGCGAAGCGCGAAACGCGCGGCGTCGAGCTTCAGTCGCGCAGGGCGAGCACGCGCATCATCGCCTCGTGGATGAGACCGTTCGATGCCATGATGGGCGGCGTGTAGATGTCGTAAGGCGCGTCGTCGTAGCGCGAGACGCGCCCGCCCGCCTCTTCGATGATGATCGCGCCTGCGGCCACGTCCCAAGGGCGCAAGCCCTCTTCCCAGAAGCCGTCGAAGCGGCCGCAGGCGACGTAGGCCAGATCGAGCGCGGCCGAGCCGTCGCGGCGCACGCCCTGCGCGTGCAGGATGAAGTTCTTGAAGTTGCGCACGAAGTTGTCGCGCCCGCGCACGTCGTACGGGTAGCCCGTGCAGAGCAGAGCCTCGTTGAGGTCTTGGATTTCGGAGACGCGTATACGCCGCCCGTTCAGCGTCGCGCCCGCGCCGCGCTCGGCGGCAAAGGTCTCGTCGCGCGTCGGGTCGTGGATGACGCCTAAGACGAGTTCGCCCTCGCGTTCGAGCGCGATTGAGACGCAGTAGCACGGGTAGCCGTGCGCGTAGTTCGTCGTCCCGTCGAGCGGATCGACGATCCACTTGTACGCGCCGCCGCCCGCGCCCGCCTCCGCCTCCACTTTCCCGGCCTCTTCCGCAAGGATGGCATGACGCGGGTAGTGGCTGCTGATGCGCTCGACGATCAGACGCTCGGCCGCCAGATCAGACTCGGTGACGAGATCGATGTCACCCTTGTGCGACACTTCCAGCGACACGCGCCCGAACCGCTCGGCCAACACGCGCCCCGCTTCACGCGCCGTCTCAATGGCAAAATCTAACAATGTTTGCGCTCCCGTCTGACAGTCTCGACGACAAATGACAAATTCTTTTTCCGCGCCCGCTCAATCTTCGTAGACGTAAAACTCGGTTCTCTCGCCCTCTAAAAATTTCTCGACGAGCGGCTTCACCTCGTCTTCCCAATCCACGCCCGCTTCGATCTTCGGCAGCGCGACGCTCTCCACCTTATGCTTGATGCAATAGCGCGCCAGCTTACGCAAAGCCCGGTTCAGAAACGACACCGAGACGTGTTCCGCATCCGACAACGCGGCCATGAAAATGACGCCGGGGCGATTCTTCCCCGGCGCGACGACGAACAGGTCGCCCCCCTGAAACTTATTCCCCCGCGTGAACTGCCGCAAGTGCTGTTGCACCTCCGGCCACTTGGAAGAGACCTTCGCCGCCGCGCCCGCACCGCCCCCGCCCTCCGGCGCACCCGTCGCCACGCCGAGCGCGATAAACTCCGCCTTCGCACGCAATATATCGCCTGAGATGAATTTGATCATTTTGTCTTAAGCATACGATAAAAAGAGGCGCGTGGTTAGTAGGCGCGGCGCGCAAAAATTACCTGTGATAGTAGGCACGCATTTTGATTTCACCTGTCCCCGGTTCTCTTCTCAATGGACTTTCGGCCAGAGCCATTCGTTTCCCACTTAGCCGATAAGTTAATGTCACTATCTTTTCGGGGCAGCAATGACCACCGTCAGCCATGTGCCGGACTATTAGCCTGCCATCCCGAATCTTCCTCCCGCCTTCAGTGGCCTCGAAAATTTGCTGCCCTTCACCCGAGAAATATTTTCGGTAATCAGCTTTTACCTGATCCTCTTTCAACACCGCGAGTAGTTTCGCCCGCCGCCCTCTCAAGGTGTAGACATAAATGTCTGTTTTATAAAACGTGCCGGATGCGCTGCCGAAGATCGCGACGACGGCGGCCTCGGCCTGCCCGTCGCCCGTCACATCTCCGTAGAGGACTTCCGCAATCCGGAAATAGCGATACTGCACATTGGTGCTGACGTGCGGCTCATCGTATTTCCCACCTCTCACCTTTATGATCCGGCCGAGCGGTTTACCGAACACTTCATCCTCGAAGGGATAAGAAAAATTCCGAAAATCAACTTCCTGAATCCTGTCCCCGGATTTAGCAACCGCAGGCAAGGCCGCGAGAGCAACGAGGAAGATAATTCCGGCGAGGTGTCGCATAACTTTCCCACTCATCAGACGAACCTTTCGACGATCACTGTGCCGCACGAAGTTTGCGCGCGGCGAGTTTGAGCACTTCTTGGACTTGCGCGTCCCAGTAAGGCCAGGAGTGTGTGCCGGGGAGTTGGCGATACTCGTGGGGGATTTTTCGCCGGAGCAGGAGTTCGGAGAGGGCGCGGTTCGAGTCGATAAGGAAGTCTTCCGTGCCGCAGTCGAAGTAGATGAAGGGGAGGGCGGAGAAGCGTTCGGGCGGCAGGTCTGAGAAGAGTTTGAAGAGGTCGTTCTCGCGGCGCGTGGGGCTGTCCATTGCGCCGTAGACGCGCGCGATGGAGGGCTTGACGAAGGCGAGCAGGGTCGGGTCGGCGGCGTCCCAAGCGGCCGCGCCGAACGCGCCGCTCAGAGAGGCCGCGAAGATGAACAGTTGCGGGTGCTTGACGCCGAACTTCAACGCGCCATAGCCGCCCATCGAAAGTCCCGCGACGGCGCGTGCGTCGCGCGCCCTGAGCGCGCGGTAACGCCGCTCCACGTCGGGGATCAACTCTTGGAGGATGTAAGTCTCAAACTTGTCGGCCGGGACGGTCGCGCTGTCCGTATACCAACCGTCCGCGCCTTCCGGCGTGACGATGATAAAGCGATAGGCGGCGGCGTGCGCGGCGAGACGCGCGCGTTGGGAAACCCAATCGCCCGCGCCGCCGCCTAGCCCGTGGAGCAGATAGATGACGGGATACTTGAGGGCGCGCGTCTCCGGCGCGTCGTAGAGCGGCGGCAGCACGACGTTGTAAGGCAGCGGCTTGCCGACGAGTTTGCTCTCGAACTTGACCGCCTCGACGCGCGCGGCGGGCGGCGGTCGAAGCATCTGCGCCTGAGACGAAACGCACAGGAGCAGCAGCACCCCGAAGCAGAGAGAGACGACGCGCCCACGCATCGAAGCGACGCGCGCCCGCCTCAAGGCAGAACGCGCCCGCGCCGATGCAGAACGCGCCCGCGCCGACGCGAGATCATTTTCCGCACGCACTATTTCCACACCCCCACCGACTTCAGAAACTCTTCGAGGTTCGCCTTCTTGAGCAGGGCGGCGACGGCGTCGCGTTTGAGTTGCGGTGCGATGCGTGCCGGTCGCTCGGCCAGCGCGTGCGCCGTGACGGCGACGACGGCCGCGCCCGCGATCAGGTTGTGCGCCGCGATCTTGTCGAGGGTGTCGCTCGGTTTGTGATGAATGTCCTCGTAGTGCTCCATGTCAACCCAGAGGTCGAGCGCGGGAATTCCGGCGAGCAGGAAATGGCCGTGATCCGTGTCGAAGCTGAGTTCGGGCGAAAGACTGTCGCCGCCGAGTCCGGCGAGCAGCGACTTGCTGATGGGCGTCATCGCCGCCTGCACGTCTTCGCGCCCTTCAACCTTCCAGCCGCGCGGGTGTCCCGCGCCGTTGTCGGTGTTGAGCGCGGCGACGCAATCTTTGAGTTCACGCGCGTGCGCGCGCACGTAGGCGGCCGAGCCTAACAGCCCCTGTTCCTCGCCGCCCCAGAGCGCGAAGCGGATCGAGCGGCGCGGCGGTGTGCCGAGCGCGGCGATGGCGCGCGCGGCTTCCAGAACCATCGCGCAGCCAGAGCCGTTGTCCTGCGCGCCCGTGCCGTAGTCCCATGAGTCGAGATGCGCGCCGATGATGACCCATTCTTCGGGATGCTCGCGCCCGCGAATCTCCGCCACGACGTTGTTATCCACGGCCGCGCCGCCCGTTCGGTTCTCGTATTGAAACTCGACCGTCACCGCGCCTTGCGGCAAGAGACGCTGGATCAGCTTGGTGTCTTCCATGCCGATCTGCGCGAGCGGCAGCGGGCTGATGCTCGCGCCCCAGTTGAGACTGAAGGCGTTGAGCACGTTGTCCGGGTCGGTGCTGCCGACGACGGCCGCCGCCGCGCCCGCCTCTTTGAGCAACCCTTGCGCCGCGACCAAATTGGTGAACGCCGCGTAGCCGTCCTTGAGCAACGCCGCGAGGTCGAGCAGGACGACGCGGCCTTTGATCTTGCCGGACTCGCGCCGGATGAAGTCGCGCGACAGGTCTGTCAGCATGTATATCTCGCCGCGCACGCCGCCCGCCGGGGTAGAAGGCGACCAGCCGAGCGATTCGAGATGCAGCGGCCGCTCAAGCGGCGCGGTCATGCGCGCGTGCGCGAGGCCGCGCGCCCAAGTGCTTTCGAGCGGGAAGGGTTCGAGGCGCACGTCTTTGATTCCGGCCGCGCGAAACTGTTCGGCCGCCCATTCGGCCGAACGCGCATAAGCCGCCGACCCGCTCAAGCGGCCGCCGAATTTATCCGAGAGATTTCGCACGTACTCCATCGCGCGGCCATTGATGAGCACCTCGCCCGCCAGCCGCGCGGAAGTTTGCTCTAACCCGGCGGCGGGCTGTTGTGTGAAGACGACCGGCGGCAGCAGGAGGATGAAAGATAACAACGCGGCGCGAAAAAGTTTCATAAGATGTTCTCCGGTATGATCGATGATGTCGTCAGCGAGAAGGTTATACGCGGGCGTGTGACGAACGATTCGCCCGCCGCGTGAACGTGCGGGCGAAGCTTCGTCACACGTCCGCTCACTTGCGTGGCATGGCCGACGCCCGCTCAGGAATTGCCGTGACCTTCAAGGATGTGCCGGTCGAGCATCGCCGCAATCCGGTCGAGCCGCGCGTCAGTCTCGGCCCCGCGCTCGCGCACTTCGGCTATCCGCGCGTTAGCCTCGGCGATGCGTGCGTTCGCTTCTGCTATAAGCTTGTTGGTCTCGGCTATTCGTTCGTCAGTGCGCGCATTAGACTTGGCTATTAGTTCATCGGTGCGCGCGTTGACATCAGCAATCTTTTGATTTATCTCACCAATTCTTTGGTCGGTGCGCCGGTTTGCTTCCGCTATTGTTTTATCGGTGTGCGCCTGCTGCACCTCCAGACGTTCAAAAGTGCGCGTGACGATCTGTATGAACTCGCTCTGCGTCTCCGCTTGAAGTCGCACAATTCGGTTTGTCTCCGCGACCTGAGCCTCCAGATTGGCTTGACTCTGTAAAAGAAACTCAACCGCCCGTTCCATCTCTTCGCCGGTCATAGTTCATCACCTCTCTTTAACCCGAACAGTGCCGTCTCCACGGCGGGCGACTATTACGCGTCGAGCATCGGGATGTTGATGCCTTTGGTGCGGGCGGTTTCGGCCGCTTCGTCGTAGCCCGCATCGACGTGGCGGGCGACGCCGAGGCCGGGGTCGTTGGTGAGCACGCGGTTGAGGCGGCGCGCGGCTTCCGGCGTGCCGTCGGCGACGGAGACTTGACCGGCGTGGAGCGAGTAACCGATGCCGACGCCGCCGCCGTGATGGAAAGAGACCCACGATGCGCCGCTCGCCGTGTTCAAGAGCGCGTTCAGGATCGGCCAGTCGGCCACGGCGTCAGAGCCGTCGCGCATGGCTTCCGTCTCGCGGAAAGGCGAGGCGACCGATCCGGTGTCGAGATGATCGCGACCGATGGCGACCGGAGCTTTCAAGTCGCCGCGACGGACGAGTTCGTTGATCGCGTCGCCCATCTCGGCGCGTTCGCCGTAGCCGAGCCAGCAGATGCGCGCAGGGAGTCCCTGAAATTGCACGCGCTCGCGCGCGAGGCGCAGCCAGCGGTTGAGCGTCGAGTCTTCGGGAAAGAGTTCGAGGGCGAGGTCGTCCGTGCGACGGATATCTTCGCGGTCGCCCGACAAGGCCACCCAGCGAAACGGCCCTTTGCCTTCGCAGAACAGCGGGCGGATGTATTCGGGCACGAAGCCGGGAATCTCGAAGGCGTCGGAGCACCCGGCGTCGTGTGCGAACTTGCGTATGTTGTTGCCGTAGTCGAAGGCGACAGCCCCGCCGCGTTTGAGCGCGAGCATCGCCTCGACGTGCCGCGCCATCGATTCGGTCGAACGTGCGACGTAGCCGCGCGCGTCCACACGCCTCAACTCTTCCGCCTCGTCCGGACTCAGCCCCGCAGGCACGTAGCCGCCGAGCGGGTCGTGCGCGCTCGTCTGATCCGTGACGGCATCCACACGCACCCCGCGCCGCACGATCTCCGGCAACACCTCCGCGCAGTTGCCGACAAGGCCGACCGAGACGGCGCGCCCCTGCTCGCGCGCGTCTTCGCAAATTCGCAGGGCATCGTCGAGGGTGAGCGCGAGGCGGTCGCAGTAGCCCGTCTGCACGCGGCGTTCGATGCGCGCGCGGTCAACATCCACGCCGAGAAAGGTCGCGCCATTCATCGTCGCCGCGAGCGGCTGCGCGCCGCCCATGCCGCCCATGCCGCCGGAGACGACGAGCCGACCCGCGAGCGTCCCGCCGAAATGTCTGTCGGCCATCGCCGCGAAGGTCTCGAACGTGCCTTGCACGATCCCTTGCGTGCCGATGTAGATCCAACTGCCCGCCGTCATCTGCCCGTACATCATCAGGCCACGACGTTCGAGTTCGTTGAAGTGCTCCCAGTTAGCCCACGCGCCGACGAGATTCGAGTTGGCGATCAAAACGCGCGGCGCATACTCGTGCGTGCGAAAGACGGCGACGGGTTTGCCTGACTGGACGAGCAGCGTCTCGTCGTTCTCCAAACCTTGCAACTCGCGCACGATCCGGTCGAAGGCCGCCCAGTTGCGCGCCGCGCGCCCCGTGCCGCCGTAGACGACGAGGTCGTCCGGTCGCTCGGCGACTTCCGCGTCGAGATTGTTCATCAGGCAGCGCAGAGCCGCCTCCTGATGCCAGCCCTTGCAATTCAACTTCGCGCCGCGCGGCGCGCTCACCTTTCTCGAACCGTTCATCATCAACACTCAATTCTTCGCGCCCGGCATCCTGCCTGTGTGCCTCCGGCGAGAAAGAAGTTTCGCGCCGGGGCGCGGAAGCAACAAGATGCCGGGCGCGAAGGAAAACCCGGAAGCGCGCTCCGTCATCACGCGGGACATCAGGAGACGGACGCTCCGGCCGCCTTACTCGTTTTTGAAACTGCGGACGAAGTTGTCGAACCACCCGCCGCTTTGTCGCGACATCTCTTCGAGTTCGCCCGCGTCGAGCCAGATGCCGCCGCACTTCTCGCAGCGATCTATGACGACCGACCCGCGCGCCTCTTCGACGAGCGCGCCGTGTCCGACCGGGCACTGTCGCCCCGCCGCCTGCCCGCGCGCCGCGGCTTCCGCCGCCACCTCCTGCCGCATCTTGTCCAGCAGTTCGCGCTCCTTGCGCCGGAAATAATCCTCTTCGAGCGCCTTGCGCCGTTCGTCAAAAATCTCTGACATGGTTTGGTCTCTCCTCTGCGATGGCATGCAAAACTTTGAGCGTCATTGTAACAACAGAAAACGGCAGTTGCACGCCACTCTCCCGCTTGCTTCGCGCAAGGCGGGCGCATATGCTGTGAGTCCCCGTTCGCTTTTTCAAATCGCGCCAAACTTTTCGGGAGAGTCGGCACATGGCATTCAGCCCGCGCGCACGCGTCCTGCTTCTGGCGGGGTCAATTCTGTTTGGTTTGACCGCCCTCGTCTGGTATCTCAGCAGCAAACCGCGCTCGACGCCCGTGACGCCCATCGATCAACCGCCCGCCGCAAACGTCGAACTCTCCACTCCGCAGCGGAACGACACGGGCAGCGCGACGGGGGCGAGCGCGAGCACGCCGACACCCGACGCCGCTACGCCCTCGCCTGAGGCATCTCCGTCTCCGTCGTTCGCGCCGTCGCCCTTCGCTAACGGCGCGACGCAAACGTCGCCCACGCCGCACGCCCCCACGCAAGACGCGCACGCGGCCAGTGCCGACGGCGCGGGTCTGCTCATCCCGGTCGCGGGCATTCGTCCCGAACAACTTCAAGACACCTACACGCAGTCGCGCAGCGAAGGCCGCACGCACAACGCCATCGACATCATGGCGGCGCGCAACACGCCCGTCGTCGCTGCCGTCGATGGCACGATCATCAAACTCTTTCAGAGCGAGCGCGGCGGCATCACCCTCTACCAACTCGGCACAGACAACCGCACCGTCTATTACTACGCGCACCTCGAACGCTACGCCGACGGCATCACCGAGAACCGCTTCGCACGACGCGGCGAACTGCTCGGCTACGTCGGCGACAGCGGCAACGCCGGAAAAGATAATTGCCACCTGCACTTCTCCATCTGGCTCGTCACCGACCCCAAACGCTTCTGGGACGGCGAGAACATCAACCCCTATCCGCTGTTAACAAAACGATGAGGCGTGGTCAGCGGTCAGTTGTCCGTGGTCAGTGGTTAGTGGTCGGTTGTCCGTGGCGTGTGCTCGACTAACAGCAAACCGTAAATGAATCATTCAGGCGCGGGCGGCACGAAACAACTGACGACCGACCACGGGCGACTGATAGCTTTTCATCCCTCCGCCGTCCGTTTATGGTGCGAGCGCGGGCGGGCGCGAAGGGCAGGAAACGCTAAAAGTCGGTGATTATGCGCGGGCGCGTTGGTGGGAACGGGTGTTGCTTGCGAATGTGGGGATGCGTCGACAAGTCGACGGGCGCGTGAGCGCGTGTCACGGCGGCGACGGCGCGAAAGTTTTTCCCAGAGGAGCTAATGCCTGTATGAAAAGTGTGTGGCGTATCGCGGGCGGGATGTTGTGTCTGTCCGCCCTGTTTATTTTCGGCGGCTGTCAGGCCGCGCCCGTGTCGAACGGCAATACGGCGGCGGTTGCAACGCCGTCGCCCGCTTCGAGCGCGACGCCCGCCACGACGAGTAACGCGGGCGGGAGCAATTTGCCGGTGACGCTGCCCGTGCTCGATGCCATGTTCGCCGACGAGAAATTCGCGGCCGATCTGAAATCGGACTTGCAACTGACGGACGAGCAGATCGAACGTCTGCGTAAAGTTGCGCGCGAAGAGACGGGGAACTTGCGCGAGACCGAGACGGGCGAGCACGGCGGTACGACTACCGCCGCCACGGCGCGCGCCGCCGAACAGATTAAAAGCGTGCTCGGCGAGGAACGCGCGGCGCGCTTCTCCGAATTTGTGAGAACGCGTTGGGCGGGCGGCGGCGACGCAGGCGGGACGAATGCTGCTGCCGTCGGCGGCAAGCCGAACGCCGTGCCGACCGACACGCGCATCGTCGTCAACGCGCCCGCCTATCGCATGGACGTGTTCGAGAACGGCCAACTCGTGAAGACCTACAAGGTCGGCATCGGCTACCCGGAGTTTCCGCTCCCGACGGGCTTGCGCAAGGCCGACACGATCATCTTCAACCCGACGTGGACGCCGCCCGACGAGCCTTGGGTCGAGTCGCCCGCGAGCAAAGTTAAAGTCGGCCAGAAGGTCGAAGCGGGCAGCCCGCTGAATCCGCTCGGCCCCATCAAAATCCCCATCGGTTTGCCCTCGCTCATCCACGGCGGCAAGGCGGTCGCTAAGCTCGGCAGCTTCGCCTCCCACGGCTGCGTCGGCCTGACCAATACGCAGGTGCAGGACGTGGCGCGCATGATGGCGAAGATCGGCGGCGCTGAGTTGACCGAGGAGGAGATGGCGACCTACGCGAAGAATCGCAAGGAGACGAAAGAGGTTAAACTCGAACGACCCGTGCCCGTCGAACTCCGCTATGAAACCATCGTCGTCGAGGACGGCAAGCTCTACATCTACCGCGACGTGTACGACCGCGACACGAACACGGAGGCGAACCTGCGCGCCGTGCTCGAAGCCAACGGGGTGTCGTTCGACAGCCTGAGCGAGACGGAGCGGGCGCAGGTGTTGGACGCGCTCCGGCAGATGGCGCGCGACGCCAAGGGCAACCCGGCCGACGGCGCGCCCGAAGCCTCTCCGGGCGCGACGCCCGAAGCGAACAATAAGAACGCCAACAAGAACGCCAACAAGAACGCGAACAATAATGCGAACAAGAAGAGCGACGCCGACAGCGGGAAGGTGACGCGCACGGTCAAAGGCCAGAAGGAGATCGTCATCGAACTCGCCGCGCTGCGCGGCAAAGGCTACCCCGCGCCCGTCGCTTTAGACGCGGGCGGCGCGAAGCAAAGCGACGGCGCGAAGAAAGGGAAGCGTAGTTAATAACTTTAACGAAGTTCCGCGTTGCACGAAGAATTAATAAAGCCGCGCAACGCTTCATGATAAGGCGCGCCGCCGATCTCGTTCGTGAGATTGTGCGACGCGCCTTTGACTTCGTAGAACTGCTTCGGCGGACGCGCCGCGTCGAAGAGGCGTCGGCCGAGACGATAGGGGATGATCTCGTCGGCCTGACTGTGGATGAAAAGTTTCGGGCATGACACGGACGCGATCTTCGAGAGCGAATCCATCTTCGTGCGAATGACGAAGCGCGGGACGAACGGCAAGACCTCGCCCGCCATGTCGGCAATCGAAGTGAAACTCGACTGCACGACGAGGCCGCACGCCTGCACCTTCGTCGCCAGATCAACTCCGATTGCGCCGCCGAGCGACTCGCCGAAGATGACGACCTGAGAGGCGGGCGTGCCGCGCGCCGTCGTCAGGTAATCCCACGCGGCGCGTGCGTCCATATACAAGCCTTCCTCGGAGGGGCGTCCCTCGCTCTTGCCGTAGCCGCGATAGTCTATGATCAGGACGTTCACGGGCAGCCGCACGAGTTCGTTGATGAAGTCGTAGCGGTGCGAGATGTTGCCCCCGTTGCCGTGCAGGTAGAGCAACGTCGTGCGCGTCTCCAACGGCTCGAACGCGCCCCCGGCGCGGCCGACGCGCGGCGTGCAATACCAACCGTGCAGGCGCACACCGTCGGCCGCCGTGAGTTGCACGTCTTCGACCCCGGCGACGATCTGCCCTTCGCGCGCGCGTGGCTGCTCGCGCTCCCAGATGCCCTCCGGGTACTTCGAAGGGAAGTAGATAAAACTGTCTTCGAACAACATGACGTACCCCAGCAGGCACGCGCACAGCACGACACAGATGCGTGCGATGCGCCACCCGAAATTTTTATTAGCCCAGAAATTGACGACGAACCTTTTCAACATACGTCTCGCGTTAACTCACGAGAAGATTAAACGCTGCCGACCCGAAAAGTTGAAAGCTTTCTTTGCGCCTTTGCGCCTTTGCGTGAGAAAAAGTTCTCGCAAAGGCGCAAAGGCGCAAAGTAAAGCATGAACTTTGAATGAGACGTGTTAGAAATCAAACTCGCCCCGGCGGACGGCAGCGGCGAGGCGTTCGATGTCGGGCGAGAGCGCGCGGTCACGCGTGAGGCGCGGGGCGTGCGCGCGGACGAGTTCATACGCGCGACGGACGCCGATGCCGGGCTTGAGCGGCGCGCGGTATTCCAAGCCCTCGGCGGCGGCGAGCAGTTCGATGGCGAGGACGTATTCGGCGTTCGTCACCATCGCGCGGAGTTTCAAGGCCGCCGTCATGCCCATCGAGACGTGATCCTCTTTGCCCGCGGAGGTCGGTAGGTTGTCGGTCGTCGCCGGGTGCGCGAGCACCTTCATCTCGTTCAGAAGCGCGACGGCCGACACCTGCGCGATCATGAAACCGGATGACGTGCCGGGGTGCGCCGTCAAAAACGGCGGCAAGCCTTCGTTCATGTCTGGGTTAATGAGTCGTTCGATGCGTCGCTCGCTGATGTTCGACAGGTGCGTGAGCGCGATCCCTGCGTAGTCGAACTGGAGGGCGAGCGGCGCGCCGTGGAAGTTGCCGCCGGAGATGAGTTCGGCCGTGTCCGCGAAGATGAGCGGGTTGTCGGTGGCCGCGCCGGTCTCGATTTCGACGACGGCGCGCGCTTGGCGGAAACAGTCGCGCGCCGCGCCGTGAACTTGCGGCATGCAGCGCAGCGAGTAGGCGTCCTGCACGCGCGGGTCGTTCTCAAGGTGCGACTCCCTGATCTCGCTCTCGCGCAGGAGGTGGCGCAGGTGCGCGGCCGCTTCCGACTGGCCGAGGTGTGGGCGCGCGTCGTGGATGCGCGCGTCGAAGGCTGCGGGCGTGCCGCGCAGGGCTTCGAGCGACATTGCGCCCGCCACGTCCGCGGCGCGCGCGAGTTGCCCGGCGCGACGAAGCGCGAGCGCGCCGACGGCTGCGAGAGCCTGCGTGCCGTTCAACAGCGCGAGACCTTCTTTCGCCTCCAACTCGACAGGCCGGATTCCGGCGCGCGCCAGAGCCTCCGCGCTCGCCATGCGCTCGCCTTCGTAGAAAGATTCGCCTTCGCCGATCACTGCGAGCGCGAGATGCGCGAGCGGCGCAAGGTCGCCGCTTGCCCCGACCGAACCCTTCTCCGGCACGACGGGCACGACGCCTCGCTCCAACATCTCGATCAAAGTTTCGACGACGATGGTGCGCGCGCCGCTGTAGCCGAGCGCGAGAACGTTGGCGCGCAAGAGCATCATGGCGCGCGTCTCGTCGGCCGAAAGGGGCGTGCCGACGCCGCAGGCATGGCTGCGTACGAGATTCAACTGCAACTCGCGCAACTCCGCGCGCGGGATCGAATAATCCGACAACTTCCCGAAGCCCGTGTTGACGCCGTAAACCACGCGCCCCTCTTCCACGATGCGCTCGACCACAGCCCGCGCCGCCTCGACGCGCGCACGCGCCGCCGACGCCAGCCGCACGCGCTCCGCGCCGCGCGCCACCTCCGCGACCTGTTCGAGCGACAACGATTGTCCGTTCAATTCGATCATAAGGAAAAGACGTAAATCGTGAATCGTCAATCGTGAATAGAAAGAAGCAAGTTTTCTCTATTCACGATTGACGATTCACGATTCACGAGTTCATGTCAGTGTTTCTTCCGCGACCGGCTCTTGCTCTGTCTGCCGGAGTTCGCCCGTATCGGGTCGTTTCCATTCGCCGGTGACGCTGCCGGTGAGCGCGCCGGTGTGGCCGGGGCGCGTGGTGCGCGTGCGCTGGCGTGCGCGCTTGGTGCGTCGTTCGGTGACGCGGCGTTGCTTGGTGGCGCGCGAGAGGGTCGTGGTCACGGTGCGAATCGGGTGGAAAGAGAAGTCGTGATCGGGCAGCACCTCGCCCGTCGCTTGTTTCAGGCGCACGGTGGCGAAGGCGAAGATGAAGACCGCCGCGTTGAAGATAATGCCGAACAACACCATGAACTCGCCGCCGCGCGAGCCGATCCCCGCGCGCTGAACGAATGTCTCGAAATCAGGTGCCGGAGAGGGGTGAAGGTAAACTTTCAGATTCCAACTGATGGCGAGCAGTACGAAAATCCAGAGGTAGTTGCGGCGCAGACGCCGCCCGACGGCTTCCCATTCGCTGATCGTAAAATGGGGCGTCCGCATGTCTGCGGCGAGATGTTCAGCCCATTCCTGATCCTGCGTGGGCGTGGGCGCGAGCAGTTGCGCGAAGTAGCCCGTCTCCAACACGCGCACGCGGCTCGCCCAGATTTCGTAGTAGCGATAGCGGCGCGCTTCCATGAAGAGGAAGAAGGCGACGAGGACGGAGTTGATCGGGATGACGAAGTGCGGGTTCTCGGTCGAACTGAAGGCGAAGGAGAGCGTCGCGCCCGCCGTGAGGACTGCCCAGTTGGTCGTCGTGTCGAGACGATTGCGCCAAGTGTTGGATCGCTGCACTTCGCCGCGATAGAAATGCACCATCGCCGTGTTGAATTCGGCGGACGACAGTTTGCGGCCGAGGATGGTGAAAGAGTCGGGAGACTTGTCGGCGGCGGTGTTAGCGGCGGCGGCCTCTTTCGTCTGCGCGGAGGGGGAACGGAAACTGCCCGTGTGCTGGCGTTCGCCGCCGGAGAGTGAGCCGGTCGGTGTTCTGGGACGCATCTCAGGTTTCATCTTGTCGGTCGGTCGTCTTCCTTTGGGCGCGGTGCGTCGGCTTCGCATCGCTTTGTTTGGATGATAACACGCGCTCCGGTTTAAGCGTGATAGTTCCCGCGCGCATCCCCGCGAGGAAGTAGAGCGCGCTGTAAGATTGATACGCGCCCCAACGCTTCGCGGCGAATGCGCGAATCTCGCGCTCGCTCATCGACGCGCCCCGGTTGTAATGCTTGACGACGACGCCGCGCAGGAAGAGGTCTGCGGCGGGGAACACGTCCGGGCGACCGAAGTGCAGCATCAAGACCCACTCCGCCGTCCAGCGGCCGATGCCGCGCAAACTTGAGAGGCGCGCGATGACGCCCTCGTTATCCTCTCGCTCAAGCGACGCGGAACTGAGTTCGCCCGCCGCGCACGCGCGCGCGACTTCGATAATGCACGTCGCCTTCGCGTTCGACAGGCCGAGCGCGCGCAACTCTTCGACGCTCGCGCGCGCCAACGCTTCGGGGCGCGGGAAGGCGAGATAAGTTTCGCCGCCCGTTTCCAGACGCTCGCCGTACCGCTCGACGACGCGACGCCTGAATATGATCGCCACGCTCGTCGCGATCTGTTGCAACAGGATCGAAGTGACCAGAGCTTCAAACAGCGTCGGCCAACGCGGCAGGCGCAACCCGTGATGTTCGGCTTCGAGTCGTCGCATCACACTGTCGCGCACGAGGCGCGCGCGCCATCCCGCGAGGTCGTGTTCGAGGCTAAACATATCGCGCACCGTGCGCGACGCTTCGTCCAAAATTTGCGGGGCGGCAAATTGCTCCGGCGCGAGTTCTACCCGAAGGCGGGTGTGCGCGCCCGCGCCGTCCGGTTCGACGGAGAGCAGGAAAAGTCGCGCCCCGAAATGGAGCGCACGGCGGTAACGGCCGCCGTCGAAAGTGTCCACGGCCTCCGTGTCGGTGAAGCGCAGGAAGCGCGCGGTGGACGCAAAATCGAAGGGCGCGCGGGCGTCTAGGAGGAGTTCGGACATGGCTCGAAGTGTCGCAGAAACAAGCGTCGGGCGTCAAAGTCTGCCCGCTTGACAGCGAGCGCGGCCGTGCCTATAGTCAGTTTTTGTTCGCCGCTGCTTGAAAGCGTCTGTGCGCGATATGTTTGAGCCTGTGGAAGACGCCGACGCACGCTGGATGCGCGTAGCTTTGGAGGCGGCGCGCGCCGCCGGGACGCAGCGCGACGAAGTGCCCATCGGCGCGTGCGTCGTCAGTTCCGCCGGAGAGCTTTTGGCCGTCGCGGGAAACCGCACGCGTACCGACTGCGACCCGACCGCGCACGCCGAAATCATCGCCCTGCGCGCGGCAGCGCGAGAGATTGAAAACTACAGGCTGACGGGCGCGGTCGTCTATTCGACGATTGAGCCGTGCGCGATGTGCGCAGGCGCGCTCGTGCAGGCGCGTGTGGCGCGTCTCGTCTATGGTGCGCGCGACGAACGCGCGGGCGCGGTCGAATCGGTCTTTCGCATCTGCGACGCCAGTTCTTTGAATCATCGAATGGAATTAACGGCGGGCGTGCTCGAAACGGAATGCCGCGAAGTGATGCAAGCATTCTTCCGCGCCCGCAGGAAAGCAGAGGTCAGAGGTTAGAGGTCAGAGGTTAGTTAAAGACTCGCAGGGGTTTTTTTAACTAACCTCTGACCTCTGACCTCTAACCTCTCGCCTTTGCGGAGAGGTCGCATAGTGGCTTAGTGCACCGGTCTCGAAAACCGGAGTGGGGGAAACTCCACCGTGGGTTCAAATCCCACCCTCTCCGCCACTAATTTTAGAGGTCAGAGGTTAGAGGTCAGTGAAAATTTTTTCACTGACCTCTGCTTTTACGGAGAGGTGCAAGAGTGGTTGAATTGGCAGCACTGGAAATGCTGTGTGGGGGAAACTCCACCGTGGGTTCGAATCCCACCCTCTCCGCCTTCGTTTAAGCTATAAGGACTCAATTTATGCAGGATGACAAACTCGCCGCCGACGAGGCGCGTCGCATCGCGCAGCACGACGCGCTCAAGGCCGGAGTCGAGGGCGACGTGCATGCCGAGATCGCCGGTCGCGCCGAACGCACGACCCGCCCCGAAGCCGAGCGCATGGAACAGGTCGCAGGTGAGTTTCGCGGCAAGGCGATCAACGAAGTAATCGAGACGGAGCGGGAAGTGGAGCGCGGGCGTGGCGCGGCGCGCATCTCGCAGATCGTGGATTACATCTTCTACGTGATCTACGCGCTCTTGGCGATTCGCTTCCTGCTCGCGCTGTTGGCCGCGCGCCGCAGCGCGGGGTTCGTGCAGTTCATCTACACGATCAGCGATCCGTTTTACGCGCCGTTTCGCGGCATCGTGGCCGAGCCGACGGCCGAAGGCGGCGCGCGCTTCGCGCTCTCGATCCTGCTCGCCATCGTCGTCTACGCCGTGTTGCACATGGGGATCAACGGGCTGCTGCGCCTCATCGCGCATCGCAAGACGGAGATTTGACGGGGATTTGATCTGGGCGCGCCCGGTCTGCTATAAACTCTCGTGCGATCATCTTTCGGGTTCGACCCGGCGGGCGTGAGAAGACGCCGCTTGATCTTTTACACAACTTATCAGACTTCGGGCTCCGCACAACGTTCGTCTCGCGAACTCCGCCAGGCCAGGAATGGAGCAACGGTAGCGTTGACCGCGTGTGTTGCGGGTCAGTCCGAAGTCTGACCATATCCGAGAAAGAGTTGCCGCCGGGCGAGCGTGAGAGTTGCCGAAGCGGGCGAGTTTGGAGCACAATCCGACATCGCCGCTTCGGGGACAGGGAAACGCTCCGCAGGCGCGGCAACTCTTTTTCATTTTAAGTCACGCATGAAAATCAACTTCCAAAGGCTCGACCACGTGCAGCTTTGCATCCCGCCGAAGACGGAAGGACGTGCGCGCGAGTTTTACGGCGGGCTGCTCGGCCTCGTCGAGATTGAGAAGCCCGCGCCCTTGAAAGCGAACGGCGGCCTCTGGTTCGAGATCGCCGGTATTCAACTCCACATCGGCGTGGAACGCGACCAGAGCAAGTCGAAACGTCACCCCGCGTTTGAAGTCGAGAATATCGAAGCCGTGAGAGCTTATCTCGAACAGAACGGCGTGCGGACGAAAGACGAAATCTCGCTCGCCAGCCTCAAGCGTTTCTCCTTCTTCGATCCCTTCGACAACCGCATCGAGCTTTTAGAAAAAACGACCGGCGACGGCCGAGCGACCACGCATAACTGACACGGACAACTGACAGCTTTATGGCTTACCAAGTCATCGCACGCAAATGGCGTCCGCAAACTTTCGAGGAAGTGACAGGCCAAGAGCCGATCACGCGAACGCTGCGCGGCGCGCTCGAACACGAACGCCTCCATCACGCCTATCTCTTCTCCGGCGCGCGCGGAGTGGGCAAGACGACGACGGCGCGGCTGCTCGCCAAAGCTCTCAACTGTCACAAGTTTGAACGTCCCACAGCGACGCCCTGCAAGACGACCGACGCCGAACAGTGTTCCTCATGCCGTGAAGTGGCCGAGGGGCGTTCGATTGACGTGCTCGAAATCGACGCGGCCTCGAACACGGGCGTCGATAACGTGCGCGATTCGATCATCAACACGGTCGGCGTCAGCCCCGCGCGCGACCGCTACAAAGTCTTCATCATCGACGAAGTTCACATGCTTTCGGGCGCGGCCTTCAACGCGCTCTTGAAGACGCTGGAAGAACCGCCGCCGCGCGTCGTCTTCATCATGGCGACGACCGAGTCGCACAAAATCCCCGACACGATCCTCTCGCGCAGCCAGCAGTTCGAGTTTCGCACCATCGCCACGACGCGCATCGCCGAACGCCTCCGCCTCATCGCCGACGCCGAACAGATCAACGTCTCGGACGAAGCCCTGCGCGAGATCGCGCGCGCGGGTGAAGGCTCGATGCGCGATGCGCAGTCGGCCTTCGATCAGGTCATCAGTTTCAGCGACGCCGAGATCGATGTCGCAGACGTAGAGGCCGCGCTCGGCATCGCCGGGGCGGAACTTCGCACACGCGTCATGCGTTCGATTGCGACGGGCGCACCGCGCGACGCGCTGGCCGTCGTGGACGATCTCGTCATGCGCGGGCACGACCTGAGAAATTTTTGCCGCGACCTTTTATCGCACGTCCGCGATTTGCTGGTCGTGAAAGTGGCGGGCGACGCGGCCGAAGGGTTGGACGCGGGTGACGCCGAGCGCAGGGAAATGAGCTTAGCGGCGCAGGAGTTTTCGGAATCCGATCTCGTGCGCTTCTTCCACAGCCTGTCGGAGACCGAGCGCATTTTGCGCGAAGGCGCGCACCCGCGTTACCAACTCGAAATCGGACTGGTCAAGTTGATCGAGATGCGCCGTCTCGCCCCGCTCGGCCTGATCATCGAACGCCTGAACGCGCTCGAAGAGGCTCTCCGCACGGGCAAAACGCCCGCCACCGCCGCCCTCGGCGGTGCGCCGGGGACGCCCGCGCCGACGGGCGGCGGCAGCACGACGCCGCGAAGTGGGGGCGGGCACGCGGGCGGCAGCGGCGGCAGGGGAACGCCTTCCGGCTCGCGCGCCGCCGCAGCCTCGTCCGTTTACGAAGCGGGGCACGAAGCCGACGCATCCACGCGCCTCGACGCTTCAACGTCAACGGCGAACAGAGCCTTGCAGCCGGACGCAGGCGCGCAGCAAGCGGATAGTTCCTTGCAATCGAACGCGCCAGCGACAGCAGTAGCGGCAGCGGCGAACACGCCTCCGTGGGAAGCGCCGCCGTGGGAAGAACCGCCGACGACTTCACAGCCTCCCCCGCTCAAACTCGTGCCCCCGCCTTCGATCCAGAGCAACGGCGGCACGCACGCCACGGCACACGCGCCCGCGCCGCAAGTCTCCGCCGCCGACGCGCCCGGCGTGTCTGCTTCCAACGCGAGCAGCATCATCGAAAGGATCAAGACGGGACTCGAAGAACGGCGCAAGCCCTTCCTCGCCATCGCGCTCGAAGGCGCGCGCAAGGTCTCGGTCGATGGCGAGGAGTTGTACGTCGAGTTCGCGCCGGAGGCCAAGCACCTGCGCGACAATCTAGCGAAACCGGAGAGCGTCAAACTTTTGCGCGAGGTGTGCGCGAGCGTGTGCGGGCGTGAGATGGGCGTGCGCATCGCGGTCAAGGACAAAGACGAGAGCCGCGACGACGAGCAGCAGCGGGCGGCGCGCGACGCGGAAGCCGAAGAGCGACGACGCCTGCGCGAGTTGGCGGAGAACCATCCATCGGTGCAGCAAGTCCTGCGCGCCTTCCACGCAGAGATCGTGGATGTGCGCCGCGTGGACAGCACTAAGTAGCCATCAGCCGTCAGCCGTCAGCTATCAGCAATTAGGATTACTGCTTTTAATGCTGACGGCTGATAGCTTTTCCTGCGAACAAAGGCGCGCGGGCGCGCGTATAGTTTGGACGGAGGTTGAGAGCGATGCGTGATCCTTTTATTGCAGGTCTTCTGAGTTTACTGATCCCCGGATTGGGACAGCTTTACAACGGGCGGATTCTCGCGGGCATCCTGTGGCTGCTGTTGACGGGGGTTTCGTGGATCGGGTCTGCGGGCACGCTCGGCTGGATCGTCCACATCATCGCGGCCTACACGGCCTACAGCTACGCGAAAGAGCATCGCGTGCGCGTGTAGCCGTCGTCGGGCTTTTGCAAGAGTTACCAAGGAGGCGCGGGTCGCGTGTGTGTTGCGCGGCCTGCGCTTTTTTTATTCGTCGCCGCCGCCGAGCGTGTCGGCGTTGTCCGTCTTCCTGACGGGCAAGAGGCTGCGGATGAGATCGTTGAGCCGTTCGAAGTCGATTGGCTTGGTGAGATAGCCCTCCATCCCTGCGTCGTAGGCGGCGCGCTGGAAGCCTTCGGTAGTAAAGGCGGTGACGGCGACGACGGGCACGGGGCGCAGGGTCGGGTGCTCGCGAATCTTTCGCGTCGCGCCGAGACCGTCGAGGCCGGGCATGCTGATGTCCATCAGGATCAGGTCGGGGTGCGTGAGCGCGGCGACCTTGATCGCTTCTTCGCCGTCCGTCGCCGTGACGACGCGGTAGCCCGACTGTTGCAGGTGCAAACTGATGATGACGAGGTTGTCAACCGTGTCGTCAACGACGAGCACGAGGAAATCCTGCGGGGTAAATTCCTGCGTGTCCGCGTTCGCTTGAAGTTGGCTGGTGGGCGGGGCTTCGTTCGGGTGCAGGGCATCCGCGGACGCCCCTTGCGCCGGAAACAGCGCGACGGTCTCGCCGCCCGCCGCAGACTGGATAAGTTGCCAGCCGCACTTGACGCAGAACCGCACGCCGTCTGGATTTTCGTGGGCGCAAACTGGACAGGACATCATCTCTTTATCTAGATCACTCTCCGCGGTTTCTCGTCTCCGTAGAGTATCGCAGAAGCGGGCGTGTTTTCGCCAACGGCGAGACGCGCCCGCGCACTTGTCAACCGCAGCCCGCGCGCCCGTGTCAACTCGCGGGCGGGCGTTTCTTGTTCGGGGGGAGAGCGCGGGGGATGTCGCGTTCGTTGAGCGCGGGGGGCAATTCGTCAGTCTCCGGGTTCGGTTTCTTGCCGCGCAGCGCGGGCGGCAGTTTCGGGCGGGGGATGTTGACCGTGGCGACCGAATCCGTGCGACGCAAGATCGCGCCGCCGCGCCCAGCGACCCACGCCGCCGAGCCGCCCCGGTAGGCGACGGCAAACAGCGGCACGCTCGTCGCGCTCGCCAGCGCATCCCACGTCTCGCCGCCGTCCTTCGTCTGCATCACGCGCCCCTGTTCGCCGACGATGAGCGCGTCGAGCGGCGAGGCGACCGAGACGGCGAACAGGTTGAGCTTGACCTTGCTCTCCTGCTGCTTCCAGCGCGCGCCCGCGTCGTCCGTCCGCAGGATCAAACCCCGCTCGCCGACGACGAAGCCGCGCGACTTATCTGCGAACGCGACGCTGTAGAGCCATTCCTTCGTGTTCGTCTCGACGTAACGCCAAGACTCGCCGCCGTCCTCCGTCCGCATGATCAGCCCTTGCGCGCCGACGGCGACCGCAATGCGCCCGCCGACACCATCGCTACCGACGCCCGCGTAAGAGACATCTTCGATCCAAGTGATCGTGTCCGAACGTTTTTGCCGCCACGTCTCGCCGCCGTCTTCCGTCGCCAGTATCGTGCCGCGCGCGCCGACGGCGAGACCGCGCTTAGCGTCTGCGAAGTGAACGCCGGAGAGTTCGTGCGTGACGGGCGAATCAACTTTCGCCCACGTCAGGCCGCCGTTATCCGTGCGCAGGATCGTGCCCGCCTCGCCCACCGTCCAGCCGTGCGCCTCGTCCACGAAGAAGACGTGCGTGAGACGAACCGAGACGCCCGACGGCCGCGCCGTCCAACGCTTGCCGCCCGAATTTGTGTAAAGCAGCCGTCCGCGCGAGCCGACCGCCCAGCCGCGCGAGCCGTCGAGAAAGAAGATGTCCGAGAGGTCTTCGCGCCCGCCCTCCGAAAGTCGCCGCCATTCGAGGCCGCCGTTGTCTGTGCGCAGGATGAGGCCGTCGCCGCCCGCCGTCCAGCCGGTCGTCGCGTCGGCGAAGTGGATGGTCGTCAGGCGCGGCTGCGTCTTCACGCTCACGGGCAGCCACGTCCCGCCGCCGTCGGCCGTAGCGAGCACGACGCCGTCGTTGCCCGCCGCCCAACCGTTCTGAGCGTCCGCGAAATAGACCGACAGGAGATCGGCCTGTTGATAAACTTCGACGCGCGACCACGTCTCGCCGCCGTCGTCCGTCCGCACGACGAGTCCGCCGAAGCCGACTGCGACCGCGCGTTTCGACGCGCCCGCGAAGGCCACGCCCGTCAGCGGCAACTCCTTGGCCTGCGGCTGGCTGCGCCACGTCGCGCCGCCGTCCGAAGTCACGATCATCGTGCCGTTCGCCCCGACGGCGACGCCCGTTCGCTCGTCGCCAAAAGAGATCGAGAAAAGGTGTGTGTTGACGCCCGAATTTTGCTCGCGCCAAGTGCGCCCGGCGTCGGTCGTGTGGATGATGCGCCCGTAAGTGCCGCACGCCCAGCCGTGCCGCAAATCACGCCCCGCGAAAGCGACGTTGTAGAGATGATCTTTAACGCCCGTCGGCCTGACCGTCCAACGCTCGCCGCCGTTCTCCGTCGTGACGACGACGCCGCGCGCGCCGACGGCGACCGCAGTGTTCTTGTCGCGGACGAACAGCCCGTAGAGCGTCGTCGCGATGGGCGCGCTCTGCGCTTCCCACTCGTAGCCGCCGTCCTCCGTGCGCAGAATCGCGCCGTCCGCGCCGGTCGCCCACCCGGTCAATTTATCCGCCGCAAACCTCAGCGCGTGGATCGCGTTGCCCTGCGGCAGAGGATTCTGCCACAACCACCCGCGCGTCTGCGCCGTCGTCGCCGCCACCATTGCGCCCGTGAGCACGCCGAACAGCGCGAGCATCAGCGAGGCGCGCACCGTTCGGCGTCGTGGTCGTGCAGCGATGTGGCGGAACAGCGACATGAATCATCGGCGGGGGAGGGAGACAGCTAGGGACGACAAATTATGCAAGTTATTCTTCTCAAACTTACCACTACTGGCCGCCCGTTGCCAGTTTAAGGAGCGGCGGGTGAACTCAGAGTTTCGGCCGCTTCGCGCAGCACGCTTTCGTCTACGCGGCCGAGCGCGGCGATGCGGCGGGCGGCTTTGTCCACTGCCTCCTGCGCTTGATGACCGGCGTGGCCTTTGATCCACTGCCATTCGATGCGGTGCGCGTCGAGGGCTTTGTCCAGACGCGCCCACCATTCGTGGTTCGACTTGCGGCGGAAGCGTCCCGCCATCGTCTCCACCACGTAGCGCGAATCCGTCAACACGCGCACGCGGCACGGCTCGCGCAGTTGTTCGAGGCCGACGGCGGCCGCGACGATCTCGGCCTGCTGGTTCGTCGCCGTGCCGAGATAGCAGCCGAACGCGCGCCACTGGTCGCGGAAGTTCAGCAGCGCGACGGCCGCCGCGCGCGGCTCGGCCTGACCGTTGCCGAGGCTCGACCCGTCGCAGTAGATCGTTACTTCCTTCAAACGCTCCGGCGCGCTCACGCCGCCGCCTCGTGTTCGCCCGTGAGGACGAGAACGTGATCCACCGCCTCCTCGAACGTGTCGTCGTGCGAGATGACGAAGAGTTGGTTGAAGTGGCGCACCTGCCCGATCTGGCGCGCGAGATTTTCGCGCCGCTCGGCGTCCATGTTCACCGTCGGTTCGTCGAAGAAGGCGATGCGGATATCCGAGAGTTGTTTTAACAGCGCGAGGCGCACGGAGAGCGCGGCCACCATCTGCTCGCCGCCGGAGAGATTGACGAACGAGCGTTCGTGGCCGTCCTCTTCGAGCATGATCTCGTAATCGCTCGACCAGCGCAGCGTGCGCCCCGCGTCGCCCGTGATCTCGCGGAAGAATTGATTGGCCTCGACCGAGATGTGCGCGACGTAACTGCGCGTCACTTCCGGCCCCGCTTTTTTGAGAATGTCGCGCATAAACTCGGTGGCTTCGTCCAGCCGCTTGAGCCGCTCCTGCGCGCGAATCTCATCCTGCCAGCGGGCGCGCACCTCGTCGAGCCGCTCGATCTCGGCGGCGAGTTTCTCCGTCGTCTCGCGCGCGTGTTCGAGCTTGGCCGAAGTGTTCGCCTCGGACGCGAGCGCGAGGGCGAGCGCGTCGCGTTCGGATGAATGCGCGGCGCGGTCGTATGCCGCGCTCGCTTCGGCGTGCGCCGTTTGCGCCGCTTCGCTCTCGCGCGCGGCCTGCGCCGCCTCGGCCGTCGCGCGTTCCACTTCCCGCGCCCGCGCGCCCACCGTGGCCGCCAGCGACGCGCTTTCGAGATAGACGCGGTAGGCCGGGGCGGTCGCATCGCGCGCGGCGAGCGTCGCCGCCCAACGCGCATCGAAATCCGCGAAACGCTCGGACTCGGCTGCGAGTTCGTCGCGCTCGGCCGAGAGCGCGGCGATGGCGTCGCGCGCGCCCGCAACTTCCGCTTGCAGCGACGCCTCCTGTTCGGCCTCTGCGCGGCGCATGCTCAGGCGCGCGCGCGGGTCGTTCAAGGCGCGCAGGCGCGCGTCCGTCTCGGCGATGTCGCGTTCGAGCGATTCGATTGCGCTCGCGGCGGCGGCCAGCCCGGCGCGGTCTTCCTTCTTGCGCTTGCCTTCCGCTTCGATCTCTTTGAGACGCTGGCGCAGAGGCTCTAGCTCCGCATGGCGCATGAGATCGGCGCGCGCACTGATGAGTTCCGCGTCGATGCCGATCAATTTACTTCTCAACTCGTCGAGTTCGCGGTCGTCCGAAGGGAGCGCGGAGAGGTCTCGGTCGAGCGTGGCGAGCAGCGACTCGCGTGCTCTGAGCAGTTCGCGTTCGTGTCCGAGTTGGCCGCGCTCGCGCTCCAACTGGACGAGCGCGACGCCCGCTTCGCGCGCTGTGCGAACCTGTCGTTCGACGCGCACGGCCTCGGCCTGCACGGTCTGCAACTCGGCGCGGTTCGCCGTCAGGTGATCTTTGAAATAGCCTTCGAGCGTTTGACCCTCACCGATGTTCAAACAACGCTCGGAGAGGATCGGGCAGAGACCGCCTTTGACTTCGGCGCGCATCTTCTCGTCGCGCGCGATCTCGGCGCGCAGGTGCGCGGCCTGTTCGGCGAGTTCGCGCCCGCTCGCTTCGAGTTCGGCGGCGCGTTCCGCTCCGGCGGCGCGCGTTTCGAGGTCGCGCGTTTTGCGTTCGAGCGCGGTCGTGATCTCTTGCAGGCGTTTGATCTCGCGCGTTAAATCCCTGCGCTGGTTGGTGAGGTGCTTGCGTTCGGTGGCGGCGCGCTCAGACGCGCTGAGCGCGGTTTCAAGTCCGATGCGCTCGCTCTCCAGACGCGCGACGCGTGCGGGCGCGTCCTGCGCGCGCTCGGCCTGTTTTAGCCCCTCGCGCGTCTGCGCGTGCTGCGCGCGGAGGTTGTTGAGTTCGGCGTCGAGGCGTGCGAGACTGTCGCGCGCCGCCATCGCGTGCGAACGCAACTCTCGCAGCCGCTCGCGCTCGCGCTCCAACTCTTCCTGCGCGCTCACCTCGACTTCGATCTCTTTCAGCAGCCCGCGCGCACGCCCCGCCGCTTCGAGCGCGACGCTCAAGCGTCGCGCATCCGACTCGGCGGCGGAGAGCAGACCCGCCACGCGGTTGATCGCCACGAGCAGACGGTCGCGCTCGGCGCGTTCCGTTTCGAGCTTTCCCAATCCGGCGAGCGCGGCGAGGTGCGCGTGATAGTCCGCTTCCGAAGCCTGCTGCGCTCGACGCGCGCGCTCGGCCTCGGCCAGTTTGCTTTGCAACTCGGTGAGGCTTCGTTCGATTGCCCTGCGTTCCACGTCGGCGCGGTCGGCGCGCGTGCGCGTCTCGGCCACGCGCCGCTCGGCTTCTTCAAACGCCGCGATCCTCCCCTTGCGCGCCGCCGCCTCGCGCCGCAATTCGTCGAGCGCGCCCGTCAACTCACGCATGCGCGCCGACGTTGACGCGTGCTCGGCCGTCATCTCCTCGTAACGCGCGAGTGTGCCTTCGGCGCGACCGATGCGCTCGCGCGTCTCGGCCACGCGGTCGCGGATCAGGTTCACCGTGTCGCGCAGGCGTTCCGCGCCCTCACGGTATTCTTCCACTTTGAGCAGGCGGTCGAAGGCGGCCTTGCGCTGGCTCGACGTTTTGAGGAAGTCGGCCGTGAGCAACCCTTGCGGCACGCCGATGGCCGACTTGAAGAGCGCGGGCAAGTCCGTCCCCGCTTCGATGCCGAGCAGGCGCGCGAGCATCGGCGCGACGTTCGCCTTCTTCTCTTCGAGCTTGAGCTTGAGTTCGGGGTCGTAGATGTAATAACCGTTGGCCGTGTCGCGGTAGACGGTGTAACGGCGGCCGTCTATGTCGCTCTCGAAGGTGACGCGCGCCGACCCCTTCTTCGCGCCGCGACGCAGAAAGTCGTCCTTGCTGTAGTCGAGCGTGTCGAACAGCGTCCACGCGATGGCTTCGAGGATGGTGGTTTTGCCCGCGCCGTTCGGGCCGACGATGGCCGTCGTGCCCGGCTCGAAAGAGAAGTCGGCGCGCTCGTAAGATTTGATGTTGTCTAACTCAACCCGTGTGACGTGCATGATGTTATGTCGATTAAACGTCCGCCCCTTCGCGCTCTGCCCGCGCCCGCGACCAAGTCACGGGCGCGGCAATCGGCATCGACGTTGAAACGTTAGCCTAACATGTCTTAAAACTTTTTTCCTTTAAGTGTGTGAGGCTGAAGTTTTCAGAGGTCGCTGACTTTGAGCGGCGCGTCGGCGTTCTTCCACGCGCGTTCAAATTCCTGTCGCACGAGCGCGGCGGCGCGGGTCTTGCCCTGCGCCTTCAAACTCTCGGCCAGCCCGAACAGCGAACGCCCGTTGCGCCGGTTGCGTTCGAGGTCTGCGCGAAAGACCTGCTCCGCCTCCGCGTATTCGCCGCTCGCGAGAAGCGCGCCGCCGAGCGACTCGCGCGACGGCGGGTAGTACCA
This sequence comes from Pyrinomonadaceae bacterium, assembly GCA_035940695.1. Classification (GTDB taxonomy): domain Bacteria; phylum Acidobacteriota; class Blastocatellia; order Pyrinomonadales; family Pyrinomonadaceae; genus JAIVJZ01. The sequence continues at coordinate 93,457 of DASZEQ010000007.1, read as the reverse complement.
GTCGGGCGGCTCGTTGTAAAAGAGCGAGTCTTCGACAAGGACGGCCTGACGAAACAGTTCGACGGCGAGTTTGCGTTCGCCCCGCGCGCCCGCGATGCGCGCGGCGAGGATGTAGCCCGCGACCCGCAACACGTCGCGCCCGGCGTTTGCGCCGAACCGCGCGCCTTCGGGCAAGGCTTTGACGGCCGCCTCGAAAACTTTTTGTTCCGCCTGTGCCTCGGCCGTCTTGCCCGTCGCAGCCTGCGCCAGAGCGCGCCCCCAGTGCCAGAGGGCGCGCGTGTAGGTCAGAGACGCGGCGGGTTGCGGAGTTTTGAGCATGTCGTCCCAGCGGCGAAAACGCACGAGCAAAAGCGTCTTTGTCGGCAGAAAATCTTCGAGGAAATTCATCCCTTCGAGTCGCGGCCGGACGTTCGACTCAAGTTGCTCGGCGGCCTTGAGCGCGTCCGCGAAACGACCCTGCATGCTGTAAGCGGCGGCGAGAAAATGCAGGTTGTGGCTGTAGTAAGCCGCCGTGTAGATGCCGTGCTCTGCGCCGCTCGTGGCTTCCATGTAGGCGCGGTCTGCGCGGGCGGCCAGTTCGTTCACGCGCGCGGAGGATTCGTAATCGCCGATGCGCTGGTAGATGTGCGCGGGCATGTGTACGAGATGACCGGCGGCGGGCGCGAGCGCGCCGAGCCTGTCCGCGCTCGGCAGCGCGCGCTCGGCTTGCGCCGACGCTTCGACGGCGTGGATGTAGAGATGATTCGCCCCGATGTGATTCGGGTCGCGCCGCAAGACGGATTCGAGCACCGAGACGACTTCTTCCGTTCCCGGCGCGGCCGCGCCCGTGGGCAACCAGAGCTTCCACGCGTTCAGGATCATCGCCGCGTCTGCATAGAGCGTCGCCGCTTCGAGGTCGTCCGGGTAGCGACGCATGATCGCGCCCATCGCCTCTTTATAATCGAGCGAGAGCTTCAACTGATCCGCCCCCGCTTCCGTCGGGAGACGCTTGCGCATCGCTTCGATGTACGCGCGTTCGTGTTCGGGCGCATTGGCCGACAGCGCGAGCGCCTTGCGGATAGCCTCGTCGGCCGTCTTGCGTCGCGCGTCGTCCATTGTGGTCGAGTTGTAGTTGGGCGCGGCGGCGAGCGCGATGCCCCAGTAGGCCATCGCCGCTTGCGGGTCGAGTTCGGCGGCACGCCGGAAGGAACGCGCGGCCTCGTCGTGGTTGAAGGCGTAGACGAGGACGAGTCCCTGATCGAAGAACCGCTGCGCCTCCGCGTTCGCCGTCGAGATGGGGTAGTGATGCGCGCCGAGGCCGGGCAAGAGCGTGACCGCGCCCGTGCCCGCCGGGGTGTTCGCGTGGTGCTGCGCGTGCGTGAAGGTGGAGGCGAGGAAAAAGAGGGAGATAACCAGCAGACGCTTCATCTCAACTACTCCTTTTTTCGAGGTAGGTTTTTATTCGTTGACTTTCAACACGGCGGCGAGCTTTAGGCGGCGTGACCCAAACGCGTGAGCGTATCTTTGGAAAACTCCAACACTTTGATCGCCTGTTCGCGCGTCACGGTCGGGAAGTTATCAAGAAACTGATCCAACGTGAGACCCGCTGCCAGACTGTCGAGCAGCGTTGCGACGGGCACGCGCGTCCCGCTGAAAACCGGGACGCCGCTCAGGACTTCCGGATCAATGCTCAAAGGCAACTGTGCCATCTGATCATTTCCAAAAGTCAGCACGGCGGCCTTAGTCCGGCGGACGCGAACCGGCTCGTCCCATGCCGCCTTATCATCGGCCTGACTTGCGACCAGCTCGTCAATTTCTTCTTCGCTTAATACTTTTTTCTTGCGGCTCATACGTCCCATCCGGTGATGATTCTGACGACGTTGTCAGGCTTCAACTGGAAAATGATTTTAAGGTTACGCCCGCCCACTGTGCGCCCGACGAGTTGATAGCGGTCGCGGAAGGATTTGTTCCGGCGCACTTCAAAATCCGAGAAGAAACATTCCACCGCCTCTTCAAAGGTGATGCGATGCGCGGCCAGTTTGTCTCTCTCAAAATCATACTCGAAGTCGGACGGCGTGAAGCGATGCCAGTTGACCATCACTCATTCACTTTCAACACGGCGAGGAACGCTTCCTGCGGGATTTCGACGCGGCCGACGCGCTTCATGCGCTTCTTGCCTTCCTTCTGCTTCTCCAAGAGTTTGCGCTTGCGCGAGATGTCGCCGCCGTAGCACTTGGCGATCACGTTCTTGCCCATCGCTTTGACGGTTTCGCGCGCGATCACCTTGTTGCCGATGGCGGCCTGAATCGGCACTTCAAACAGTTGGCGCGGAATCAACTGCCGCATCTTCTCTGCGAGCGAGCGACCGCGCGACTCGGAAGTGCCGCGATGCACGATGAGCGAGAGCGCGTCCACGGGTTCGCCCGCGACGAGGATGTCGAGCTTAACGAGGTCGCTCGTCCAGTAGTCTGCGAAATGATAGTCGAGCGAGGCGTAACCGCGCGAGACGGATTTCAGGCGGTCGTAGAAGTCGAGCACGATCTCGTTCAAGGGCAACTCGTAAGTCAGCATCACACGTTTGGCCGCGATGTATTCGAACTTCTTCTGCACGCCGCGCTTCTCTTCGAGCAGCGGAAGGATGCCGCCCAGATATTCGTCCGAGGTGAGGATCGTAGCGAGGATGACGGGTTCTTCGATCTTCTGGATGCGTACGGGGTCGGGCATCTTCGCGGGCGAGTCGATTTCCAACACCTCGTCGTCGGTCGTCGTGACGCGGTAGCGCACGCCCGGCGCGGTCGTGATGAGATCGAGGTTGAACTCGCGTTCCAGACGCTCCTGTACGATCTCCATGTGCAGGAGACCGAGGAAGCCGCAGCGGAAACCGAAGCCGAGCGCGGTCGAAGACTCAGGCTCGTAGAAGAACGAAGCGTCGTTCAGGCGGAGCTTGTCGAGCGCGTCGCGCAGTTCTTCGTACTGGTTCGCTTCCACCGGGTAGAGACCGGCGAAGACCATCGGCTTGATCTCTTGAAAGCCGGGGAAGGGCACGGTCGTCGGCCGCGCGGCCTCCGTGATCGTGTCGCCGATCTGCACGTCGGCCACGGTCTTGATCGAAGCGGTGAGAAAGCCGACTTCGCCCACTCCGAGTTCGCCAATCGGCGTCGGGCGCGGGCGATTGACGCCGACGGCCTCCACCAGATAGTCGCGTCCCGTGTTGAAGAAACGGATCTTCATGCCCGGTTTGACGCGCCCGTCGATCACGCGAAAGAGCACGATGACGCCCCGGTAGGCGTCGTACCACGAATCGAAGATGAGCGCCTTGAGCGGCGCATCGGGGTCGCCCTTCGGGTAGGGCACGTCGCGCACGATGGCTTCCAGCACTTCGTGGACGCCCACGCCCGTCTTCGCGCTCGTCAGGACTGCGTTCCCCGTGTCCAGCCCGATGACCTGCTCGATCTGCTCGATGGCCTTGTCGGGTTCAGCCCCCGGCAAGTCGATCTTGTTGATGACCGGAATGAATTCCAGATTATTCTCAATCGCCAGATACGTGTTCGCCAGCGTCTGCGCCTCGACGCCCTGCGACGCGTCAACGACCAGCAACGCGCCCTCGCACGCCGACAAAGAGCGCGACACTTCGTAACTGAAATCCACGTGTCCCGGCGTGTCGATCAAATTCAACACGTAGTCCTTGCCGTCGTCGGCGCGATAATCGAGGCGGACGGCGTGCGCCTTGATGGTGATGCCGCGCTCGCGCTCCAAGTCCATGTTGTCGAGCACCTGCGCCTCCATGTCGCGCCCCGCGACCGCGCCCGTCAACTCCAACAAGCGGTCGGCCAGCGTGGACTTCCCGTGGTCGATATGCGCGATGATCGAAAAATTTCTGATGCGTTCTGGATTCATTAACTTCTTATTTGTAGCTTCATTATTAACGCTTGTTGATAAAATTCAGTGGCGCGTCTGTAATATTTCACGGCCGAATATTCTTGCGCAGCAACTCAACGACGGCTTCAATAATCAACTCGAACGATTCAGCTTTCAACGTTCCAACTTCGGCTACGATCAAACTGCGGTTCGCCGTAAACAACTTGCTCGGTCGCGCATAGCTCGTGCGGCGTAAACCGCCCGTGAGAAAATCGGCGTCGGAAATTTTCCACCGCGCGAACGTCCGCATACGCATTGCTGGTTACCTGACACAAAACCCAATCATCCAAATCAGCGCTTGCCAGCACAACCGCCGGTCGGAGTTTTGTTTGCGAGAGATCGGAGAAAGGGAAAGAGACCAAGACTACGCTTGCGGCTGAAGGTGTGACCATGCTTCATCTTCCTCTGGTCGCGTCCAGTCTGCGGCCAATGCCTGCTCACTCAGCAACGCCGTTTCACTCGCCTCCGCCACAGGGGCTTCGTCCAGAATAGTCACCAGCGCGCGTCGCGCTCCCGTGAGTTTCACTTCTTCAAGCAAGCGCACCCGTCCCCGCTCGTCAACCACGGCTTTTATCGTCTGGATCATAAAACCATTCCCCGCAAAACAACCGGCAAAATTACTCGTCTAACATAACAAAACGGGCGCGAAACCGCACGCGCGCCCGTCTTCCGTGATAAAGCGAAATCCGCTGCTACGCAATCGCCATAGCCAGCGGTATCTGAATTTGGAAACGATGTGGACAGGAGATGACTTTTGAAGCCATGAACTTGTCCGGCATGAGATGAATTTAATTACAACTCAAGTAAGCACCGTTATCTTGCACGTTCCGACACCAATTGTTTAAGGTCACCACATAAGCGCCGGAGTTCACATCTCTTTTTACATCCGGCAAGCGATTAATTGCTTCAGTCCTGCTAAAAAAATTGGGGATGACTGTTCTGTACATATTTCCTTTTTTATAAATTCTCGCTTCCGAACTTATTTTCTTAGCTTTGTTTAGCTCGTCCTGTGCCGCTTCAATAGTCGCATCTCCGCCGGCAATAATCAGCCATTCTTCCGGATTTCGCGCCGATTCGGAATTTGAAGTCGTCACCAAACTTTGTTCATACACTTCATTCGTTTCTTGCAGTTTTGCTATTTGCTGTTTCTCCGCTTCAGTCGGTTCTGCTTTGGCCGCCAAAGTGGTGATTTGCACCTTGTTTGCCCGATATTCGTCAAGCTTGGGTTTGAGGATTTCCTTGTATGATCCCCATGATTTTCTAAACTCTCCGTCAGGAGCAACTACGGAAAAATATTCAGCTAGCAACCATCTTTTTTCAATCCCGTCGGCTTCGGTTATCGTGCTGACGTATTTGTCAAAGACCTCTACTTCTTTCACATCCTGATCTCTTTCTTTGAATCCGTCGCCAATAATACTGCTTCCCACAACTATCGCGACAGAAACAATAAACCATTTACCCAACTCAATCAGCTTATCAAGTTTGCTTTCTTCAATCGAACTCTTTTTAACCTGCCAAATAGTAATCAGAAATCCCACCAGTGCTAACACGATAAAAATAATTCCCAGATAAAATGACAAACTTCCGGTGTTAGCAAACATGACACTTTTTCTCCTTAGCCTGATGCTGAATAAGCTCTAGAAGCGGTCTCATAAATATATGCGGAAACCCGTCGATATATTTCAAGGCACGGCCTTAAAACCGGGAATTAGAAAACCCCTTTCTCAAGGCAAGCCCGCGTGCGGGTATTTATGAGACCGCTTCTAATTTAAGTAAGACTTATAGAGAAATAGTGAATCGGCTTTAGCCTACTTTAGCCTTAATCTTAGGGTGAAGGTTTTGCCGCGTCGCGCGCGAGCATGGCCGCGCCGGTGGGGACGGCGTCTGCGCCGAGGGTGGCGGCGACGATCTGTGTGGCCTCGAAGCAGGGTTGGAAGGAGCGGCGTCCGGCTTCGCGGATGATGGGGTCGAGGATGAGCTTGCCCGCGTCCATGACGCCGCCGCCGAGGACGATGCGTTGGATGTTGAGCAGGTTGATGACGGCGGCGATGGCCGTGCCGATGTAGCGGCCGGTGCGCTCGATCATGAGCATGGCGAAGTCGTCGCCCTCGTTGGCGGCGTGGGCGATGTCTGCGGCGGTGAAATTTTTGTTGAGGCCGAGCCGCGTGAGCGACGAAGTGCTGTCGCGGATAAGTCGCTCGTGTGTGCGGCGGACGATGTTCGGGGCGGAGGCGACCGTCTCCAGACAGCCCGTGTTGCCGCAGGTGCATTCGATGCCTTCGCGGTCGATGGTGATGTGGCCGAACTCGCCCGCGAAGCCCGAATCGCCGTACCAGAGTTTGCCGTTCATGATGAGCGCGCCGCCTATCCCTGTGCCGATGGTGACGTAGAACATGTTGCGGCTGCCGCGCCCCGCGCCCGCGATGTATTCGCCGTAGGCGGCGGCGTTCGCGTCGTTGACGAGCGCGATGGGGAGATTGGTCGCGCGCGCGAGTTCCGTTTGCAGGTCGGCGCGGACGACCGAGGGGAGGTCTGAAGAGACGACGACGCGACCCGTCTCCGGGTTGACGAGGCCGGGCACGCCGAGGCCGAGCGCGGCCACGTTCGGCGACTCGTCGCGCAGGGCGGCGACGAGGCCGCCAATCTGCGCGGGCAGTGTGCCGTTCTCAAGCGCGGCCTCGCGCCGGGCGATGACTTGGCCTTCGTGCGAAACGAGCGCGGCGTAGAGGGATGCGCCGGAAACATTAATGCCGATATAGTTGTTGCCGGGTGTAACGGTTGACATGATCTTTGATCTCCAGACGGGAGCAACGGGCGAAAAAGTCTTTCAGGTAGGAAACGGCGAAAATGGTAGCAAAGGGGTAGGGGGCTGTCAAACCGACCCTTCTGCGTGTAGAATGACAAGCCCGAAAAGGATGAAGGATGAACGCGGAACGCTGAAGTAAGAGTTGAAAAATCGCTTCACGTTTTTATTCATCGCTCATCGCGCCGCGTTCGACGTTCCCGTTATGATCATTCGTTCCATTCTGTTGCCGACCGATTTCAGCGAGTGCGCGGAATCGGCTTTGCCGTATGCAGCCGATCTGGCGCGGCAGATGAAGGCGCGCCTCGTGTGCCTGCACGTGGTGGAGACGATGATGCCGCCGGTGGGCTACGCGGCGGTGGCCGAGCCGCTGCCGGTCGTGGACATGGGCGGGCAACTGGAAGAGTCTGCGACGCGCGAGTTGCCGAAACTCGGCACGCGTGAAGAATGCGCGGGGCTAGAGGTGGAAGAGGTTATTGCCCGCGGCGACGCGGCGGGCGAGATCGTGCGCGTCGCGCGCGAACGCGACATTGATTTGATCGTCATCTCGTCGCACGGGCGCACCGGCTTCGGGCGCATGATCTTCGGCTCGACCGCCGAGTCGGTCGTGCGCCACGCACACTGTCCCGTGCTCGTCGTCAAACCGAAGGAAAGTGAGCAGTGAGCGGCGAGCGGTAAGCAGCCAAGGCAGAAAAGAAAAGTGCTTGCTGCCGACCGCTCGCTGCTCACAGTCATTTCATGGAGCAACATTTCTACGAACTGGTGGGGCAGTACGGGCTGTACGCGGTTTTTTTCCTCGCGATGATCGAGGGAGATTTGACGCTGCTCTTGGCGGGCGTGCTGGCGCACGGGGCGTTCTTCGGCGAGTATAGTTTTCTGAAGGTGTTGGCGGCGGGCACGGCGGGCGGCGTGGCGGGCGACCAAGTGGCTTACGCGATGGGGCGCGGGTTTCGTTCGAGCATCCGCGACCGGAAATTTTACCGCGCCGCCCGCCCGCGCATCGAACGCCTGACGGAGACTTTCGGGCCGCTCTCGATCTTTCTCTCGAAGTACGTCTATGGCTTGCGCACCGGCTCATGCATCTTCTACGGCGTGGCGAAGATGAGCTACACGCGCTTTCTGCCGTTGACGATTGCGAGTTGTTTTCTGTGGGTGCTACTGCTGAGCGGCGCGGGCTATTTCTTCCACGGCATCATCACGAACTTCATCGGCGACTTCGAGCATCTGGGGAAATTCCTGCTCGTCGTCGTCGGCGTCGGCGTCCTCGGCTTCTACTTGGCGGAGCGTTACTGGCTCTCGCCCAAGGTGGAGGAGGCCGACCCCGAACGCGTCCACGAATTTGAAGAGAACGTGCAGGAGAAACTGCAAGAGCTTGGCGAAGAGCTTAAAGAGCATCTCGCGCCGCCGCTCACGCGCCGCACGAAAGACCGCAAAGACAAAGAGACCGTAAAGAAAATGCGCGCCGCCAGCGGAAGCGGCGGCGATGAAGGAGACTGATCGGTTAGTAAATCGTGAATCGTCAATCGTAAATAGAGAAAGACTGTTTTAATCTATTCACGATTGACGATTCACGATTTACGGCTTTTCCCCATCACGAGACTATGATTATCGAAGCAAGCGCACCCACGCGGGTTGATCTGGCCGGCGGCACAATTGATATCTGGCCGCTCTACCTGTTTCACCCGAACGCGGCGACGGTCAACTTCGCCATCTCGCTCTACGCGCGTTGCCGCATCGAGACGCGCGACGACGGGCGCATCATTCTCGAATCGCGCGACCGCGGCTTGTCATTTGAAACCGATCTGGCGGGCGTCGCCGAACTCGTCCGGGAGGAACGTCTCGAACTCATCTCGAAACTCGTTCACTTCTTCAAACCGGAGACAGGCTTTCATCTCATCGCGGAGTCGCAAGCTCCGGCGGGGGCGGGTCTCGGCGGGTCGAGCGCGCTGGCGATTGCGTGCATCGGCGCGCTCAATCGTCTCGTCGGCAACCGTTACGAGGAGCGCAAGTTCATCACGATTGCGGCCAATGTCGAGACGACCGTGATCCGCGTGCCCGCCGGTTTTCAAGACTACTACGGCGCGTTCTACGGCGGCGCAAACTGCATCCACTTTCGCGCCGAAGGCATCACGCGCGAAGAGTTGCCCGTGGACGCCGCCGAACTCGAACGCCGCCTCGTCATCTGCTACACGGGCGAGCCGCGCCTGTCCGGCATCAACAACTGGGAGATGTTCAAGACGCACATCGAAGGCGACAAAGTTATCTTCCAACTCTTCGAGGGTATCCGCGACGCGGCGCAACGCATGCGCGGCGCGCTCTCCGCGAACGACTGGCCGGAGGTGAGCGCGATCATGCGCGCGGCCTACCCGAACCGCAAGCGGCTCGCGCCCAACATCACGACGCCGCACATGGAACGACTCGTCGAGAAGGCCATGGGGCACGGCGCGGAAGCCGCGAAGGTGTGCGGCGCGGGCGGCGGCGGCTGTATCGCGTTCCTCTGCTCCGAGGGGATGAAAGAATCGGTCGGCCGCGCTCTCTCGGAAGAGGCCGACGTGCAGGTGCTCGACTGGCGTTTCGCGCCCGACGGTTTGACGATCAAGGAAAGCTGAATCCCGCCGCTCCTGCCGGAGTAAGGCAAGGCTTTGCGGAAAACTCGCGTTGCCGGAAAAAGAGAGCGCGTGAAGGTTGGTTGACAACCTTCGCGCGCTCTCTTTGTTGCTTGAAAAGACGCTCTCTTTAGTTGCTCGAAAGAGACGTTTGTTATTCGGTTGCGGCTTCGTCGTCGCGTGCGTCTTTGGGCGCGCCGGGCGTGAGTTCCGTGGACGCGTCGGGCGCGAGGTCTGCGGGCGTCTCCGCCCCGGCGGCGGGCGAGGCGGTCGCCGCCGCCGGACTCATGGGCGCGGCCGATGCCTGACCCGTGGCGGCTTGCGCTTCGGCGGCGGGGCGGTGCGCGTCGGCCGCAGGCGAAGAGTCCGTGCCGGAAGTGGGCGACGGCGGTTGCGCGGTCGTGGGCGGCATGTCGATGGAAGTCTCGCCGCCCGATTTCGCGCCGCCCGCATTGTTCTTGGCGGCCATCTTCGCGGCGGCCTTCGCTTTAATTTCGGCCATCATGCGCGCACGCTTTTGTTCCGGCGTTTCGTCTGCGAGCGCATCGGCGGCGACAGTCGAAGCGGTCGCCGCGACGGGCGGCGGCGCGGCAGCGGTTGTGGAAGATTGAGCGGCAACGGTGGCCTTGTCGTCAGTTACTGTCGGCGTCGTCGCGGGCGTCGGAGTTGATGCCGCGCCGCCCTTCCCGGCCATGCGCGCAGCGGCTTTCGCTTTGACTTCGGCCATGATGCGCGCGCGCTTCTGTTCGGGCGTTTCGTCGGAGGCCGTATCGACGGTAGCGGCGGCAGGCGACGGCGCGGTCGATGGTTCGCTCGCGGCGGGCGCGCCTCCGGCCATGCGCGCGGCGGCCTTCGCCTTGGCCTCGGCGATGATGCGTGCGCGCTTTTGTTCGGGCGTCTCGCCGTCCGTCGGAGTTGCAGCGGCGGCAGCGGGGGCGTTTGCAGACGGCGCGGGTTTGGGCGCAGAGGGCTTCGCCGTCGTCGGAGCAGTAGCAGTAGCAGTAGCAGCAGGGGCGTGGGACGCGGCTTCGCTCGCGGGAACCCACGCGCCCGACGCGTTCTTTTTGAAAGCGGGGAGCGTGCCGCCCGCCGCTTCGAGGATGTCCACGAGTTCGCTCTGCACGTAGCGCGCCTGCTTGCGCGGGTCGCGGACGTGGCCGAGCGGCGGCCCCATGTAGAGCGCGCCGCACGTCTGGCAGCGGTAGAGCAGGTCGTCGCCGCGCATGTGTTGGCGCGCCTCTTCGCGGATGGGGCTGACCTGCTTGAGATGGCCGTTACACGGTTTGCCCTTCTCGTTCTTCTCGTTGCAGACGGTTTGACCGCGCTCAAACCGCTTCGGCGCGCCCGCCTTCGACGCCTGTTGCTCGGTCGGAGCTTCTTTGGCGACGGGCGCACTCGGATTAGCTCCCTGTGCTGCGATCTCGTTGGTTGACATGATTTTCGCTTTCCGATTTCTCGCGTGCCGCTCGCTCTGAATCCGGCAGAGGGCGCGCGCTTCCGGCGTTTCGACAACGTGCAAAAACTTGCCCGCAATCTTACGGAGAAACGTCGAAGCGCGTCAACGAAAAGCTGTCGGTTGCCTGTGGTCAATTGTCAGTGGCGCGTGGTTGTCACACAAGTTGCTCAAGGCTAGCTCGAACGACCGGCTAACGAGCACGGACAACCGGCGGCTTTTCATTTATCATAGCGGCACATGTGGAAAAAATTGTTGGGGACGCTGTGGCGGGGCGCGCCGAAGCGCGTGCGGCGGTGGGGCGTGTGGTTGGCCGAGCCGCGTTTCATGGTGACGGTGGGCGCAATCGTTCTGGACGAAGACGGGCGCGTGTTGTTGTTGCAGCACGAGTTTCGCACGGGCAGCGGGTGGGGCATTCCGGGCGGCTTTTTGGAGCGGGGCGAGCAGCCGCTCGAAGCCCTCCGGCGCGAACTGCGCGAAGAGGTCGGCGTCGAATTGGACGCGCCGGAACTTGTGCGCGTGCGTACGCTCCGCCGCCCGCAGCAAGTGGAGATACACTTTCGTTGCCGCGTGCGCGCGGGCGCGCGTGCAGCGCCGCGAAGCATGGAAATCAACCACGTCGGCTGGTTCGACGTCGCCGCTTTGCCGCCCGAACTCTCGCGCGATCAACGGCGCATCATCGAAGACGCCCTCGCGGGTGGCGCGAACCCGGCGGAGTAGTGGTATGCTGTTAGAAAAAGAGGTCAGAGGTCGGAGGTTAGAGATCAGTCAAAGAGAAAACTGGTCTGCACTAAGCTCTGGTCTCTAACCTCTGACCTCTTCTAATCATGGAGAAATGAGCAATGGTGCAACTCGTTCCATCGCAAGATGAAGTCATGGAGATGCTGAAGAAGACGGGCGCGTTTCGCGAAGGCCACTTCGTCTATCCTTCGGGCAAACACACGCCGAACTATTTCCAAATGCCACTGGCCTTCCGCTATTACGACACGGCGCGCGTGCTGGCCGTCGCGCTCTCGCGCCTGCTGCGCGTCGAGCCGGACGTGTCGAGCGTGCTGCCGAAGGTGGCGATCATCAGCCCCGGGCCGGGGGGGATTCCCGTGGCGTTCGGCGTGCGCGAAGCTTTGAGCGCGGAGCAGATTTACTGGGCTGAACGCGAAGACGGCAAGCGCATGTTTCGCCAGTACATCAACAAGGGCGAAGTCAACCCGTGCATCATCGTGGACGACATTATCCGCAGCGGCGACGCCATCCTTGAGACGGTCGAACTCGTGCGCGAACTAGGCGCACGCGTCATCGGCTGCGGCACTATCGTCCGCTTCCGCGATTCCATTGACAAGATCAACGACGACATCCCCATCAAGTCGCTCGTCGAATTCGATTCCAAGTTCTACGACGAGGGCGAGGACTGTCTCGAATGCAAAAAGGACGCGCCCACAGAGCACGTCCGGTTCTAAAAAAGGTTTCAAGTTTCAGGTTTCAGGTTTCAAGTTAAAGAATGAGGAACATTCAGACTTGAAACCTGAAACTTGAAACCTGAAACCCTTGCCTACATCTCGTGCCGGTTCGCCATCGCCTTGTCCATCGTCACCTCGTCGACGTATTCGAGGTCGCTGCCGACGGGCATGCCCATCGCGATGCGTGTGACGCGGACGCCGAGCGGTTTGAGCAGGCGGCTGATGTAGCTGGCCGTGGCTTCGCCTTCGGTGTTGGGGTTGGTGGCGAGGATGACTTCGCGCACTTCGATGCCGTCGTTGTTTTCGGGGCGCAGGCGCGGGAGCAGATTTTGCAAACGCAAATCGTCGGGACTCATGCCGCGAATCGGTGAGAGGCTGCCGTGCAGAACGTGATAGAGACCGTGATAGCCGCGCGTCTTTTCCACGGCGACGAGGTTGTAGGGTTCTTCCACGACGCAGATGATCGAGCGGTCGCGCGAGGTGGACGAGCAGTAGCGGCAAGGGTCAACGTCCGTCAGGTTGTTGCACACCGAGCAGAAGACGATCTTCCGCTTCACCTCTTCCATCGCCGCGACGAAACGCGCCACATCCTGCTCCGGCATCCGCAGGATGTGAAACGCCAGACGCTGCGCGGACTTCTGCCCCACGCCCGGCAGGCGTTTGAACTCGTCAATCAACTTCGTGACCGGCTCTGCGTAATCCAACATAAGAAGTTTCAGGTTTCAGGTTTCAAGTTTCAGGTCTGAGGTTCTTCGGTCTTTAACTTGAAACCTGAAACCTGAAACTTGAAACTATAAAAGACCGGGCGGGAGCATGCCGCCGAGTTTGCCTTGCATGGCTTCGTCAACTTTGCGCCCGGCTTCGTTGACGGCGGCGACGATCAAGTCCTGAAGCATCTCGACATCGCCTTCCTTCACGGCTTCGGGGTCGATCTTGATGGAGGTGACTTCCTTCGTGCCGCTCATCTGCACCGTCACCACGCCGCCGCCCGCCGTGGCATCGACGACGAGTGCCTCCATCTCGCGCTGCATTTTCTCCTGCATCTGCTGCGCCTGCTTCATCATCTGCTGCATGTTCATTCCGCCCGGAAACTTCATCGCCTTAGACCTCTCTTCTTGGTCGAAATAAAAGTTTGTTGTGCCTGCACTCATCCTAACTTTCCTCCGGCGCGAATGCAACGCGACTCGCGGCGACGCGCCCGCGCGCCTCATTCGGGAAGGTTGCGCTGCGCGCGTTGCGCCTTCAGGTAGGCCACGACGCCGACGGCGAAACTGCTGAGCGTCAGAATTAGCCCGACGACGAGTGACCACTTGAGCGAGACGCGCAACAGCGGCGACAGAATGGTGAGGATTTGAATGACGACGAGCCAGACCACTGCCGTCTTGATCGCTTCCAGAGAGTTCCCGATGCGCGTGCCTTCCTCCGGCGGCGGCGACGATGGCGGCAACGTCGCGTCGCGCGCCTCAACCGTCGCCGCCGGGTCGCCGGTCGGGGGAATAGCTGTGGGCGTCGCCGCTTCCGCTGAAGTTTCGAGCGTCACTGCTCCCGCGAAAGTTTCGGGCGTCGCCGCTCCCGCAACGGTCTCGCCGCTTCCGGTTGTTGTCGCTTCCGCGGTCACTTCCGCTGTCGCTTCCGCCGCGCCGCCCGCCGTGGCGTCCGGCACGGCCGCCGTAGTCGTTGATCCCGTGCGCGCTTCACGTTCGCTTTCTTCGCTCGTCATAGGTTTGGCCGACGCCTCCGTGTCAGTTCCGTCGCACATCATATACCGCTTGCCGCCGCCGTCGCGATAGATAAAATGAGCCTTGCCCCGGCCGCGATTAATCGCCGGGCATTCACAGCCCGCGCGCCGTCGTGCTATAAGGCGAGCCGGAAATTATGAAGCGTTACGTCATCAAACGACCGGCGGGCACGCCCGTCCTCTCCGAACGTCTGGCGCGTTACCGCGAGGAACTGAACGAGGAACAGTTCGCGGTGGCGACCGCCCCGGCGGGCGCGACGCTCGTGATCGCGGGCGCAGGGTCGGGCAAGACGCGCGCCATCACGTATCGCGTCGCCTATCTCATCGAGCAGGGCGTCTCGCCCGCGCGCATCTTCCTCGCCACGTTCACGAATCGCGCGGCGCGCGAGATGCTCCGGCGCGTCGAAGACTTGACGGGCGGAAACTCCAACGCTTGGCGGCGCGTCTGGGGCGGCACGTTTCACCGCATTGCGAACATGGTCTTGCGCCGCCACGCCGCCGCACTCGGTTACACGGAGAACTATTCGATCCTCGACGCCGAGGACGCGCGCGATTTTCTCAACGTGTGCGTGGACGAGGCGGGCATCGACACGAAAGCGCGTCGCTTCCCGAAGGCCGAAGTGCTGCAAGACATCATCAGCTTCGCCAACAACACAGACCGCCCCATCCCCGACGTGGTCGCGCGCAACTACCCGCACTTTGAACCTCTGACGCAACAGATCATGCGCGTCGATTCCATCTTCATGGAGCGCAAGCGCGCGCGCAACGTGATGGACTACGACGATTTGCTGCTCAACTGGAAGCAACTGCTTTTGGAGAAGCCTGAGATCGCGCGCCTCTACGCGGAGCAGTTCGAGCACATCCTCGTTGACGAGTATCAGGACACGAACAAGTTGCAGTCCGAGATCGTGGACTTGCTCGCCGTTGAGCACAAGAACGTGATGGTCGTCGGCGACGACGCGCAGAGCATCTTCGCTTGGCGCGGCGCGGAGTGGACGAACCTCTACGAGTTTCCCGCGCGTTACCCGCAAGCGCGCCAACTCCGGCTCGAAACCAACTATCGCTCGACGCCGGAAATCCTCGCCGTCGCCAACGTCTCGATTGCCTCGAATCGCAAACAGTTTCCCAAACTGCTGCGCGCCGCGCGTCCCTCGCTCGGCCTCTCGCCTGCGCTCGTGCCTTGCCACGACGCAGATCAACAGGCCGCCTTCGTCGCCGCGCGCCTGCTCGAACTGCGCGACGAGGGCGTGCCCTTAAAAGAGATGGCCGTCCTCTATCGTTCTCACTATCATTCGCTCGAACTGCAACTCGAACTGACGCGGCGCGGCATTCCCTATCAAATCCGCAGCGGCGTGCGCTTCTTCGAGCAGGCGCACATCAAGGACGTGGTCAGCTATTTGCGGCTCGTCGCCAACCCGCGCGACGAACTGGCGTGGAAGCGCGTGCTGCGTCTCATCCCGAACGTCGGCGCGGCGACGGCCAATCGCATCTGGGAACAGATCGCCTACGCGCCCGACCCGCTCGCCATGGTCTTGCGCGGCGACGCCGACGCGGCCGCCACGCGGCGCGGCAACTCTTGGGCGGAGTTTCGCGCGCTGCTCGACGCGCTCGTCTCGCAGGAGACGCGCACCAGCCCCGCCAAGCAGATCGAACTCATCCTCGCGCGCGGCTACGAGGCGCACCTCGCCGCCAACTTCGAGAACGCCGAGACGCGTCTCGAAGATTTGCGCCAACTCGCGCACTACAGCACGCGCTACAATTCGACCGAAGAGTTTTTGGCCGAACTCGCCCTGCTCGCCACCGAACGCTACGGCGCGCCGCAACCGGTCACGGGCGAAGAGGTCGTGACGGGCGCGGACGAGGACGAAATGATCGCGCTCACTTCCGTCCATCAGGCGAAGGGCTTGGAGTGGCGCGCGGTCTTCATCATCTGGGCGGCCGACGGCAAGTTTCCCTCGCCGCGTTCCTTGCGCGACACGGAAGGCGAAGAGGAAGAGAGACGCCTCTGGTACGTCGCGCTCACGCGCGCGCGCGATCAGCTTTACATCACTTACCCTCTGATGATCACCGACTATAACCGGCAGACCGTCCTGCAACGCCCCTCGCGCTTCGTCACCGAAACGCCGCCGGAACTCTACGAGGTGTGGAGTCTGGAAGAGGAAGCGGCCGACGCGTTGCCGGAAATTAAAGAGCCGGAAATTAAAGAGAACGAGCCGGGCGGGTATCTGAATTAGCGCGCGAACAATTTTCGCTTATGTCCGACACGTTAGAAATCAAATCCGCGAACGGAACGAGCGCGCTCGAAATTGCCCTCTGGCAGACGGGCGATGATGCCCGTCGCTTCGATTATCTCGACGTGACTCTCACGGCCGCAGGGTTGCGAGCGTCAACCCGGATTTACAATCACGACGCCATCTACGCCGTCGATGCGAGTGCCATTGCAACTTTCTTCCAAGACGTAGCGAGCAACTGGCGCGGGTGGCCGGGAGAGAAGCGTTGGGAATCCATCGAAGGCGATCTGAAGTTAACCTGCACGAGCACGACGCTCGGCAACGTCAACGTCGCCGTCGAACTTCATTCGTTTGCCGACGATTCCTTCACTTGGGACGTGCGCTGTAGCCTCGTGATTGAGTCTTGGCAGTTAGACTTGTTGGCGGCACAGGCGAAAAAGGTTTTTCGGATATGAGCGACGACAACTTCAACACGCCGGTCGAACGCACGCTCGAAGCACGCGTCAAACTTTATTACGACCTCCACGCCCCGGCCGAGACGCCCGCGCCTTTGCTCATCGCGTTGCACGGCTACGGCAGCAGCAAAAATTGGATGATGCGCGAGGCGCGCCAACTTGCCCCCGCGGGCGTCGCCGTCGCCGCGCTGCAAGGCATGCACCAGCACTTGAAAGAACCGAGAGAACGGGGCGGCGCGCTGCGCTACGGCTTCGGCTGGCTCACCAACTTTCACCCGGAAGATTCCGTCGCCGTTCATCATCGCGCGCTGCTCGACCTGATCGAGCAATTGACGAGCGAGGGCATCGCAGACCCCGCGCGCGTCTTCCTGCTCGGCTTCTCGCAGACGTGCGCGCTCAACTATCGTTTCACCTTCACGCACGCAAACAGTTTGCGCGGCGTCGTCGGCATCTGCGGCGGGCTGCCCGGTGATTGGGAGGCGAGCGAGCGTTACCAAAACACGGAGGCCGCCGTGCTGCATCTGGCGGGCGCGCGCGACGAGTTCTACCCGCCCGAACGCGTCGCGGACTACGCGGCACGCCTCTCCCGGCGAGCGCGCGATGTCGAATTCAGAAGCTACGATGCGGCGCACGAACTGACGCCCGCGATGCGCGCGGACGCACGCGCGTGGTTGGAGGCGCGCACAAGTAGCAGCGAAACTCGATGAGCAAACCGAAACGTCAAAGGCGATCAACGTCAGGCGTGGCGCAAGAGGACAAAGACGACCGGAAGCGCGCGATTGAACGCGTGCGGCGCGCGCTCCTGCGTGGCGGGTGGCCGCGCCTGTTCGTCTCGTTTCTGCTCGCCGTGACGGGTGCGGCCGGATTTTTCATCTCGGCCGTGCTGCTGCGTCTCGGCGTCACGTTAATGTCCGTGCGCTACCCGCTCGCGGTGATTCTGGCCTACTGCGTCTTTCTGCTCCTGCTGCGTCTCTGGCTCGCACTCCGGCGCAACACCGGAAGCGACTCCGACCTGCTCTTAGACATCGGCGACAGCCTCCCGCATCTACTCGACCCCAACGCATCGGCCGCAAGCGACGCCGTGGCGGCCACCTTCGGCGGCGGGGCTGACTTCGGCGGCGCGGGCGCGGGCGGTGGTTGGAGCGCGGGCGTGCCGGGCGGCGTTGCGGCCGATATGTCGAGCGGCGGCGCGTCGGCGGCCGGTAACTTGGGCGGCGGTTCGTCGGCGTTCGACTACGTGCCGGACTTGCCGGACGTTGATCTCGATCTGGACGATGGGTGTTTCTGGATCATCATCCCCGTCGCGGCAATCGTGGGCGTGGTCGTGGCGATGTTCTACGTCGTCTACATCGCGCCCGTCTTCCTCGCGGAGATTCTGGTTGACGCGCTCTTGCTGGCGGGCTTGTACAAGCGTCTGAAAGGCGTCGAGCCGCGCCACTGGCTGCGCTCGGCCGTGCGCCGGACGCTCTTGCCCGCCCTCGTCGCCACCGCGCTCTTTATCGCGGCCGGGTATCTGATGGGGCGCGTCGCGCCCGAAGCGCACTCCATCGGAGAATTCTGGCAACAGATCAGCAAGGGGAAGATTGAGCGTTGAAACGTGCGGGCGCGTGCGAGTATAGTTCAACCTCGCTCGCGCATCCCTTCCGTGAAAGTGAACGTGCCTGACATGAACATCAAACTAAGCCGCGCCCGGTCTGTCTGGCTGGCGTGCGTTCTGGCCGTAGTCTCGACGGGGTTTGCCTGCACGCGTACGGGCGAATCGGAGAAGGGACAGGCCGAGAGCGCGGCGGCCATCCGCGCCGTGCTCGACGCGCAGGCGGCGGCGTGGAATCGCGGCGACATCGAAGGCTACATGGACGGCTACGAGCGCGCCGACGGAACGACTTTCATCTCCGGCGATACCGTAACGCGCGGCTGGCAGACCGTCACCGACCGCTACAAGAAATCTTATGACACGCGGGAGAAGATGGGCACGCTGGCCTTCGGTGAAATCGAGATCAAGCCGCTCAGCGAGTTTTACGCGAACGTCACTGGGCGTTGGCAGTTGACGCGTGCGAAAGATGCGCCGCGCGGTCGCTTCGCGCTCATCTTCCGCCGCACGAGCGCAGGTTGGCGCATCGTGCAGGACACGACGACCTCGGCCGGGTGATCGGCCGTTTGAAAAGTTTTCCGCTTCGTCCGCTGAGACGTTTTATGCTCCGGCCGCTTGCCACACGGGGAGACGAATTCACAATGCGACTCGATTCGATATTAACGCGTGCCACGCTCGCGCTCATGTTCTCGCTCGCC
Organism: Pyrinomonadaceae bacterium; assembly: GCA_035940695.1. Classification (GTDB taxonomy): domain Bacteria; phylum Acidobacteriota; class Blastocatellia; order Pyrinomonadales; family Pyrinomonadaceae; genus JAIVJZ01. The sequence continues at coordinate 74,531 of DASZEQ010000007.1, read as the reverse complement.
CTGTCGTTGCCCGTCGCAGACGCGCAGCCGAACAGCGGCGGCGGCGGTCGCCCCACAGCCACTACACCGTCGCCGCAACCGGCGCACGCCTCGCGCGCGAGCGAAGGCTTTCCCATCGAGCGTTACCTGAACATCCGTGCGGCCTCTTCGCCCGCGCTCTCGCCCGCGGGCGACCGCGTGGCCTTTCTGTTGAACGTGACGGGGACGCCGCAGGTGTGGAGCGTCGCCGCGACGGGCGGCTGGCCGGAGCAACTCACTTTCTACACGGACAGAGTGGACTTCGTTCGCTGGTCGCCCGACGGCACGGGGCTTCTCTTCGGCAAGGCGCGCGGCGGCGACGAGAACGCGCAACTCTATTGGATGACGACCGACGGCGCGCAGGTGCGACAACTGACGGACGCGCCGAAAGTTCGTTACAACTTCGGCGCGTGGTCGGCCGATTCCAAGCGCATCAGCTACGCCTCGAACAAACGCAACCCGAACTTTTTCGACGTGTACGTGATGGACGTAGGCAACGGGCAGGAGTCGCTCGTCTATCAACAGGATGGCTCGAACGCGCCCGTCGCGTGGTCTCTGGACGGGCGTTTCATCGTCGTCTCGCGCTCAAGCGACACGCTCAGCCTCGACAACGATCTCTACCTCGTCGATCTAGCGACGAAAGACGCCAAGCATCTCACGCCGCACACGGGCGCGACGCAATACGGCGACGTGCATTTCACGCGCGACAGCCGCGCGCTCATCCTGAGCACGAACGTCGCGGGCGAATGGCAATCGCTCGCGCGCATGAATCTGGCGACGCTCCGCATCGAACCCGCGACCGACGCTTTGTGGGACACGGACGCGAGCGAGATGTCTGCGGACGGACGCCTGCTCGCCTACGCGCTCAACCGCGAGGGCTTCAGCGAACTCTACGTGCGGAAGTTGTCGGACACAGGCGTGGCCGAGGGGCGCGACACGCCCGTCGTACTTCCGGGCAAGGGCGTCGCGGGCGGTCTCGTCTTCTCGCCGGACGGGCGCAAGCTCGCCTTCACGTTCGCCGGGGCGCGCTTCAATTCCGACGTGTGGCTCTACGATCTCAAGACGCGCAAACTCGAACAGGTCACGCGCTCGTCGCGCGCAGGCATTCCGCAAAGCTCGTTCATCGAGCCGGAATTGATTCGTTACAAGTCTTTCGACGGGCGCGAAATTCCGGCGTGGTACTACAGGCCGCAAAACGTCCGTGCGGGCGGCGCGGCCGAGTCTCTGCCCGTCATCGTCAGCGTCCACGGTGGCCCCGAAGGGCAGGAGCGTCCCGCCTTCAACCCGACCTATCAATACTTTCTCTCACGCGGCTACGCCGTGCTCGCGCCGAACGTGCGCGGCTCGACCGGCTACGGCAAAACCTACACGCACCTCGACGACGTGAAACTGCGCGAGGATTCCGTCAAGGATTTGGCGGCGGCGGTCGATTGGTTGAAGACCGGCGGCGGGGCGGACGCGCGCCGCATCGCCGTCATGGGTGGCAGCTACGGCGGCTACATGACGCTCGCCGCCATCACGCTCTACCCGGAACTCTGGGCGGCGGCCATCGAGATGTACGGCATCTCCAACTTCGAGACGAATCTCAGGAACACGTCCGGCTACCGGCGCAAGCAGCGCGAGCGCGAGTACGGCACGCTGGCAAACGATCTCGAATTTCTGCGCTCCGTCTCGCCCATCTACAAAGTGGATCGCATCAAGTCGCCGCTTCTCGTCTTTCAGGGCAAGAACGATCCGCGCGTCCCCTACACGGAATCCGAGCAGATCGTCAAAGCTCTGCGCGACCGCAACGCGCCCGTCGAATACACGCTCTTTGACGACGAAGGACACGGCTTCGTCAAACTCAACAACCGCCTCGTCGTCTATCCCAAGATCGTTGACTTTCTCGAACGACACATGAAATAGGTTTCAAGTTTCAGGTTTCAAGTTTCAAGTCTGAACGTGCTTAGTTCTTTAACTTGAAATCTGAAACCTGAAACTTGAAACCTTTCAGTCCTGAAACTTGAAACCTGAAACTTGAAACCCTTTATGCTCGCCGTCGTCAATTGCTCACAACTCGTTACGCTGCGGGGCGCGGCGCGACCGCGCGTGGGGGCGGAGATGCGCGAGCTTTCGCTCATCGAAGACGGCGCGATGCTCGTCGGCGACGACGGGCGCATCGCGGCGACGGGCGTGCGCAGTGAGGTCGAGCCGCTCATCACGGGCGAATGCGAGGTGTTGGACGCGGGGCGTCGCATCTGCCTGCCGGGCTTCGTGGACGCGCACGCGCACCCCGTGTTCGCGGGGACGCGTGCGGGCGAATTTGAACAGCGCGCGGCGGGCGCGACGTATCAGGAGATTGCGGCGGCGGGCGGCGGCATCCGTGCGAGCGTGCGCGCGACGCGCGCGGCGACGGAAGACGAGTTGGTCTCCGCGTCGAAGCGTTACGCGGCGTGGTTTCTGCGCGGGGGTACGACGACCGTGGAGGCGAAGTCGGGTTACGGGTTGTCGGGCGCCGACGAGTTGAAGATGCTGCGCGCCGTGCGTCGCTTGAATGCGGAGACGCCGCTCCAATACGTGCCGACATTCCTCGGCGCGCACGAAGTGCCGGACGAATACCGCGCCCGCCGCGCAGACTATGTCGAGTTGGTGATCGAAGAGATGTTGCCGCGCGTGGCGAGAGAAAAGTTAGCGGAGTTTTGCGACGCCTTCTGCGAGGCGCACGTGTTCGACGTTGACGACACGCGGCGCATCCTCTCGGCCGCGCGTGCACACGGTCTGGGCTTGCGCCTGCACGCGGATCAACTCTCGCTCTCCGGCGGCGCACGCCTCGCCGCCGAACTCGGCACGACGACCGCCGACCATCTGGAACACACGGACGCCGCAGGCATCAGTGCGTTGAAGTCCGCGGGGGTGCAGCCGGTGCTTTTGCCGGGGTCGGTCTACGCGCTCGGCTCGTCGCGCTATCCGGCGGCGCGCGCGATGATCGAAGCGGGTCTCGCCGTCGTCATCGCCACAGACTTCAACCCGGGGTCGTCGCCCACGCCCTCGATGCCGCTCGTCCTCTCGCTCGCCTCCACGCACATGCGTATGACGCCCGCCGAAGCCATCACAGCCGCCACCGTCAACGCCGCGTACAGCCTCGGTCGCGGGCGCGAAACGGGGTCGCTCGAAGTGGGCAAGCGCGCCGATTTCTGTCTCCACGACTGCGCGGATTATCGCGAGTTGGCATACTTCTTCGGCGTCGAACATGCACACGCCGTCTACGTCGGCGGGCGGCTCGCGTTTCGTCGCGGCGATTAAAGTAAAGCTCCAAGAGAGCGTGCAAAATTAACAGTTGACGCACAACTTATTGATTCTGTATATTGACCTCAACACTGGAAAGGAGGTGATCAAAAAACGTATATGAGTTCTTATCACAGTGAGGTGGCTGCGGCCTGACCTCCGGATTGAAAACTTGAATTGGTAGGGTTTTCGTCCGTTTAGTCGTGATTGCCTCCGGGCTAACGGCACACAGGCCAATCCCAACAGTTCACCGGAAAACCGCCGACGTTAAATCGTCGGCGGTTTTTCTCTTTCCCACAGAAATTTTCTCTCTTAGCAGTAATTCGGCACACCAGCCGCACACCACTTAATCTCTAAAATTCCCTACGCCACTATCGGATTACTCTAGTGGGCGCACCCGAACGCGGGTAGAATGCCGAGGCTCTTAACTCTCAACAAAACGTGAGGCTTACTCCACCTATGAAGATGGTGCGGCACAATTCGCTCCTAACTTGCTCGGTCTTCCTCTGGCTATGTCTCATCCCTGCTTTTGCGTCGGCGCAGACTCCGAAAAGGAGCGTTACGAGTGCGGCCGAACTGCCGCGTTTTGTTTATGACGTGCCGGAGAAATTGATTGACTTGCTTAACGATGAGGCGGCCTACAAGACGTTTGCGGTAAAAGTCCGCGCCGACCTCGAAGGCGTTTTGCGCGATTACGAAATCAAAGACGAGACAACGCTCAAACAGATTTACAAGACGCTGGCGTATCTCGATATGCAGGAAGGAAAGTTGGATTCGGTGCTTGAGCGAATTCGTTTAATCAGCGAACTCGAATCCAAACCCGAGTTGAAACTATACCCGCTGAATCTTTTTGAAATTGAAGCCATCGCTAAAGCGCAGAAACAATCGGGCACGACTAACGGCACGAATTATCAGCACGCGTTTAGGCGGATTTTAACGGAGATGTTCGGCCGATTGCCCGCTTCCTTTTACGAAAAAATAAAGTTGGTCAAAACGTCTGCTGATTTCTTAGACGATAAATTAGTCCCGTTCATCATCGAATCAGACATTGCCCCCAAAGCGAAAAAGAACGGCAATAAACTATCCGGCGATTTGGCTTCTCAAGTCATTGAAGCACAGCTATTGGGACGATTCTTCGTCCCGCTGGCCGACGACATGAGGCAAGCCGCCGACGCTTATCTCGTCACGCATAAAGCCCCGGAAAAAGTAAACGTCTGGACAAACCGGGTAGTAACTTTGACGGATAAACAGAAACTCACCCCTGTCGTTGTCGCCGTTTGGGACACCGGAGTTGACCCTACCGTTTTCCCGAATCAGATGTTCGTTAACCCGCAGGAAAAGGCAAACGGTAAAGATAATGACGGTAACGGATTCGCGGCGGACATTTACGGCATCGGTTTCGATGAGCAGGGACAATACGCGCCCGCCCCGCTTTTCGCTCCCAAAGAAGCCGACTTAAAACAATTTTCTGAATGGATTAAAGAGCAGCGCGTATCGGAGCAATTTATTGCCGGAGTTGAAACGGAAGAGACGCGTGCTTTGAAGCTCAAAATGCAAACTGCAACTGCCGAGCAAGGTCTCGAACAACAAAGACTTTACAACTTATTTTCAAACTACAGTCACGGCACAGCCGTAGCCGGAGTCGCGGTTGCCGGAAACCCTGCGGCGCGTATTCTGAACGCCCGTTCGACGTGGCGTGACCAAAGCGGACAACCCGACTCAATTCATACGGATGAGCAATGGGCGCGTGCCTTTGCGGCAAGCGTTAAGGCGTTCGTCGCTTACTTCAAAAAACACAATGTCCGCGTCGTCAACATGAGTTGGAGTATGACGCGCATTGGAATTGAGAGAAATCTCGAAATGTACGAACCGAAGACAAGCGCGGCGGAACGCAAAATAGCGGCGGGCAAAAATTTTGCGATAATCAAGACCGCGCTGCTTGAAGCATTCCGCCACGCACCGAAGATTTTGTTTGTCGTCAGTGCGGGCAATAAGAACAGCGATGCGGATTTTGACGAAGCAATACCGGCTTCGCTCGAACTGCCGAATCTCATCACCATCGGTTCGGTTGACGAGAGCGGCGCGGCGGCGAATTCTACGAGTTTCGGAAAAACCGTCACGCTTTACGCGCAAGGCGTGCACGTCGAAGCCCCGAATCCCGGCGGAGAAAAATTGAAGTTTAACGGGACTTCCGCCGCCGCGCCGCAGGTGGCAAATCTTGCGGCAAAGCTGTTCGCGCTTAATCCCAAACTAACCGTCAGTCAGGCGATTCAACTTATTCGGGGCGGCGCAGACATAAGCAGTTCGGACAAGCGTCTGAAACTTATCAATCCGAAGCGGTCGGTTGAACTTTTAACTGCCCGTCGGCGACGTTAGCAAGTCAATAATCTCAACAGTTCACCGGAAAGCCGCTTGCGTTTTGACGCGAGCGGCTTTCCTAACTTGTAGAGCATAGGAAAAAGAGTCTGCCCCGACGGGACAGACTCTTTTTCGTTTGCGAGTGAAGCCGATTGGATACCTGCCGGGATAACCGTAGCGGCGGCTTTTTATCGTTGCTGGTTGGCCGCCACTTTGGCGAGCGCGATGGTGAGCGCGGCCGCGCCCAGACTTTGCACGAGTGTCGGGTGTTCGGCGTAGAAGTTGCTCGCCATGTCTATGATCGAGGGGTCTTTCTGCTCGGCGCGTTCCGCGATCTCCTGCACGGCCTCGGCCGGAACTTGCTCGGCCATCTCCGGCGTCACCTCGCGCTGCCCGCCGCTCAAAAGTCCGGCGAGGCCGCTTGCCCCGCGGTTGGCGAGAATTTGCGAAATGACCGTGGGGCCGAGAGTTGAGATGAGCGTGTTGAGGATGGAGGCGCGCTGCGTGCCGTTGGACTGCCCGAACAGTTGGCCGAGCATGTTGCCGAAGGGCGGCGTCTGGTTCGAGCGAAACGCGGCGGCCAGCCCGTCGGCCACCGCCGATTGCGGCGCGGTCTGCGTAAATTGATCGAAATCGTTCTGCACGTTGTTGGGCGTCTGCTGCGGGTTTGCGCCCTGATACTGTTGCAGTAGCCCGCCGATCTGGTCTAACCAACTCATGTTTATTTTGCCTTTCGTCGAGAAACTTATTGTTCGTTGACGGCGACCACAGGCGTCCGTCGCGTCGTTTGAAAAACTTGAGAGTTGGGGGAAGGCGTCGTTTACTTCAACCGGCGCGCGCTCATGCTAAGGCCGAATTTGCGCCGGGGGTCTCGTCGGCGTCGCATCGGCGGGCGAGGCGGGCGGTTGTTCCGAGGGCAGCAGGCGCGAAGGGTCGGGCGCGGAGGGCGAACTGTGCGTGTGGACGATCTTCCAGCCGTTGTTGATGAGACGAAAGACGACCGTGAGCCGACCCGTCGCGCTTTCGGGCGTGCCGCGAAATTCCTGCGTCTGCGTCCAGAGACAAGAGACGATTGCGCCGCCCGCGCCGAGCATCGAGACGCGCACGTCGCGCACTTCGAGTTGGACGTTCTTCGCGTCCGGGTAGGAACTCGCGCGATTCGAGCGCACCTGTTCCCAAGAGCGTGTGACCGTGCCGTTGTTGTTGAAGATGACGAGTTGCGGCGAGTTCCAATAGACGCTCATCACCATCTCGACATCGGATTTGCGGATACCGTTCAAGAGCGTCTCGAACGTGGCGCGCACCGCGCGCTCGGCCGGGGTTGCGCCCGCCGTCCCCGAAGTGGTCTGCGCCGCGCTTCCTGCTCCGGCGCGTCGCGTGCGCGTGGCGGGCTGGTCTAAGGCGTCCGGCGCATCGACCGTGCCGGGCAAAACTCTCTGCGCGCCGCCTGACGGTGTCGGAGACGGCGTCGGCAACGGCGCGGGGCGGCGCGTGGCCGGGCGGCGCGCGGGCGTCTGCGGCGCAGTTGTTGACGAACTGTTCGTGTTCTGTGCGACGGCGGAGACGGCGCACGACAGGGCGAGCGCGGCGACGAGCATTAATTTTTTGAACATTTAAAGACTCCTATGTAAAGCTGGAAAATATGTAAAGCCGGCGAAAGGCGCGCAAGTGTTTTCCCGGCAGGCGCGCCCGGCATCGTCGGGAGATAACTTTCTAGATCAAGCGCACGGCCTCGCGCAGGCGGCGCGCGGAAGCTTCGCGCCCGACGAGGTCGAAGACCTCGAACATCGAAGGGCCAACCGATTGGCCGGTCAGGGCGGTGCGCGCGGCGTTGATGAAGAGACCGGCTTTGACATCCATCTCTTCGGCGCAGGCGCGCAAAGTCGCTTCGCAAGTCTCCTGCGTGAAAGGTTCGGTCTGCTCGATGCGCGCGGCGAGCGCGGGCAGCAGTTCTTTGAGGCGCGGCTCTTTCTGCAAATTCTTTTTCACGGCCGCTTCGTCAAACTCGAACTCGTCTCCGAAATAGGCGCGGCCTTGACCGGAGAAATCTTTGAGAGTGTGAAAGCGTTGGCGGATAACTTCGATGGCGCGCTCGAACCACGCGCGCTGTGTCGTCTCGTATTCCGACTTCCAGAGTCCCGCCGCTTCGAGTTCGGCGCGCACCATTACTGCCAGTTCGGCGACGGGCATCGTGCGAATGTACTCGGCGTTCATCCAGAGAGCTTTTTGATCCGTCCAATGGCGCGCGTCCGTCTCGTTGAAGTTGAAGACGGCGGGCGCGCGATGAATCCCTTCGAGCGCGAACTTCTCGACGAGTTCCTCGCGCGACAAAATTTCCTGCTCGTCCTGCGGCGACCAGCCGAGGAGCGCGAGGAAGTTGCGGAAGGCGGCGGGAACAAAGCCCCGGTCGCGGTACGTCGTGAGCGAGACGACTTCGCCGTGCTTGCGCTTCGAGAGCTTCGCCTTGTTCGGCGCGAGAATTAGCGGGAGGTGCGCGAAGCGCGGCACGGGTGCGCCCAGAGCCTCGTAGATGAGAATCTGCTTGTGCGTGTTCGTCAGGTGATCTTGGCCGCGAATCACGTCGGTGATCCGCATCTCGATGTCGTCGCAGACGACGGAGAGGTTGTAGAGCGGGTGGCCGTCCGAGCGCAGCAGCACGAGGTCTTCGATCTCGGCATAGTCGCGCTCCTGCGCGCCGTAAACCGCGTCCGCAAAACTTGAGAGACCCTCGCGCTCGACCTTGAGACGCACGGCGAAAGGCTCGCCCGCCGAGGCGCGCGCCTCGGACTCTTGCGCAGAGAGGTCGCGGAAGGGGTTGCTGCGATGATCCGTGCCCGTCGCTGAGGCGGCGCGGGCGCGTTCGGCGATCTCCTGTTTGACGTTCGCGTCGGCGCGTTCGGCCTTCGGCGTGAAGTCGCGATAAGCCTTGCCCGCCTCGATGAGCCGGAGCGCGGCGGCGCGATGCTTGTCGGCGTTGGCCGACTGGTAGACCAACTCTTCGTCGTAGTCGAGTCCGAGCCAGTGCAGACCCTCGATGATCGAGCGCGTCGATTCGTCGGTCGAACGCTGGAGGTCTGTGTCTTCGATGCGGAGCAGAAACGCGCCGCCGATTTTCCGCGCGTAGAGCCAGTTGAAGAGGGCTGTGCGCGCCGCGCCGATGTGCAGGTAGCCGGTGGGTGATGGTGCGAAACGAACTCGAATCATAATAAAAGAGGTCAGAGGTCAGAAGTTGGAGATCAGTAGAAGAAAGGACATAAAGCCTTTCACTGACCTCTGACCTCTGACAACTCTGACCTCTCGAAAGTTATGGCGGAGATAGCAGGATTCGAACCTGCGATGGGCTTTTGACCCATAACGGTTTAGCAAACCGCCGCCTTCAGCCACTCGGCCATATCTCCGCAAAGGCTCGCAAACGAATTGATATTCTAGCCCGCGAAGGTTGATTGTCAAGCGCGCGTCAGGAACGACCGAGCGCGCGCCGGAGGGAAAAGACCAAATGCAAGGGCGGCATTCAAGCCGTTGAATGCCGCCCGCAGTTGGCCGATGCCGGAATGATTCGACTGAAGACCCGGCCGCTTACCTCGACCTGTTGCTGTTGTTGGTGTTGCCGGTGTTGGTGTTGCTGTTGGTGTTCCGGTTGACGGGGCCACGCGGCGTGCCGGGGTCTGGGTTGCGCCCACGCCTCACGCCGGGGCGGTTGTCGTTCCCGTTCGTGTTGCCGTTCGTGTTCCCGTTCATATTGCCATTCATGTTGCCGTTCATGTTGCCGTTGGTGTTGCCATTCATGTTCCCGTTCATGTTGCCGTTCATGTTGCCATTGACGTTCCCGTTCACATTCCCGTTCATGTTGCCGTTCATGTTGCCGTTCATATTACCGTTGGCATTACCGTTCATGTTGCCATTGGTATTTATGTTGCCGTTGGTGTTGCCGTTCGTATTCCCGTTGGTGTTGCCGTTGGTGTTCCCGTTGCCGTTCGTGTTGCCGTTATCGTTGGTGTTGCCATTCGTGTTGCCGTTGTTGTCGCGGCAACCGGCGCGGCATGTGTCGAAGGCTTGACGGCACGCGGCAGCGTTGGCATTAGCGGCGCGACGGCATTCCTGATACTGCCGGGTGCAGCTTTGCTGGCACTGCCCACGGTCGCTCTGCACGCCCGAAGCCGTCGAATAGAAGAACGCTCCCGTCAGCGTCAGTGAGGCGAGAGCCGCCAGCGAAAGGTAAGTGAATCTCTTCTTCACGGTTAGTTTCCTCCTCGAAAATCTTGCTTACACGCTCGGTCGGAGGCGTGCTTCGCACACTGTGCGAAAGGTTTGGCCGGGGGATTCGGGGGCTTAGGGTCAGCTTATTACTATCACACTTGTCCCGTTCTGTTTGTACGGGGGCGTACTGGCCGGAACTGTCGAGGTTACATCCACGGGCTATCTTAGGGGTCGGCGTGCGTGGCGGCGGGACGGACGCTGCGCCGCCGCGCACCCACGCGCGCGGGTGCTACAATCGGCGGCGCGATGGCGAAAGTTAATCTCACGCGGAGACGGTTTTTACAGGGGCTGGCGGCGGCCGGGCTGCTCGGCGTGTCGGGCACGGCCGCTTACGCGAGCCTGTTTGAGATTCACGATTACGAGTTGACGGAGACGGAGATTTTCATACGCGAACTGCCCGCGGCGTTCGAGAATTTCCGCATCGTGCAGGTATCGGACGTGCATCACAGTTCGCTCGTGTCGCTCGAAGAGGTGCGGCGGGTCGTGGAGTTGGCGCAGGGCGCGCGCGGCGACATGTTGGTCTTGACCGGCGACTACACGACGACGCGCCGCAATTATATCGAGCCGTGCGCCGAGGCGCTCGGCACGCTCTCAGCCCCGTCGGGCGTGTGGGCTGTGCTCGGCAATCACGACCATTACACGGACGGAGAGTTGACGCGGCGCGCGCTCGTCAGACACGGGATCGGCGTGCTCGACAACGTCCACACGGAGATCACGCGCGGCGCGGACGCGTTGCAACTGGCGGGCATAGATGATTGGTCTTGGGGCTACGCGGATTGGGCGCGCGCCGTGGGCAAACTCGACCGCAGGCGTCCCGCGCTGCTGCTCTCGCACGAGCCGGAGGTCTTTGACCTGCCGCAAGTCGCTGGCATCTCGCTCATCCTCAGCGGGCACACGCACGGCGGGCAGGTGAGTCTGCCGTTCATCGGCGCGCCCGCGCGTTTCTTAAACGAATTCAAATACCTGCGCGGGCGTTACGAGAGGGCGGGCACGCAGCTTTACGTCTCGCGCGGCACGGGCGTTGTCGGCCTCCCCATACGCTTCGGCGCGCGCCCCGAAATCGCCGTGCTGCGCTTGCGCCGCGCCGCGGAAGGCACGACAGGTCAAGCGTAAACAAGCGCGATCCGGCTTCCGGCACGGACAAGCGCGCGTGCGGTTTCCGCTTGCGGGCGATGCGTGGCGCGCCTCGCATCTTGCCGAAGATTTATTGAAGACGGGGAAAGTTAAAGGCGAAGGGGAGAGCAAGCCTCGACCGCTCTTTCACCTTCGCCTTTACAGTTTACCTTTTTACCTTCTTCGTTACTGATTGTCGTCCGGCGTGCCGCGATTTTCGCGTAGCTGTCTGCGGCGCGCTTCGCCTTCTTCACGCATCCGCTTGAGTTGTTCGCGCTGCTCGGACGTGAGCACGGCGCGGAGTTCAACTTGCATCTTCTCCGCGCTGTCGCGGAGTTCGCCGCGCAGTTGTTGCGCGCGCTGTCGCTGTTCGGGCGTGAGCGTCGCACCCTGCTCGCGCAACTCGATCAGTTGGCGCATCTCCATGCGCTGCGCTTTGAAATTCTCGGCGTAGCGCGCCTCGATCTCGCGTAGCTGGGCGCGCTGCGCGTCGGACAAATTGAGACGACTGAGCGCGCGTCGCTCCGCCATCCCGCGCCCGCCGCCGCCGCCCCCCTCGCGCTGGCCGCGCCCGCCGCCGCCGCGCATCCGGCCTTCCTCTTCCATGCGTCCACGACGCCCGCCGCGCCCTTCACCGTTGTTGCCGCTTTGCGGCGCGGTCGTCTGCGCGAACGCCGCGATTGAGAGCAACGCCGTCAGACCCGCGATCAAACCCGCGCGCGTGAAAATACTTTTCATTCGTTTAACTCCTTAATTCAACTCGCAAATTTACGATTGCCGACCCGTGCCGCACGAAACTTCGCGCGCAGGAGGCGCGCGTTTCGGACGACTCAACCACGTCTTCAAGTCGCCCCGATTCACTCACGCCCGTTTAGACGCGCCCCGCGCACGGTTGGTCTGAAAATAAGTTGACGGGCGGAAGTGCAAAACTTTCTCATCCCGGCCTTCTACCTACTTTCTCCTTTCGCGTCTCCCGCGTTACAATGCGCGGCGAAATGAGACTTATCCAGCACATCAATTCGCCCGCCGATTTGCGCCGTCTGCCGCTCGAACAGTTGCCGGAAGTGGCGGCCGAGATACGCGAGCACATCATTCAGACGATGGCGCGCGTCGGCGGTCACACGGGCGCAAGCCTCGGCGCGGTGGAACTGGCCGTCGCCCTCCATTACGCGTTCGAGACGCCGGAAGATCGCCTCGTCTGGGATGTCGGCCACCAAGCCTACGCGCACAAGATTCTGACGGGACGGCGCGACCAACTGCCGACCATCAAACAGTACGACGGGCTGAGCGGTTTCCTGCGCCGCGACGAATCGGAGTACGACACGTTCGGCGCGGGTCACGCCTCCACGTCGCTCTCCGCCGCGCTGGGGATGGCCGTGGCGCGCGACCGCGAAGGCAAATCGCACCACGTCGCCGCGCTCATCGGCGATTCGAGTCTGGCGGGCGGCATGGCGATGGAGGCGATCAATCAGGCGGGACATTTGAAGACGCGCCTCATCGTGCTCTTGAACGACAACGAGATGTCCATCGCCCCGGCCGTCGGCGCGCTCACGGGTTATTTGAATCGGCTGCGCGAGGCGCAAGGGTATCATCGTTTCAAAGACGAAGTGGGCGAGGCTCTGCGCGCCGTGCCGTCGTTCGGTGAGCGTCTGCATCAGGCGGCGAAGACCGTCAAGGATGCCATCGCGGCGGCCGTGTTGCCCGGCGCGCTCGTCAACGAACTCGGCTTCAAGTATATCGGCTACGTTGACGGCCACGACACGGAGGCGTTAGTCCACGCGCTGCGCGAGGCGCAGCAGATCACGGACAGTCCCGTCATCGTCCACGCGTTGACGACGAAGGGCAAAGGCTTTCCGGCGCGCGAAAAGAATTATTACGCGTGGCACGCGACGGGCGCGTTCGACCCGAAGACGGGCGCGCCCATCAAATCGTCGGCCTCCGCGCCGAGCTACACGGCGGTGCTCGGCCAGACGCTGTGCGAACTGATGGCGCGCGATGAAAAGATCATCGCCCTGACCGCCGCCATGCCCGACGGCACGGGGATCGACATGGCGTTGGAGAAATTCCCCGAACGCTCCTTCGATGTCGGGATAGCCGAACAACACTGCGTGACGTTTGCCGCCGGAATGTCCACAGAAGGCTTGAAGCCCGTCTGCGCCATCTACTCGACGTTCCTGCAACGCGGCTTCGACCAGATCGTCCACGACGTTTGCATACAGGAATTGAACGTGAAGTTCTGCATGGATCGCGCCGGGATCGTCGGCGGCGACGGCCCGACGCATCACGGCCTGCTGGACATCGCCTACCTGCGCGCCGTGCCGAACATCGTCGTCATGGCTCCGAAGGACGAGGGCGAGATGCGCGACATGCTCTACACGATGATCGAGCACAGGGGCGCGGCGGCGATGCGCTACCCGCGCGGCAACGGCGTGGGCGCGGACATCTCGCGCGCGCCCGAACTGTTGGAGATCGGCAAGGGCGAAATCCTGCGCGACCACGGCGGCGACGTTGCCATCCTCGCCTACGGTTCGATGGTGCATCCGTCCGTGCAGGCGGCGGAACGCTTGGCGCGCGACGGGGTTGAGGCCACGGTCGTCAACGCGCGTTTCGTCAAGCCCCTCGACGCCGGGTTGCTGCTCGCGTTGGCGCGCACGAAGCGTCTGATCGTGACGGTGGAGGAAGCCTACCTCGCGGGCGGTTTCGGCTCGGCCGTGATGGAGTTATTGGAAGAGAATGGCCTGCTCGGACAGGTGCGCGTCGTGCGTATGGGCGTGCCCGACCGCCTCGTCACGCACGGCGATGCGCGTCTCCTGCTCGCCAAATACGGTCTCGACGCCGACGGCATTTACACGCGCGTCAAAGAGTGCGTGGAGGTCTTGGAGGAGCGGCGCGCGGGCAGCAGCCGCCCGTCCCCGCGCGGTTGAAGCGGGGGCAAGAAGGCCATCGCTTGAGAGCAAAAACGCGTCGCTCCCGGCAAACGGGGGCGGCGCGTTTTCGTGCCCGGAGACACGATTCCGAACACGAGAACGTGCGCTTCGCTCTCCACTCGAACGCCCGACGCCGCCGGGCGCGTGCAACGAATTTGCAATTTATTTAGGACAGCAACGACGTAAACAGGAGCATCAAAAGAGTTGACGCGAGCGCGGGATTTTTGACGCCGTCGCGGGCGCAGGCAGAGTCGCGGGTGGCCTGCGATTTGCATTTAAAACGGGAGCACGGTTTCTTTGAGTGGTTTGTAAGACGCTGAAAGTTCGGGAGAGTAAATGGAAGAGACGCAGAAAATTTTCGAGCCGACACAGGTAACGCGCGACGAGACGGTCGTTCACGAGCCTGACGCGACGCTCGTGACGCCGCGCTTCGACGAAGTAGAGGCGCAGGTGGCGCGTCCGGTCGTGCCCCTTGCGGGTCGCCCTGCGCGCATTGGTAAAAGCGGTGGCGGTCGCCGCCAGTGGCCGATTGCGCTTGTGCTGATCTCGGCTTTGGCGGGCGGCGTGGTCAGCCTCCTCGCCTTCCGTCTGTACCAGCAGAGGCAGCAGACGCAGGCCGTCGTGACGGAAACGGGCGGGCAGCAGACGCCCACGGCGGCCGACGCCTCGCAATCGCCGGAACAGGCGGGCGCGGCAGGGGCGACGGTAGCGACGACCGAGGAACAGGCGCAGTCCGGCGCGCCCGTGGTGTTTGAAGAGTTCGACCCGGCGAAAGAGGGCGGCGCAATCAGCGACGCCGCGCCGGTGCGACCGAAGGCGACGACCGAGGCAGTTGCCGCGCCCGCGCGCAGGGACGAGGCGAAAGAAGAAACCAGAGAAGAGGCGAAGCCCGCCCCGCGCGCGGCCGAACCGAAGCCGCGACTCGTCGAAACTATTCGCCCGCCCCGTCAGGTCGAGGCGCGACACGAAGACGCGCGCCGCAGCGACGACTACCGTGCGGAGGATGAAGACTTTGGCGACCGGAGGCGCGAGCGGCGTCGCCAGAGACGCGAACAGCGGCGCGAGCAGCGACGCAACATCGACCGCATCAAAGACATCTTCGAGGGCGCGCCGCCGAGTTAAGTTTCAATTCAGGCTCAATAGTGTGAGATGGCCGGACGTGTTTAAGCGTCCGGCCATTTTTATGTCCGGCTGCCGGCGCGGCGGCGTGGGCGGCGAAGGACTTTCGCGTTAAAGTAGCGCGCGGGATGAAACGTGAGCGGATAGACAAGTTGCTCGTCGAGCGCGGCCTCGCGCCGTCGCGCACGCGCGCGCAGGCACTGGTGATGGCCGGACTCGTCCTCGTCGGCGAGCAGCGCGTGGAGAAGCCGAGCGAAGCGTTCGCGCCCGATGCGCCGATCCGCGTGCGCGGTTCGGACGACCCGGCGGCGCGCTACGTCGGGCGCGGCGGGTTGAAAATGGAGGCCGCACTGCGCGCCTTCGGCGTCGATGCGCGGGGCGCGCTCTGCCTCGACGTGGGAGCTTCGACGGGGGGTTTCACCGATTGCCTGTTGCAGCACGGGGCGCGGCGCGTCGTCGCCGTGGACGTGGGACACAACCAACTCGACTGGCGCATACGCAACGACGCGCGCGTCGAAGTGCGCGAGGGCGTCAACGCGCGTTACCTCCGGCCGGAAGATTTTGCGGAGCAGTTCGACCTCGTCGTGATGGACGTGTCGTTCATCTCGGCCACGAAAGTGCTGCCCGCGCTCGTGCCGCTCGTAGGGAAGGGCGGGCGGATCATCCTGCTCATCAAGCCGCAGTTCGAGGTGGGGCGCGGCGAGGTCGGCAAGGGCGGCATCGTGACGGACGCGGCCGCGCACGCGCGCGTCGTTGAAGAAGTCAACCGGGCGGCGTTAGACTTGGGACTCGAAACGCGCGGCGTGATCGATTCGCCCATCCACGGCGCGGACGGCAACCGCGAGTTTCTCGCCTGTTACACACGCGCGCACGCGGCGGATAGCTAGACAAGTCTATTTTGTGCATGAGTCGAATCGCTTGAGATGAAGAACCTCTCGGAGGCGTCCGCGCTCGCGCGTTTGCAGCGCGAGAAGGCCGCACTCCAAAGTCACATCAAGGTCAACTACGAACCGAGGGCGCGCGATTGCCGCGTCTGCCCGACAGCCGGCGTCTGCTGCACCGACGCGCACTTCGTCAACGTCCACATCACGCGCCTCGAAGCCGTCGCCATGCGCGAGACGCTCCGGCGCACGCCGCGTCTGGACGACGCCGCGCGCCGCGCCGTCTACGTGCGCGCACGCCTCGCCGTCGAACGCTACAACCTGCGCGCCATGGCGGCGGCGGGCGACACCTACGCGCAGACTTACTCGTGCCCGTTGTTCGCCCCCGGCGTCGGCTGCCTCGTCCACGCGCGCGCCAAGCCCGCGCCCTGCATTCAACATGCGTGTTACGACAACTGGGAGGAGATGCCGCCCGTCGCGTTGCAATGGCGTGCGGAGCGGCGCGTGGAATTGTTGAACGAGAAGATTTACGGCGCGGCGTGGGCGTGGCTGCCGACGCCGCTCTGGCTGACGCTCGTTGACCCCGACGGAGACGGCGCGGAACTCGCGCGCCTCGCACGCGTGTGGGGCGCGCGACGCACCGCGCCGTCTCCGAACAACTTCGCCGCGCGCCGCGCCCCTGACGATAAACGTCGTCGCCGCCGTAGCCTGCCCGTTATTGCCGCGCGCTGAAAAGCGTCCTCGCCACGGTTGAAGTTTTCACGGTTAAAATTTTCACGGTTAAAATTTTCTCCGGGCTGTCCCTGTTAACGCTTTCCGCTCCGCCCGCGTCTTACCACCCGAACGCGCAAATGGCTCGACGATTCGAGCAAGTCGGAAGCGTCGAATGAGGTTGTGATCGAATGTATGAAGTAGAGGCGACAGGCGGCATGCTCCACATGATCGGAACGGATATGTCCGTCGAAGCCTCCTCCCCCAGTGTTGAGATTTCACCGGACGCCGCGCTCGTCGCGGCGGTGCGGGCGGGCGACCGCGACGCCTTCGGGCGACTCTACGACGCCTACTCGCGCATGGTGCATGGCATCCTTTTGGCGCGCGTGCCTTACGGCGAGGTGGACGATCTCGTGCAGGACGTGTTTCTGGTCGCGCTCAGGAAGATCGACGCGTTGCGCGACGCCGCGGCCTTCGGCCCTTGGCTCGCCATGATCACACGCAACCGCGCGATGGACTTTCATCGCCGCTCGCGCGACACGGCCGAACTGACCGACGAGATCGCCACCGCCGACGCCGCCGCGCCCGAAGCCGAGGCGACCGAAGTGTTGAACTTGATCCGGCAATTGCCGGAAGCCTATCGCGAGCCTTTGATCCTGCGTTTCGTCGAAGGCATGACGGGGCCGGAGATCGCCGCGCGCACGGGACTCGCGCCCGCCAGCGTCAGAGTCAACATCCATCGCGGGATGAAACTGCTGCGCGAGAAATTGAGCGGCAAGAAGTTCGGGAGGGAGCATTAAAGTTATGAGCGATTACCTGTGGGACAAGAGCGGCGAACCCGAAGAGGACGTGGCGCAACTCGAAAACTTGCTCGGCGCGCTGAAGTATCAACCGCGCCCGCTGGAAATTCCGGCGAGCGCCATGCCCGCCCAAGCGACGGCGCGCACGACGACGATGCGCCCGGCCATGATCTTTTCACGCCCGCGTTTAGCTCTCGCCGCCTCGCTCCTCCTGACCTTGCTCGCCGGAGCGTGGTTCTTGAGCACACGGCAGGGCGAGCATAAACCGGGACAACTCGCGCGAGTCGAACAGGGAAGTCCGGCCGCCGGAAGCGAGAAACCGGACAAAGCAGTTGTCTCAAACGCCGGGACTGACAGGAACGCCCCGGCCGACAAGAGCGAACAAGCGAAGCGGCGAGAAGACAAGGCGGTCGCCGTCGTCGTCGCCGTGGCCTCGGCCGCCAAACCTCGCCGCCCGTCGCGGCAGTCGGTTGCAAGACGGGGCAAGTTAATACCGCGCGAGAAAGAGTATGTGCCCGCGCCGCGTGAGGAAGTAGCCGGTCAGGGCGCGATGCGCTGGCAGGTCGAGCAGCCTTTGACCCCGCAGCAGCGCGAGGCGACAGAGAAGTTGATGCTGGCTCTGAGGCTGGCGAGCGCGAAGTTCAACTACGCGCAGAGAGAGATGTTGGAAATCGGCCGCGCCGGAAATTAGCGCGCGAGGCCGCCGGAGACAGTGCAGGCAGAATGGAGCAATTATGAGAACGAAACTTAATTCATGGCTGAGACTTTTATGCATCGGCGTCGCGCTCGTCGCGGCGGGCGCGAACGCAGCGCAGGCGCAGCAGCAGCCGCCGCAGCCGGCCGCCCGTTTGCAAATCGACAACGAAGAGTCGCTCGCGCAGAAGGCCAGCGAACTCATCGACGTGAACCTCGACGAGAACTTGCTGCGGATCATCCCGAAGAAGATCGTCACCACGACCGACACGGGCGCGAAGGTTGATGTCGGCAAGATCGTCGGCGGCCTGAGAGGCGTCTATGTGCGAAGCTACGGCTTCAACAACGAGGGCGAATACGGCGAGTCGAATCTCGCCGGAGTGCGGGCGCAGTTGCGCTCGCCCGGTTGGGCGCGGCTCGTCAACATCGTCAAGAAGAAGGCCGGAGACGACGTGCACGTCGAGGTCTATATGATGACGGCCACCGGGCGCATCGACGGCATCGCCATCCTCGCGCTCGAACCGAAGCGGCTCACGCTCGTCAACATCGTCGGCACGATTGACCTCGAACAGTTGAGCCAACTCGAAGGCCAGTTCGGCATCCCCGAACTCGGCATCAGCGGCGGCGACGACAAAGACAACAAGCCCGCGAAGAAACAGTAGGGGTGAAAAACATGATGCGCCGGACATTCATCCCGCTACTACTGCTCGTCGTCGCCGTCGTCACTGCCACCGACACCATCGCTTCGCCCGTCGCGGCTACGGCCGTAGCCGCGACGAAGGGCGCGGAGTACAGCGCGGTGGTCAAACTCGTCGAGACGCATTATCGCGTCAAGCATCGCGGCGTTCCCTTCGTCGCCAACCTCGGCGCGAAGACCGCAAAGGTCGTCTCGAAAAGCGCGCGGCGCGTGCTCCGCTTCGGCGAGTTCAAACTGGCGATCTTCGAGGATCAGGATTTCTCCGGGCGCGACGCCCCGGCGGGCGGCGGCGACATCCGCGCCGGTTTGCGGCGCACGCTCGAACCCGAATGGCATCCGCTCGTCGCCGCGCGGCTCGAAGAGGAAGGGCAGACTTACACCTACACGAAGGCGGACGGCGACAAGTTCAAAGTGCTCATCGTCGTCATCGGGCAGCGCGACGCGACGGTGCTGCAAGTCAATCTCAACCCGGAAGAGTTTGCGAAGCTCCTGTTGAATCCCGAACACGAGAGCCGCGAACTGACGAACGAAGCGACGAGCGTGGAACAGTAGCAAGGCGGCGTTGATGCCGTCCTTCCGGCACAAAAGCCTTCGAGACGCGGAAGCCTTCGCTTCATCTTTCAACCTCTTTCTTCACCACCCAATTTGCGACGGAGTACTGACACGATGAACAGCCGAAACTTTTTCTCGCACATCACCCGGCAGGGAATTTCATTTGCGCTCGCGCTGCTGCTCGCGTGCGGCGGCGCGTCTCTGGCCGTGGCGCAAGAGCCGTCGCCGGACGAGGTGGTGAAAGTCAGAACGCGCGTCGTCTTTCTCGACGCGCTCGTGACGGACAAGAAGACGAAGACGTTCGCCTCCGGTCTGGCGGCGGAAAACTTCGAGGTGCTCGCGGACGGACGCCCCCGCCCCGTCTCCTACTTCACGCGCGAAGGCGACAAGAACCGTCGCCCGCTCGCGCTCGCGCTCGTCTTCGACCTCGAACGCCTCGGCGCGGGGCGTTACATGCGCCGCACCGAAATCCTCGAAGCGATGGCCGCCGAACTCTCGAAACTTCCCGCGGAAGACGAAGTGGCCGTTATCGTGCTCGACCCGAACGGCGTCGATGACCGGCGCGAATGGCTGACGCCTTTCACGCGCAATCGCGCGCAGACGGCCTCCGCGATGGCTATCGTCCCTACGCTCGTCGGCGAGGGCGCGGGCGGTGGGGACGACGATAGCGACGAAGGCGCGGCCGCACAGGAAGCGGCCGAGCGTCGCGCGCAGTCCGCCGGTGGCGTCGCCTCGCCGTCGCCCGCCGCGCAGACGGGCGAGAGCGCGGCAGGCGAGGCGAAAGAGACAGGGCAAGAGGCCACGACAGAGGAACAAAAAGAGAAAGAGAAGCGCGAAAAAGAGAAGCGCGAGAAGGGAACTTCGATCACTATCGGGACGGGCGGCGTCAAAGTCGAATCGGGCAGCGAGCAAGACAAGATCGTTGACGAACAGGACGAAAACGTCGAAGTCGATTACATCAAGGACAAGAAGGGCAACATCGTCAAACGCATCGCCAAGCCGGACGGCGCGCTCATCATCGAGCGCGTGAACAAGGACGGCACGACCACGGGCGAGTACCAGTCGCCGTTTGATCTCGCGGCGGCGACGCTGGAGATCACGAAGCGCGTCGCGGCGGAGCGTCCCAACTCGCAGCCCGCGCTCGTCTACATCACGGACGGCATCGCGCCCGTCTTCTACATGCAGCGGGACTACGTCGAGTCGAAGCTTTTGAAGTCGAACGTTATCTTCAGCGCGCTCGTGACGGACATGAAAACGGGCTTCAAGTTTGCGATGCCGATCTTGAAACCGCTCGGCAATCTCGCGGGCATCAGCATTTCGGGGAGCGCGCAGCATCTCGCCAAGGCGACGGGCGGCGAATCGGTGCGCGTGCGCCGTCCCGCCGATTACGCGCGCGGCCTCAGCCAGATCGTCGGCAACCTCAACTCGCGTTACAGCCTCGGCTTCACGCTCGACGAGACGGAAATTGACGACGGCCGGATGCACGCGCTCGAAGTGCGCGCACGCGCGCGCGACGCCAAAGGCAAAGAGCGCAAGCTCGAAGTGAAGGCGCGGCACGGTTATTACATGCCGACGGACGCATCGCAAAAGTCTGCGGAGGCCGCGAAGAAAGCCGACGCAAACGCGGCGACGCCGCAGGATGAGCGTGTGAAGAACTGAGCAATCGTTCAAAGAGTTCCCGTCAGGGACGATTGATAATAGACCGTCACTTTATTGCCCGGTAGCAAGTTGAAAAATAACGTGTGAGTCCCGTAGGGAAGATTGAACATTCTTCATCTCAATGTTCAATCCTCCCTACGGGACTCATCTAAACTTTACGCACATCATCCCCGGCGATAAATCGCCGCGCTACTGTCAAACGTCCCTGACGGGACTTCTGCGAGATTTTGCCCGGAGGCGCAGCTTGAGAGACATCAACCGGATCATCGTCGTCGCCGTCATCGCTTGTGGCCTGTGGCTTCTCCTCCTCCTCGTTCCCGTTCGCGCGCAGCAGACGGCGGGCGCATTGCCGGTGGCGGCGGTGACGGCGCAAACTTCCGGCGGCGCGGCAAGCGGTAGCGGCGACGCGGCCGCTCCGGTCGTCTCGAAGTGGAAATTCAAGACGGGCGGGAGCGTCTATTCGACGCCCGTGATTGCAAACGGCGTCGCGTATTTCGGCAGTTACGATTATTACCTCTACGCGATAGACAGCGCGACGGGGCGCGAGTTGTGGAAGTACAAGACGGGCGGGCGCATCCTCGGCTCGCCCGCGCTCTCCGGCGGCAACGTCTACTTCGGCAGTCAGGACACGCGCATCTACGCGCTCGACGCGGCGACGGGCAAAGAGCGTTGGAAGTTTAAAGCCGGGTACGCCGTGAACTCGACGCCCGTGGTCGTCGCCTCCGTAGTCTATTGCGCCGGGACGAACGCCCTGCTCTACGCGATTGACGCGCAGACGGGGCGCGAGGTATGGCAGTTCAACGTGGAGGCGGGCACGCCCACCACGCCGCTCGTCGCGGGCGGCACGCTCTACGTCGGAAGCGGGCGCGGCCTGCACGCCGTGGACGCCGCGACGGGTCGGAAGAAATGGACGGCGAAAACTTCGCGCCCGGTCGTCTCCGCGCCCGTGGGCGGCGACGCCTCGGTCTACTTCACGAGTCTCGACAAACAACTCCACGCCGTCGACGCCGCGACCGGACAGGAGAAGTGGAGTTTCGAGACGCAAGGCGGCCTGCCCTTCTCGCCCGCGCTCGACGCCGGGGGCGCGCTCTACTTCGGCGGCATCGACGGAAACCTCTACGCGGTTGACGCTGCGACGGGCAAGGAGCGTTGGAGATTTGCCGCCGGGCAGGGCATCACCTCCGCCCCGACCGTCGCCAATTCGCTCGTCCATTTCGGCAGCCTCAAAGGTCTCTACACGCTCGACGCCGCGACCGGCCAACTCAAATGGTCTTTCACCACCGAGCGCATCGTCACCTCGACACCCGTCGTCTCCGGCGGCCTCGTCTACTTCGGCGGCTGGGACAGCAACCTCTACGCCGTGCAATAAACTCGCCCGCCGCGCTTCTCCGCGCGGCGCACACGCCGCAAAAAATCCCTGCGTTGACACCCGGAAAGACGCGCCTGTATCATCCGGTGCAGTTTTCTTTCACGCGTTTTCGAGCCTGACTTTGCCAGAAGAATATTGCCGGAGGGTGTCACGGCGCGCGTCGTCCGGCGCGTGCGTGGTCGTCCCCTGAGCGTGTGTGCCTCTGCATGGAGAAACTTACCGTTCGACGCGTCGGCGTGTTAGTCAAACCGCACCAACCGGAGGCGGTCAAAACCATCTGTCGGCTGCTCGAATGGTTTGCGCCGCGCGGCATCGCGCTCGTCGTCGGGCCGCGCGTCGAACGCGACGAGATCGAACGCGAGACGGGCTGCGCCGTCGAGACGATGGAGCACGAGGAACTCGCCGCCAGCGTGGACATGATCGTCGTGCTCGGCGGCGACGGCACGATGATCGCCACCGCGCGCCTCTTGGACAATCGCGACGTGCCCGTCGTCGGCGTCAACTACGGCACGCTCGGCTACCTGACCGAAGTGCGCGTCGAAGAGATGACGGCCGCCCTCGAATCAATCGTCGCGGGCAATTATCATCTCGACCGCCGCATGATGCTCGCCGCCGAACTTTACCGGGGTACGGAGAAACTTCTACGCAACCGCGTGCTGAACGACGTGGTGATCAGCAAGTCGGCGTTGGCGCGCATCATCGAGATCGAGACGTGGTTCGACGGGCAACTCGTCAACTGCTTCCGCGCCGACGGTCTCATCATCTCCACGCCGACGGGTTCGACGGCCTACAACCTGTCGGCGGGCGGCCCCGTCGTCTACCCTTCGATGAACGCCATCATCATCACCCCCATCTGCCCGCACACGCTCTCGAACCGCCCGCTCGTCGTGCCCGACGACGCCGAGATCGAACTCATCCTCAAGACGCCGCAAGAGGAAGTCGCCCTCACGCTCGACGGGCAGGTCGGCTATCGCATGGAAATGAACGACCGCGTCGTCATCGCCAAGAGCCGCACGACCTTCAACCTGATGCAGCCCCTCAACCGCAACTACTTCGAGGTGCTGCGCGGAAAATTGAGATGGGGAAGATGATAAAGCAGTGACGAGTGACGGGTGATAGGTGACAGGCGGGAAAGGCAAGTTGTTTTAACTTGTCACTCGTTACTTGTCACTCAAGGAGAATACATGGCTAACGACAGACGAGACGAAGATGTGACGCCGCCGCGAGTTCCTGCGGATGCTTACGAGCGCGAGGCGACGACCGACCTCAAAGACCAGACGCCGGATCGGCCGAAGGGCATTCCGCTGCACACGCGCATCCTGATCGGGCTGGTCGTGGGCGTCTTGGCGGGCGTCGTGGCGAACCGCGTGCTCGGCGGCGAACACCCCGGCGTGGTATGGACGGTGCGCCACGTGACCGAACCCATCGGGACGCTCTTCCTGCGGCTGCTGCTGATGGTCGTGATCCCGCTGGTCTTTTCGTCGCTCGTCGTCGGCGTCGCCGGAATCGGAGACATTCGCAAACTCGGTCGCGTCGGGTTGAAGTCTTTCGCTTACGTGCTCGTCATCTCCGCCATTTCGGTGGTCATCGGCCTGACGCTCGCCAACACGATTCGCCCCGGCGAGCGCATCGACGCCGCGACGAAGGCGGGACTCGAAGCGCGCTACGGCACGGACGCATCGAAGCGCGTGGCCGACGCGACGAAGGCCTCGACGACCGACTCGCCTCTCATGCAGGTGGTGAAAACGGTCGTGCCGTCGAACCCCGTGGCGGCGGTTGCCGGGATCATCGCGGGCGAGGAACGACAGACCGACACGCCCAACATGCTCCACCTGATGTTCTTCGCCGTCATCCTCGGCATCGCCGCCACGCTCATCCCGGAGAACGTCACCGCGCCGCTCCTGCAAGGCTTGCAGGCGCTCTTTGAAATCTCCGCGAAGATCATCGACATCATCATGAAGATCGCGCCGTTCGCCGTGGCCTGCCTGCTCTTCAACAACACGTCGCGCTTCGGCCTCGATCTGTTGCAGGCGCTCGGCTGGTTTATGCTGACGGTGCTCGGCGGCCTCGCCATCCACATGTTCGGCGTCTATTCGCTCTCCGTCTATTTCCTCTCGCGCATCAGCCCTCTGGAATTTTTCCGCCGCATCAAGACCGTCATGCTCACGGCCTTCTCCACCTCGTCGTCGAACGCGACGCTGCCGACGGCCTTGCGCGTCTCCGAGGAAAACCTCGGCGTGCCGCGCGAGATCAACAGCTTCGTCCTGACCGTGGGCGCGACGGCCAACCAGAACGGGACGGCTCTCTACGAAGGCGTCACCGTCATCTTCCTCGCGCAACTCGCCGGACTCGACCTGACCATCGGCCAGCAACTCGGCATCGCCTATTTCGCCATCCTCGGCGGCATCGGCACGGCGGGCGTCCCTTCCGGCTCGATCCCCTTTATCATCGTGATGCTCGTCACCTACGGCATCAACCCCGCACTCATCGCCATCATCCTCGGCGTGGATCGCATTCTCGACATGTGCCGCACCACCTTGAACGTCGCGGGCGACATCACGGCGGCCACCTACGTCGCGCGCTCCGAAGGTTACGAACTTTTGCAGCCGCACATCCCCGAACTAGAACGACGCGGCATCGTCGCGGGCGGCCCGTCGAGCCGCGACGTGATAGATTGAAAAGAGAGTTCTCGCCTGCGGGTTGCGACGGAGCGAAAGCGTGCGCCGCGCCTGTATGAGAACGATGCTGGACGTGTAAAGCCCGCTCGCACCAAGCGAGCGGGCTTTGCCGTTTTCGGCCGTGAAAAGAAGCGCGGGCGGCGCGTGTTTGGGCGCGGTCGCGTCGGGAACGTGAGATGCAAGGGAATCTTTCTTAACTTCTCGTCACAGGCTTTGCGACATTATCGTGTGAAGATGTGCGCTCATTAAGATCGGAAGGGCGGGAGCATGCGGGCGGGCGTCGGGTGGCCGGGCAGTAGGGGCGGACATTCCACGGCGGCGTCCGGCAACTTGGGCGGAGGTTTAAACGATTATGTTTCCCATCGGTGACGACAACTCCGACAGGCATACCACGCCGGTCGTCAACTATCTTTTGATCGCGGCGAACATCCTCGTCTTCGTCCTCTTTCAGGGCTTCGGCGGCAACAACGCTTTCACCTACGCGTGGTCAACCGTTCCGGCCGAGATTACCAGCGGGCGCGATCTGGTGACGCCGGATCGAATCGTCGTAGAACCTGTCAGCGGCGAGCGTATGAGGATGCCGGGGCTGCAAGAGACGCCGGGCAGCGTCTATCTCACGCTCCTGACTTCGATGTTCATGCACGGGGGATTCGCGCACCTGTTCGGCAACATGCTCTTTCTCTGGATTTTCGGGGACAATCTCGAACACCGCATGGGGAAGGTGAAGTATCTCATCTTCTACTTGCTGTGCGGGCTGCTGGCGTCGCTGGCGCACGTCTTTTCGACGGTTGGGTTCGGGCAGAACCCGCTCATTCCGAGCCTCGGCGCATCGGGCGCGATCTCCGGCGTGCTCGGCGGTTATCTTCTGCTGCACCCGACGCGCGGCGTCCACGTCATCATCTTCAGTTTCATGGTGCGCACCGTTCCGGCCTTCGTCGCCATCGGCCTCTGGTTCGTCTTCCAGTTGATCAACGGCCTCGGCATGTTGGGGCAGGGTTCGCAGGAGGGCGGCGGCGTGGCTTACGCCGCGCACATCGGCGGCTTCGTCGCCGGACTCCTGCTCGTCAAATTTTTCGACTCCGGCGCGAATCGCGACCCGGCGCAAGCGTGGACAGGCGACGCCGGTTACTAGCGAGACCCGGCGGAGCGTATTCGCAAGTCTCTATCCGGGTGCGCGCCGCGGCCGGATGCGCGCCGCATAGAGACTGCAACACAACAAAGGAGAAATGAAATGGCTGATAACGATAACGTGATCTCCGTACTCAACAACTTGATCGAAACTTGCAAGGACGGCCAGAACGGTTTCCAGACCGCCGCCGAAGGCGTGAAGCGCAGCGAGTTCAAGTCGCTCTTTTATCAATACTCGCAGCAGCGCGCGCAGTTCGCCGGTGAGTTGCAATCGGAAGTGCGGCGGCTCGGCGGCGACCCGGAGAAAGCGGGCAGCGTCGCGGCCACGCTGCATCGCGGCTGGATCAACATGAAGTCGGCCGTGACGGGCGAAGACGAAAACGCCGTGCTCGCCGAATGCGAACGCGGCGAAGATTCCGCCGTCTCGAACTACAAGGACGCGCTCGCCGACGCGAATTTGCCGACGGACGTGCGCGCCATCGTCGAACGCCAGTATGCCGAGGTGCAGGAGGCGCACGACCGCATCCGCAATCTCGAACGCGCGACCGGCATGAGCGGCGGCGCGAATACCGCGAGCGCGTAAACTTCTATCATTCACATGAGGGGGACGCTCTTGAGAACGCGCCCCCTCATTTTTAGCCAACCGGCTCAACCAATCCACACAGAACAAACAACCGGGGGAGAACAAACATGGGAAAAGGTAAGAAACTCGGCTTCGTGCTGAGCGCGGCGATGATGTGTCTGACGTTTGCGACCGTGGCGGCGGCGCAAAACTCGAATACCAGCACGACCATGAACCGCGAAGGCGGCACGATGATGGCGGCGGTCAGTTCGTCGGACAGGAAATTCGCGATGACGGCGGCGATGGGCGGCATGGCCGAAGTCGAGATGTCGCGGCTCGCTTTGACAAAAGCGTCGAGCGATGCCGTCAAGCAGTATGCACAGAAGATGATTGACGACCACACGGCGGCCAACGCCGAGTTGATGCAGATCGCGTCGGCGAAGGGCATCACCCTGCCGGCCGCGCCCGACGCCAAGATGCGCGCGATGATGGCGAAGATGGAGAGACTCTCCGGCGCGGAGTTCGACCATCACTACATTATGATGGCGGGCAGCAAAGACCATCAGAAGATGGAGAAATTGTTCCGCGACGAGAGCATGCGAGGCAGGGACGCGGACTTGAAAGCGTTTGCCGCCAAGACGCTCCCCGTCGTGCAGCAGCACTTGCAGATGGCGCGCGACCTGCAAGGGCAGATGCCGGGCATGAAGGGCACAGATCGCAGCAGGTAAAGGCAAGCCGCCTTGCGGGCGAAAGCTCCGGGGCGCAACACAGGCGCGAGGCGGAAGCGAGGGGCGGCGACGCCCTCTGGCTTCCGCCTTTTGCTTTCGCGCGCGGCTCAGGTAACATCGCACGTCTTTAGTTTCAAGGAGTGTGAAAGTCATGTCAGTCATCGAAATTGCCGCGCCGCCCGTCAACCAGCAGGGCTTGGAAATTCGCCCGACGCCGCGCGCGGAGATGAACCTCTACCCGCTCGATACGTTCCCCTACGAGTTTGCCGGGCGCGAAATCACCGTCAGCTTCGAGATGCCGGAGTTCACGGCCATCTGCCCGTTCTCCGACTTCCCGGACTTCGCCAACATCCGGCTCGCCTACGTGCCCGGCGAGCGTTGCGTCGAACTGAAAAGCCTCAAGCTCTATATCAACTCGTTTCGCAACGTCAAAATTTTTCACGAGCACGTTATCAACGTCATCCTCGAAGACTTCGTGCGCGCCTGCGATCCCTTGAGCGTCGAACTCGAAGGCGACTTCAACATTCGCGGCAACATCAAGACGGTCGTGCGCGCAAGTTACAAAAAGAGCAGTTAGCCGTCAGCCGTCAGCTATCAGCCAAACGCGGCGGGAAACTAACTTAGCAATCGCTGACTTAAGTAATAGCTGACCGCTGATAGCTGAAAGCTGAGAGCTTCCCTATGACAACTATCGGAATCATCGGCATCGCCATTTTGGTCGCGCTCGTCGTGCTGTTTCTGGTGTGGCGGACGGTGAAGATGTTCGTCAAACTCGCGCTCGTCGGCCTCGTGGCGTTGCTCGTCGTCGCCGCGCTCGTGTGGTGGAACTTCGCCGGGGGAGAGGATTCGACGCGCAATGCGAATCGCCCCGCCGCGAACACGCGCCGCAACGCGAATCGCTGATTCGTCAATCGCACTCTTCCCGCCGAGACCGACACCGCCGCCGCTGCCGCCACGTCATGGCCGAGACCGACACCGACCCCGCCGACGAGTTCGACGCCTCGATCAGTCAGGGCGCGCTCGACGAGCGCACGCCCGGTCTCTTCCGGCGTTACGGTCGTCTCCCGCGAAACGTCCTCGTCATCAGTCTCGTCAGCTTTCTCAACGACGCTTCGAGCGAAATCATTTACCCGCTCCTGCCCGTCTTTCTCTCGGTCGCGCTCGGCGCGTCGCCCGCCGTCATCGGTTTGATCGAAGGCGGCGCGGAATCCGTCTCAAGTTTCCTGAAACTCTTCGCCGGTTATTTCAGCGACCGCAGCGGGCGGCGCAAAGCCCCGGTCGTCTTCGGCTACGCGCTGGCGAGCATCGTGCGCCCGATTCTGGGTTTTGCGACGAGTTGGCCGCAGGTCTTCGCCGTGCGCTTCGCCGACCGCGTGGGCAAGGGCATCCGCAGCGCGCCGCGCGACGCCATGATCGCCGACTCGGCCGCGCCCCACGAGCGCGGTCTGGCCTTCGGCTTTCATCGCGCGATGGATCACTTCGGCGCGGTGGTCGGCCCGCTGCTCGCTTACGCGCTCGTCGCCTTCATCGCCAGCAACGGCGACGCCATCTCGCTCGGCGAGTACAGGTTGATCTTTTTCGCCGCCTCCGTCCCCGCGCTCGCCGCCGTGCTCGTCGCCGCCTTCGCGATTCGTGAGACGCGCAAAGACCGCGAGGATGGACTGGAGAGCCGGAAGGCCGAACGCGAACGCGCCGACGCCGCACGAGGCGTCGCACACGCTCCGGCAGTGGCCGCCCGCGACGATGCCGCGCCCGCGCGTTTTTCGCTGCGCGGTTTCGACGGGAACTTCAAACGCTTTCTCGTCATCCTCGCGCTCTTCACGCTGTCTAATTCGTCGGACGCGTTTCTGCTGCTGCGCGCGCGCGAGGTGGGCATCTCCGCGTCGAACCTGCCGCTGCTGTGGGCTGCGCTGCACGGCATCAAGGTGCTCAGTTCGCTCGTCGGCGGCGACCTCTCGGACAGGCTGGGGCGCAAGACGTTGATCGTGTCGGGCTGGCTCTTTTATGCCGCCGTCTATCTCGGCTTCGCGTTCGTCTCGACGGCCGGGGGCGCGTGGTCGCTCTTTCTCGTCTACGGCATCTACTTCGGCCTCGTCGAAGGCGCGGAGAAGGCTCTCGTCGCCGACCTCGTGCCCGCAGACAAACGCGGCACGGCTTACGGTCTCTACAATCTCGCGTTCAGCATCACGGTCTGGCCTGCGTCGCTGTTGATGGGCGCGCTGTGGAGTTGGCGTGGCGCGAGCGTGGCCTTCGTGGCGAGCGCGTGTGTCGGCACGCTGGCCGCGCTGCTTCTCGCCATCACCATCCGTCCCGGCCAATTCAGCCCACGGCCAAACTCTCCCGCGCGCTGAATAAAAGCGATGAAAGGGGCGTTGAAATAATGATATAGTGCGCGGCGTTCGACATCGCCCTCGCGTCCTCTTCGCGCCGCGGCCGCGCGCTCGACCCTTCACTTCTAACAGGAGCAAAAACCCCATGACCAGCGAAATCACCGACGGCATGTTGCGCGACATCATGCCGAATCTGCCTGCTGCCAAACGGCAACTCTATCTCCCCTATCTGAACGAAGCCATGCGGGAATTCAAGATCGCCAACTACCTGCGCGCCTCTGCCTTCCTCGCGCAACTCGCGCACGAGTCGGCCGAGTTGCGCTACTTCGAGGAGATCGCTTCGGGCAAGGCTTACGAGGGGCGCAAAGACCTCGGCAACACGCAGCCCGGCGACGGCGTGAAGTACAAAGGTCACGGGCCGATCCAGATCACCGGCCGGGATAATCACGCCGCCTGCGGCAAGGCTCTCGGTCTCGACCTCATCAACAACCCGACGCTCATCACCGAGCCGCCGAACGCCTTTCGCTCCGCCGGTTGGTTCTGGGACACGCGCGGCCTGAACGCCCTTGCCGATCAGAGACTCTTCAAGGCCATCACCAAGAAGATCAACGGCGGCTTCAACGGGCTGGCCGACCGCCAGAAGTATTACGACCGCGCGCTGCGCATCATCCCCGAAGATTTGGACATGGGGGCGGCGAACTTGAACGCCCCGCCCGACGAGGAGCACGGCGACGTAACCCCGGACGCCATCGCCTCCGCGCCGAGTGCGCCCGCCGCGACGCCGACCACGACCACTACCACGATCACGACCACGACGATTCCGGCCGAGGCGACGGCCGGAGCGGGAGCGGTGTTTGAAGCGGGCGACGCCGGAGCATGCGAAGCTGACGGCTCGGCTGCTTCATCCCCCACGTCCGGCGATTAAGCGGCCGCGATAATTCAAATCTTACGCGTCGCGCGTCAACGCGCCAGCCCCGGCTTGACTTCCGACCGTCGTTCTCTGTATCACGGTTGCGTCATTCGTCCGGCTGAAATCGAACGCGGGGCAGAGGCCGGTATCCCTCCTGCCCCCGCATTTTTTTTATAGCGTTCGTCGTTTCCCGGCGGCGCGCGTCCGGGGAAGTTTCCGCCGCGCGCCGCCAGTCGAAATCCGTCCGGCCATTTATTACGGCAGTATAATTTTCTCATGGACTCATCCAACTATCGTCTCATCAACAGCGCGGCGGAACTCGCCGCCGCTTCGGCCGAACTGTCGGAGCATCCGGCGGTCGGCTTCGACGCGGAAACCACCGCGCTCGATCCTTATCGCGGCCGCATGCGGCTCGTGCAATTCTCCGCGCCCGGCGGTGCGGCCTATATCATCGACCTCGACCGCTTTCGCAAAAGCGACGGCACGCCCGACCGCGACGCGCTCGCGCCGCTCTGCGAATTGCTCGCCGCGCCGCGTCCCGTGAAGGTGGCGCACAACGCGAAGTTCGATGCCAAGTGGACGAAGCACCAACTCGACACGGAACTCGGCGGCATCTTCGACACGATGCTGGCGAGCCAACTCGTCTCGGCGGGCGAGTCCGAAGATCGACACTCGCTCGCCGCCGTCGCCGCGCGCTATCTCGACGAGACGGTGGACAAGTCCGAACAACTCAGCGATTGGGGCGGCGAACTCTCCCCGGCGCAACTCGAATACGCCGCGCGCGACGCCGCCCTCATGCTCCCCTTGCGCGAGCGGCTCATCGAACTGCTCAAGCGCGATGAACTCGTCGAAGTCGCGCAACTCGAATTCCAGTGCGTCATGCCCGTCGCCTGTCTCGAACTCGCGGGGATTTTTCTCGACGCCGCGCGCTGGCGCGAGCAGTTAGCCATCGTCGAAAAGCGGCGTGCCATCCTCGCCGAAGAGTTGCAGGTGATGCTCGCCGAAGAGTCTTCGCAACAGTCCTTCTTCGGCCCGACGCGCAACGACATCAACCTCGACTCGCACGTCCAACTGACCAAAGCCCTCAAGCGCGTGCTCCCCGGCGTTGAACTTCCGAACTCGACGCGCAACTGGAAACTGCAACCGCTCGCCGCCGAGCACAAAGTGATCGAAGTGCTGCTCGAATACCGCACCGTCCAGAAGGCGCTCACGAGCTACGGCGAAAACATCCTCAACGAAATCAACCCCGTGACGGGGCGCATCCACGCCAACTTCCACCAGATCGGCGCGCCGACCGGCCGCTTCGCCTGTACGAACCCGAACGTGCAGCAAGTGCCGCACGCCGTCGAGTACCGGCGTTGCTTCCGCGCGCCGGAAGGTCGCAAGCTCGTCATCGCCGACTATTCGCAGATCGAGTTACGCATCCTCGCGCACGTCACGGAGGACAAGGGCTTCATCGACGCGTTCAATTCGGGCGCGGACTTGCACCGCGTCACCGCCGCGCAGGTCTTCAACACGCCGCTCGCGGAAGTGACGAGAGAGCAGCGCGATTTCGCCAAGCGGCTCAACTTCGGCGTGGTCTACGGCATCGGCGCGCAGCGTTTCTCGATGATGACGGGCATCCCTTTGACCGAAGCCGAGAGCATCCTCGCGCGCTACTTCCAGACGTATCGCGGCCTCGATGCGTGGCTGAGAGAGGCGGCGCGCAAGGCCGTGCGCGAGCGCACGGCGCGCACCATGTCGGGGCGGCTCGCGCGCTTCAACTTCGACGCGGAAGACCGGCAGGCCGCCTCGCTCGCGCAGCGCAACGGCAAGAACATGCCCATTCAAGGCGCGTCCGCAGACATCCTGAAACGCGCCCTGCGCCTCTTGCACGACCGCCTGAAAGAGACGACCGCGCGCCTCGTCAACATAGTGCACGACGAGATCGTCGTCGAGGCCGACGCCGCCGACGCCGCGCAGATCGCGCGGACGGTGGAAGAGGCCATGTGCGCGGCGGGCGAAGAATACGTCACGCGCGTCCCCGTCAAAGTCGAGACGGAAGTGGCCGACGAGTGGGTCAAGTGAAGGGATGAGGGCGCAAGGCCTAAGGGATGAAAGAAAGCATTCAAGCATGTGAGCGCTGATCTTGTTCCGCCCTCATGCCTCCTCCGCCCACACCCTTTTCGTGTTGTATCATCCGCGAGCATTGCGGTTCGCCAGTCCTCGCTTCTGTTCCTTTAACTCTCACCCGGCCGGGTTATGCGCCCGCCGGTATCCCACAGGAGTCTGCCCCGATATGAAAAAATCCTTTATGGAAACAGCAACGCGCCGCGCCGTCGCGGGTGCGCTTGTCTTCGTCGCCCTTTTTCTCTCGCCCTTCAACACACGCGCCGCGGATTTCCGGCGCGAGGTCGTCTACCAGATCATCACGGATCGTTTCTTCGACGGTAACTCGGCCAACAACAACCCGGCGCAGAGCGCGGGGCTGTACGACTCTACAAGGACGAACTGGCGCGCCTACTGGGGCGGCGACCTGCAAGGCATCCAGCAGAAGATGTCATACTTGGCCGGAATGGGCGTTACGGCCATCTGGATTTCGCCGCCCGTCGATAACCTGAACGCCAACATCCCCGACGCGAACGGCAACCCGACCGCCTCCTATCACGGCTATCAGGGGCGCGACTTCAAACGCATCGAGGAACATTCCGGCAGCGCGTCGAACGCTTGGACGGACTTCGACAACCTCGTCACGGCCGCGCACCAGAACGGCATCAAGGTCATCGTCGATTTCGCGCCCAACCACTCGACGCAGGACAACGCGGGCGAGTTCGGCGCGCTCTACGACAACGGCACGTTCCTCGGCAACTACACCAACGACACCAACGGCTATTTTCATCACAACGGCAACATCTCCAACTGGGACGACCGCTATCAGGTGCAGTACTACACGCTTTTCAACCTCGCCGATCTCAATCAGGAGCACGCCACCATCGACGCTTACATGAAAGCCACGGCGCAGTTGTTCCAGCAGCACGGCGTTGACGGCTTCCGCATCGACGCCATCAAGCACATCACTTGGGGCTGGCAGTACTCGCTCGCCAACTCGATCTATTCAGGCGGCGACAGCTTCCTCTTCGGCGAGTGGTATCAGACGAGCACGGGCGATCCGCTCTACCGCGATTCCTACAAGTACACCAACAAGAGCGGCATCTCCATGCTCGACTTTCCGCTCAACACCGCCATCCGCAACGTCTTCGGCTCGAACGCCAACTTCTCCGAGATCGACTCGGTGCTCACGGCCGAGGCGGCCAACTTCACTTGGGACGAAGACCTCGTCACGTTCATCGACAACCACGACATGACGCGTTTCCTCTCGCTCCTGAACAACAACAACCGTCTCCACCAGTCGCTCGCCTTCATCCTCACGCAGCGCGGCATCCCCTGCATCTACTACGGCACGGAGCAATACCTGCACAACGACACCACGGGCGGCGGCGACCCCTACAACCGCCCGATGATGAACGCCTTCAACACCTCGACCACCGCCTACACGCTCGTCAACCGCCTCTCCACCTTGCGCCGCAACAACCCGGCCATCGGCTACGGCTCGACGCAGCAGCGTTGGATGAACAACGACGTGTACATCTACGAGCGCAAGTTCTTCGGCAACACCGTCCTCGTCGCCATCAACAAGAACGAGACGACTTCTTATCCGATCACCGGACTCAACACCGCGCTCCCCGCAGGCACTTACTCCGACACCCTGACGGGGCTGCTCGGCGGTTCGAGCATCAGCGTTGCGGCGGGCACGGGCGGCAACAACCCGGTCGCAAACTTCACGCTCCCGGCGCACACCGTCGCCGTCTGGAGTTTCACCGAGGGAGCGGCCGCGCCGCAGATCGGCGCGATTGGCCCGACGGTCGCGCATCCCGGCGTGCGCGTCACCATCGGCGGCAAAAACTTCGGCACGACCGCAGGCACGGTCAAGTTCGGCACGACCACGGCAACCATCAACTCTTGGACTGCGACGAAGATCGTCGCGACCGTGCCCGTCGTCACCAACGGCAACTACAACGTGACAGTCACCAACACCTCGGCGCAGGTCTCGAACGGCATCCAGTTCACCGCGCTCGCGGCGAAACTGATCCCCGTCACGTTCACGGTCAACAACGCCTCGCCGACCGTAACGGGCGATTACATCTTCCTCACCGGCGACACGGTCGAGTTGAGCAACTGGGCGACGACGTGGGACGCGGCCGTCGGGCCGATGCTCACGCCCAACTATCCGAACTGGTTCTTGAACGTGAGCGTCCCGGCGGGGAAGACGCTGCAATTCAAGTTCATCAAGATCGCCGCGAACGGCACGGTCACTTGGGAGGCGGGCGCGAACCACACCTACACCGTCCCTACGAGCGGCGTCGGGTTCGTCAACGTCAACTGGCAGTACTGACGAAAAGTTGATGAGCCGCAGAAGAGGCAAGCAGGGGAAAGGGAAATGGTGAAAGGCTTGACGAGGGTTATTGTTTTGCCTTTTCCCTTTCCCCCTTCTGATTGAGGTCGGGGCGATGAAGAGGGCTTTTATTCTCGCGGGCTTGGCGTTCACGCTGTTTATCCACGCGCAGCCGACGGCGGCGGCGTGGCAAACTCAATCCACGGGTGCGCCCCCGGCGCAGGCGGGCGACAAGGCGAAAAGTGGCGCGAAGGTTGATGCCGCCATCTTGAAAACTTATACCGGCCGCTACGAGGTGGGCGCGAGCATCATCCCCGTCACCACGCTCGACGTAACGCTCGAAAACGACTCGCTCTGGGTGAAGCCCACGCTCGTCAAAAAACGCAGGCTCTTGCCCACGCGCTCGCGCCGCAGTTTTCTCGACGAGATCGAGGGCAAGCGCTACACGTTCAACCGCGACGAGGAAGGGCGCGTCGTCAGTCTCACCTTTCAATACGAGGGAAGCGCGTACACGGCGCAAAAGGTCGTGCTGCCGCCGCCGAGCCTGAAGGGCAACACGACCTTTAAGTTGAAGGGCTACGCGGACGCGCGCGTGGTCGTCCTTGCCGGTTCGTTCAACAACTGGAACGAATCGCAGTTGCTCTTTGCGCGCGAAGGCGACGAGTGGGTCTGCCGCGTTGACCTCGCGCCGAACCGTTACACTTACAAATTCATCGTCGACGGCAACTGGCTGCTCGACCCCGCCAATCCCGACACGGAAGAGGACGAGTACGGAAATCTCAACTCCGTGCTGATCATCAAAGAAAACTAAGCCCGCGCCGCCTCTTTCCATTTCATTGAAAAATTCTAACGCTTGCGGTTCGTTCGGGGCGTGCGCGTGCGGCTGATGACTTCGCGCGATGTTCCTTTCAACAATTTGTCAGGAAGGTTCAATTCGTCGTCAATCAGCACATCAGTCGAGATGCCGACGCATCGTGCATACTTCAATAACGCGACTAAAGGCGGCTGGCGTAATCCGCGTTCAAAGGCTGAAAGTTCTTCGCGAATAACTTCATCGCTTAATCCCAAACGACTGATCATCTCATTCTGAGAAAGACCTAGAGCCACACGTATCTGCACGAGTTTTTCGGCAAGGCGAGCGGGCTTTAAGCTCAAAGCTATTCCCATCAGATTCCCCTTTCTGATGGAGCAAACTTTCTGCTGTTGAGCTTGCCACTAGAATGAATATGTTCTAATATCGGAAGCGAATTTCGGCTCGCCGGGAGTTTGCACTTGCTTAACTCCCATGCGGCACTCATCACAGATGATTTGTAGCGATGTAGCGCATCAGTCGTTGTGGGCGTGTCACAGGTTCAGAATCTTGCGAGGGGCATAACATAGCAAACCGGCGCGGTTATTGTCAGCCTAAGAATCTATTCTCAATTGTCCCGATGGGACAAGAATAGACTTACTTTCCAAACTGCTTCTAAGGTTTCAGATAGGTGGAGAGTTGGTTATGAGTGAGACAAATGGCGAAACGCAGCAGCGGGCGGAACAGGCGCGGGCGCACATGATTTCGATTTTGCGCGACGACCCCGACCCGGATCATCTCGTCCTCCCACTTGACGAGATTCGCCTCCTCGCCTTGATCGTTAGCACGCGCGACGGCGCAGAGCCGCTTATCAGAAAGATGGTGACGCTCTCGGAAAACTTGAAAGCCGGACGCACGGATGTCATCACGCGTCTGGCACGTCAAAACAAAGACCACACGTTGACCGAACTGCTCGCGCCCATGTCGCAGGCCGCCAGCGAGGGGCGCGTCGTCGCGGTTGGGAACACGGCATTCCTCGCTGCGAGTTTCGCTTATGAGAACAGCCTCGATTATCTGCGCGAGTTGATCCACTATCTCGACAGGTTCAAGCGTCGCCCTCGGACACGGAATTAAGGCGGCGGTTTGCGCCCTGCTTGACAGTCGCCGCGCGGCTCACCTAGTCTTGAACGTTAGTAAATCAAACACATCGTCCAGTAAATCAAACACTTCATTATCTACCGGCAAGATACGGGGACGCGAAAATTTTCCTATGATTAAAGAAGAATTGAGAGAGTTGATCGACGGGCGGCGCGCGCACGTCGGCGTGATCGGTCTGGGTTATGTGGGCTTGCCGCTCTCGGCCGAGTTCGCGCACAAGGGTTTTCAGGCCACGGGCTTTGAAGTTGACGAGGCGAAGGCCGCGCAGATCAATCGGGGCGAGTCTTACATCGGCGACGTGCGCTCGTCGCTCGTCAAAGAGTTGGTCGAGGCCGGGCGTCTGCGCGCGACGACCGATTTCAGCCAGCTGGCGAAGTGCGACGCGATCATCATCTGCGTGCCGACCCCCTTGCGCAAAACCAAAGAGCCGGACATCTCCTACATCCTCGCGGCGGCCGGTGAGATTCAGAAATATCTCCGGCGCGGCCAACTCATCATCCTCGAATCGACGACCTATCCGGGCACGACCGACGAGGTGCTGTTGCCCATGCTCGAAGAACAAGGGATGAAACTCGACGCGGATTTCCTGCTCGCCTTCTCGCCCGAACGCGTCGATCCGGGCAACCCGCAGTTTCAGACGCACAACATCCCGAAGGTCGTCGGCGGCTGCACGGATGATTCCACGGAAGTGGCCGCCGCGCTCTACGGCCAGATCGTCTCGAACGTGCATCCGGTCACGTCGGCGCGCGTGGCCGAGGCGGCGAAACTTTTGGAGAACACCTTCCGCGCCGTCAACATCGGCATGGCGAACGAGATGGCGCGCCTCTGCTACGCGCTCGGCATAGACACTTGGGAAGTGATCCGCGCGGCGGCGACGAAGCCCTTCGGCTTCATGCCCTTCTATCCCGGCCCCGGCATCGGCGGTCACTGCATCCCGCTCGACCCGCACTATCTTTCGTGGAAAGCGCGCCAGCACGGGTTCGACTCGCGCTTCATCGGCCTCGCCGAAGAAGTCAACTCGCGGATGCCCGACCACGTCGTCACGCTCGTGGCCGACGCGTTGAACGACGAACGCAAGGCGCTCAACGGCTCGCGCGTCCTCTTGCTCGGCGTGGCCTACAAGAAGGACGTTGACGACGTGCGCGAAAGCCCCGCGCTCTCCATCATCGACCGCCTGCGGGCGAAGGGCGCGCAGGTCAGCTATCACGACGAATACGTCTCGGACATACGCTTCGACGACGCGCACACCGAAAGCGCAGGCGAACCCCTGCAATCAATCGCGCTCTCGGACGAAGAACTCAAAGCGGCCGACTGCGTCGTCATCGTCACCGACCACAGCACGGTTGACTACGCACGCGTCTGCACGCTCTCGTCGCTCATCGTGGACACGCGCAACGCCCTCAGCGGCGACCTACGCAAAAACAGTTGCGCGCGCATCATCCGCTTATAGAGCGATCAGCCATCAGCGATCAGCCGTCAGCTTATACCGCTTTTGCTGATAGCTGATGGCTGACGGCTGATCGCTGATTACACATGCTCAAAGTTATCAACGTCGTGGGCGCGCGCCCCAATTTTATGAAGGTCGCGCCAATCGTCGAGGCGATGCGGCAGCGGGCGACGGAGTTCACGTCGCTCATCGTGCATACGGGGCAGCACCACGACGCGCGGATGTCTGAGGCGTTCTTCCGCGATCTGGAATTACCCGCACCGGACGTGCATCTCGGCGTCGGGTCGGGCACGCACGCGCAGCAGACGGCCGCCGTGCTCGAACGCTTCGAGCCGGTCGTCCTCAGCGAGCAGCCCGATTGGGTCTTGGTCGTCGGCGACGTGAATTCGACGCTCGCGTGCGCGCTCTGTTGCGCGAAGTTGGGCGTGCGCGTCGCGCACGTCGAGGCGGGCTTGCGCAGCCGCGACCGCACGATGCCCGAAGAGATCAACCGCCTGCTCACCGATCAAATCTCCGACCTCCTGCTCACGCCCTCGCCCGACGCGGACGAAAATTTGCTCGCCGAAAACATCCCGCGCGAGCGCATACGCTTCGTCGGCAACGTGATGATCGATTCGCTCTACGCGCAGATGGAGCGCGCCAATCGTTCGCGGATACGCGAAGAGTTAGGACTGGGGCGGGGAACGGATTACGCGGTCGTGACGTTGCACCGGCCGTCGAATGTGGACGCGCGCGAGCCGCTTGAACGCATCCTCTCCGCGCTCGAAAGCATCGGCCGACGCCTCCCCGTCGTCTTCCCCGTACACCCGCGCACGCAACGTAAACTGGAAGAGTTCGGGTTGCGCGCGCGCGTGGCCGCCCTCGCGCCGCGCGTGCGGCTCGTCGAACCGCTCGGCTATCTCGATTTCCTGCGCCTGTTCAGCGGGGCGCGTCTGGTGCTCACCGATTCGGGCGGCATTCAGGAGGAGACGACCGCGCTCTCGATCCCGTGTCTCACCTTGCGCGACAACACGGAACGCCCGATCACCATCACGCACGGCACAAACCGTCTCGTCGGCACAAACGCCGCGACCATCACGGACGCCGCCTTCGACGCTCTCGACAACCCGCGCGAGAGCGTCCCGCCGCTCTGGGACGGCCAAGCCGCCGACCGCATCCTCAACGCGCTGCTCGAACAGGAAATGATGAACAGAGATGATGAACGCGCAGCGCGGAACGGATGATGAACGCGCAACGCCGAACGGATGATGAACGCGGAACGATGAATTGTGATCGTTCCGCGTTTTGACTATCTCGTCTCGAAGGTCGCACCCGCACGCGTCGCAAATTCCGTCGCTCCCGGCGCGCGTACGGACGAGTCGATGACTTCGGCGACGACCTCGGGCGTGAAATGTTTTTCGATGTGGCGGTAGCCGTGTTCCGCCAATCGTTCCCACAAGTCTGCGCGCTCGTAGGCGCGCACCACGGCCGCAGCGAACTCGTGCGGGTCGTCCGCGATCAATGCCTCGACGCCGCCGGTTAAGCCGAAGCCTTCCGCGCCGGTCGAAGTCGTGACGACCGGCAGACCGTAGGAGAGCGATTCGCCGAGTTTGCCTTTGATGCCTGCGCCGTAACGCAGGGGCACGACCATCAAGCGACAGTCGCGAAAGAGCGGCTCTACATCCGGCACGTAGCCGAGCACGCGCACGTCCGCCGAATCGTAGGCCGCGATCTCCGGCGTCACGTTGTCGCCGACGACGTAGAGCTTGACTTGCGGGAGCGCGCGTTTCACGATGGGGAAGATGTCCTGTATGAAGTGATGCACGGCGTCGGCGTTCGGGCGGTGGGCGAGGTTGCCGAGGAACAAAAGGTGCTCGCGTTCGGCAAAACTCCGGCCGCGCGGGCGGAGCGGGTGAATGGTCGGGACGATTTCGATCCTGACTTCGGGCGCGTCGCGCGCGATGGCCTCCCTGTCTTCGGGCGAAGCGCACCAGACGAGATTGCACGCGCGCGCGAGCCGCAGTTCAATCTCCCGATAACGCGCCGCCTCTGTCGCCGTGCGCTCGTCCTGAGACACTTCATACTCGCGTTCGAGACGGATGAAATGAGCGTCCACCATGTCGAAGACGATCCGGAGCGAGGGGTTGATCCGGCGCAGCGAATTTATGAGACCGTCGGCGACGAGCGGGCGACTGAGGATGGCGGCTTGAAACTTGCGCTCGCGCAAGAGCCGGTGATACTCCACGATGTTGGCCGTCTCGATGCCCTCTTTCCACAAGAGCCGTTCATACTCGATGCCGTGCGGCCGGTTGAGCGGCACGAAGATGGGGCGAAAGGTTCGCGCGAGCGACTTGAGAATGAACATCATGCGCGCGCTGCCCGCGTCGCGGTCGGGCGTCGGGATGCGTTCGTCAAAGACGATGACGAGCGGCGCGCGGTTGCGGTTCGAGGCTTCGTCAGTGCGCGCGGGGTCTTCGGGCAAATGCTCGCGCTCCAAAACTTCGCGCCACTTCTCGACAAACTTCGCGCGGTTGATCGTCTGGTAGCGTTTGAAGCCGGTGGTGGCGTCCTGCCCGGCCGTCGCGCCCTCGTAGTGAATGACGCGCGACATCGGCTGATAGACGACCTTATAGCCGAGCGAGCGCACGCCGAAGCAGATGTCCGCGTCTTCGTAGTAAGCGGGAGCATAGCGGCGGTCGAAGCCGCCGAGTTGCTCGAAGAGTTCGCGGCGAACGAGAAGCGACGCGCCGGAGCAGTAGTCAACCTCGCGCGCGAAGCTGTAACGCCGGTCGTCGGGCGAGCCGCCCCAACCGTAATGGAAGGCCGCGCCGTTTCGCCACACGCCTGCGCCCGCCTCCTGCACGCGGCCGTCTTCGTAGAGAAACATCGAGCCGACCGCGCCCGCCGACGGGTCGCCTTCGACGGTCTCCAGCAGGTGCTTCAACCAGCCGGAGAGGACAATCGTGTCGTTGTTCAGAAAGACCAGATGCTCGCCGCGCGCGAGTTTTGCGCCCTCGTTGCAGGCATCGACGAAGCCGCGATTCTCTTTGTTGTCGATGACCGTGACGAGACCTCGAAAATGGGCGAGCAGTTGTGCGGTCGCGTCCGTCGAGGCGTTGTTGACGACGATGACTTCCGTGTCGTGGAAATCAATTTCGCGCAGGAGCGAGCGCAGGCATTGGAAGGTGAACTCGACCTTGTTGAAGACGGGAATGATGATGGACGCGCGCGGCTGTTGCCCGCCGCTCTCACCTTCGCGTGCGGCGCGCGCGCCGGAGAGCATGTCTGCGATGAACAGAAAATCGTGCGCGCCGAACTGCGCCGCTTGAACAGGCGCGGCGAAAGCCTGCGGCCGGCGCGTAACGTTCCAAGCCTCTTGGATGTCCAGCCCGTGTTTGACGGCGAGGCGCAGGAGCCGCGCGCCGAAGTTGTAGCCGAGCGCGGCGAGCCGCACGCACGCGCCGACAGCCGCGACAAGCAACCCCTTCAACAACAGTTTCGCCGGGAGCGGCGAATTTTCCTGTAGCCATTTCTTCATGGGCGGAACTTTTTACGAATCCGGCGATGCGCTGCGCCCTTGCTGCGGCGACGCGGCGAGGCGCGTGGTCTCCCAGTCGAGCAGCGGGCGCACGACGCCGGGGATGGGGCCGATGTAGTCGCCGCGCGCCGAGTCGCCCTGCTGGCTGTCGATCACTTGAAAGGCGACGACGTTCTGCGCCTGCGCGTGGAGCGTCGTCCGGGGCACGTGCGACATCACGGAGGCGTGCGCGCGCAGCGTCCCCTCGGAGAGCGTGTTGCCGGGGATCGTGATGACGCTCGCGTAGCGACCGGGCGCGCGCGGCGTGCGCCGCCACTCTTCGCTCGTGTCGTGAGAACTGAAGACGTGTATGCCCACGTCGTCGTGAAACTCGACGTGCGGCGTGAGCACGTGCCCGCCTGCCAGCACGTCGTAAGTGATCTCGATGCGGACGGGGCGGCGGATGTCGAAGGCCGTCGCGCTCTCGCCCGCATCGCCCAAGACGCGCACGCGCGCAAGCCGCGCCACGTCGTTACCGGGCGCGTCCTCCGGCGTCAGCCACTCGCGCTCGGCCGTGATGTTCCAACTCGCGCTCAGGTATTCGTTGACGACCGCTTGCGGCTCGCCCTCGCTCACGATCCGTCCCTCGTGCAGCAGGATGACGCGGCGGCACAGGCGCGTGACGGCGGGCATGCTGTGAGAGACGAAAAAGATGGTGCGCCCGTGCTGGCGGATGGCGTGCATCTTGTCGAGACACTTCTGCTGGAAGGCCGCGTCGCCGACGGCGAGCACCTCGTCCATGATCAGGATTTCGGGTTCGAGGTGCGCGGCGACGGAGAAGGCGAGCCGCACGTACATGCCGGAAGAGTATCGCTTGACGGGCGTGTCGATGAATTGTTCGAGTTCCGAGAAGGCGACGATCTCGTCGAACTTGCGCTCGATCTCTGTGCGGCGCATGCCGAGGATCGCGCCGCTCAAAAAGACGTTCTCGCGCCCCGACAACTCCGGGTGAAAACCCGTGCCGACTTCGAGCAGGCTGCCGACGCGCCCGTACATCGCGATGCGCCCCGTGGTCGGTTTCGTCACGCGCGAAAGAATTTTCAGGAGCGTCGATTTCCCCGCGCCGTTGCGGCCGATGATGCCGACGAGTTCGCCCGGTTGCACGGTGAGGTTGATGTCTCTGAGCGCCCAGAATTCGCGTCGCTGCTCGGCGGCCGTGCCCGTGTTGTCGCCGCCGCCGCGCCTGAACGCGATGCGGCCGAGCGCGCCGCCGAGCATATCGCGAAAGGTCAGGTAGCCGGGATGCAGGCCGCCGAGCCGGTAGCGTTTGCTGACATTTTCGATGGTGACGATTGGTTTCATCGGCGGCGTTTCAGATGAT
This sequence comes from Pyrinomonadaceae bacterium, assembly GCA_035940695.1. GTDB lineage: Bacteria > Acidobacteriota > Blastocatellia > Pyrinomonadales > Pyrinomonadaceae > JAIVJZ01. The sequence continues at coordinate 31,073 of DASZEQ010000007.1, read as the reverse complement.
GTCGGCGAAGGTCTCTTCGATGCGGCGGAAGAGGTAGTAAGAAACGGCGAGCAAGGAAAGGGTGACGACGACGGCCAGCAGCGTTGCCGCCGGGTCGAACGCGCTGGCAAAGAGCGCGGCGCGAAAGCCTTCGATGATGCCGGTCACAGGGTTGAGCGCGATGAGTTGTCGCCAGCCGCCGGGCACGCGGTTCGCCGGGTAAATGACGGGCGAGGCGAACATCCAGAATTGAATCAGAAAGGGCAGGGCGTGGCGCAGGTCGCGATACTTGACGGTCAAAGCCGAGATCAGCATCCCGACGGCCAGCGCGAGCAACGCCGAGAGCAACAGGAAGGGGAACGCGAGCGCGACGCTCCACGTCGGCGTGATGCCGTAATAGACGATCAGCCCGACGAGCAGCAGCCCCGCGATGGCGAGGTCAACCAGCCCGGCGGCGACGGCCGCGGCCGGAACGAAGGAGCGCGGGAAATAGACTTTGGTGATCAGGTTCGTGTTGTTGATGAGGCTGTTCGTGCCGTTCGTGACGGCGTTGGAGAAGAACGTCCAGATCAGCAGCCCGCAGTAGGCGAAGAGCGGGTAAGGGATGCGCCCCGTGTCGAGTCTGGCGAGCCGGTTGAAGACGAGCGTGAAGACAAGCATCGTAGCGAGCGGTTGGATGATCGCCCAAGCCGCGCCAAGCGCGGTCTGCTTGTAACGCACCTTGATGTCGCGCCACGTCAGGAAGTAGAGCAACTCGCGGTACGACCACAAATCCGCGAAGGCGAACTGCACGCCCGTCTCTTCCGACTCGATCAAGATGAGCGGCCGGTTGGACGAGTCAGGGGCGCGGTCGTCGCTTTCGGCTGCTGTCTGTGGCGTGGATGGTGCGTGTGTGGCGGGCGCGGCGGCTACGTGGTGCGGAGACGCGATAGGTTCGCTGGTGTGTGAATCCATTAAATTCGAGTCGCGTCCGAAGGCGTTCGACTGCGCGCGAGGCCGCCCGGTGCGCGCGTCCGGCGACGGCCGGAGTTGAATTAACAGTGCAGGGCAAGTCTAGACACCCTGCGGTTAAGAGTCAAAGGAAGGGATGATAGAAAGGGATCAGAGCGCAAGGATGAGGGATAAATAAGAAAAGCCTTCAACCGCTTGAATGTTTTATTTCATCCCTCACCCTTCTTGCGCCCTCATCCATTTCTTTGTTTGCCTCGCGGCGTCGCGCTGTTGCATTCTGTCGGACGATTCGACATGCAACTTCGGAAGGGAGCGAGAGACCACACGTTAAAACAACTTCTTCCACAACCGTTGAGGACGCGTCTTGGGGCGGTGCGTCGCCGCGCGCGCTCTCTCTCGTTCAGGACGGCCGCGCAAAGGCGGCGACTGCTCGAAGATCAAACTTTGAGCGCGCCGGAGCGCCAACTGCTCCGGCAGGTGGAGAGCCGCATCTCGCCGCGCGACACGATGTATGTGGGCGACGGCGCGCACTATTTCAAGGTCGGCCTCTCCGCGATGCGCCTTGTCGAAGAAGCGATGCGGTGTGCGGGCTTGTCGTCCGTCGCGCGCACGCTCGATCTGCCGTGCGGTCACGGGCGCGTGTTGCGTTTCCTCGTGCGCCGCTTCCCGCGCGCCGCCTTCACGGCCTGCGACCTCGACCGCGACGGCGTCGATTTTTGCGCGCGCACCTTCGGCGCAACGCCCGTCTATTCCCAGACCGACCTCGACGCGCTCTCGTTCGACACGCGCTTCGATCTCATCTGGTGCGGCTCGCTCGTCACGCATCTCGACGCCGAACCCACGCGCGCCCTCCTACGCCTCTTTGCGCGCCACCTCGCGCCCGGCGGCCTCCTGCTCTTTAGCGCGCACGGCGATTTCGTCGCGCGCCGCATGCCTTCCGGCGAATTTGATTACATGTTGACGGGCGAACAGGTCGAGACGATCACGCGGCGTTACGCCGCAACGGGTTTCGGCTATGAGGACTATCGCGGGCAGGGCGGCTACGGCGTCGCGCTCACTTCGCCCGCGTGGATACGCGCACAGGTTGGGGAGATAGGTGGACTCAAAGAAGTCTATTTCGGCGCGCGCGCGTGGGACGATCACCACGACGTGTACGGGTACGTCAGGCAAGCATATTAAATTCCGGAGCGACGCAAGGGACATTCAACGCTTTCTTCTTCCTTTGCGTCTTTGCGCCTTTGCGAGAACTTTTTCTCACGCAAAGGCGCAAAGGCGCAAAGGAATCGGAGGGCGTCTTTTCAAATTTCGAGCGCGCCGTAATGTTGTGCGGCGCGAGCGCGCCGACGCGCCTGCCGCCACGCGACGAAGCGGTGCGGCATGAGCAGACCCGCGAGCAGTTTGAGCGTCTCACCATTCACGCCTGCGCTGCGCCAGCTGCGCGCAGCCAGTTTCAACGCCCTCAACTTCGCGCCGCGCCGCATGAATTCCTGCGCGCTGCGAAACCCGGCGAGTGTTTGAAACTCCGCAAACTCTTTCGCGCTCAAATTGAGCGCGGCGGCCACGCGACGCTGCGCGGCCAGTTTCTCGCGCAGCATCATTTCCAGATTGCGACTCGCGTTATAGCCGTGTTGCCGCCACGCGGAGAGAACGGCGGGGTCGAAAGCGAATTCGCCTTCCGCGCTCAGACGCAGATAGAGTTCGTAATCTTCCAGCCCCGCCTCTTCGTTCCAACGGTGCGCTTCGAGCGCGTCGCGGCGATAGACGACCGTGGGGCTGAGCGGCGCGAGCGTCTCCAGCAGCATCCGTCGCGCGTCGCCGTCGCGGTAACGCGCCCAGTCGGTCGTGCAATCGATGATGCGGTCGGCGGCGTCGATGCTGTAGGCGTTTCCGTAGGCGAGCGCGGCGCGCGGGCGCGCTTCCAACAATTCGACGCGCGCCTGCAAGAAACGCGGAAACCACAGGTCGTCCGAGCCGAGATAGGCGAAGTAGCGACCGCCGCCGCGCGCGCGCGCGAAACCCTCGTTGAGCGTCGCGGAGAGGCCGCGATTTTCGCGCGCGAGAAACTCGCAGGCGAAGGGACAGTCGCGCAAAACGCGTTCGATGATGCGCGGCGAATCGTCGCGCGAGCCGTCGTCTATGACGATGAGTTCGAGCGGCGGGAGCGTCTGCCGGAAGACGGAGCGCAGCGTTCGTTCGATGAACGGTGCGTGGTTGTACGAAGGCACGACGACGGAGACGGCGGCCGCGTTCTTCGTCGCGTTATTTATCGCATTCTCCGTCTGCGGCGCGGGCAGAGTGCTTGCTGGCGCTTTTGGCATCGGGTCTCTATATTAAAACAAGTCCGGTCTTCCATGAGAGTCTTGCACCTACTCGATTCGCTCAATCGCGGCGGCGCGGAAACGCTCGCGCTCGACGTGTGCCGCAACGCGCGCGCGGCCGGTCTCGATCTCACGTTCGCGGCGACGGGCGGGGGCGAACTCGAAGACGACTTCCGAAGTTCCGGCGCGCACTTCGTCAGGCTCTCGCGCCGCGCCCCGCTCGATCTGAGGTTAGCCGGGCAACTGCGACGATTGATCAGGGAGCGCGCCGTCGAAGTCGTGCATTGCCATCAAGCGGTCGAAGCCCTGCACGCCTATCTGGCGACGCGCGGCGACCGTCGCGTCAAGCGCGTGCTCAGTTTTCACCTCTGCACGGCGGACACGAAGAATCGTCTGGCCTTGAAGTTTCTCGCGCCGCGCATGGACGCCAACGTTGCCGTCAGCCGCGACCTGCTCGCGTGCCTCGACGCGGAGGGCGGCTTTGCGACCGCGAAAAACTTTCACGTCGTCTACAACGGCGTGGACGCCGCGCGACTACGCCGCACGGCAACGGCGACGGGCGCGGGTCGCCTGCGCCTTGAGTTGAAACTGACGGAGGGCGATTTGCTGCTCGGCATGATCGGCAACTTCTACGCGGACGCGCGCAAAGATCAACTGACCATCTGCCGCGCGCTGCCCGTCCTCTTTCGCCGCGCGCCGCACGCCCATTTCGCGTTTGCAGGAGGGCACACGGGCGAGGGCGCGACGCGAATTTATCAGGAGTGCGTCGATTACTGTCGCGAGCAGGGCATCACAGACCGCGTGCATTTCCTCGGCCGCCGCGCCGACGTCGCGGACGTGCTCGGCGCGCTCGACATCTTCGTCTTCTCGTCGCGCAAGGATTCGTTCGGCGTGGCCGTCGTCGAGGCGATGCTCGCGGGCGTGCCCGCAGTCGTCTCGGACATCGGCGCGTTGCTCGAAGTGACGAAGGGGGGCGAGTACGCGTCGGTGTTTCGCACGGGCGACGCCGACGATCTGGCGCGGCGTCTCTGCGAACTTGTGGAAGACCGCGCGCGGCGCGTGCGTCTCGCAGAGGTGGCGCGGCGTTGGGCGGCCGCCGAGTTCGGCATCGAAACGCACATCGCGAATTTGCTCAAACTGTACAAGTCTCCGGCGAGCATGCCATGATCTCGCCGGTTCAAGCTCGAACATCCATTCGATTATTCGATGAACAGGAAACGCCACGCGTGCGCGTATTGATGGGCATGCCCGACCCGAACTCTCTGGGCGGCCCGGCGGCTTGCGAGCCGCCCTTCGTCGCGGAGCTGTGCGCGCTCGGCGCAGTCGTGGCGGAAGAAACTTACGTCTACGGCGAGCGTCTGGGCAGGACGACTCTGGGGCAGCGCGTGGCGCGCGTGCTCAAGACGGCGCGACTGTTGCGCCGACGCCTGCGCCGCGAGCAATTCGACATTGTTCACTTGAACACTTCGTTCGACACGATGGCGCTTTTGCGCGACGCGGCCACCGTTCGTCTTCTGCCGCGCGCGCGCGCGAAAATCTTCTTGAAGTTCCACGGCTCGGACGCCGCGCTCTTTGCCACGCACAACCGCGCTCTGCGCGCGCTCGTGCGGTTCGTTCTGGCACGCGCCGACGGCATCGGGCTGCTGTCGTCCGAGGAGCGCGAGAACTTCGCGCGCGCGGGCGTCGACCGTCGCAAACTCTTCGTCGTCAAAAACGCGGTGGCGGGCGCGGACGCCGACCCGCAGGCCGGAGCAAACTTGCGCGCGCGTTTGGGCGCGGACGCGGAGACGCCGCTCTTGCTGTTCATCGCACGTTTCATTCCGGCGAAAGGTTTAGCGGACGTGCTTCGCGCCTGCGCCATCCTGCGCGATGAAGGGCGCGGCTTCGAGTTGCTATGCCTCGGCGACGGCGAGGCGCGCGCGGCGTGGGAAGCGGAAACGGCGCGTCTCGATTTGCAGGAGCGCGTGCGCTTCTTCGGCTACGTGCCCGAAGCGGAGACGCAGGAGTTTTACGCGGGCAGCACGATGCTCTTGTTCCCGACCTATCATTACGAAGGTTTCCCGATGGTCATTTTCAAATCAATCGCGGCCGGGCTACCCGTCGTCACGACGCGTATCCGCGCCGCCGCAGATTACCTGCACGAGCCGCAAAACTGCCTCTGGGTCGAGCCGAAGAACCCGCAGATGCTGGCGGAAAAGATCGCATGGCTGCTCGACCAGACGGACGAGCGCGCCGCGATGCGGCGGAACAATCTGGAACTCGCGCGGCGTTTCACGGCCGCGTCCATAGCGCCTGAGTATCTGGAAATATATAATCGGCTTGCCAGCGCATGAAACAGATTTTGCAAAACTATAAGACGGGCGAGGTCTCCGTCGCCGACGTGCCGCCGCCTATCGCGCAGCGCGGGCGCGTGCTGGTTCGCACCGCCGCTTCGCTCATCAGCGCGGGCACGGAGCGCATGACGGTCGAACTCGGTCGCAAGAGTCTGATCGGCAAGGCGCGCGAACGTCCAGACCTCGTGCGGCAGGTCATCCAAAAGGCGCAGCGCGAAGGTTTGGTTAACACCCTCACGGCCGTGCAGACGAAACTGAATGCCGCGAACGCGCTCGGCTACAGCGCGGCGGGCGTCGTTGTCGGCGTGGGCGACGACGCGGGCGACTTTCGCGCGGGCGACCGCGTGGCCTGCGCGGGCGCGGGCTTCGCTTCGCACGCCGAAGTGCTCTCCGTGCCGAAAAATTTGTGCGTGCGTGTGCCCGACGGCGTAGATTTCGAGTCGGCCGCCTTCGGCACGCTCGGCGCAATCGCACTGCAAGGCGTGCGGCTCGCAGAACCCACGCTCGGCGAATCAATCGTCGTCATCGGCCTCGGCCTCTTGGGTCAACTCACCGTCCAACTTTTGAAAGCGAACGGCTGTCGCGTCTTCGGAATTGATCTCGACCCCGCGAAGATCGAACTCGCGCGCACGCTCGGCGCGGACGACGGCTGCGTCTCCGGCGGCGACACGCACGATTCGGTGTTGGCGTGGTCGCGCGGGCGTGGCGCGGACGCGGTGTTGATTACGGCGGCCACTTCTTCCGATCAACCGATTGAGTTGGCGGGCGAGATTTCACGTCTCAAGGGGCGCGTCGTGGCCGTCGGCCTCGTCGGGATGAACGTCCCGCGCAAGATTTATTATGAACGCGAACTGACGCTCAAAGTCTCTATGTCTTACGGGCCGGGTCGCTACGATCCCGAATATGAGGAGCGCGGCCACGATTACCCGTTCGCCTACGTGCGCTGGACGGAGGGGCGCAACATCGAAGCCTTTCTCGATCTCGTGGCGGCGGGCAGCGTGCGCCTCGCGCCGCTCGTCACGCACAGGTTCGCCATCGAAGACGGCGAGCGCGCCTACAACTTGATCGCGGGCGAGACTAAAGAGCCTTACCTCGGCGTCATGCTCGGCTACGACACGGAGCGCGAACTCGCGCGCAACATCGAACGCCGCGCGCACGACACCTACGCCCCACGCGAGCCGGCGCGGGCAGCGGGAGCGGCGACAACAGCAGCAGCGGCGGCGGCGGCGGCGGTGCGCGTCGGCATGATCGGCGCGGGCAGCTACGCGCAGAAGTTTCTGCTGCCGAACCTCAAGGCGAACGGCGCGGCCTTTCATGCAATCGCGACGGCTTCGGGCATCTCGGCGCGCGGCATCGGCGAGAAATACGACTTCGCGCGCGTCTTGGCGAGCGCGGAAGATGTCATCGCGGACGCGGCCGCGAACCTCGTCGTCATCGCCACGCGCCACGACTCGCACGCGACGCTCGCGCGCCGCGCGCTCGAAGAGGGGCGGCACGTCTTCGTCGAAAAACCGCTCGCGCTCTCGGACGAAGAGTTGGACGACATGCTCCGTGCGGCGCGCGCGTCCGCAGGTCAACTGCTGGTCGGCTATAACCGTCGCTTCTCGCCGCACGCGCGCGCGTGCGCGGAAAGTTTCGCCGCACGCCGCGAACCGCTCTCGATCCTGTATCGCGTCAATGCCGGGCGCATCGCGCGCACACACTGGATTCAAGACCCGCGCGAAGGCGGCGGGCGCATCATCGGCGAAGTCTGCCACTTCATAGACCTGATGCACTTTCTGACCGGGGCTGTCACCACGCGCGTCTATGCGGAGGCAATTGCCGGGCGCAACGAAGAAGCGATTGACGAAGACTCGGTCTTCATCACGCTGCGTTTCAGCGACGGCTCGAACGGCCAGATCGCTTATCTCGCGGAAGGCGACCGCGCGCTCGCGAAAGAGCGCATCGAAGTTTTCGGCGGAGGCCGTACTTTCGTCATCGAAGATTTCCGCTCCGCCACGCTCTACGAGGGCGGGCGCGAGCGTCGTCAAACGAAACTGCGCGCGCAGGACAAAGGGCAGGCCGAGGAGGTGCGCGCCCTGTGCGCGATGGTCGGCGCAGATGCACCCGCGCCCATCGCCCTCCACGATCTGGCCGCCACCACGCGCGCCACTTTTCGCATCCGCGACTCGCTGCGCGCGGGGCAGCCAATGGAAGTAACCAGCGACGGGAAAAACCGTGAATCGTGAATCGTAAATCGTGAATAGATTAAAACTGATTTCTTCTATTCACGATTTACGATTCACGATTCACGTCCTTTTATTATGTGCGGCATTGCCGGAATCATCGGTCGAAATCCTGAGCGGCGCGTCGGCGCGATGTTGAGGACAATCGAGCATCGCGGGCGCGACGATGAAGGTGTGTGGACGAGCGCGCCGCTCGACGCGGAGGGGCGGCGCGCGTGTCTCGGCCACCGTCGTCTGTCGATCATCGACACGAGCGAAGCCGGGCATCAGCCGATGCACTACGCCGACGGCCTCTACTCCGTCACCTTCAACGGCGAGATTTACAACTACCGCGAACTGCGCGCGCAACTCGAAAAGTTAAATCATACTTTCCGCACCGACTGCGACACGGAAGTGCTGCTCGCGGCCTACGCCGAATGGGGCACGGGCGCGCTCGCGCGTCTGAACGGCATGTTCACCTTCGCGCTGTGGGACGCGCAGGAGCAGGAGTTGATCGTCGCGCGCGACCGCCTCGGCATCAAGCCGCTCTATTACGCGTTCGGCGCGCGGGATGCGGGCGACGCAAACCCGCACGCGGCGGCAGCAGGCGCGGCCGAGTCTACTGCGGGCGGCTCATTCATCTTCGCGTCGGAGATCAAAGCCATCCTCGCAACCGGACTCGTCGCACGCGCGCTCGACCCGGAAGCCCTCAATCAATACCTCACGTTCCTCTGGACGCCCGACCCGCACACGGTCTTTCAAGGCATCTACAAACTCCCGCCCGCGCATGTGCTCCGCTGGCGCGCGGGACGCGTGACGGTCAGCGAGTGGTGGGACGTGTCCTTCGACGAGATCGAAGAGGGGCGAAGCGAGGAGTGGTGGCGCGAGCGCGTGCTGGAAACTCTGGGGCGCGTCGTCGGGATGGAGATGGTAGCCGACGTGCCGCTCGGCGCGTTCCTCTCCGGCGGCGTGGATTCGTCTTCAATCGTCGCCCTGATGAATCGCCACAGCGACGGGCGGCGCGTCTCCACCTACACCGTCGGCATCGAGCAGGCGGACTTACGATACGACATCATCCCCGACGACGCGCGTTGGGCGCGACAGGTCGGCAAACTTCTCGACACCGACTATCACGAGTTGATGCTCCGACCGGACGTGTGCGACCTGTTGCCGAAACTCGTCTATCACATGGACGAACCCGTGGCCGACCCGGCCGTCATCACAAGTTACCTCGTCTCGCGTGCGGCGCGCGAAACTTTGACGGTGCTGCTCTCCGGCGTCGGCGGCGACGAAGTGTTCGCGGGCTACCCGCGTCAACTCGCCATGCGGCTCGCGGGCGCGTTCGACCCCGTGCCCACAGCCCTGCGCCGCCCCTTGATGTCCGCGCTGTCGAGCACGCTGCCCGGCGGCCTGCCCGGACGCTTCACCGCCCCCTTGCGTAACGCCAAGAAGTTCGCCCGCTCGGCCGCGCTCGATTTCGAGGATCGCTATCTCGGCTTCGGCACATACTTCACCGACGCGGCCAAGCAGCGTCTCTACACGGACGACCTGCGCGAAGCCACACGGGGCGCGGACGCCTACCGCGAACACCGCCGCCACTTCGCACGCGTGCAAACGGCCGCGCCGCTCAACCGCTTGCTCTATCTCGATCTCAAAACTTTTCTCCCCTGTCTCAATCTCGCCTACACCGACAAGACCTCGATGGCCGCCACGCTCGAAGTGCGCGTCCCCTTTCTCAACGTCGAACTCGTCGAACTCGCCGCGCGCATGCCCGTCAACTTGAAACTGCGCGGCCTCAAACGCAAGTACATCCTCAAACGCGCCGCCGAGAGCCTGCTGCCGCGCGATGTCGTCTGGCGCAAAAAAGCGGGCTTCGGCGCGCCCGTCCGCTCTTGGCTGCGCGGCGCGCTCCGCCCGATGGTCGAAGATTTACTCTCCGAAGAAACCGTCCGCCGCCGCGGCCTCTTTCGCCCAGAGGAAGTCCGCCGCATCATCGACGCCAACCTCTCCGGCCGCGAAGACTACAACCTCCAAGTCTTCCAACTTCTCACCCTCGAACTCTGGCAACGCACCTTCATGGACTGACTGCTATGTACTAACCCCGCCCCCGACACGCGCCGCCCCACACTAGCCCGCCCCCTATGCCCGCCATCCAACTCCCGAAGCCTCTCGCTCACGCACGACGCCGCCCACGACCTCGCGCCTTAACCGTCACCCGTTCCGCGCTCGCCCTGCTCCGCGCAATTGCCGCGCCCAGCACATTCAACGGTTCATCCTCAAACGTTACATGTCCCTCCTGCGCCAGCACATACAATTTCAGCGCGGCCACATGCGCAGGTGATTGCAGGTAGATCGTTTCGATTGTCACCACCAAAGCCTCGTCCAACTGATTCATGCCGCGTAGCCCGCTCCGGATGGCATCCCTGAAACTGATGAACATGCGAGCCATCGTTTCCGGCGCATCCGCGTCGCCCTTCAAGATTGACTCCACCGCCCTCGCCAGCCACTCCTGATCGACAATCAGCTTCTCATCATCCTCTGGCGACTCATCTGCTACGCTCACTTAGCAACCTCCCTAACAGCGATTGTTTGATAAGTCCCGCAAAGGACAATTAACGAGATCGAGAGCGATTCTATGTCTTCTTACTATATCAGATAAGGCTGATATAGTACAATAGCACTATATCCTGCGCATATACGCCCCATGTTATAAGTCCAACATGATTGAGGTCAGGCTCAAGCAACTTCTTGAGGATCGCGGGCGTTCTCGTTACTGGTTGGCAAATGAAACTGGCCTTGCCTATGAGACATTAATGCGGATTGAGAAAGCAGAATCCACAAACCGCATCGAACTCAGAGTCCTAGACGAAATTTGCCGCGCATTGGAATGCCAGCCCGGCGACTTACTCATCTTCGCGGACAAACCCGAACCCGCCAGCACACGCGCCGGGAAGGGAACACGCAAAGGGAAATAAACCAAAACTTCACCGCCATCCAGTTATTTGCCGCTCCAACTCCCGCTTAGTTACATACTTTTCCGCATATCCCGGTCGCTTGTCGCGTGTGAATGGCGCATGTTACTTTCCCTGTTTCGCGTGGGGCGAGTATTCCCGGCTGTGCGTGCTTGAGGCGCGTCTGCGGGGGTGAAATGTGAATTGCCGCGCGGCCGAGTTTTTCATGAGTGATAACGGGGACAGGTTGAAGGAAGAGGTGCGCGCCTTTTGGCAGGCGAACCCGTGCGGGACGAAGTTTACGGACGCCGAGTTGGGGTCGCGTGAATTTTATGAGCGCGTGGCGGAGCACCGTTACGGGACGGAGTGGCACATCCCTGCGGCGGCGGGGTTCGGGCGCGCGCGCGGTTTGAAGGTGCTTGAAATCGGGTGCGGGCTGGGCACGGACGGGGCGCAGTTTGCGCGCGCGGGCGCGGATTATACGGGCGTGGATTTGACGGACGCGGCGGTCGGCCTCGCGCGCAAGTGTTTCGAGGTGTACGGCCTCAGCGGAGAGTTTCGCACGGCCGACGCGGAGCAACTCGATTTCGCCGACGAGTCTTTCGACATCGTCTATTCGCACGGCGTCCTGCACCACACGCCGGACACGGCGCGGGCTGTGCGTGAGGTGCATCGCGTGCTCCGCCCGCGCGGGCGCGCGGTCGTGATGCTCTATCATCGCAACTCGTATAACTATCGCATCAACATCAACGTGCTCCGGCGCGCGGGCGCGCACCTGTTGAAACGCGAGGCGGGCTTGAAGTTGGCGCATCGTTTGACGGGCGAGCCAATCGCTTCCTTACGCGAGCACGCGGCGCGCGTCAAAGAGGACGCGGAGAATTATCTCGCGCCGGGGGAGTTTTTGAACCGCAACACGGACGGCGCGGGAAACCCCTTGGCGCGCGTCTATTCACGACGCGAGGCGCGCGCTCTGTTCCGCGACTTCGCGGAGGTCGAGTTGGCGACCCACTTTTTGAATAAACGCTGGCTGCCCGTCGTGGGCAATCGTTTGTCGCGCGGGTTGGAAGAGCGACTCGCCGCGCGTTGGGGCTGGCACTTGTGGATTTACGCGCGCAAGGGAGGGGCGGAAACTGCTTGACGAGTAGACGCAACATTCTGGTGACGGGCGGCGCGGGTTTCATCGGCTCGCATCTCGTCGAACGCTTGCTCGCGGAAGACGCTTGGCGCGTGACGGTCTTGGACGACTTCAACGACTTCTACGCGCCCGCGCTGAAACGCGCCAACGTCGCGCCGCACCTCGGGCGCGACGATTACGAACTCGTCGAAGCCGACATCCGCGAACGCGGCGCAATGGAGCGGGTTTTCGCCGCCACGCGCTTCGACTGCGTCGTCCATCTGGCGGCGCGCGCGGGCGTGCGCCCGTCGCTCGTCGAGCCGTTTTTGTACGCGGAGACGAACATCACGGGCACGCTCAACCTGCTCGAATGCGCGCGACAGACGGGCGTGCCGCAGTTCGTCTTCGGCTCGTCGTCGTCCGTCTACGGCATCAACGCGAAAGTGCCTTTTTCGGAAGACGACCCGATCCGGCAGACCATCAGCCCTTACGCGGCGACGAAGGCGGCGGGCGAAATGCTCTGCCACACCTACGCGCACCTGCACGAACTGCGCTGCGTCGCCCTGCGTTTCTTCACCGTCTACGGCGCGCGGCAGCGTCCCGATCTGGCGATTCACAAGTTTGCGAAATTGATTTCGCGAGGGCAGCCCATTCCGGTCTTCGGTGACGGCACGACGCGGCGCGATTACACCTACGTCGCAGACATCATCGCGGGCGTGCGCTCGGCAATCGACTACACGGCGAGCGACTATGAAGCGATCAACCTCGGCGAATCGCGTACGGTCGAGTTGCGCGAACTGATCGCCCTGCTCGAACGCGAACTCGGCCGCGAAGCCGTCATCGAACGCCAACCCATGCAGCCCGGCGACGTGCCGCAGACCTTCGCAGACATCTCCAAAGCGCGCCGCCTGCTCGGCTACAACCCGCAGACACAGATCGAAGAAGGCATCCGCCGCTTCGTCGCGTGGTTCAATAACGCAGAGGCTAGAGGCTAGAGGTTAGAGGTCAGTAAAAAAAACTGTCTTTCACTAATCTCTAATACTAACCTCTAACCTCTGACCTCTGATCTCTGTATTTATGAAAGAGCGTCTGTTGCAATATCTCGCGTGCCCTTCGTGCGAGGGCGAGTTGAGATTGGCGTCCGTCGCCGCGCGCGAAGAGGGGCGCGGGTGGGCGGAAATTTTGGAGGGAGAGTTGGCGTGCGGTGTGTGCGCGCGGACGTTTCCCGTGCGACGCGGCGTGCCGCGCTTTGCGGACGTGAGCGAGATCGAGCGCGAGAAGGCGGCGACCGCCGAAAACTTCGGCTGGCAGTGGCAACATTTCACGCAAGCAGACGAACGCTACGACGAGCAGTTTCGCGGTTGGCTCGCGCCCGTCCGGCCGGAGTTCTTCAAAGATAAACTCGTGCTCGAAGGCGGTTGCGGAAAGGGGCGGCACACGCAACTGGCGGCCGCGTGGGGCGCGCGCGATGTGGTCGGCGTGGATTTGAGCGCGGCGGTCGAGACGGCCTTTGCCGCGACGCGCGACTTGCCGAACGCGCACGTCGTACAAGCGGACATCTATCAGCTGCCCGTCAAGCGGCGCGCGTTCGATTACGCCTTCTCGGTCGGCGTGCTGCACCACCTGCCCGACCCGCGCGCGGGCTTCGTCGCGCTCTCGACGCGCGTGCGTGCGGGCGGCCACCTTTCGGCGTGGGTGTACGGCGCGGAGAACAACGAGTGGATCACGCGCTTCGTCTCGCCTTTGCGCGAGCGCGTCACGTCGCGCATCAGCCGGAGGGCGTTGCTTCACCTGTCGAAACTGCCGACCGCGCTCGTCTATGCGGCGACGAAACTCGTCTACGCGCCCGCCAACCGGAGCGCGCGCGGCGCGGCACTCGCGCGCCATTTGTTCTACAATGACTATCTGAAGTCAATCGCCGCTTTCGGCTGGCGCGAGCAACACACCATCGTCTTCGATCATCTGGTCGCGCCCACGGCCTACTACATTTCGCGCGCGGAGTTTGCCGACTGGTGGCGCGAGATCAAAGCGGACGAAGTCGAAATCGGGTGGCACAATCAAAACAGTTGGCGCGGCTTTGGTCGTCTGAGGGGCGACGCCGGAGACGGAAACGAAGATGGCGAGTGAAGTTAAATCAAGCGGCCTGCCCGCGCTGCCGCGCGAGATGGAGCGGCACACTTATGCCATCATGTACGAGGTCGAAGGCACGCACTGGTGGTTCGCCGGTCGCCGCCGCATCCTCGAAAGTTTCGTGCGTGCAATCGTCGCCTCACTCGATTTGCGTGGACGCGGGCGGCCGCGCATCCTCGACGTGGGCTGCGGGACGGGCGCGAACCTTGAGATGCTCGCGCAATTCGGTGAGACGGAGGGGGTTGACGTGTCGGAAGACGCGCTCGCCTTCTGCCGCGCGCGCGGCCTCAGTCAAGTCAAACTCGGCGCGGCCGAACAGTTGCCTTATGAAGATGGTTCGTTCGATCTCGTGACCGCGCTCGACGTGGTCGAACATCTGGACGACGACCTCGGCGGCCTCAGCGAGATGCGGCGCGTGCTCAGGCCGGGCGGGCGCGCGTTGCTGTTCGTCCCGGCCTTCATGTGGCTGTGGGGCGTGCAGGACGACGTAAGCCATCACCGGCGTCGCTACACGCTGCCGCAACTGACGGAGCGCGTGCGCGGCGCGGGCTTCGCGGTCGAGCGCGCGACTTACGCGAACCTGACGTTCTTCGCGCCCATCCTCGCCGGACGCCTCTTGATGCGCGCGACGGGCGCGCGTCCCGCGTCGGAAAACAACATCAACGTGTCGGCCTTGAACGGCGTGCTCGGCCGCCTCTTCGGCGCGGAGCGTTTCTGGCTCGGGCGCGGCCTGAATTTTCCCTTCGGCGTCTCGGCCGTGTGCGTGGCGCGGAGGGTGGATTAGGTGAACATCACCCACATCATCTGGCTTGCACAGTTCGTTGATAAGATTGAAAGCAAGCATGGTGTCGGCACGGACGAAGTCGAACAGGTATTGAATAATCGTCCGCGCATTCAACGGATCGAGCGCGGAGCTTTGGAGGGCGAAGACCTCTACCGCGCTACCGGGCAGACAGAGGCCGGACGTTTTCTCGTGGTATTTTTTGTTTACAAAGGGCGCGGGCGGGCGTTGGTAATTTCCGCGCGTGATGTGAGTAGTAGAGAGCGTAAGAATTATGGCAAGCGCAAAAAATAAGACCGCGAAAAAACGCGACCCGCTTCCGGAGCG
This sequence comes from Pyrinomonadaceae bacterium, assembly GCA_035940695.1. Lineage (GTDB taxonomy): Bacteria > Acidobacteriota > Blastocatellia > Pyrinomonadales > Pyrinomonadaceae > JAIVJZ01. Next base: position 15,985 of record DASZEQ010000007.1, on the reverse strand, counting down.
TTTCAACACGATTGAAGAGGCCGCCGACTTCTGGGATACGCACGACAGCGCGGACTATGAAGAGTACATGCGCGATGTCGAATGCAAGGTAAACATCAAGCAGCGTACATACATGATCTCGCTGGATAGCGATCTGTATCGCAAACTACGCGTCATCGCTAAAGCGAAGGGCGTAAAGCCGGAAACACTGGTGAACCTCTGGCTTCAGGAAAAGGCGTCTTGATATTTAAGTAAAGAATAGTTGTTGACGGTCGGCGTCTCGGCCGTGTGCGTGGCGCGGAGGGTGGAGTAGTGATGAGAGTTTACGAAGAAGAAGAAGAGACTTTGAAGCGGCGGCGCGTGGACGTGCGGCGCACGGACGTGGGGGCGGACGGCGATAAAGATACGCCGGACATCTCCGTCTTTCTGCCGGTCTATAACGAGGAGCCGAATTTGCGCCCGCTCCACGCGAAGATGACGGACGCGCTCTCGACGCTCGGGCGCACGGCGGAAATCATTTACGTGGACGACGGTTCGAGCGACGCGAGCCTCGAAGTGTTGCGCGAGATCGCAGGCGCGGACACGCGCGTGCGCGTCATCGCGCTCAGACGCAACTACGGGCAGACCGCCGCGATGAGCGCAGGGATCGACGCGGCGCGCGGGCGCGTGCTGATCCCGATGGACGCCGACTTGCAAAACGACCCGGCCGACATCCGGCGTCTGCTGGAGAAGTTGGACGAAGGCTACGACGTGGTTTCCGGCTGGCGCAAAAACCGGCAGGACAAGGCCGTCACGCGGAAGTTTCCCTCGATGCTGGCGAACCGTCTGATCTCTTGGATCGGCGGCGTGCCGCTGCACGACTACGGCTGCTCGCTGAAAGCCTATCGCCGCGACTCGCTCGCGGACGTGCGGCTCTACGGCGAGATGCATCGCTTCATCCCGATTTACGCTTCGTGGGCGGGCGCGCGTGTGACGGAGATACCCGTGGATCACCACGCGCGCACGATGGGCGTCTCGAAGTACGGGCTGTCGCGCACGCTCAAGGTGGTCTTTGATCTCGTCACGATCAAGTTCATGGCGTCGTACCAGACGAAACCGATCTACGTCTTCGGCTCGTTCGGGGTGCTGGCGTTCGCCGTCTCGTTCCTCGCAGGTGTGTGGGCTTTGTTCCTGAAACTCGTCCACAAGGCCGACTTCGTGCAGACGCCGCTGCCCGTTCTCGCCATCGTGATGTTCGCCGTCGCCGTCCAATTCTTCCTGATGGGGCTGCTGGCCGAGATGCAGGTGCGCACCTATCACGAATCGCAGTCGAAGACCATCTACGCCGTGCGCGAGCGAATAGGGTTTGAATAGAAGTGAGCAGTAAGCAGTGAGCAGTAAGCAGTAAAAACTGTTTTCCTGTTCCCACTGCTCACTGCTTACCGCTCACTGCTCACTGCTTACTGCTTACTGCTCACTGCTCACTGAGTTTATGTGTGGAATCACCGGATGGGCATTTATGGATGCGCGCACGCCGCAGGCGGAGGGCGCGGGAGAGTTGCTGCGCTCGATGTGCGCGCGGATGACGCACAGGGGGCCGGACTCGGAAGGATTCTTGACCGAGACGGGCATCGCGCTCGGCATGCGACGGCTCTCGATCATCGATCTGGCGACGGGCGAGCAGCCCGCCGTGAGCGAGGACGGGCGCGTGTCCGTCATCCTGAACGGCGAGATTTATAACTACCGCGAGTTGCGCGCCCGTCTGGAAGACCGGGGGCATTCGTTCAAGAGCGCGTCGGACACGGAGGTGCTGCCGCATCTCTACGAAGAATACGGCACGGGGATGCTGGCGCACCTGAACGGCATGTTCGCCTTCGCCCTGTGGGACGCGCGCCGCCGCAAACTCTTCATCGCGCGCGATCCGTTCGGCGAAAAGCCTCTGTACTGGGGCGTCTTCGAGGGGCGGTTGCTGTTCGCCTCCGAGCCGAAAGTGTTGCTCGCGCACCCCAGCGTCAAGACGCGTCTGAACGTGGACGCGCTCAGGCAATACCTCTCGTTCGATTACGTCCCCGCGCCGCTCTCGATCTACGAAGGCATCCAGAAACTTCCCGCCGCGCACGCGCTCACGCTCGAAGACGGGCGCATCGAGGTGCGACCCTATTGGCAACTGAGTTATCACAAGCCGGAGCGCACGCCGACGGAAGAGGAAGCCGCCGCGCGCGTCGAAGAGTTGCTGGCCGATTCGGTGCGGCTGCGTCTGGTGGCGGACGTGCCGGTCGGCGTACTCTTGTCGGGCGGCGTGGACTCTTCGGCCGTCGCCGCGCTCGCCGTGCGCGCCTCGCACGAGACGGTCAAAACTTTCTCGATCTCGTTTGCCGAAAAATCTTTCGACGAATCATCTTACGCGCGCGGCGTCGCGGACTTTCTGCACACCGACCATCACGAGGAACGCCTCAACTCGAACCTCGCCGCAGACCTCATCGGCGAGATCGGTTCGTGGATGGACGAACCTTTGAGCGACCCGTCGCTCGTGCCGACCTACCTGCTCTCGCGCTTCACGCGCCAGCACGTAACGGTCGCGCTCGGCGGCGACGGCGGCGACGAAATCTTCGCGGGCTATCCGATGTATCCCGCGCATCGCGTCGCGCGTCTCTACGAGCGCGTGCCTTCGGTCGCCCGCCGCATGTTCGTCGAGTCAATCGTCAAACGGCTGCCGGTCAAGACGAAAAATCTCTCGCTCGACTACAAGGCGCGCAAGTTCATCGAAGGCATGCGCTACACGGACGTGGTGATGCGGCATCACATCTGGTTCGGCTCGTTCACGCCGGACGAGCAACAACAATTGCTCACGCCCGACGCGCGACGCGCGCACGACCTCGACATCTACGCGGGCGCGCGCGCCCTGCTCGACGAATGCGACGCCGCGGAGACCATCGAGCGGATGCAATATCTCGACACGAAGCTCTACCTCGCGGAAGACATTCTGACGAAGGTTGACCGCACGAGCATGGCCGTTTCGCTCGAAGTGCGCGCGCCGTTCCTCGACCGCCGCCTCGTGGAATACGTCGCCTCTTTGCCGCTCAGCTACAAACTGCGCGGCAACACGACGAAGTACATTTTGAAACGCGCCGTTGCGCCGCACCTGCCCGCGTTCGTCACGCGGCGCGGCAAGAAGGGCTTCGGCGTGCCCGTCGCCGAGTGGCTCAAAGGACGCTTGCGCCCGCTCGCGCGCGATCTGTTGTCGCCCGCGCGTCTCAGCCGCCACGGCCTGTTCGACCCCGCTTACGTTGCGCGCTTGCAGGACGAACACGAGCGCGGCGCGGCCAACCATCGCAAACTCCTCTGGACGCTCCTGATCTTCGAACTCTGGCACGAGAGCTTTATCGAGACGCCGCGCCGCATAAATTCAGAGGTTAGAGGTCAGAGGTTAGAGGTCAGTTAAGAAAAAGCAGAAGCCGGAGGTCAGACCGGAACGCGCAGAGGTCGGAAGCTAGAGATAAAGAGTCAGTTAAGTCAACCTCGTCTTTAACTGACCTCTGGCCTCTAACCTCTGACCTCTGTTTTTATGATTGAACTTGAGCAGGCGTATGAAAGTCTCGCGGCGTGGTGTCGAGCGCGCGATTACGCGGGGCATGATCCGTTTGACGGTTTGAATAGTCGTGTGTTTCAAGCGACGCCGCTCAAGCGTTCGCGCGTCGCGCGGCTCGCGTGGACGCAGGCGTTCAAACGCGCGCCCGTCAGTTTGCGCGCGCCCGCGCTTGTGCCCGTGGGGCGGAACGCGAAGGGCACGGCGTTGTTCGCGCTCGCCGCGCTGGCGCGTTTTCGCGCGACGGGCGAGGACGCGCCGGAGAGGGAAGCGCGCGAACTTTTGGACGCGCTGCTCGCGGCGCGGCTCGAAGGCGGGAGCGGCGCGTCGTGGGGCTACAATTTCGACTGGCAGGGGCGCGCTTTTTTCGCGCCGCGCGGCACGCCGACCATCGTGCCGACGGCCTTTGCCGCGCGTGCGCTCTTGGAGGCGGAGCGCGTCTTCGGAGACGAGAAATACCTGCGCGCGGCGCGCGGCGCGTGCGACTTCATCCTACGCGACCTGAAACGAAGCGAAGTGAGCGCGGACGAAATCTGTTTCAGTTACACGCCGCTCGACGAAACGTGCGTCTACAACGCGAGTTTGCTGGCAGGCGAGGTGCTGGCGTCAGTCGGCGCGCGGACGGGCGAGGGCGAGTTGTTGAAGGCGGCCGAGCGCGCGGCGCGCTACGTCGTCCGGCGACAGCGCGCGGACGGTTCTTGGGCTTACGGCGCGGCCGGATTTCAAGGATGGGCTGACAACTTTCACACGGCGTTCGTCCTGACATCGCTCGCGCGCATTTCGGAGGCGAGCGGCGCGGCGCGTGCGGAGTTTGCGGAGTCGCTCCGGCGCGGCTACGAATTCTGGCGGGAGAACTTCTTCCTTGCCGACGGTTGGCCGAAATACTACCATGACGACCCATACCCGGCGGACGCACATTCAAGCGGCGCGGCCGTCGTCGCCCTCTGCGAATTGAAAGACTCGATGCCGGACGCGCTCGCGCTCGCAGACCGCATCATCAGTTGGACGCTCGAAAATTTGCGCGACCCACGGCACGGCTTCTTCTACTACCAGCGGCGACGCTTCTACACTATCCGCACGCCCTACATGCGCTGGACGCAAGCGTGGATGATGTACGCGCTGGCGCGGAGGATGGAAGTGAGCAGTGAGCAGTGAGCAGTAAGCAGTGAGTAGTGAGCAGTGAGTAGTAAGCGGTGAGCAGTGAGCAGTGAGCGGTTAGGCAGCGGGCAACGAGCGGCAGTTGTTTTTTACTGCTCACTGCTTACTGCTCACTGCTCACAATTCCAATGCGTATCTGGATCGATCTGGCAAACTCGCCGCATGTGCCGTTCTTCGCCGCGCTCGGCGAGGAGTTGAGGGCGCGCGGGCACGAGTTGAAGGTGACGGCGCGCGAGTTCGCGCAGACGGTCGAGTTGGCCGAGCAGGCGGGATTCGCGCCCGCCATCATCGGCGGTCACGGCGGGCGCGCGTTGAAGCGGAAGGCGGGCAACTTGTTCGGTCGCGCTCGCGCGCTGAGGAGTTGGGCGCGCGGCCGCCCGCTTTTTGATCTGGCCGTCAGTCACAACTCCTATTCGCAGATCGTGGCGGCGCGCGCTCTCAATCTGCCGAGCGTGACGCTGATGGATTATGAACACCAGCCCGCGAATCATCTGGCGTTTCGCTTGGCCTCGCGCGTCGTCGTGCCGCGCGCATTCCCTGAGGCCGCGCTCAGGCGTTTCGGCGCGCACGCGCGCAAGGTGCGGCGTTATGACGGCTTCAAAGAGGACGTGTACCTCGCCGGGTGGCAACCGCGCGCGGGCGCAATTGAAGAGATGCGGGAGTCGCTCGGCGTGGACGCGGCGCAGGTGCTCGTCATCGTGCGCCCGCCCGCGCGCGATGCGCTCTATCATCGTTTTGACAACGAACTGTTCGATGCTCTGCTCGAACGGCTCTGCGCGCAGGCGGACGCGCGCATCGTCCTCTTGGCGCGCACCGACGCGCAACGCGAAGAGTTTGATGCGCGACACCGGAGCGAAAATGTCATCATGCCGCGCACCGCGCTCGACGGGGCGACGCTCATCTCGGCCGCCGATCTGGTGGTGAGCGCGGGCGGCACGATGAACCGCGAGGCCGCCGCGCTCGGCGTGCCCGCCGCCACGGTCTACGCCGGAGAGTGGGCGGCCGTGGATGAAGAACTCGTCCGACAGGGGCGGCTCATACGCATCCGCACGCAGGCGGACATACGCGCCCTGCGCGTTGCCAAGAAAGAGGCCGCCGACACGCGCCGCCGCGCCGCGTCCGTGCGCGCGCAAGTGGCCGACATGATTTTAGAAGGGATGAACTGGAAGAAAGTAAATCGTGAATCGTAAATCGTAAATAGAAAGAAAATTGTTTTCCTCTATTTACGATTTACGATTCACGATTCACGGCTTTTCAATCTATGCGCGCTGAGCGATTCGACAAGTTGAGGGTGGCGGCCAGCGCGGTGCGTGCCGAGGGGCGCGCGCCGCAGTGGGTGTTGCCGTCGGTGAAGATCGCGCTCGTGGCGGCGGACGCCTTGGTCGCGGCCGCCGCGTTTCTGGCCTCGTTCTATTTGCGCGAGGGCGCGCACGTCGTCGCGGGATGGGATGCGGCGGGGCGCGTCGTCTGGAGCACGGAGTTTGCGCCTTACGCGGCGGTGCTGTTGTTCGTCGTGCCGGTGCGCGTGCTCGCTCACGCCTACTATGATCTTTACAAACTGCGCGGCGAGTTTTCTTACGTGGACGATATGATGCGCGTCTTTAAGGCGACCGCCGTGGCGTCGCTCTTGATCGTCGCGGTCGCGTTCCTGTATCGCGGCGGCACGGCCTATCGCGCCTTCTCCTATTCGCGCGCCGTCTTCGTGCTCGATTTCGCGTTCGCGCTCGCGGCGTTCGGCGCGCTGCGCCTGTTGATGCGCGGGGCGCAGGCGGCGGTGCGACGCGGGGGCGTGAACTTGATCCCGACGCTTGTTGTCGGGCGCGGCGCGGAGGCGAGCCTGTGCATACGCGAGATGCGCGAGCGGCCGGAGTTGGGTTATCGCGTGATCGGCGTGGTGGAGAAGGGCACGATTGATAAGAGCGTGCCGGAGACTTTCGAGGGCGTGCCCGTCATCGCCAGCATAGACGATCTGGCCGAGACGATTCGAGAGACGGCGGCCAACGAAGTGATCGTCGCCGATGCGGGCGTCTCCGGCGACGTGTTGTTCGACGTGATGATGCGCGTCGGGCGCATACGCGGCGTCGAGTTTCGCATCGCGCCGAGTTTGTTCAACTGCCTGCCGCGCAAAACCGAGATCGATCAGATCGGCGCGATGCCGATGATCCAGTTGTTCCGCGAGCCTCTGTCGAGCACGGCGCGCGTCGTCAAACGCGGCACGGACATTCTCGTCGCCTCGTTCGCGCTACTGCTGCTCTCGCCGCTCTGGCTCGTCATCGCCGCGCTCATCAAACTGGACTCGCCGGGCGGCGTCTTCTACAAGCAGGAGCGCGTCGGGATGGACGGGCGCATCTTCCTCTTTCTCAAATTCCGCACGATGCAGACGAACTCGGACGACGCTGCGCACCGCGATTACCAGCGCAAGTACATCGCCGGGCAGGCCGAGACGAATCTGGGCGACGACGCGCGCCCCGTCTACAAGCTCCGCACAGACCCGCGCGTCACTCGCATCGGGCGCGTGCTGCGCCGCCTGAGCCTAGACGAGTTGCCGCAATTGCTGAACGTGCTGAGGGGCGACATGAGCGTCGTCGGGCCGCGCCCGCCCATTCCTTACGAAGTCGAGGCGTATGAGTTGTGGCATCGCAAGCGGCTCGACATGAAGCCGGGGCTGACGGGCTTGTGGCAGGTGTCGGGTCGCAACCGCCTCTCCTTTGAAGAGATGGTGCGGCTCGATCTCTTCTACATCGAAAACTGGTCGCTCCTGTTAGACCTCAAGATCATCCTCCGCACGTTGCCCGTCATGCTGCGCGGCGACAACGCTTATTGACGCCGCGCGTGCGCGCGGCCGACGCCTCGATGTTCCGCCGTCCCAAGTTTATCCCCGCCCTGCCCGCGCGCGAATGGCTTGCGCTCGTCGTCGGTGGCGTGTGCCTCGGCCTGCTGCTCGCGTGGCTGCAAAAGATTTTTCGACTCGACCCGCGCGTCGTCCGCATCGTTTTGCTGGTAGTCGCCGTAATCTTGCTGCTCTCGTGCGTGCTTCTCTTGGTCGCCTATGTTAAAGAGTTGCAACGTGATGAAGATGAATGGGCGGGGCGCGACGAAGAGAACGAAGCCGATTGAACGGGATACCATCAACGCCATGAGCATTTCTGCGACCCGCGCGGCCGGAGCGACAAACAGCGGCGATGGCGGCGCGCGGCGCGGCGCGTTCGTCGAGTGGGTCGAACGCGCGCTCGCCGCGTCGCTGTTCCTGCTGGCCTTCTGCGCGCCGCATTCGATTGCGGGGACGCAGATCGCTTGGGGCATCGGGCTGCTGGCGTGGCTCGCGCGTTTCATCGTGCGGCCGCGCCCACAACTGCATCGCACGCCCGTCGACTACGCGCTGCTCGGCTTCTTCATCCTCACTTTCGTCTCCGCGCTCGCCTCCTACGACCCGGACGTGAGCATCGGCAAATTGCGCGCGGCCAGTCTCTTCACCATCGTCTATCTCGTCGCGGAAAACGTCAAAACGCGGCGCATGCTTCGCCTGCTGGCCTTCACGCTCATCGCTTCGTGCATGATCAACGTCGTCTACACGTTCGGCCAGCGTGCCGTCGGGCGCGGCATGAAGGTGACGGGACTCGCGGCCGACAGCCCCTTGCGCGCGGCGGGCGTGAACGAGGGCGACACGCTGCTCAAAGTCGACGGCGGGGCTTTGGATGCGCCCGACGATCTAGTGCCCCCACTGGCTTCAGGCGCGGCGGGCGCGCCGCCTGCTCGCCTGCTCGTGTATCGTCTCGAATGGCGTTTCGAGACGGACGTGGCGCGCGGCGCGTTGCTCGCGGGCGCGACGCCGGAAGCGCGTCTCGGCGTGACGGGTTGGACGCGCGGGCGCGACGAGCGCGCGTCGGGTTTTTACGGCCACTACACGACCTACGCCGAAGTGTTGCAACTCGTCGGCTCGCTCGCCGCCGGGTTGCTCATCGCGCTCAAGCGCAGACGCTCTTGGCAGGGCGCGTTGCTCGCGGCGGCGGTTGCGGGGCTTGGCGGCGCGTTGCTGTTGACGGTGACGCGTGCTTCGTGGCTATCGTTTTTGCTCTCAATCGTCGTGATGTCGCTCGTGGGCTTGGGCGGCAGGCGCGCGACGCTCATGGTCGCGCTCGGCGCGCTGCTCGTCGTCCCGTTGGGGCTGTATGTGTTGCAGCAGAAACGCGGCGTGGGCTTCTTTGATCGCAAGGACGGCTCGATCTCTTGGCGCACGACCGTCTATCGAGAGGGCTTCGAGTTGTTTGCGCGCGAGCCGCGACACGTGCTGGTCGGCGTCGGGATGGATTCGATCAAGCGACACTGGCGCGAGTGGGGTTTGTTCGACGGCGGGCGTCTGCCCGTCGGCCACATGCACTCGACGCCGCTGCAACTCGCGCTGGAGAGGGGCTTGCCCGCGCTCCTGCTGTGGCTCGCGGTCGTCTTTCTTTATGCGCGCACGTTGTGGCGTCTGTGGCGCGCGCCCGCGCTGGAAGATTGGCGCGAGCGTGGACTCGCGCTCGGCGCGCTCGGCGGCCTCGCCGGGTTCTTCGCGAGCGGGCTGGTGCATTACAACTTGGGCGACTCGGAAGTGGTGATGGTCTTTTATCTCATCATGGGACTCACGCTCGCGTTGGAGAGATTCGCGCGACAGGACGCGCTCGCGTCGAAATGAAAAGAGCGGGCGCGATGTGATGAACCGCGCCCGCTCTCGATTTTGCGTCCCCGACGTTCGCTAGTTCGCCGATGCCGACAAGGGTTTCTGCTCCCGTTTCTCCTGCTCCATCAACGCGCCGAGTTCGTCCAGTTGCTCGCTGCTCAAGACCTCGCGCGCGCTCTTGAACATCTCGCCTTCCTCTTCCTCGACGTGGTGCTCGACGCTCTCTTTGAGCACTTTCAACTTCGCCGTCCACGTCTCGCTGCCGACCTCCATCGCGTCCAACTCGCGCAAGAGCACCTTGACGACGTGGTGCTCTTGAATCCCCTCCATCGTGATCTCGCGCGTCTCCTCGGCCTTCTTGAGCACGGGATAGAAGATCGTCTCCTCGATGTGCGCGTGCAGTTCTAGCTCCTGCTTCAATTTCATAAACAACTCTTCGCGCGTCTTTTCGGCGCGCTCGGTCGTCTCTTCGAGTTTCTCGAAAATACCGGACACCTTCTCGTGGTCGGTTTTTAACAGTGTGATTGCGTCCATCTTTCGTCCTCCCTATGTGATTTCGCCCGGATGTTTGCACGGTTACAGTACGCGCCGGAAGTTCGTCAGTATGATCAGTCAAGCGCAGTGCCAGAAGCGGCGACCGTCAGGTGATGAGCAGGCGACAGCCCGCGCGGCGTGTGCGGCCGCGCCCATCCCCTTTCCTTGACTCTCTTTGCGCACGCCTTTATGATGTCAGTTTTCGGCTACACCCTGTGGCCGCGTCTGAGGCATCATGTTCGAGTCTTTATCCGACAAACTAAAGCGCACGCTCAAGAATTTGCGCGGCGAGGGCGTGTTGACGCCGGAGCACGTCGATGCGGCGCTGCGCGAAATCCGGCTCGCCTTGCTCGAAGCCGACGTTAATTACAAGGTCGCGAAAGAGTTTATCGCGTCCGTCAAGGCGAAGGCCGAGGGGCAACAGGTCTGGCAGGAGTTGAAGCCCTCGGAGCAGGTCGTCAAGATCGTCCACGACGAACTCGTCGAATTGATGGGCGGCCAGTCTTCGCGGCTCGTCTTTACGAAGACCATTCCGAACGTCGTCATGATCGTCGGCCTGCAAGGTTCGGGCAAGACGACTTCGACGGGCAAGATCGCGCTCTGGCTGGCGAAGAATCAGGAGCGCAAGCCCCTGCTGGTTTCGACGGACGTGAATCGCCCGGCGGCGCGCGAACAGTTGCGCGTGATCGCGAAGGCGACGGGGCAGTCGATCTTTGAAATGCCGGAGTCGAACGACCCCGTGGAACTGGCGCGCGAGGCTTACCGGCATGCGCGCGAAGTAGGGTTCGACACGCTCCTGATCGACACGGCCGGGCGTCTGCACATCGACGAAGAGTTGATGGACGAGTTGAAGCAGATCAAGGCGCACACGCATCCGGTCGAAGTGCTTTTTGTGGCCGACGCGATGACGGGTCAGGACGCCGTCCGCTCGGGCGAGCAGTTTCACGCGCAGGTGGGCATCACGGGCGTGGTCTTGACGAAGATGGACGGCGACGCGCGCGGCGGCGCGGCGCTCTCGATCAAGCAGGTGACGGGGCAGCCCGTGAAGTTCGTCGGCGTCGGCGAGAAGTATGATGCGCTCGAACCTTTCTACCCCGACCGCATCGCGCAACGCATCCTCGGCATGGGCGACGTGCTCTCGCTCATCGAGCAGGTGCAGACGCAGGTTGACCAGTCGGAAGCCGAAGCGCAACTGAAGAAACTGCAAAAGAACGAGTTTACGCTCGACGACTTTCGCAGCCAGCTCAGGCAGGTGAAAAAGCTCGGTTCGTTCTCGAAGATCATGAAGCTCCTGCCGGATCAATTGCTCGGCGGGATCGGCATGCCGGACTTGGACGAGGAACAGTCCGCGCAGATGGAACGCGAACTCAAACGCACCGAGGCGATCATCGATTCGATGACGCGCGAGGAGCGGGGCGACCATCGCATCCTGAACGCCAGCCGTCGGCGTCGCATCGCGCGCGGTTCGGGCGTCAACGTCTCGGAAGTGAACGCGCTCATCAAGCAGTACGTCGAGATGCGCGGGATGATGAAGCAGCTTTCGGGCGCGGGCTTGTTCGGCGGAGGCGGCGGAGGTGGCGGCATGAAAGGCCGCATGATGCGCAAACTCGGCGGCATGATGGGCATGCCCGACATGAGCGGATTGATGGGCGGCGGCGTCGGAGACGGCGAAGGCGGCATGAACCTGCCCGCGCTACCTCCCGGCGGCGGTGCGGCAGGCGGCAACGGGCGCAAGAAACTGCGCAAGAAGCCGCGACACAAAAAAAGAAAGTAGTCAGCCTTCAAGCGTTCAGCCAACAGGTTTATTCCGGCTGAAAGCTGAAAGCTGATTGCCGATTACTATTTCGGAGGAGAGAACTTTGTTAGCAATCAGACTGATGCGCATGGGCGCGAAGAAAAGCCCTTCGTATCGCGTGGTCGTCAAAGAGAAATTGTCGAAGCGCGACGGGGCATACCTTGAGAACGTCGGCACTTACAACCCGACGCGTAACCCGGCGGAAGTGAAACTCAACCTTGAGCGCATCACCTACTGGATCGAGCGCGGCGCGCAGCCGACAGACACCGTGCGCCAGTTGATCAAGAGCCAGTCGAAGGCGCAAGCAGTGGAAGTTTAGTTTCAAGTTTCAGGTTTCAGGTTTCAAGTTAGAAACAAAAAACCTCAGACCTGAAACTTGAAACCTGAAACTTGAAACCCATGAAAGAGACCGTCGAAATGCTCGTGAAGGCTCTCGTGGACGACGCCGAAGCGGTGGACGTGCGCGAGGAGTTGGGGCGCGACCAGCGGAGCGTGATCATCGAGGTGCGCGTCGCGCCCGACGACATGGGCAAGCTGATCGGGCGGCAGGGGCGGACGGTGCGCGCTCTGCGTTCGCTGTTTCACGCCGTGAGCTTGAAGCAGGGTCGCCGCTACATCTTAGAGATCGTGGAATGAGCGACGAGGCGAACAGGCGCGGCGCGGCTGGCAGTAGCAGCAGCAGCGGCAATGGTGTTGACGAAGAGTTGATTGCCGTCGCGCGTGTGGTCAAGGTGAGGGGCGTGCGCGGCGAAGTGGCCGCACACCTGTTGACCGATTTCCCCGAACGCTTCGAAGGGCTTGAAAAACTGATCGCGATAGACGCCGCGGGCGTGCGCCAGCCGCTCGACGTGGAAAAGAGTTGGCTGCACGGCGGGCGCGTCATCCTGAAGTTCGCGGGTTACGATTCGCCCGAGGAAGCGGAAGTTCTGGTCGGCCGTGAACTGGCCGTGCCGGAAGCCGAGGCGGTCGAACTCGAAGAAGACGAGTTTTACGACTGGCAGTTGATCGACTGCCGCGTCGAGATGATTGACAAACGGGAAATCGGGCGCGTCGCGGAAGTGCTCCACACGGGCGCGGCTCCCGTGCTCGTCGTTCGGGAAGGGAAGCGCGAGCATCTGATCCCGCTCGCCGGGAGCATCTGCGTGGAGATCGACACGGAAGCCAAATTGATTCGCGTTGACCCGCCGGAAGGACTGTTGGAAATCTAGAGGCCAGAGGTTAGAGGTCAGTAAAACGTAGCAACTAACCTCAGACCCCAGACCTCTGCCATGTTGCTGATTGACATTATCACGATCTTCCCGGACTACTTCGGCGCGGTGTTTGATTACGGGATCGTGCGGCGCGCAGGGGCGGCCGGTCTTGTCGAGATCAAGGCGCACGACCTGCGCGGGTGGACGACGGATAAGCACCGCATGGTTGACGACCGCCCGTTCGGCGGCGGCGACGGGATGGTGTTGAAGCCCGAACCGATCTTTGCAGCGGTTGAATCTTTGACGGGCGCGCGCGCGGCCTCCGAACTCGCGGGCACGGGCGTGCGCGTCGTGTTGCTTTCGCCGCAGGGTCGCGTCTTCGATCAGAAGGTTGCAGAGGAACTAGCGGGCGCGAAACAGATCGTGCTCATCTGCGGTCGTTACGAAGGCGTGGACGAGCGGGTCGTCGAGATGCTCGTGACGGACGAAATCTCAATCGGGGATTACGTTTTGTCGGGCGGCGAACCGGCGGCGGCCGTCGTGGTGGATGCGATTGTGCGTCTGTTGCCGGGCGCGCTCGGCAGCGAGACTTCGGCGTCGAACGATTCCTTCTCCGAGGGCTTGCTGGACTTTCCGCATTACACGCGCCCGCCGGAGTTTCGCGGAAGCCGCGCGCCGGAAGTTTTGCTCGGCGGCAACCACGCCGAGATCGCGCGCTGGCGCAGGCGGCGCGCGCTCTTGAAGACGCGTCGCAACCGTCCCGATCTTTTGGAACGCGCCGCGCTCTCGGAAGCCGAACGCGCGTGGCTCGCCGCAAGCGAGTCTGAGAATTTTAGTGACGAGTAGCGAGTCACAAACGGCGAGGCTTAAAAAGCTCTTGCGCCGAACTCGCCGCCCGTCACTCGTCACTTGTCACCTTATAATAGTTTGGAGTGTTAGCCATGAACCGTTTAGATGCCATCGAACAAACTCAGATGAATAAGACCATCCCGGACTTTCAGCCGGGCGACACGGTGCGTGTCCACGTGCGCGTGAAGGAGTCGGAGACGAAAGAACGTTTGCAGGTCTTCGAGGGACTCGTCATCGCGCGCAAGGGCGGCGGCGTGCGCGAGACGATCACCGTGCGCAAGATCAGCTTCGGGATCGGCGTCGAGCGCATCTTTCCGCTGTACGCGACCATCGTGAAAGACATCGAAGTGATCAAACGCGGCCGGGTTCGTCGCGCCAAGCTTTATTACCTGCGCAACCTGCGCGGCAAAGCCGCACGCATCCGCGAGCGCGACACGCGCCCGACGAGCAGCAGTCAGGTTCAGGCCGCCGCCGCTGCCGCCGCGCGCAAAAGCAAAGCGTAGAAAAGACGTGAATCGTGAATCGTAAATCGTAAATAGAGAAAACCGCTTTCATCTATTTACGATTTACGATTCACGATTCACTTGTAATTATGGCTCGTCAAAAACGCGCATCCGAAATTTGCACGGCGTTTGAGGACGATGCGCGCGCGGGCGGTCATCGGATGGTCGCGGGGGTTGACGAAGTCGGGCGCGGGGCGTTGGCCGGGCCGGTCGTCGCCGCCGCCGTCATACTCGACCCGGACGCGCCCCTGCCGGAAGGTCTGGACGACTCGAAGAAGTTGACGGCGGCCGAGCGCGAACGCATCGCCGCAGAACTCAAAGACACTGCGCTCTGCTACGGCATCGGCCTCATCCCGCCCGAAGAGATCGACCGCACCAACATCCTGATTGCCACGCGCCGCGCCATGTGCCACGCGCTCGGCGAACTCAAACCTTGCGCCGACTTCCTGCTCATCGACGCCCTGCAACTGCGAGAGGTTGAACTCCCGCAACGCGCTATCATTCGCGGCGACTCGATCTCGGCCTCCATCGCCGCCGCCTCCGTTATCGCCAAAACCTTCCGCGACGCGCTGATGCGCGACTACGACCAAGTCTATCCGCAATACGGCTTCGCCGCGCACGTCGGCTACGGCACGCGCGCGCATCTCGAAGCCCTGCGCACGCACGGCGCGTGTCCCATACACCGTCGCAGCTTCCGCGGCGTGCTGCCTGCTACGGCGGAGGCGGCGGACGAGGCGGGAGGCGAGCGGCAAGGCGGTTCATGACGCGGCGTTTGCTTCGCGGCGTGCTTCCCGCAAAGTGAGCGTGTGGGGTAAACTCGCGCGCGCTCTATTTGCGCCTCCTCAAAACTTCGCGCAGAGAGAGAGAGTGGACGGGAGCACCGAATTCCTTGCACATCGCGATTGACGCGCACTCGGTCGGCTCGGGTTTGGCCGGCGTCGAGACTTACATCACGAATCTGATCGAGGCGTTGGCGGCGTCGGGCGAAGCGAATCGTTACACGCTCTACGTGACGAGGGGGCTTTCCGGGGATCGTTTCGCGGGACGCTGGCCGCACGTCTCCGTGCGCCGCACTTTGCCGCACACGCCTCTTATCCGCATCCCCATCACGTTTCCGGTCGAGTTGCGCCGTTACCCGGCCGACCTGCTCCACGTGCAGTTCACTGCGCCGCCCTTTGCCCCGTGCCCGGTCGTCGCCACCATCCACGACCTCTCGTTCGAGCATTTGCCGGAGACGTTCAAACGCCGCAGTTGGATGCAACTGCGCCTGACGGTGCGCCGCACGGCGCGCACGGCGGCGCACATCATCACGCCCTCCGAATTTTCGCGCCGCGACCTCATCGAAACTTACAACGTCGCGCCCGAACGCATCAGCGTCACGTCGGCCGCCGCCGCGCCGCACTTCCGCCCCGCGCCCGCCGGGGCCGTCGCCGAGGTGAAGCGGCGCTACGGCATCGGCGGCGATTACGTGCTCGCCGTCGGCTCGATCCAGCCGCGCAAGAATCTGGTGCGGCTGGTGCGCGCTTACTCGGACTTGCGCCGCCGACGTTCCCACGATAAGCTGCCTCACCTCGTCTTAGTCGGAAAACGCGCCTGGCTGTACGGCGAAACGCTGCGCGCCGTCGAGCAATCCGGCATGACCGCGAACGTGATCTTTACAGGCTACGTCCCCGAACGCGACCTGCCCGCGCTCTACAGCGGCGCTCTCTGCTTCGTCTATCCTTCCTACTTCGAGGGATTCGGGCTGCCGCC
>DASZEQ010000006.1:0-174194 GCA_035940695.1 Pyrinomonadaceae bacterium | reverse complement strand
GCCAGAACCGTCGGCGACAAAGTAACGGCGGAAGTAATTCGCAAATACATTCAACGTCACAAAGAGGCCGAAGATACGCAAATAGGTCTATTCGACTAAACCACTCGAAAGCCCCACCGCTTGCGGTGGGGTGCTTTTACTGTCATCTCCCATAATTACCTCTAGGATGCCGGTTTTTTCTTATTACCTTTTTTGCTTGTTTGCTTTGATGCTTTCTCATCCTGTGTTTTACGCGGCCTGCCGGGTTTCCGATCTTCAACGAGTTTTAGGTCGCCTTCCTTAATGAAGTAGTCCCGCCCCATCTTCTCGGCTGGCAAACGACCGTCCCAGATTAACTGCTGTACTCTCATTACGGATATTCCAAGCCTAGCGGCAGCTTCTTTTGTAGTGAGCAACTTCATACATCGTATTTTAAGTTCATAAAAATCCAAGTCAAGACAAAAGGTTTTCGTTGACTTCTATTTTGTCTTGGCTTATAGTTTTTCTTGTAAGCTAGAGAGCACAAATAGGCGAGGACTTACCGAAGATGGCGGTCTTGGTAAGCCCTCTACACCAGTACCAACGGTAAAGGAGCTACTGATGCGAAGAGATAATAACACGCGCACGCCACCCGTCCGCGCGCAGAGAGAGCCGAGTTTTGATGAGCCGATCCGGCGTTGGGCGAACCTGCCCGTCACGCAAGAAAGGGCACGTCAGTTGGTTGATATCATCACGCGGCGCGAGGACAGCGAGAGCCGGGACGCCTTGATTGTGTTGATTTGCGGGCTGACTCCTAATCTACCGTCTGATGACAGGGAAGTGCTCGATGAAAGGTCGCTGGCGGGGCAGGCTGCGCTGATGCACGCCTTCACGGATACGAGACGGGCGCACAACGACCTCGGCGCGTATGTTGTGGGGTTGAAGTGCGCCGAGTGGGATTAGCGCGCGGGGCGACTCACTGACGCGTGCGTCAGTGAGTCGCCGTTGTTTGCGCGTCTTTATAAGCGTCTTGATAACTCCGTTAAGTGCTGCGATAACTTTTAGCTTGCGTTTGCGCGCCCGATTTGCGAGTATGAAAGTGGTGCAGGCGGTGACTAATTGATCCGCTTGTCGCATCCCGTAAATCCCGCCACCTGTCGGCACTCTCGACAAATTTCCCGCAGCCTCATATGGAGCATTCAAGGGCATGAGTTTCTTCGATCTGCCTCCGGTCATCGAGCGCATGTTGCTCGTCTCGGACAAAATCAGCGACCTCAACTTCTCTGTCGGCCAGCAGCCGCAGGTGGAAATCAACGGCAAGCTGACCTCCGTGCAGCCGCTCGGCCTGCAAAAGCTCTCGCCTTACCAGACCGAGATCATCGCCATGTCTCTGATGGAGGGCAACCCCGACGCCGCCCTGCGTCTCGCGCAGACGGGTTCGGTTGACCTCAGTTATTCGTTGCCCGCGAAGATTCGTTTTCGCGTCAACATCTTCCAGCAGCGCGGCACGTATTCCATCGTCATGCGCGTGATCCCGACCGAGATACCGAGTCTCGCCTCGCTCGATCTGCCCACCCAACTCTCCGACATCACCGGCCTGCGCAACGGCATCGTTCTCGTCACCGGCCCGACCGGCGCGGGCAAAACTTCCACGCTCGCCGCCCTCATCGACCAGATCAACGAAGAGCATCACTACCACATCGTCACCATCGAAGACCCGATCGAATACCTGCACCAGCATCGCCGCTCCACCATCAACCAGCGCGAGATCGGCACGGACACGAAGGATTTCCCCTCAGCCCTGCGCGCCGCGCTCCGCCAAGCTCCGAAGGTGATCCTGATCGGCGAAATGCGCGACTACGAAACCACAGAGATCGCGCTCGAAGCGGCCGAGACAGGTCATCTAGTCCTGTCTACCCTGCACACGATTGACGCGTCGAAAACCGTCGACCGCATCATCGGCCTCTACCCGAAGAACGAGGAACAGGTGATCCGCACGCGCCTTGCGCAAACCTTCCGCTACATCCTTTCGCAGCGGCTCATCCCGCGCGCCGACGGCAAGGGACGCGTCGCGGCGGTCGAGATCATGAAGTCCACGCCGCGCACGCGCGAGTACTTGCAGAACGGCGAGACCGAGGGCAAGACCCTGCTCGACGCCATGCGCGACGGCAAGTTTGACGGCATGCAACACTTCGACGGCGTGATCAAAGAGATGATCGAGCGCAAGACGATCACGCTCGAAGACGGCCTCGCTTTCGCCACCAATCAAAACAACCTGCTGCTCGAACTCAAAGGCGTCAGCGGCAAAGAAGACTTCATGCACGGCGGCGAGGCGATTCCGAAGCCCGCCCGCGGCAGCAGCGGCAGCAGTAGCCCCCAACGCAGTTCACCCATGGTGTTCGATCTGAATTAGAAAGCAGCGACGAGTGATGCGTGACAGGTGACGAGTTAAAACACATGCCGGTCTTCAACGTGTCACCTGTCACTTGTCGCTTGTCACTCGTCATTTGAATTATGGTTATCATCTGCCAACAATGCACCGCGCGTCTTCAACTCGACGACACGAAAATTCCGGCGCGCTCGTTCACGGTTCGCTGCCCGAAGTGCCAGCACATGATCAACGCGCAGCCGCCCGCGCAAGCCACGGGCGAACAGGGCGCGGTGGGCTTGAGCGGCAGCACGTCGGTGGGCAATTCGCGCTTCGAGCGTCCGCGCCCCGCCCCGGCTTATAAACCCGAAGAGGACGCAGCCGCTTCGCCACAGGACGCGGGGGCGGCCAGCAGAGACGAGGCGGCGCAGTTGCTCGCGTCGCTCTTTCAACGCGCGATGAGCGCGGCTGCCGGAGACGGGTCGAAGTCCATGCACCGGCGCGGCGCGGAACACCGCCGCGCGCTCATCTGCGCTTCGTCCGAACACCGTTTCGCCGTGGCGCGCGCGCTCGTCGAAAACGGTTACGAAGCTTTCGTCGCGGAAGACACGACGCAGGCCATCGAGCGCATGCGCGAGGATCAGATGGATGTCGTGCTGCTCGACCCGCAGTTCGACCAGCAGGAGCAGGGCGCGGCTTTCATCAAACGCGAAGTCTCCGCGCTCAGACCCGCCGCGCGGCGTCGTCTCTTCTTCGTCCACCTCCTGCCCGACGCGCGCAGCGGCGACCAGCACGCGGCCTTCGTCAATCACGCGAACCTGACGATCAACCCCGCCGAGATCGAAGAGATGCCTTACGTTCTCGAGCGCGCGATTCGCAACTTCAACGATCTCTACCGGGACTTCAACCGGGCGTTGCAAGTGGCCGAATTTTAGCGCGCCACGTCGCGCCCGCGTCGCGCGTCGAATCACGAACCTGAGGTTGTTGACCATTGCCGGATGCGCTTGTATCTTACACAGGCTGCATCCGGCTCTAATTTTATGTCCGACGGACGCGATGGCGAGAGATGAACGCGCTTCCAGCACAGCACCACCAGCACGGCGCGCACGCGCATCACCAACACCTGTCGGCGCGCGCCGAACGCAGCAGCCGTCGTTTGTTGATCGTGCTTGCGCTGACCGCGCTCTACATGTTGGCCGAAGCGTGCGGCGGCTGGTGGACTGGCTCGCTCGCGCTCCTTGCCGATGCCGGGCACATGTTCACGGATGTGGCCGCGCTCGCGCTCGCTTTAACGGCCGTCTGGTTCGGCGCGCGCCCCGCCACGCCGAGTAAAACTTTCGGCTATCACCGTCTGGAAATTCTCGCCGCGCTCATCAACGGCGTCGCGCTCGTCGTGATGGCGCTCCTGATCTTCTATCAGGCATACGAACGCTGGCACGACCCGCACGAAGTTGAGAGCAACGTGATGATCGCCGTCGCCATCGGCGGCCTCTGCGTCAATCTCGTCTGCGCGTGGCTGCTTCACGGCGAACACCACGACGACCTGAACGTCCACGGCGCGTGGCTGCACATCATGGGCGACGCGCTCGGCTCGGTCGGGGCGATCATCGCGGGCGTGTTGATGTCGGCCTACGGGTGGTACAGGGCGGACGCGCTGTTCAGCGTGGGGATCGCGCTCTTGATCGTGTGGAGTTCTTGGCATCTCATCAAGGAATCGACGAACGTGCTTTTGGAGGGCACGCCCGCGCACATCAACCTCGCGTCCGTCGAGGAGGTGATCCGCACGACTGTGGGCGTCGAAGGCGTCCACGACCTGCACGTCTGGACGATCACTTCGGGGCGCGACGCCCTGAGCGCGCATGTCGTCCACGCGCACGCGGTCGTGCAGTCCGAACTGCTCAAAGAGTTGCGCGTCAAACTCCATGACCAATTCGGCGTCGATCACCTGACGCTGCAAATGGAGACCGAAGATTTCGAGGACGAAACCTTTCACTTCTGCCACGCGGGCACGGCCTGTTTCAGTTCGGAAAAGTAGGGGCGGTCAGCCGTCAGCCATCAGCATTCAGCTAAAATGAAAGACGCTGCTTGAATGTTGACGGCTGACGGCTGACGGCTGACGGCTCTTATGGAAATCAATCTTCTGCTCACACTCGATTTGCGGGAGCAGGCGGCGTTGCAGGCCGCGCTCGTCACGCACGGCGCGCCGGATCACTTGGTGACGCTCGCCCTGACGGGCGCGTGCCGCATCCCGACGCTCGACGACGCGCGCCGCCTGCGCCGCTGGCTCGTCGAAGCGCGCTCGGCGGGCGGCGCGGACTTCGCCTCGCTCGACGTGATCGAAAGCGCGCTCGCGCGGTTTGGAATCTAAAACTATGGGGGAAGGAAAAGGGGTAAGGGTGAAGGCGAAGACGGGAGCAGGAGAGCGAATCGAATGAGCTTCTCTTTCACCTTTATCCCTTCCCCTTTTCCCATGAATTTATGTCGAGTATCGAACTGAATTACGGGCGCGGCAAAATTTCTTTCGTTGATGATGGCGGTCGCTTTCAAGTTCTCGCGCCGGAGGACGAGACGGCCGACACGCCGCTTTCGGACGCGCAGGTGGGCGCGCTGATTGACGACCCCATCGATTCGCAGCCGCTCGAAGACATCATCTCGCCGGGCGAAAGCGTGCTCATCGTCGTCTCGGATGCGACGCGCGCGACGGCGAGCGGGCAAGTCGTCAACCTGCTCGTCCGGCGTCTCGTCCAACTCGGCGTCGCGCCCCACGACCTGCGCGTCATCTTCGCCACAGGCATTCATCGCCCCGTGACGACGGCCGAGAAGCGCGAACTGCTCACGCCCTTCGTCCTCCAACGCATCCGCACGCTCGACCACAACGCCGACGATGCGACCGAGCACGTCCAACTCGGCGCGACCGAGAGCGGCACGCCCATCGAACTCAACCGCGCGCTCACGGAACACGATCACGTCATCCTCACGGGCGCGATCAACTTCCACTACTTCGCGGGCTTCACGGGCGGGCGCAAAAGCATCTGCCCCGGCCTCGCCTCCGCGCGCACCGTCGCCGCGACGCACATGCGCGCTCTGGATTTCGAGACGGGCGGGCGGCGCGCGGGCGTGGGCACGGGCAGGCTCGACGGCAACGCCGTCCACGAAGAATGCGAACGCATCGCGGCCGAAGTCGCGCCGTCTTTTCTCGTCAACACTTGGACGAACGAGCGCGGCGAGGCCGTGCGTCTCTACGCGGGCGACTGGCGCGTGGCGCACCGTCTCGCCTGCGCCGAATACGCAGACGCGCACGCGCTCAAGATCGCGGAGAAGCGTCCTCTCGTCGTCGCGGCGTGCGGCGGTTGGCCGCACGACATCAATCTGATTCAAGCGCACAAGACGCTCGACATGGCCGCGCACGCCTGCACCGAAGGCGGCACGATCATCCTCGTCGCGGAGTGTGCCGACGGCACGGGGCGCGCGGATTTCCTCCAATGGTTCGACGCCGCAAACTCGCACGCTCTCGCCGCGCGCCTTCACGAAGCCTACGCCGTCAACGGCCAGACCGCGTGGTCGCTGTTGACTAAGGCCGAACGCTTCAACGTCCAACTCGTCTCCCGCCTCGACGCAGACGAAGTGCGCCGCATGCGTATGACCCCGGCGCGCACGATTGAAGACGCACTCGCGCAAGCGGGCGGCGACGCCGCCACCACCGCGCACGGTTACGTGATGCCCTACGGCGCGCGTTTCATACCCATCGTCGCTTAAACAAAAAAAGAGCAGGGCATCGAGAGAATGTCGTCTCCCGATGCCCTGCGTCGCGTGCGTTCGGGCGAGATCGCCCCGCCGCCGTCCGTGTCCGGTCTATCTGCGGTCGCCCGTGTCGCGCGCGTCGCGCACGTCGTGCATGTCGCGGACGTGAACTTCCTTCTTCTTGCGCGGCATCAGGCCGAGCAGTCCGGCCAGACCGAGCAGGCCGAGCCAACCCCAGTCCGTATCGTCTTCGCGTCGGTCGGCCGTTCTCGTCTCGCGTCGGTCGTCGTTGCGCGTCTCCGCCGCGCGGTTCGTGTTGCCATTATTGTTATCGTTGTTTTGCGCGGTCGCCGTGCCCGCGAACGCGCAGAGAGTCAGGCTGAGCAGGCCAGCTCTCAAGAATTTGGAAAACCTTCCGTCGTTGATCATTAAAGAATCCTCCCTGTGATGGTAAAGCAGCCGCAGCCGCGAAAATTTACTGACCAGACATTTTCAAGTCACGTTAAAGTTGGCCGCGTCAAAGCAGCGACGTTAAAGCCGGTGACGTTAAAGCCGTTGACGTTAAAGGTCGAGCGGATCGTCGCTCTGCGTCGACGCGCTCGCGCCGCGCGCCTTGCCCGTGTCTATCGGTTCGACGTTCACGTCCGTGCGGCGCAACGTTTCGTGGACGGTCTCGGTGCGCTGTTCCACGTCTTTGTTGACGACGACCTCTTCGACGACGCGCGCCTTCTTGTTGACGACCAACTCTTCGTAAGCCTCTCTGATCTCGACGAGCGACTCCTTGAAAGCCTCCGACTCCGTGCCGTGGAAAGTGTAATCGACCGGCCGACGCTCGACGTTAACGTGTTCCTCGCGCAGTTCGACGTTCTCCGAGACGGGCTTCTCCGACACGTGCGTCTCGACGCGCACGCCGCCACGCTCCACCTCGCGCTTCCCGACCTGCAACTGCTCCTCGACGACGGGGACGGCCACTTGCCCCTGCGGCGGCGTCGCGGCGGCGCGCGGCGTGGCCGCAACGCGTTGATGTTCCGCCGTTACTTCCGATGCGGAGGCGTCGTTCGTTTGACCGCCGCCCGCGAAAGCATTGAAGGCGGTCTGTGTGGCGTTCGCATCGAAACCGCTCCAGCCCTCGTCGCGCCACTGTGCGGCGCGCTTGTCGATCTCCACCGCGCCGTGTCGCTTCATGATCGCAACCGCGCTCTCCGCCCGGTCGTCCGCCGCATCGACGCTGACCAGCGTGCCGCCACGGCGCACGCCTTCGGCATAATAGTTGGCGTCGTCTTCGGGTACGCCGAGGCGCGTCAGGCCGCTAATCAACCCGCCCGCGGTCGCGCCGATCCCTGCGCCCGCGATGACGGCGGCGAGCGGCCCGGCCGCAAGCACGGGGCCGATGCCCGGAATCGCCAGCGCGGTGAGACTCACGAGCAGACCGGCGAGGCCGCCGATGGCCGCGCCCGTTCCCGCGCCCTTCGCCATGTCCTTGATCTGTTCGTCGCCGTCCTCTTCGACGTAGGCGACCACTTCGCCCTGCTTGTCGTCCTGCCCTTCGAGCTTCTTCGACATGACGCTGATGTCGTCGCGCCGGAAGCCTTCGCCCATCAGTTCCTGCACCACGCTCTGCGCTTCGGCGCGATTATCAAACAACCCGATCACAGTTTTCGCCATAGTTAACTCCCCTTTCAGTTTCTCTCCGGCACAACGCCGAACGCGTGCCTGCCAAACTCGAACGCCGCACCATACTTCGACGCTTCATCGAAGAAACGCTCTCTGATCACACACGGCCTAACTACGGGCTGCCCACCCGTCCCCTCTTCAACTGGGGGTCGATGTCCTCGTCGTCGGCCACGCGCTCGACGACCGCTTCCTCGCTCCTGAGTGTGACGCGCTGCGGCTTGTAGGTTTCGATCTCGCCCTTCGTGATGTGCAGTTCCTCTTTCAGCATCAGACGCTTTTCCACCACCAACACCTCTTCGAGCAGCGAGATGATCATCGTGTTGCCGACGTGGCGCACGGGCACGGGCGCATCAACCACGCGATTGACGGGCACGCGCTTGACCTGCACCTCTTCGCGCTTCAACGGTTCGTCAACTACCTCTTCGCGCTCGTGGACGACCTTCCTGACACGGACGCCGCCCGTCTGCACCTTGCGCTTCTGCACGTCGAGCGTCTCGGCGACGACGGGCATCACGATGCGTTCCTCTTCGCGCCTGCGGTTGGAAGTCACGAGCGTTTCGTCGCCCGCCATGTCGCCCTCAATTTCGCGCCGTTCCTCAAACAGCCGTGCGAGTTCGGAGAGGCTGAAGGGGAGCGTGAAACTGCCGTCATCCTGCAAGACCAACTCGTCCACGGGGACGAGCACTTGCCGCCCGCCTTCGAGATGAACGAGCACTTCGGGACGACCGCCCTCGCGCGTCTGCGGCGTGGTGGTATCAATGCGCCCGCGCAGGCCGTCGCGGTCGGTGACGATTGCGCTTCTTTGTCCTCCTGCTGTTCCTGCACCTGTGGCTCTCGTTTGACTCATCGTTATTCCTTTCTCTGCATGGCGACGCTTCAGGCCGAACTCTTAAAACAGAAAGCGCGCGGCGGCGACGACCGAGACGAGCGCGGCCAGAATCAAAATGATGACGAGCGGGAGCGACACTTTCGTGCGCTGCGCCGGACGCTCATAGACGCCGACCGTGCGCGTTGTCGTCGTCGCCGCTGCGCGTCGCCCGCCGGTTTGCTCGAACCCGCCCGGCCGCGCCGCATCGCCCGTCTCTGATTCGGAGGCCGTCGCCGGAAGTTTATCCACGTTCGTTGATTTGCTCATCGAGCCGCCTAGCGTTTCATCCACCCGATTCGTGAGACCGGTGCTTTGTTCGCCTGTGGCGAACACGGAAATTGTGCGCCGCGTCCCGTGTGCATGACGACGCCCGCCCTCGTCGGGTTAGGGGGGCGTCGTCACGCTTCTCTTGAGCGCGGCCGGAAGTCGTGACGACTCTCGGCCGCGCTCGCCTGTCAGTTCTTACCGGTCACGATCCGTGCGGGTCGTGTTCTTCGTGTCAACTTCTTGCACTTCTACGTCCGTGCGGCGCAGCGTGTCGCGGACGGTCTCGGTGCGTTCCTCGACCTGTTTGCCGACAACCACCTCTTCGACGACGCGCGCCGTCTTGCCGACCACGGCCTCCTCGGCGCGTTCCGTAACTTCGATTGTGCCTTCGCGGAAAGCCTCGTCGGCGTTCGTCACCGGGCGATCAACCGGGCGGCGTTCGACGTGCACGCGCTCCTCGCGCAGTTGCACTTCCTGCGCCACGGGCGTCTCTTCCACGCGGCTCTCGACGCGCACGCCGCCGCGCTCGACTTCGCGCTTGCCGACCTGCAACTCTTCCTCGACCACCGGGATCGTCGTCTCGCCGCGATAGACGCCCTCGGCCTTGTTGCTGTTCCACTCACGCTCGAAGTATTCGGCGTCTTCGTCCGAACGAGGGTTGAAGCCCATCACGATGCCGCCCTCTTTGACGCCCGCCTCGTACTCTTTCGCGCGGTCTTCGGGGATGCCCGAACCGACCATCGCGCCGATGAGTCCGCCCGCCGCACCGCCCGCGCCCGCGCCGACGAGTGCGCCCGCGAGCGGCCCTGCCACGAGCAGGCCAAGCCCCGGCAAGGCGACGCTCGTGCCGATGGCGGCAATCGCGCCGAGGATCGCACCAGTCGTGCCGCCGATGGCTGCGCCCGTGCCCGTGCCTTCAAGGGCTTTGCTGCCGAGTTCCGTATCGGCCGCGTCGCTGCCCTCCGGGTAATATTTATTGCGAGTCTCGTCCGACATGATGACGTTGATGTCGTCTTTGCTGTAGCCGCGTTCGGAAAGCGATGTGTAGGCGCGCTCTGCGCTGTCCCTGTCTCTAAACATGCCCGTCACAACTTGCGAGCGTTTCTGCGTCGTACCGGTCGATTCTGCCATCTATTATTTCCCCTTCCGCATGTATGATTTTTCCAACTAACAACACGGTGAAAAGCTTTGAAATGAACCTTAGACCACCCCGCGCCGTGTATGATTTCGCGTCGCTTGCGCAACTCCCAGAGCCTCTGTGCAAGGAGCGTACCGAAAGGCGAAACAACTTGCGCGCCCGCACGCCAAACTCGCGCGCCGCGTCGAAAGTTAACGTCGGGCGTCGTGGCGCGAACATTTGTGGTGTCGGCGGGCGTAAGAGAGTTGAGCGCGAGACGTGGCGAAAGAATCGAGAGCGGGACGGGAGGTGATGTTTGATGGATGTGTCATACGACGCCGGATTGGTGGGCGGTTATTTCGACAACTACGGCGAGCGCGAGTGGGCGCGGCTCGACGCCGACGTGGAGAGCCGCATCAGTTTCCACTTGCATCGCGCGTTTCTGGTGGATTACATCGCGGCGGGCGCGGAGGTGTTGGAAGCGGGCGCGGGGCCGGGGCGGTTCACGATTGAACTGGCGAAACTCGGCGCGCGCATTACGGTCGGCGACCTCTCCGCCGTCCAACTCGAATTTAACCGCGCGCAGGTTGCGGCGGCGGGACATGCGGACTCCGTCGTCGCGCGAAAAGTTTTAGACATCGTTGACCTGTCCGAGTTTGCTTCGGAGACGTTCGACGCCGTGGTCGCCTACGGCGGCCCGCTTAGCTACGTGTTGGAGCGCGCCGACGACGCGCTCGACGAATTGTTGCGCGTCGTAAAGCGTGGCGGTCACGTCTTGTTGAGCGTGATGTCGCTCTTCGGCGCGACGCGAAAATATTTGCCCGGCGTCGTTCTTTGGGCGCGCGACCGGAGTTTGGAAGAAGTCGAGCACGTCATCGGGACGGGCGATCAAGTGGGCGAGATCGGGGCGGGGCACGTCTGCCACATGTATCGCTGGGCTGAATTCGAGGCGTTGCTGCGGCGTCATTCGTGTACAATCGTCGCCGCGTCCGCCGCGAACTATCTGTCGGTCAATCATCACGACGCGCTCTCGGAGATCGAGGCCGACCCCGTGCTCTGGGAAAAGTTTCTCGGTTGGGAAGCGGATGCCTGTCGGCAACCGGGCGCGCTCGACGGCGGCACGCACATCATCGCCGTCGTCCGGCGAACTTAAAAAATTTGTTTGGGAAAAGGGGAGAGCAAAAGTGAAAGCAATCATCAACGTGTTTCGTCTCGCGCTCGTCTTGTCGGTGTGCGCTTTCGGCGCGAGCGCGCAGCAGACTGCGCCCGCGGAGACGACCGGGGCGGCGGGCGGCGAACCGCGCGTCGCTCTGACGGAAGCGACCACGGCTTTCGACGCGGCCGGGCGCGTCGCGCTCGGCGGCCGACTCCGCACCACCACGCTCGCGGGCACGCAAGACGCCCCGGCGCGCAACGTCCTCATCGCCATCGAAAATCGCAGCCAGTTTTTTTATAACTACGTCTCCGGCTCGGCCACCTTTTACGACGCGGGCGGTGTGCGTTGCGGCGAAGGCATGTGGAAGGTCGGGACGCTGGCCGTCGGTGAAGTGGCGGAGGTGGACACGCCGGGCTTGCGCCTGACCTGTACGCCCACGGCTTGGCGCATCGTCGCCATCAACCTGCTCACTCGTTCGACGGACGTGGCGAAACCGGACGGCGGCGCGACGCCCGCGCCCGACGCTGCAATGCCTGCGGCGAGCGCGTCCACGACGGCGGGCGTGTCTCCCTCGTCGCGTATGGATACGGCCACGACGAACTCTCCGGCGTCAGCCATGCCGCGCCTCGAAATCAACATCAACGGCCGCACGCTCCCGCTGCAAATCGGTAACCCGATAGAGATCATCGTCGGCAACGAGCGCGTGAACATCGTCGTCAATCCCATCCCCTAAAGACGCGGAGCAAAAGAGAGGATTAGTTGACAAGTTAATTATGAGTCGTCATCACGAAGGAATTGTGGGCGGTGGGCGCGCGCGCACGGCGGCGTCGGATGAAGACGTGCTCGCCTCCTTGCGCGAGATCGTCGGCGCGGAGAACGTCCTCATCGACGAAGCGAAGGTCGAGCCTTACGCGGCCGACGCGGTGAAAGAGAAGTTTCCGCCTGAAGCCGTCTTGCTGCCGCAGACAACGGCCGAGGTCGCTTCGATTCTCAAACTCGCCAACGAGCGGCGGTTTCCCGTCACGGCGCGCGGCGGCGGCGTCGGCTACACGGGCGGCGCAGTTCCGGTCGAGGGCGGCGTCGTCATCGGCACGGATCGCATGAACCGCATCCGCGAGATCAACGCGGACGATCTCTACGTCGTCACCGAACCGGGCGTGACGACCTACGCGTTGCAACAGGCGGTCGAAGCCAAAGGCGTGTTCTACCCGCCCGACCCGGCCTCTTACAAGACATCTTTCATCGGCGGCAACATCGCGGAGAACGCGGGCGGCATTCGCTCCGCCAAGTACGGCGTGACGAAGCATTACGTGATCGGTCTCGAAGTCGTGACGCCGACAGGCGAAGTCATACGCACGGGCGGCCTGACGAGCAAGAACGTCGTCGGCTTTGATTTGACGGGACTCATCTGCGGCTCGGAAGGCATGCTCGGCATCATCACGGAGGCGACGTTGCGCCTCCTGCCGTTGCCCGAAACAACGCGCACCGTGCGCGCCACGTTCCGCACGATGGCGGAGGCGTGCGCCTGCGTGCCGCGTTTCAACCGCGCGCGCGTCACGCCCGTGGCGATTGAGGTGCTCGACCGCAACGCCATCGCGGCCGTCGAGACGGAGTTTGCGTTCGGCTTCGGCGCGGAGGCGGGCGCGCTCCTGCTCGTCTCGGTTGACGGCCACGCCTCCGAGGTCGAGCGCGATGCGCTCATCTGCGAGGGGGTCGTGCGCGACGGCGGCGGCTTCGACGTGATGCGCTCCGAGACGCGCGAGGAAGAAGAGAGGCTGTGGGACGTGCGCCGCGCAATCTCGCCCGCGCTCAAAAAATTCGGCACGATGAAGTTCAACGAGGACGTGGTCGTGCCGCGCTCGCGCGTGCCCGAACTCGTCGCGCGCATCGAGGAGATCGGGCGGTTGCACGACACGTTCGTCGTCAACTTCGGCCACGCGGGCGACGGCAACATCCATGTCAACTTCATGTGCGACCGCGACGACCCGGAAGCGATGCGGCGCGCGCGCGCGGCCGTGCGCGACACCTTCGCTTTCTCCGTCGAACTCGGAGGCACGATCAGCGGCGAGCACGGCATCGGCTACGTCAAAGCACCTTACCTCGACATGGCGCTCGGCGCGGCCACCATCGACGCCATGAAGAGCATCAAGCGCGCGCTCGACCCGAACGGCATACTGAATCCGGGGAAGATGTTTGTATAAAGGTCAGTTAGCGGTAGCCGGTTGTCAGTGGCATATGATTATCACGCGAGTTACTAAAGAAGGGAATTGAACAACTGACAACTGACCACGGACAACTGGCTGCTCCCATGCTTTCCACACTGCTTGAACTCCAACGCTTGAAGCGGCTCGACCGGACGGGTTGGGTGTTGCGCGGACTTGCGCCGGCCGCGGAGTCCGTGGCGGCGCATAGTTACGGCGTGGCGTTCACGGCGATGCTGCTGGCGGACGAAGTGCGTGCGCGCGGCGTCGAGGTGGATGTCGAGCGCGTGTTGCGCGTCGCGCTGCTGCACGATCTGGCCGAGGCGCGCACGGGCGACATGCCGCGCACGATGGCTCTCTACTACGGCGCGGAGGCGCGGGCGTCGGCGGAGCGCGCGGCCTTCGACGACATGGTGCGCGATTTGGGCGCGCGTCGCGCGGCGGATTACGGCGCGCTGCACGAGGATTACGAGGCGCGCGAGAGTTTGGAGGCGCGTCTGGTGAAGGCGGCCGACATCGTAGACTTGCTGGCGCAGGCTCTGGTGTTCGAGCGCGCGGGGGCGCGCGAACTGGGAGAGTTTTGGGAGGGCGCGCGCGAGCGCGACTTCGGTTTGGAGGGCGCGGCCAAAGAGGTGGTCGCGGAAATGTTCGGCGCGCTCGTCGCCGCGCGCGAAGCGTTGAAGTGAGAGGCAACGAGCGGCGTCGTCGTTCGGAGAATGAATGCTTGATTGGGTAAAAGAACTGGCGAACACGCTCGGCTTGACGGGGCGCGGCGTCCTCTGGATAGTTTTGTTCTCGGTCGTTACCTTCGTGGTGAGCATCGTCGCCACGGTCGTCGTGCTCGTCAAACTGCCGGATACTTATTTCAAGGCCGAGCACGAACGCGAGTTCTGGGTGGAACAACACCCCGTGTTGCGTTGGGGCGGCCTCGTCTTGAAGAATCTGCTGGGCGCGGTGCTGGTGTTGTTCGGCATCTTGATGTCGCTGCCGGGTGTGCCGGGGCAGGGCGTTCTGACGATCCTGATGGGCGTGATGCTGCTCGATTTTCCGGGCAAGCGGCGACTCGAACTCAAACTCGTGAGCCGTCCCAAAGTTCTGCGCGCCATCAACGGCATCCGTGCGAGATTCGACCGCCCGCCGCTCGTTTTGGATGAGAGTTGAGGCGAGGAAAAGGCGAAGGGGAGAGGGCGAAGGTGAAGACGCCGCTTCGCCGTGCGCCGCTTTTGGTTCTCTCCTTTTCCCCGTCTCCCTTCGCCTTCGCCTTTTTTCCGTCGGCGTTGCGCGTTGACAAGGGCTGAGTGCTTTGTTAGCTTCGCCTATTAAATTCTCAAGGAAATTTTGCCGGATCGGATGCTCCCCCGGCGTCGGCGTCTGACACTTTTCGATGAACGGTTCAAACTCATTTCGGGCAAATTCGCGTAGGAAGAAGTACGCGTTGGCGTTAGTCTTGGGGCTGGTGTCGCTTGCGGGCGCAAGCGGTTGCTCAAGATTCTACAAGAGCAAGGTCACTGTGCCGCCGCTGCTCGCACCGCTTAAAGAGGCCGCCCCCGGCGAACTCATCGAAGTGGTGAACCGCATGGCGCAGGTACAATCCCTGCGCGGCAAGATCGACATCCAGTTTTTAGACACGTCGTTTGCTCAGTGCGGCGTCACGGAAAAGTATCGCACGGCCGAGGGCGACGTGATCCTGCAACGCGACGGCAAGATTTACCTCGTCATACAGGGGCCGTTCAGCGTCAAGATCGCCGAGATGGCTTCCGACGGCGAACGCTTCCGCGTCGCAGTGTTGCAGGGCGACGACAAGTGGCGGCGTTTCCTCAAAGGGACGAACACCGCGAATTACCAGAGAATAGATAGCGGCGCGGAGGTTGACTGCGGCAAGGGCGACCAGACGAAGACGGCGCAGATGCAACAGCGCGCGGCCTCCGCCTTCTCCGGCCTGCGCCCGCAGCACTTCACGGATGCGCTGCTCGTGCGCCCCGTCAACGTCACGCCGGGCGGGAACTTGATCTACGCGCGCAGCGAGGCGTTTGCCGAAGACATCGACACGCGGCCGAACGCGAAGAAAGGCGCGCGCGTCGTGCGCGGCTATTACCAGTTGGACGAACTCGCGCCGGAGGCCGACGGGCGCGCGCGCCTCTTGCGCCGCTTCTGGTTCGACCGCTACGGCGAAATCAGTCTGGCGCGGCTGCAAACCTTCGGCGAGCGCGGCGAGTTGACGACCGACGTGATTTATCGCAACCCGAAGAGTTTCGGCGAGACGACGAAGTACACGCTCCCGGCCGACATCGAAATCACGCGCCCGCAGGATCGCTACTCGCTACGCATCAGCTATCAAGTGCCCGAAGCCGTCAAAGTGGATCAGCCGTGGCCTGCCGACGTGTTCATGTTGGAAAACAAGTCGAGCCTGCCGGAAGTTGATCTGGACGCCGTTAAGAAATAGAGGTCAGAGGTTAGAGGTTAGAGGTCAGTGAAAACTGCTTCTGACTGACCTCTAACCTCTAACCTCTGACCTCTACTTTATGGAGAGCCTTGTCGCCAACAACATTCGTCAGCGTCCCTTGCGCGCGCTCGTCAGCATCGCGGGGGTCGCGCTCGGCGTCTGTCTGGTGATGCTGTTCACGGGACTGTCGCGCGGCATGTCGAACGACTTGCAGCGGCGTTCGTCGAACCTGCGCGCAGAGATCATCTTCACACGGCCGGGCGGGATGGAGTTGACGACTTCGACGGCGAACTTGAGCACGAAGTATGCGGACGAGTTGTTGAAGGTCGAGGGCGTGGCGCAGGCCGTCCCCGTCATTCGCTACGTGTTTCAGGGCGGGCGCGGCTTCGGCTTTGAACAGGTGGAGGGCGTTGATTGGGACGCCTTCGCCGCGATGAACGAGATGCGTCTGGTGGACGGGCGCGCGCCCTCGGCCGTGGACGAGATCGTGATTGACGAGACGAAGGCGCGCAACGGCAACACGGGGGTCGGCGGCACGCTCGCCCTCTTCGGCGGCAAGCCTTACAAGATCGTCGGCGTGTACGCCCCTGAATCCGGCGCGCGCGTGAAGATGTCTCTGGCGGCGATGCAGGACGCGCTCGAAGCTCCGGGGAAGTGTTCCTACATTCTCGTCAAAACGCGCGAAGGCGTTGACCCGCTCGCCGTGGTCGAGCGCATCGAGTCGCAGCCTTCGACCCAAGGGAACAAGATACAGTTGACGCGCGACATCATCACGAATATCGAAAAGACGATCCCTTATCTCGGCGTCTTCCTGCGCGCGCTCGTCGGTTTGTCGGCCATCGTCAGCGCGCTCGTCGTGATGCTTGCGATGTACACGACGATCACGGAGCGGACGCGCGAGATCGGGATGCTCAAGGCGCTCGGCGCGTCGCGCGGCTACATCGTCTCGGTGATCGAGCGGGAGGCTTTCGTCATCAGCCTGCTCGGTCTCGTGGTGGGTTTCGCCGTCTCGTTCGTCGCGGGCTATTTGATCAACCGCGCCTACGGGCTGCTCTTCGAGTACGGTTGGCGTTGGGCGCTCGTGGCGGCGGCGATCGGCGTCGGCGGCGGCGTCCTCGGCGCGCTCTACCCGGCCGTGCGCGCGGCGAATCTCGATCCGGTCAACGCTTTGGCACACGAGTGACGAGAACAGCCGTAAATCGTAAATCGTGAATCGTCAATAGAAGAAGACGGCTTTAATCTATTCACGATTTACGATTCACGATTTACTTGTCTTCTCCCGTCACCTGTCACTTATGAAAACTATCCTGCAAGCTGAAAATGTCGAGAAGGTGTATCGCGTCGGCAGCGTGGACGTGGCCGCGCTCAGGGGCGTCTCTCTGGACTTGGAGGAGGGCGAGTTCCTCGCCATCATGGGGCCTTCCGGGTGCGGCAAGTCTACGCTCCTGCACCTGCTCGGCGGGCTGCTCACGCCTTCGAGCGGGCGCATCGTGCTCGACGGCGAAGACATGACGGCCGCCTCCGACGCCAAACGCACGGACATCCGCCGGCGCAAAATCGGCTTCGTCTTTCAACGCTTCAATCTCTTTCCCACGCTCACGGCCGAAGGCAACCTGCGCCTTGCCGAACGCATTCACGCGGGCGGCCGGGGGGACGGCGAAAACTCCGCCGAGCGGCGGCGCGAGGTCTTGAGCCTGCTCAAACTCGAAGACAAGATGCACCACAAGCCGCTCGAACTCTCCGGCGGCGAGCAGCAGCGCGTCGCCCTCGCCCGCGCCATCGTCAACCGCCCGGCCATCATCCTCGCCGACGAGCCGACCGGAAATCTCGACTCGGAGAACTCCGCCATCGTCCTGAACATGTTTCAGGAGATGAACTACCGCTTCAACCAGACCATCATCATGATCACGCACAACCCGGAGGCCGCCGCCATGTGCCGCCGCATCGTGCAGATGCGCGACGGACAAATTGTTGCGCCAAACACGGGTTTGCAGGTATAATCTCCCACGGTAGCAGGTGACACGGACAAGGGCGTGCGCTTTTGTCTTTGCCACCTGTTGCTTTTATGGCAGCCCCCTTTTTCGGATTTGGATGGTGAGGCGGTTTTGAAGTTCCTCCAAAAACTGTTTTTCTGGTCGTATGGACGAACTACGTGGCAATATGACGTGTTGTGCGTCCTCATCCTCGCATTTATCTTTTTAACGCCCGGAAATTGGTTTGAAAACAGCGAACGCGGCCACCGCGAATCGCATCAAAGTGGCTCAACGACGGCGACGCGGTTGTTGCTTGTCTGGCCGGAAGATTCTCCGGCAAATCCCGGCACAGAAGATGTTAAAAGGCGCGTGCAAAGTGTCACGAATCGCGCCGATGTGCGGGTGAAAGGGATGCGTCCCGTGACGGACGCGAGCGGCAAAGTGGTCGCCTATGAGGTTAACATCGAATAGGCTTTCTTTATAATCGGCCGGTTTTTAAGCCGGGCGCTAATGAAGTTCCCCTAATTTTTGAAGGAGTTTGCATGAAGAGATACTTGACGCTTGGCCTCGCAGTAGTTTTAACAGCCATCGTTGCTTTTTCCGTCGTCCCCCCGACGACCAACGCGCAAAGCGCCGGTCTGGTCAGTTCGATTTTCTCCAAGATGGAGCGCAACCGCCGCGACCTGCGCAGCATGCGCGCCGCGATCAGCATGGAGAAGTACAACGCGCAATTGAGGGACAGCGATAAACAGTCGGGCACGGTGATTTACCTGCCGGGCGCGGGAAAAAACACCTTCGTGCGCGTCGATTGGCAGCGTCCGCAGCAGGAGACGCTCGCCGTCGCCGACGGCAAGTACACGCTTTTCCGGCCGCGCCTCAAGATGGCCTACGTCGGCGAAGCCAACTCGAACCGCAACAAGGTGTCGAGCGTGCTCGGCTTCGGCCTCGACGCCACCAAGTCGCAATTGACGAGCGCCTACGACGCGCAGAACGTCTATGACGAAACGCTCTGGGGCGGCGTGCAGACCACGCACATCAAACTCGTCCCGAAGGGCGGCGCGCGCTACAGCTACGCCGAACTCTGGGTGGACGGCAACGGCATGCCCGTCCAGACCAAAGTGGTGGAGAAGAACGGCGACGCGACAACCGTGCGCCTCATGAACGTGCAGCGCAACGCGCAGGTCTCTAAAAACGAGTTTAAAGTCGAACTCGGCGCGGACATCAAAAAAGTTCGCGGCTAATTCGCCCGCACGCTAATCACGGCCAAAGGGTTCTGGCTCCTTGAGAAGACCGGAACCCTTTGCCGTTTTCGGCGGGCGCGATTTGCCAAACGCCCCGGTCTTCTTGCGTTCGGGCGCTTGGATTTCGTATCTTCTCCCACAAGTCCGCGCGCTGAGGGGCGCGCAACTATCACATACTTAGGGGCAAGCGGCGCGGACACGGGCGGCCGGGTCGCCCCTCGAGCCGACGGCCAGATGAAGAGAAGCAATTTCCTTAAACTCAAGGCGCGCGAAGTGAGTTTCATCGCGCGGGGGCTGTTATCGCCTAATCATCCCGTGCTGGCGCACGTTATCCCCATGCGCCGCTGCAACCTCGCCTGCGCCTACTGCAACGAGTACGACGACTTCTCGCAGCACGTGCCGACTGAAGAGATGATCCGGCGGCTCGACAAACTCGCCGACCTGAAAACTTCCATCGTCACCATCTCCGGCGGCGAGCCGATGATGCACCCCGAAATTTACGAGCTTGTCGCGCACATCCGTCGGCGCGGCATGATCGCCGGTCTCATCACGAACGGCTTTTACCTGACGCCCGAAAAGATCAGGCTCTTCAACGAAGCCGGGTTGGAATACTTGCAGATCAGCATCGACAACGTCGCGCCCGACGAGGTTTCGAAGAAGAGCCTGAAACTGCTCGACAAGCGTTTGCAGTGGCTCGCCGAGCACTCGGATTTTCACGTCAACATCAACTCGGTTATTGGCGGCGGCATTAAGAACCCGGAAGATGCTCTCGTCATCGGACACCGCGCGCTCGAACTCGGTTTCTCCACCACGGTCGGCGTCATCCACGACGGGCAGGGCATCCTCAAGCCGCTGGCCGACGAGGAACAGCGCGTCTATCGTGAACTCAAACAACTCGGCAAACAGGAGTACGCGCGGCTCGGCTGGTTTCAGGATAATCTCGCCGCCGGGCGACCGAACGAGTGGAAGTGCCGCGCCGGGGCGCGTTACCTCTACGTCTGCGAAGACGGACTCGTCCACTATTGCTCGCAGCAACGCGGCTACCCCGGCATCCCGCTCGCCGATTACACGATGGAAGATTTCAAGCGCGAGTACAACGCGGAGAAGCCCTGCGCGCCGCTCTGCACCGTCGCCTGCTCGCACAAGGTCGCCATCCTCGACAACTGGCGCAACCCGCAAAAACCCGTCAGCACCAAGCAGCCGACGAAGGATGTGAGCGAGGCGATCCGGCAAGTCCTCAGCGCGGAGTAAGCGCGAAGTCGCCGCCTCCCCTGTCCCGCCACGCCCCAATCGAATCACTCTTCAACGCGCCGTCCCGACATTCAACATGACAGTGTTCGCCTGTCGCCGCGAAGGGTTTTTCAACGCAACCCGCGCGTTGAAGGGCGCGCGTTTCCCGGCCGCATCGCCGCCGCACCAACCGCCCGAATAATTTCTCACCACACACGCGCGCTTTGCGAACGCCGCCCCGTATCTACCGGACGCGCGCCGACGCTTCCGCGCAACGCGCATCGGGCGACGGGCCGGCGCATGAGCTACTCTGCAAAAACTTTCGATATTCTTTGACGGCCTCCGCCGGGCGACCGAGCGCGTCGAGCGTGGAAGCGATGCGAAGGGTAAGCGTTTCGTCGGGTTCTCCGCTACGTTCGGCGGCGCGTAATTCGGCGAGGGCGGCTTCCGTCTGCCCGTCTTCGGCGAGTTGAACGGCGAGAAGTTTGTGCGTGTGCGCGTCGTCTACGAGGCGGAGCGCGGCGCGGTATTCGTGGATGGTGGCGTCGCGTCGGCTACGCAGGCGCGCGTTGGCGGCGCGTGCGAGGTGCGCCTCGAAGCTGTGATAGTCGCGGTAAAAATAGATCGCACCAATAGAGAGCAGCAAGCACGCGTAGATGAGAGGCGGCGCGTAGCGTTTGAATCGGAAGGACGCGCGAGCCTTGGGCGACGTGTTGGCGGTCTGCTCGCCGGGGTCGTCTGAAATCCTCGCGCGCGTCGGGATGATGTCCGTCGCGCCCGTTTCTGTGAGGTCGGCCGCGCTCGTCTCCCTGCTTGTCTCCCTGACATCTGCGGCGACGATTTCTTCGTCGGGAATTGATTCCGGGGCGTCGCCGTCTGCTGCGGCCGGAGACAATTTGAAGGTGCGCGCGATGAGATAGAGCGGCAGGACGACGGGCGCGTAGATGAGCGTGGCGAGCGTCCATGCGGCGACGGCGTAGAGCGGGAGACGTTGGCGGCGCGCATCGTGGAGCACCCATGCGGAGACGAGAACCGCGAAGGCGAAGAGCAGCGGCGACAACCACTCGCTTATTTCTCCGGCGGAGATTTGCCAGCGTGGTGTCAATTCTGAATTACGGCTGCTTGGAGATGTCTTCGCCCACCGCGTGCAGCGTCATCGAACTCGACAACCCGAGACCGGAGAGACGCCCTGCCATCAGCACGATGACCTGCCCGTGCTGCACGATGCCCGCCTCCATGAGCGTGCGGTCACCCGCCTGAATCATGCCCTCGGTGGTGCTCGGCGGCGGGTAGATGTAAGGCTCGACGGCCCAGATGATCGCCAGTTCGTTCAAGACCTCGCGCGAGTGCGTGAGCGCGGCGATGCGTTGCGCGGGGCGCAGCGCGGAGAGGCGACGCGCCATCAAACCCGACTCCGTGAAGACCGCGATCACTTTCGCGCCCATCTCCTCGGCCGCAAACGCCGCCGCCTCGCAGATGGCGCGGCTGACGCGCCCCGACTGTTTGCCCGCCCACTTCGCTACCAAACTCGACCCGGTGCTGCGCCCCGTCTCGGCCGCCTCGATGATGCGCGCCATCGTCGCCACGGTCGCCACCGGATATGCGCCCGTCGCCGTCTCCGCCGAGAGCATCAGCGCATCCGAGCCGTCCCACACGGCGTTTGCCACGTCCGACGCTTCGGCGCGCGTCGGGCGCGGCTCGGTGATCATGGACTGCAACATCTGCGTCGCCGTGATGACGAACTTGCCCGCCTCGTTGGCCTCTTCGATGATCCGTTTTTGATAGACCGGAACGAGTTCGACGCTCGTTTCGACGCCGAGGTCGCCGCGCGCGACCATCACGCCGTCGGATGCGTTGATGATCTCGGCCAGATGATCTATAGCCTCCGACTTTTCGATCTTGGCGACGAGCGGGGCTTTGCCGCCGGACGCTTTAATCAACGCCTTTGCTTCGAGACAATCTTCGGCGCGGCGGACGAAGGAGAGCGCGATGTAGTCCGCGCCCGCGCGCACGGCGAACTGCAAATCGCGTCGATCCTTGTCGGTCAGCGAAGGGATGGGCAGGACGACGCCCGGCAAATTGATGCCCTTGCGTTCGTTCAAAAGACCGCCGTTGATGACGCGGCAGACAACATCTGTTTCGGTCGTGCGCTCGACGTTCAAGGCGATTGCGCCGTCGTCCAACAGGATGCGCGCGCCCGGATGCACGTCGCGCGCAAGCCCCGGATAGTTGGTCGAAACTTCGCGCGCATCGCCGTTGACGGAGCGCGTGGTCAGCGTAAAGAGCGCGTTCTCTTCGAGCATCACGGGCTGGCCGCCTTGCAGCACGCCGGTTCTGATCTTCGGGCCGGAGAGGTCTACGAGGATGGCGAGCGGGCGGCGCATGCGCTCGGCGGCGGCGCGGGCGCGGCGGATCGTCTCGGCGTGCTCCTCCTGCGTGCCGTGCGACATGTTGATGCGGAAGGCGTTCGCGCCCGCCGCCAACAACGCTTCGAGCGTCGCCGGTTCGCGCGACGCAGGCCCGAGGGTGGCAAGGATTTTGGCTCTTCTCATTAGTTCGTAAATCGTGAATCGTAAATCGTGAATAGATTAAAAACGGTGAATCGTGAATCGTAAATCGTGAATAGATTAAGAACGCTTCTTTCTATTCACGATTTACGATTCACGATTGACGCTCTTCAGTTGTCGCTCGTCGCCGTTTTATCTGCGAGCGCGGCCTGCACGACGCGTTCGAGTTCGGCGGGCATGGTGTCGCGGTCGAAGCCGACGAATTTTTTCAGGAGGCGTCCCTGCCGGTTGTAAACATAGGTCTGCGGGATCGCGGAGTCGTCTGCGAAAAAGAGTTCCGACATCGGCGCGTCCGGGTAGCCGAGCGCGTACTGGATGCCGAACTCCTCGATGAAGGCTGGCACTTTGGGGCGGTCTTCATCGCCGCCCACGTTCAGGCCGACGACGTGCAACCCCTGCGCGCCGTAGCGACGTTGCAGATCGATGAGGTGCGGAACTTCGTCGCGGCAGGGCGGGCAATAGGTCGCCCAGAAATCGAGAATGAGCACCTTGCCTTGAAAATCCGACCCGCGCGCGCGTCGCCCGTCGAGCGTCGTCCACGTCGAAGCATTGACGACGGTGACGCCGCCGTTCGACGCGTTTGCGGCGGCGTCGGCGTCGCCGTCGTGAGCCGTCGCGACCGGCGGCATCGGCAGCCCCGTGCGCGGCAACCGCTCGCCCTGCGGCGTGCCTGTCGCCGCACGGTTCGACGGCGACTGCTGCGAGGCCGTGTAATCGGTCGTGCCGCACGCGGACGCGAGCGACAGGACGAACGCGACAACTACCACCACGGGCAGACGCCTCATCAAAAACAAACTTGACGACAACATGCTGGCTTCAAACTCCTGTCATGTGGGAGATGCGCCGTATTCTACACGACGAAGAAGGAAATGATGAACGATGAACCACGAACGATGAACTTGAAGACGAAAGCATTTGTTCATCATTCATCTTTCCGCGTTCATCATTCGTCGCGCAACATCTCGCCGCCTTGCTCCGTCTCTTCGAGCGAGGGACGGTCGTTGTGCGCGGGGACGCGGTAGTCTTCGTCAGCCCAGTGGCCGAAGTCGAGCAGTTTGCAGCGTTCGGAACAGAACGGGCGATCCGGGTTGTCTCGCCACTCGACAGGCTTGTTGCAGGTCGGACACTTCTTCATAAAACGTGTGTGGAGGTGCGAAGGGGAAAAGGGGAAAGGCAAAAGCAGCGTTTAAGCTCACCTGCTTTTGCCTTTCCTTTAACTTTTGCCCATTTCCCCTTGCCCTGATTTCCGATTCACGCCGTCGCCATTTCGGCGAGCGGCGGCTTGATTAAAATTTTGCGGTCAACGAAATCGATCATACCCGCACGCCGCATGTCGTTCAAGCGGACGGTGACGCTCTCGCGCGTCGAGCCGACGAGCGAAGCGATTTCGCGGTGTGGGAGGTTGAGATCGATGAGGATGCCGTTCGTGCCTCGCTGGCCGTAGCGTTCGGAGAGTTCATGGAGCAGTTTTTCGAGACGCGCGGGGATCGCGTCGAGCGCAAAGTCGGCCACGCGCTGCTCGGAACGCGCTAGTCGTTGACCGACCAGACGGAAAGTGTAATCATAAAGCGTGCGGCTTTGTCCCATCGCCGCTTGAAAATCCCCCACCGGAATCCGTAGCAGCCGCGCCTGCTCGAAAGCAATGGCGCACATCTGTCGATCCCCCAAACCGAAGAGCGCGAATTCGCCGAAGAGCGTGCCCGTGGGCAGAATGTCAATGACGGCTTCACGCTTCGTTTCCGGTTCGCTGCGGCACAATTTCACGCGGCCGCGCGCGATCAGGTAGAGCGAGTCGGACGTGTCGCCGTCGCGGTAGACGAAACGGCGGCGGCGGAAGTCAATGGCCGTCGAGGCGGCGGCAAGTTTCGCGATCAGCGGCTCGTCCAGACCGGCGGCGATCTCTGACTGGCGTATAATGTCTGCGCGATCCGCGACGCTCAGGTCGCAGGCTCTTCGGTGCGGCATAATGGGGGAACCTCGAAATTGTTAGTGTTTAAAGGAAATCAAGTTCAGCTTTTTGAATGGCACGGGGCGAGGGATGCGTCTTTGAAGCTGATGGAAATTCGACAGCGCAAACTGGCAAGGCAGAGCGGGGTTGACGCACACTCAGGAGCAAGCATTCGGTCTGTTGAGATTTATTCGTACATGATCGAAAGGATTCAGGTAAGTGGTTCGACCGAAAGTGGGCAACAACGGCAACCGTCCTTGTTAAAGCGCACTCTAACATGAAGGACGGGCGCGCGCAAGACCTCTTTTCAACTTTGTGCGGGAAGATTTAGCGGTAATTATGTTAAGCAAATTCACGGTGTTGGTGGTTGACGACGAGCCGGATAAACGGCAGTTGCTCAAAGTCGCTCTGGAGATGGCGGGCTACACCGTCCACACGGCGAACGACGGCGCGCAAGGGCTGGCGGCGGTCGAAGCACATTCCTTCGACTTGATCGTGACGGACGTGATGATGCCCCACGTTGACGGCTACGAGATGGTCAAGCGTATCCGCGCCAACCCGCAGACGCGCTTCATTCCCATCATCATCCAGACGGCGGCAAAGGCCGGGGCGCAGGACGCGCGGCGCGGCTCGCAAGTGGGCGCGCTCGGTTACATCACAGACCCCACCGACCTTGACCTGCTGCTCGCGCGCGCACGCACGCTGCTCGATTTCAAAAACTATCTCGACTCGTGCGAGGAAGCCGCCTTCACCGATCACCTGACGGGCTTAGCGAACCGCCGCCGCTTCGAGCGGCAACTGGAACGAGAGGTGGCGCGCACGCGTCGTTACGGCCACCCGTTCTGCCTGCTCGTGCTCGACATAGATCACTTCAAACTCGTCAATGACACCTACGGGCACGAGGGCGGCGACGAGACTTTGCGCCGTCTGAGCCACGTCTTGCAGACGGGCACGCGCGGCGTGGACACGGCGGCGCGCATCGGCGGCGAGGAGTTCGGCATCATCCTGACGGAGACGGATTTCGCGCACGGCCTCGAAGTGGCCGAACGCCTGCGCAAGACCATCGCCGACACGGACATTCCGGAAGCCGCGCGCGTCACGGTGAGCATCGGGCTGGCCGAGTTCGGCGAGCCGTTGCGCGACGGGCGCGAACTCTACGCTGCGGCAGACGCCGCGCTCTACGAAGCGAAGCGACAGGGACGCAACCGCGTCGTCTCCGCCACACACGAAGCGAACCCCACGCCCGCGCTCGGCGTATCATAGGTCAAACCGGAGGTTTCCATGGCTGATTATCGAGATAAGTTGGACGAGTGGCGCGAGGCCGCACGGCGCAAGGCGCGCGAGTTGGATGATAAGTATAAGATCAAGGATCGCGTCGAAGAGGGCGCGCGCGCGGCGCAGGACGCGGCGAAGCGCGGCGCAACTCGCGTGGTGAGCGAAGCGGAGCGCGCGCGTGCCGAGGCGGAGCGTTTGGGCGAAGAGTACGACGTGCGCGAGGGCGTGGGCGAGGTGCGCGAACAGGCCATCCGCGCGGCGCAGGAAGCCGGGCGCGCGGCGCGCGAGGCGGGCGAGAAATTGCGCGGCGCAAGTCGCACCGCCGGAGAGCGCGCGAATGAGGTTTTCGATGGAGCGAAGAAGCATTACGAACGCGCCTCGCGCGCCTACAGCGTCGGGTCGGGCGTGACGCGCGCCGCTTCCGCGGCGAGTGTGGGACTGTTCAAAGCCTTCGACTGGGCGCGTGAGAATCCCAAGCAGGCCGTGATGGTGTCGCTCTCGATAGCCGGGGGGCTGGGCGCGGGCGCGGTCTTCCCGCGGCTCGACGGCGTGCTCATCGGCGCGCACCCGCACTGGTTCACACACTCCGCTCTGCCCGTCTGGGCGCTCAGACGCGCGGGCGCGAAGTTTGACAGCTACTTGAGCGAGCGCGAACGACTCGTCGCCGCAGGCGACGTAACGGAGGCCGAACGCAAGCGCGCCGAGTTCGAGCGTTCAATCGTGCGCTACGTGGGTGCGCCGCTTCTGGGCGCGTTCAGTTGCGCGGCGGGTCTCGCCATCTGCGCGCAGATTTTCCAGCCGGGCAACATCGTCGGCGCGCCCGTCAGTTGGCTCTTAGGCGGCAACCCCGTCCTCGAAGGCATCTGGCTCTTCTCAAACGGCGTGATCTGTTTCCAGCAGGGTTACAAGTTCTTTATGATCGCGCTCAAAGACCAGCAGGACGTTCACCGCATCGTGCGTGAGATCAAAGGGCTGCTGCCCGCGGCGATGGCGACGGCTTAAGTATTACGGCTCATCGTTTCGGGCGCGGCGTGAGAAGGCGCGAGGGAGAGTAGGGCAAAGCACGCGCGCGCGCTTTCGACTTCTAAATCTTGAAGAAGCCGCTTCATAGTTAATATGAGGCGGCTTCTTCTTTTCACTAAAGAATCTCTTTTGCGCTCGGCCAACTTCATTGCGGTTTCAACTGCCAGACGCTGACGGTTGTGTCT
Source organism: Pyrinomonadaceae bacterium (assembly GCA_035940695.1). Taxonomy (GTDB): domain Bacteria; phylum Acidobacteriota; class Blastocatellia; order Pyrinomonadales; family Pyrinomonadaceae; genus JAIVJZ01. The sequence goes on along the minus strand of DASZEQ010000006.1, from coordinate 146,959 downwards.
TCGCTGGCGCACGCGAACCACGCTCCGTCCGGGCTGAACGCGACGGAGAACACGTCGTTCGTGTGGTATGAAAACGTCTGCATCAAACCGCCGTCCTCCGAGTTCCAGAGCCGGACGGTCACGCCTTTATTGGCTTCGGACGTGCCGAAAAAATTCTGCCAGAGTTCTCCGAGCGTGCTCCGGTCTCTGCCGCCGCTCAGTATCCGTTTGCCGTCCGGGCTGAAAGCGACGGAGTACATATGTTCGGCATCCCCTCCGAAAGAGCGGATCAAATTCCCCTCGGCAACGTTCCACAACTTGACGCTTGAATCGTCACCGCAACTGACTAAATATCGTCCGTCCTTACTAAACTCGACACTTAATACCGCTTCCGTATGACCGGCCAGCGTTATGATTAGTTGGCCGTCATTCACGTTCCAGAGAAGTATCTTCTCGTCGAAACTCCCGCTCGCCAGCCGCGCGCCGTCGGGGCTGAACGCTACCGACCAGATATTCAAAGCATGTCCCGTGAAGGTTCGTCTGACATCACCCCGTTCGACATCCCATAACCTGACTACCTTGTCTTCACCGCCACTCGCAAACGTTTTCCCATCCGGGCTGAATGCGACCGTCCAGACAGTGTTTGCGTGGCCGGAAAAGGTTTTAAGAAGCGTGCCGTCCGCCAGAGTCTGATCTTTGAGTCATAACCGGTTGTGGCAAGATGAATCCCGTCCGGGCTGAACGCTAAAGCCGTGACACCGCCGGGGTGTTCGAGCGTGCGAACTACCTGACCGTCCTTTTTTCTCCAGAGTTTAATCACACCGTCAACGTCGCCGCTTGCGAGCAACTCGCCGTCGGGGCTGAACTGAACCTCCCAGAGTCGAGCCGCATGCCCCCTAAACGTGAGATGATGTTTCGCCATCCCGCCGTCAACTGTTAAGGGTTTTTTCCATACTTGAAAATAAAGAACACAGAGCATTAGTAACAACAGCAAGGCCGTCGTCACGGCCAAAATCCTTTTCGCTGTTCCAAGTCTTTTCATCTCAGTTCGCATAAACACGCCTTCGCCGACACGGTCTTCCGCGCATCGAACCTCCGATTCGAGTAATTAACTAACGCGCGCAATCCGATTCCATTAACAATTCGACCGGATACTAAACGGATGTGGGGTGTGCGTGCAGACCGCGTGCGGCGACAGGTTTAAGAGATCGTGATGGGGAACAGCACGAAGCAGAGCAGAAAGACCAAGAGCGTGAGAAGCGCGACGAGCAGGCGCGGGCGGCCGAGCGGGGTGCGTTCGTCCAGAGCTTGCGGGTGCGGGACGCGCAGCATGACGAACAAAAGTATTGCGTAGAGAAAGCCGCCGGGCGAATTATGCCAATGCCAGCCGAGCACTGCGAGCAGAGCCATCGCGACGAAAGCCGCGCGCCCGACCCACGCGTGCGTGCGCTTGCCGAAGACGGCGAAGACCGCATGCCCGCCGTCGAGTTGTCCCACGGGCAGCAGGTTCAGGCTCGTCACGAGCAGGCCGATCCATGCCGCGAAGTAAAAAGGATTGGGTGCGATGTTGGTGAGATGAACGCCGAGCGCGGGCGCGAGCAGGCGCAGGAGCAGCGGGTCGTTGAAGGTGATGAGCGTGCCCGCCTCGGCCGTTTCGACGAGGGGCAGCGCATGAGGAGGTTGTGCCGTCAAAAGCGCGAGCGCGGCGACGGGGATGATGACGACGAAGCCCGCGAGCGGCCCGGCGACGCCGATGTCGAAAAGCGCGCGGCGCGTCGGGATGGGCGATTTGATCTTGATGAACGCGCCGAACGTGCCCGCGAGAAAGAGCGGCGGGGCGGGGATGAAGAACGGCAGCGTGGCGTTGACGCCGTAGCGGCGACAGGCGACGTAGTGGCCGGCCTCGTGCGCGAGCAGGATGGCGAGCAGCGCGGCGGCAAACGTCACGCCCTGCCCGACGAGTTCCGTGTGCGTGAGAGCCTGCCTGAGAAGTTCGCGGACGGAGAGAAAGTAATAGGCCGGGATGTAAACGAAATAGCCAAGCCAACCGGCGGGCGCGACGAGGTCTGGTTCAACTGCGGGGAGATCGGACGCCGCTTGCATGACGCCCGCGAGCGTGGCCGTCACGGCGGTCAGCAGAAAGAGCGCGACGTGGCGCGCCCACTCGCGCGCGGTCGGGCGCGTTGCTTGCTCATCCCAAGATGCGTGGCGGTCAACCAGAGGCGGGAGCGGGTGAAGTGTCTCGGACATAATTCAAGTGACAATAAAGACGTAAATCGTGAATCGTCAATCGTGAACAGAGAAGAACCTGCTTTCCTCTCTTCACGATTGACGATTCACGATCTAGGTCTTCCGCGTCTTGTCAGCCGTCGCTCGTCATGACCGGCGCGTCGGTATCGTGTCCGGCGTCGTCCTCGGCGTCGAAGCCGTGAGCCTGTAGTTCCTTGCCGGGCTTGAAGCGGATGGTCTTTCCCGTCGGGATGGCGACCTCTTCGCCGGTGCGTGGGTTGCGCCCGACGCCGCGCTTGCGCGGTTTAACGACGAAGACGCCAAAGCCGCGCAGTTCGATGCGTTCGCCGCGCGCGAGGGCTTCCTTCATCGAGTGAAAGAGCGCATCGACGGCCTGCTCGGCCTTCATCTTCGGCACGCCCGTGCGATCCGCCACGCGGTTGACGATGTCGAGTTTAATCACGCTTGATGAGCCTCCGTTCGAGTCCGTCGGACGGACGGAAATTGGTCTGTAAAGTATGGACGCTGCTTGATAAACGATAATAGAGACGCGCCGCGAACACTGTCAAGCAAACACTCGTCGGCCTCGGCGCGTCGCCGCGTTGACAAAGCGCGCGGCGCGCGGCTAACCTCGAAAGACGTAAGCTACCAGTAGTCGAAAGACCGACGGACGAGTAACGAAGAAGCCTATGTTCAAGCGTCAGAGAGCGCGCCGCAGCCCGCCGTTCGGCGACATCCGCGTAGAGGACGACCGCGACATCGAAGTGCAGCGGCTCGGTCTGGAATCGCGCAAGCACTTCTGGTCGGAGGCGCGGCTGCTCCTGCGCGATCTGGTCTTCGCGCTCTTGGTCGCCGCCTTGTTCGTCGTCTTCGTGGTGCAGCCCGTCAAAGTCGAAGGCACTTCGATGCTGCCCCGACTCCACGACGGCGAGCGCATCTTCGTCAACAAACTCGTCTATTACCACTGGCCGAAGCTCGACCGCGGCGACATCGTCGTCTTCTGGTTTCCGGACGACCCGGACAAGAGTTACATCAAACGCGTCATCGGCCTGCCGGGCGAACTGGTGGAGGTGCGCGGCGGGCGCATCCAGATCAACGGGCAGGAGTTGAACGAACCGTACCTCGACCCGCAACTCAACGTCGGACGCATGTCGCTCCCGCCAACGGTCGTCAAACCGCACTATTATTTTGTGATGGGCGACAACCGCGACAATTCCAGCGACTCGCGCATCTGGGGGCAAGTGCCGGAAAAATACATCTACGGCAAAGCGCTCCTGCGTTACTGGCCGCTCGCGGACGCCACCATCATTCGACACGAAACCGACTACGCGCTCACCCCGTCGCCCGACGCGTCGCCCACGCCCTTCGTCGAACCGGAAGAGGATGAGGAAAGTGAGCCGTAGGAGCTATCAGCTATCAGCCATCAGCTTTCAGCGATCTTGCTGGCTGACGGCTAACGGCTGACCGCTGATTGCTATCTTATGCTTGACTGGTTGAAACCGTTCCTGATGATGTTCTACGCGCCCGTGCGCGCGATGGGCTTGGTGCGCGACCGCGCGCCGCTCGGTTTCGCCGCCGCGCTCGCGCTCGGGGCGAAAGTGGTCTACGTGCTCTACATGCTGTGGCCTTATCTGGCCGCGCGTGCGAGCCGGGGCGGGGCGTTTGGCGGCTTCGCCGTCTTGAGCGGGACGGTGGGCAGCCTGCTCGTCGTCGCAGTCTTCTTCGTGCCGGGGTTGATCTTCGTCGCCAACCTGTTCGACCGGCGGGGCAGCTTCGGTCTGGTGTTGCAACAGGAGTTTGCGCCCGCCGCGTCGGTCGTCTTCTATGCGTGGGCGGCGGCGCACATCGCCGCTTTGCCCGTCGCCGTCCTCTCGCGCCTGAGCGGCTTTGAAGCCAACTGGCTCGCCGAACTGCAAACGTTCGGCGAGACGTTCGGCAGGCAACAGAACATGCCGCCCGACGTGATAGCGCAACTCACCGACCCGCAGCAAATGTCTGAGAGCATTGCGGCCACGCTCGTCCTGCCCTTCTTCCTGCTGTGGACGCTCATCGGCGTGCGAGAAGTGTTTCGCCTCAGTTGGCCGCGCGCCGCCGCGGCGTTGGTCGGGGGCGGCGTCGTCATGATCCTGTTGTCTCCGCTGCTGGCGTTGCTCGGTCGTTTTCTCGCTTCGCCGTTTCTGCTGCTCATGCTCTTTCTCCTGCTGCGCGGCTACTTCGGGGAAGTGATGCGCACGCAACGGGCGCGCGCCTCTTTCCGGCAGAATCTCGAAGCCGCTACGCTCAACCCGGCCGACGCTTCCGCGCATTACAACCTCGGCCTCATACATCTCCAGCGCAAAGAACTCGACGAAGCCAAAGCGCGTTTCGCGCGCGCCGTCGAGATCGACGCCGAAGAGATTGACGCTCACTTTCAACTCGGCCGCATCGCGCGCATGCAGAACGACCCGGCGGGCGCGATTGCGCGTTTCGAGCAAGTGGTCGCGCGCGACCAGAGCCACGCGCAACATGAAATCTGGCGCGAGATCGGCGCGACCTATCTGGCCGCGGGGCAGTATGCGGACGCGCTCGACGCGCTCGAACGCTTCCTCGACCGTCGTCAGGCCGACCCCGAAGGGTTATACCTGACGGGGCGCGCGCTCTTCGGCATGGGGCGCACGCGCGAGGCCGCCGATTCGATGCGCGCCTGCATCGAAGCCGTCAAAACCGCGCCCGCCTACAAGTACCGCGCCGAGAAACGCTGGCTCAACGAAGCGCAACAGTTCTTGCGTACACAGGTTACGAATTAATTATGAGTGAACATAAATCCGCGCTGCTCGCGCTTGAAGATGGACGCACGTTTCGCGGTCGCTCGTGGGGAGCGGAGGGTGAGTCGTGCGGCGAGATGGTCTTTAACACTTCGATGTCCGGTTATCAGGAAGTGCTGACCGACCCGTCTTACGCGGGTCAGATCGTGTGCATGACCTACCCGCTCATCGGCAACTACGGCGTGAACGACGCGGACGCCGAATCGAGCCGCCCGTGGGTCGAGGGCTTCGTCGTGCGCGAGGCGAGCCGCACCGTGTCCAACTGGCGCGCGGAAGAAACTCTGGACGCTTATCTCAAACGTTGGGAGATCGTCGCCATCGACCACGTCGACACGCGCGCGCTCGTCCGGCACATACGCGACCGGGGCGCGATGCGCGCCTGCCTGTCCACCGTCGATCTGGACGAAGAGAGTTTGGTCGCGCGGGCGCGCGCTTCCGCCTCGATGGAGAACCGGGAACTGGCGAGCGCGGTGACGTGCGCGCGCCCTTATGAAGTCCCCGCCGAAGGCGAGGAGCGTTTCCACGTCGTCTGCTACGACTTGGGCGTGAAGTTGAATTCTTTGCGCGAGTTCGCGCGGCTCGGTTGCCGCCTGACGGTCGTGCCCGCTTCCACCCCGGCGGCGGACGTGTTGGCGTTGAAACCCGACGGCATCTTCCTCTCGAACGGCCCCGGCGACCCCGGTTCGATGACGCAGGTGATTGCCGAGATCGCGCTCGTCGCAAACTCCGGCGTACCGACCTTCGGCATCTGTCTCGGCCATCAACTGCTCGGCAGAGCTTTCGGCGGTTCGACCTACAAACTCCGTTTCGGCCATCGCGGCGGCAACCAACCCGTGCGCGAACAGGCCACGGGCACAATCGAGATCACTTCCCATAACCACGGCTTCGCCGTCCAACAAGGCACGCTCCCGGCCGACGTGGAAGTCACGCACATCAACCTCAACGATAACTGCGTCGAAGGGATACGCCACAAGGCTCTGCCCGTCTTCTCCGTCCAGTATCACCCCGAAGCCGCGCCCGGCCCACACGACGCCGCACACCACTTCCGCCGCTTCATCGACTTGATCGAGCAGACGGCGCGCAAAAGCTGATCGCGTCCAAATTAACTTTCTCCGTTCGGCTGCGAAAAAGTATTCGCCGCACAGAGAGAGCACGCAGAGACGAAGACGGAAGCAGGAACGCGGAAGCGAAAGCAAGTTGGCTTTTACTTCCGCGTTCCTGCTTCCGCGTTTATGTTCTCTGTGTCTCTAGCGTTGGTGAATGGCTGAAAGGGGCTACGCTTAACCTTCGCCCTGCAATTCGGCCGACGATGTTTTCGGCGCGACGGAGGGTACGGTCGCGGGCGGCGTGGGCGCGGCGGCTTCGCCGGGTTTGAGCAGAGTGGCGACGATGCCTTCGTCCTTGCCACGGTGTTCGAGCCAGTGGCGATAGCCGACGGAGATGATGGCGATGACGGGGATAGCGAGAAATATTCCGGCGACGCCCGCGAGTTCCGCGCCGCACAGAATGGCGAGGATGACTGCAAGCGGGTGAAGGTGGATGCCCTGACCGATGATGCGCGGGTAGGTCACGTAGTCGTGGACGATGCGCAGGACGGCGAGAAAAATGAAGACGCCGAGCGCCTGCCCCGGCGAGTGAAAACTCGACACCGCCACGGCCAGCACGAAGATGACGAGCGGCCCGGCGAGCGGGATGAATTCCAGAAACCCCGCAAGGATGCCGAGCACGAGCGCGTAGGGCACACCGATCAAGATGAAACCGGCGGTGCAGATCACGCCGATCAAAAGGCACGCGATGAGTTGCGCGCGGATGTAGGCGGCGAGCGTGCTGTTGACATCCTGAAACAGTTCGTCGCCGCGCCAACGCATGCGCCCGCGCGGGAGCATCTGCAAAGCGGTGCGCCGGAAGCTGTCTGCGTCTTTCAACAGGAAGAAGGCGAGTATGGGGATCAAGACGAGCCACGGCGCGTAGCCGAGCGCGAAAGTCGCGGTGGTGACGGCGGTGCTTTGCAGGTACGCGCCGACCGTGTGGATGGTCTCCGAGACGGTTTCCCTGACCGACTCGCGCGCGGGCGAGGGGATGCGCTGGTAGAAACGCTCAAGCTTTTGCGTGTTGTCCGAGAGAGTTTTTGAGTAGGTGGGCGCTTGCCGCCCGATCTCCGTGATCTGTTCGCCGACTTGCGGGAGCAGCAGATAGACCACGAGGCCGAGGCCGCCGAAGATAAATAGATAGACGACGCCGATAGCGAGCGTGCGCGGCATGAGATGTTTGCGCTCGCGCCCGCGCAACCAGATGGGGCGGTGGACGAATTCCACGAGCGGCGCGATCAGGTAGGCGAAAAAGATCGAGAGCACGAGCAGGAGGATGACGCCTTCGAGCATGTACAACGCCCAGATGACCGCCGCCACGCCGAGCACGATCAAGATCAGGCGCAGCACCACGCGCGTCTGCGGCCACGAAGCCTCGGCCGCCGCCACCGCGGCCGTCTCCGCGACTTCCTCCACCTCTTTTCTGTGTTCGCTCTTCCGTCCAGCCATAATAGCGTTTAAGGGATGAGGGCGAAGCGTCGAGCGATGAATCAAGAAAGCATTCCATCTCGAATGGCTTTCTTTTCATCCCACGTCGCTCCGCCCTCATCCCTGCCTTCTAGTCGTCTTCAATTTCGTATTCGTAATGTTGCAGGTGCGGGGCGGAAGGCTCGTAGACGAGGCCGCGCCATTCGTCGCTGGCGTTCATGAGTTGGAGCGCGGCGAGCGGTTGCGCCGGGTTGCGCTCGATGCGCAAGACTTCGGCCACCGCCGACACCTTCGGCGCGCCCTCGCGCATGACGGCGAGTTGCACGCGGCTGCCCACGTCCGGCAAGTGCTCCAGATGTACCAGCGCGCCCGTCGGCCCGACGTTCTCCGTCTGGCCGTCAACGACGACATGTTCGCCCGAGGCGTCGTCGTCCCACTCGGCGCGCACCGGCAAACTGATCACGTAACGCGGCCCCGTTCGCTGCTCGGTCGTGTAGTGTTGAGACATAAAATAAAACCAACGGTGAACGATGAATACGGAATGATGAACGAAAAGCTGTCGGTCATTAGTTGTCAGTTGTTCAAGACAGCCTTTAGCGGCTCGTGCGACGGGCGCATGCGACGGACAACCGACCGCGGACATTTAACAGCCTCTCTTTCATCGTTCGTCGTTCATCGTGCATCGTTTCCTTTCTTCATTCTTCTTCTTGCGCACGCAGTTTTTCGAGTACGGAGAAATCTTCGAGCGTCGTCGTGTCGCCGGAAACCGCGCCGCTCGATGCGATCTCCCGCAGCAAGCGGCGCATGATCTTGCCGGAGCGTGTTTTCGGCAACGCGTCCGTAAACCTGATCTCGTCTGGACGCGCCAGCGCGCCGATCTCCCGGGCGACGTGACGCCGCAACTCCTCTTTCAAAGCGTCAGAAGTTTCGCGCGAGCCTTCGAGCGTGACGAAGGCCACGATGCCCGAACCCTTGAGTTCGTCCGGCCGCGCGACGACGGCCGCCTCTGCCACCGCCTCGTGCGAAACGAGCGCGCTCTCGATCTCCATTGTGCCCAGACGATGTCCGCTTACATTAATAACATCATCAACGCGCCCCATTATCCAGTAATAACCGTCGCGGTCGCGCCGCGCGCCGTCGCCCGCGAAATAGACGCCGTCGATCTCCGACCAGTAAGCTTCGCGGTAACGCGCGTCGTCTCCCCAGATCGTGCGTAGCATCGAAGGCCAAGGGCGTTTGATGACGAGATAACCGCCCTGTCCGGCCGCCGTCACCGCCTCGCCCGTCTTCGACATGATGTCGACTTCGATGCCGGGCAGGGGCTTCGTCGCCGAGCCGGGTTTCGTGGGCGTCGCGCCGGGCAGCGGCGAGATCATGATGCCGCCCGTCTCCGTCTGCCACCACGTATCGACGATGGGGCAACGCCCGCCGCCGACCACTTCGCGATACCACATCCACGCCTCCGGGTTGATCGGCTCGCCGACCGTGCCGAGCAGGCGCAAACTCGACAGATCGTGTTTCAAGACCCACTGCTCGCCCCACTTGATGAAGGCGCGGATGGCCGTCGGCGCGGTGTAGAAAATGTTGACGCGATGGCGTTCGATGATGCCCCAGAAGCGATCCGGCTCAGGCCAGTTCGGCGCGCCTTCGTACATCAGCGTCGTCGCGCCGTTCGAGAGCGGCCCGTAGATGACGTAACTATGACCCGTCACCCAGCCGATGTCGGCCGTGCACCAGTAAGTGTCTTCGTCTTTGAGATCGAAGACCCACTTCGTCGTGAGATGCGCCCACAGCAAGTAGCCCGCGGTCGTGTGCAGGATGCCTTTGGGCTTGCCCGTCGTGCCCGACGTGTAGAGGATAAAGAGCGGGTGCTCGCTGTCGAGTTCGGCCGCCGGGCAGTCGCTCGACACCGTCTCCGTCAACTCGTGCCACCAGTGGTCGCGTCCGGCGCGCATGTTGACTTTCGACCCCGTGCGCCTGACGACGATGCAATGCTCGACGGTCGGCGTGCGGGTCAACGCCTCGTCCACGGTCGCTTTCAACTTCACTTCCGCGCCGCGCCGCCACCCGCCGTCGGCCGTGACGACGACGCGGCAACCGGCGTCGTTGACGCGGTCGATAATGGCGGTCGCGGAGAAGCCGCCGAAGATGATCGAGTGCGTCGCGCCGATGCGCGCGCAGGCGAGCATGGCGATGGCGAGTTCGGGCACGAGCGGCATGTAGAGCGCGACGCGGTCGCCCGCGCGGACGCCCATGCGCTTCAAGACGTTCGCGAACCGACACACTTCGCGGTGCAGTTGCAGGTAGGTGAGCGTGCGCTGCTCGCCGGGTTCGCCCTCCCAGATGATCGCGGCCTTGTTGCGCCGCCACGTTTCGAGATGACGGTCGAGACAGTTGTAGGAGATGTTCGTCTTGCCGCCCACGAACCACTCGGCGTGCGGCGCATCCCACTTCAACACCGTGTCCCATTTTTTGAACCAGTGAAGCTCTCCGGCCATGCGCGCCCAAAACTCTTCGGGCGCGTCGGTCGCCTCCGCGCGCAGGCGTTCGTAGTCCGCCGGAGAGATGTGTGCGGCCGCAGAAAAACTCTCGGCGGGCGGGAAGACGCGCTCCTCGTGCAGCACCGATTCGATGTTCGTCGTCGAGGAAGACATAAACTGCGCTTAAATCTCCTGTCGGAAAAGTCTGCGACGCGGGGCGCGCGCCGCAAAATTAAAATTGCGTTTCCGGTGAGTGTCCTTGTGTATCACAAAATCGCTCGACGCGACAATGACTGTGCGAGCGCGGCGTGCGGGCGCGGGCGCGAGCGGCCGTTCACATCAACTGCGGCTTGTCTGCCGCAAGTCTCTCCGGTAAAGTACGCTCCATCCTGTTCATCTCCGCAGAGAGCCTAAAGTCAGCACACCATGAACCAGACGAAATCTTTCTTGCGCTCCACCTTGGCCTTGCTTTTACTCGCCGCCTGCGCCGCCGACGCGCTCCCGCAAAGCAAAGAGACGACGAAGGCCGCGCCCGTCACAGACACCTTGCCCGCGTCCGGCGACATCCAGCGCGCACGCGATGAACGACTGTGGCAAAAGACCCTCAAGCTGCAACGCTCCGCAATCGTCGTGGACACGCACAACGACATCCTCTCCATCATGTTCGACGAGAACTACGACCTCGGCCAGTCGTCCGTCGGGAAGTATCACACAGACCTCGCGCGCATGAAGGAGGGCGGGCTGTCGGCGGAGTTCTTCTCCGTCTACGTGGATCGCAGTTACGCCAAAGGCGGCGCGGCGCGGCGCGCGATGGATTTGATCGACATGGTTTACCGCGCGGCCGAAAAATACCCGAACGATCTGATGATGTCCTACACCTCGGCGGACATCCGGCGCGCAAAGAAGCAGAAGAAGATCGCCGCGCTGATGGGCATCGAGGGCGGCCACGCGATTGAAAATTCGCTGATGGCTCTGCGCGATTTCTACCGCCTCGGCGTCCGCTACATGACCCTGACGCACAACAACACGAACGATTGGGCTGATGCCTGCTGCGACGCTTCGCGCCACAACGGCCTGTCGGATTTCGGTAAGGAAGTCGTGCGCGAGATGAACCGCATCGGCATGCTCGTAGACATCTCGCACGTTTCGGACAAAACCATGTCGGACGTGCTCGACATCTCGACCGCGCCCGTCATCGCCTCACACTCTTCGGCGCGCGCTCTGGCCGCACGCCCGCGCAACATCCCGGACGATCTCCTGCGCCGCATCGCGAAGAACGGCGGCGTCGTCATGATCAACTTCTATCCAGTCTTCATCGATCAGAAAGCGATTGATGCGAGCGAGGCGCGCAACGTGCGGCTCAAGCCGCAGCGCGACGCGCTCAGCGAGAGATACAAAAACGATCCGAAGCGGCTTGAAGAAGAGTTGACGAAACTCAACGACGCGAACCCGCTGCCGCCGACGCCCCTGTCCGTCCTCGTGGATCATTTCGACCACGTGGCACGCGTCGCCGGAATTGATCACGTCGGCATCGGCTCGGACTTCGACGGCGTGCCCTATCTGCCCGAAGGCATGAAAGACATCGCGCAACTGCCGAATCTCACCTACGAACTTCTGCGGCGCGGCTACAGCGAACGCGACGTGCGCAAGGTGCTCGGCGAGAATTTCCTGCGCGCCTTCGCCGAGGCCGAACGCGTCGCGTCGCGCGCCTCCGGCGGGCAAGTCAGCCGCGCCGGCAGCGTGCGGCGCATAGAGGAAGGGAAGAAGTAAAGGAAGGGATGAGGACGCAGGGGTGAATAAGAAGCACTGACGGAAGTGAGAGATTTCTTAATTCATCCCTCATCCTTTCCTCGAGTGTGTCCTGACACGACAAAGCGGCGTTGATCTGTCGTAGATCAACGCCGCGTCAATTTTAAGTGCGAGGGTTAGTCGCAGTTAGCGTGTGGAAAGTTCTGGAGCTATCTAGCTGACCGAGCCGCCGCCGCCTGAGCCGCCGCTGCCGCCCGAGCCACTACCGCCGCCCGAACCGCTGCCCCCGCCCGAACCACTGCCGCCGCCTGAGCCGCTTCCACCACCGGAGCCGCCCGAGCCACCGGAGCCGCTTCCGCCGCCCGAGCTACCACCCGAACCGCTGCCGCCACCGGAGCCGCTGCCGCCGCCCGAACCGCCGGTTGAACCGCCACCGCCGCCCGAACTGCTGCCGCCGCCACCGCCGCCGCTGCCGCCTGAACTGCTGCCGCCGCCGCTGCCACCCGAGCCGCTTCCGCCGCCCGAACCGCTGCCGCCACCGGAGCCACTACCGCCGCCTGATCCTGATTCGTCAATCATCGCAATCTATCCTCCTATTTGTTTGTTGAGGGGTTGCGTTTGTTAATGAATGCGCGGGCTGTCGAGGCGCGTTAAATAGCCGTACCGCATTCATCCGAAAAATCTCTGCTAAACCTGTCATTCATCAATCCTCATGCCGTTTGACGCGGGAAAAAAACGATCCGCAAACTTTCCTCCGATTTACTCGACAACGCGTTGGTAAACATGTTCAACCACGCCTGTCCAGCCGCGACGCTGATATAAAAGTCGTACACACAATTATAAAAATAATACACGCGTAATATGCCTGCTTTGATCAAATTTGTTTGTGTCTTAATTGCACACGCCGCCCCTCGAAGTCGCCTGCGCGAAAGTGCGTGCTATAATTTTATCTTCCAAATGAAGCGCGCCGGAATTTACATTCACGTCCCCTTCTGCCGTTCGCGTTGCTCCTACTGCGACTTCGCCACCGGCGCATACGAAGGCCAACTCGCGGAACGCTACGTCTCCGCCCTGACGACGGAAATTTCAACCTTCAACTTCCCGCCCGACGCAGCTTTGCACGACGCGACGAACGGCAACGTCCGAGCGAATTGGCCGCGCGTAGACGACGTGCGAGCGAACGCCCCGCGCGCCGATGTGGTCTCGGACGTTGATACGATCTATTTCGGCGGCGGCACGCCCTCGCTGCTCACGGCTGCGCAGGTCGAGCGCATCCTGCGCGCGGTCGGCGAGCGTTTCCGCGTCGCGCCGGATGCGGAAGTGACTCTGGAGATGAACCCCGGCACGGTGACGCTTGAGTCGGTCGAAAAATTTCGCGCGTGCGGCGTCAACCGCGCGAGTTTCGGTCTGCAAACATTCGACGACGAGCAGTTGCGCCGCCTCGGCCGCACGCACACGGCCGACGACGCGCGACGCACGCTCGCCGTCCTGCGCGAAGCCGGGTTCGACAACGTGAGTTTCGATCTCATCGCGGGGCTGCCCGGCCAGACGCTCGCCGAGTGGGCGCGCAACATGGACGACGCGCTCGCGCTCCGCCCCGCGCACCTGTCTCTCTACCTGCTCGAAGTTCACGAAGGCACGCCGCTCGCCGAGCAACTCCGACAGGGACGTTGGCCGCAGCCCGACGCCGACGTGGCCGCGGAGATGTATCAACTACTGATCGAACGCACGCGCGCCGCCGGCTACGAGCACTACGAGATTTCCAACTTCTGCCTGCCGGGACGCGAGGCGCGCCACAACTTGAAATACTGGACGAACGCGCCCTACTACGGCTTCGGCTCGTCCGCACATTCATACGACGGCGCGCGCCTGCGCTGGTCGAACGAACGCGACGCCGCGCGCTACGTCGAACTGTTGGAGACGCGCGGCGCGGCAGTCGTCGAAACGAACGAACTGAGCGTGCGCGACGCGGGCGCGGAAGCTCTCTTTCTCGGCCTGCGGCTGATGCGCGGCGTTGACCTGTCGGAGCACCGCGCGCGCTTCGGCACGGACGTGCGGAGCGAATACGCCGCCGACCTCTCGCGTTTTCAAGCAGCCGAGTTGATCCGAATCGACGGCGACCTTCTGCGTCTCACGCGCTCCGGCGTGCTGCTCTCGAATGAAGTCTTCGCCGCCTTCGTCTAATAATTCATTTATGATTGATCTACGCAGCGACACCGTGACGAAACCAACGCCCGCCATGCGGCGCGCGATGAGTGAGGCCGAAGTGGGCGACGACGTGTACGGCGAAGACCCGACGGTCAACCGCTTGCAGGAGCGCGCGGCCGAAATGTTCGACAAAGAGGCCGCGCTGTTCGTGCCGACGGGTTCGATGGGCAACCAGATCGCCGTCAAGTTGCACACGCGTCCGGGCGAGGAAGTCGTCATCGAAGAGCGCGGCCACATCTACAACTATGAGATGGCCGCGATGGCGGCGGTCTCCGGTACGCTGGCGCGCCCGGTCAAGAGCGCAGACGGCAGCGGCATTCTCCGTTGGGAGGACGTGCGCGCGGCCATCCACGCCAACGACGCTCCCTACTACGTCGCGCCGACCGGCCTTGTCGCCCTCGAAAACTCGCACAATCTCGCGGGTGGCACGCTCCTGACGCGCGAGCGCACCGCAGAGATTTGCGCGGGCGCACACGCGCTCGACATCCCCGTCCACCTCGACGGCGCGCGCATCTTCAATGCCGCCGCCGCGCTCTCCGAAACGGTCGCCGCGCTCGCCGCTCCGTGCGACTCGGTGATGTTCTGTCTGTCGAAGGGCTTGGGTGCGCCCGTCGGCTCGATGCTGTTGGGCAGCCGCGCCTTTATAGACGAGGCGCGTGCGTGGCGCAAACTGCTCGGCGGCGGGATGCGACAGGCGGGCGTCATCGCCGCCGCCGGACTCGTCGCGCTCGAAGAGTCGCCCGAACTGTTGCACCAAGATCACGCGAACGCGCGCCGTCTGGCCGAAGGCGTCGCCGGACTGCCGGGCGTCAAGATCGACCCCGAACGCGTCGTCACCAACATCGTCATCTTCGACATCGAGGGCACGGGGCGCACGGCCGACGACATCTGCGCGCGCCTGCACACGCGCGGCGTCCTCGCCTCCGGCTTCGGCTCGTCCATCCGCATGGTCACGCACTACGACGTGTCAACCGCCGACATAGACGCGGCCGTCAAAGCCTTGCGCGACGTGTTGCTCGAAGCATAATCCGTTGCCGGTTGTCCGTGTCCGTTGTTCAAATCAATCTTTAGGGATTGGCGTGGCAGCCACAAGCGACTGACGACTGATGACTGACGACTGACGACCGGCAACGAACAGTTTTAAGAATTTAATTGCTGACTGCTGATGGCTGACCGCTTCTTTATGACACCTTTGATCATCTCTATCGACGGCCCTTCGGGCGCGGGCAAGTCAACTCTGGGGCGCAGGCTCGCGCGCGAACTCAATCTGCTCTACGTGGACACGGGCGCGATGTACCGCGCCGCCGCGCTCGCCGTCGTGGGGGCGGGCGTGAACGCCGCGGACGCGGACGAGGTGGCACGGGTCGCCGCGCGCGCGCAGATCAAACTGGCGGGCGACCCGGATTCCCTGCGCGTCTTGCTCGACGGGCGCGACGTGTCCGGGGAGATTCGCACGGAGCAGATCACGCGGCTCTCTTCCGTCATCTCCACGATCCCGGCCGTGCGCCGCGACCTCGTGCGCCGCCAGCGCGAGATGGGGCAGAGCGGCCGGGGCGTTGTCCTCGACGGGCGCGACATCGGCACGGTCGTCTTTCCGCAGGCGGACGTGAAATTCTTCCTCACCGCCGTTCCCGAAGAACGCGCCAAGCGACGTTTCGACGAAGACCACGCCAAAGAACCCGACCTCACTTTTCAAGACACGCTCGCAGACATCAACACGCGCGACGAACGCGACTCGACGCGCGCCGATTCACCTTTGCGCATCGCCGACGACGCCGTCGTCATAGACACCACCGAACTCTCCGTCGAACAGGTCTTCGCGCGCATGCTGGAAGTCGTCCGCGAGCGACAGGCGACTTAGAGAGGCAATAAGTTAGGATGGGCTTGCGATGATTAACGAAGGTCTGACATACGAAGGTTCTGACATTTCAGATCATGAAGTGTTTGAGAAATTGCACGCGGAACATCAACGCCTGTTACTAGGGACGAACGGGTTCATTCTTTTCGATGGCGGCCTGCATGTGCGCGGAGCGGTTGAAATTCCTGACTGGCATTCGCTGGCGCATGTTTGGTCGGGAGATTTTGCTCTTTATAAACTCTTTCCCGCCCTCGATGAAAGCGATGTTCCTTTCGGTCAGGACTGTCTGGGCGACCAGTTTGTCCTCAGACAAAATGTTGTTCATAAGTTGGACGCTGAACTCGGGCAGTTAGAAAGTTTGGATATGAGTCTGGAGGTATTTTTGGCGCATGCGCGGAAGAACCCCGTAGAGTTTTTGTCGCTCCAGCCGCTATTGCAGTTCTTTGACGACGGCGGAGTGTTGAAACCGGGACAACTTCTGAGCGTGTATCCGCCTTTCGTCACGAAAGAGTCGGAAAACGGAGTCTCCCTTGAAGCTGTTTCAATGTTTGATCGCATCCGCTTTCTGGCCGACTTCGCGAGACAAGTTTCCGGCCTTGGGGAAGGAACTAAAATCGACCTGACAGTTGACGAATAAGGTTAGTCAAAGCTCATTTATGTTCACGGGCATCATCGAAGAGTTGGGGCGCGTGCGCGCGTTGGAGCGGCGCGGCGAGGGCGTGCGTATGACGGTCGAGGCGCGCACGGTGACGGAAGGGACGCGCGAGGGCGATTCCATCTCGGTCAACGGCGTGTGCCTGACCGCGCTCGAAGTGGGGCGCGACAGTTTCGCCGCCGACGGGTCGCGCGAAACTTTGCAGCGTTCGACTCTGGGGAGCTTGCGCGCCGGATCGCCGGTCAACCTCGAACGCGCCGTGACGCCCGCCACAAGGCTCGGCGGCCACATCGTGCAGGGTCACGTCGATGGGCGCGGGCGTTTCCTCTCGGCAGAGGAACACGGCGGCTCTTGGACGGTGCGGATCGGCTACCCGCCGGAACTCGCGCGCTATCTGGTCTTCAAAGGGTCGGTCACGGTCGAGGGCATCAGCCTGACGGTGGCCGCGCTCTCGGACGACTATTTCGAGATCGCCGTCATCCCGAAGACTTGGACGTTGACGAACCTCTCGCACCTGCGCGCGGGCGACGCCGTCAATCTGGAGGCCGACATCATCGCCAAGTACGTCGAGCGCATCCTCTCGGTCGGCGCGCAGCAAGGCGGCGCGGCGGCGCAAACCACGGGGCTGACTTTAGAGAAACTGGCCGACCTCGGTTACAAGTAACGCGAAGCGTTCGAGCCACGTTCAATTGCGTGCGTGTCGCCACGCTCGTTAAGGACGCCGGAAATTTCTATCAAGTGACATGCCTGCGCGGCGTCTCACCGTCGCGCTCACGTTCGTCCTCTCGATTTTCCAAAAATTCCCGCGAGGCATCGGGCTTGCAATAAAATTGTGAGTCGCAAAAATGACGGCTTTCGGGTAACATAAACGGCGGTACAACGCTCCCCCCGATAATTCAGTTGCCCGATAGGACTTTCGATGCCTTTTTCCTCCATTGAAGAAGCTGCCGCAGACATCCGTGATGGTCGCATGGTGATCATCGTGGACGACGAAGATCGCGAGAACGAAGGCGACCTCGTGTGCGCCGCCGAAAAGGTGACGCCCGAGATCATCAACTTCATGGCGACGCACGCGCGCGGCCTGATCTGCATGCCCTTGACCGAGGAACGCTGCGACGAACTGCACCTCACGATGCAGGTTGCCGACAACACCTCTTTTCTCGGCACGGCCTTCACCGTCTCCATCGAGGCGCGCAGAGGCGTGACCACCGGCATCTCCGCCGCCGACCGCGCGACGACCATCCTGACCGCCGTTGATGCCAAGACCAAACCGTCAGACCTCGCGCGCCCCGGCCACATCTTCCCGCTGCGCGCGCGCAAAGGGGGCGTGCTTGTGCGCCCCGGCCAGACCGAGGCGAGCGTCGATATGGCGCGCATCGCCGGTCTCTACCCGGCGGGCGTCATCTGCGAGATCATGAACGCCGACGGGACGATGGCGCGCTTGCCCGAACTGCGCGAGTTCGCGCGCGAGCACAACTTGAAGATCATCTCCGTGGCCGATCTCGTGCGCTATCGCATGCGGAAGGAGAAGCTCGTGCGCCGCGCCGCCGAGGCCGAGATCAAGACCGTCTATGGCCGCTTCCGGGCTATCGCCTTCGAGAACGTGATGAACTCGGAAGTGCATCTCGCGATGGTGATGGGCGAAGTCGAAACGGCAGAGCCGGTGCTGGTGCGCGTCCACACGGCCAACATCACGGGCGACGTGTTCGGCTCGCTGATGGACGACACGAATTTCCAGTTGCACACGGCGTTGGAGAAGATCGCCGCCGCCGGGCGCGGCGTCGTGCTCTATTTGAAGCAGCACCAGCACGGCCTCGACCTCATACACCAACTCCGCACTTACGCCCTGATGCACGAACGCGGGCTGACCTTCGAGGAAGCGAGCGTCGAGACGGGTTACGGCGCGAACCGCGACTACGGCGTCGGCGCGCAAATCCTGCACGAGTTGGGTCTGCGCCGCATCAATCTCTTGACGAACCACCCGCCCAAAGTGACCGCGCTCGAAGGCTTCGAACTCGAAGTCGTCGGCCATGTGCCGCTCGGTTCACCGGCGAAAGAAACGTCGAGCGCGGAGCGTTGAAGAAGAGCCTTCTCGCCGCCCGCGCTCAGCCGTCCGTTGTTTAGTGATTCACGCGCCAGTTATCAAGGAAAGGGTTTGAACAACGTCCGACGGGCAAACTCCCATCAGCCCATTTCATCGTTCCGCGTTCACACTTCATCTTTAAAGCAAGAGTCTCAGGTTTCAGGTTTCAGGTTTCAAGTTGAAGAACCGTCGAACCTCAGTCCTGAAACTTGAAACCTGAAACCTGAAACTTTCATTATGCCTGTTGACGACAGGGACGAACGTTCCACCGGGTCATCACCTGAGACAGACGAAACTACTGCGCCCCCGCCGCCGTCAAGCGACGAACGCGTCGCGGCGACTGAGACGAGTGCGCCCGGCGACACGGGCGCGGGCGACGCGCCGCCCACGGGCGCAACTCCGGCCGGGCGTCGTCGTCGCTGGCATCGCTACGTCAACCGGCGCAACGCCACGATTGCGGCCGTAGGCATTGTCGCCCTCGTCCTGCTCGTCGTCGTCCTCGCGTTCCTGCTCTACCGCACGGGTCGCGTGGATAATTTGATCGCGCGGCAGATCGTCTCGACGCTCAAGGAGTACAACATCCGCGCCGAGATCAGGGAGTTTCACACCAAGTTCGGGCCGCGCACCGTGGAAATGCAGGGACTCGATCTCTACGACGGGACGACGGGCGAGAAACTCGGCCGCGTCGAACGCGTGCTCGCCACCATTCGCATCGAAGACATGTTCGCGCTCAACCTGCGGCGCAACATCAATCTCGAATCGTTGCAGGTCGAAGGACTCGAAGCGTGGGTCAAGTTCGATGAAGAGGGGCGTTCCAACTTCCGCAACATCCGGCTGCCCCCGCCCGCCGAAAATCAGCGCATCAACTTCTCTTACTCCACCGCGCGGATCGAACTCCGCAACGGCGTCATCCACTACGGCGACGAGCGGCACGAGATCGCGGGCGAGGCGCGAAATTTGCGCGCCACCGTCGAACCCGACGACCCGAACGCACCCGCCGAGAGCCGCATGAACCGCGTCTGGGTCGCGCTCTCCGATTCCACTTTCACTTACGACGGCAAGCCCATCGACAAAATCGACATCGAAGCCCGCGCGCGCATCAACCAGACGCGCGCCGAGATTCAGGAATTGACCTTGCGCTCGCCCGTCGCCGAAGCCCGCCTCGAAGGCACGATGGACGACTGGCGCAACCTGCGTTACCAGATGAAGATCGCTTCGACCGTTGACCTGACGCAAATCTCAAACACTTTGCAGACGGCCACCCCTCTGCGCGGCGCAGGCAAATTCGAGGGCACGGTTTCGGGCGAGGGCGACAAGTTTCAGGTTGACGGTCAGGTTCAATCGGACGCGCTCGCCGCCGGGAACATTCGCTTGAAGGGTTTGAACGCGACGGCGCGCGGCACGGCGCAGGGCGTGGAGAACTACGAAGCGCAAGGCCGCGCCGTGGCCGAGATGCTCACGGCGGGCGACTTCACTCTGAATCTCATCCAGATTCGCGGCGGCGTGATGGGCACGGGCAGCGACTTCCGTTTCCTCGGCGAACTGCGCGCGGCCGCCGCACGTTCCGGCGCAAGTTCCATCGCCAACTTGATCTTGAGCGACGCCGCCGCCGAATACCGCGACGGCCGCATCAGCGGCAACTTGCCGCGCGTGGCGGCGGGCAACATCAAAACGCCGGACGTGACCATCGCGGGCGCGCAAGGCTCGGACGTGCGCTTCGACGCGTCGGAAGACGGGCGCGAGTTCACAGGCTCTGCGGCAAGCGTCAACGCGGGCGCGTTGACGACGAACGGGGCGCGCGTGAATGGAGTGACGGCAAGCGGCATCACGGCGACGGGGCGCAATGGCGTGACGAACATTCTCGCACGCAGCGTCGTCGTGCGCGGCGCGACGGCGGCGGGCGCGACGCTCGGCCAGATCAACGTCGCGGGCGTGCGGCTCGCCATTCAAGACAACGGGCGCGTCGAAGGTTCTTCGGGCGACATCAACGCCGGGACAATCGCCTTCAAAAACGGTGCGACGAACGGCCGCGCCGAAAACGTGCGCGTCGCGCGCCCCGTCTTCGTGCTCGAACCTTCGGGTCGCTATCGCGCGAGCGCGGATTTGAGTCTCGGCGGCGGCGTGCTCGGCGACATCGCGCTCGGCGCGGCGCGCAGCAACGTGGTCGCCACTAACAGCGAAATCCAACTCAACAACTTCACCGCCGAAGCACTGAACGGCCGCGCGAACGGCAACGCCGTGATCAGCACGACGCGGGGCGGCGCGTCGCGCGTCAACGCCGCCTTTGAAGGACTGGACGTGGCCGGACTGCTGGCCGTGTTGACCGGGCGCGCCGTGCCGATTGCGGGCGCGGCCACCGGCTCGGTCAACCTCACGATGCCGGGCACTAACTTCGAGGCCGCGAGCGGCACGCTCAACGCGCAGTTTGCGGGCGAGACGGGCAACGATACGAGCGGCCGCACGCCGCTGACGGGCGAACTCGCGCTCGTCGCCAATCGCGGGCAGTTCCGGCTCGACCGCGCGAACCTCCGCACGGGCGCGAGCGAGTTGACGGCGACGGGAGATTTCTCTTTCAGAGGCGACTCTAATTTGAACGTCAACCTCGCCTCGTCCGACGCGGCGGAACTTCAGCGCGTGCTCGTCGCTTCCAACCTGATCCCCGCGCTCGAAGAGAGTTTGACGACTTACGGCGTCGGCCTCGCCGGTCGGCTCGATTTCAACGGCACGATTCGCGGCGCGCTCGATGCGCCGCTCGTGAACGGCCGCGTCTCGCTCGCCACGCTTCTCGTCAACGAACGAGACCTCGGCACGCTCGCCGCTTCCATTGAGACAACGGCGTCTGAGGTGCGCGTGCCCGATGGCCGCCTCACGCAGCGCGACGGCGGCAACGCGCAGTTCGCCCTCGTCTATCCGCTCGACGGCTCGAACAACGGTTCGCTCGACGCGACGCTCGAACGCATCGACATCGGAAGCCTGCTCGCCGCGATACCCAGTTCCCGTCAGACGAGTTTCAATGCGCAACTCGCCACCGTCGGCCCAACTTCGGGGCGCGTCAGCGTGCGCGGCATCCCCGCGGCTTTGAGCGGCAGCGCGGACATACGTTCAGGCCCCGGCCAGATCAACGGCGAACCCTTCGACGAGATCGCGGCGCGCGCCACGTTCAGCGGCACAACCGTCACGCTCGAAAACCTCGATGCGCGTTTCCGCGCCGGGCGCGTCACGGCCAAAGGCACGATTGACACGGAGACGCAGGCGTTCAACTTGCAGGCCGAAGGGGCGGGCGTCAACCTCGGCGCGCTCGCCGGACTCGCGGGCGGCGCGTCGCCGCAAGTTTCCGGCACGGCCAATTTCACCGCGACCGCGACGGGCGTGTTCAGCGACCCGCGCAGTTTCAACGTGCAGATCGACGGGCAGGGGCGCGACGTGATGATCAACGGGCAGAGCGCGGGCACGCTCGCGCTCGTCGGGCGCACCGAGAATCAGAAGTTCAATTTGCAACTGACGACCGGCATCCTCGGCCAGCCGCAGGTCGTCAACGCCACGGTCGATCTCGCCAGCGCGGGCTTGACCACGACGGTCAACACCACGCTCACGAATCAGGACTTGACCCAACTGTTCGCCACGCTCCTGCCCAACTCGAACGTGCGCGTGACGGGGCGCGCGACCGGCTCGTTGAACGTGACGGGCGAACTGTACGGCGAGAACGCCGAGGGCGAGCGCGCCTTCTCCTTGAACGGGTTGCAAGGCAGTGCGAAGTTCTCGCAGTTGGTCTTGCAGATCGCGGACGTGCAACTCGCCGCCACCGACCCGCTCGAAGTGCGGTTTTCACCCAACGAGGTCGTCTTCGACAAGACGCAGTTCACAGGGCCGGGCACGAACATCGTCTTCGGCGGCTCGGCCGCGCTCGGCGCGGGCGGTCGCCAGAATTTCACCGTCGTCGGCGAACTCAACCTGCGCGTTTTGAACGGCGTCTCGCCCAACATTTTCCTCGCGGGCACGTCGCACCTAGAAGTGCGCGTCGCCGGGTCGTTTGAAGACCCGCGCCTGACGGGTACGGCTTCCGTGGTGGGCGCGTCCTTCTCGACGCTCCTGACGGACGAACGCCTGACCGTGCAGAACATCAACGGGAGCGTGCGCTTCACGGCCGACCGCGCACAGATCGACTCGCTGACGGGCACGCTCGGCGGCGGCCGCGTCGGCGTCACGGGCGGCGCGCTCTTGGCCGGTTTCTCGCCCACGGATTTCCGCTTCAACGTGCGCGCCGAAAACGTCACCGTGCCGTTGCCGCAAGACATTCGCGCCACGGCCGATGCCGACCTCGTGCTGCAAGGCCGCGCGCAGGCGCAAATTCTCTCCGGCCTCGTCAACCTGCGCCGCGCCGAATACACCGAGGACATCGAACTCGCGGACTTTATCAATCGCCGCCGCGAAGCCACTATCAGCGAAGGCGGCGGCGACGACGGCGACGGCGGCGGCTTGGGCGGGAATCTCCGGCTCGACCTCCGCGTCGAAGGGCGCGACGCGCTCGTCGTCAGAAACAACTTGGCCGACATCGTCGGCTCGGTCAACTTGCAGGTGCGCGGTTCGGCCGAAGAACCGATTGTGGGCGGTCGCGTCACGGTCTCGCGCGGCACGCTCAACTTCCGCAACGACCGTTACGAACTGACGCGCGCCTTCATCGACCTGCCCGCGCGCATAGACGCCGATCCTATCTTGAGCATTCAGGCCGAGGCCGAGATCAAAGGTTATCGCGTCATCGTAAGTTTGACCGGGCCGCTCTCTTCGCCGAACGCCGTCGTCCGCAGCGACCCCGCGCTCCCGCAGTCGGATGTGGTCGCGCTCATCACGACGGGCGACTTGAACCGCAGCGAGGAAGGCGGCGCGACGCTCGCGCAGACCGGCTTCGGCACGGCGACGAGTTTGCTTACCGACACGCTCATCAACAACCCCGTGCAAAAGGCCACGGACAAATTGTTCGGCCTGAATCGCTTCGAGATCGATCCGCTGATCGCCGGGCGCGGCGGCGCGAGTCCTACGGCGCGGCTCACCGTCGGGCGGCAGATCAATCGCAACCTGAGTCTCACGTATTCGACCAACGTGACGACGGATCAGAATCAAGTGCTCGCGCTCGAATACCGAGTCTCCGACCGGCTCTCGTTCATCGCGCAGTACGAGCAGGGCGCGACCGACACGCTCAGGTCTGCGAACGACAATTTTAGTTTTGAGATTCGATTCAGGAAGAGATTTTAACTTGGAGCGGTCAGCCATCAGCTTTCAGCTTTTGGCCGACCTGATAGCCGAATAGCCGATAGCTGATAGCTGAATGCCAAACGTGCTTTATCGTCGTTTCATCTTCGTCTTTCTTCTGCTCGTCGCGTGCGGCGGGCGTGTGGTAAGCGGTGCGCCCGCCGTCGTGGTGGCAGTCAAGGGCGTAACCGATCTGAGCCGCTACGAGGGGCGCACGATTGCGTCGGTCGAAGTGGTGTATGAAGGGGCGGCGCGCAGCGCGGCGGGCGAGGGCGAGTTGCGCCAGTTGTTGACGGTTGCGCCGAACACGCCCTTCTCGGCCGTGCGCGTGCGCGAGTCTTTGCAGGCGTTGTTCGATTCCGGGCGCGTGGAGAACGCGCGCGTCGAGGCGACCGAGGCGCGCGTCGCAGCGGGCGTGGGCGGTGAATCCGTGCCGGTGGTCTTGCGCTTCGTCGTCAGGCCGCAGGTGCGCGTCACAGACGTGCAACTCAATCTGGTGAGCGCGCCCGCCGGTGCGCCCGTCACGGCCGACGAGTTGCGCGCGCGCCTCAACCTGCTCGACCCCGGGGCGCGCGTCTCCGATCAAGCCCTGCGCGCCGGAGCGGACGCCATTCAAGTTTACCTGCGCGACCGTGGCTTCTTCCGCGCCGAGGTGACGTTCACGCGGACGCTCGATGCGGCAGGCACGGGCGCGGTCGTCGCCTACACGGTCAATCCCGGCGAGCAGGCGCGCGTCGAAAATTTCAATATCAATATCACCGGCTTCGACCCGGCAAGCGTGCGCCCCCAGTTGCGTCTCGCGAAGGACGCGCCCTTCACGCGCACCGCGCTCGGCGAAGACGTGGGACGCATCCGGCGCGCGATCATGGAGCAGGGTTTTCTCGCGCCGCAACTGAGCGAGGCGCAGACGATCATCGATTCGACGCGCAACGCGATCACCGTGAACCTAACGGGCGGCATCGGCCCGCGTGTCAACGTGGAGGTGACGGGCTTCGAGGTCAGCGACAAGAAGCGCGAGGAACTTCTGCCCGTCCAGCGCGAGGGCAGCATCGATCAAGCGGCCATCACCGAGGGCGCGCGGCGGCTGGAAAATCACCTCCAACAACAAGGCTACTTCTTCGCCGACGTGACCGCGACCTGCGCCGTTGACCGCCCCGCGCCGCCCGCTTCGACGACCGGCGCGGCGGCGACTGATGCCAACCCGAACACGGCCGCGACAGCTAATCCCGGCACGACGGTCGCCGCGCCGCCCGCGAACACAGACCCGGCCGCCGGAACGCCGACGACAACAACAACGACGAACCCGAACGCCGCGCCGCCCGCTCCTGCTGCTACTCCTGCCGCGACGACGGGGAACGCGAACATCGTCACGTCCGACCCGCTCGCGCAAGCCAACATCTCTGCGCCAGTCGTGGGGGGCGCGTGCGACAACTTGAACCCGCGCGAGTTGAGCGGTCGCACCGTCAACATCAACTACACGGTCGAACTCGGCCGCCGCTTCCGTCTCTCCGAGATTCGCATCGAGGGCACGGAGAAGTTGACCTACGACGACCTCGCCGACGCGCTCGGCTCCGAACCCGCCAGCGGCATCCTCGGCATCATCCCGTTTCTCGGCTCTCGCCGCGGCTACACGAGCCGCGAATTGCTGGTGCGCGACCGGCGCACCATTGAGGCGCGCATGCGCGATCTCGGTTATCGACGCGCGGCGGTCGAAGTGCGTCAGGGCGTCTCTATCGACAGCGAAGACTTGATCATCACCTTCGCCGTCACCGAAGGCCCTCTGACGCGCGTGGCCGGACTGGACTTTCGCGGCAACCAGCTTTACACGACCGAGCGACTGCGCGAAGAGCCGTGCCGCGCCGCCGCCTTCCGCAGCGAACCTTGCACCATCGTCGAAGGGGCGTTTGCGCGCACGCTCGCCCGCGCCGACGGCGAGCGCATCCGCAATCTCTACGCGCGCAACGGCTACATCGACGCCGAGGTGCGCGTGGACGTTGTGGAACTTCCGAAGAAGGGCGACGACGAACAGGTGCGGCTCGTCTACAACGTCACGGAGGGCGGCAAGGTCTTCATCAATCGCATCATCATCAACGGCAATGAAGGCACGACGCCCGACACCGCGATGCGGACGAAGCGCGAGGCCATCCTCGAAGCCATCCCGCTGCGCGAGGGCGAGGTCTTGCGCTCCGACCGCCTCGCCGAAGCCGAGCGCGTGCTCTACGAAACGAACGCTTTCCGTCAGGTCATCATTCGCACGGAGGCGGCGGGCGAGACGGCCGCGGGCTTCCGTCGCCGCGACGTGATCATCGACCTCGAAGAACTCAAGCCGCGACGCATGGACTACGGCGGCGGCTACTCGACCGACAGCGGGCCGCTCGGCCTCTTCGAGCTTCGCAACAACAACCTCTTCGGCCAACTGCGACAGGGCGCGCTGCGGACGCGCGCCAGCCGCACGCAACAACTCTTACGCCTCGAATACTTCGACCCGCGTTTCCGCACCTACGGCCGTCAAAGGTTCTCGCCGCTGACCATCTCGGCGCAATACCAGCGCGATGTCAACGTCACGCGCTTCTTCCGCTCGACCATCGACCGGGGCAACTTCGGCGTCGTCCAACGGCTCGACGAAGAAGGCCGACCCATTGACGAATTCGGCGAGCGCACGGGCGAGCCGACCATCAACCGTTTCACCTTCAACATCGAGACGCAACGCGTTATCCAACAGCGTTCGCGCACGATCCTTTTCCTGCGCTACAACTACGAGGACGTGCGCCTCTTCAACATCCAGAGCCTCCTCGTCGCGCCCATCCTTCGACCCGACAGGGCTGTGCGCCTCTCGCGCTTCGGCGCGACCTTTACGCGCGACACGCGCGACCGCCAGTTCGACCCCTCGCGCGGCCAGTTCTTGACGGTGGATTACGCCGTCGCCATCAAACAACTCGGCGGCAATCTTTCGTTCACGAAGTTGCTCGCCACCTATCGCCGCTATTTCCGCTTCGGCGGCGGCCCCGATCCCTTGCAGCTGCCTTCAGAGCGCGGCGGCCTGCTCGGCGGCTTGCAGAGCCGCGTGCGCGGCACGGTCTTCGCCGTCAATCTCAATCTCGGCGTCGCCGGTCTTTTCAACCCGACCGACCGCAACGGAGACGGCGTGATCGACGACGTAGACCAGACGCTGCCCATCAGCGAAAGATTCTTTACCGGCGGCTCGACGACGCTGCGCGGCTTCGCCTTTGAAGAGGCCGGGCCGCGCCTCGCCGTCTGCCCGACCGGCTCCGGCGCGGGCAGCCAGATCAACGTCCAGAACTGCGCGGGCGGCGTCTTCCGCGATTCAAACGGCGACCCCGTGACGCTCAACCCGTTCACCGTGCCGGTCGGCGGCAACGCGATGGCGGTGGCGAATTTCGAGGCGCGCGTGCCTTTGACGAAGACTTTCCAGATCGTGCCCTTCTACGACGGCGGCAACGTCTTTCGCCGCATCGGCGACATCTTCGGGCGCAACGACCGGCGACCCGGCGACACCATCAACACGCGCAACCTGCGCGTCCAGTGGACGCACACCGTTGGCCTCGGCCTGCGCTTCCGCACGCCCATCGGCGCGCTCGGCATAGACTACGGCTTCCTCCTCAACCCGCCGGAGTTTGAACTGCCGCAATTCGCCGGGCCGCCCGCCATCGTGCGCCTGCGCCGCGCGCAGTTGCACTTCCGCTTCGGGCAAGCGTTCTAAGGCGCTTGAGAAAAGAACAAGGGTAAAGGGTAAAGGAGATGATGAAGAAACAAGCTTCAATGAAAAAGTTCGTGATGCGAGCGCGCGCTTTTGTGCTCGCCCTTGCTCTCTACACTCTACCCTTTACTTTTTTTGCTCCGTCCGCGCCCGCGCAAGAGATCGTGGATCGCTGGGTGGCGACGATCAATAACCGCGAGTTGATCACCTACACGGACTTGCTCTGGCAGTTGGCCTTGCAGCCGGACACGCCGATTGACCAGCCGCGTTCGGAAGATTTGCAACGCGTCCTCAATCTCCTGATCGACCAGCGACTCATCTCGCAGGAGGCCGGAAAGCTCCCGACCATCACGCCCTCCGACGCCGATGTCGATAAGGCTCTGAACGAACTCGTCAAACGTTTCCCTTCGCAGTCGGCCTTTTACGAACGCACGGCGCGCGTCGGCCTGACGGGCGAGGGCTTGCGCGAGATCGTCCGCCAGCGCGTCGAGATCGAAAACTATCTCAACTTCCGCTTCCGCTCCTTCACCATCATCTCCACGCAGGAGATCGCGGCCTATTACCGCGACGTGTACGTGCCGCGTCACCGTCGCCTGTCGCCCGGCCGCATCGTCCCCACGCTCGAACAAGCCACGCCCGAAATCGAACGCACGCTCACCGAGGACAAGATCGAATCCGACACCGACGCCTTCCTCGAAGACGCACGCACCCGCGCCGAGATCGTCATTCTCAATCAGGTATGAAAAAGACGTAAATCGTGAATCGTAAATCGTGAATAGATGAAGACCTGTTTTCTTCTATTTACGATTCACGATTCACGATTCACTTCTCTTAATCTATTTACGATTTACGATTCACGATTTACGATTCATTCATGTGGCGCAAAAGTACGGAGCAACCTAAAAGATTGCGCGTGGGGCTGGCGTTGTCGGGCGGGGCGGCGCGCGGGGCGGCGCATGTCGGCGTGTTGAAGGTGCTGTTGGATGCGGGCATCCCTATCGACGCCGTGGCGGGCACGTCGGCGGGTGCGCTCGTCGGTGGGGCGTTGGCCGCCGGGATGACAATCGCGGAACTCGAACGCTTGGGGCGCGAAATGCGCTGGCGCAACTTCGGGCGGATGACGCTCTCGCGGCTCGGCGTGCAGTCGAACGCGCGCATGGAGGAGTACATCCGTGCGCGCTTCCCCGTGACGCGCTTTGAAGAGATGCCGATCCCTTTCGCCGCCGTCGCCACGGACTTGCATACGGGGCAGGCGGTCGTCATGCGCGACGAGGGCGATGCGGCGTTTGCGATTCGCGCGAGTTGCGCCGTGCCCGGTTGGTACGTGCCCGTCACCGATGCCGAGGGACGGCAACTGGTGGACGGAGGACTCGTCGCCAATCTGCCCGCGGCGGCAGCACGCGCGCTCGACCCCGACATCGTGATCGCCGTGGACGTGAATTTCGAGGGCGCGAAGTTTTTGGGGCCGCCGCAGTCGGCCATCGGCGTGCTCTTCCAGTCGATGATGGTGGTGCAGCGTACCGTCTCGGCACACGAGGGGCGCAACGCAGACGTCGTTATCCGCCCGAAGGTCGGCCACATCCGTTGGGACGAGATGGCGCGCTCCGCCGAACTGATCGCGGCGGGCGAAGAGGCCGCGCACGATGCGCTGGCCGGAATCAAGTCGTTGCTCACGCCGCCCGTCGAACAACACCCGACGTGGATACAACGCCTCCTGCATCGCCCGCACGCGCCCGCTGCCGCCGAGCGTCGCCCCGCGCGCGAAACGCGCACGCCGCACACACGCGAAGACGGCAAACACCCCACGTCGCCGCGCTAGACGAATCGTTTCAAGACAACCCTGCGCGCCTCGTCTCTTCCGCAGGTGTACCAAAAAACAACGCGCAACGCTTCCGCCAAACTCAAGATTCTTCCCGAAGTTTACGCCTCAAACTCTAAAACTCTCCGCAAAGCGGACTAAATTCCGCCGCGAACGCCCGCGTCCGATCATGTTTTGCCTGCTGGCACAAACATTGCTCAACGGTGTGGGCAGAAGACTTTCCGAAGAGGGGCAGCCACATGAAAGAACTGGGAAAAAATCTGGCACAACTAATTTTCGTCATCATGGTCATGATCACCCTCGCTGTCTCGACGGCAGCACTCTCGCAGTGGGCAAGTCCCGACGCGGGCGCGGACGGCAGCCAGATCGAGGGTGGCGACACGAGCGCGCCTGTTCTGAGCGCATCGGCCACGCACTAAACCGATCCGTCGTGCGCCGCGCGCCCGGCGCACTCGTTCAAAGAATTCGCCGTCGATTAGTCGTTTACTTACTACATCACAAAGTCGAGAACTTCTTGGAACGGGCGAGATAGTCCGAAGCACAGGGCTAAGTGTGTCTAAAAAAGGTTGTCAGTAGTCAATTGTTTGGTGGTCGTTACGTGAGTTATCGAAATTTTGATCTGACAGCGGACAACGGGCTGCTGACCGGCAACAAATTTCAACATGGCAATTGAAATCACATCGGAGCGACGGCAAGCGCGGCGACTGCCGCGACTGTTGACGACGCGGCGGGACGCTGCAACCGGAACGCCGCGCACGGAGAAGACGCGCAACTGGACGCGTCGCCTGCGCTTCATCGGTGTGTTTGCGCTCGTCGTGTGCGCGGCCGTCGTTGGATCGCTCGTCTATTGCTACCGGGGCGCGGCCGAGACGATTGACCGACGCCTTGCCTCCGGCTACCTGACGAGCCGCGCCGGGCTATACGCCGCGCCGCGCGTCTTGCGCGCCGGGCAAAATTTTTCGCGCGAGCGTCTCGTCGAAACTCTGCGCCGCGCCGGTTACGTCGAACAGACCGCGAGCGACGTGTGGAGCGGTGCGTTTCGCTTGGCCGACGGGGGCGCAATCGAGATCAGCCCGCGTCACACGCCCGGCGCGGAAAGCGTGAAGGTGGCCGAAGGCTTCACGCCCGAAGTCGTGCGCGTCGAGTTTGATCGCAAGGGGCGCATCAGCGAGATCACGGGCGACGGCGTGACGCTCGACGCGTTCGCGCTTGAGCCGGAAGCCCTCACAAACGATGCCGCGATGAAGACCGGCACGCGCGCCACGCTCGCTTACGCGGATATTCCGCCCGTGCTCACGAACGCGATCCGCGCCATCGAAGACCGCCGCTTTTTCGAGCACCACGGACTCGACTTGACGGGCATCAGCCGCGCGCTCCTGAGTTGGACGGGCGACGGCGCGCGCAGCAGCGCGAGCGCGCCCGAGCAACAGGGCGGTTCAACCATCACGCAGCAACTCGTCAAGAACACTTATCTCACGCCGGAGCGCACGCTGCGCCGCAAGTTCAACGAAGCCCTTCTCGCCGCCGCGCTCGAACGCCGCCTGTCGAAAGAGGACATCTTCGCGCTCTATTGCAACGAGATTTATCTCGGCCAGCGCGGCGCGTTCGCCGTGCGCGGCGTCAAGCAAGCGGCGCGCGTCTATTTCGGCAAAGAGTTGCGCGACCTTTCGCTTGGCGAAGCCGCGACCATCGCCGGAATGATTCAAAGCCCCGCGCGCTATGCGCCCGACCGCCACGTTGCAGAGTCGCGCGCGCGCCGCGATGCCGTGCTTGCCGCGATGCTGCGCGACAATTCGATCACGGCCGACGAAGCGCGCCTCGCGTCGAGCGAAGAGTTGAGCGTCGCGCCCGTCGATCCGGCCGCACGCGCGACCGCGCCTTACTTCGTCGATCACGTCAACCGCGCCGTCGAGGCGCAACTACAGCGCGCCGGGCACGCGGGCGCGGACGAGCGTTCACTGCGCGTCTACACCACCATCGATCTCGACTTGCAACAACTGGCGGAGCAAGCGGTCGCGCGCCAACTCGCGCAACTCGAACGAGTTTACAAGCAGGGCGACGCACGACCGCAGGCCGCGCTCGTCGCGCTCGACCCGAACACCGGCCACGTGCTTGCGATGGTCGGCGGTAAAAACTACGCCGCCTCGCAACTCAATCGCGCTACGGACGCGCGGCGGCAACCCGGTTCGGTCTTCAAGCCCTTCGTTTACGCGGCGGCGTTGGAGAGCGGCATCTCACCCGCGCGCCTCTTCACGGACGCGCCGCGCGCCTTTCAGTTCGACCGCTATAGCCCCGCCTATCGCCCGGCCAATTACGGCGGCGGCTACTCGATGCGCGACGTGACGATGCGCGACGCGCTCACGAAATCTCTGAACGTCGTGACGGTCGATCTCGCCATGCAGACGGGCTTGCCGCGCGTCGCCGCGCTGGCCGAGATGTTCGGGCTGCCGAAAGCTCCCGCTTACCCGTCGCTCGCGCTCGGCACGGCAGAGGCGACGCCGCTTGAGATCGCGTCCGCTTACACTGCATTTGCCAACGGCGGCGCGCGCGCGCGTCCCTCGTCCATCACGCGCGCCGTAGACGGCGACGGCGTGAAATTGTTTGAAGAATTTCTCCCCTCATCCGCGCCCGTCGTTCAGCCTTCGACGGCTTACATGATCACGGACATGCTCACGAACGTCATCGACGAAGGCACGGCACGCGCGGCGCGCGGGATGTTGAAACTGTCGGCGGTGGCGGGCAAGACGGGCACTTCGCGCGACGGCTGGTTTGTCGGCTACACGCCAAACCTCGTCTGCGTCGTCTGGATCGGATTTGACGACAACCGCCAACTCGGACTCACGGGCGCGGACAGCGCGCTGCCCGTCTGGACGGAGTTTGTGCGCGGCGCAATCGAACTCCGCCCGGAACTCGGCGGCGCGGCCTTTCTGCGCCCGGCGGGCGTGATGTCCGTGGAGATCGATCCCGCCACCGGCCAACTCGTCTCGCCCTCTTGCCCCCAACACGAACGCATCGCCGTCACCCCCGCGCTCGCCCCGACCTCCGAATGCCTGTTGCATCGAACGCTCTTACCGCTCCTTGCCGACAACAACGATTCGCTCCTTCTTGCCGACAACGACGCACGACAACCTGCCCCTCAATCTACGGGTTTCGCGCCCGATGCTCAGGCGCATGCCGTCGCTTCGTCGCGCGTGCACGCGTCGCACGATAGCGACGCGCCCGTTGTTGTGCTCCCCGCGCCTTCGATTCAAACCACGCGAATCGAGCAGAGTCGCAGCGTGCGCCCGCGGCTCGTCAACGATCCGCAAGTCGTCTTTCCCCACGCCCCGCAACGCTAATCGCAGAAGATGAATTGCCGCGACTGCGGCGGCGAGCATGAACCGCGAACACGGCGCATACTCGTCGCCGCGTCGCTACGATTGCCTGTCGCCGCTCTGCGGACGCGACTCGACATTGTCGCTTCGCGGCTTTGACTTGGCGGCGTCTGCGTTACAATTCCTGCGTCGCCTGAGGCTCAACGTCGCGGCGTTCGAGGACGACTTGGGCGATGGCGTGTTCGGTGGTGTGAGAGATGGAGAGATGCGCTGTCGTTGCGCCGGAGCGTGTGAACAGTTCGCGCGCGAGATTGTAAAAGACGAGGGACGGCGCGCCCGCCGCGTTCGAGACGACTTCGATGTCCTGCCACGCGAGGCCGCCACTCCAGCCCGTGCCGAGCGATTTGAGCGCGGCCTCTTTCGCGGCGAAACGCGCGGCGTAGTGCTGCGGCGCGACCACACCGCGCCGCTCGCAGTAGTCGCGCTCGCCGGGCGTGAAGACGCGCTCGGCGAAACGCGGCGTGCGCCGCAACACCGCGCGCACGCGCGCCACTTCGATGATGTCTATGCCGATTGAGATGATCACGGGAGATTCGGAATCGCTCAAGCTCGCCGGATTCCGCTGGCGCGAGCGAGACGGCGTGCGCGTCCTCGTCGGCGCGCAGTTGGAAACTGAAGGCTTCGCCAACGGCTTCTCGACGCGCGCCGGAGGTTGCAGCCCCATGCCGCAGGACGCGCTCAACCTCGCGGGCTTCAACGAAGACGACGCGGCCAACATCCACGAAAACCGCCGCCGCTTCCTCAAACTCTTTCGCGGGCGTTGGCGACTCGCCACCTGCTGGCAAGTTCACGGCGCGGACGTGCGCGTCGTTCGCGGCGAAGAGGCGGGCGCGCTCGACGCGAACGACGAACGCTGCGACGCGTTGACCACCGATGCCCCGCACGTCCTCGTCGGCGTCCAGACCGCCGATTGCGTGCCCATCCTCTTGGGCGACGCGCGAAGCGGGGCATGCGCCGCCGTCCATGCGGGCTGGCGCGGCACTGCGGCCGAAGTCGTGCCCGCCGCGCTCGCGCGTATGCGCGCCGAGTACGGCACGCGCGCGGAAGACGTGTGCGCCTGCATCGGCCCCGCCGCGCTGCATTGCTGCTACGAGGTCGGGAGCGACGTGATCGAACTTTTCCGCGCACGCTTCCCGTATGCCGTCGAACTTCTCACGCCCACGCGCGAGGGACACGCGCGCATTGATTTGCAAAGAGCCAACCGCCGCCAACTCTCAGACGCGGGCGTCTCAGACGCGCGCATCCACACCGCGCCATTCTGCACGATCTGTCGCGACGATCTTTTCTTCTCTTACCGCCGCGACAAAAAACTCCACGGCCGCACCGGGCGACTGCTCGCAGTCATTGGAAGGGATGAAGGCGAAGCGATGCAGGATGAATGAAAGCATTAACTCGCTAGAGTGCTTTCTGATTCATCCCTCTGCCTTCATCGCTATCAACGAAAGTATTGCGTGTTGATGCGCTTGACGGATTCGTTTGGGCCGACGACGTTGATGCCGAGTTTGACTTCGCGCGTGGTCGGCGGGAAGCACACTTCGTCGTTGCAGCTTTGATAGGTCACTTTGGCGCGCAGTTCCGTCAGTCCCGTCTGGTAGTTGGCGGGGACGTTGAGGTTGAAGCGCATCACGGCGCGACCTTCGTAGAGCGACAGAGCGTCTTTCGAGAAACCGAGACGCCGCACGACGGCGCGGGGGTAGGCCACCGCGCTGACGCGCAAGCCCTTCGGCGCGTCGATCTTAACCACGGTCGGGATGGAAAACTTGGCGGCCTTGTTCGCGTTGACGTGGAAGCCGCGCGGAATGTCGAGCACGATGGCGGCCTGCACGCTCCGGCCGCGCTGCGCTTTGTCGGCGGCGAAGAAACCGTTGACGCCGATGTTCGCCCCCTGCACGACGGGCGGGGCGAGATTAGTTGACGCCGTGGCGCGATGCGCCGTCGTGCTTACGGCGACGAGCAGAGAGGCAGCGACGAGCGAGAGCGTGACGTGAGTTGTAAATATTTTTCGGATCATTTCGGTTTCGGTGATGTTCGAGTCGAGACTTCGAGCGGTCAACTCGTTAGTTGATGCAACATCTGCGGGTTCAGGTTGTTCGCGGGGCGGCGGGCGGCGAGTTGGCCGCAGGCGGCATAGATGTCGCGCCCGCGCGGGCGGCGCACGTAGGCGTGGACGCCTTTCGCTTCGAGGATGCTCTGGAAACGTTCGACCTGCGCGAGCGGCGTCGGGCGATAGGGCAAAGGGTCGGCCGGATTGTGCGGAATCAGGTTGACCTTCGCGCGCAGTTGATGCCGGTTGAGCAAATTCCCCAACTGCCGCGCGTGCTCGTCCGAATCGTTAACGCCGTCGAGCATCACATACTCGAACGTGAAACGCTCGCCCGGCTTCAGCGACGACTCGAACTCCTTGCACGCCGCGAGCAACTCTTCGAGCGGCCACTTCTTGTTGATGGGCATCAAGACGTTTCGCTGTTCGTCGGTCGGGGCGGCGAGCGAGATGGCGAGGTGCGGGCGGTCGGGCACGCGCGCCAGTTCGCGTATGCGCGGGACGACCCCGGCCGTCGAGACGGTGACGCGGTTCGGCACGATGTGCAGTCCGGCCGGGTCGGCCATGATGCGCAGAGCTTTCATCAGCGAGTCGAAGGCGAGGAAAGGTTCGCCCGCGCCCATCGCGACGAGGTTCGTGCCGCGCGGAGTCTTCGTGCCCGCGCCGTAAGCGTCGTTCAAGGCGATGACGATCTGCTCGACGATCTCGCCCGCCGTCAGCGTGCGCAGGAGGCCGAGTTTAGCCGTCAGGCAAAAATCGCACTGCAAGGGACAACCCGACTGCGACGAGAAACAGATCGTGTCGCGTCTCTCCTCCGGGATGAAGACGGTCTCGACGGGCAGGTTGTCGTGCGTCTTCATCAAATAACGCCGCGTGCCGTCCTCCGAGATGTAGCGCGACTCGACCGTGAGCGTCGAAGCGGACGCGCGTTCGGCGAGCAGCGCGCGGAAATTTTTGGGCAGGTCGGTCATCTCCTCGAACGAGCGCAGACGCCGTTTGAAGAGCGCGCCGAACAACTGTCGCCCGCGATATGCCGGTTCGCCCAAAGACTCTACGAACGCCGACAACTCCGCCGCGTCCAACCCCGTGAGATGTGTCCCTTGATTCATTGCACGCACATTTTAACATCGCGTTGTGCCCAAGTCACAGTTGCGGCCGGTGTGAAGGCGAGGCCGAATCGGGGGTATAATGCGGCGCTGGGAAGCGACGGCAGATATTAAGGCGTCGCCGCGCGCGCGGCTGTCTATCGACGGCGGGCGCACGCCGGAAAAAGAAGGCGCATCTTCCATGAACATACTCGAAACAGAGCGTCTGAATCTTCGCCCGTTGCATGCGGGCGATGCCGCGTTCATTCTCGAACTGCTGAACGACGAAGCGTTTTTGCGCAACATCGGCGATAAGGGTGTGCGGACTATGGAAGACGCGGTTCGGTATATTTTGGAAGGGCCGGTCGCGAGTTATGCGCGGCACGGATTCGGCCTGTGGCTGGTCGAGTTGAAGGAGACCGGGACGCCCGCCGGAATCTGCGGGCTGGTGAAGCGCGACACGCTGCCCGACGCCGACATCGGCTATGCTTTCCTGCCGCGCTTCTGGTCGCAAGGGTATGCCTATGAATCGGCCGCCGCCGTGTTGAGTTATGCGTCGAGCGCGCTCGGCCTCGGACGCGTGCTGGCGGTGACAAACCCGGACAACGCCGGCTCGATCAAGGTGCTGGAAAAGATCGGACTGAAATTCGACCGGCTCGTCCGTTTGTCGGATGACGCGCCGGAGATTATGTTGTTCGCGTCCGAACTGTAAAGGTGTGCCGGGGCGCGTGCAGAGTTGATGAAGCTGACGCAAAACGCGGGAGCGTAAAATTGAAACTTATGGGCGAGCAGGAGACACAAGGATTCATCTTTGCCGATCTGAATTTGGCGCGACGGCTCGAAAGGGCTGAGGCGCACACCAGCACGGAGTTCATCGAAACGCGCGCGCGCCTGTTTCCCGCGAGCGGCGCGCAGTGGATCGAGGTGGCGGGCGCATACGCGATGTTCGACGGCGCGGCGTCGCCACTGACGCAGACGTTCGGCCTCGGCGTGTTTGCAGAGGTGACGGGCGTTGAGATGGATGCCCTCGAAAGTTTTTTCCGCGAACGCGGCGCGCCCGTGTTTCACGAAGTCAGCCCGCTGGCCTCCCCCGGATTGTTGACGCTGCTCAACGAACGCGGCTATCAACCCGTCGAGTTGACGAGCGTGATGTATCGCCCCATCGGCCGGGAAGCGGACGAACTGCCCGCGGCGCGCAACGATAAACTCACCGTGCGCGTCGTCGGAGAAGATGAACACGAACTGTGGGCGCAGACGGCGGCGCGCGGGTGGAGCGAGTTTGCCGAATACGCAGACCAGATACAGGAGTTGTCGTTCATCAGCGCGAAGAGGGCGGGCGCGGCCTCGTTCATGGCGGAACTCGACGGGCGCGCAATCGCCACGGGCGGAATAGGCATCTGCGAAGGCGTGGTGCTGCTGGCAGGCGCAAGCACGATTCCCGAAGGGCGCAGGCAGGGGGCGCAACTCGCGCTGCTCGGCAGCCGCCTCCGCTTCGCCGCCGAACGCGGCTGCGACATCGCCATGATGTGCGCCCAACCCGGCAGCACCTCCCAGCGCAACGCCGAGCGACACGGGTTTCGCATCGCCTACACACGCATCAAGTGGCGGCTCGCCTGACGACGCACTGGGCGAAGAATTAATCCTTGAGTTCTGCCAGCAGATACATTAGGTTCATGAGTTGATGAAAGGTGTCTTTAGGATGAATGAGCCGGAGATAAATTTGACCGAACAGGAGCGCGATGCGCTGCGGAAGATTGCCGAGCGGACGGGCAAGTCAGAGCACGAGTGGCTTAACGAAATGCTCAAGCGGGTGGCCGGCGAACTTCAAAGAGACGAGGAAAGGAGAAGCCTGATGCAGGAGGCGCGGGGCATTTGGAAAGACCGTCAGGATTTGCCCGCGCCGGAAGACCTCAGGCGGGAATGGAATCGAAGTTGAAGAAAGCGGGCGGGTCACATGGCTGAACGCTTGTTGCTTGATACCGACGTGCTGATAGATTACTTGCGCGGGCGAGCCGAAGCGGTTTCGTATTTAGAGAGCCGCACAGAGCCTTTGCTTATTTCCGCCATCACGGTGGCCGAGCTTTACGCGGGCGTACGTGAGGGCGCGGAGCGGGTAGCTATGGATCAGTTCCTGTCTGTCTTCACTGTCATCCCCGTTGATGTCGCGCTTGCCGCTGCGGGTGGCTTGATCCGGCGCGACTATGGGAAAAGTCATGGGGTGGGACTTGCGGACGCCATTATCGCGGCCACCGCCGAGGGGAGAAAAGCCGATCTGGTGACTTTGAACAAAAAGCACTTCCCCACGTTGTCGAACGTAGTAACTCCCTACCGTAAAGGTTAAGCATAGGTGACACATTGAGCGAAGAATTGATCTTGAGTCCGGAAGAGGTGCGCGTTGTGGGGGCTTTGATCGAGAAGCAGGTGACGACGCCGGAGTATTACCCCCTGACGTTGAACGCGCTCAGGCAGGCGTGCAACCAGTTGTCGAACCGCGAGCCGGTGGTGGCCTTCGACGAGCGGACGGTCGTGTGGGCGTTGGATAGTTTGCGCGACCGGAAGCTGGTGCGGGTGGTGACGACCGCCGACGGGCGCGTGCCGAAGTACAGGCATGTGCTGGACGAGGCGTTGGGGTTGAAGTCGCCGGAGATGGCGGTGATGTGCGTGCTGTTGCTGCGCGGGGCGCAGACGGTGGGCGAGATACGCACGCGCACGGAACGCCTGTACCCGTTCTCTGCGTTGTCGTTCGTCGAGACGACGCTGGAAGATTTGATGACGCGCGACGTGCCGCTCGTGGTGAAGTTGCCGCGACAGTCGGGGCAGAAGGAGTCGCGTTACATGCACCTGCTCGGCGGCGAGGTTGAAGTGACGGAGATGGAGACGCGCGCGGCGGAGGCAGCGACTTCGGAGGCGCGCGGCGAGGCGGGCAGAGTGGCGCGTCTGGAGCAGGAGTTGCGGGAGGTGCGCGCTGAGTTGGCTGAGTTGCGCGAGCAGTTCGGGCAGTTCAAGAGGCAGTTCGAGTAGCAGTGTGATATTTGCCGGGCGACGGTCTATGAATAGCGCGCGCACCTCAATGCAAGCGCGTTGGAGACACAGAGGAAGGAGGGGATGAGAGATGGATATTGAGTCGTTGCGCCGTTTCTGCCTGTCGCTGCCGCACGCGACGGAGGGCGTGCAGTGGGATAACGATCTGTTGTTCCGCGTCGGGGGCAAGATGTTCGCGGTGGCGAGTCTGGATGTGACGCCGACGCGCGTGTCGTTCAAGTGTACGCCGGAGAAGTTTGCGGAACTCGTCGAGCAGGAGGGCATCACGCCCGCCGCCTACATGGCGCGCATCCATTGGGTGACGCTCCACCGGCTCGACGCGCTTGAGGAAGCGGAGACGGAGAGTTTGATCCGCGCGTCTTACGAGATGGTGTGGGCGAAGTTGACGAAGAAGTTGCGGGCGGAATTGGAGGCGGGTGTAAATTGAGCGCGAAGGCGGAAACGAGACGCATGAGAAAGATCGA
The DNA here is from genome assembly GCA_035940695.1 of Pyrinomonadaceae bacterium. Lineage (GTDB taxonomy): Bacteria > Acidobacteriota > Blastocatellia > Pyrinomonadales > Pyrinomonadaceae > JAIVJZ01. The sequence continues at coordinate 107,608 of DASZEQ010000006.1, read as the reverse complement.
AGCGGCCGAGGGGATCGAGGCGCGCAAGTCGAAAATCGACGGGACGGGTTGTTTCGCCACGGTCGCGTTTCGCAAGGGGCGAAAGATCGCAGAGTTGACGGGCGAGCGCGTGTCGCGTGTGGAGGCGGCGCGGCGGATGCGCGGCAAGGAGCGCCTGCACATCTGCGCGATTGATTCCTACTGGGGCATCGACAGCAGCGCGGGCGGCAACGCCTCGCAGTTCATCAACCACTCGTGCCAGCCGAACAGCTTCGTCCGCATCATGCACGGCCACATCATCTTCTTCGCCCTGCGCGACATCGCCCCCGGCGAAGAGATCACGCTCGATTACGTCGAGTCCTACCACTCGAACGACAAGCGTTGCGATTGCGGCGCGCCGAAGTGTCGCGGGACGATCAATCTCATCAAACGTTAAGCCGCGCCCACGCGGGAGACAAAGGGGAAGGCCGCGCCGGAAGTTGTAAATTTCCGGCGCGGCCTTAGTTTGTTCGTTCAGGCAAGCGGGCGTTTGCTACTTGCTTCCGCCGCCGTCGCCCGACGCCGCAGCAACGGGGCGGCCTTCAGCGTCGAGCAGCGTGATGCCTTCGCCGATGCCGAGCGAGCGCAGGCCGGGTTCGACGGCCTTGCGGTCGCCGACGACGAGAATCGCCATGCGCGACGGGTCGAGATAGCGGTTGGCGACGCGCGTGATGTCCGCGAGCGTGACGGCGCGCACGCGCGCGCTGTAGTTGTTGAAGTAGTCGTCGGGCAGGTTGTGGAGCACGACGGAACTGAGGCGGTCGGCGATCTGCGCGGGCGTCTCGAAGCCGCGCGGGAAGCCGCGCAGGATGCCCTGCTTGGCGTATTCGAGTTCGCGTTCGGTGACGGGAATCTCGCCGCGTATGCCGCGCAACTCTTTGAGGAATTCGCTGACCGACTCTTTCGTCACGTTGGTGAAGACGCCGCCGGAGGCCGCAAACGGCCCCGCGCCGCGCCGGTAGTCGAAGCCGGAACGCGCGCCGTAGGTGTAGCCCTTGTCCTCGCGCAAGTTCAGGTTGATGCGTGAGACGAACTGGCCGCCGAGCATCGAGTTGAGAACGAGCAGCGGGAAGTAGTCGGGCGTCGAGCGCGCGACGCCGACCTGCCCGATCTGGATGACGGACTGCGCCGCGCCCGGCTTATCGACGAGATAAATCCCGGCGCGTTCGCGCGGCGGCGGCATCATCGAAACGTCGGTTGACGGAACTTGACCGGGCTTCCAAGCGGCGAAGGCGCGTTCGAGTTTGGGCAGAAGCGTGGCGGCCGTCACGTCGCCCGCGACGATGAGCGCGGCGTTGTTCGGGCGGTAGTAAGTTTCGTAGAAGCGGCGCACGTCCGCCTCGGCGATAGCCGTCAGAGAGGCTTCGTTGCCAAAGAGCGGGCGGCCGTATGGATGCTTGTTGCCGTAGAGGATCGACGAATAGACGAGACCGGCGATGGCGTCGGCGTTGTCGCGTTGCTGTTGCAGCGTGGCGAGGCGCGAGGCGCGCAGGCGTTTGAGATCAGCTTCCGGAAAGGCCGGGTTGAGCAGCACGTCTGCGTAGATTTCGAGCGCGCGGTCGAGATGGCGCGTGAGCGTGGTCAGGTCGGCGGAACTGGAGTCCCATCCCGCGCCGACGCCGAGACGCGCGCCGATGCTGGCAAGCGCGTTCGAGATTTCGAGCGCGTTGCGCGTCTTCGTGCCTTCGTCGAGCAGGTCGGCGGTGAGACTGGCCGCGCCGGGCAAGTTCTCCGGGTCTGACGCTGCGCCCGACCTGATGATCAAATTCATGTTGACGACGGGCAGTTCGGAGTGGCGCACGAGAAACACCTGTAGCCCGTTCGACAGGCGATGGCGTTCCACTTTAGGCAGCACGAGGCGCGGCTCAGAGCCGGGCTTCGGCAGCACGGCCGCACTCGCGTCCGCCTGTTTCGGATCGCGTTTCTGGGCGTTTGCGGGCTTGGCCGGTTCGCCTTTGGCGGGCGCGGCGGTGGTGGGCGGCGCGGCTCCGGCCGGAGCGGTTGCGGCGGCCGCAGCCTTCGTAGCGGTTTGCGCTGACTCGCCTGCTGTCGCTGCTCCTGCGGTTCCGGTTTGCGGCGCGCCCGCCGTCTGCGGCGCAGGCGTGGCGACGGCTTTCGCGGGGCTTTCGGGCACGGGTTCGCCCGTGGAACGTCCGCGCGCGCGCGGCGTCACGTTGACGATGAGACGCTTATCGGTCAGGTATTGATTGGCGACGCGCTTCACGTCCTCCGGCGTCACGCGACGATAACGCGCGAGGTCTTCGTTGAAGTAGTCGGGGCGATTGAGGAACGTGGCGTACTGGTTCAACTGGTCGTTCTTGCCGCCGAAGCCGCCGACGGTTTGCAGGCTGTAGATGAAAGACGCCTCGCGCGCGTTATAGGCGCGTTCGATCTCCTCGGTGGTGGGCGGCGTCTGCTTGATGCGTTCGAGTTCTTCGTTGATCGCGCCTTCGAGTTCGGCAAGCGTCTTGCCGGGTTTGGCCGTCGCCACGATCTGAAACTGACCGGCGATCTCTGCGGAGTTGTTGAAGGCCGACACGTCCTGCGCGATCTGGCGTTCGTAGACGAGCGTTTTGTAGAGGCGCGAACTCTTGCCGCCCGCGAGGATGCTGGCGAGCGCGTCGAGCGAAGCCTCGTCGGGCGTGTACTGCGGCGGCACAGCCCAAACCGTGTAGACGCGCGGCAGGGCGACGCGGTCTTCCATGTTGATGCGTTTCAACTCGGTGATGGTCGCAGGCTGCATGGGCACGGGCGTCACTTCCGGGCCGCGCGGGATCGAACCGAAATATTTTTCCACCAGACGGCGAGCCTCGGCCGGGGTGAAGTCGCCCGCGATTGCGAGCGTGGCGTTGTTCGGCGTGTAGTAGCGGCGGAAGAAATTCTTCACGTCTTCGAGCGAGGCGGCCGAGAGATCGTCGAGCGAACCGATGGTCAACCAGTGATAGGGGTGCGTCTTCGGATAGAGCGTCTCGTTGATCTTCGCGCTGACGAGACCGTAGGGACGGTTATCGTAGTTCTGCCGCTTCTCGTTCTTGACCACCTCGCGCTGGTTGGCGAGTTTGGCTTCGTTGAGCACGTCGAGCAGCCCGCCGAGACGGTCGGCCTCCATAAAGAGGGCGAGTTCGAGAAAGTTCGACGGGACAACTTCCCAGTAGTTCGTGCGGTCGGGGTTGGTCGAGCCGTTGAGGTTGCCGCCCGCCTCCTGAATGGGCTTGAAGTAGTCGTCGTCGTAACTCTTAGAGCCTTGAAACATCATGTGCTCGAAGAGATGCGCGAAGCCGGTCTTGCCCGGCACTTCGTTCTTCGAGCCGACGTGATACCAGAGATTGACGCCCACAATCGGCGTCGAGTGATCTTCGTGCAGGATTACGCGCAGGCCGTTGTTGAGTCGAAACTCCGTGAACTTGATCGGCGGCAGCCCGCCGCTGTTGTTGTTCATCTGTCCCGCGCTTGCACGCGCCGCGCCGCCCGGCCTCGGCGTCGGCTGTGATGTTTTGTTCTGCGCCGACGCCGGAACGCTCGACGCTAAGAGCGCGACGGCCAACGCAAACGCTGCGAACTGATTTCTGGTGAGCATGTGAATTCCTCCGTGAATTTGAGCCGGGCGCATTGAGCCGCATGTGGGGACATGCTCGCTCTCATGCGCCGCAGGACGAAAAGTTCAATAGTGAATAGAAGGGTTGGGAACTATGGCTGCCATTCTAGCGCGCACCGCGAATCTCTCGCAACAAGGAAAGCGCGCCGAAAGCATCGGCCGCCGCCCTCACGGGCGCAAAAACGTTAAGCGCGCTCTCTCTCTGTGCCTGTCGTTTCAGCGGGCAACAACAGCAACGGCGACGCGCTTCCGCCTGCGCCCGTCACGGATGCGTGCGGCGACCCACGACACGAGCAGGAGAACGGAGGCGGTTGAGATTAGTATCCCTGCGTCAACGGCGGCGGTGTGCCTGAGCCGCAAGATTATTCGATGCTCGCCCGCAGGCACTTCGAGATGCAGGAGGCCGTCGGGACGGGAAGGTTCAAGAGGGTGACGCCGCCCGTCGAGATAAGCCGCCCAACCGGGATAGTGAAACTGCGTCACGTCGAACGCGACGCCGCCTGCGGTTGCAACGCGCAACTCGATCTCGCCCGGCGTCCAGCGTTCGACCGCGATCTCGCCCTCGCCCGCAACGGTGCAAACCTTGGCGGGTCGCTCGCCCGCGCGGCAGATTCTCGACATCAATTCATCGAAGGCTACGGCCTGCGTCGAGGCGGCGGTGGCAGGGCGGTACTCCGGCGCGTCGCGCATGCGGGCATACCTTTTCACAAAGTCCGCGTCGAGCGTCGGCGCGTCGCCACGCCATTCCGGCTGCGCCCGCCTCGCAATTGAATGCGTGAAGAAGACCCAATACACGACGAGCGCGACCGCGACGGCGAGCAGCGCAAGATTGAGCGCGCCGCGCGACGCGCGACGTTGGAGCGTGCGTCGTGCGGCGAGCGCGACGAGCGCGGCGGCGGCCACGCACAACACCGCATTGAAACGCCACGGAAACTGGATCGATTGAAGCGGCTTGACGAGCCGCCACACGAAATTGCTCGCCGGAGTCATCAGTAAGAGACAGCCGAGCGACACGACGATCCAGAACGTGCGCTCTCGCTTGCAAAGACGATGCGACTCGTCGCCCGCCGCGTCGTCGCCGCCGTGGCCGCTCCGGCGGCAGGCGAGGATGGCGGCGCAAGCGATGACGATAGCGGTCGTCAAAACGGCGAGCGTGATGCGCCCGTCCAACTCCATGCGATTGAAGTTGGTTAATTGCAGCCACCTCCGGTGATAAAACTCAGGCAGCAAATCTCCGAGCGAGACGAATTCCTGTGTGGTGAGGGCGGGCAGCAGGTAGACGCACGCGAGGCCGATGCCGAGCGACATGCCGCCGACGGTTAAGACTAAGGCGCGCTTTCTTTGTTGCGGCGCGCACGCCCGGAGCGCGTACCAGGGAGGGACGAGCGAGAAGATCAAAGTTGTGGGCAGGTGTGTGGTGATGAGCGCGGCGTAACTGAGCGCAAGCCCCGGCAGCGCGTAAGGGAATGCGCCCGCCGTCGTCGTCATCAGTCGCCGGACGAAATAGAGCGTGAGCGGCATCCAGACGAACGCCCACGTCTCTGCGAACGCGACGCGCGTATAGACGTCAACGCCGAGATGGTACGGCGCGAGCATGTAGACGACGGCCGCAGGCACGGCGGATATTTCGTCGGTCGTCTCTTTGAGCCAGAGATAAGCGGTCAGGCCGGAGGCGACGAGGGCGAGCGAGAACGACGCGCCGAGGTGCGCCAGCCCGTATGCGCCGCCGTCGAGAAGGGGCGCAAAGAGAGCCGTGATGTAATAGGGCAGCGGCGCGTAGAAGAAGAAGACGGGGCTGCCGAGGCCGCCGTTCATGTCAGGCAGCCAGCGCGGGTAGAGGTCGCCCGCTAAAAGCTGCGCAGAGAAGTTCGCATGCCACATCGTGTGAAAGATCGCGTCGCCGCCGGTCGGCGCGCCGTAGAGCAGGAGAGGCGCGGTCAACAACAGCCCGCACGCGCAGACGAGAAGCGGGGCGAATAGTTTTCTCTTATTCATCCGTCGTGTGAAGACCGAAACCGCGCGCAGAGTGGTGATGCAAACTCGAATCCACTTTATCTTATTGCGGCCTGCATTTGAATGCATGACGTTGCTCAGGCGCGCGCCGGATTGTTAGTATCTCCGGGTCTTGGCAACACCTGCAAACAACATGCTACGCGAAACGGACTTCGTCGTCGTCGGCAGCGGCATCGCGGGCTTGCGCGCCGCGCTCGAAATCGCCGCAGGCGGCGCACGCGTCGTCGTGCTCACGAAAGAGCGCGCCGCCGAGTCGAACACGGAGTACGCGCAGGGCGGCGTGGCCGTCGCGCTCTCGGACGACGACGAAACTTCTCTGCATGAAGACGACACGCAGGCGGCGGGCGCGGGGCTGTGCGACGAGCGCGCCGTGCGTGTGCTGGTGGAAGACGGGCGGCGTTACATGCGCGAGTTGATCGAGTGGGGCGCAGAGTTCGACCGCGAGGGCGGCCGCCTGCTCTTTACGCAGGAGGCCGCGCACTCGCGCCGACGCATCCTTCACGCCGGGGGCGACGCCACGGGGCATGAGATCGTCCGCGCGCTGCTCGCACGCGCACGCGCCGACGCGCGCATCCAGTTTCTCGCGCACGCCGCGACCGAAGAGTTGATCGTCGAAGACGGCTTTTGCCGGGGCGTGCGCTATCTCGACCCGCTCGTGCGCGCGTCGCGCAGTTTGCGCGCGCGCGCCGTCGTGCTGGCATCGGGCGGGGCGGGGCAGTTGTACCTGCACACGACCAACCCGCAGGTCGCTACCGGCGACGGCATGGCGATGGCCTACGCGGCCGGCGCGGAATTGGCCGATATGGAGTTTGTGCAGTTTCACCCGACGGCCTTGAACGTCGAGGGCGCGCCGCGCTTTCTGCTCTCCGAGGCGATGCGCGGCGAGGGCGGCCTGCTGCGGAACGCCGAGGGCAAACGCTTTATGCCGCGCTATCACGAGCGCGCCGAACTCGCGCCGCGCGACATCGTGAGCCGCGCCATCGTCGCCGAATTGGAACGCACCGCCACGCGCACCGCTTTCATCGACATGACCGCGCTCGACGCGCGCTTCCTGCGTCGTCGCTTCCCGAAAATTTACGACACCTGCCTGCGTTACGGACTCGACATCACGCGCGAACCCGTCCCCGTCTCGCCCGCCGCTCACTACATCATGGGCGGCGTCCGCACAGACCTCGACGGGCGCACCACCCTCGGCGGACTCTACGCGGCGGGCGAAGTGGCCTGCACCGGCGTTCACGGCGCAAACCGCCTCGCGTCGAACTCGCTGCTCGAAGGACTCGTCTTCGGAGCGCGCGCGGGACGCGCGGCTGCCGCCGCTCACGCCGCAGACGCGCTCCGTTCGTCGCCCGTTGATGCGAACGGAGACGGCGCGGGGCAGGCGATCATGTCGGATGCAAACGCGGGCGAGATCGCGCTGGCCGTGCGTAAGCGCGTGCGGCGTCTGATGTGGGAGCGCGTCGGCATACTGCGCTCGCGTCAATCGCTGATGCGCGCGCTCGGTGAACTCGAACAGATCGAGCGGGCGCGAAGTTTGCGCGCGCCGTCGCGCAACTTCGTCACGGTCGCGCTGCTCGTCGCGCGCGCCGCGCTCTGGCGCGAAGAGTCGCGCGGCGCGCACTTTCGCTACGACTTCCCCGCGCCGGACGACGCGCGCTGGCGCGTCCATTCGATCAACAGTCGAGCCTCAGGCGTTTATGCGAGCGGAGTGATAGAGTTTTCGGCCGGTGGCAACTTGCGCGAAGTGGAGCAGGCGAGAGGATGAGGATGATGGCGGCGAATCAAACGCCGCGACTTTAACGGTCGCGTGTCTGAGGCGCGTGGCCGCTTACTACAAGGGAATCGAAGGCGAGGTGTGATGGCACATTACGAACAACTGCACGATTGGGCGTTACGGCCGCGCGAGGCGGTGGAATTGCAGAAGCGTCTGCGCGAGCGCGTGCTCGTCCGGCCGCACACGGGCAAGAAGATCGAGACGATAGCGGGCGCAGACATCTCTTTCAATAAATTCTCGCCCGTCATCTACACGGGCATCGTGGTGCTCAGCCTGCCGTCGCTCGAAGTGTTGGAGGAAGTGGGTCTGGTGGGCGAGACGCAGTTTCCTTACGTGCCGGGGCTGCTGTCGTTTCGCGAAGCTCCGTCGGTGCTGGAGGCTTGGTCGAAACTGAAGATCGAGCCTGACGCCGTGATGTTCGACGGGCAGGGCATCGCGCACCCGCGCCGCGTCGGTATCGCCTCGCACGTCGGCCTGTTTCTGAACCGCCCGACGCTCGGCTGCGCCAAGTCGGTGCTGGTCGGCAGGCACGCGGAGTTGGCCGAGGAGCGCGGCAGTTGGCAACCGCTCATCGACCCGAAGAACGACGAGACGGTCGGCGCGGCCTTGCGCACGAAAACGCGCGTCCAACCGATCTACGTCTCGCCCGGTCATCTGATCGACCTCGCCGGTGCGATTGAACTGACGCTTCGCTCCGACGACGGCTATCGCCAGCCCGAACCGACGCGCCGCGCGCACCTGCTCGTCAACGCGCTCCGGCGCGGTGAAAGAGAGGCGACCTGAAGCGCGCCGGGCTGCGGCTCGGCGTTAGAATCGAGCGCGCATAAAAAACGCGGCGGCAAGTATGAAAACTTGCCGCCGCAATTTTGTATGTTTCGCGTCGCGTCTTTACTGGACGACCGTGAACTTCTCGGAAGGCGAGAGCGCTTGGCCGGAGACGCGGTCTTTGATGCGCACCGCGAGTTCGTATTCGCCGGGTGCGAGTTGGTCGGTGGTGATCATGCGCGCTAAGGTCAGGCGTTGACCGGCATCGCTCATGCCGCGCCAATCTTCGGGCATCTTGCCGAGTTCCTTGCCGTCCTTCAGGAGCACGTAGTCCACATCCACAGAGGGGCGGAGCGTCGTCTGGTCAATGCCCGCGTTATAGACTTGCAGGTAGAGGCCGACGGGTTCGCCCTTGCGATAGATGCGCGCGACGTTCGGGATCACTTTGAACTGGCCGATGGTGAACTGGCCGACGGCGGGCGCGTCCGACATGCTCTGCAACTTGGCCGCGAGCACGAGCGTCGAGGTCGAGAGTTGCTTGGCGTCGTAGCGGGGCACGGTGAAGCCGAGGTGTTTCACCTGCGTTGCGCCGGAGTTGATGTCGCGCACGATGACGTCCACGCGGTAAGTGCCCGGCGCGAGCGGCACGGTCTTGCCGTAGGCCGACTTGCGATTCTTCATGTCGAGCAGTTCCGCGCCGCTGGCCGTAGTCGTCACGGCGTCTTCAAAGACGCCGACGCGGCGACCGGCAACCGAGGTGATGCGGCCGAAGATATTCATGCGCGCGGTTTGCACGCCGCCCACGTCCGCGAATGTCAGTTCCTTGTTCTCGGTCTGAATGGTGAAGGCCGTCACGACGCGCTCGTCCGACTGGCGATAGAAATCTATGCGCATGTCGAAGTTGAGCGGGTTGTCTTCAATCGTACCCGACCCGGTCAGGAGCGAGGCGAGTTCGGCGTTCTTGATGACGGGCGGGCGCGAGAGGTCTGCGATCAGTTGGAGACGCGAGAAGGGGCTATCCTGCTCGCGCTGGTAGCCGCTGCTGCCGCTGGTGATGCGGTCGGCTTTGCTGGTGCGTCCGAGTTGTTCGCTCAGGGTCAAGCCCGCGCCGGGAACCATCGCGAGCGCGTCCTTCTCATCGGGCGAGCGCGCGATACGATATTCGCCCGTCCCCGTAGGGTCAACAAACTCGATCTCGATGCCGGAGCCGACGCCTTCGATGTAGCGATAGAACCACGTCTCGAACGGGTAGGTCGTCGTCGAGCCACCGCCGTGATAGCTCGGACGGTCGTAAGAGCCGCCCGTCGGGTGCGACTCGACGGAATCCGGCTTGCCGAAGGTGATATAGATGCGGCCGCGATCCGTCTTCCAACCGGGGATGCCGGAGGCGTAGTGCTCGTTGGCGTAGGCGATGCGTTCGTAATACTGCTCTTTGTACTCGTTCTCGTCCGTGTCGGGGTCGGGGTCGCGACGCTGCCAGAAGCCTTCGATGAACTGCTCGCGTTCATCGTCGGTGGCGAGTTTCTTGTAGGCGTCTCGCTCGGCGTTCGTGATGATGTAGGCCACGTCCTTGTCCGGCCACTCGCGATAAATCTTCTTGACCTCCTCCTTCTTGGCGCGCGGGCGTTCCATCACGTCCTGCGTGTCGGAGTTTTTCTTTTTGTCCTTTTGCGCGAAGGCGGCGGGGGCGGCGAGCGCGCAAATGAAGAGGGCGAGAATCAGCGTGCTTCGCAGGCTAATGGTACGAGCCATCGTTTTACTACTCCTGTTGCGTATTTAACCTTAAACTTTGTTTCGCGAATCGCGCCGGGCTGAACTATGACTGAGCGGGGCGCGTGCGAGTTTGATAGAAAAACCCTTTGATAGATTCGACCGGAGGTCATGAAAACGGCGACGCCGAAAGATCAACACCGCCTTTCCAAACGGGGCTTGACCGCCGTGCATCGCCAAACTTTCTGCACGCGATTGTAGAGCCTCGGTTGGACTAGGTCAAGATGCGCCACGGCGGGCAAAAAGTTGCCTCAAAGGGGTTAAAAACAGAGGTCGGAGGTCAGAGGTCAGTGAAAATCCAAGCAAATGCCGTCTTTGACTAACCTCTGACCTCTGACCGCTAACTTCTGACTTCCGTTGTCGTTCGCGGGCGGCCGAAAATCCACGCGACGAAGATGGAGATGATGTAGAGAACGAGCATCGGGGCGGCGAAAAGCATCATGTTGGGCACGTCGTTCGTGGGCGAGATGATGGCGGCGGCGACGAGTATGACGACGAGCGAGGTCTTCCAGATACGCAGGAGCAGCCAAGCCGTGACGAGGCCGATGCGCGAGAGGATATAGGTGATGGCGGGCATCTGGAAGACGAGTCCCATGCCGAGCATGACGAAGATGATGAAGTCGAAATAGTCGTCGGCTCTGAGGAGCAGGCGGAAGTCCTGTCCGAGTCCGAGAAGATAATTTGCCGCCGGGGGAAAGATGATGTAGTAGGCGAAGGCCGCGCCGCCGACGAAGAAGAGCGAGGAGAGCACGACGAAGGGCAGCGCGTAGCCGCGTTCGTGCGGGTAGAGACCGGGCGCGACGAACGCCCAGATTTGCCACAGCAGGAAGGGCACGGATAGGCAGATTGCCGCGTAGAGCGAAACTTTGACGTAGAGCGAGAAGGGTTCGAGCGCGGTGTTGACGATGAGGCGGTCGTCCAAGCCGGGCAGCGTGTCGGGTTGCGCGTTCAAGTCGAAGGGCAGGCGCACGCCTTTCGGGATGATCGTGCTTCCGGCATAGAGCGGTTCGTCGGTGAAGAGGCCGATCTGACCTTGCGCGTCGCGGGCGATGCGCGCCGCGACCGACGCGCCGACCGGGATCACGCTCGCGCCGAGTTTCGTCGTGTCGGCGAAGACGTAGCGGCCGGTGTCGCCCTCTTTAGCGGAACTGAGCGGGAGCACGGCCTCGTTGCCGGTGATGCCGCCCAGAGGAAGCTGGCGTCGCTGCGCGTCTGCGAGCGCGGCGCGCACCGGGCGCGCGAGAAAGTTGTAGATGTAGTCGGAGACGAACCAGCAGGCCATGAAGGCGATGAAGACGAAGATGACCGAGCGGACGAGGCGACGGCGCAGTTCGTCCAGATGATCGAGAAAAGACATCTGGCCGCCGAGCCGTGAATCTTGCTCGTCGCCGGTGTCTCCCGATTCTAAAAGTGTGGATGCCATGCGCTTTCGGGCGGGCTGTTTAATGCGCGGTTCTACAACCAATCGCTCTTGCGCGAGGGTTGCTGTTGCTGCTCCGCTGTCGCTCCTGTCTCAACTGCTGCTGCTGCTGCGGCGTCGCCGGTCGTCGCGCTCACGGGAGTCTCGACGTGCGCGCCGCGCGCGATGCTCACGCCCTGAATCGGGGCGAAGGCGGCTTCGGTAATGTCCCGGTCGGCGTGCGGCGCGGCGTGGATGGTCTCTCCGGCCGAAACTTCGTGCGTCCCGCCGGCGGGCGCGTCCGCGACCATCGCGCGATCAATCGCGGACTCGCGCTCCAAATTCTCCAACGCCACTTCGCGCTCCCACGTCTGCTTGAAATCGTCGCCCATGCGTTTGAAGTCGTTCAAACTCTTGCCGAACTTGCGCGTCATCTCCGGCAACTTGCGCGGCCCGAACAAGAGGAGCGCGACTATCAAAATGACGAGCAGTTCCGTCGTGCCGAGCGATTCGAGAAATAGGAAGAACATAGTTTTAAGTTTCAGGTTTCAAGTTTCAGGTTTCAAGTTTCAAGTTAAAGAACGAAGAACCTGTCAGTCCTGAAACTTGAAACCTGAAACTTGAAACTAACCCCCGTAATCCGGCGGGTAATAGATGACTTCGATGACCTGCCCGCCGACGCCTTTCGTGTAGAAGGAGACGGTGCGGTCGCGGTGCTCTTTGAGCGGGCGGCCTTCGCGCGCGGCGGCCTGTTCGAGTTCTTCGCGCGTCTCGACGCGCAAGCCCAGATGCGGCGGGTGCTTCGAGTCGGGCGGCAGGAGCGCGACGCCGAAGCCGCGCCCGTCGCGCATCATCGCCCAATCCTCGTACATCGTCTCCACGCGAAACCCGATGCGCTCATACTCGCGCACGTCGCGCCCCAAATCCTCGCAACGCACCGCGATGTGATCCACCACCCCGCCGAAACGCGCCTCTTGCTGCTCCGTCATAACTGAACTCCGAAAACAAAAAACCGTCGGTAGCCCGTCGTCGGTTGTTCAATCCGAACCTTCGACAACTCGCTTGAGAGCCACACGCCACGGACAACCGACCATGAACTACCTGGAACTTTAGCTCTTCCACGCTTCGCCGAAACGCTCGCTGTAGACGACGCGTTCGAGCGGGAAGCGGCCGGGGTAGGCTTTGTCCGGCGACTCGGCTCGCCCGATGGCTAAGAGCGCGACCACTTCGGCCTCGTCGGGCAGGCCGAACTCGCGTTTGACCGCCGCCGCGTCGAAGCCTTCCATCGGCGCGGTGTCGAAACCGTAGGCTTCCGCCGCGTACATCAAAGTCGTAAAGGCGATCATCGTGTGGCGGTTCACCCACACGTCCATCGGCATGTGCGAGAGAAACCCGAGCGCGCCCTGTTTGTACTGCTCCACCGTGTCGGGATTGCCCGCGCCGCGCTGTGCGCCCTCGCGAAACACCTCGTCGGCCGTTTGCCTCCATTCCTCTTTCATCCCGACGGCGATGACGACGACCGGCGCTTGCCCGATCTTCGCCTGATTAAAAGCCGCCGTTTGCAGCCGCGCGCGATTCGCTTCATCGCGCACGACGATGAAACGCCACGGCTGGAGGTTATAGCCCGAAGGAGCTTGCAGGCCGAGTTGGAGGATGGCGTTCAAACTCTCCTCCGGCACTTCGTCCAGCGTAAATCGGTTGGTGGCGCGGCGTTCGAAGACCACCTGCGTAAACGGTTTCAACGGCTCGCCGCCCGGCTGCGTCGTCGGTAAATTCGTCGGCTTATCTTGCATCAAATGCGCCCTCCCGCTCGTGTTCGATAAAGCTGCTGGAGGCGAGATTGTAGCGCGAGACGCGGGCAAAGGGAAAAGCCCCGGAGCGTGAAACTTGACAGCGGCAACTCTCAGGCGCGAACCTCTCAGGCGAAGCTTAACTCAAACGGGGAAGATAAATTTTTTGATGAGCACATCGCACACGCCGCGCATCGTCTCGCTGCTGCCTTCGGCCACGGAGATCGTCTGCGCTCTCGGACTCGAAGACGCGCTCGTCGGCGTCACGCACGAATGCGACTACCCGGCCACGGTCGTCGGCCTCCCGCAACTGACCGCCAGCCGCATCTCGCACCAGACGATGACGAGCGCGGAGATCGACCACGCCGTCCGCTCCCAACTCGACGGCCACGGCTCGATCTACGATCTCGACGAAGAAGCCCTGCGCGCGCTCAAGCCCGATCTCATCATCACGCAGGAACTCTGCGACGTGTGCGCCGTCAGTTACAAACAGGTCGAGCAGGCCGCCGCGCGTCTCCTCGACGCGGACGCGCGCGTCGTCTCGCTCGAACCGAACACCATCACCGACATCTTCTCGAACATACGCATGGTCGGCAGTCTGACCGGAAGGGAAGCCGAGGCCGAACAAGTCGTCTCCGAATTAGCCACGCGTCTCGACGCGCTCGCGCTCGCCCTGCCGGAAGTCGAGACGCGCCCGCGCACCTTCGTGCTCGAATGGCTTGAGCCGCCATACGCTCCCGGTCATTGGGTTCCCGAACAGGTCGCGCTCGCAGGCGGCGACCACGCCTTCGGCCACGCCGGTCGGCCTTCGACCACGACTACTGCGGAAGCCATCCGTGACTACGCGCCCGAAGTGATCGTGCTCGCGCCCTGCGGCTATTACAAAGAAGACACGATGCGCGCCCTCGAAAGCGCGCGTTTTCCCGCGGGCTGGCAACAGCTTCCGGCGGTCGTGCGTGGCGAAGTGTGGGCGGTTGATGCGACGGCTTATTTCAGTCGTCCCGGCCCGCGCGTCGTCGCCGGGGCGGAGATTCTCGCGCGCATCATCCACCCCGAACTTTTCGGCGCGCCCGAAGAGCACGAGGCCGTGCGCGTGCCCGCAGAGTTGATGAGAACGTAAAGACATGCCACGCACGACGAAGAAGCCGAACCCGGAACAGCCGCCGGTTGCAACGGAAAGTTCGCCCGACAACGCGGCGGGCGGCGCGCTCGCCGGTTTCGCGCGGGCGGCCGAGACGGTCGCCGCGACGACGAAGAAATTGGAGAAGGCCGCGACGCTCGGCGCGTACTTTCACACGCTCGACGACCGAGACCTCGTGCGCGCCGCGCGCTACTTCGCCGGACAACAGTTCGCCCTCCACGACGCGCGCACCACCAACGTCGGCACGAATCTCTTGCGCGACGTGCTCTCCGACGTGACCGGCTTCGACACGGAAAATTTGCGCCCGCGCTACGTGCGCCTCGGCGATTCCGGCGAAGTCGCCTATGAAGTTTTCCGCGAAGCCGGGCGCGACGAAGTGAACCGACCGGCGTTCACGCTCGCCGCCGTCGAAAGCCTCATCGCGCTGTTGAGCGACACGCGCGGCACGAAAAACAAGCGGACGCTTTTGGCCGAGGCGTTCGCGCGCGCGACCGCGCTTGAAGCGAAGTATCTCGTCAAGCTGCTCGTCGGCGATTTGCGTATCGGTCTGAAAGAGGGGCTGGTTGAAGACGCTCTGGCGCGCGCCTTCGAGCGACAACTCTCGGATGTGGCGCGCGTCAACATGCTTACGGGCGACATCGGGGAGACGGCCGCACGCGCCCGCCGCGACGAACTCGCCGGAGTTTCGATGCGCCTCTTTCACCCGATCAAGTTCATGCTCGCCACGGCGGGCGAAGACCTCGCAGACATCGCGCGCACGATGCCCGGAGAGTTTTACGTCGAAGACAAATTCGACGGCATCCGCGCGCAGGCTCACGTCGAGCGCGGGCGCGTCGCGCTCTACACGCGCACGCTCGACGAGGTGACGCACCGCTTCCCCGAACTCGTCGCGCCGCTCGCCGCTTTGCAGACCGACGCGATCATCGACGGCGAGATCGTGCCCGCGCGCGGCGCGGAGATTCTGCCTTTCGCAGAGTTGCAGAAGCGTCTGGGACGCAAGACCGTGGGCGACGAACTGCTCGCTTCAACGCCCGTCGTCTTCATCGCCTACGATCTGCTCTACGCGCACGGGCGCGTGATGTTCGACGAGCCGCTCGCCGTGCGTCGCGCCGCGCTCGAAAGTCTCGTCGCGAGTAACGACGCGGGCGCGGGCGGCGATGCTGCTGCTACTACAGCCGGGGCGGCGACGCTCAGGCTGTCGGAGGCAAAGCGCATGAGCGATGTCGCGCTGCTCGATGCCGAGTTCGACGCGGCGCGCGGGCGCGGCAACGAGGGCTTGATGATCAAAGACCCGCGCTCGTCCTACAAACCCGGCAAGCGCGGCCGCGAGTGGTTGAAGTTGAAGCGCGCGCTCGCCACGCTCGATGTCGTCGTCACGGCCGTCGAAGTCGGCCACGGCAAGCGGCGCAACCTGTTATCGGATTACACGTTCGCCGTGCGGCGTTCGGCCGACGACGCGGAATTGCTGAACGTCGGCAAGGCCTATTCGGGTTTGACGGACGTGGAACTGGCCGAACTGACCGAATGGTTTCGCGCGCACACACTCCAAGAGTTCGCGCACGGGCGCGTGCGCACGGTCGAGCCGAAGATCGTCCTCGAAGTCACCTTCGACCGCGTGCAAGTCTCGAAGCGGCACAAGAGCGGCTACGCCCTGCGCTTCCCGCGCATCCTGCGTCTGCGCGACGACAAGAGCGTCGAAGAGATCGACACGCTGGAGACGGTGAGCAAACTGGCGGGCGAGAGTGACGCGGAGGAAATTGTAGACTGAAATGAACGCGTCGCTATCAAACATCCCACCGCGTCGCGTTAGAAGAGATGATGCGTGAAGGTAGTGTTGCAAAACTTCTCCGCACGGCGCACAACATATTCAAGGGCGGGCGAGCCAACTCGCTCCCGGCCTCACTAGCGCCGGAATTTTTTTGCAACACTACCTAGAAACGCTAATCGTTAAAGTACGAAATACTGAATCCAATCATACTTCGCGTAGATCGGCGTGCCCGGATACGTGAAAGGCCCGAGCCAGCTATCTACGCCCGTCCCCGCCCACATGTTCGCCATGATTTTGCCCGGCAGGCTCGGCAGCGGGTTGCCGGTCGAAGCATATTCCGTGTGCACTATGATGTCATCAACAATCCACTCGATCTTGTCCGCCTTCCACACGAAGGCGTAGTTGTGATAACCGGCGGCGGCGTCGAACCACAGGTTGATGATCGTCTCGTGCCCGCCCACGCCGTTGACGAAATAGTTGGTCTGAAGCTTGGTCGTATCTTTGCCCAGAATTTCGATGTCAATCTCGTGATGCTGCGTACCGTCGGACGGGCCGGTGTAGGTGAAGAACCCGGTGACGAGTCCGCTCCCCTTCGCGGCTTTGAAGCGTGCCTCATATTTGCCATAGCCGTAATAATCGTTGGTTCGATATTCGCCCGCGGCATAGGGCTTACCGCTACAACCGGAGGGGCAGGGCGTCGTGTCGAGCCGCTGGCTCATGAAGCCGCTGGCGAAGGTGACGTGGTCTGCGCGCCAGCCGACGTTGAAAGGGTTGCCGTTCGTCCAGCCGTCGGCCTTGTGCCAGCGCGAGGTGTCGAAGGTGTCGAGGCCGTCGAAGAAAGTGCCGCCGGTAGCGTAAATGGGCTGAACCGTCAGAGATAGTAAAATCAGTCCGAGCAAGGCAACGTATACAGGCGACGCAGCGCGCCCCGTGCGGCGGCGGCGAGACTTTTCTTGAAGCATGAGGTGTCCTCCATTGGTGAAGTTTTGTAAGTTAGGGGAAGCGAACGGAAACAGTGAGGGATGATGCGTGACGCACGGCGAATGGCGAACTGTGTGCCAGAGCATGAGAGACGAGCGTTTGGCGGCAATGCGGGCGTAAACGGTATGACGGCCAACGGGGGTGAAGCAGTCTCAGCATTGCTTCACTACAGGTCGAATTAAAAGCCTACACCCGTGAGGAACAAGGGTAGTTGCGAAGAGGCGGGGAACGGTATGCGCCGTTCACGGCTGACTTCTCACGAGATGGTACGAGGCCGTCTCGCTCTGGATTAAGAATCGAGCGAAACGGCCTCGTCGTGTGCCGGGCTTTTCTATCCGATCTTATGCGCCCTGCTGCGCGGCGGCGGCGGCGACGTTCGGCGTGGCGACGTTCGGTTGCTCTTCGGCGAGCAGGCTGCGGAGCATCCAAGCGGTTTTCTCGTGGACTTGCAGACGCTCGGTGAGCAGGTCGGCGGTCGGCGCGTCTTTGGCGTTCTCGGCGATGGTGATGACGGAACGCGCGGTGCGCGCGGCGGTCTCGTGGCCTTCGACGAGTTGGCGCACCATCTGCGTCGCGGCGGGCACGCCGTTCTCCTCCGCGATGGAGGTGAGGCGCGCGAACTCCTTGTAGGTGGCGGGCGCAAAGACGCCGAGCGCGCGGATACGTTCGGCGATCAGATCGTTCGCCGTCCAGAGTTCGTTGTATTGCTCCTCAAACATCAGGTGGAGCGTTTGAAACATCGGCCCCGTGACGTTCCAGTGAAAGTTGTGCGTCTTTAAGTAGAGCGTAAAAGTATCGGCGAGCAGACGCGAGAGACCTTCCGCGATCTCGCGCCTGTCCGGTTCTTCGATGCCGATGTTGATGGGCATCGGCTGGGCTTCGACAGTCGTTCTGGTTGACATGAAAATTTCTCCTTAGGCCGCACACTTTAGGGGGAAATTTTGTCGGTCATTTGTCAAATGTTCTGCATTGTATCCACGTTGCCGGAGAGGCCACAGACGCGCCCTCGTCGCTTCAATCGAGTGCTCTTGTCGCGGTTGTGTGTTGGTCGTTCGGACGGACAGGGACGTGCGGGGTCACTGCTGCTTGCCCGCCGCGTCGCGCAAGCGGACTCGGTAGATGATGTGACGATTGATGCGCTCGCCCGCGTCGCGCTCGTACCAGCGGTCGAGGTGCGCGAAGTTGAAAGGCTGATCGGCCTGCGCGACGACGTAGGCGAGCGTGGGCGCGGCGGCGTGCGTGCGGTCGAAAGCGGCGTAGAAATTGGCGTAGTTGTTCTTCTCGGCGTCAATTTCGGCCTGCGTGATGGGGCGGTAGTTGACGGTCAGGCGCGGGTTGGCGCGCTCCCAGCCGAAGATGGCGAAGTAGATGAAACCCTGCTGGCGATAGATGGTCTCGAAGTCGTTCGCGGCGACGCCCGAATAGTAGAGATACTTGAAAAAGCGTTCCTTGTTTTCGGGCACGGAGACCGCCGAGAAGACGAACATGTGCGGCGCCCAGATGGTCGAGAGCGGCGCGTAGGTCGGGAGGTTGTCGATGCGGTAGACGCTCGGGTTGAAGACGACCGGGTGCGGGTCTCCCGCCTGTTCGCTTCGTGCGCGCTCTTTCAGGCGCAACGCGACCCCCGCCCATTCGTCTTTCAGTTGGTTGCCCACAGAGCCGCGTCTCGTGATGATCAAAGTCTCGCCCGCACCCCACACTAGCGCGCCCAACGCGACGGGCAGCCAGAGGCGATGAGGAACGAGTCGGCGCGCCGTCGGCGTAGTTTCCGCGCTTCCCGCAACGGCGGCTTTAAATGTTTGCCGTCCCTGCCAGAGCAGCCCCGCCGCGAGCACGGCCGCCAGCAGCGCGACGTAGTTGCCGATGTATTGCTCGTAGTGCATCGGTTGGAGCGAACGCCCCGTGATGATCTGCTGGTTGAAGACGACGAGCACGCACAGGGCGAGCGCGGCGTTGAAGAGAACGACGGGGCTGCGCGCGTCGAGCCAGCGTTTGCGCGCGCCGAAGACGAGCGCGCAGAGCACGAGCGCGTCGAGCAGGATGACGCCGCGCCAGAGGTCGGGCGCGCGCGAATAGGTCAACGCCTGCACGGTGTCCATCGTCGGCGCGCGGTGCGAGAGAAGTATGAAGTAGGGCACGAGCGAGACGACGGCGCACAGCGCGATGAGCGCGAAGGGTTCGATGCTCTGTCGCCATTGGGCTGGACGCAGCGTGAGCCAGAGCAGGGCGAGGCAAGCGAGGAGCGCGGCGGCCGTCGTCCAGTGATAAAAATAGGAATAGACCATGAGCGCGAACAGCACGCCCGCCGCAAACGCGGCGACGAGACGCGCGCGGCGCACGGTTGCGGTGAGCGCGCGCCAGACGAAGCCGCAGAAGAAAAAGAAGAAGACGAAAGGCACGCCCGGCACGTAGCGACGCAGGAACGGGAGAAAGACGTAGGCGGTTTGTTGCCCCAACAGGTTCAATATCAAACCCTGACCGGAGACGAGTATGCCGAGGCAGAGCACGAAGGGGACTCCGGCGGCGGCAAGCCTCTCGTCGCGCGTCAGCATCGAGAGCAGCCAGAAGATCGCGAGCGCGCTGCCTCCGGCGATCAGAGGCATGAGCAGGATGAACATCGTCGAGGTGGTGAGGCCGAGAGCGCGCGCCGGGACGGAGAGCATGTAAGCGGGCGCGAACTGGATCGAGAAAAGCGATTCGGGCAAGGGCGCGTCCGCGCGGTCGTCGTGTCCTGTGTACGGGTCGTTGCGGCGCGGGCGTCCGTCGATGAGCGCGTTGACGTAGGCGGCATAGGCCGGTTCGTCGCTGTAGAAATGCGCGAACGAGCCGTGCCAGTTAGCCCCGCGCTTGTAACAGAGATGCGCCTGCGGAAAGAGCGAGAGCGACATCAACGCCACCGCGGCGAGCAAGCCCCAACGCCAGCGAAGAGACGTTTCGCGTTCGAGCGGATTGGTCATAGCAGACGACGGACGGTTGATTCACGAACGGCGGCGGACGGGTTGGCAGAACGCTTGATACTAAGTTTTCGAGATCGCATCCGGCAAGTCTTCAAGGGCGCAAGCGCACGCGCTGGATCGTATAAGCTCCGACGCGCTCGCCCGCGTCGCGTTCGTACCAGCGGTCGAGCGCGGAGAGATCATGCGGGCGTTCAGGCGACGCGACGACGAAGGAGAGCGCGGGTTCGGCGGCCTGTTCGCGGGTGAACGCGGCGACGTAAACGGCGTAAGCGCGCGCCGCGTCGTCGATCTCTTCGGTGGTCAGAGGCGCGCGCTCGGTTGTCAGTCGCGGCAGCACGCGCTCCGCGCCAAAGAGCATGTAGACGACGAGCGGGTTCGCGTCGAGATAGGCGCGGAAGTTTTCCGGCGCGACGCCCGTGTAATAGAAAAATTGATAGATGCGTCTCCGGTGCTCGTCCGCCGTGAGTCCCGAATAGACGTGCATGTGCGGCGACCAGAGAACGGCCAACTGCGGTGCGCCGAAGGGCAGATTGTCGGCCAGCATGAAACTCGTCGCGAGGACGACGGGACGTGTGCCGCCACGCTCCGGCATGCCCGCGCCGGAGTGCGCCGGATCA
Source organism: Pyrinomonadaceae bacterium (assembly GCA_035940695.1). Lineage (GTDB taxonomy): Bacteria > Acidobacteriota > Blastocatellia > Pyrinomonadales > Pyrinomonadaceae > JAIVJZ01. The sequence continues at coordinate 87,023 of DASZEQ010000006.1, read as the reverse complement.
CTTGCGCCCGCGCGCGCCAACTCCGCGAGACGCGCGGCAACGCCCGCCTGTTCGTCGCGCGCACGATTGACCGGCGCGAACCGGCGCGTCGTCGCAGCCAACTCGAACGCAGCCCAACCGTAAGCCGCGAGCGCGACAGAGAGCAGCAGCGCGCGCGCGGGAAAGCGGCGCGGCAGTGTGGGCGCAAGGCGGCCGTGCGTCTCTAAAGGCAAGCGGTGCGTCTCCGCCAAGGGGGCGCGTAACGCCGCGTCGCTTTCGTTTCGCGTGCGGACAAGGAGCGCGACGGCGAGCGTGAGCGCGACGAGCGCGAGATAGTTCAAGACGTAATCGGCGTAGTGGACGGGTTGCAGCGAACGCCCCGTCAGGAGTTGTTGATTAAAGACGACGAACGGCGTGAGCGCGAACGATGCGGCGAAGAGAAACGTCGTGTCGCGCGCTGCGAGACGCCTGCGCCACACGCCTAAGGCGAGCAGGGCGAGCGCGACGAGCGCGACCATCTCCGGCGCGCGAAAGAGATCGGGCGCGTGCGTGAACTTCAGCACCTGCACCTTGTCCATCTCCGCCGCGCGCCGCGCGAGCAGCAGGGCGTATGGCACGAGCGACGCGCAGGCGAGCGCGCCCGTGGTCAGAAAAACTTTGGCGGCGTGCGTTTCGCCGTCCGCGCGGCGCGCGGCGAGCCGGAGCAGCGCGAGGCAAGCGAGCCACGCGGCGGCCGTCGTCCAGAGATAAAAATAGGAGTAGACCAAGAGGGCGAACGCCGCGCCCGCCGCGACGGCATAAGACGTGGCCGCGCGTCGCGAGGCGTGAACGAGCGCGCGCCAAACGAGCGCGCAGAAGATGTAGAGGAAAGGGAAGGGCAGCGCGGGCACGTAGCGACGCAGGAACGGCAGGTAGACGTGAGATGCACGCAACTTGAGAAGCGGCGCGAGATTCACCCCGCCCGAAGCGAGCGCGCCGAGACACAGGATGATGATCGCCCCGCACGCCGCGAGCCGCGCATCTCCGAGAAGCAGCGCGAGCAGCCAGAAGAGCGCGAGCGTGGCGGCGAAGGCGACGAGGGGGCTGAGTGCGATGAAGACACGCGAAGCGTCGAGACCGAGCGCGCGTGCGGGCAGCGCGAGGGCGTAGGCAGGGACGAACTGGATCGAAAAGAGTGATTCGGCCAACGGCGCGGCGGGCGAATCGTCAAGCCCGGCGTAAGGGTCGCACAGGCGCGGGCGGCCTTCGATGAGCGCGGCGAGATAGGCGGCATAGGCCGTCTCGTCGCCGTCGAAAGAGGCGTATGCGCCGTGCCAATTGTCGCCGCGCATGTACCACAGGTGTGCTTGCGGGAGCAGGGCGAGCAACGCCAAGGCGATGGCCGCCAGCACGCCGGGACGCCAGCTAAAGGTTCTCTGCATCAAGGTCTCGCTCGTGCTCCTCCTCCTCCTGCGCCCCGGCGGTAAAAGGTTTAACGTCACACTTGATCGCAAACGCCATGAGCGCGCCGATTATAACCTCTCGCGGCGCGGACGCACGGGCGGAAGACGTGCGGCCGCGCGCCGCCGAAAGTTGAAGTTGACAAGGCGTGTGCCGCAAGCGAAGATGCGAGACAACCTCGGACAGTTCAAGTTTTAGTGCTACTGAAAAATTCAGCAGACGCGCCGACTGTTTAAGCCTCCGCTTTTTATGTCAACGACTGTTTACGAAGACGATTCCGTCGCGCGGCCTTCGGCGCGACTGGCCGCGACGTGCGCGTGCCTGTTGATGCTCGTCGCGCTGGTTGACTCGCAAGTCGTCGCCGCCATCACGCCGCAGATCGCCGCCGGGCTGGCGAGCGCAAAGACGAGCGTGGCGGCGAGCGTGACGGTTTACGCGCTTGCGGCGGCGGCGGTCGCGCTCGTACTCGGCCGCACGGCCGGGCGCGTGAACCCTGTGCGCTGGCTGCCGGGCGCGGCCGGAATCTTCGTCGCGGCAAATGCGCTCGCAGCCTTCGCGCCGCACGTCGCACTCTTCTGGACGGCGCGCGCGCTGGCCGGGCTGGCCGGTGGATTGGTGAGCGCGCTCGTCATCGCCGCGCTCGCGGACGCTTCGAGCTACGCGCGGCGCGGCAAACAGATGAGCGGCGTGGCGGTCGCGTATTTTCTCGCACCCGTGCTCGGCGTGCCTGTGGGCGCGTGGCTCGCGGGGCGTTTCGGCTGGCGCGTGGTCTTCGTCGTATCGGGCGTGCTCGTCGCCGTCGCGGGATTGCTCGTGCGACAGTTTCCGCTGCCGTCCGCGAAGGAAGCGACGCGAGATGAAGCGGCGGGCGAGCCGCGCGGGCGAGCGTTTGACGCGCGACATAAGAAAGCTGGAGAAGGGAACGTCGGCGAAGGAAAGGTTGACGAGGGGAAGGCTGAGGAAGCGAAGGCGGGGCGCGTGTCCTTGTGGCGTCTGGCGATGCGTTCGCGCTCGACGCGGCGCGGCATCGTCAGCGCGTTCTTCATCTCCGGCGGGCTGGTCGGGTTGACGACTTATCTCGGCACTTGGCTCTCGGACGCGTTTCGCGCGGGCGCGCGCGAGGTCGGGTTGATTTACGCGTTGGCCGGGGCGGGCGCGGTCGCGGGCGGCGCGCTCGGCGGCCTGCTCGCAGACCGTTACGGCAAACGGCGCGTTGCGATCATCAGCAGCACGGCGATGATCTTTCTCGTGCTCGTGTTGCCGACCTTCGACTGGGGCGCGCGGCTCTGGGCGATCATCTGCGCGACGGCCTTTCTCGCCGCGTTGCGCGTCGCGCCGCTGCAAGCCCTCGTCACCGAACTCGTCGCCGCGTCGGAGCGTGCGACCTACATCGCCCTGCGCAACGGCGCGTCGCAACTCGGCATCGCCTTCGCGGTCGCGGCGGGTGCGCGCCTCTATCCGCGTTGGGGGCTGGCGGGCGTCGGCGCGATGTGCGCCGCCCTCACGCTCGGCGCGACGCTCAGCATGCGCAAACTCGTAGACCCGCACGACGACAACGCCGTGACGCACGCGCCCGACAGCGACGGCGACCGACACGCGCGGCAAACTGACGACTCCGCGCGCCTTGCCGGAGACGCAGGCCGCGCGCCGCTCGTTGATGAAAAAGACAGGCGTGCGCCCCGGCGTTTCAGCGTCGGGAGCATCGCGCGAAAGCTGGCCGTCGTCGTCCTCGCTCTCGTTTTAATCGTGTCAATCGGTTTGCCGTGGCTCTTGAGTTTCGCGATCACGAAGGCGGGGACGCGCCCCGGCGAGCGCGACCGCACCGACACACCCGCCTCGCACGGCGCAAACTTTGAACCCGTCTCGTTCACTTCGACGGACGGCAACACGCTCTCCGGCTGGTATCTTCCGGCGAGCGTCGAGCGGCGACGCGGCGTGACGTTCGTTCTCACGCACGGCCTGTTTCGCTCGCGCTACGAGATGCTCGAACGCGGCCTCGCCCTGTGGCGCGAAGGCTACGGCGTGCTGCTCTACGATCTCAGGCGGCACGGCGCAAGCCCGGCCGAGTTTTCCACCATCGGCTACAGAGAGCGGCACGACGTGGCGGCGGCTTTTCAATTCGTGCGCGCGCGTCAGCCGGAAGATCGCGTCGTGCTGATGGGCGTCTCGATGGGAGCGGCGGCGACGCTCCTTGCGGCCTCCGAAATCAAGGACGAGAAACTGCTCGGCGTCGTCGCCGAGTCGAGCTTTCTTTCGTTTTCGGACACGGCGCGACACCACGTCAGGCTGATCGGCCTCCCGACTTTTCCTTTCGCGACGCTCTTGATAAAGTTCACGGCGTGGCGTTTGAACTTCGCGGCTGAGGATTATGATCTCCTGCGGGCGACGACGAAAATATCGCGCCCCGTTCTCTTCATCGGCGGCACGAAGGACGTGCGTATGCCGAACGCCACCGTGCTCGAACCGCTCTACGCGGCGGCCGCGAGCGCGGGCAAGCGCAAATTTATCGTCGAGGGCGCGGCGCACGGGCACGCCTACGACGCGTCGCCGCAAAATTACGTCAAAGCCGTGAAAGAGTTTGTCGAGTCAATCGAAGGACAGCAGTAGCAGCAGCGCGCCGCCCTGAAACCACGAGGGCGGCGTGTGCGTATCAACTGCTATCCGCGCGGACAAGGAAGGCAAGGTTGTCTCGATTAAAATTCACTACGGCGACCGCACGTTGACAGAACAACTCACGCTCCAAATAGATCGCTTGCGCGTGAGTTGCCCGGAGGAGAACAGAAGATGAGTGAAAAGAATCCGGCAGAGGCGGCCGCGAGCGTCGTCTCCGCCACGACGACCGCGGCGGCGAGCGAGAACGGCGCGAACGCTTCCGCGCCCGCCACCGAGTTACACGATGCGGCGGCCGAAGTCGAAGGCGTCACGCTCGACACCGGGCGATTGATCCCCGTGGCCGAGGACGAGGCGACCAACTCCTACTCCATGCTCGAACCGCGCATGAAGAAGGTCTACGGCGCATACTACAAAGAGTTGTACTACACGCCGGAGCGTCGCATCCTCGACCCGAAAGTGCAGGAACTGATCTCGATTGCCGCCTCGCTCGTGGCGAAGTGCGACGGCTGCATCGACGGCCACATGAAAAAGGCTCTGGCTCTCGGCGCGACGAGGGAAGAGATCAGCGAGACGATCTGCATCGCCGCCGCCATCAACGCCGCCGCGATGATCGATCTGAGCGACCGCACGGCCGCGCGCCTCGGCCTCAACCATTTTCCGTCAAAGCCGCCTGCGAAAAGTTGACGGCGCCGAAGCAATTTTGAGATGAGTGAAGGGCTAACAAGTATGGAGCATCGACGGTTGCAGCGGGGCGGGTCTTCGCCCGTGCCCCGCCAGTCTCGCAATGGTCGCCGTCGTGGCGGCGCGTGCGGTTCGTTGACGCTTTTGACGTGCGCTCTGCTGCTGCTGTCGTCCTTCGCATGCGTCGCGCAAGTTCCGCAGCCCGCGACGCCCGCGCCGACGATGACGCCGGGCGCGACGGCCGAGAAGCGCAGCAGCGGTAGTAACCCTTTCGCCGGGCGCATCGAATACGCGGAGTTTCCGTCGCCGAGTCTCGGACGAAACGTGCGCTATGCCGTCTCGCTCCCGCCTTCGTATGACAAAAAAGGAGCGCAGCGTTACCCGCTCGTCATCTTCCTGCACGGCCTGAACAACGACGAGCGCGACTGGGAATCGCGCTGCATCGAGACGAAACTCGAAGCCCTGCGCGCGGCCTCGAAAGTGGGCGACTTTATCGTCGCCATTCCCTACGGCGCGAACAGTTTTTACCTCAACGCGCATGACGGCACGCGCTACGAAGACGCCATCGTCAAAGACTTTCTGCCCTTCGTGGATAAGACTTACCGCACGCTCGCCTCGCCCCGCTCGCGTCTCATCGAAGGCATCTCGATGGGCGGCTACGGCGCGCTGTTGATAGCTTTCAAACATCCCGAACTCTTCGCGGGCGTCGCCGCGCACAGTGCGGCTCTCTTCGACGAACTGCCGCAACCGCCGAAGTCGCCCGAAGATCGCGGCGCGAAGTATCGCTACGACCTCGCCACGAAACTCTTTGGCGCGCCGCCCGACCCGGCGTTCTTTCAGGCCAACAACCCGCTCCATCTCGCGCGCACGAACGCCGCCGCCATCAAGCGTCTGAAGATTTATTTCGACATCGGCGAAAGCGACCGCTACGGTTTCGAGCGTGGCAACGCGCAACTCTCCGCCGTGCTGAAAGCGGCGGGCGTCGCGCACGAATACACGCTCGCGCCCGGTGCGCACGGCTGGTCGTTTCTCTCCGAACGCAGCGAACCCGCTTTCACTTTCGTCTGGAACACGGTGCGCTGAACGGATCGTCCGCCCCGCGTTGCGCGCCTGAAAAATTGTCCGGCCGCTCTCTTTCCGCGCCGGTCGTCCGCGCCGGGGCGGAAGAGGAACTTTCGCATGAACCGGACTCTCTTGATCGTCTTCGCGCTTCTGCTCGCGCTCGCGCTCGCCGCTTCCGCACAACAACAGGGCGGCTATACGCCCGCGCTCGTCTCGCTCGTCGAGGCCGAGCGCGCCTTCTCGCGCACGAGCGTCGAGCGCGGCGTGCGCGAATCGTTCCTCGCCTTCTTCGCCGACGACGGCATCAACTTTCAGCCGCACCCGACCAACACCAGAGAAGCCTTTCTCAAACGCCCCGCGCCCGCCGTCCGGCCGCCCGTCACGCTCTACTGGGAACCCGTCTTTGCGGACGTGTCGCGCGCGGGCGACCTCGGCTACACGACCGGCCCCTATCGTCTGAGCGACCAGAGCGCGGAACACAGGCCGACCCAACACGGTTACTATTTTTCGATCTGGAAGCGGCCGCCCGGCGGCGAGTGGAAAGTGGCTCTCGACGTTGGCATCAAGACGCCCGCGCCCGACGATGCCGAGCGTCGCATTCGCTTTCAAGCCGCGTGGCAGACACCTTCCGCGAAGTCGGCGGCGGGCAACGGCGCGCCCCCCGATCTCGAACGAGAGCGCGAAAGTCTGTTGAAAATCGACCGCGACTTTATCAACGCGGCCAACACGCGCGGCACGGTCAAGGCGTTTCAGACGCATCTCGCAGAGGAAGCGCGCCTGCATCGCGACGGCATCTTTCCGCTCACGTCGCGAGAGGCCATCCGCGCATATCTCTCGCGGAAACACTCGACGCTTTCGGGCGAGCCGCTAAAGGCGGACGTGGCGCAGTCAAACGATCTCGGCTACACCTACGGGCGTTACGAGTTGAGGGAAGACGGCGCGCCGCAGGACGCGACGGCAGGCGCGGAGAAGGGTTACTATGTGCGTGTCTGGAAGCGCGACGCCGCAAGAGGCGCGGGAGGCCGTTGGCGCATCGTGCTCGATACGACGCACCCGCTTCCGCCCGCTGAGAAATAGCCGCTCGAATAAGTGCTCCCGGTAAACGCCCGCCGGGGCGTCTATGAAATAAGTTTTCGTCTTAACAAGAAGTAAAAAAATGATGAGCAAAAAGTTTCCCTCGTTAGTCTTCTTAGCGCTGTGCTCGTGCGCGCTGGCTGTGCTCGTGTTGCTTCCGCCGTCCGGCGCGGCGCATGACGGCGACAAACACATCGGCGAGGGCGGCAACGGGCAGCCGGGCGGGCAGCCGCTGGCGGCGATGGGCTTGACGCCGTGCGCGAACGGAATGGCCGGTACGTTCCCGTGTCAGAATATCGACCTCGCTTCGTTCCTCCCGCTCGCCGATATGGGCGGCGGCACGGGCAACGATGTCTGGGGCTGGACTGACCCGCTCACGAACAAAGAATACGCGCTGATGGGACGTTCCAGCGGAACCGCCTTCGTAGATATCAGCGACGCCGAACACCCGGTCTACATAGGCAATCTGCCTACGCACAGCGTCGATTCGGTGTGGCGCGCGATTAAAGTCTATAACAACCACGCCTTCATCGTGAGCGAAGCCCCGGCTCACGGAATGCAGGTCTTCGACCTTACGCGCCTGCGCAACGTCGAAGCCGCGCCCGTCACTTTTTCCGAGACGGCGCACTACAACGGCTTTAGCCGGGGGCATACGATCACCCTCAACGAAGAGACGGGATTTGCTTATGTCAACGGCACGACCGCTTACGCCGACGACGCCGCCAACAAGTGCGCGCGCGGCCTGCACATCGTGGACGTGCGCGACCCCATCCGCCCGACCTTCGCCGGGTGCTTCGACGCCGACGGCTACACGCACGACTCGCAATGTGTCATTTATCGCGGCCCCGACGCGGCCTACCGCAACCGGGAGATTTGCTTCAATTCCAACGAAGACACTTTGACCATCGTGGACGTCACGGACAAGAACTCCCCACGGCAACTGTCGCGCACTACTTATCCCGGCAGCGGCTACACGCATCAGGGCTGGCTGACCGATGACCAATCCCTGTTTTTAGTGGACGATGAACTCGACGAGACGAAACTCAAGACGAAGACGCGAACTCACATCTTCAACGTCTCCGACTTGGACGCGCCCTCCGTCACAGGCATCCACGAAGGCACGAGCACGGCGATTGATCACAACCTCTACATCCTCGGCCGCTACGCTTATCAGGCCAACTACCGAAGCGGCCTGCGCGTGCTCGACATCAGCCACGCGAGCGCCGCCAATTTGCAGGAGGTCGGATATTTCGACATCTACCCGCTCGACGACCTGCCGAACTTTAACGGCGCATGGAGCAATTACCCGTTCTTCAAAAGCGGCGTCGTTGTGGTCAGCGGCATCGAGCAGGGGCTGTTCGTGCTCCGCCCGAGGACGAATTTTGTTTCGACGCCCCAACTCCTCACCGAATGGAATTCGACGCGCGCAATTGCGCTCGACTCCGTGACGCGCACGCGAGAGCCTTTCGCGGTCAACTCGAACAAGAACTTCAGCGCCGACGGGCGCACGCGCGTCGCGCTCTTTGCGTACAACGTGAATCTCGCGCCGGACGAGCCTCAGACGGTCGTGACGGCAGAGGCGGAAGATGCCCAGCACAGAATCTATCCTCTGACGGTGGAGCACGTCGGTAAGGTTCCCGATTTCGAGCGGGTGACGCAGGTGGTCGTTGTCCTGCCGGGCGAGTTGGCGAACGCGGGCGACGTTTCGGTCAGCATCAGTCTGCGCGGCACGTCCGGCAACAAGGCGTTGATTAAGATTCAGTGAAGTGACATCGGAAGTTTGCCGGAAGCCCCGCCCACCACCGCAGGGGCGGCGCGCATCCCGCTCGACGCCAAACCTCATTCCTGCTCATGGGTCTAGCGCGACCTTCGGGGCTTTCTCACACCATCGGCATCAAACTATCATCGCGCGTCGCGTCTCGTTCATGCCCGGACTTGAGACTCGCGGCCAGCCGTTTGATTCCTTCTTCGATCTTATCGGGCGTCTGGCTGGCGAAGCAGAGACGCAATTCGTGCGCTCCGGCCTCGTCCGCGTAGAAAATCTCGCCGTTGGCGAAGACGACGCCCGCCCGGATCGCCTGCTGCAAAAGTTGCCGCCCCTTCAACCCTTGCCCCAGCCGACACCAGAAATACAGGCCGCCTTTCGGTCGGGCGTGGGTCAGGAATTTAGCGGGCAAGTATTCGGCGAGCGACGCGCTCATCCGGTCGCGCCTGCGGGCGTGTTCGCGCCGGAGTTTCGTGAGGTGTTCGTCAAACAGCCCGCTTCGCATAAACTCTGCGACGACCAACTGGCTCAAGCCTTCCGTGAACAAATTCTCTCGCTGCTTGATGAGCGCGAGTTGATCCACGACGTACTCCGAGGCGGCGAGCCAGCCAAGCCGCAGGCCGGGCGCGAGCACTTTGGAGAAGGTGCTGTGATGGATGACGATGTTGTGCTCGTCGAGTTCGTAGAGCGTGGGCGGCGGGGGCGCGGCGTCCAGATAGGTTTCGCGGTAAGGGTCGTCTTCGACGACGGGGATGCGGTAGCGCACGGCGAGACGCAGCAGATCGCGCCGCTCGCGCAAGGAGAAAACTTTACCGGTCGGGTTTTGAAAGGTCGGGTTGGTGTAGAGCAATTTCGGGCGGTAGCGCAGGAACAGGTCTTCGAGTTCGTCGAGGTCGCCGCGCACGGTGTCCCACCCGACGAGTTTCGCGCCCGCCGCGCGGAACGTCTGGATCGCGCCGACGTAGCCGGGACGATCCAGCACGACCGTGTCGCCCGCATCTATCAGGCAGCGCGCGATGAGGTCGAGTCCCTGTTGCGAGCCGGAGAGGATGAGCACGCGTTCGGGGCGCGTGCCCGCGCGCGCGGCGATGGCTTTACGCAGAGAAGCTTGCCCCTCGGTCGGCCCCAAGCCGAGCACGGCGTCGCTGCTCTCTTTCAACACCTGTTCGATGAGCCGCCGGTAGTCTGCGAGCGGGAAACATTCGATGGCCGGGATACCGGCGGCGAAAGAGATGAGCCGGGAGTTCATCGTGTCGAGATGAAGATTGCGCAGGGCGGGGTCGGCATTGAGTTGGGCGAAGGCGGAGACTTTGCCGCGCCACGCAAACGGCGCGTCGGCGGGTTCGGGACGCGCGCAGACGAACGTGCCGCGCCCGACGTGGCTGCGCAAGAGGCCGCGCGCTTCGAGTTCGCGGTAGGCATTGACAACCGTGGTGCGGCTGAGTTTGAGTTGTCCGGCCAGCGCGCGCTCGGAGGGGAGGCGAGTGCCCGCCGTCAAGTCTTCGCGCTCGATGGCCGACTCCAGAGCTTCGACCAACTGGCCGTAGAGCGAGCGCGTATCATTGCGCTTGAATTTCAACTTGGCGTAGTTCATCGGTTCTGCACGGCTAAAGGCCAATCGCAAATTGGCTATTTGTAATTCGCACGGTGCGACATAAGGTAGCACAAATGTTCGGAAACGTCGGAAAAGTTAACAAGGCCAATCGGGCGCAGGCCAGAGGCCAATTTTGTTCTTGAGACGTGTGCGCCGGAATGTCGGCCGTGTCGGTGAGAGCGGCGCGCACGATGGCGATGATTGTGTTGGCCGGAAACGGGCGCGCCGTGGCCTTCGTGTCGCGCGCGGCTGCCGGGGAAGGGGCGAAAGTGATGGATAGTTTTACGCGGACGAAGCGAAGCACTTTGAAACGTCTGCCGAGTCGGGGCGAATACGAGCGCGAGCCTGTCTATCAAATTCTGGACGAGGGCTTCGTCTGTCATGTCGGTTTCGTCGTCGAGGGACAACCGTTCGTCATCCCGACGGGTTATGCGCGCGCGGGCGACACGCTTTACATTCACGGCGCGCAGGCGAGCCGGATGCTGCGCACGCTGCGCGAGGGCGTCGAGGTGTGCGTCACGGTGACGCTCGTTGACGGGATGGTGATGGCGCGTTCGGCCTTTCATCATTCGATCAACTACAGGTCGGTGATGGTCTTCGGTCGCGCCGTCTCGGTCGAAGACGGGGCGGAGAAATGGGAAGCGCTGCGCGCGCTGACGGAACATCTCGCGCCGGGTCGTTGGGCGGAGGTGCGGCAGCCGACCGACGGCGAGATGCGCGCGACGCTGGTGCTCGCGCTCTCGCTCGTGGAGGCGTCGGCCAAGATACGCACAGGGCCGCCGGTGGACGACGAGGAGGATTACGAGTTGCCGGTCTGGGCGGGCGTTGTGCCCTTGCGTCTGGTGGCGGGCGAGCCAATTGACGATCCACGCCTGACGCCGGGAATAGAGCAGCCGCCGCACGTGTTGAATTACACGCGAGGCGCGCGCCGTTAGAGGGTACGGGTTGGTTGACGGAAAGGATGCGCGGGATGAACGAAGAGTGGCGGCGGGACGAATATTTGATCAGCACGGATCGTGCGCGTCTGGACGTGGGGCTGATTCACGAATTCCTGAGCGAGTCGTCTTACTGGGCGCAGGGTCGCCCGCGCGAAGTGGTCGAACGCTCCATCGAGCATTCGCTCTGCTTCGGCCTTTACCACGGCGAGCGACAGGTGGGATTCGCGCGCGTAATCACGGATTACGCGACCTTCGCTTGGATCGCGGACGTGTTCGTCATAGAGGAGTTTCGCGGGCGCGGATTGGCTCAGTGGCTCTGCGAGGTGATGCTCGCTCACCCGGAGTTGCAGCGTTTGCGCCGCTGGGTGCTGGCGACCAAAGACGCGCACGAACTTTACCGGCGCACGGGCTTTCAGGAGTTGCTACGTCCCGAACGCTGGATGGAGCGGCACGACCCGGCGACCGTGGAGCGTTCGGACTACTGGGCGGCGGCGACGAAGCAAGGCGGCTGAAATCGTCGCCCGCGCAAAGACGCAAGAAGGTAACTTTCCCGGTTGGTTGCGTCCGAGCGGCGCGGCAGTAATTTCAAGCGAGCAGGACATTCGATGAGTAAAACCGTTGTCGTCTGGTTGTTGCTGAGTTTGATCTGGGGTTCGACGTGGCTGTTCATCAAACTCGGTCTACAGGATTTGCCGCCCTTCACTTTCGCGGGGGTGCGTTTCGTCATCGCCGCGAGCATCCTCTTGTGCGTGATCGCCGCGCGGCGCGTGCCGCTGCCGCGCGCGGGGCGCGACTGGCTGCTCATCGCGCTGACGGGCGTGATGGCTTTCTCGGTCAACTACGGTCTGTTGTTCTGGGGCGAGCAGCGCACCTCTTCGGGACTGGCGGCCATCCTGCAAACGATCATCCCGGCCTTCGGCCTCATCATCGCGCACTATTACCTGCCGGACGAACGCATCACGCTCTGGAAAGTGTGCGGCATCGCGCTGGGGATCGCAGGCGTGGCGTTGATCTTTTCGGATCAGGCAAGCGTCGAAGACGGCAAGTCGGCGCTGGCGGGGAGCGCGGCTATCGTCGTGGGCGCGTTCGGCGTGGCCTACTCGAACGTGCTGGTGAAGGCGCGCGCACGCCACATCGAACCGGCGGCTCTGGCAGCGGGTCAGATGGTCTTCGGACTTGTGCCGCTGCTTCTCGCCGGGGTGTTGTTTGAAGGCAACCCCTTCACGTTTCGCTGGTCGCCGCTCGCCGTTCTCTCTCTCTTGTATCTCGCGCTCGTCGGCTCGGCCATCGCCTTCCTGATGTTCTACTGGCTCGTGCGTAACATGGACGTGACGAAGACGATGCTGATCCCGCTCGTCACGCCGCCCATCGCGGTGTTCCTCGGCTGGCTCGTCCTCGGCGAAGGTCTGACGTGGCGCACGGCTGTGGGCGCGCTCGGCATCATGTCGGGGATCGCACTGATCGTCACGCGCAAGAAGAAGGAGTTGCAGGCGGCCACGACGACGGCGACGGCGGGAGCGGTCGCGCCGGTCAAAGAGTGTGAGACAAGTTGAATTTCGACGGAGAGGGTAACGATGACACAGGACGACCACAACAATAACGGCGACGGCTGGGAGGGCATGCAGACAAAGGCCGTGCACGCCTCGCGCGAGCACAACAAGACGCACGCCGTCAGTTCGCCGATCTGGCAGACTTCGACATTTCACGCCGACTCGTCCGAGCACTTCGCGGAGATCGCCACCGCCACGCGCCCCGCGGAGTTTTACACGCGCTACGGCAACCCGACGCACCGGCAGGCCGAGGCCACCATCGCCGCGCTCGAAGGCGGCGAGGCCGCGCTGCTCGCCGCTTCGGGAATGGGCGCGATCTTCACGGCGATGCTCTGCGATTTACGCGCGGGCGATCACGTCGTCGTGCAGCGCAATCTCTACGCGGGCACGGCCACGCTCGTCGAACAATTGCTGCCGCGCTGGGGCATCGAGCACACGTTCGTCGGGCAGACGGACGCGGCCGAGTTTGCGGAAGCCGTGCGCCCGAAGACGAAGCTCATCTACGTCGAGACGCCGACCAACCCGCTCATGCGTATCACAGACCTCCGCGCCATCGCCGCGCTCGGGCGTGAACGGCGAATCACGACGATGGTTGACAACACCTTCGCCACGCCCATCAACCAACGCCCGCTGGAACTTGGCATCGACGTGTGCGTCCACAGCGCGACGAAATATCTCGGCGGCCATAGCGACATTACGGCGGGCGTCATCGTCGGCGCGCGGGAATTTGTCGAGCGCGCATGGAAGTTCGGGCTGGTGGCGGGGGCGGTGCTGGGGCCGTTCGATGCGTGGCTGCTCTTGCGCGGCTTGCGGACGCTCTCCTTGCGGGTCGAGCGACACAACCAGAACGCGCACGCGCTCGCGCGCTTTCTCGAAACGCACCCGCGCGTGGAGCGCGTCCACTATCCCGGCCTCGAATCGCACCCGCAGCACCAACTCGCGCGCACGCAAATGAGCGGCTTCACCGGCATGCTCGCGGTGGAAGTGCGCGGCGGCTTTCAAGGGGCGGAAAAGTTTATGGGCGCGCTCAAGTTGGGTACGAACGCGGCGAGCCTCGGCGGCTATGAAACGCTCGTCGTGCATCCGGCGGCGATGTGGGGGCTGCAACTATCGGACGAACAGCGCGCCGCGATGAGCATCGGCGACAATCTCGTGCGCGTCTCCGTCGGGTTGGAAGACGAAGTTGACCTGCTCAAAGATTTCGCGCAGGCGTTGGATAGTTTGACGGAGTAGTGCGTGCGAGCAGTGCGAATGAGCGGTGTAAATGAGCGGTGCGAATTGGCGGTGCGAATTGGCAGTGTGAAAATCGCGCTTCGGTTAGGATGGGGAGAAAAGGCTTGAGAAAACTACGTTATCATCTGGTTGATGTCTTCACCGACCGGCAGTTCGGCGGCAACCCGCTGGCGGTCTTTACGAACGGGCGCGGCATCCGTGCGGAGACGATGCAGGCGATTGCCAAAGAGTTGAATTTGTCTGAGACGACATACGTTTTGCCGCCGGAGACGGCCGCAAACGACTACCGCGTGCGCATCTTCACGCCGGGAAAAGAATTGCCAATGGCCGGGCATCCCACCATCGGGACGACCTACGTGCTCGCGCGCGAGCACATGATCGCGCGCGGCGCGGACGACGCGGAGACGGAGATCAAACTCGAAGAGGGCGTCGGCACGATCCCCGTCCGCATCGAATGGCGAGAGGGGGCGGCGCGCTTCATGGAGATGCGGCAACCGCGCCCGACCTTCGGCGCACGCGTCGCAGACTTGCAGGCCGTGGCCGAGATGTTGTCAATCGAGCCGGAAGAGATCGCGGAGATGAATCTGCCGCTCGAAGTAGTCTCGTGCGGCGTGCCGTTTTTCTACGTGCCGGTGAAAAGTTTGCGTGCGGTGCAAAACATCAAGTTTCGCGTTGACGTGTGGGAGAACAAGTTGCAGACGCTCGTTCCGCCGGAGGTGTTCGTCTTCACGCGCGAGACGGAGTTTGCAAATTCGACCGTGCACAGCCGCATGTTCGCGCCCGGCATGGGCATCTGGGAAGACCCGGCGACGGGCGGGGCGAGCGGCCCGCTCGGTTGTTATCTCGTCCGCCACGGCGTCGTCGAGTGCGACGGGTGGGCGGACATCACGAGCGAGCAGGGGATCGAGATGGGGCGTCCGAGTTTCATCAAGATCAGGATCGCGCGCGAGGGCGAGGAGATCACGGACGTGCGCGTCGGCGGCGAATGTCGCTTCATGGGCGAAGGCTATCTTGAGATTGAAGACTAACGTAGGCACGCACGCGTCGCAGACCGGCCGGGGCGCTCAAGGGCGTTCGCGTTCGCGCCGTCAGGAGTCGCTATGAAAACGATCCGCGTCGCCTTATTGCAGATGGCGGGTTGCGGCGTCGAGCGGGCGGCGAGCCTCGTCAAAGGGGAAACTTTTTGTCGCCGCGCCCACGCGCTCGGAGCCGACATCGCCCTGTTCCCGGAGATGTGGAGCACGGGGATGACTTTCTTCGACGCGGCGCGCGCGGGCGACCGCGAGCGTTGGCTGGAAGAGCAGCCCATCGGCCGCGACGACCCGTTCATCACACACTTCCGCCGTCTCGCCGCCGAACTAAAAATGGCGATTGCCATCACGTACCTTGAGCGTTGGGACGGCGCGCCGCGCAACTCCGTCTCGCTAATTGACCGTCGCGGCGAGATCGTGTTGACCTACGCGAAGGTTCACACCTGCGAGTTCGACGTGGAGTGTGCGCTCACGCCGGGCGACGGATTTCCGGTGTGCGCGTTGGAGACGGAGCAGGGCGACGTGAACATCGGATTCATGATCTGTTACGACCGCGAGTTTCCGGAGAGCGCGAGAATGCTGATGCTCGGCGGCGCGGAGCTTATCCTGACGCCGAATGCGTGCACGCTCGAATCTCACCGCCTGACCCAGTTCAGGACTCGCGCCTACGAGAACATGGTCGGCGTGGCGATGACTAATTACGCCGCGCCGCAACTCAACGGGCATTCCGTCGCTTACGACGGGGCGGCTTTCCACGCGAACGAAGAGCCGCGCGACACGCTCGTGATCGAAGCGGGCGAGCGTGAAGACGTGTACGTCGCCGCGTTAGACATGGAAGCCCTGCGCGCTTACCGTGCGCGCGAGGCGTGGGGCAATGCTTATCGCAGGCCGCGTCTCTACGGGATGCTCACGGCCGAGGAAGTTGCGCCGCCCTTCGTCCGCACGGATGCGAAGAGGTGACGCAAGCGTTTTGCCGAACCGCGTTCGTTGAAGACGCGAACCGGGTGTAAGCCGTCTCGCAGCGTCGCGTGTCCAAGTTCGCCGCCTCGTCGGCGGTAACAGCCGGAGTCGGATTCGCAAATAGAAAAATGAGCAAAGTACGCGTCGCGTTAATCCCCGAACCTCTCGCGCCCGTCGAGGTGCGCGAGGTGGCCGAGCCGGAGTTGGAACAGAACTCCGCGCTGCTTGAGGTGGAACTTTCGGAGGTGTGCGGCACGGACGTGCATTTGCAGCAGGGGCGGCTGGCGGGCGTGCCTTACCCGCTCGTCCCCGGCCACGTCTCGGTCGGGCGTCTCGGCAAAATTCGCGGGCGTTTGTCGGATGTTGAGGGGAAGCCCTTCGCGGAAGGCGACCGCGTGACCTTTCTCGACGTGCATCGCACCTGCCATGCCTGCTGGTATTGTCTCGTCGCCAAATCTTCCACGCGCTGCCCCGCACGCAAAGTTTACGGCATCACCTACGGACTCGCAGACGGCCTCTCCGGCGGCTGGGCGGAGAAGATTTACCTCAAGCCCGGCACGCGCGTGCTACGCTTGGACGGGGCGGACGCCGCGACGTTCATGGCGGGCGGCTGCGCGCTGCCGACCGCGCTGCATGCGGTGGAACGCGCGGGGGTCGAGATCGGCGACACCGTGCTCGTCCTCGGCAGCGGCCCGGTGGGGCTTTCCTCGATCATCTTCGCTTTGATGCGCGGCGCGCTCCGCGTCCTCTGCATCGGCGCGCCCGCCGCGAGGCTTGAGACGGCGCGCTTGGTCGGCGCGCACGCGACGCTCGACATCGAGACGCACGACGAAGGAGAGCGCGCCCTGTGGGTGCTGGAACAGACGGGCGGGCGCGGCGCGGACGTGACCATCGAAGCGACGGGCGCGCCCCAAGCCGTCGCGCAGGCGATGCGCTACACGCGCGACGCGGGACGCGTCTCAATCGTCGGCCAGTACACGGATCACGGCGAGGTGTCGTTCAACCCGCATCTCGACCTCAACCGGAAACATCTGGACGTGCGCGGCTGCTGGGGTTCGGACTTCTCGCACTTCTATCGCGGCGCGCAACTGATGGCCGACGCGGCTCGCTCTCGCCCGTGGTCTTTGATGAAACTCGAACGCTACGGCCTCGGCCGCGCGAACGATGCGCTCGCCGATGTCGCCTCCGGCCGCGTCGTCAAAGCGTTGATCGATCCGTGCATTGACTGATACACGCGCGCGCGCTTTCGTGAACAGGCCATGAAAAAACTACTGCGTCTCCTGCTCTTGCTCGTCGTCGCGGCGGCGATAGCCTTCACAGTCTTCTGGTATTCGCGCCCCGCCGATCTCGACTTCGAGGAATTTCGCGCCGCCGTGCCGCACGCGGACGCGAGCCGCTTTGCGGACGTGGAAGGCGTCGGGCGCGTACACTATCAGGAGCGCGGGAGCGGTCGCGCGCTCGTGCTGATTCACGGCAACAACTCTTCGGCTTATTCGTGGTCGGATGTCTTCGATCAGCTCGCAAAAGAGTTTCGCGTCGTCGCGCTCGATTTGAAGGGCTTCGGCTTCACGTCGAAGCCTGCGGGCGACTACCGGGTCGAGACGCAGGCCGCGCTCGTCGTGCGCCTGTTGGACGAGTTGAAGATCGAGCGCGCCGTGCTGTGCGGCAGTTCGATGGGCGGGGCGGTCGCGCTCGCGGCGGCGATCAATTACCCGCAGCGCGTGGACGCGCTCATCCTCGTCGGCTCGTCCGCATTTGAAGAGACGCGCGGCGGTTCGCTCGCGCCCGCCTACCTGCGCTGGCCTTACATCGGCGGGGCGGTCACCGCGCTCGCGCTCACCTCGGACTCGCTGGTGCGACAGGGCTTGCGTAAAAGTTTTTACGACGAGTCGAAGGTGACGGACGAACGCGTCGCCGCTTACTACCGCCCGCTCCGCACGCGCGGCGGCCAACTCGCGGCGCGGCTCGTGCGCGAACAGCGCAACTACACGTTGATTGAAAACTCGCTCGATAAAATTCGCCGGCCCACGCTGCTCATCTGGGGCGCGCAGGATCGCCTGAACTTGTTGGAGGACGGGCGACGCCTGCACTCGAAGATTGCGGGGTCGCAACTCGTCGTCTTCGACAATTGCGGGCATCTCCCGCAAGAGGAGATGCCCGCAGCGTTCGTGCGTGAAGTGTTGAGCTTTATGAAGTCGAAAGCAGCGGCGGGCGGTTAAGCGAAACGCCGTTTGTCAGGCGAGGCGGCCTGTGGCGGCCAGCAGTTCCGCGTTGAGGATGGCCGCGCCCGCCGCGCCGCGCACGGTGTTGTGGCTGAGCGCGACGAAGCGATAGTCGAGCACTGCGTCCGGCCGGATGCGCCCGACAGAGACGCTCATGCCGCGCCCGGCGTTGCGGTCGAGACGCGGCTGCGGCCTGTCCGGTTCATCGCGCACGATGACGGGGTGCGCGGGCGCGGAGTGGAGGCGGAGTTCCTGCGGCAGCGCGCCGAACGAAGCGAGCGCGTCTTTGAATTCTTCCAACTCGACCGGCCGCGCGAGCTTGACGCGCAATGCCCCGAAGTGCCCGTCGGAAACGTTGACGCGATGACACTGCGCGCTCACGAGCATGTCTGCGGGCGTCACGCGCGCTCCGTCCAGCCGCCCCAGAATCTTCAACGTCTCGCTCTCGATCTTCTCTTCTTCGCCGCCGATGTAGGGCAGCAGGTTATCAACCACGTCGAGCGACGCGACGCCCGGATAGCCCGCGCCGGAGAGAGCTTGCATCGTCGTCGCCGCGCACGATTGGACGCCGAAGCGCGCGTGGAGCGGCGCGAGTGCGAGCGCGATCATGATGGTCGAGCAGTTCGGGTTGGTGACGATGTAGCCGCGTTCGTACCCGCGCGCGCGGCGTTGGGTTTCGATGAGCGCGAGGTGTTCGTGATTGATCTCAGGGATCAGGAGCGGCACGTCTTCGTCCATGCGAAAGGCCGACGAGTTGCTGATGACCGGGTAGCCCGCGCGGGCGAAGGCCTCTTCCGTCGCGCGCGCCATCTCGCCGGGGAGACTGGAAAAAATGAGATCGCAATCGAGCGGCGGCTGCGGCGCGGAGACGACGAGCGCACGCGCGCTCGCGGGCATCTCGCCCGGCAGACGCCACGCGCACGCCTCTCGGTAAGGTTTCCCCTGCGAGCGATCCGAGGCCGCGAGCGCCGTCACTTCAAACTGCGGGTGACCTTCGAGCAGTTCGACGAAACGCTGCCCGACCGTGCCCGTCGCACCGAGGATGCCGACGCGAAATTTTTTGCTCATAACAATTCCTCAAAAGAGGTTAGAGGTTAGAGGTTAGAGGTTAGTAAAAATCAGGTCTTGTTTTAACTGACCTCTAACCTCTAACTTCTGGTCTCTGCCTTCCTAACGCCGTCTTGATTCTGCTGACGCCTTCTGCGAGCGTCGGCGCGTCGGCACAAAAGGAGAGGCGCAGGTAGCCCTCGCCTTCCGCTCCGAAGGCCGAGCCGGGCACGGTGATGACGCCGTGCGCGAGCAGTTGCTCCGCCACTTCCAACGAACTGCCGTACGCGCTCACGTCCAACATCAAGTAGAACGCGCCGTCGGGCGCGATTGCCTGCAACTTCAATTCGTTCGCAATGAGCGACAGGAGTTGGTCGCGGCGCGCGCGAAAGATGCGGCGCGTCTCGGCGCGTGCGGCTTCGGCCTCATCCGTCCAAGCGGCGAGCGCGGCCTTTTGCGAGATGGTCGAGGCGCACGTCGTGACGTAACCGTGCAGGACGAGCGCGCTGCGGACGACCTCCGGCGCGCCGCACATCCAACCCGTGCGCCAGCCCGTCATGCTCATCGACTTCGAGAGGCCGCCGATGACGACCGCGCGCGCGGCGCGCTCTTCCGAGACGGAAGCCGGTCGCTCGTCGTCGAAATAAATCTCCCGGTAAATCTCGTCGCTGATGATGTAGGCGGAACTGTCGCCGAGCGCGTCGGCCATCGCCGTGAGTTCGGCGCGCGATAAGGTGCGCCCGGTCGGGTTCGACGGGCTGATACAGACGACGGCCTTCGTGCGCGGCGTGAGACGGCGGCGAAAGTCTTCCGCGTCGAACGCGAATCCGTCGCGCGCGGGGAGACGATAAAAGGTCGGACGGCCGCCACACATCCGCACGATGGTCGGGTAGGCGACGAAGCCGGGGTCGGGCAGGAGCACCTCGTCGCCCGCGTCAACAATCGTCATCAAGGCGAGGTAGAGAGCCTCTTGCGAACCGGCGGTGATGATCACGTCGTCGGGCGTCGCCTTGAGTTGCGGGTAATCGGCGGCGACGAGCGCGCGCAGGGGGGCGAGACCGGCGTGCGCGGTGTAGCCGTTCCGTTCCTCTTCGATGACGCGCACTGCGGCGCGGCGGATAACTGCGGGCGTCGGGAGGTCGGGTTCGCCCAAGCCCAGATTGATGCTGCCGGGAAGCGCGCGGTCGAAGAGTTGACGAATCATGCTCTTCTCGATGCCGCGCAGGCGCGCCGCCGGTTGGAAGCCTTGCGCCCCGGCGTCGCCGTCGTTGATACGTTCCGGGTTCAACGCAGGTAGTCCTCCAACTGCACGGCGCGGTCGGTCTTCTCGTCGCGATATTTGACGATGACGGGAGCGTAGAGCGACAACCCCCACGCGCGCCCGCGCTCGCTCTCGACGGCGCGCGAGCCGGGAACGACCACCGCGCCCGCAGGAATTTCGAGCGGCGCATCCCCGGTGCGGCGATAGATTTTTTCGCGGACGAGATCGTAGACGGGCGTTGAGCCGGTGAGAATCGTGCCTGCCGCGAGCACGGCGCGCTCGCGCACGAGCGTCCCCTCGTAGATGCCGCAGCCGCCGCCGACGAGCACGTCGTCTTCGATGATCACGGGCGACGCGCCGACGGGTTCGAGCACGCCGCCCACCTGCGCCGCCGCCGACAGGTGTACGCGCTTCCCGACCTGCGCGCACGAACCGACGAGCGCGTGGCTGTCGATCATCGTGCCCTCATCAACGTATGCGCCGACGTTGACGTACATCGGGGGCATGCACACGACGCCCGCCGCGAGATACGCGCCGTCGCGCACGCTCGACCCGCCGGGAACGATGCGAACGTTGTCGGAGGTCTTGAATTGACGAAGCGGGTAAGTGTCCTTGTCGAAAAAGTAGAGCGACGCGTCGCGCGGAGACATATCCGCGAGCGCGCCCATGCGGAAGCCCACGAGGATGCCGCGCTTGACCCACGCGTTGACGCGCCACACGCCGTCCTCAGCGCGCGTCGCCGCACGCGCCTCGCCGCGATTCAACGCCTCTTTGAACTCGGCAAACAGCGCGAAGTCTTCTTCCGTGTAGTCGCCCGCCTTGGCCGCGAGCGTTTCGATGCGTTCGTTGAGTGTTGCCATCAAGAGTTTCCTCTGGCCGCCTGTTGCCCGACGAGGCCGAGTTGCTCCAACACCTCGCGCACGCGCGCGCGGCTCTGCTCCCCGACGGGCACGAGCGGCAGGCGGAAATTTTCTTCCAGCAGGTTCATCAACTTCAACGCCGCCTTCACCGGCCCCGGACTCGACTCGATGAAATTAATTTCCATCAAAGGCAGCAGGCGGAAGTGGAGCGCGCGCGCTTCGTCCCAGTCGCCCGCGAGCGCGAGTTCGCACAGGCGCGCCATCAGGCCGGGCGTCTCGTTCGACGCGACGGAGATCACGCCCTCCGCGCCGAGAGCCATCATCGGGAGCGTCAACGCGTCGTCGCCGGAGAGGACGCGGAAATGTTCGGGACGGTCGCGCAAGATCGACATGATCTGCGACATATCGCCGGAGGCTTCTTTGACGGCCACGATGTTCTCCACGTCGCGCGCGAGCCGGAGCGTGGTCGGGGCGGCGATGTTTGAAGAGGTGCGACCCGGCACGTTGTAGATGACGACGGGCAGCCCCGCGACCGCTTCGGCCACGGCGCGAAAGTGCGCGTAGAGACCGTCCTGCGTCGGCTTGTTGTAGAACGGCGCAACGACGAGCACGGCGTCTGCGCCCGCGTCACGCGCCGCGCGCGCGTATTCAATCGCGGCCGCAGTCGAGTTGCTGCCCGTGCCTGCAATGACGCGCGCGCCCTCGCGCCGCTGCGCCGCTTCAATCGTCAGACGGATCACGAGGCGGTCTTCCTCTTCCGTCAACGTCGCGCTCTCGCCCGTCGTCCCGCACGGCACGAGCAGGCGCACGCCGCCCTCCATCTGTCGCTCGACGAGCGCGACCAGCCGCTCCTCGTCAACCGTTCCGTCCGACTTGAACGGCGTCACCAACGCCGTCGCGCACCCGCGCAGCCATTCGACTTTGAGTGTCATCAGTTCACCTCTTTTTGAGTGACGGGCGACGGGTCAGAGGCGACAGGATGAAAACTTGATCTCTGTTCTTCATCCGGTCACCTGTCACTCGTCACCCGTCACTATCCTATCTATCACCTCGGAGAATTCATAGACGCCGCGCTTTCCTTTGATCCAGCGCGCGGCGAGCAGCGCACCGGCGGCGAAACCTTCGCGCGTGCGTGCGGTGTGCGTCAGAGTGATCTGGTCGGCGGCCGAGTCGAAGCCGACGCGGTGCGTGCCGGGAATGTGCCCGGCGCGCGTCGAGGCGACGGGGACGGCGCGCGCGAGGGCAGCGGCCATCACGTCTTGAAGTTTGAGCGCAGTGCCTGATGGCGCGTCGCGCTTTCGTGCGTGGTGCGCCTCTTCGATGAAGGGCGCGTAATCGGTGGCGGCGAACAGTTCGGCGGCGCGCGCGACGATGCGGTAGAAGAGATTGACGCCGACTGAGAAGTTTGCGCCGAACACCAACGCGCCCGCGTGCTCTGCGACGAGGCGACGCGCCTCCGCTTCCACGGCGTTCCAGCCCGTCGTGCCCTCTACGAGCGGCACGCCCGCGCGCGCCGCCGCCTCGATGTTTTTGAGCACCGCGTCGGCGACCGAGAAATCTATGGCGGCGTCGTGGCGGCCGAGGAGTTCGACGAGATCATCCATTCCGCGCGCCGCGTCGTGCGAGGTGATGATGCGGCCGATTTCGTGGCCGTCGTCTGTCGCGAGCGTGCGGACGAGTTTGCCCATCGCGCCGTTGCCGATGATGGCGAGTTTCACTTGAAGGACTCTCCTTGCGTCGTCGTGTTGTTTGCCCGCGTGTGTGAACCCTCGGCCGTGTCCGTGTCTTTCGACTCTCCATCGTGCGTCAGCAGACGGGCGGCGAGCTTGGTATAGAGTTCGACCGCCGCAGTCAGTTCGACTTTGCTGATGCGCTCGCCGTCGGTGTGCGCGTCGAGGATCGAGCCGGGGCCGAGCAGGAGAGGCGTGCCCCAGTTCGAGAGATAAGGGATGTCCGTCGTGAAGCGCACAACCTCGCTCGCGAAGCCTTCGACTCCCAAGAGCGGCAAGGGTTCGGCGACGGAGAGATATTCGATTTCGGCGCGACCACGGACGGCGCGTTCCAACTCCGCCTGAACGCGCGCAGCCGGGGTGACGAGGCGGATTTGTAATTCGGCCTGAGCTTCGGCCGGGATGATGTTGGGGCGCGTGCCGCCGCCGAGCGTGCCGATGTTACAAGTGGTCTGACCGAAGAAAGCATCTTCAGGCCACGCGAGTTGGCGAATGTCCGCGAGCACGTCGAGCAGGCGTTCGATGGCCGAGTCGCCTTGTTCGGGATAGGCGGAGTGCGCGGCGCGCCCCTGTGCCTTGAGGCGCACGCGCAGAGAGCCTTTAGAACCGGCGGCGAGTTTGTTTTCCGTCGGCTCGCCGTTGATGAGATAGGCGCAGGACGCGGCGAGCGCGTGAGCGTTGGCGGCGCGCGCACCGAGGCTGCCGAGTTCTTCGTCAACGGTGAAAAGCAGGCCGATCTCTTTGCAGCCTTCGGCGCGCAAGCGTTCGGCGGCGAAGATTTGCGCGCTGATGATGCCTTTCGCGTCGCACGCGCCGCGCCCGTAGATGTGCGTGTCGTCTTCGCTCGACGCGATGACGGGCGGCACGGTGTCGATGTGCGTGGAGAAGAACAGGCGCGGCGCAGGCGAAGCGGTGGCGATGACGTTCGCGCGGCGCGGGGCGACCTCCTGTAGCTCCACCTCGTAGTTCAGAGTTTCGAGATACGAAGCGAGGAAGCGTGTGGCCTCCCACTCGTCGCCGCTCGGCGAAGGGATGTCGATCAGGTGGCGCGTGAGGGCGAAGAGGTTCAACGTGACACGCCCTCCTTACGGCGTTGAAAGAGCGGAGCCAACTCCTGCGTGTCGCATTCAAAGAGAGAGGCGTGCAGACGCCGCACGGTCTCTTCCACTTCGCGCTCGGCCACGACGAAGGTGAGGTTGACGTTCGACGCGCCCTGCGAGATCAAGAGGACGTTGATGTCTTGCAGCGTGCTGAAGATGCGCGCGGCGATGCCCGACGTGTAGCGCAGTTCTTCGCCGACGACGCAGACGACGGCGAGGTCGGGTTCGACTTTAACCGCGGCGATGGGTCGCAGGTCTCTGATGATCTCGTCAACCTTGCTCGTGTCTTCCAGCGAGAGCGAGACGGAGACTTCGGAGGTGGTGACGATGTCGATGATCGTGCGATGACGCTCGAAGACTTCGAAGAGCGCGCGCAGGAAACCATACGCGCCGAGCATCCGCGCAGAGGTGATGTGCAGCACCGTGACGCCTTTTTTGTGCGCGATGGCCTTGACGGTGCGCGGCGACATCTCTGCGTCGAAATAGACGCCCGTGCCCGGCAGTTCGGGGTTGCGCGAGTTGCAGATTCTAACCGGGATGCCGCGAATGACTGCCGGAAGGATCGTCTTCGGGTGGAGCACCTTCGCGCCGAAGTAGGCGAGTTCGGCCGCTTCGGCGAAGGAGAGCGAGGGGATGGTGCGCGCGTGCGGGACGACGCGCGGGTCGGCTGTCAGGACGCCGTTCACGTCCGTCCAAATTTGAATCTCACGCGCCCCGACGCCTGCGCCGACGAGCGCGGCCGTGTAGTCCGAGCCGCCGCGCCCGAGCGTCGTCGTGCGGCCGTCCGCGGTCGAGCCGATGTAACCGCCGAGCACGGGGATGCGCTTCGCTTCGAGCAGGGGCGAGAGTTCGGCGCGCGTGTGCTCGTAAGTCTCGTCGTTTGCGGGCGTGGCCGCGCCGTGCGCGTCGTCCGTGATAACGCAGCGGCGCGCGTCCACGTAAGCGGCGGGCAACATGCGTTCGGCCAGCACGGCGGCGAGCAACTTGGCCGAGAGACATTCGCCGTATGAGACGACACAATCGCGCAGCGGCGGGCAAGGCTCTTGCTTCGAGGCGACGCGCCGCAATAGTTCGCCGACTTCGCGCCGCGCCAGTTCGACTTCGAGAAACAACTCGTCGCGCGCGCCCGCTGGCAAGGTGCGCGCGACGAGCGTGTGACGTTCAAAGTGCTCTTCGAGCGAGCGAAGCGCATCATCTGCGTCGCCCGTCGCAGCCGTCTCGACGCTCGCCAAGAGCGCGTCCGTGACGCGGCTCATCGCGGAGACGACGACGACGGGACGTTCCTCGCGTCGCGCGCCGACGATCCGCGCCACGCGCGCGAACGCACGCGCGTCCTCGACGGACGTGCCGCCGAACTTCATCACCGTTGGTTGATCAGCCACTACCTCTCACTCACCCGGCGCGCGCGCAGAGAAAGAGCATGCCGGAAAACAGTTCAAAATTTTATGTCGGTTTGACGGGGGCGAGGCATTATAAGCTATGAGGCTCTCTGTCTGATACGCACGGCGACCTGCGGCGGGAAAATTTCCGGCAAAAATTATCAAGGCCGGACACGATTGTCCGGCCTTGAGATGATTACTGGGAGACAGGGACTCGAACCCCGAAAGCCTGATCCAGAGTCAGGTGTGATACCATTTCACCATCTCCCAACACGCGGTGATGGACAAAATTAACGTGCGGGCGCGGCGGTTGTCAACCGCGCTTTCGACGCCTCTCCGGCCTCATCCGCCGTTCGCGTTTAGCGCGACGGCTTGACGAGGACGGTCGCATCGCTGCTGACGGACGCCTCGAAACGTTTGCCCGCCGGAATGATCGCGTTCTCCCCGCGCTTGAAGCCGTGCAGGAGCGCGACCGGAGCGACGAGCGGCAGCAGCGCGCCCGTGATGATCATCTGAGTCACCACCTTCGCGCCTTTGCTGTCGCCCACGATCCGCCCCGCAGAAGACGCGAGCGGGATGCGCGTGCCGTCAACGGCCGTCACATCCTGCATCACCCAAGCGATGCGCCCCGCGCGCCCGAAGTGTCCGCCCCTACTTGCTTTCACGATTCGCGCCGTCGCCGTTGCGCCCACGGCGACGACTATGACGCCGTCCACCAACACCGGATTGACCACGCGAAAACTGATCAACTCGCCCGCACGCACTTCCTGCGAAGTGATCGTGTAAGCCATCTCAATATCGAGCGGCGTGCCTTGTGGAAGCTTTACCCTGCGAGCCGCCGCCACCTCCTTCTCCTCCTGCGTCGGCGCGACACCACGCGTCGAAGTCGTCTCCGGCGCAACGGACGCGCCGGGGGCAGCGAGCATGGCAGCGATCACGGCTTCGGGCACTCCGCCCGCCTTGAGTTGTTCCAGAGCGGCAGGCGTCGTCTCGAAGTTACAGGCCGACGATTTAATTTTGGTGATAATGACATCGGGCGCGAGGGCGGCTTTGACCAACGCCAGCACGTCCGCGTTGCCGAGGATCGGCCGGGCGACGGTTTCTTGCGACGGTTGGATGATTTTTGCTGCCTCTTGCGTGCGCGCGGCGGATGGTATTGCCGCCGCCTGATGAGCGATGAGCAGTGATAATAAAAGGGAAGTGGAAAAATTCTTCATGCAGCGTGCTCCTGAAAAAGTGTCCTGACGCGAAGGCGCGTGGCAAACGAGATGCCACGCATCCTGACATTGATCCGACGGGCGGGGCAGGCGATTAGGACACTTTTTACCGGCGTCGAATATTTGCGGCGCGCCCGGTGTGTGCGAAGCGGTAAATGAGGGATGGGGGCTGTGGTCGTAGTGGTGCGCCTTGCTTTATTCCGCTCGCCAGATTATGTTAGCCAGCGTCGCCGCACGTCGAAGTCAATGTCGCTCCTCGCCCTGCGCGCGCACTCTTTTCTCGCCGCCCTAAGGCTCACAGTTATTGTCATATGAGCTTCGTCCAATCCTCTTTCTCCGTGCGTTCAATTATGCTCGCGTTGGTGGCGGCGACAATTCTTTCGCCGGTCAGCGTTGTTCCGCGCGGCCAGAAAGTCGAGCGCGCGGCGGGGATCGAACTGCCACAGCAGAGAGGTGTAGACCTCAAGGTCGGCGGCGGGAAGACGGTCAAGCTGTACGACAAAAGTTACGCGTTGATCATCGGCGTGAGCGACTATACAAACGGGTGGCAGCGGTTGCCCGGCGTGAAGCAGGACATCGCGATTGTGCGCCCCGCGCTGGAAAAGCACGGATTCCAAACCGTGGTGGTCATGAACCCGACCTACACGCAACTGGAAGAGGCATATCGAAGCTTCATTCAGCAGTATGGCTTCGGCGTCGAGAATCGCCTGCTCTTTTATTTCGCCGGACACGGGCACACCGTGAGACAGTCTTACAACGAGGACATGGGCTACATCGTGCCGGTTGACGCGCCCTTGCCGGAACGCGACCCGCAAGGATTCGCCAACCGCGCGATGGACATGCAGCAGATGGAAATCTATGCGCGCCGCATTCAAGCGAAGCACGCGCTCTTTCTCTTCGATTCCTGCTTCTCCGGCGCGTTCTTCTCTCTCTCTCGCAGCATTCCCGACAACATCAGTTACAAGACCAGCCTGCCCGTGCGCCAGTTCATCACGAGCGGCAGCGCGGACGAGAGAGTTCCCGACCGCAGCGTCTTCCGCGAACAATTCATCGCAGCCCTCGAAGGCGAGGCCGATCTCAACCGCGACAGCTACGTCACGGGCAGCGAACTCGCAGATTTTCTGCAAGACCGCGTCGTCAACTACTCGCGCAACGCGCAGCACCCGCAGTACGGCAAGATCAGGAATCCCTATCTCGACAAGGGCGATTTCGTGTTTGCCCTGCCGAAACCCGCGCCTCCGCCCCCGACGCCGCCCGCCATGGCCGCCGTCCCCGGCAACAAGCCGAAGGCCGCGCCGCTCACGACTCCCACTCCGGCGCGCGTCGATCCGGCGCAGCAGGAGTTGGCCTTCTGGAACTCGATTCAAAAGAGCGCCAGCCTTGAAGATTTCAAGGAGTATCTGACGAGGTATCCGAACGGGCTGTATTCGGGAATCGCGCGTCGCCGCGTGACGGAGTTCGGCAGTTTGGCTAAACCCACCCCTCCGGTAGTCAACGCTACGCCCCTGCCTCTCGCGGCCGGCACGCGGCCTGCGAGCGCGCCGAAGCCGGTGGTGACGGCTCAGGGGATCGAGTTGATGTGGATTCCGCCGGGCAGTTTCACGATGGGTTCGGAGAACGGCAACGGTAATGAGAAGCCCGCGCATCAGGTGACGATTCGCGAGGGTTTCTACATGGGACGTTACGAAGTCACGCAGGCGCAGTGGCGTGCGCTGATGGGGAGCAACCCGTCACACTTTAAAGGCCACGGCATCCCTGTAGAGCGTGTCTCGTGGGACGATGCAGTGATGTTCATCGCGCGCCTGAACGCGCAGAGCGACGGGTACACCTACCGGCTGCCGACGGAAGCCGAGTGGGAATACGCGGCGCGCGCCGGAACGACGGGCGACTACGCGGGCGAACTGGACGCGATGGCTTGGTACAACGTTAACTCCGGCACCCAGACGCGCCCCGTCGGCCTCAAGTTGCCGAACGCCTTCGGGCTACACGACATGCACGGCAACGTCTGGGAGTGGTGCGCGGACAGCTATCACGACAACTACACGGGCGCGCCGGTGGACGGTAGCGCGTGGGCGTCGGCGGGTAAGGCGAAGTACAGAGTTGTGCGCGGAGGCTCTTGGTACGACAACGCGAGCCTTTGCCGCTCGTCCAACCGCGACTGGGTCGCGCCCGATAGCCGCAGTTTCTCTATCGGCCTTCGTCTCGTGGCGAGCCAGAGGCAGTAAGGCACGCGCCGGTTGGTCGGGGCGTTGTCATCAACTGCGTCTCACAGATAAGTAAGTTCTCCGCGCCTGTAATAATGAGAAGGGGCGACCAAGTGGTCGCCCCTTCTCATTATTACAGGGTGTGCATCTAAACGCCGCGCGGCGACAGAGCATCGCCGTTCTCACCGGTCACGCGAATTTAGAAAAACTCTTTCTTGACGACTTTGGCGATCTCTTTGGCGACGCCGTTGGTCGCCCCCTCGGACTTCCCGCCGAACAGCCCGATGACGACCTTGCCGTCCACGTTCCTCTCTAAAACTACCGCGCCGGTAGCCACGTCCACAAACTTAATGTGGACTACGATCTTGGTCTTGCCAGCCCCGAACCCGATCATGTAACGCTTCATCTGGCTGCCCTTCTTGAATTCCGTGACCGTGCCGACGAGTCGCACGGCCGGTTCGTTGGGGTTCGCCAGAGCCTCGCCGGGACGTGCCACCTGCTTGAACTTGTTGGTGTCGTACATCTGATTCGCAACGTCTTTCATCAACTCGTTCAGGTAATCGGGCGGGAGGTCGGTGCCTGCCTTCACGTCGAAGCGTGTGATTTCGATGGCCTGATACTTGTTTTTGTTCGACTGCGTTTGTTTACCCTGCGCCGGGGCATTGATTGCCGCGACTGCGATGAGGCAGAGAAGAGCCAAGAATTTCATTTTGTTCATGTGAGAGAGTCTCCGAGTTAGTGGTAAAGGTGAACGCGGTTGTCGGGTAGCCTGCGTTGTGGGACTTTAGCGCGAGCACCGCCACAGGTAAGAGCGACGGCGGCGCTCACAGGAAAGCAGTTAAATTATACGACCGCTTGCTCTTCTTCTTCGACGAAATAGGGTGACACTTTAACGCGTCGCTCGCTTGATTCTTCGGCGAGGATGGCCTGAACGATGGGCAGCG
Source organism: Pyrinomonadaceae bacterium (assembly GCA_035940695.1). GTDB lineage: Bacteria > Acidobacteriota > Blastocatellia > Pyrinomonadales > Pyrinomonadaceae > JAIVJZ01. Next base: position 57,139 of record DASZEQ010000006.1, on the reverse strand, counting down.
AGAGCGAGTGCTTTTTGGGGATGCCGGGCACTTCCTTGCCTTTAGCGTAGACGGCGTGGCGGCCGTGCTCTTCGTACCGCTCTGCGAGTCCGGCTACTTTTTATCGCTGCCCTCGTAAAACGTTACGAGCGTTTTATCTTTGACCTTGCTGACCCCAAGCGGTTTCAGCTTTTTAACTTCAAACACGCCCTGTTCGGGTTGCTGTAGGCTGAGCCGCCCGTGTCCTTTCCAGACTCCCACTTCAATCGTGATGCGCGCGTAGTAATCCTGTCCCGCTTTCACGTCGAGTTCAAAGCCGCTCTGATTATCGCCCATGCGGCAAGTGTGCTTGCCGGGGTCGAGCTTAACGCCGAAGTAGCGGCCATTATCCATGCGCGCGAGTTCTTTGTCGTCGCAGTAGACGGAAGGTTCGAGTCCCGCACCGCCGAAATGTTTGGTGCGATAAAAATAGATCGTGCCTTTGGTCTCTTGCGTCGCCGCCTGTTCGCCGCCCGTAGCGGCCGGCATGTTGTCGGCGGGCGTGCCCGACTGTTGCAGCGACGGCTCCGGCTTCGCGGTCGGCCGAGGGGTCTGGGCAAAATTGAGAGATGCCGTTGTGAGCGTCAGCATCATCAAGAACATAAGTCTGGTGAGGGTTTTCATCCGATAACCTTTCTGACGTTGGTTTGTATTTTCGGAAAATCTCTCAGGCGCAAAAATCTAGAAGAGGAAAACCTTTGTCTGCTGAGAGGGAACGCGGAGGCCGATTTGGCGCTGCTGCTGCTGCTGCGGGTGTCGCGGACTAATCTTGATCGGGAAAATTTCGTGTATGCCCGCATCATTCGGTGCAGGCATACACGAACAAACAAATTACACCGCCACCTCCTCGTCTTCTTCGACGAGATAAGGCGATACCTTGACGGGTCGCTCGCCTGAGTCTTCGGCGAGGATGGCTTGGACGATGGGCAGCGAGAGCGAGTGCTTTTTGGGAATGCCGGGCACTTCCTTGCCTTTGGCATAGACGGCGTGGCGGCCGTGTTCTTCGTACCATTCGGCGAGTCCGGCGGTCTTGTGCATGTTCTCGATGATCTGCCGCCAGCCGACGCCCGTGTTGTAGGCGCAGAAAGATATTTCGCCTTCCTGCGTGCCGTAGGGGATGACGCACATCTCCGTGCGGCGGAAGTCGTAGTTGAACAAGTCCTGAAACCACATGCCCTCGACGCAGAGGACGCGCCACGCATCATTCGGGTCTGCTGACCCGTGTTGCGTCTTCATGCGGTCGTTGCGATCCGAGTTCGAGTTGGTCGAAGACGGTTTGAAGAGATTGATGATCTGTGAGATGGGGAAGCCTTCGGGCGCGCTCTTCGCGTCGAAGTTGCGCATGATGGTCATGGCGAGTTGCGCCATCGAAAGCTTCGCGCCGCGCGCCGTGTCGGTGATGACGGCCACGTCGCGCATGAACTGTTCGTAGTTGAAGAACTTGAAGAGCGGCGTCCACTCGCCCGTGTGACGATTGACGACCATCAAGGTGAACACGCCGCAGTTCGGATGGCAGTTGCAACTCGACCAACCCCACGGCGCGTCCGCGCCTTGCAGCATGTCCATCACGGAGGTGAACGCTGAATAGGACGACAGCGGAAACCAATCGCGCAGGGCTTTCAAGTCGCCGCCGAGTTGCTTTTCGAGGTCGGTCGCCATGTCTGCGAGCGTGTAACGCTGCTGCGTGCGCACGTCGTTAGGCACGTCCTCGTCGCGTCCCGTGAACGACACGGGCTGGAAGGCGATGGTCTGAATCTTGTCTATGTTCTTCGCGGCGAACTCGACGATCTGGCCGATGGCGTCGTTGTTGATCGTGTTAACGATGGTCGTCACGAGCGTCACCTTGATGCCGACCTCGGCCAGATTCTCGATGGCCTTCTGCTTCACGTCGAAAAGATTCCCGACGCCCCTGTGCTTATTCTTCTCTTCGCTCACGCCGTCGAATTGCAGGTAGACGCCGTGCTGCCCGGCCGCCTTCGCCTGACGGCAAAACTCTATGTCTTCGGCGAAGCGGATGCCGTTGGTGGCGGCGAGTATCCGGTAGAAACCGATCTTCTTGGCGTAGGCGACGGCTTCTAGGTAGTAGGGCGACAGAGTAGGCTCGCCGCCGGAGAAGAGAATGATGACCTGTCGCTTTGGTTTGAAGGAGACGGCGCGGTCGAGGATGGCTTTCGTGTCTTCAAACGTCGGCTCGTGAACGTAACCGACTTGGTTTGCGTCCATGAAGCACGGGTTACACATCATGTTGCAGCGGTTCGTCAGGTCAACCGTCAAGACCGCGCCGCGCCCGAACTTGATGTCGGACGTGCCGTGGCGATGAACGTGCGCGTCCTCGGCGGCGCGAAAATCGCGCCCGTAGAAGAGCGATTCGATGCGCTGCAAAAACTCGGGGCTGGTCGCCATCACGTCAACGAACTCGCCGTGCTTGGCGCACGTCTTACGCATCAGGATGCGCCCGTCCTCTTCGACGATCTGCGCTTTGATTTCGCCCGGATGGTCGTGCATCAAAGTCTCAAGCGGCGTCTGGCCGCTGATGACGGCCTCGCGCACTTCCTTCACGCAGGTCGGGCACAGGGAATCGGTCTCGCGCGGGAAGCCGAGCGGCGGCGCGCTCTTTTCGTAAGATTTCAGGAGCGGCCCCGGCGCCCACTGCGGGCGAATCGCCTCACCTTCCGGCAGAGCGCGATTGACGGACTGAAACACCTTCCACGCCGCGTTCGATAAATTCGAAAGCAGCGTCGAACTGCGCACCCCGCTGAATTTGCCTCTCACCGATTCGTTACGGCGAAATTGATCGCTAAACACTAGACTTTCGTCCTCCGAGAGTTAGTTTCCCGCCCCGTTTTTAGATGCTCGAAGTTTGGGAAAACCGCCGAACATTTTAACGCCCGGCCGTCCTGCAAGATTTTAGCCTGCTCCAACCCAAACGTATGGTCACGAGGCAGGCTACAGGCGACGCGCTATGATAAAGGCATACTCTCGTAAACACAAGACAGTGGAGACACTTCCACAAGCGGCGCGCGGGCGCGAGACCGGAGCGAGACGCGCACCCTTCAACCGCCGGGCACGATAATAACGAAGGTCGCCGCGCGGGAGACACGCGCGGACGACCTTCGCGGCATGGACGCGCGCCCGGACGCGACCGTGCCTTCGGGATGCCCACTTCATCCCGAATCTTCTTTAATGCCGGGCGGGCTTGTCTGCGAGCAAGCGCGTCACCGTCTCGACCAGTCGCGCAATGTCCTTGGGCTTGCGCAGGAAGGCGTCCACGCCCGCGCGCCGCGCGTCCGCCTCGCAATCGCTTGCCGAGAACATGATGATCGGAGTTTGACGACGGCGGGGCAGGCTGCGCGCGCGGCGCGCCAACTCGATACCGCTTGCGCCCGGCAACTCGTTATCCAGCAGGAGCAGATCATAGGCCGCGTCGCTCTCGATCTCGCGCCGCGCCTCCGCGCCGTCGGCGCAGTGGCGCACCGTCCAACCCTCTTCCGCCAGCGTGTCCCTGACCGCCGCCGCGACCGTCTGGTTGTCTTCGACGTGCAGGATCGACACCCGCCGCGCGGCCTTCTCCGACGGGCGTCCGAACGCGCGCTGTTGGCCGGGCGACTGGATGATGCTGCGCTTGCGCGGCACGATGGGCGTGCGCACGTGCAGCAGATGCTTGTGCCGGTTCTTGAGCAACGAGATGAGGCTGTGGTGATGCTTGAAGCCGAGCGACTGCGCCGCCTTTGACACCATTCCATCGGCATCCTTGAGCGCGCGCTCGATCAGGTGCGACTCATAGCGCCGCACCGCCTCCCTGAAAGAAAACCCCTTCCAGTCAGGCGGTGCGGCGGCCGCGTGTGTGAGGAACAACACGCGGCGCGCGCACTCACACAGGCGCTTAAGCGTCGCCATGTTCTGCGACTTCTCAAGCAACCCCGCGGCGCGCAAATAAATCTCGCTCAACTCCGATTCCGACAGCTGCGACCCGATCTCCTCAATCAACGTCAACGCCGCCTGCCCCGCGCTCTCCGCATCGCCCGCCTCCTGCGCAACCTCCACCGCCTTTTCCAACACATCCTGCGCCGTCTTCGGCTTCCCCAGACGCGCCAACGCAATCCCATGCGTCATCAACGCCTCCGCATACAACGACTGCTCGCCGCCACTTTCCAGCACCCGCACCGCCATCCGCGCCAACTTCTCCGCCTCCGCCTCCCGCCTCTGCTCCAACAACACCTTCGCCCGCGCATCATCCACCTGCGCCAGATGAACCATGTCCTTAAGACTTGTTAATAACGCCTGTGCCCTATCTAGATGCTCATGCGCTTCCGCGAACCTACCGATAGTGCCATGCAAAAAACCTAAATTGTTTTCGACGCAAGCTTGATAACGCGCGTGCCCGGCCTGCTCAAAATAGTAACTTGCGGCCGTATATTCGATGAGGGCACGATCTACATAATCCTCTCGATATTCCGCTTTAATGAGATGGTTCAGTACATTAGCGAAGCTATGATGAAACTTTCCCTTGAGTACATCGTTATGAACCTCTTTAAATAAAGGGGTGGCTTCTGTATGAATGCGTAAAGCGTCATTGAATCTCTTAGCAGCTACCTCAACTACGGCACTACGAAGTAAAGCAACTGCTTTCACTTCGCTGTCTGTGCTGTCGAGGCGACTAAGCGCATCTTGCAGCTTTATCCTTGCCTCATCAAATGCACCCTCGCGCCAATAACAGACTGCGAGTTCTGTTTGCGCTTCGGCTACTTTCTCCTCTTCCAGCAATGTCTCGAAGATTCTTTTACTCTCATAAATAAGACTCTTCGCTTTTTCCTGTACACCTTCAACCTGCTTGCTGCTGCCGAGCCATCCAGTTAATGAGCCAACACGCAAAAGCACTTCAGCAGCAGTATGAGATTCAAGCCCTTCTAGCACAGGATATTCACCGACTTCCTGCCATAACTCACCCATCGCTTCGCGCGCGTCATCATAGTTGCCTAAATTTTCTAGTTGTCTGGCGAGTTCACATCGTTGCCGTGCTCGTTCGGCATAGGAAATGGCTGGGTCAGCTATTTTGTGACGCAGCTCTTTTGTTAAAGTCATGTGAGGGCTACCTTTCTGGACGGATGCAAAGAACTTGCAATCGGTGCGATCAATCACATCGGTGTTAACATGCTGCCCTCAACTCGTCTTGAATGGCTTGGTGTGGTTACTCTCACCATCCATTAGAGCGATTTCCACTAATGTGCAACGCAAGCAGATAACTGTAGGGATAGGACGCGTCCCTGCCCGTGTACCAGCTATATCGAACTAGTAGAGACAAGCCCTACCTACAGTTCTTTCAGCCTGTAATTGCAACTTCACCTTTGCAGGAAAAATCATGAAAAAACTACAACAACTCTTTGCACCTGTTATCTTGACCCTTTTGCTCTCCATCTCCACCTTTGCAGTGGACGGGATCATATTAACCATGAGGACAGAACCATCGCCGACCCCGGCTCCAGTAATGGCAACAAACAATGAGACTGAGGCCGAAGGCATAATAACGACTTGGCACACGGCCACTGATTCAGTCACGGAAGTTGTGCTGAGTGTGTTGCCGAGCGTGCTGGCTCTGTTTTAGTCAACTCGCGCTTCATCTGAAATTTTCTAAGCTGCCGTAAATCGGTTTTAGGGGCGGCTTAGGAGTAGTGTGTCTGTATGAGAATGTCGAAAAGCTTGAGTGCCCGGATAAGGGGGCAACCGTGGGGTGGAGATTAATCGTCCGGTAAAAGGATGGCAACAGGTTTTTCGGGAAATTTGTTTGAAGCGAAGCGTATCTAAAGGACTTAAGTGGTATTGCAAGGTTACGAGCAATTAGATGGGGGTGTTTGGCGGGTTAAATCTGTGAATTGTGGGTCGCTTTGGGGGTAAAAGGTTGGGGGGTTGGACGTGAGCGTTGATGCTTGGGAGGATTGCGAACGGGGGGGCGGGGATGTACCATCCGGCGCGCAAGAAAGTCTCATGGAAATTCATCAAAGTCTCATGGAAATTCATCCGACAGCCGTGGTCAGCCCGCGCGCCGAACTTGGTTCGGGTGTGAGGGTGGGCGCATACGCGTTGATTGAAGAGGATGTGTTGATCGGGGGGGGGTGTGAGATCGGGGCGCATGCGGTGGTTAAACGGTACACGACTCTGGGGGCGCGTAACCGTGTCTTTGAGCATGCCACTCTGGGGGGCGAGCCGCAGGATGTGAAGTTTAAGGGCGAGGCGAGCCGTCTGGTGATTGGGGATGACAACTTGATTCGTGAGGGGGCGACGCTGCACAGGGCGAGCGGTGAGGGTGCGGAGACGCGTGTGGGCAGTCGAAACTTTTTGATGATCGGGGTACATGTCGCGCACAATTGCGAGGTGGGCGACGACAACATCTTTGCGAACGGCGTGGCGTTGGCCGGGCACATCACGGTTGAGGATCATGTGTTTTTGTCGTCGAACGTGGGGGCGCACCAGTTTGTGCGGATGGGGCGGTATGCGATGGTGGGGGGGAAGTCGAAGATCGTGCAGGACGTGTTGCCGTTCTTCACGACGGACGGGAATCCTGCGAGGGTGCGCGGGCTGAACACTGTGGGGTTGCGGCGCGCGGGTTTCGCGCCCGCGGCGAGGCTCGCCTTGAAGCGCGCTTATCAACTTCTGTTTCGCACGCGCCTGCCGCTCGCTGATGCGCTCGAACAGTTGGAACAGGATGGAGACGAGCATGTGCGGCATCTCGCGGACTTCATACGCGGCTCGCGGCGCGGGTTCTCGCGCGAGCAGAGGGGTGAGCGGCGGGGCGTGGAAGAGACAGGGGAGGTGTGAAGCGTGCAGCTTAACGGAGCGCGCCGCATTCTTGCGCGGCCTAATAGAAGCGCGCGGCACTCTTGCCTTGATCTATTTGCGACACTCTTGCATCGATTTATGGAAGTGCGCTCAGTCTTCCGATACTTGGCCGCTTGAGCTTACTAAGTTGACGGCTTGGGTCTTATGAACAATGAAAGCAGACGGATGACGGTCGCAGAATTGGCCGCGCTCGCGGGAGGGCGCGTTGTGGGGAGCGTGGAGGCGGAAGTTTTGATCGAGCGGGTCGCGAGTCTTGAGGCGGCGGAGGCGGGGGCGATCAGTTTTGTCGAGGATGCGAAATTTTTAGAAGGGGCGAGGGCGAGTCGCGCCTCGTGTCTGCTCGTGCCTGAGGGGACGGGCGCGGCGTCGGGGGGCGAGTTTGCGGCGACGCTCATCGAAGTCGCCCGACCGAAGTTGGCGTTCGCTTTGATCGCGGAGGTGTTGCACGCGCCGGGACGGCGTGCGGGCGCGATTCACCCGACGGCGGTTGTGGCGGAGACGGCGCGGATCGCGGAAGAGGTTTACATCGGCGCGGGAGTCGTGGTCGGAGAGCGCGTGAGCGTGGGGCGTGGGACGCAGGTGCTCGCGGGCGCGGTGCTCGAAGACGGGGTGGAGTTGGGCGCGGAGTGCGTGTTGCACCCGAAGGTCGTGTTATATCGGGGCGTGCGTCTGGGCGAGCGTGTGGTGTTGCACGCGGGCGTGGTCGTCGGGGCGGACGGGTTCGGCTACGTGCGCGACGTGGCGGGCTATCACAAGTTTCCGCAGGTGGGCACGGTCGTCATCGAAGACGACGTGGAGATCGGCGCGAACTCGTGCGTGGATCGCGGCGCGCTCGGCGAGACGCGCATCGGGCGCGGGACGAAACTCGATAACCTCGTACACGTCGGGCACAACGTGGAGATCGGCGAGCGCGTCGTGATCGCGGCGCAGACGGGAATCTCCGGCAGCACGGTGATCGAGTCGGACGCGGTGATCGGCGGGCAGGTCGGGATGGGCGACCACGCGCGCGTGCAGGCGGGCGCAGTCGTCGGCTCGAAGGCGGGCATCCTGCCGGGCAAGATCGTGCGTGCGGGGGCGGTCGTGTGGGGCGTGCCCGTGCGCCCGCTCGACGAGTACAAACGCTTGAACGCGCACTTCGGCCGACTCCCGCAGATGCGCGCCGAGATTGACGAACTCAAGCGACAGGTGCGGGAACTCGCGGCTCGTCTCGCCGAGAAGCCGGACGCCGAAATGAGCGACGCGGAGACCGGCGACGTTAAAGCACGCAACACGGAGACGTGAGACGTCGAGACGCGTGCTGCTGAAACGCACGACGTCGAAATACGTGAAGCTGAAACGTGCGACGTCGAAATACGTGAAGCTGAAACACGCGACGCTGAAACGCGCGACGCGGAATAACTCACCTAATTCGATTCGCCTAATTCAATTCGCCTAGTATCAACTCGTCTGCTTCAACTCGCCTGCTTCAACTCTGCTTCTTCCACTCGTCGATAACTCGAAGGATGGTTTGGGCGGCGCGCTCGGATGCGCCGCCCGCGCCGAGTCCGTGCGTCGCGGCGCGCAGGCGCGCGCGGGTGGCGGTGTTGCGGACGGGGTCTAAGAGCTTCAACAACTCTGCGGCGAGCGCGTCGCCGGTGAAATCGTTCTGCATGAGTTCGGGCGCGAGTCGCTCGCCCGCGACGAGGTTGACGAGGCCGAAGTGTTCCGTGTTGATGAGGCGTCCGAGCGTGTGCCAGTTGATGAAAGATTCTTTGTAGACGACGACGAGCGGCGTCTGAAGCAACGCGGCTTCGAGCGTGGCCGTGCCGCTGGCGACGGCCGCCGCGTCGGCCGCGCCCAAAGCTTCGCGCGTCTCCTGTCGCGTGATGCGGATGCGTTGTGAGAGCTTTGCGTGGTCTGCGCCGAGGGCGGCGTTGACTATCGCCTGCGCCTCGGCGGTCGAACGTTGGGGCGCGAGCGCGACGACGAACTGCGCGCCGGGTTGCGACTCGTGAATCTTCTTCGCCGCTTCGATCATGTGGGGAAGTATCCGCAGCAGTTCTTTGTGGCGACTGCCGGGGAGCAGGGCGACGAGGGGAAGCGCATTGTCTAGTTCGTGGCGGCGGCAAAACTCCGCGCGGTCGTAGCGCGCGCGGACTGCGCCCATCAACGGATGCCCTGTGAACTCCACGTGCGTGATGCCGCGCGCCGCGTACCAAGGGGGTTCGAAGGGCAGGATGGCGAGCAGCAGGTCAACGTCGCGTCGGATGTTGCGCGTGCGGTGCTCGCGCCACGCCCAGAGTTGCGGGCTGATGTAATAGATGACGCGCAGGCCGCGCCGGTGGAAGAAGCGCGCGAGGCGCAGGTTGAAGTCAGGCCAGTCAACTAAAATTACGGCGTCGGGAGCGCGCTCGATTCCGGCGCGCTTGAGCGTTTGATACGCGCGCCAGAACTGCTTGAGCGCGCCGCCGATCTCCAACAGGCCGGTGATCGATAGGTCGTCCGTCGCGACGATTGATTCCACCCCGGCCGCGCGCATCTCGCTGCCCGTCGCACCGAAAAATTCAAAGCTCACGCCCGGCTCGCCCTCACGCCGCAGCGCGCGCACGAGCGAGGCGGCATGAGCGTCGCCCGACGCCTCGCCCGCCACGATCATCAGACGCACATTCCCGCCAGCCTGCCCGTTCATCGCGGGCGATAATAACAACTGCCGCCCCGCGAGCGACAGGCGGCGCACGCTTTCTTACGTCGCATGGCAAACGACGCATTTTTGCGTTGATGGCGCGGGCGAAAATGCTAACATGAAATGGCAATCGGCAAGTGACATTGGCAGTGACATCGGCGCAGGTGGCGCAAGAGTCTGGAGAGGCGATGAAGTGTCCGCAGTGCCAGCATGTTTTGAGAGACGATGCGCGGTTTTGCGACGGCTGCGGCATCTCGATGAGTTCCTTCGACACGCCGACCGAATTCATCGACCCCGGCGCGCTTGAAGACATCCTCTCGCCGCCCGACCCGCTGCTCGGCCAAGTGCTCGACTCCAAGTATGAACTCGTCGCGCGACTCGGCGAAGGCGGCATGGGAGCCGTCTATCGCGCGCGTCGCGTGCACATCGGCGACGAGGTGGCCGTCAAAGTGCTGCACCGGAGTTTCGTCGCCGACGGCGATGCGGTCGAGCGTTTCCGCCGCGAGGCGCGCGCCGCCGCCATGCTCCGCCACCGGAACGTCGTCACGATTCACGATTTCGGAGAAGCGCGCGGGACGGCCGCGCCCGCCTACATCGTGATGGAGTTGGCCGAAGGCGCATCGCTTCGCGTCCTGTTGCGCAGCGTCGGCCGACTCTCGCCGGCGCGCGCCGTCGCGTTGATGCAAGACATCTGCGCCGGGGTGGGCGCGGCGCACCGCCGACAGATCGTGCATCGCGACCTCAAGCCCGACAACATCATCATCCTGCCGCCCGACGTTGAAGGCGAACGCGAGACGGCCAAAGTGGTTGACTTCGGCATCGCCAAACTGCGCGACCGCGCCGCGCTGCCGACGCTGACGCAAGCGGGCACGCTCATCGGCACGCCCTACTACATGTCGCCCGAACAGTGTCGCGGCGACGAGTTGGACGCGCGCTCGGATGTCTATAGTCTCGGCGCGGTGCTCTACGAAATGCTGGCGGGCGTGCCGCCGTTTACCGCCAACAGCATGACGGGCGTGGTAACGAAGCATTTGACGGAGACGCCCCCGCCCTTTCCCTCCGACGCGAACATCCCGCGCGCGCTGGAAATCGTCTGCCTGCGCGCGCTGTCTAAAGACGTGAACGCGCGGCAACCGGAAGCGACGACGCTTGGGCGCGAACTTCAAGCGACATTGCACGCGCCCGTCGCGCAAGCGTCGGCGGCGACGACCACGCCGAACGCTTCCGCCGCCGCCACCGCGCAGCCTGAGCGCGCCACCGCATCGCAACTACAGAACGCATCACCGAGCACGCGTGCGACGGGAGACGCCGCCGTCGCCGTCATCGCCTCCGGCGAAACAACACAGGCGGAAGTCGCTTCGGGCGCGCGGCTTGCGCCGCACAACGACGCGCAGGGTTTTGCCGCGCCGTCGCCTGCTGCGGCCGCACCGCACGCGCCACCTGCGCGTAAGTCGAGCCGTTGGCTGTGGGGCATCGGCGGCCTCGCCGTGTTGCTCGGCGGCGGACTCGTCCTCGGCGTCGTCCTGATAGTTTATTTGGCGGGTAGTAAAGCGACCACGTCAAACATCAATCGCCCGGTCAATTCCAGAATCGCCTCTCGTCCCGCGAAGACGACGGAGCAGACGCGCCCGGAGCAGAAAAGCGCGCCGGGGTCGGAAGGGCTGAAAGGAGTATTGCGAGGGCACAGCAAGGATTTGAGGGCGGTGGCCTTCTCGCCCGACGGGCGGCTGCTCGCGACCGGCAGCGAGGACATGTCGATCAAATTGTGGGACGCGCAGACCGGACAGCTAAAGCAGACTTTGTCAGACCTCGGCAGCGAAGTGGCTTCCGTCGCTTTCTCTCCCGACGGAAGCATGTTAGCCGCCGCGCTCAATTACAACTCTACACAGAATAACTATTCCGTGATCGTTGTTGACGCGCAAGGCGGGAAGTTGGGCGAGGTCAAACAAAAACTGACGTATCAGAGCAACCCCGTCTCGTTTCTCGCCTTCTCCGCCGACGGCAAGACTTTGTTCGGCGGCAGCTACCGCAAGCTCAAACTTTGGGATACGGGGACGTGGGCGTTGCGGCGGGAAAATGAGATGGGCGAAATCAATCCCGCCTATGCCCTCTCCGCAGACGGCAAACTGATCGCGACGGGAGGCACTAACGAGAAGTCCGTCAAGGTCTGGGACGCGGAGAGCGGGGCGTTGAAGTTGGCGCTCGACGGCCACGAGAAAGGGGTGCTCGCCCTCGCCTTCTCACCCGACGGCGACACACTTGTCAGCGGCAGTTACGATAACACCGCCCGCCTGTGGGACGCGCAGAGCGGAGCTTTCAAGCAGGCGCTCACGGAAGACAGTACGAACGCCGTCTTCTCCGTGGCCTTCTCGCCCGACGGGCGCACGATAGCGAGCGGCACTTATCACGAAGTTAAATTGTGGGACGCCGAGACCGGACTTTTGCGGCGAAAGCTCTCCGAAGAGAGCATGGGAATCACTTACCGCGTGGCCTTTTCGCCCGACGGCAAGACGCTCGCGGGCGCAAGCGACGACACGGTGAAGTTATGGGACGTGAGCGGCATCAGGTGAGTTGCGACGGCTCATCCGGCCGACGAGCAAAAAGCGCGCCCGCGCGTCGCGGTCGAAACCCGGGTTGATAATGGTAGCTGCTTGTCGCCTCTCGGCGGCGCATGTTAGCATCGCCGCGCTTTTGGCAGCGAAAGCGCGCGCCTCTTGGCGGCCGCAACGAAAAGCGGCGCGGGCGTGGTTGGTTATTTAAGGCGGCGGAGGCTTCCGGCTCACTCTTTTGCGTTCCCTCTCTTGCATTAAAAATCTTCGGGCTGGCCGGGCGCGTCTGCTTCCGGCGTGGTGCGCCTTCGTGTGTCTCACGGCCTGTTTTATCCCGCACGCGCGCGCGCAACAGCAGCAGTCGAACCCGGTCGAGCGCAAGGTGTTGAACCCGATCACGGACACGCCGAACGTCAACCCGCTCCAACAGGAACAGCCGATCCGCCCGCGCCTGCCCGTCCGCACGGGCGCAACCGCCGGACAGTCAACCGAAAAACTCGACGTCGATACGGACAAGCAGACCGTGACGGGGCCTGAGGGCGCGCGCGTCGTCGTCAACGAAGGGAACGTTGACGCACGCATCGGCATCTTTCGCTTGCAGGCCGACAAGCTGACGGTGTACGAGGCGTTGAACCGCGTCGTCGCCGAAGGCAACGTCGTGTTCGATCAGGGCGAGTTGCAACGCATCACGGGCACGCGCGCCGAGTTCAACTATGCGACCAAACTCGGCTTCTTCGTCAACTCCACGGGCTTCACCAACCAGACGGAAGACGGCACGATCATCTATTTCACGGCCGACCGTGTGGAGAAGGTGTCGGCCAATCGCGTCCTCATCATCAACGGTGAAATCACGGCCTGCGACGAGGAGACGCCGAAGTGGAGCTTCACGGCCAAGCGCGCCGAGATCACCCTGAACGACCGCGTGCGCGCGCGCAACCCGAAGTTCAAGGTAAAGGGCGTGACGCTCGTGCCGCTGCCCTACGTCTCCGTCTCGCTCAAGCGGCGCGACCGCGCCTCCGGCTTCCTGACGCCGACCTTCAGCGGTTCGGGCAAGAAAGGCTTTCGCCTCTCGAACGCTTACTACCGGACGCTCGGCCGCTCGGCCGATGTGACGTTTAGAAACGACATCTTCACCAAGCGCGGCCTCGGCTTCGGCGCGGACGTGCGCACGCGCGCCAACTCGCGCTCTTATTTCAACCTCGGCTTCTACGCCGTGCAGGATCGCCTATTCGGCGGGAAGGAAAGCCCGGAGCGGCCGGATCAGGGCGGGTCGAGTTTCTACGTGGACGGCGTGCATTATTTCCCGAACGGTTTCCTCGCCGCCGCCGACATCAACATCACTTCCAGTCTCGCCTTCCGGCAGGTCTTCTCCGACAACATTCAGGAAGCCATCTCGCCCGAAGAACGCTCGCAGGTCTTCATCAACAAGAACGCGGGCGACTACAGCTTCAACTTCCTCGCGCGCAATCAAGTCACGTCGCTGCCGAACGCGCGCATCCGTATCCGCAACGTGCCGAGCGTCGAATTGCAGAAGCGGCCTTCGCCCCTCAGCTACTTCGAGCGGCTCGCCGTCTACTTTTCTTTCGAGGGCGCGCTCGAAGGCATGAGCCGCAAGGAGACGGTCGAAGACCTCGCGGCGTTTCGTCTGGAAGCGAACGGCGAACCCATCATCACGCCTTCAATCGTGCAGCGTCTCGACGTGAACCCGACCTTCGCCGTGCCCTTCTACCACAAAGGCTGGTCTGCGACGGCGACGGCTTCTCTGCGCGGCACATATTATTCAAACTCGATTGATCCGCTGACGCGGCTCGTGCTCGGCCGCGACGTGTCGCGCGCCTACGCCAACGTCAGTCTCGATGTGCGCGCGCCCGCGCTGGCGCGCAACTTCTATCGCGGCGACAACAGCCTTCGCTTCCGCCACGTCATCGAGCCTTACGTCATCTACCGGAAGATCACCGGCATCAACAATTTTCCGCGCATCATCCGCTTCGACTCGACCGACGCCATCGCCGACACGAACGAGATCGAGTATGGCTTCACGAACCGCTTCTTCAAACGGCACTCGACCGAGAACGTGAGCGGCAAAACGCCCGCCGCCGCGACGACGGCGAACACTGTAAACGGGAACGGAAACGGCGAAGGCACTGCAGCGGCAGCAACAGCGGACGGGCGGGGTGCGACAAGGTCGCTTGCGCCCGTGTCGAGTCGTCCCGAAGAGGTTTTGTCGGTTACGGTGCGCGGCAAGTATTTCTTCGATCCGTATTTCGGCGGCGCGCTCATCGCCGGGCGGCGCAACCAGTTCTACCCGCTCAACACTTTCTCCGGGTTCACTTACGGCGGCGTGCCGCGTCGCTTCTCGCCCGTCAACGTCGAGGCGCGCTACCGCCCGCACCCGGACTTGACGGCCGATGTGCGCACAAATCTCGACGTGCAGGGCGGCGGCGTGCGCGACCTCGCCGTCAGTTTCGGCATCAACCGGCGGCTCGTGCAGGCGTTCCAGACCTTCTATTACACGCGCGCCATCACGCTCGCGCCCTCGCTCAGGCAGTTCGCGGACGCGCGCGGCAAAGAGGCGGGCACGTTGCGCGGCGCGCAGTGGAGTCCGTATATTTTTATCGGCGACCGCGCGCGCGGGCTGTTCGGCGGGGCGGCCTTGTTCTTCGATTTCCAGAACCGGCCGGGCAAAAACTCGCCGCTCGTCAGTTCGACCCTCACGGTCGGCTACGGCTGGGATTGCTGCGCCGTGACGTTGCAGGACTCGTTTTTCAACCTCGGCCTGCGTAAAGAGAACCGCGTCGTCTTCAGTTTCCGCCTGAACGGCATCGGCACGTTCGGCACTGAGCAGATCGGGCAGAATTTCCGCTGACGAGAGGCCGAGCGCGGCCGAAAAAACCCTTTCGGCATCCGAAAAATATTGCGCGCGCGTACATCTTTTAGGTGGCCGTGCCGCATCTGAATGGGGGTTCAAAAATCTCGGATTTAGTTTTTGCCGGACACCCCCCACAACCCTAATTTTCAGGCCACTTTTCAACGAATCGTAGCGCGCTTTAATCAACTCAGGCAGGCGCGTCCTTTTTCATACAGGAGAATTAGAGATGTCACGTTCCCCGTTAGGCCGGAAACTGTCGCGCCGCATGCGCGCTGCCCGCCGCTTCTCGCTCGTCGTCAGCCTGTTCGCACTCGTCGCCTCGATCCCCTTCGTCAACGCGGGCGCATGGCAGCAACAGGCGGAAGAAGCAACGCGGCCGCGCGCCGCCTCACAATCCGCTGCCAAAGGGCAGGCCAACATCATCGACGGCGCGGAGTTCGTCCCCGGCGACGTGCTCGTGCGCTTTCGCACGGAGACGGCCGCCAAGAGCGCGGAAGCCGTCGCCCTGCCGCTGCGCGCTGCGGACGGCGGCGAAGTCGTCTTTGAACGCTTCGACGGCTCGGAGACGGTGCGCGGCTTGCGCCTCGCCAAAGTTGACCCGGCGCGCACGCTCGAAGCCGTCGCGGAACTGGCCGCCCGCACAGACGTGCTCTACGCCGAACCGAACTACATCTGGCGCGCGAAGCGCACGCCGAACGACCCCTGCTTCAACGGTGTCTCACCGTGTCCGGTCACGGGCGGCATGTACGGCATGAACCGCATCAACGCGCCCGCCGCGTGGAACACGACCGTCGGTAGCCGCAGCGTCGTCGTCGGCGTGCTCGACGGCGGCGTAGACATCAACCACCCTGATTTTCGAGATCAGCAAGGTAACAGCAATATCTGGACGAACCCTAACGACCCTGTCGGTGACGCAAATGGCGACGGTAATCTGGACGACGACAATAACGGGTTGGCCGATGACATTCACGGCTGGGATTTTCATCACAACGACAGTTCGGTCTTTGACAACGAGGATGGCGACGACCACGCCACCCACGTGGCGGGCACAATCGGCGCGCAGGGCGACAACAACGTGGGCGTCGCGGGCGTCAACTGGAACGTCAGCATTATCTCGATCAAGGTACTCGGCCCTGACGGCGGCTCGACCGCAAACATCATCAAGGGCTACAACTACGCGCGGAAGCTGCGCGAGGCGGGCGTCAACCTGCGTGTGCTGAACAATTCCTACGGCGGCCCCGGCAAGTCGCTCGCAGCCCTCGATGCCATCAATCAACTCAACAACGTGGGCATCCTCTTCGTGGTGGCGGCGGGCAACGACGCACGCGACAACTTCAGCTACCCCGACTACCCTTCAAACTACGACGCGCCCAACGTGATCGCCGTTGCCGCGACCAGCAGCACCGACAACCTCGCTTCTTTCTCCAACTTCAGTTCCCGTCTGGTCAGCATCGGTGCTCCCGGCGTCTCCATCTTGAGCACTGTGCCAAACGGCGGATATGCAAGCGCGGGTTGGAGCGGGACATCGATGGCCGCTCCGCACGTCACGGGCGCGGCCGCGCTCGTTGTCGCCGCCAGCCCCTCGATCACGACGGCGCAACTGCGCGGCGTGCTCGCTTTCACGGGCGACCGCCTGCCCGCGCTCGAATCCAAGACGACGACGGGACGCCGCTTGAACGTCGCCAACGCCATCGCGAGCGCGACGGAGAACGGCGGCGCGGCCGACGCGACCGCCCCGGCTGTGGCCGGTAACTTCCGCGTCACCGGACAGAGCGGGCGCGGCGTCACGCTCGCTTGGACTGCGCCCGGCGACAACGGCAACAGCGGCACGGCCGCCGACTACGACTTCTTCTTCGTCAACTCGACGACGCAGACCAGAACCCTGCTGCCCACAACGCTCGTTCCGGCCGTCGCAGGCACACAGCAGACGGTGAGCGTCGATGTGCCGTTCATCAACTTCGCAGGCACGATCCAAATGCGCGTCTACGACGACGCGGGCAACTCCAGCACGGCGTCCGTCAACGTGACGATTCCCGTCAGCCCCGGCAGCGACCCCTACACGGTCGCGCTCTCCGGCGCGCCCGGCCTCTCTCCGATGGCGGGCACATCGCTCGTCACGGGCGACGACAAATACGTCGCTTACAACCTGCCGTTCGCGTTCCCGTTCTACGGCGTCAACCGCAGCAACCTGACCATCTCGACCAACGGCGCGCTTTACTTCTCGACGCCGCCGCGCCGCGACAACGGCGACGCCGACGACGTGCCAAGTTCGGTGCAGGCCATGCAGGGACAGACGATGATCGCGGGGCTGTGGGACGACATCGACATCAACCCGGCGGTGCGCGCCGACAGCGGCATTTTCGTGACGCAACCGGACTCCAATCGCGTCATCTTCCGCTGGCAGGGCGTGACGTTTCTACAGCCGCAAGTCCACGTGAATATGGAGATCGAGTTGCGCGGCGACGGCACGATTCAGATGCGCTACGGAGACAACTCGCGCGTCTTTCCGGTCGTCGGCATCTCGGGCGGTGAGCCGGACGCGTACATCGTCGCCTCGCACACGCGCGAGTTCGTCTCGCCGAACCAGCCGCTCAGCCTGACGAACGCGCAGACCATTACCTTCGCCCCGCGCCTCGTACAACTCTTCTCGATCAGCGGTCGCGTGACGGACGCGAACGGCGCGGGTGCGCCCGCGACCATCTTCCTGAGCGGAGGCAGCAGCGCGGTGACGATGCCCGACGCTGCCGGTAACTATTCGTTCACCGGGCTGGCGGCCAACCTCGCTTACACCATCACGCCCTCGCACCCGAACTACGCCTATAGTCCGACGAGCATCAGTATCGCTAGCCTGACCTCCAATCAGGGCGCAAACTTCACCGCCACTCTGAGATCAGAGGCAGGGCCGAACAGCATCTCGATAGTGCAGACCAATTATCAGTTGAGCGAACAGGACGGGCGCGCGACCTTCATGATTGCGCGCAGCGGCGACACCATCGGCGCGGCCACCGTGAATTACCGCACGCTTGACGCCGATAACTTCACGGTCGGGTGCGCCGACACCACGAACAACAACGGCAGCGCGTACGGCCGTTGCGACTTCGCGGGCGTCGTCGGCACGCTCTCCTTCGCCCCCGGCGAACTCAACAAGACCATCGTTGTGCCCATCATCGACGATGCCCATAAAGAAAGCTCGGAGACTTTCCAACTGCAACTGAGCAACCCGACCGGCACAGGCACGACGCTCGGCGCGGGGAGCATTGCAACCATCACCATTCTGGACAACGACGCGGGCGGCGCGCCGAACCCCGTCACCAACTCGATCCCGTTCTTCGTGCGCCAGCAGTATTTAGACTTCCTCTCGCGCGAACCCGACACGCAAGGGTTCGACGCGTGGACGGGAGTGTTGACGCGCTGCCCGAACATCAACACTGGCCCGGCCGTCAACACGGACTGCGACCGCATCGCCGTCTCGAAGGCTTTCTTCGATTCAGCGGAGTTCAGTCTGAAAGGCTTCTACGTCTTCCGCTTCTACAAGGTGGCCTTCAACCGCCTGCCGCAGTACGCCGAGATCGTTTCGGACATGAGTTTCGTGGCCGGGGCGACGGAGGCCGAGGTCTACGCCCGCCGCGCGCAACTGGCAATCGCCTTCACACAGCGGCCAGAGTTCCAGACGGCTTTCGGCGGCCTGTCGAACGCGCAGTTCGTCACGGCGTTGATGAGTCGTTACAACTTGCAACAGGTGACGACGCCCGACCCCGCCACGCCGGACAGCGGCACGCGGGTGACTTTCACGGCCGAGGCTTTGACCAATCAACTCAACGCCAACTTCCTGACGCGGGCGCAGGTGTTCCGCGCCGTCGCCGATTCCGATCAGGTGCAGGCGGCCGAGTTCAACAGCGCGTTCGTCGCCGTCCAGTATTACGGCTACCTGCGTCGCACGCCCGACTTGGGCGGCTATCAGGATAACTTGAGCGCGCTGCAACGCGGGGTCAGCCCGCGTGAGATGGTCAACGCGTTCCTCAACTCGACCGAGTACAAGCTCAGGTTCGGCCAACCCTAAAGGGAAGGGATAAGGACGGAGGGATGAGGGATGGACAGGAAAAGCGCACACTTGCTTGAAGGCTTTCCTGATTCATCCCTCATCCCTTTGTTTCCCGGCCAACCGCGCGCGCCGTTGCGCTCATCAGAGCAGGGGTCGCCTAACTTGCTCTAACACGGGCGTTGCGCTTAGAATGCCCGTTCCCGTTCGCCTCTCGTGGCCTTGTCTGTCGCGGGGGTTGCACAACGGCGGTCTCTAGAATTTCATGAACATCGCTAATCCTGTTTCGGCCTCATTTGGAGATTTTCCAGTGAAAAACGCTTTTCGCCTGTCATTGTTTGTTCTCACGTTCGTCTGCCTGTCGGCCGCTCTGGCCTTCGCGCAGGCGACGCCGACCCCGACGCCCGATTCGTTCTTTACGCAGATCACTTCTTCGCCCACCGCCAACTCCTTCGTCGGCGGCATCAGCGGCAGCGGGCGTTTCGTCGTCTTTGAATCGACCGGCGATCTGGCGACTTTGAGACCGGGCGAAACCACGAGAGTCGTCAGCAACGCCGACGGCAACCGCGAAATTTTCCTCTACGACTACGCCCAGCGGCGCATCTTTCAGATCACGGACACGTCTGTCGCACGCGTTGACCCGACCAAGCCGCCCGTCAGCGTGAACACGACGAACGGGCAAGTGGATTTCAGCAACACCGCCGTCGAGGTGAGCAACAACCGCCCCTTCATCAGTCGCGACGGCCGCTGGATCGTATTCAGTTCCAACGCCGACACCCCGTTCAGCTTCAACGGCGACACCAACAAAGCCGCTCTCGCGGCCGACGGCAATCAGGAGATCTTCCTCTACCGCATCCCCGATGTGCCATCCGCCGATCTACGCAGCGGCTCGGACGTGGCGTTCACAGACCTGCGGCAGAACGCCTTCACGCGCATCACCAACACGGCGGCGAGCCGTCTCCCCGTGGCTGGCACGACGACCAACTTGCCCATCGTCGCCGACGACAACCGCATGGCGCAGGTCAACGACCGCGCCTCGCGCATCGTCTTCGTCTCGACGCGCAACCTCGCGGCGAAGAACGCGGACGCCAACCCCGAAATCTTCGTGTGGACGCGAACCTCGAACGCCGCGACGCTTCCGGCGACGGGCGCGTTCGCGCAGGTGACGAACACGACCGGCGCGCTCGTCTTCAACGACAATCCGAGCATCTCCGGCGACACGGCGAAGGATGACGGCCCGGAAGACCCGCGCTCCGTTATCGCCTTCATCTCGAACGCGACCGTGATGCGCGACATCAACGACGCCACCATCCCCACCAACAACGCCGACGGCAACGCCGAAGTGTTCATCGCCTCCTTCAACGGCGCGGCCGTCACCAATCTCACGCAGGCCACGCGCACGCGCCGCACCAACCCGAGCGACATCATCAACGTGGTCAACCCCGGCCCGCGCATCAGCCGCGACGGCAACTTCTTCGCCTTCGAGACGGTCGCCACCGACCCGAAGGCCAACAGCACGGCGAACGAAGCCGCGCGCGGCATGTTCGTCTACATCATCGCCAGCGACACGTTCATCCAGATCGGGCCGCGTGGTTCGGTCGCGGATCAGGAAGAGGACGTGCTGCGTTTCCCCGTCTTTACGGGCGACAGCACCCAACTCGTCTTCACCTCCGTGCTCAACTTCACGACCGCGGGCGTGCGCCTTCCGCGCACCGACGCCACGGGCTTGAACCCGACCGGCTTGAAACAGATTTATGCCGTGACGATTCCGTCGCAGCCGCCCCCGGCCGCGCAGTCGTTCACGCGCCTGACGAACACCACGAGCGGGTCGGTCGCCGCCATCCAACACTTCGTCAGCGACACCACGGAGCGTCTCGCCTTCACCTTCAACGCCGAACTCGGCGGCGGCAACGCAGACCTCTCGGCGGAAGCTTTTTACCTGACCGTGAAGCCCGCGACGAGCACGTCGAACACGCCCGCCGCGACGAGCGCGCTCACTTATTTCACCGGCGCGACGCAGCGCGAAGTGGTGACGCCCGCCGCCTCGCCCACGCCGACGCCTTCTCCGACACCGGCCGCCACGCCCATCACCGGTCTCGCGCCCGGCATGATCGGCATCGTGCGCGCGCCCGCAGCCGAAGGCGGCGTGAGATTCGGCGCAACCACCACGCGCATCTGCGAACCGCAGGCCGCGTGCGACGCCGCATCAGAATCGCGCCACAGCCCGTCGCTGCCCGTCGAACTCGCGGGCGTCTCGCTCTCGATCAACAACGCGGCCGCCGGTCTCTACTTCGTCAGCCCGACGGAGATTCAATTCGTCGTCCCCCCCGGACTCGGCGCGCAGACGGGCACGGCCACCTACCCGGTCGTCGTCAGCATCCACGAGGGCGAGACGATCAGGAGCGTGCGTAGCGTCCTGCAAGTCGTCAGCGCGCAGCCCGACATCTTCACGAGGTCGGACGCGCCGACGCGCGCGAGCGTCTTCAACGTCACCAACATGACGCTGATGGCCGAACCGGCCGAAGGCTTCCCCGTCACGACCGACGTGGCGGGCACGGCGACGCCGACCGTCCTCGCCATCTTCCTGACGGGCATCCGCAACATCCCCGTGGCTAACATCACCGTCAGGATCGGCGACCGCGTGCTCACGGGTACGGCCGAAATCAAGAGCAACACCCCGACCGACATGCCCGGCGTCGACCAGTTGAACGTGCAACTGCGGCCGGAATTGGCGGGAGCGGGCGACCAACCGCTCATCGTCTCGGTCACTATCGGCGCGCAGACCTTTACGAGTCGCCCCGCCGAGACCGCCCCGCGTATCCGCATCAGGTAAACAAACCCGGTCTTCGTTGCCTTGCGACCTGCGCAAACGGGCGCGCGGGCTGCCGTCATCCTACGGGAATGACGGCAGCCCGCGCGCCCACTCTCTTTGAATAACGATCTGCGAACGGGCGCGGCACAGGTTGAGGCATACACCCACGCAGACACAGAGAGAGCACAAAGATGCGGCCGAGGAAAGCATCGAACAACTTCGACCAAACAATTTCAAATGAACAATTTCAAATGAACAATTTCAAATGTGAAATCTCGAATAGCGTTTCTCCCTGTTCGCTGTGCTCTCGACGCCTGCATTGGTGAAGTTTTCCGCTTTCGCGGAGCGTAGGCTGCTGGCTTAGCTGCACGAGCGGCGGCTATAATCTGGCGGCAAGCAACATCCTGAACAGATTCGTCCATAGTCGCTGACCACCGACGCGGTTGATCGTCCGAGAGCATGCGTATCGCAATTGATGGGATTCCGCTGGCCGAGCCGAAAACCGGCATCGGCCACTACACCTTTGAACTGGCGCGCGGACTCGCAACTCTCGCCCCCGGACACGATTTCGAGTTGGTCGCCCACGTCCCCATCGAGACGGCAGCCGAGTCCGCCTTCGACGCCGACAGCCCATTGCCCGACAACTTGCGCGCCGTCCACGCGCCGACGAACTCCCTCAGCAAGCGTTGGTGGACGATTGGCTTGCCGCTCTACGTGCAAAGGCGCGGCGTTGCTCTCTTTCACGGCACGAACTACAAGATACCGCTCTGGAATCGCTGTCGCACCATCGTCACCATTCACGACCTGTCGCTTCTGCTCCACTCGCGCACGCACGAGGAGGAACTCGTGCGCCGCGCGCGCCTGCGTCTCCCCGCCACGGCGCGCATGGCCTCGAAGATCATCACCGACTCCGAGAGCGTGAAGGGCGAAATCTGCGAACACCTGCGCGTCAGGCCGGAGAAGATCGCGGTCGTGCCGCTCGCGCCGCGCCGCGCGTTCCGACCCGTCGCCGAGGCCGAGGCCGTGCAGGCGCGGCGGCGTCTCGGCGTCGAAGACGACTTCCTGCTGTTCGTCGGCACGGTCGAGCCACGCAAGAATTTGCTGACGCTCGTGCGCGCCTTCGAGGAATTGACGCGCCACACGAGCCTGCGCCCGCAACTCGTCATTGCCGGGAAAAAGGGCTGGTTGACGGAGGAACTCTTCGCGCTCATCGAACACTCCGGCCTCGGTTCGCGCATGCTTTTCACCGGCTATATCTCCGACGCAGACCTCGCCGCGCTTTATTCCTCCTGTCGCGTGTGCGTCTACCCGTCGTTGTACGAGGGCTTCGGCCTGCCGCCGCTCGAAGCGATGAGTTGCGGCGCGCCCGTCATCACGAGCCGCATCCCGGTCATCATGGAGACGGTGGGCAACGCCGCCCGACTCGTCGAGCCGACGGACGTGCGCGAACTCGCCGACAACATCCACGCCTTGTGGACGAACGACGCCGAGCGGCTTCAACTCTCCACGGGCGGTATCGCGCACGCCGCGCATTTCACTTGGGAGCGCACGGCGCGCCTGACGCTCGACGTTTACGAAGAAGTTTTACAGGGCGCGGAGGGCGTGCCGCGCGTCGCGCGCGCTTAAAGCGTGTCGGGGCGAAGAATTGATTTGAACGAAAGCGGGCTTTGAGGGCGTCAGGGTTTTGACCGAAGGCGAGCGGGTTTGGCGTGAATGAAAAAGGCCGGTCTCGTTTAGAGAGACCGGCCTGAGAAGTTAGAGAGCGCGAGCGGGTCGCATGCGCGGGCGTTTCGTCTAGTGGCGGTTGCGATATTCGGACGAATAGACGAAGCCCCAGACCATCGTTTTGTAATCGCCGGGGTGCTTGCTCAGGTAATCGAGCCACGCGTTGTAGCCTTCGGTCTCCGGCTCGCGTCGCAGGTAGCCGTAATATTGCATCGCGACGAAGGCCGGGTTGAACTCCTTCGCGTCAAGTTCCGCGCTCTCGACGATCTTGCGAAGCACGCTCGTGCGCGTCTCCGTGCCGTTGGCGAGACCGTTGATGAGTTGATCTTTGTTCGCCACCGAGATGCCCGCCGTCTGGAGCAGCTTGTTGACGTACTCGGCGTGCGTCAGGCTCGCCGGGTACTTGGCCGCGAAATCGCCGCGCCCGAGCCAACCGGCCGCGAAGGCGTTGCGCTTGGCAACCACTTCGGCCTCGGTCTGACCCGTGACGCTGCGCATGTCGGCGACGATTTCGGGATAAGTCGGCAAGCGGCCGAGGCTCGCCTTGTAAAAGCGATAGACGAAGTAGCCTTTGATGCGAAACTCCTGCGCCAGAAAGAAGCTCTGCGAGACGAGCACGCGCTTGCCTTCGACGCCGTCGAGGCAGTTGCGGTCGCCGTTGCAGCTATCGAGCACCTTCATCCACGCGTTGAAACCGTCCGTATCGGGGAAGCGGCTCAGGAAGTCTATGTACTGCTGCTGGACGAAAAAGTCGCTGTCGTCAATCGTGATGCGGGTGTTTGTGCCCGGCCGCAGGCGTACCGGCTTGACCTTCACGTCGCCGTAGAACAATTCCGACGGCAGCGACGGGTCTTCGGTGACGACTCTGAGCGTCGGCGCGCTCTGGCCTTGCGCGACGGCGAACGACGCGCACAGGGCGGTTAAGAACAAGGCGACGATTAATCTACGCATGTGTATTACTCCCGGTACTCTATAGACGGTGAGACTATTTTTCTGTAGCTTAGGAAATCCTTGGGAGAGCCGGGGCTACTCGAATCACTCTTTTCGCGCCTGCCGAGTGGTTGTTCACAGGCGCAACCCAACAACTGTTATCGTAGCTTGCCCTCAGAGCGTTTGTCAACGATATTGACCTCGCACGTAAATTAGACGTGGGCGCGTATTGTTTAGGCGAAAAATAAGTCTGCGAGGCCGCCCGCGAGGCGTCCGAAGAAACCTCTCTCAAAGGCACGTTCAACAGATGCCGTGCGGCGCGGCGGGCGTTGCCAGCGCGGGCGCGAGCGGGCGAAAAGATTGCGACCGATGGGGAAAACTCTGTGCAAATAGTCGGGGGCTTGGGCGCGCTCTGGCGCAGTCGGCGCGGCGACGCGGCGGCTCTGGCCGTCATCGCCGCGTTCTTCACGTCGATGTTCGCACAGGAGATTTTCGGCGGGAAGTATGTGTTGGCGGGCGACCCACTCTACTATTCCTACCCGCTGCGGAGCGTGGGATGGGAGATGATCCGTGGGGGTCAGTTGCCGCTGTGGACGCCGCTGGTGCTGTCGGGCTACCCGCTGCTGTCCATGTCGCAACTGGCCTTCGCCTATCCGCTCACGTGGGGCTATCTCTTTCTCGACGCGCCGCACGCGGAGCAACTTTACGTGCTCGCGCCGTTTCTGCTGTCGCCGATTTTCACCTACGCGTACGCGCGAGAGACGGGGCGCAGCCGCACGGCCGCGCTGCTCGCCGGTCTCGCCTTCGGCTACGGCGGCATGATGTGCAGCGCGATCTCCTTTAACGGAGCGTTGACCAACAGCCTGATGTGGCTGCCCCTTCTGCTGATACCGATAGACCGCGCGGCGCGTCGGGCGGGGCGTTTAGTCCCGCTGCTCGTCGCCGCCACTGCCGCCTATGCGATGTCGGTTTTGAACGGACACGGGCAGAGCATGCTCTACACGGGTCTGCTGGCCGCCGCTTACGGGTTGTACCTCTCGCTCTTCCCGCCGCCGGTCGCAGGCGGCACGCCGCAGGAGACGAACGTGACGAACGCGACGAACGTGACGGGCGCGACGAACGACACGGGCGCGCACCATCGTCGTCGCCCCGTCGCGCGCTTTGATCGGGGTCGCTGGCGTCCGCTGTGCGTCGCGCTCTGCGCGCTCATCATGTCGGCGGGCATCGGGGCATTTCAGATTCTCGAAACGATGCGCGCCGCGCGCCGCAGCGTCCGCAGCGTGCTCACCTATGAAGCGTTCAGCACAGGCTCGTTCAGCCTCAAGAGCGTCCTCGGCTCGGTCGTCGCGCCCCTCTATCATTTCACGGATGTGACGGCCTACGTGCCGCCGCTCGTCCTGTTGCTCGCCGCCTCGACGTGCGTGGCCTCCCTCCTGCGGCGACGCGAGACGACAGATACGCGACTCTATTTCTGGCTCGGCGTGGCCGTCGTCGCGTGGCTCTTAATGCTCGGCAGCAACACGCCCCTGCATCAAGTCGTCTATCGCACGCCCTTGTTGAACAAATTTCGCGTGCCCTCGCGCCACACCTTTGAATGGACGTTCGCGCTCGCAGTCCTCGCGGCCTACGGCTGGGACGCGCTCGACGCGCGGCGCGGCGAAACACACCGCCTGCTGCGCGGGCGACGGCTCGCTGTCGAATTGGTCTTGGTCGTTTTACTGATCGCCGCGGGCGTGGCCGTGGGCTTCTACTGGTGGACGGCGACGCAGGCCAAGCCGCAGATCGGAACTATCTGGTACACGTCTCTGCCGGAGTCCGCTTACCTGCTTTGGAAAGCGGCATTCACAGCCTGCACGTTCCTGCTCATCTGGCGCAGTTGGCGTCTGGGAGGCGGGCGTCTGCGTCAGGGCTTGCTGATAGCGGGCATCGCGCTCGCCTGTTTTGTCGAACCCTCAATCGGCTTCTCGCGTTGGATTGGCGAGTTGTTGCTCACGGCCGAGCGGTTCAGCGTGGTTTCGCCGACGACGCGCTTTTTGCAAAATTATCCGCCGGAGCAAAACCGCGTCTACACGCGCGTGCAGTTGTATACGGAGGAGTTCACGCCCGCGCCGCGTATCGACGGCACGAATTTAAGCGCGCTTCGTGGCATCCAGAACGTCGCGGGCTACGAGCCTCTGATCTTCGAGCGTTACAGCCGCGCGCTCGGCGGCGTGAGCATGGACGGCGTGACGCCGCGCGCCGGGTACGCGCGCAACGACGATCTGTTTCAAGCGCGCTCGCGCGTCCTCGATCTGCTCAACACCAAACACGTCGTTTCTTTCTCAAGTCTGGGGACGGTCGAAGAACCTCTGGTTTACAGAGAAGGCATCGCTTTCTCGCCGTCCGATATGCTGTCCACGCTCTCGCCCAAAAGCTCCCTCACACTGGCGGGCGGAGCGGGCGAGAGCGACACGTTCGCCGTCGTGACGAGTCTCTCCAACTCGATCACCGTGCGGCAGGGAACGCCCGTCGCCAGAGTGCGCTTTTACTTGTCCGGCACGCCCTTCGTGGAGCGCGACATTCGCGCGGGGGTAGAGACGGCGGAATGGGCGCACGAACGAACGGACGTGCGCTCCATCATTCAACACACGCTCGCGCCTATTTTCGAGGCGCACCCCGGCGATGAAAGCGATTCTTTCAAAGCGCATCGCTATCTCGCCATACTCCCTCTCGGCACGCGCGGGCGCGTGGAAAAGATCGAGATCGAGAGTTTGACGGAAGGCGCGGCGCTCGCCGTGTGGAAGGCGACGCTCTACGACTCGGCGGGAAAGAGTGCGACGCCGCTCTCGCCTGCGGCGGCGGAAAGCTGGGAGACGGTCTATCTCAAGGACAACACGCTCATCCTTGAGAACCGGCGCGCGTTGCCGCGTGCGTGGCTCGTCACGGCGGCCGAGGCCGTTGACGGCGAAGAAGCGTTGCGGCGCATTCGTGGCGAGAGCGCGCACGCGTTCGACCCGCGCCGCACGGCTCTCTTGGAAGTTGCGCCCGCAGAGTTGCCCGCGCTCCAAGGCGGCGAGTTGGGCGAGGGGAGCGGGGCGCGCTTCACGACCTATGAACCGAACCGCCTTGTAGTAGAGACGCAGGCCGGAGAGCCGACCGTGCTGGTCTTGAGCGAGAACACTTATCCGGGGTGGGAAGCAACGGTGGACGGGAAGACGACGCGCATCGAGACGGCGAATTATTTGCTGCGCGCGGTCGCGCTCCCGGCCGGAGCGCACCGCGTGGAGATGCGCTACACAGCCCCCGCCGCGCGCAACGGCGCGATCATCTCCGCCCTGACGCTTCTCGCCTTGTGCGGCCTCACGATTTACGATAGGCGCGCGCGCCGGAAGCAGGTAACTCAAGGTCTTTAAATTCGGAAGGACGCTCGCGAAGCTATCCGCGCGGATTCGATGAAGCATGACATGGCAGACACAACGGGCATGAAGAATACACAGGGAAGTCTGGCGCGAACGCTTCAACAAATCGCGCGGCGACCCGTCTTGCGCGAGTGGGCGATCTTTCTCGTCTTCATCGCGCTCGCGGCGTTGATGACGTGGCCGTGGCTGCGTCATCCACTGGACACCGTCTCCGATCTCGGCGACCCGTACAACATCGCCTACACGCTCTGGTGGGACTACCATCAAACTTTCCGCGACCCGCTGCGCCTCTTCGACGCCACCATCTTTTATCCTTACCGCGACACGCTCGCCTTTTCCGAACACGACTACGGCATCGCGCTTCTGTTCTTCCCGCTCTTCGCGCTCGGCATGCGCCCGCTGGCCGTGCATAGCCTCGCCACCTTCTTCGCTTTCGTCCTGTCGGGCTACGGCGCGTTTCGTCTGGCGCGCACGCTCACCGGCTCTTACGGCGCGGCGTGGGTGGCGGGCATCGCCTTCGCCTTCATCCCTTATCGCTTTCAACGCCTGCCGCACCTGCACTACATCTTCGCCGGATGGATTCCACTGCTGCTCGAAGCGTTGATCCTCTTCGCGCGCACGCGAAGCTGGCGACGCGCCTCTTGGCTCGGCGTCGCATTTTTGATGAACGCCTTAACGTGCATCACTTGGTTTCTCCTGTCGCTCATCCCACTCGGATTGGCGGCCGCCTTCCTCGCGCTCTGGTACGGCGCATGGCGTGATCGCTCGGCTTGGCTGCGCGGCGCGGTCGCCCTCGGCACGGCTTCGCTCGTGTTGCTTCCGTTCCTGTTGCCGTACAGGCGCGTGGCCGCCCTCCATCAATTCACGCGCAACGCCACCGAAGTCAAATTTTATTCGGCGACCGCCTTGAACTGGCTTGCGGCCAGCCCGCGCCTCAAAATCTGGAACGGGCTTGGCGGGTTGTCGGCCACCGAAGAACTGTCTCTGTTCCCCGGCGTCATGCTGCCGCTGCTCGCCTACATCGGATTTATCCTGCTCAACACGCGAACGCGCGGCGGTGACGACGACAACAAGGGGCGCGGCGATCAAGAGAACGTTCGGCGCAACCATCAACATCAAGGGGTGCGCGCATGGCTCAAACACTTTGCCGCTCCTTCCAGACTCGCGCTGCTCTTGCTCGATGTGGTCGCCGTCGTCGCAGGGATCAGCGCGCTCTTAATCTCCGGTTACGGGGTGGTCGACTTTCGGATTTTCGGTCTGCGTCTCGTGACGGCGACGCGCCCGGAAGCCGCGTTCATCTTGTGCCTCTTCGCAGGTGTGGTGCGCGCCGCGTTCGCCTACTGGCCTCTCTTGCGCCGGACGGCCGCGAAGAAATTCAGCGAGCGCGGCGATGACGGTCGCAGCGTCGAGACGTTCGTGATCGGCGCGCTCTGGGTGAGCATCGGTTTCCTCGGCTCGCTCGGCCTGCATTCCTTCTTTCACAAGTTCCTCTACGAGCATTTCGAGGTCTTCAAAAGCCAACGCGTCCCGGCGCGCTGGGCGATGATCTGTTACGTGGG
This sequence comes from Pyrinomonadaceae bacterium, assembly GCA_035940695.1. Taxonomy (GTDB): domain Bacteria; phylum Acidobacteriota; class Blastocatellia; order Pyrinomonadales; family Pyrinomonadaceae; genus JAIVJZ01. The sequence goes on along the minus strand of DASZEQ010000006.1, from coordinate 27,744 downwards.
ACTCGCGCTGCTCGCCGGACTCGGCGCACGCGCGCTCGCCGCACGATTCGCCGCCGCGCCGCATCGCACGGCGCGACGCGCGGGCATCTACGCCCTCGTCGTCCTCGCGTTGTTGCTCGACCTGCGCGTCGCGCCGATGATCGTCATGCGCGGCGAAGCCGATCCCGATGAACTCACGCTGCGTTTGAAAGAGACGCCGATGCACGGCGGCATCGTCGAACTGCCCGCCACGGCAATGGCGATCTTCACACACATGATCCGCGCCGCCGATCACGAAAAGCCGATCATCACGGCCGCGTCCAGTTTTCTGCCGCCGATTGCGCAGCGCATCGAGTCGCTGTCGCAGCAGCGTCCTGTCCCCGCCGAGTTGCTCGATCTGCTTGAGTCCGTCCCCGCCTCCTATCTCGTCATACACTACTCATACATGTCGCCCGAACAGACCGCCGCCACCGACACACTGCTCCGGCAGGGACTTGAGACGGGACGCCTGCGCTTCATTCGCAGCTACCGCGACCGCGGGCGCAAAGACCTCTACGCGATAACCAAAACAGAACCCGCCGCCGCGAGCGAATCGCTCGCCGCGCCCGAACTCGTCGCCCCCGTAGGAGGTGACGACGCGAAGTAGGATTCCGGCGGCGCGCCGTGGACTTGCGAGCGACGTAGACGACAATGTCGAGCCTGAAGGACATGACACGATGGCCGGGAAGATCGCGCGGCGCGGACGCGGCGGCCATGCTCGTCATCGCGGCTTTCTTCGCCGTCTTCTTCGGTCGATTTTTATTCGGCGACAAGTTCATCGTCGGCGGCGACGCCTTCGCCTACTCTTACCCGCTGCGGAGCGTGGGGTGGGAGATGATCCGTGGGGGTCAGTTGCCGCTGTGGACGCCGCTGGTGCTGTCGGGCTACCCGCTGCTGTCCATGTCGCAACTGGCCTTCGCCTACCCGCTCACGTGGGGCTATCTCTTCCTGCCGGGTCGCTGGGCGGAACAAATCTACGTGCTCGCGCCGTTTCTGCTATCGCCGATCTTCACCTACGCGTACGCGCGGGAGACGGGGCGCAGCCGCACGGCCGCGCTGCTCGCCGGTCTCGCCTATGGTTATGGCGGCGCGATGACGGGGCTGCTCGGCGTCGTCGGCTTCTTCACGAACGCGATGATGTGGCTGCCCCTGTTGCTCATCGCAATTGACAGGTCAACCGCCGCGCACACGCGGCGACGCTTCGCCAGATGCCTGCTCGCGGCGTCGGCCGCCTACGCGATGTCCGTCCTCACGGGGCTGGCGCAAGGGTTCGTCTACGTCGCCCTCGTCGCCACGGCCTATGCGCTCTTCCTCGCGTTGTTCGGCGCGCGGCGCGACGAGAGAGACGGGGCTACTGCGCGTTCGTGGTCGAGCGCGGCGCGTTGGCGACCCGTGGCCGTGGCCGTGGGCGCAATCGCTCTGGGCGCAGGCGCGGGGGCGTTTCAGATTTTGGAGACGATGCGCGCCGTGCGCCGCAGCATTCGCCGCACGCTCATTTATCCGTTCTTCGTGAGCGGTTCGTTTTCGCCGCGCGTCGCGCTCAAGTCGCTCGCCGTGCCGCTCTACACGGAGCGTTTCGCGGACGTGGGAACTTACGTCGCGCCGCTCGTCTTGCTGCTCGCGCTCGCCTGCATCCTCTACGCGCTCCGGCGCACGACGCCGACACGGCGACCCGACCCGCGCATCTTCTTCTGGGCGGCCGTCGCGCTCGTCTCCTGCGTCCTCATCCTCGGCCAACACACGCCCGTCTACGGTTGGCTCTATCACCTGCCCGTCATCAACAGTTTCCGCGTGCCCTCGCGCTTCGCCTTCGTCTGGACGTTCGCCGCCGCCATCCTCGCCGCCTACGGTTGGGACGCACTCGCCGCACGCATGCGCGTGCGCGCGGAGAGGGGAGCGCGCGGGTTCTCCGCGCGTTTGAACTTCGCGCTCGTCTCCGGCCTCTTCGCCGCCAGCGCGCTCGCAGGATTCTTCTGGTGGCGGCACACCGTCAACTCCGCCGTCACGGATTCGGACGGAGCGACGGGTGTGCCGCGCGCGTGGGTCGAAGGCTTCTGGTATGCGGGGCTGCCGCTTCGCTCCTACCTCGCGTGGAAACTCGCTTTCACGATTTTGACCGCCCTATTGATCTGGCGCGGGTGGAAAATAGACGCAGCGCGGTGGCGCGGCTTCGTGCTCGTCGCCGCGCTCGCGCTCGTCTGTTTCGTCGAGCCGTTCGTCGTGGTCTCGAACTGCTGGCAACCGTTTGCGAAGTCGCGCGCGAGATTCACGGCGAACGCGCCCGTGACGAGTTTCCTGCGGGAGCAGACGCGTGCGCCGGGCGACGGCGGCAACGGCGGCGGCGGTCGCATCTACACGCGCGTTAATTTGTTCGCGGAAGAGTTTGACGAGTCGCCGCGTTTCGACCCGCCGAATTTGACCGCGCTCTACAAACTCGAAAATGTCGGCGGCTACGAGCCGCTCCTGTTTGAACGCTACAGCCGCGCGCTCGGCAACGTCCACCTCGACGCCGCCAGCCCGCTCCCCGGCTTCCCGCCGAATCGCGTCGTCTTCGACACGCGCTCGCACGTCCTCGACCTGCTCGGCGCGCGATTCGTCGTCAACGCGAACATGGCGACGGTTGCGCCTTCATCGGAACGGGACGGCGTGCGCTTCGACGCGAACGACCTCTCGACGGAGTTACAACCCGGCGACCACGTTTCCCTGAGCGCCAGCCACACGGCCGCCGCCGACACGCTCGCCCTCGTCACTTCCATGTCGAACTCGGCCGCCGTCGCCGATGGCGCAACCGTCGCGCTCATCCGACTCCACGCGACTGGCGGGCGCGTCGTCGAGCGACAGTTGCGCGCCGGAAGCGACACGGCGGAGTGGGCGCACGAGCGCGCAGACGTGCGGGTCTCCGCCCGCCACGCGCTCGCCCCCATATTCGACAGCGTGCCGGTCAAAGACGATCAGGGCGATTACCCGTCGCATCGCTACTGGACGCGCATCGCTCTCGGAGAGACGCTGAACGTCGAACGCGTCGAGATCGTCAACACGACAGAGAACGTCCCGCTCGCTCTCTGGAAGGCATCTCTCCACGATGCGACGCGCAAACAATCGCAACCGCTCAGGCGCACGCAGCGAAGTCTCTACGCGAAGCTCGACGCCGGGCGTTGGGCTGCCGTCTACGACGCGGACGACGTGCTCGTCCTCGAAAATAAGCGTGCGCTGCCGCGCGCGTGGCTCGTCGCGGAAGCGGAAGCGGTGGACGGCGAAGAAGCCCTGCGGCGCATCACAGGCGAGAGCGCGCACGCGTTCGACCCGCGCCGCACGGCTCTCTTGGAAGTTGCGCCCGCAGAGTTGCCCGCGCTCCAAGGCGGCGCACTCGCGCCGGGGAGCGCGGCGCACGTCGCGTTAAATGAACCGAACCGGCTCGTGATAGACACGCGCGCCGCGCAGGCCACGGTGCTCGTTTTAAGTGAGATCAATTATCCGGGTTGGGAAGCGACCGTGGACGGCGAGGCAGCTTCCGTACACTCGACAAATTATCTGCTGCGCGGCGTGGTCGTACCGGCGGGCGAGCATCGCATAGAGATGCGCTATCGCGCCCCGGCCGCGCGCAACGGCGCGATCATCTCCGTCGTCAGCCTGTGTGCGTTTGGCGCGTTGCTCTTCTATTCATCCAAAAAACAGAGGCTGCGAGCAGGAGCAGAGAGGCCGCGCTGAGAGACGCTCCCTTGTAAAAAGAGCGTGGCCGGAATTCAAAGCGAACCGCGTGCGTTCCGGCGGGCACGGCGAGGCCGCGCAGGGCGTAGTTCGTGCGGACGAGCCGCGCGGGCACGCCGTCAATCGTCGCCTGCCAGCCGGGATAGAACACGTCGCTCGTCACGAGAAAGGCGGGCGCGTTCGCGCGTGTCTCAACTTCCATACGCTCGTCCGACAAATGCGTGACGCGCGCCGTGGCGTCGCCGTCTAAAGCTTGCGCCGTGAAGTCGAGCGGTTCTTCCACGAGCGCGACCTGCGCGGGATCGAACGCGCTTCCGTCCGCGAGCCGCGACGAGTGGAGCGCGCCGAGCGCGGCCTCTTCCGTCACGTTCAGGACTTTGCCCACGAGCCACACGCGCGGCCTCGCACGCAAATTCTCGTAGACGCTCGCCTCGCCCACGTCCTCCGGTTTGATCGCACCGTAGCCGCTGTTTTCAAAATTGATGTCCGTGACGTGACGCCAGCGCGTCGTGTCTGCGAGCGAGCCTGCGACGGGAACGACGGGGATGGAACTGCCTTCGCTCTCGTCGAGCAGGCTGATCTTTTTGAGCGAGAGCGTGCCCGCCGCGCCGCCCGTCCATTGAATTTCGATGCGCCGGATTTCGTCCGACGCGGGTAAGAGCACGCGCGTCGCGTAGTCGTGCCCTTCGCATTTCACGTCGCCGCGCGTGACCGGATAGCTGCGATAGACGGGCGCGCGCGCCTGCTTCAACGTCGGGCGCACGTCGGCGCAGTCGTAAGCCCACTCGGACGTGTCGCGCCCGGCCAGCAGGCTCTGCGTGTAAGTTTGCCCGCGCGTGCTCGTGACGACGACGCGCGCCACCTCCGCTTGATCCGCGACGGCGGCTGAACAGGCGAGCGCGGTGGCGACGGCGACGACGTTTGCGCGCGCCGCTCTCGGAAGTTCGACCTCGAAGACGTTCGGGTTGGGCGCGCCGCAACCCGAACCGAGCGAGACGTTGAATTCGCCGCGCGTCCATTTCACGCCGTGCGCGTCCGGAATCGCGGGCGGCTCGATCAGATCGCGCGGCACAAAGAGGTAGCGCACGGCCATCACGTCGAGACCGAGGTTCGCCGGGTCGCGCCACGCCTCCTCGATGCTGCCGTGCGGCGGCATCGTCAACAGGCGACTGACGCGCGTGAGGATGAACGGGCCGTAACCGCTCGCGCTCGGAAAATTCCAGAGCTTCGAGAGGTCGGGCGGAATCTCGCTGACGCGCCCCGTGCCGCCGCGCACGGGCAGCAGACGCCCGTGCGTCGCCGCGAGTTCGTCGCGCAAGCCGACGGCGGCGCGCGGCGGCGATTGAAAAACTTTGTAAGGCGGCCCGTAGTGCCATTCATAAAACCACGTGAAGGTGGCTAGGTCGAGCACGAGCACGGCGACAACGAGCGCGCGACGCGCAATTGATTGCGGCAGCCTGCGCCAGTAGATGAGCGCGCCCGCGCCCGCTATGAGCACGGCGAGCGGCACGCCCGTCGCCGGGTTCGCCCACGGCAGAAAACTGAGCGGACGCCGCAACGGCTCGGTCGCAGACGCGAGTATTTGCTCCGTCAACACGACGACGGCAGAGAGGCAAGCGAGCATCACGCAGGCCGCGCCGACGAGCGTGCGTTTGAACAGACGACCCGACGCCGCTTTCTCCGAAACGGCGTGTGCGCCGAGCGCGGCCAGCACGCTCGCGCCGAACGATAGTTCCATGAAGTGGCGCGCGGGCACGCGAAACTTGTTGATGAAGGGCAATTGATAAGTGAGACGCGCAAGCGGCGTCGCGTCGCCGAGCGCGAGCAGGAAGGCGACGGCGCAAACGGCGAGCCAGAACCACGCCAGCCCGCGTCGCCCTGTGGCGAAGAATCCGATTGATGCCAGCAGCAGCGGCAGCAAGCCGAGGTAGCCGCTCAGTTCGCCCGCGCCCCAACCGCCCGCCTCCGAACCCCACGCGCCGAAGTAGGGCAGGTCGTAGAGCGTGCCGGGCGAGCCGCCGTAGAGATAAGGAAAGAGCAGCATGGGCGTCTGCCTGAGCGGCAGCGCGTAAGACACAAACTCTGCGAAGCCGAGCGATGCGCGCAAACTCGCGGCGGCGAGTTCCGCCGTCGGTAACAACTGAATGGCCGCAAGCCCCGTCCCGTTCGAGACGAGCAGCGCACACACGAAGTAGTAATGCCAACGCGCGCCCGCACGCCACCCGCGCACGAGCGCGTACGCGCCGCCGAGCGCGAGCATGTAGACGAAGATTTGCGGATGCCCCGCAAGCGCACAACACCCGGCGCTCGCCGCACCCGCCGCGTACCAGAAGCTGCGCCCACGCGCGCCCCGCCTGCGATGCGCGCCTTCGCGTCGCGCGTCGCCCGCGTCTTCGCCGCGCGCCCCGGCGTTGCTGTCTTCCGGCGGCTCGCCGTCTAAGTCTTCGCCTTGCCCGACGCTTGCGCGACGCGCCAGTTTTTCAAGCGACAGGAGAAAGAGCGGCAGCCACGCGGCGGCATGGATGAGCGCGGCGTGACCGAGGTGCGCGATGATGAAACCGCACATGCCGTAGCAGACGCCGCCAATCGTCGCGGCAAAGCGCGAGCGGGTCAGCGCGTAGCAGTAAGCGTAAGTGAAACTCGCGGCGAGGACGTAGGCCGAGAGCAGAAAGGCGTCCCATGATTTGAGGAACGAAAAGACGAGCGCGGGCGGATACCACATCATCAACTGCGAATCGCCCACCGCCGGAAACCCGCCCCACACGGACGCGTCCCACAACACGCGCCGCGCGTAAAAGTTCGGCAGGAAATAGAGTATGCCGTCGCCCGGCGCGAGCAAATAATCCGAGAACAGGACGGGCGCGAAGAAGAGGACGAAGAGCAGCGTGTAGCCTGCGAGGACAACGAGCGCGTGCGAAAAAGCACGCTTCGCCTGTCTCGACTCGCCGGTCTCGCCGGAATGTTCGCGCGTGTTCGCTGCTGCCATTCGTTACGTCGCAGTCGTCAACGCCGCCGCGCGATGACGTACATGATGTCGTAGAGGTTGAGGTAGAAGCCTAAGCCACCGACGCCGAGACGTTCGAGCGGCCGGTAGAGTTGCGGCTTCTGCTGGCGCAGCACGAGGACGTTGTAGGCCATGTTGCCGATGCTGCGATAAAAGCCGCAGTAGCGGTTGTAGACTACGTCGAAGCCGTGGGCGTCGAGCAGTTGCGCGATTGACTTGGGGGAAAAATAGTGGAGGTGCGTGGGCGGGTGGATGAGCCGCCAACGGTCTTTGCGCACGCGCGCGTTGAGGCTTTCGATGTCGCCGGTGGTGAGCGCGAGCAGCGCGCCCGCTTCCGTGTGCGCCGCGATCTTTTCGACGTACGATTGCGGCTCGCGCAGGTGTTCGATGGTGTCCCACATGCAGACCACGTCGAACTTCCGCGCGCCGTAATCGTGCGCGAGAAAGTCCGCCTGCACGACGTTCAGTTTCAACTCTTCGCGCGCGTAACGCACCCCGGCGTCGGTGATGTCGATGCCCTCGACGCGCGCGAAATCGTTGCGCGCCACGTCGAGAAAGAAGCCGTAGGCGCAGCCGATCTCAAGCAGATGCCGGTGGCGCGCCGGGTCGAGAAACTTTTTAAGTTCGCGCAGGCGCAGGGCGAAATTTTTGCGGAAGAACTTTGCGTCCGCCGCGTAGTCGCTGAATTCCGCGCCGGTGAAAAACTCCTCGTCGTAGAGCTTGAAAAGTTCCTCGTCGGTGAGGCGCATGTCGGCGAAGACGTAGCCGCAGGCGCGACAACGCAGTATGCCGGGATAGAGCGGCGCGGCGTCGCCACGGCGGCCGCACACGATGCATTGATCGACGGGCAGGGCATGAGCCGTCGCGGTCTGGTCTGGTGTGGTTTGGGTGGAACTCAAAACAGTTCGGTGTCTTTGATGTAACGGGGGCGCGCTTTGGTCTCTTGGTAAATCTTGCCGATGTATTCGCCGACGATGCCGAGGAACATGATCTGCACGCCGCCGAGAAAGTAGATCGGGATGATCGTGCCCGCCCAGCCGGGCGGCGTGTGCCCCTTGATTTTGTGATAGAGATAAAAGAGCGTCATGAGCACGCTGAACAGGAAGACGAGCATTCCCGCAACCGTCACCAGCCTGAGCGGCACGATGCTGAAAGACGTGATGCCGTCGAGCGCGAGCGAGGCGAGTTTTCTGAAATCGTGTTTCGACTTGCCCGCGCCGCGACGCCTGACGGTGAACGGCACGATCTCGGACTTGTAGCCTATGTCCACGAAGATGCCGCGCAGAAACAGATTGTACTCACGATATTCCGCGATGGCGTCGATGGCCTTGCGCGAAACGAGCCGGTATTCCGAGTGGTGCTTGATGATGCGCGCGCCCATCAGTTGCATCAGGTTGTAGAAGAAACCGGAGGTCGCCTTCTTCACATAAGAATCGCCGCGGCCGCGCCGCACGCCGTAGACGATGTGCGCCCCCGCCGCGTACTTCTCCAGAAACGTCTCGATGACGGCTTCGTCCTGCTGCAAATCCGCGTCAATCGTGACGACGCAATCGGCGTGCTCTTTGACAGCCAAGAGACCTGCGAGCAGCGCGTTTTGCGTGCCCACGTTGCGCGCGAGTTTGAGACCTTTGACGCGTGCGTCTTGCGCGTGCAGGTCTTCGACGACCGCCCACGTCCCGTCGCGGCTGCCGTCATCGACGAGATAGACGAAGCTCGCGGCGTCAACTTTTCCGGCGGCCGAGAGCTTCTGCAAAACTTCGCAGAGGCGGCGCGCCGTGTCGCCGATGACGAGTTCTTCGTTGAGACAAGGCACGACGATGGCGAGCACGGGCGCGTCCTGCTCCGGCGCGCGCGCGCTCGTCGTCGTGGTCAACAACGACTCGCCCGCCGTCGCCTTCGTGTTGCGCGCCGCGGGCTTTGTTGTCGTCGTCCCGGTTTCTTTCGTCGTCGAACTCAAGAGCTTATGCCACCTCCGCACGGCGTCGCCGCGCCTCACTCTCCATCCGTGCGAACAGTTTGTCGAGAACGGGTCGAACGCTCGCGGGCGTGAAAGCCTCGCGGCGCGCGCGCCCGGCGTCAATGGCGCGGCGTCGCAACGCGTCGTCGTCGTCGCCGCCGCGCGTGAGCAGCTTAGCGAGAGCGGCCACGGCGCGCAAATCATCTTTGCGGTCGAACATCACTCCGGCGTCGCCTAGAGTCTCCGGCACGGCCGCGCTCCGGTAGGCCAGTACGGGCACGTCGAACCACATCGCCTCGACGAGCGGCACGCCAAAGCCTTCGTGTTCGCTCAGAGACCAGTATAGATGCGCCGTGCGGTAGTAGGCCAGCAGTTCGGCATCCGTGATCTGCCCGGTGATGATGACCTGATCGCTCAAGCCGCGCGCGGCGATGCTGCGGACGAGACGCGTGTAATAGGGATCGGAGGCGCGCCGCGCGCCCGCGATGACGAGACGGGAATCGGCGTCGAGTTGACGATAGTGCGCGAAGGCTTCGACGAGTTCGTCCTGCTTCTTATTCGGCGCGATGCGCCCGACGAAGAGCAGGTTGATGCGCCCGTCCTGCAAGCGATCCATGAGGCTTTCGTCGGCGCGCAAATTCCACTTCGCGGGGTCGCAGATGATCGGCAGCACGCCGGGACTCTCAAAGCCGCACGCCGCGAGTTCGGCCGCGTTGAAAGCCGAGTCGCCGACGGAGACGGGGAAGTGCGGCGCGAGGCGCGGCAGGTGCGCGCGCCCCGTCTCAAGCATCCACGCGAAGCCGGGGCGATAGGGGGCGTAATATTCGGCCGGGGTGACGTTGTGATAGACGAGACACTTCGCGCCCGCATGCCCGACGGCGAAGGCGGTCAGTTCCGAGCCGATGGAATGATGATAGAGCAGCGCGTCCGTCGGCGCGACGTGCGCGGGGTCGAACAAGCGCGCCTCGCCTTCCATGCGCGCCTCCCGCCGTTTGACGAAAATCTCCGACGCGTAGCCGCGACCGCGCAGGTAGTTGCGAATGTTTATCGCTTGATTCGAGATCGCGTCGCCGTAGACGATGTCCGGGAGCAGTTGGTGAATCGCGGCCTCTGCGCGCGTCGAAGTTTGCGCGGCGTGCGATTCCCGCGCGGGCGATCCCTCTGCGCGCGGGTGTAGCAACTCCACGTAACGCTCGATGACCTTGTCCCAATCGGCGTGCTCGGCCGTATAGGCGCGACCGCGCGCGCCCGCAGCGGCGAGTTCCTCGTCCGAACAACTGGCGACGTGTGAGAAAAGCTGCGTCCACTCTTCCTCGGTCGCCGCGAGCCAGCCGCCGCCCGCGCGCTCGACGGCGAGCGCGGTGGCGAGACATTCGCGGTGCGCGGCGACGGGGCGCGCGCCGTAGCTCCACGCCTCCATCAAAGCGCGCGAGAAACTTTCGTTGCGGCTCGGTTGAAACAGCGCGCGACAGGCAAAGAGCAGTGCGGCTTTCGTCTCTTCGCCGACGAGTCCGAGATCGAAAATGCCGCGCTCGCGTTCGTCGTAAGAGTGCGCGCCCGCACCCGCGAGGACGAGTTTCAGTTGCGACTCCGGCGCGCGCTCCCTGAAGCGACGGAAGGCGCGCACGAGCAGGCCGGTGTTCTTCACCTCGTCCCTGCGGCCGAGATACAGCACGAAGGGCACGCTGCCGCCGTCGTCGTCGCCGCGAAGTTCGGCGGGGAGCGCGCGCGCGAGTTGCTGCGGCGTGGCGGCAACGATTCGTTCGACGCCTTCACCCGTGACGAGGCTGCGCGGGAAGACTGACGCGCCGTAGAGTCGCGCGGCGAGTTCGCGCTCGCCGTCCGAGTTGAAGAGCACGAGTCGCGCGCGGTGAAACAACTCTTCGACGGCCGGGAGATAAGCCGCCGGTTCGTCGTGCAGGCACGGCTGCAAGAACGCGCGTTCGGCGACGAGCGGCAAGCCGCGCGTGGCCGTGGCAAACATGTAGGGGATGAAGATGAAGGCGCAATAATCGTCGGCGTGCGCGCCGAGGTGTGCGACGAGCGCGGGCGAGTTGATGTTCTCGCCCGTGAAGATTTCGGCGTCGGCGTCCGAGAGCGGAGAGACGCCCGCGCGCAAACTCGCGGGCGCGAGCGCGAGCAGTTTCGCGTTGACGCGATCAAAAGCCTCCGCGTCGCGCGCGCCGACGGGGAAGCGGCGGATACTGATGCCGTCGGCGCGCACCAGCCCCGGCGGGAGATGGTTCGTCGCCCAGTCGTCCTGAAACGAGCGGCAGCAGGTGGTTAAGACTTCCACCTCCACGCCGCGCGCGGCCAGACGCGTCGCGATTTGAAAGGCTTGCTGCTCGGCTCCGCCTTTCAACTCCGCCCCGAACCAAGGGATGACGATGGCGAGCGGCTTCATGCTTGACCGGAAAAGTTCTCGCGCGCCGCCGCCGCTTGGAGCGACCCCAAGCGGCGCACTTCCGCGTCTAATTCCTCGCGCGCGCGCTGTTGCCTCGCGGAGAGTTGGCGCAACTCCTCGCGCAACTCTTCGAGCACGACCTGCTGCGTCTCCACGATCACGCGTTGTTCCTGAATCAAAAATTCCTGTTGCGCGTCGGCCGCAAGCAACAACTCGCGCCGGAGCGTATCGGCCGCAAGTTGCTGCTCGCGGCGAAATGTGTCGGCGAGTTGCTGTTGCGCGGTGATGGCTGCGGTCAACTCTTCGAGCGCGGCCTGCGCCTGCTCGGCCTGCGTCTGCGTCTGCGCCTGCAACTCGGCGTGGCTGTTCGATAGTTCGAGCAGCGCGTCGGAAAACATGGCGAGTGTCTCGCCGATCTCGTCCTGCTGCGGCGGCGCGACGGAGGGCGGCGCGGACGCGTCGCCCACGGCCTCGCGCTCGCGCGCGACCTGCGCGAGCGTGCGGTTCAGGTAGTCAGCGATGAGTTGCTGCTGCGCGAGCGCGTAGATTTCAAATTGTCGTTGGTGCTGCATCGACAGCGGCAGCCGCGCGAGAGCGCGCACGAGCCGCAACACGTAACCGATGACCGGCATCTGACCCAGACGCCGCATCAGAGGCGACGGCAAACCCTCGACCCGCACGCGTCGCCCCGCCCCGGCGCGCGCCTCCGGCGACGACAACAGGCGTTCGATGATTTCGACTTTGCCCGCGCGCCCGCCCCGCAAATCGTCCAACTCGCGCGCGCTCTCGGCCAGAGACGGCGCGCGCCTGAGAATCGCTTTGTAGACGTTTTCGATGAAATGCCTGTCGTGATAAACCAGCAACTCCGTGACGTGATATTGCTCCCTGTCGTCCGCCTCAAAGTCCGGTTGCAGCACGAGCGGCTCGACGTGCTGATCAATCTGCGTGCTGCTCGCAACGCCGTGCGCGGCGATGGGCGGTGCGGCGACGGAAGATGCGCCGGGGGCAATTGATCCGTCGGTCGAAGGTTGAGGCGTGTCGTCGTCGGCGTCCATCAAGTCGGAGGCGTCTATCAAGTTGGAGGCGTCTATCGATTCGGAGACTTCGCCGGGCAATTCGGAGGCTTCGCCGCGCCGCGCCGCCGCGCGTTCGACGCCGCGCGCCTTTGACGCCGACTCGTTCGCCTTCGATTTCGTGTCGTTCGCTCCGGTCATCAATTCTTCGCTCAGGCTTTCAACGCGCGCGTCTCCTCGCCCGCCGCGCTCCCGTTCACCTTCACGTCGTTCGTCACAGGTAAGTTCCGCCCGTCAACTTCGACGCGCCGCGTCACGACCCGCGCGTTGAGATTTGCGATGCCTTCCATCTCCACGGCGCACGAGACGCGAAAGAAGATCGCGCCGTCGAGCCAATCGAAGGCTTCGCCGTCGGGCGTGTGCGCCGCGACCGAGACGAAATAATGTTCCTGACCGAGCCAGCAGTCGAACGTGAAGACGGCTTCGATGATCTCGCCGCGCGCGACTGCGCCGGGTGGTTGCCCGCGCTGCTCGGTGTTCGTCCCGTAGACGTTGATGCCGTGCCGGTTGCGAATCATAAACCCGCACACGGGTTCGGCCACGTCTTCGTGAAACAGCACGCGCAGGCGCACGGCCACCGCGTCGCCCGTCTCGACGAGTTCCACGGCGCGACCCGTCGCCGCGTCAATTAACTCCGCGCCGATCACTTCCGCGCGTTTGTTCCCATGCCGGTAAGAATACTGCAAAGGCTGCGACGCAAACGCCCCCGCCGCATCGACGGCGACTCCCTCCGCGCTCTCATTCTCGCCGGTGGCTGGCCGCTCCCGTGCGCTCGCGCCGTCGTCGCCGTCCGCGTAAGCCTCCTCGCGCGCCATGATCACGCGCTGGTAACGGTTGAGCACTTCCATCGGCGTGCCGTCAGCGATCATCCTTCCGCCGTTCAACAGGATCGCACGCGAGCAGAGCGCGCGCACCAGCGTCGGCTCGTGCGAGACGAAGAGGATGGTCGTGCCCGCCTCCTGCATCTGCTTGATGCGGCGCACGCAACGATGCTGAAAGATCGTGTCGCCGACCGACAGGGCTTCGTCCACGACGAGAATTTCCGGGTCGGTGTTGACGGCGATGGCGAAAGCGAGGCGCACGTACATGCCGCTCGAATAGGTCTTGACGGGCTGATGTAGGAAGTCGCCGATCTCTGCGAAGCGTTCGATCCGTTCGAGGCGGGCGTCCGTCTCGGCGCGCGAGAAACCCATCAGCGCGGCATTCATGTAGACGTTTTCGAGGCCGGTGAATTCGAGATTGAAACCCGCGCCGAGTTCGAGCAGCGCGGCGACGCGCCCGTCAACCTGCACGTCGCCGTGGGTCGGCGCGAGCGTGCCCGTGATGATCTGCAAGAGCGTGGACTTGCCGCTGCCGTTCTGCCCGACGATGCCCACCGTCGTGCCGCGCTCGATCTCGAAACTGATTTCGCGCAGCGCCCAGAACTCTCGATGCCGCTTCAACCACCCGCGCGTCAGCGTCTCTTTCAAGCGGTCGCTCGGATGATCGTAGATGCGATACTGCTTCGCCACCCCTTCGACGCGCAATGCCATGCTCATAACTGCAAACCCTAATGCAAACAGTGACAAGTGACAAGAGAAGAACGTAAATCGTGAATCGTAAATCGTAAATAGATTAAGAGGAGTGAATCGTGAATCGTAAATCGTGAATAGATTAAGACTGCTTTTCTCTATTCACGATTTACGATTCACGATTTACGGCTTTTGCCGATTCACGATTTACCTTCTTCTGACCTTACAATGGCGCGCATGATCTCGGCGCAAGATTCGCGACGGTTGGTGTGGCGGCCTTTGTGGGAGTTGCCGGGGCGGTTCGAGTTGATCCGTTCGCTGGCGCGACGCGAGTTGGCGGCGCGTTATCGCGGGTCTGCGCTCGGCGTGGTGTGGGCGATGTTGACGCCCGCCGTGATGATCTCGATCTACACGTTCATCTTCGCGGGGATTTTCGGCGCGCGCTTCGGCGAGCGCGGGACGGCGTGGGATTACGCGCTCTATCTTTTTTGCGCGCTCTTGCCGTGGACGGCTTTTCAGGATTCCTTGCAGGTCTCTGCCAACGTGATCGTCGCGCACGCCAATCTCGTCAAGCGCGTGGTCTTCCCGCTCGAAGCCTTGCCGGTCGCGCAGGTGTTGGCCGCGCTCGCGACGCAGATGTTGGGGACAATCGTGCTGCTCTTGGCCGCGCTCGTCATCCGGCGCGAACTCCACGCGTCGCTCATGTGGCTGCCCGTGCTCGTCTTGCCGCAACTCGTATTGATGCTCGGCGCGTCGTGGCTCGTGGCGTCGCTCGGCGTCTTCCTGCGCGATACGGGTCAGGTGATCGGCCTGCTGCTCGTCGCGTGGATGTTTCTGACGCCGATCATCTATCCCGAACAGATCGTGCCCGCGCGTTATCAACCCTACATCAACGCCAACCCGTTCACGCCGCTCGTCAGAAACTACCGCCGCATCATCCTCGAAGGCGTGCCGCCCGACTGGGCTGGCCTCGCCTACTTCACGCTCTTCGCTCTCGTCGTCTTCATCTGCGGCTACTGGTGGTTCGCCAAGACGCGCAAAAATTTCGCCGACGTGATTTGAGCGCGGAGCATCTTGCGTTCGATACACGCCCGCACGCTCTCGCGCGCGCCTCGAAAAGCAAGCGGCCTTCTCAAATTTGAAATCTGATTTGAAATCTCAAATAAACGGAATCTGAGATCACAGGAGAAGGTTTTATTCCCGTGTGCTCCGGCCGCGCTGCCGTTCAACGATACTCACGGCCGTTCCCATCAACCACCAGAGGACGAGCGCGACTTCCGCGTCGCCGAAGTTGTAGTTGACGAGCGAACTGGCGAAGAAGCCCGCGAGCGCGCCGGTCGCTCCGAGCAAGAGACCGTGCGCGGCCGGTTGGCCGGGCGCGGCGCGAAGTTGTCGCTCGCCGCGCGAGAGCATGAGCCAGAAGGCGGCGAGCAGCCACAGCCAGATGAGAAGCGCGGGCAGGCCACGGTCGAAGGCGAGTTGGATGGGCGTCGAGTGCGTGTGAATTTTGATCTGGCCGGGGAAGCCCCACTCCGTCCAGTGTTCTTTGACGGCGTCCATGCCGTGGCCGAAGAACGGGTGCGAGGGGATGCGCGCGACGGCGACGCGTGCCACGGCGAGACGCAGGCGCGAGCTTTCGTCCTGCAAACGCAACGCGCCCTCCGCACGCGTGCGCGACACGGCGAACGCGCCGAGCGCGAGCGCGACGACCACCACCGCCGCGACGACGAAACGCGCACGGCCACGCGATGCGCGCCACGCAACCACCGACGCCCCGATGGCAAAGGCGACGAGCACGGTACGCATCGCCGTGAGCGCGATGCCCGCCGCGAGAACGAGGAAGGCCGCGGACAGCAGCGCGAGACGCAGGCGCGGCAGAGGTCGCAGCGTGCGGCGTCTCTGCCAGTAGGCGAGCGCGAAGCCGAGCGAGAGTTGGGCGAGGATTTGCAACGTCTCGGCGAAAGTCTGGTAGTGGCGCGTCCAGCCTGAGGCGCGAAAGCGGTGCGCGCGGCGCGTGCCGCGCAGGCCGGAGGGCGACGGGCGCGTCTTCAACTCGTCGGGCAAGCCCGCGGTCGCCACGCGCTCGACCTGTTCGCCCCGCGAAAACAGACTCAACTTGAGCGGTGCGCCCGGCGGCGTGTTCTTAATCAGTTGATCTATTTCCGGCACGGAGTTGACCCGGCTTCCGTTGACGCGCCACACGGAATCGCCCGCCTCCACGCCGAGCGAAGGGTCGCGCCGCAAGGGACTATCCGCCGCAACCTCTTCGACGACGACGCCGCGCCCGCGCACCACCTCGAACGCGCTCCAGAGCGCGCCCGCCGCGCCCGACGCGATCATCAAAGCGGCGACCGATGTTGCGGCCGCGCGGCGCATCCCGGAGAGGGCGCGGACGAGATAGAAGATGAGAAACGCGCTGACCGAAATGAGTTTGAGCAGGCTGATGCGCGGTTCGGCCGAGACAAGCGCGGAGAGGATGCTCCACGCGTAAAAGAGCCAGAGCGGGAGATCGAGCGGCGTGCAATGAAAGTTTGCGCCGCGAAAGTTTGCGCGGCGCGTGATAAGGGTGCGTGCGAGCCAGCCGAGGATGGAGATAGAGAGCGCGATCCACGCGCCCGCAATCGAGTGCGGGGCGAAGACGGCATAGAGCAACAGGCCGCCGAAGGCCGTCGCTTCCGCGAGGCGCAGCGCGCGTGGACGATTGGCCGGAGCGTGGCCGTTGTCTGTGTCGGCATCCGTGTCGGCGGCCGGGTCGTGTTGGCGCAATTGAATCAAGTCGTCCGCGAGTTTAAAATGAGACCGAAAAGCGCGCGAGTCGAGTTGGCCGCAGCGGCCGCGCGCGTGCCGCCGGAAGACGCGTTTGATCGCGGATCGAATTGCCCGGCGACGCTTCCAAAAGGCGGCGTTGACACTCGTTGTCGGCGCATGTTAGCGTGAAATCTGCCCGCCACCGACTGAAGTGTGCGAGCCGGGTGCGAGACGGTATGAGCGCGGTATTGGCACTTTAGGGCAGCCCACCAACTTACGCGCGACGCGGACACGAACAGTTTCCCGATGGGATTCGATAAAGCAAAGGCCATCAGTGCGGCTGAGAAGTACCTTGCGCAAGGCAAGATTCCATCGGCCATCACGGAGTATTGCCGCATCGTCGAGCGCGATCCGAACGATCAGAGCGCGCTCAACACGCTCGGCGACCTCTACGTGCGCGTCAACAAGCGACAGGACGCCATCGAATGCTTCCAACGCGTCGCCGACCATTATCGCGAACAAGGCTTCACGCTCAAAGCCATCGCCATCTACAAAAAGATTTCCCGCCTCGATCCGTCGCTGCCCGCAGTCGCTCAACGCCTCGCCGTGCTCTACGAGCAGCAGGGGCATTTCGTCGAAGCGCGCGAGCAGTATCTCGCCATCGCCGACACGTTCGCGCGCGCCGGGAAAATGCGCGACTCGCTCGACGCCTTGCGCCGCAGCGCCGACCTCGAACCGAACAACGTCGAGATTCGCCTCCGGCTCGGCGAGGGATTCCTGCGCGAAGGCTTGGGCGAAGAAGCGGCCGACGCCTTCATCGAAGCGGGCGAGCGTCTCCTCGCGCGCGACAAGGCACAGTGGGCGCTTGAGTCTTACACGAAAGCACACAACATCCGGCCGCACGACCCGGCCGTGCTGCACGGGCTGGTCGCCGCGCATACCAAACTCGGCGCGCCCGACGAAGCGGCGGCCGTGCTCGAACAGGCCGTAGCCGATAGGCCGCAGGACGTTGAACTGCGCGCGATGCTTTCGCGCGCCTACCTCGACGCGGAAGACGCGACAGCAGCCGAGCGCGCCACCATCGGTCTCATCGAACTCGAAGCGTCGAACTTCCCGCAGCTTTTTGAAGTGGCGCGGCTCTACCTGCAACGCGGCGACACGCACGCCGCCGTGGGCGTGCTGGCGCGCGCCATCGAACCCGCCCTCGCCAAGCGACAGGAACAGAAACTCCTCGGACTCTTGAACGATGCGCTCGCGCGCGACCCCGAACAGATCGAAGCCCTCCGCCTGCTCCTGCGCATCTACACATGGCAGCGCGACGACGACCACATGCGCGTCACGCTCGAACGACTTGCCGAGGCGGCGCAGACGCACAACCTCGTCGGCGAGGAGCGGCGCGCGCTCGAACACCTCGTTCGCCTCGTGCCCTTCGATCAAAGTTATCACGACCGCTTGAGCGAACTCGGCGAAGCCCCCGAAGGCGAGGACGACGAAGCGAGCGCGACGTGGTACGAGCCGCCCGTCGAAGCAGAGATGAGTGCGCCGCCCGCCGCGACGTTCGACACGACGGATGTTCCTGTTTTCGATGACATGATCGAGCGCGGCGGCGGCGGCGATGTCTTCGCGGCGGAAGAAACGCCGCCCGCAAACGCATCGGCATCGGGCGGCGGCGAGACGGTCGAGTTTGAATGGAACTCCGTCGCCATGCCGGAGGCCGAAGAGTCGAAAGCGGCAGATGCCGCTGCTGCCGTCACCATTGATCCCAGTTCGTCGTTTGCAGACCTCAACGAAGATTTGAACGACATGTCGGCGCGGTCTTCGGGCGCGCGCGCGGCGACGTTCGGCGCGGTCGATCTCAACACGGGCAGCGCGTTTGAGGACGCCGCGCTCGCCCCCGAAAAGGAGACGGGCGACGGGCGCGTGCGGATGTTGCTCGCGCAGGAACTCGAAAGCGTGGACTACTACCTCGCTCAAGGCTATTCCGACATCGCGCGCGACACGCTCGACATGCTCGAACGCCAGTACGGCGCGAACGAAGAGATCACGCGACGCCGACGCCAACTCGCGCAGGCTGATGAAGACAGTTTCACCATGCCCTCCGTCGCGGCGGAGGCGATGACCGGGGCGAATAGCAGCAACCCGTCTGCGGAGTTTGAGACGTTCGCGCAGTTCGAGAGTTTCGCGCCGCTTGAAGAGACGGTCGAGGAAGAGGTCGAGATCGGCGCGCAGTTGTTCGTCGCCCCGGAGGAAGAGCAGGCCACCATCGTCGATGAGCAGCCCACGGTGTTCGTCGAGGCGCAGCCCACGCCGATCATTGAGGCGAAGTCCGCCGCGCCGCCATCGCCGCCGCCGCAACAGCAAGCGCAGCAGCCGGGTCTTCATCCCGAACTGGCGGACATGTTCGACGAGTTTCGCGACGAGGTGGAAGCGGGCGAGCCTCCTGCGTCAACCGAGGATTACGAGACGCACTACAACACCGCGCTCGCCTACCGCGAGATGGGACTGGTGGATCAGGCGGTCGAGGAATTGCAGGCGGCCATCGCGCTCGCCGCGCCGCAGGACGGCACGCCGCGCTATCTCCAATGCTGCAACCTGCTCGGCCATTGCTTCATGCAAAAAAACATGCCGCGCCCCGCCGCGATGTGGTTCAAGAAGGGCTTGGACGCGCCCGGCCACACCGAAGACGAATATCAAGCTCTGCGCTACGAACTCGGCGCGGCCTACGAGCAGATGGGCGACCTCGAACGCGCCATCGAAGTCTTCTCCGAAGTTTACGGCACAGATGTCAACTATCGCGGCGTCGCCGCACGGCTGCGCGACCTGCAAACGCAGAAGACATAGAGGCCGGAGGTCAGAGGTCAGAGGTTAGTAAAACAGCTTTCTCTGACCGCTGACCGCTGACCTCTGACCGCTGTTTTTATGTCCGCCAGATTAACCGTCATTTTCTACATCATCCTGTGCCTCGAAGCGGGCATCGTGCTGACGTTTCTGCCGTGGGTGCACCCGTTCGGGTTGAGCGATTGGGGCGACAACTTTTTCCTCATCTACGCGGTGCAGAGGACGGGGCTGTACGGCTTGCAACAGACCATCGCTTCCGGTTGGGTGCGCGGCGCGGTCACCGGCCTCGGCCTCGTCAACTTCGCCCTCGCCTTCTGGGAGATCGCACACTTCCGCCGCACCATCCACGCGCTCGACGGCCACACTGCCGCCGCTGCTCCGGTGACCGCGCAGCCTTCGTCACATGCCGCTCGACCTGACCAAGCCGATCACTTATCTGATCACTGACGGGCGCACCACCCGCGAAACCGCGTCGTCGAGCGCGGAGTTCACGCGCCTGTTCGCCCTCGTCGGCGCATGCGTCCTCGCGCGCGTCTCGCTCGTCCAACTGCGCGAGAAACAGATGCGCCCGCGCGTGCTCTACGAACTCACGCGCCGCGCCGCCGACCTGACGCGCGGAAGCGAGACGCGCCTTCTCGTCAACGACCGCGCCGACATCGCGCTCGCCGCCGGAGCGGACGGCGTGCATCTCACCGCGCGTTCGCTCGATCCGCTGGTCGTCCGCAACATCTCGCCGCGCGGTTTTCTCATCGGCGTCTCTACACACACGCTCGCAGAAGCGCGCGCCGCGAGCGCGAGCGACGCAGACTTCGCCGTCTTCGGCCCCGTCTTCGACACACCCTCCAAACAGGCTTACGGCGCGCCGCTCGGTCTGGCAGCCTTGCGCGAGGCGACGCACGCCGTCGCGCCTTTCCCCATCCTCGCGCTCGGCGGCATCACGCGCGCGAGCATCCCGCAGGTCATGGCAGCGGGCGCGCGCGGCGTCGCCGCCATCCGTCTCTTCGGCGACGAAAGCGAACTCGAAACAATCGTCAAAGAGTTGAGAGAAAGTGACGGGGAATAAGATGCAAACGACAGACGGCATGCCGGTCGCGTTGACCATCGCGGGCTTCGATCCTTCGGGCGGGGCGGGCGTCGTGGCCGACATTAAAACTTTCACGGCCTTCGGCTGCTTCGCCACGGCCGCCGTCACGTCTTTGACGTTTCAGAACACGACCGGCGTTTTCGGCGCGACGCACCAGACGGCCGCGGACGTGCGCGCGCAGGTCTTGCCCGTCGTCGAAGATTTCCGCGTCGCGGGCGTGAAGACGGGCATGCTCCCGACGCGCGAAGTGATCTCGGAAGTCGCGCGGCTGCTTCGCGAGACGCGCCTCGGTGAAGTCTGCGCGATCATTGACCCGGTCGTGCGCTCGACCTCCGGCTTCGATCTGATTGACGCCGCCGCGCTCGGCGCGCTCAAGTCGGAACTGCTGCCGCTCGCGCGTCTCGCCACGCCCAACCTTCCCGAAGCCGAGCGCATCACCGGACTCGAAATCAAAACGGAAGCGGACATGCGCCGCGCCGCCGCGCTCATGCGCGAGATGGGGGCGCGCGCAGTGCTCGTCAAGGGCGGACACCTGACGGGCGATGCCGTCGATCTACTCGACGACGAAGGCCGCGTCGAACTCTTCCGCGCGCCGCGCATCGAAACGGACGCCACACACGGCACGGGCTGCACGCTCGCCGCCGCCATCACCGCCTGCCTCGCGCGCGGGATGAGCCTGTCGCACGCGGTCGGCGCGGCCAAGCGTTTCGTGACCGAGGCCATCCGTCGTTCGCCGCAACTGGGGCGCGGCTTCAGCCCCGTCAATCACAACTTGCGCGTGCGGTTTGATGAAGCGGGCGGCGCGGTCGTCGGCGAAAGTTAAAGCATTCACCGCAGGGAAAAGAACGAAACGCGGGACGATGAAGGGGAAAGCGAGTTAATGCTTTCCCCTTCATCGTCCCGCGTTCGGCGTTCCATGTATCTGTCTATTGCCCGTCGCCCGGTTCGATGGTCACTTTCTCCATCACCACATCGGTGCGCGGTTTGTCGTTGCGGTCTTTCTCGACCGAGGCGATAGCGTCCACCACTTCCTGCCCTTCGATGACGCGCCCGAATTTGCTGTAGCTCGGCGGCAGCGGATAGTCGGCGTGCATGATGAAGAACTGCGAGCCGTTCGTGTTCGGCCCTGCGTTCGCCATCGCCACCGTGCCCTTCGTGTACGCGCCACGGTAGAGTTCGGACGAACGGTTGATCTCGTCCGGGAAGCGACCGCCGGAGGCCGATTCGCCGCCGCGCCCCGTGCCCGTCGGGTCGCCGCCCTGAATCATAAAGCCGCTGATGACGCGGTGAAAGATCACTCCGTCGTAGTAGCCGCGTTCGGCCAGTTTGATGAAATTATCGGTCGTCTTCGGCGCGTCCTGTTCCAACAACTCAAAGCGGATCGTGCCGTGGTTAGTCTTGATGTTTGCGATGCGGTTTGCCATGATTTAGCTATCAGCCGTCAGCCGTCAACCTTCAATTGTCCCGTGCACATTTAATCCGCCCGCTTGGCGTGCGAGGACAACTGATTGCGGACAACTGACAACTTCTCATCCTTTCGTAGTAGTTTCTGCCTGCAAAATAAACTTCTCAATGGCGGCGGCGACGCCGTCTTCGTCGTTGCTCTCCGTTACCTCAATCCCCGCCAGTTCGAGCACGCGCGGTTCTGCGTTGGCGACGGCGACGCGCGTGCCCGCAAACTCCAACATCTCCACGTCGTTGTGATTGTCGCCGACGGCCATCACTTCGGCGGGCGTCAAATTGTGTTCGGCGGCGACTGCCGCCAGCCCCGTGCCCTTCGACACGTCGGGGTGAATCACGTCAACCAAGCCGAAATCAATCGAGGGGTAGAGCGTCGTCATCAGCTTGGCGCGCGCGCCGAGTTCGTCTGCGAACACTTTGCTCAGGCGTTCGATCCCGGCGAACGTGCCGGAGAAGGTGATGTGGACGGGCGCGTGGTCGAGATAGTCTTCGAGCGAAGGGACGTGGACGACGGCGCGCTCGGCCTCGTCGCCGTGGATGCGGCGCGACCATTCGATGTATTCCGCGACGGGGCCGCCCGTGTCGCGCAGGTGATCGTAGACGAGTAGCCCCGCGCCCTCCGCATCGTCGCTGACGAGCGGGTCGGCGCGATGCGCGCGTCCGAGGCGCAGGACTTCGTGTGCGGTCTCCAAAGGCAAGAGGCTCGCCGAGACGGTTTCGAGCGTGCGCGCGTGCTTGGTGAGCGCGCCGTTGTGCGCGATGACGGGCACGTCAAGTCCGAGTTTGAGCGCGAGCGGGCGCACATCGCGGAAACGCCGCCCCGTGACGAGCGCGACGCGCACCCCGCGCTGGCGCGCCTCGGCAATCGCGTGCGCGTTGCGCGCAGACAATTCGCCGAGCGAGTTGAGCAGCGTCCCATCGAGATCGAGCGCGAGCAGTTGAATCATAAAAGTAGTTACAGGATAGAACAGTAAATCGTGAATCGTAAATCGTGAATAGAGAAAGACACCTCTTTCTATTCACGATTTACGATTCACGATTTACGTCTTTTACTGTCGGGCGTTTGCTCCACCTGACGGATGTTTGGTGGCTGGCGTATGATGCGGGCGTTTTAACGATGCGGGAAAATACCCTGAAAGGACTCGATTTTTCATGTATGTGACACATCTGGAATGCGCCGCGTGCGGTCTCAGGCACGAGGCACGGCAGTTGCAAAATCTCTGTCGCGAGTGCGGCAAGCCTCTGCTGGTTCGTTACGATCTGGAGCGCGCCGCCGCGCAGTTGACGAAGGAAAGTTTACGAGAGAGGTCGGCTGATTTATGGCGTTACAGAGAGGTGCTGCCCGTCGCGCACGCAGAAAATATCGTCTCGCTCGGCGAAGGCTGGACGCCGCTGCTCAGAGTCGCGCGGTTGGGTCGGCAGTTGGGACTCGGCGAACTCTACATCAAGGACGAGTCGCAGAACCCGACGCAGAGCTTCAAGGCGCGCGGGATGACGGCGGCCGTCTCGATGGCGAAGGAGTTGGGCGTGCGTAAACTGGCCGTACCATCGGCGGGCAACGCGGCGGGCGCGCTCGCCGCCTATGCCGCCCGCGCCGGAATCGAAGCGCACATCTTCATGCCGCGCGATACGCCGCGCGCCAACGTCGTCGAATGCGAGCAGACGGGCGCGCACGTCCAGTTGATGGACGGGTTGATCACGGACTGCGGCGCGGAAGTGGGCAGGCGCAAAGAGGCGGAAGGCTGGTTTGACGTTTCGACTTTGAAAGAGCCGTACCGCGTGGAAGGCAAGAAGACGCTCGGCTACGAGTTGGCCGAACAATTCGACTGGGAGTTGCCCGACGTGATCGTCTACCCGACGGGCGGCGGCACGGGACTCATCGGCATGTGGAAAGCGTTCGACGAGATGGAAGCGCTTGGGTGGATCGGAAGCCGACGGCCGCGCATGGTGTCGGTGCAGGCCGCCGGGTGCGCGCCCATCGTGCGCGCCTTTGCAGAGGGGAAGCGTTTCGCGGACGAGTTCCCGAACGCCGCGACGACCGCTTCGGGCTTACGCGTGCCGCGCGCCATCGGCGACTTTTTGATCCTCGACGCCCTGCGCGCGTCGGGCGGCACGGCCATCAGCGTGACGGACGAGGAATTGATTGCGGCGACGCGCGAGATCGGCGCGGCCGAAGGACTGTTTTGTGCGCCGGAAGGCGCGGCTTGCCTGCCCGCGCTCAAGCGGCTGCTGGCGGCGGGCGAGGTCGAAGCGGGCGAGCGCGTCGTGCTCTTCAACACGGGCGCGGGCGTCAAGTATTTGGAGTCGTACGGCGGTTAAACGAATGTCTCGAAAGGTAAAGATAAAGCATGTTTAGGAAAATATTCACCCTTGCGTTGGCGGCCTTGATGCTCAACCTGTTCTGCGCCGCGCCGGTTGCGGCGGGTGCGCAGAAACAGAGCAAAGAGGCGCGGCGCGCGGCGAAAGCGAAGTCGCAGGTCGCTCTGGCCGGGACGGGGACTGAGGCGCGCGTCGCGGTTAAGCTCAAAGACAAAACGGAGCTTAAAGGCTACGTCAGCGAAATGGGCATAGAGCAGTTCGCCCTCACGGACGAGAAGACGGGAGCGATCACCAACGTCGAGTTCGCGCAGGTGGAGCAGGTGAAGTTGAGGCCGCGGCTGCGCACCGCTATGAAAGAAAATTTCACGTTCAAGCGGATGGCGAAAAGCTTCATCCTCGGCGCGGCGGGCGTCCTGCTCCTCGCCACCGCCATCTGCGCGCTGAGTTCCGAGTGTCAGGGTAGTTGAGTGACGTCTGAGATCAACGTGCGCCCGGACTTTCGCGCGGGCGCGCGGGCGTGCGAAACATCTGGAGAGCTATTCATCGTGAGACACCGGATGCAGAGGCAAAGCGGGGCGTTTTGGGCGCGTCTAATGTTCTTCGCTTCGGCCTTGAACGTGGCGGGCATCCTGTGCCTGAACGCGGCGACGCGCGCGCCGGAGTCGGCGGCGACGACGATAACGACGCCTGAGTTCGGTTACGCGGGTTGGTCGCGGGGCTGGGCGGCCTTGCTCGATTCGCTCGGATTCACACTGATGTTGCCGGGGATATTTTTCGCCTCGTCGGTCTTTTTGGGCGCGCACGTTTTGGCTTGGAACGAGCGTGCGACGCGCTCTGTCTGGTACGCGGCCGGGTACGGGATCAACTTGTTGACGATGTGGAGAGTCGGCGTCGCGTGGCGCGCGGCGCGGGAGACGGGAAGAAAATGATCGGAGAAATTGCGATGAGACGGCGTTTGCCTGCGGTGCTGTTCGTGCTTCACGTAACCGTGCTGCTGCTCATAATCTTGTTGGCTTCATACAGCCTCGCGCGCGCACAGGGCGGCGCGTCCGCGAAGTTGCAGCCGGACGGCGCGGCGGGTAAGACTCCGGCGACGGCGACAACGACGCCCGCCGAAATCGAACGCGCGCGTTTCGACAAGGTGCGCGTCGAAGGGTTCGAGGCTCTCTACAATCTCGACTACGAGACGGCGCGCGCGCGCTTCAGCGAACTCGCGCGGCTGTACCCGGATCATCCGGCCGGGTCGCAATTTCTCGCGGCGAGCTTGTGGTTGAAGACCTTGAACGAGTCGCGGCGTTTGCAGTCGGGGTTGTACAACAACGAGTCTTTCTACGCGAAGACGGAAGACAAGGTTGACCCGAAGGTCGTCGCGCAGTTCAAAGAGTTGACGCGCACGGCCAAACAGTTGGCCGAGGCGCGCCTGAAGAAGAACCCGAAGGACGCCGAAGCCCTCTACTTCCTCGGCGCGACGCAAGGACTCAAGGCCGCGTTCGCCGGGGCGGTCGAGCGCAGTTTCGTCTCGGCTCTGCGCAGCGGTTCGGACGCTGTCGACCGCCACCGCGAGACGATCAAACTCGACCCCGGCTATCACGACGCGGAGTTGACCATCGGCATGCAGGATTACATCGTCGGCGGCCTCGCCCTGCCCTACAAAATTCTCGCGGGCATGACCGGCACGCGCGGCTCGAAGAAACGCGGCCTCGCCACGCTCGAACGCGTGATGCGCGAAGGCCGTTGGGCGAAAGACGACGCGCGCGTCATGCTCATCCCGCTCTACAAGCGCGAGAAGCGTTACCGCGACGCGGCCACGCTCGCGCAGGAACTCGCCGCCAAGTATCCGAAGAATTATCTGTTCAAGTTGGAGTATGCCGACGCGCTCGTCTCGCAGGCGGCAACGGAGCGCGAGCGCGGCGACGCGGCTTCCGTCTCGAACACGGAGCGCGAAGCCTTCGCCATCTTCGACAGCCTGCTGCGCGACCGCGCCACGCGTCAACTCGACCTCATTCATTTCCAGTACGGCGAAGCCCTCTTTGTCGCGGGGCAGCTTGAACGCGCGGCGAAAGAGTTTCTCGCGGCGGCGGCCGTCCCGAACGCGGAAGCGAATCAGACGACGCTCGCCCGCCTGCGCGCCGCGCAGACGCTCGACCTCGCGGGCAAACGCGCCGACGCGCTCGCGCAATACAAACTCGTCGCCGCGCGTCCCAACGTCTACGACTCGCTCGAAGAAGCGCGGCGCGGACTGCGCGAGCCGTATCGTAAGCCCGCGCCGAAGCAAGCGGAAGAGAACTAAAAGTGTTCGCCGTCCGTGGCCGCTCATCGGTTGTTTCGGTTCATGTGTCACCTGCTACCACAGAGCGCATTGAACGGGCGACGACGGCCACGGACGACGGGCAACGGACAACCGGCTACTGACCACGGACAGGGATTGAGGTGAAGCAGTGCAAAAGTATTCGACCGGCGGGGCGGGTGAGACGCGCCCACGGCGTCTGTTGTTGTGTCTCGACGGCGTGCCTTATGAAGTGATCAAAGCGGCGAAGTCGCGCGGGCTGTTCGCGCGCTTCAGCGACCCCGCCGGGCTGCTCTCGCCGTTCCCGACGATGACGAACGTTGCGCTCGCGCAGATGCTCGGCGCGAGCCTGCCGCTCGGCTACGAGAGCCTCTACTTCAACAAGGATTCGCAGGAGTTGTGCGGCGGCATACGCAAGTACATCGGCCGCCGCACGCCCGACAAAGTGCCCTCGTCCTACATGGACGAGCTTGATTATCAAGAGCCGCTGCCCTTCGAGTTTCTCGTCTACGTCGCGCCCGACGCCGTGTGGCGCGCAGACATGCGCCGCTTCCGCGACAAATTTCGCGCCGCGCCGCCAGACCGCGACTTCTTCGCTTTCCTCAAAGGCACGGACGGTCTCTTGCACATTCGCGGGCCGCAAAAGTTGAACGTCGCCCTCGAATCGCTCGACCGGATTCTCACCGAGATACAAGACTTCTGCGGCGCGGAGACCGAGATCGTCCTCTTCTCCGACCACGGCATGAACCTCGAAGAGAATCAAAAAATCCACTTGCAGACGCACCTGCGCGCGGGCGGCTACGAAGTCAAAGAACGCTTCGAGCCGGGCAGAGGGAAACGCCGCGTCGCCGCGCCCGCCTTCGGTCTCTGCGGCTACGCCGCCGTCTACTGCGCCGACGAAACCGACCCGGCCGAAGTCGCCGGTGCTTTGACGACGCTCAAAGGCGTCGATTTCAGCATCCGGCGCGAAGGCGAGTCGGCCGTCGTCGTGCACGGCGCGCGGGGCACGGCGCGCATCTCTCGCGAACAGAACGGGCAGGCGCGTTACAGTTATGAACAACTCACGGGCGACCCGCTGCAACTCGACGGCGTGCAGAGCGTGCTCCGCGCGGGCGGCCAACTCGACGCGCGCGGCTACGCCCCCGACGCCGACTGGTACGCCCACACGGCCGCGCACACCTACCCCGACGCGCTCGCCAACCTCTTCGCCTCGCTCCACGCCCCGCGCGTGCGCCACACGGCCGACGTGCTCGTCAGTTGCCACGACGGCTACTACTACGGCATGTCCTTCTTCAGCCGCTTCGTCCGCCTCGCCGCCACCCACGGCAACGC
>DASZEQ010000005.1:0-44294 GCA_035940695.1 Pyrinomonadaceae bacterium | reverse complement strand
CTTAATATCTTGCGGAGAGATGCCTAAGGGTTCAAGTTTCACGACGTTTCACACAGTCTAAACGGATAAGATTAGGGGAGGTGAGGGAACTCACAACATCGGGTTTCTTACTCCCTCGCAATATTTAAGGTAATGGGTATTCTCGACGATACGGCCATCGAAGCTGTGCCCCATGAGAGGGTCACGCCCGCACCGCCGTGGCCGTAATTGTGAACGACGAGCTTATCGCCCAATTGCTCCGCGCCGACGACGAAGCCTCTCGGACGATACGGCCTGAGACCGACGACCGTGCGGATCAGCCGCTCTCTGGAGATTTTGACCGTGGCGAAACGGCGCTTCTGATCGAGTCCGGCAGCGGCGGTTGTGGATAGAGAGGGAACAGATGCTTGTCCTAGGGCGAAGATGCCCGCTCCGAGCGCAGACTGCAAGAAACTCCGTCGGCGCATGTCATGTCTGTGCATGATTGATGATCACCCTTTATGCGGTGCGGCAGGAGAGTTGAAAACGCGTTGAGCATAAAGCATCCAAGTGGCGGAAACAAGATAACGATTAAGCCGCCGCTCTCAAGCGTCACGCTTCCGCCCTTGACGTAAACTGCTGTTGCGCGGGTAGTGAGGCTGCTGCTAAACTCCGGCTCGCGTAGCGGGTTCTCGCATTTAAGCATCGGCAATCTCGGAGGACTCACGGCCGCTCGGCCATTGCCGTTCATATACTCCCCGCCCGCCGCCCCGGCATCGAAAACGGCGTCCGGCAGACCCGACCGGACATCCCACACTGCCACGTAGGAGCACAACCTTGACAAGCAGGAGCGTGTATTTCAAACAGGACGTTATAATCTTTGCAAAGTAACTCCACGCTCTCGCTTGCCTAACTGCTGTTCGTCGCTTACTGCTTGATTCGAGGTGAAACGAATGCCTGAAAATGAAACTATCGTGAGGTATGCCATCTATCCCGGCGTGGGAGTCGCGCGGGTCGGTAACGCCGTCGAGGAATATTTCATCGGGCCGGAAGCGCCCGGCGAGACGCCTCAGTCCGAAGGCGGTTTTAAGGATGCCGAGGGGCGCGTCAAGCGGCAGGCCGCGCGGTTTCGCATCTATGGCCTCGATGAAGCCGGACGCGCAGTGAGGGAGATCACCGCCGACACCGCCGAGATCACTTGGCGCGTCCATCTGGCTAATCGCAAGGCGGGCTGGTATCAATTCAACAACGCGATGGACTTGGGCGACTATGCCATGGAAGCAAGGTATCGCAACCAAGACATACTCGGCGACGAGCGCGAAACGTTGATCATCGATCCGGGGTCTCGCACCATCAGCGGTCGAGATGCTTCAGGAGCAGTGTTCGATACCGGCGAGTTCATGGGCAAGACCGTGTACTTGGGCGAATTGCGGACGGACGAGGCGGGGCGTTTACTGGTCTTGGGAGGCTTCGGACATTCCGCGTCACAGAACAACGCCCCGGCCACTACGTTCGCCAACAACGATGGATGGCATGACGACATCTCGGACGGCACTGTGCGCGCTTCCGTCAAGATTGACGGCACGGAGTACGAGGCCGAGCCTGCGATGGTCGCCGTCACGCCGCCGAACTTCGGCCCCGGGCTATACGGCGTTGTGACCTTGTACGATGTCGTCTACGACCTTTTTTGCCGCGAATTTACACAGGAACAAAAATGGCAGGAGGAGGCTTCGCGACGCCCTCTATTCTGGCGAGATATTTATCCGGTGTTCGAGCGGTTGGTGAATAGCCAGTGGGTCAACGGCGGGATAGATTTTTTGTTCGGCCCGTTCTCGCCGTCGAATCTGACCTCGCCCCCGTTGCTGGAGAAGCTATCGAACCCCGCCGAAGAATTCAAAGAACTCCGCACGTCCTTCTTCAAATGGCTACGCAATTTCGAGGACGTTCTAGGCGCGGAGGAAGGCGCGCGGATACCCCCCTTCTACGGCGACGGCTTCGGCGATTTCACAGACCTCGGCATGGATGGGCTGGCTCTCACCGGAACGCAATACAGGTTGATGGAACAATGGGCGGAAGGGAATTTCGACCCCGACCCGAAGTATCGCGACAGGCACGCCCGGCTTGAGGATTATCCGATTGACGAACAACCGCACGCGCTCGACGAAGCCAATCTGGAAAGCTGCCTCGGCGGCCCTTTTCATCCGGGCATCGAACTGACTTGGACGATGCGGCAGGCGCGCATGTGGAGAGAGCCTTTCCGTCTCAACATCCTGCCGGAAGGAGAATCGCCCCGTGACGACTTCGGCCCGATTCTCCGGCCGGACGTGGCTCTAGGGGCGGACGGCGTAGTCTCTGCGAGCGGCCCCGGCACGCTCACGCGTTGGATGGGTGTGCCTTGGCAGACCGACGAGGCAAGTTGTCTCTCAGGTTATGACATCGCCACCTACCTGCGCCTGCCCTCCTTCTGGGCGGCCAGAGTCCCGAATCAAGTGATGAGCGAACTGGCCTACAAACGCGTGCAGGACACGAGCCTGCCCTTCGGCCAGCGGCTGAAGCACTTTAACTACAGGCAGGAATGGCTGCGTTACTTCGGCCCGTCTTATCAACAACGCATTAACCAGAACGTCGCACAATGGCATAAGGTGGGCATCGTCACCGAGCAGCAACCTCCGTCCGACTATGCCGACTTGGGCTTGCCCGAACGGATGTGGGTGGAGACCGACCTTGCCGAAAAGTTCACCGCCGGCGACGCAACTTGGCAGCAGATATTGATCGCGGAGAACGCCGTGCCCAAAGAACGCGCGCCGAAGGTGGCTTCTGCAATCAAAGCGGAGAAGGCGCAGGTTCCCGTGCGTGCGCGCCGCCGCGTGCTTCGACGCAATGAACTATAAATGGCCTCGGTCTCAGAGCCTCGACAGGTTGTTATCGTCGGCGGCGGGCCGGGCGGCGCGTCCGTCGCGATCAACCTCGCAAGTCAAGGGCTAACGCCAATCGTCTTAGAGACGCTGCCGGAACCGGAGTCAAAGGTGGGTGAATGTCTGCCGCCAACTGCCGCCCCGATTCTGCAACGATTGGGTCTCGCGGATCATTTACAGCGCGACGGACATCTTCCTACGTATGGCAATCGATCCGTGTGGGGCGCGCCCGCGCCCCTCGAGAGGGATTTCATATTCGGCACGCAAGGCCACGGATGGCAACTCGACAGGGCTAGATTTGAAGCCCGCTTAATGAACAGAGCACGCGCGGAAGGCGCGGACTGGCGTTGCGGCGTTCGACTCGTCGAGTGCGTCCGGCGGGACGGATGCTGGACGTTGAGCGTCAGAACATCATCCGGCGGCGACG
The DNA here is from genome assembly GCA_035940695.1 of Pyrinomonadaceae bacterium. Lineage (GTDB taxonomy): Bacteria > Acidobacteriota > Blastocatellia > Pyrinomonadales > Pyrinomonadaceae > JAIVJZ01. The sequence continues at coordinate 40,994 of DASZEQ010000005.1, read as the reverse complement.
CAACGCTCGAAGCCGATTTTGTAGTAGATGCCACGGGGCGCGCGTCTCGCCTCGCGCGCCGCATGGGCGCACGCCAACTGCGCTATGACCGTCTCGTCGGCACGGCGTTCTTGTTGAAATCTCGCAGCGGTAAGGGAATCAAAGATTCCTTTACACTCGTGGAGGCAATTCGCTCCGGTTGGTGGTACTCGGCGCGTTTGCCGGACGAGAAGTTAATGGTCGTCTTCTTTACCGATCATGATCTTTTAGATCACGAAGTTCTCAAGACGGACGGCTGGTTCGCTCTGCTCCGCGAAACCGAGCACACCGGCAGGCGCGTCAGCGAAGGCGACTACGAGCCATTGACCGAGCCTCGTGTGCTCGCGGCGCACGGAAGCTGCCTCGACGCGGTTGCCGGAGAACGCTGGCTGGCGGTGGGGGATGCCGCCGCCGCTTATGATCCGCTCTCGTCTTACGGCATCAGCGCGGCGTTGGGGGCTGGTGTCTATGCCGCTTCCGCCATCGTCGATTTTTTCGCGGGCAAGCGCGACGCTCTGCCCGCTTATCGAAAAATCATCGAGCAATCGTTCGCGCAGTATTTGATCCGTCACAAAGAATACTATGCCCTCGAACGGCGTTGGCCTGACGAGTTGTTCTGGAAACGTCGCCATGAGCCGTTTGCACAAAGGGCTTAGAGTGGAGAGGCTCTATGTTTATACATCGTCATTTTCTGCTCGCTTGCGCGCTCGTCGTGTGCAGCACTGCGTTATTCGCGCTCGCCGCGACGGGTCAGGAAAAGGGCGCGCGCGAGACGAGTCCGACTTCAACTGCTCCCATCAAGCTTGAGCCTTGCGAAGTGGACGGGGCGCGCGCGGGAGTGAAGGAGAAGGTGCGCTGCGGGACGTATGAAGTCTTCGAGAACCGTGCACGGAAAAGCGGGCGCAAGATCGCGCTCAAGATCGTCGTCTTCCCGGCCACAGGTCAAGACAGAGAGGCCGACCCCTTTTTCTACATCCCCGGCGGCCCCGGCTCGTCTGCGACGGAGGATGCTCCCTACGTCGCGCAGGAGTTTGCGAGGATTCGCGAGCGACGCGACCTCGTCTTCTTGGATCAGCGCGGCACGGGAGGCTCGAACCCGCTCAACTGCGTTCTTTTCAATTCTTCATCCCTGCAAAACTATCTGGGCGCGTACTTCCCGCTCGAAGAGGTACGCAAGTGTCGCGAGCAGTTAGAACCCAAAGCCGATCTCAAGCTCTACACGACACCCATCGCGATGGACGATCTGGATGAGGTGCGCGCCGCGCTCGGATACGAGCGCATTAACATCTTCGGCGGTTCTTACGGCACGCGCGCCGCGCAGGTCTACCTGAAACGTCATCCCAAACACGTCCGCGCAATCGTCCTGCACGGAGTCTCGCCGACCGGCCAGTTCATGCCGCGCGATTTTCCGCAGCACACGGAGAGCGCGCTCAACGGGGTCTTGGACGAGTGCGCCGCAGACGAGGCTTGTCGCGCGGCGTTTCCCAACCTGCGCGCCGAAGCGAAGGCCGTGCTTGAAAGATTATTGCGCGGGGCGGTCGAAGTTGCCGTTAAGCACCCGCAAAGCGGCGTCAGCACGCGCGTCGAACTCTCACGCGATCTGGCCGGAGAAGCTATACGCTACATGCTCTACCAGTCGGGCGCGGCGAGCCGGATTCCCCTCTTCATACATCTGGCCGCCGAGGGCAACTTCACGCCGCTCGCCGAAGCCGCAATCTTTTATCGACAGCAGATCGTCGCCACGGGCAGCAACGGCATGTATCTCTCCGTCACCTGCGCCGAAGACTTGCCTTGGATCAAACCCGGTGAAGGCGAACGCAATGCGGCGCACACATTCTTGGGCGATTACCGCCTGCACCAGCAACGCGCTGCCTGCGCTCTCTGGCCGCGCGCGGAGATTCCCAGAGACTACGCCGAGCCGACGCGCTCCGACGTGCCCGCGTTGATTTTCACAGGCCAGTGGGATCCCGTGACGCCGCCCGTCTACGGCGACATGGCGGCTAGACATCTCACCAACAGCCTGCATCTCGTCATCCCGCACGGCGGTCACGGATTCAACGGACTCGACGGACTCGACTGCGTCCAGAATCTCATCATCGACTTTATCAATCGAGGCGCGACGAAAGGGCTGGACACTTCCTGCATCGGACGCATTCGCCGCAAAGGTTTTCTCCTGAAACTTCCCGAGCCTAAGAAGCCGTCCTGACGTGTGGAAGTCGTCTTGACGCGTGAACCGTGACGAAGCCATCAGCCGCCAACGTCCGATAACGTCAACCTGAGTCGATGTTCGGCTTTGCACAAATATTCATGTGCGGCCGTGCCAGCCACCGCTTTTATCACACTGATAGTTGGTAGGAGGTGTGTATCTCAGCATGATCAAATTAATTGCTCTCATCTGGGTCGGATTGGGGTTGGTAACTCAGGCGCAAGCCCAGCAGATAGAATTTAACCAAAGCGCGGCCACAGACCCGGCGGAGTTAGCCAAAGAGATGCCGCGCTTGGCGAAGTCGGCGCTCGCCCTCTACCGGGAGAGTGATCGCGAAACATATTTGGACAACGCGTTCAGGTTACAGTTAGTGGCCGGTGATTACCCGGCCGCCGGCGCAAGCCTAGCCTCACTGCGCGAACTTCACGCTCAAACCCGATCACAGTCCGCCTTGAGCAACATCAGGTGGGAGATATACGCAAAAGCACTGTCCAGACAAATTGCCCGTCAAGAGTCGTTCGACGAAGCGTTCAAGCAATCGTTCCGTGAAGGTCTCGCCGCTTTGGACAATCTGACCGCTTTTCGAGTGCTGTATTCCTTCGGCACTCCTTTGAATTTCCTCGAAGCCAGCCTGAGCCAAGCTCTCGACCAACAAAAAGGTAAAGCCGACATCAATCTCTCCGACGCTGTTCTTCTGGTCAGAAGGTATCTGGGCGTCCAAGCCTTCCGTCGCTTTCAGCCGTTAGTGTCGCAACTTTCGGATGAGGATGACGAGCGACGATACGTTATCGCCAGAGACATCTTAGTGCGAACGCCGGACGGCGCATCCCTCTGCGTCATGTCGGTGCGGCCGCGCGAGACACGCAAGCTGCCTGCGCTACTCAACTTCACCATCTACGCCGACCCCGGCAGGATGACGGAAAATGCGCGCCTGACGGCCGCGCACGGCTACGCGGGCGTCGAGGGACTAACGCGCGGTAAAGGATGTAGCCCCGACCAGCCAGTGCCCATAGAGCACGACGGGTCAGACGCGGCCGCCTTGATCGACTGGATCAGCCGTCAATCTTGGAGCGACGGGCGTGTCGGCATGTACGGCGGGAGCTACGACGGGTTCACGCAGTGGGGCGCAGCCAAGCACCGGCCGAAAGCCCTGAAGGCGATCATGCCCTCGGTCACTTTCGCGCCGGGGATCGACTTTCCGAACCCCGGCGGCATCTACCAGAGCTACGGTTTTCCTTGGCCGTTCTATACGACCGGCGTTAAGACGCTCGACGACGCGAGCTACAACGATAGCGAGCGTTGGAATCGACTGTTTCAAAACTGGTATGCCAGCGGCCGCGCCTATCGCGACTTGGAGAAGATCGACGGGACGCCCAACCCCGTCTGGAATCGCTGGCTGTCTCACCCGAGTTATGATTCGTACTGGCAGCAGATGATCCCTTACGGGGAAGAATTCGCCCGCGTCAACATCCCTGTACTGACCACCACCGGCTACTACGACGACGGGCAGATCGGCGCGCTCTACTACTTCACGCGGCACTACAGGCACAAGCCGAACGCCGATCATTATCTGGTCATCGGGCCTTATAACCACGTCTCCGGGCAGTTGGGAACGCGCGCGTTGCCTGACGGCACGTTGCCGCCGCTGCTCGGTTACCAGCTTGATCCGGTCGCCGCGCTCGACATCGTAGAGTTGCGCTACCAGTGGTTCGACTACATCTTGAGAGGCGGGGCGAAGCCCGCGCTGCTGAAAGACAAGGTGAACTACGAAGTGATGGGCGCGAACGTGTGGAGACACGCCCCGTCGCTCGCGGCGATGGCAAACCGGCGTTTGAAATTCTATCTGAGCACCGAGCGGGCAGGGGACACCTACAGTTTGACGGAAGCACAGCCGCCGACGGCCTTCATCCCTCAGACAGTCAACTTCGCAGACCGCTCTGATGCAGCCAATACACATTTCGCGGCGGCAAACGTCGGTAACTGGAACGGCAACGAGACGGTTGTTGGTCGGAGCTTGCGCACGCCGAACGGCTTCGCCTTCGTCAGCGCGCCGTTCGAGACGCCCATGGAGTTGAGCGGTATGTTCTCGGGGCGGCTGGATTTCATTACCAACAAGAAGGATTTTGATTTCAATGTCCAACTCTACGAGTTGAAGCCCGACGGCGAATACTTACAACTGTCCTACCATTGGGCGCGAGCCAGCTACGTAAAAGATCGCAGCCGCCGGGAGTTGCTAACACCCGGCAGGAGACAGCAACTCGACTTTGAAAGCTTTCTGCTGACGAGTCGCCGGTTCACGGCAGGCAGCCGGCTGGTCGTAGTGCTCAACATCATTAAGAGACCGGACGCGCAGATCAACTACGGCACGGGTAGGGAAGTGAGCGATGAGACCATCGCGGACGCGAAAGAACCACTCAGCATCAAGTGGTTTAATGGTAGCTTCGTGACCATCCCTGTACTGGTGACGAAGTAGGTATAGCGTTGGTTATCGGACTCCGGCGTGATGCAGCTTATTCGGCTCGTGGTGTGGTGGGTGTCAGCCCCTAGAGTTCTGCGCGGGTTCGATTGTCCTGAGACGTTGCGGCTGAGCGCGACAAGAGCAGGCCGAGGCTGAGTAAGATACAACCGCTGCCCCAGAGCGTCCGCTGCGTTAATGTTTCACCGAGCACCACGGCTCCCAACATTACTGCGAGCGGCGGCTCTACAATTGACATCAACAATATTTTTGTCGCATCGATGCGCTGAAGCAACCAGTAGTTCAAACCGAAGGCGGCAATCGAGCCGGCCAGCGCAAGGTACAGCAAGGAAAACGTCGCTGTAGATGTCCAACGGAACTCAAGCGGGTTGCCCTCTGTAGCCAAGCCGAAGATGAGCAAAGGCACTAGCCCGCAAAGCATCTGTCCTGCCGTCAACACAATCGGGTGTAAGTGGCCGCCGTAGGCTTTGACCAGCACGTAGGAGAAGGCAACACAGAGCGCGCCGCCGATGACGGCCGCACAGCCTAAAAGAGCGAGCCATCCGGCGATCTGCAACTGATTAGAGAAGATGACGGCGACCCCTCCGATACCTATCAAGAGAGCACAGAATTTCAGTGGAGTTATGCGTTCGCCGGGCAGGTAGTAACTCGTAAAGATGAGACCGAACGCCGGGGTGGCGGCTTGCAGCACGGCCGTCAAACCCGAAGAAATGTATTGCGCTCCCCAGAACACCAGCCCGTAATTCAAACCCAACAGGAGTAGCCCGGTGATAGCTATCAGCCGGAGGTCGCGCGCCTTACGCGGCAAGGCGATTCGACGCACGGTGATTACCGGCAGCAAGATGATGACGGCGATGAGGAGTCTGATTCCGGCGAAGCTGACGGGAGGCAAATCTCGCAGCCCCAGTTTGATGAACAACCACACGGTGCTCCAGATGAGACACGTGACTATCCACACCAGTAATATTTTCATGCCTGTCCGCCGTAGTCGCCTCGCTGATCACTCTTTATGCGTGCGGGCAAAGCTATCGAACGTATGGTCTCGCCCGCGTCACGTTTCAACTTCCAAGAGAGATTGCCGATGAGAGCCACGCGCGTTCGCGCGCCGGATGCCTGCAATACTGGCCTCCTATCTCGTCTCTATCTTTACTGCCTTCGGGTAACTGTCGTCCGCTTGATATACGAAATTGACCTCGTCATCTTTGGGAATAATTTCCGTGGAAGGTTCTTGCGAAACGATCTCGCCGTTTAATGTCGGGTCTCGATACAAAAGTTTAACCGCGTAGGGGAAGCTCCACGTTCCAAAACCATCGGGGAATCTATAACGGCGATCGGCTTTCGCATACCGCAGAATAATTTTTGTGCCGGGTGTCGGGCGCGCGTGTTGGGCGGCGATTTGGTGAAGGATGGACATATTGGTTTTAGCCATCCTCATCCATTTCAAACTCTGCCCCACGGTGGCGATGCTCAAAGCAACCACGACGAAAACGATGGGAGATAAACTCACCCACCGCCGACGATGCAGGGGCGGCGCGGAGGCGTAGAGCGCGCGAGCCGCCGCGCCTAAGAGAAGCGCGGGGGCAATTCCGGGCAAGTAAGTATAGAGACCGGAGCGCCCGCGAATCAGAATAACCGGTGCGAGCGTGACGGCGAACAGGGCTACGCTCAATCCGATTTCATAACGCGTCACCTCCTTCAGACGCGGCCTCGCGCCTCTCACATACCGGGACAAGGCAATTGCGCCTATCAACACTCCGGCTATCAAGTAGGTTCTGGACACGTATTCCAGTAGGTTGGAGAAGAGCACTCCAAACTCCAGCGTATAGTGATACCACCCCTGATTCGACAGCACGGAAACCGCTCCCACCTTCGCGCGCAACATCAGGTAGGCCGACAAGATGACGATCAAAGCGGCCAGCAGAGATACGCATGAACGCCAGCGGACTCTCGTATGCTCTGAACGCTCTACATAAAACAGCACGAGGAACACGACCGCAACCGACGCTACGCCGATCTCTTTAGCCAGCATCGACAGTGCGACGCACAAAACGATTGCGCCTAAAGTTGAGACCCGGCGACGCTCGCGGCGTGCGTAAGAGACGGACGCATGCGCGGCCGCAAGACAGAAAAGCGTCGCCAGTAAATGCGGGCGGGCGGCGATCCACATCACCGCCCAACTATTCGCCATATAAAACAGCGCGAAGCCGAAACCCGCCCACCACGCCGCGCTGTCTGAACGCCATAGTCTGAACGCCAGCCAGTAGAGTAAGAGCGTGTTGCTAATGTGGAGAGCTAAATTCTCAAGCGCGATGGGGAAAGGGGCTAAGCCCCACAACATCCAATCGGCCTTGAAGGTCAACCACGTCAGCGGCGTGTAGAACAACTGGATCGGGTGTGTGAGGCCGTACCAACTCGACTCGTAGGAAACAATATAGAGCCAGACAAAATCATCGTGCACAAAACCTTTTCCGATCAGCGGGAGAAACAGCGTCGAGCTAAAAGCGGATAAACTTAGAAGATGCACCAGCGTCCTATCACGCAGTCTCTTTGGAGGCGCACCGCTCTGTCTGTTTTTGTCTGCGTACACTTAGATAAAAACCAGTTCACATTAAAGATGGAATACATCGAGCATTCACGTCTTATATTCAGCTTAACAAACACCGGCGGACGTTTCTTCCGACACGTCTTTCATCAAGTCTCGACGACGCGCGTGGAAACGCCGAGCCAGTTCCCTTCCTCGCTCCGGCCTACGATGTAGACGACGATGTTTATTTCACCCACACGGTAAACGCTCGCTCCCTTGAGGTTTTCTTCGAGCAACCGCACAAGCGTCTGATACCTCTTTGCCAGCGCGAGTTCGGCCGCGCCCTTCCATTCCTGCTCGCCCGCCGCGACGCGAAAGAAGTCTGCGATGGTTCTTTCCTCGACGGTTGCCCTCTCGTCCTGCCCGGCCATTTTCCGCATGCACTCCGGCGACAACTCTTTCGCTCCTTCCCACCTGACCACTTCAAACGGGTAGTCCGACTCGCTCATCCAAAGCAGCCCACGCGTCGCCTCCTTCAACTCGGCGCACAACTCGTCACTTTTCATCCAACGCTCACCTTTGCTTTCATGGCAGAGCGAAGCGACCCGCACGCGTGCGCGAACAGGCCGCCTCGCCGCTGCATGCTCCGCGTTACTGGTTATCAACTACAGACTCGATGACCGCCTGAATGCTCGTCGGCACGTTCGAGAAGAAATCATAGCCCGTCAGTTGTTCCACCTCGTCCACGCTCACGCGATACTGCTCCCACATGTTCGTCCTGATGCCCTGCGTGTTCGGCATCAGGACGGCGATCACGCGCGTCGAAGTGGTCACGCGCGCCACGTCGTTCGTCCCTTGCGGCTGCACCAGCATGACCTTCCAAGTCTGCGCCGGAACTTGCACATGACCGTTGGCAATGGTCATCGTGACGCCTCCGTTCGAACCGGTGCCGCCCTGTCCCGCGCCGCCCATGATGATATACAACTCGTTGCCCGCGTTGACGAGCGTGCGCGCGTAATTTTCAAGGTCAGCCCACGGCCCCTGATTGTTGTCCGGCGACTGCGGCATCATGTTGGTCATCAGGAAGGTCGCGGAGTTGTCGGCCACAGTGCTCGTCCGGTCGGCCGAAGGGCAATAGTGGCCGCGGTCGAACCCTGAACCGCTGTAATCCGTCCCCTGCACACGATACCAACCGGCGGGGAGCGTCGTGTCGGCGCGAAAGTCGTCCTGACGCGGCGCGCTGCCCATCCAAGTGCTGTCGAGATGCCAACTCACCCAGTTGGCACGCCCGTTGTCGCGATGATAGGAGAGCGCATACTGAGGCTTCTCCATCAGGTAGTTCGACGGCTGGTTAACATCGGCCGTGGCGTTCGTCGGGTTGCCCATCGTCAGGTGCACGCTCGACGAGAGCACGGGGGTCGGCGTCGGCGTGGGCGAAGCGTAAGCGGTGATCGAGATGTTGTCGATGTTCAGGCGGTTCGCGCCGCCCGAGAGTTTCACCACCTTGAAGCGCACGGCGACCGACGAGTTGACCGTGAAAGAGGCGTTGACGAGCGAGGTCGAAGAGGTGTTGACGCTTGCCCCAACCTGCGTCCAAGAGACGCCGTTGTTCGTCGATTTGTAGAGCGCCCAACTGCTCGCGCCGTCCGTGCCGAAGACGGCGTGCTGGACTGAGACCGTGCCCGCGCTCGCCGTGTTGAAGTTCATCTGCACCGCCCCGACGTTGCGTATGCGTGCGGAGTAAGAGCCGGTCTTGCGGTCGGTGGAGAGGTTGCCCGTCAAAGCGTCGTCCAGATACCACTGGCCGGAAGTGAGTTGCACGGTGGCGGCGGCGTAGGAGGTCTTGCCGCCCGCCTCGAAGCCTTCGGTAAAGGTGGTCTGTGAGTTGACGACCGGGGAGTGGTTGAAGCACAACGCGGCGAGCACGAGCACGAACGCGCCCGCGAATACTTTTGTCCTCAGATTCATATTATTTGGGTCTCCGGTGGGTGAAGGCCGCGAGCAGATGGCGGATGGGGCTGAAGCCTCTCGCAAGGCCGATGGTTGCGTAGCCGAAGGGGGAAATTATTTTCGCGTTGGATTGCCGACGGAATACGGCGGGCGTTCAGTGAAGAGACTGGCTTATTGAGGTGGTCACATCTTACTCACGTCCGGCAGTAACATGCAACGAAATTTCCTGTGAAGAAAGTATGTCCGGCGAGAGAATAGAGAAGCCCCGCAAGGAGCGAAAGAGATTCAAACGTGAACCTCTTTCGCCTCTCGCGGGGCTTCGCGCGTGTTGGTGTCGGCGGCGATCCGCAGGCTTGCGCCGCCTGTAGGTTTTACGGCCTGCGGCGACGCGCTATCTCGCCGTCACAGCCCTCGTCGCGGAGCCGCCGAGACTGCTCCGCACGGTGATGTTCTGCGGGTTCGTCGGCCACGTAAACTGACCCCTGTACCTGCCTCCCCCGTCGTTCGTCATCGTCCCGATGAGTTCGCCGGTCGCAGACACGTAACACCTCAAGACGGCGTTGGCGTTGGTGCTCGTGGCCTCGACGCGCAGTTCCCTGTTCGAGCCGGTGTATTCGGCGCGTTGGATGGCGACCGTGTCGCCCGCCTGCGCCGCGTTGACCGTGAGCGTCGCAGTCCGTGTGACGCCGCCGTAAGAGGCGGAGACGGAGACGGGCGTCGAGGTCGTCACAGAGGTTGTTGTCACAGTGAAGGTCGCGCTCGTCGCTCCGGCCGGAACGGTGACGCTCGCGGGCGCGTTGGCAACGCTCGTGTTGCTGCGCGTGAGCGCGACCGAAGCTCCGCCGGACGGGGCTGCGCCGCTCAGGACGACTGTGCCCTGCGAAGACCCGCCGCCCGTCACGGAGGTCGGGTTGAGCGTGAGCGTGGAGAGCGTGACGGGTTGCGGCGTCGGCGCGGGCTGCACGTTGAGCAGCGCGGTTCTGGCGACGCCGTTGTAAGAAGCGGAGATGGTCACGGAAGTCGAGGCCGTAACCGATCTGGTCGTCACGCCGAAGGAGACGCTCGTAGCCCCGGCGGGCACAGTTACGCTCGGCGGCGTGGTGGCAACTCCCGTGTTGTTGCTGGAGAGCGCGACGAGCGCGCCGCCGGACGGGGCGGCACTCGTCAGCGTGACCACGCCTTGCGAAGAGTTGCCGCCGGTTACGGTTGACGGGCTAAGCGAGAGTGTCGAGAGCGCGGCCGCGCCGGGCGGCGGAGGCGGCGGCTGTGCTCCGCGCTTAACGTCTAAACTGCGGACGGCAGACCACGCGCCGTTTGTGCCACCGGCCGTGCTGCCGCGCACGCGCCACCACATACGCCTCTCGGCGGTGAACGTCTGCGTGTACTGCGTCTGCGTCAGCCCGGCCTGCGACCCGACGAACGGCGCGTTGAAACTGCTGGAGTCGTCGATCTGAATCTCGTAAGCGGCCGCGCCTGCTACGGCGTTCCAAGTGAAAGTGATGCCCACGTTGGGCGGCACTTGCGCGCCGTTCGCAGGGCTGATGAGCGTCGGCGCAGCGGGCGGCGCGGTCGAAGGCGTAACGGTCACCGTCGCGCTGCGCGTGTTGCCGTTGTGGCTGCCCGTGATGGTGACGGGGGTTGTGGCGGAGACGGCTCTCGTCGTGATCGTGAAGGTTGCGGCCGTTCCACCCTGCGGGATGGTGACGCTCGCGGGAACTGTGGCGACCGCCGTGTTGCTGCTGCTTAGAGAGACCACGATGCCGCCCGCCGGAGCGAGCGCGGTTGATGTCACCTGCCCTTGCGCGGTTCTTCCGCCCTCGACGGCGGTGGGGTTGACGGTGAGCGTCGAGATGGACGTGCCGGAGTTGAGCGTGCGTACCTCAGACCAGTCGCTCAGGTTGCCGGAGCGATCCGCCGTCCGCACGCGCCAGTAGTATGCGCCGTCGAAGCGGAGGGTCGTGACGTACTGCGAAGCGGAAGTCCAGACCTCTTGCCAATCGTTGCAACAGACGAAGTCCGGCCGCTGGTTGATTTGAATATGATAGCCGTCGATGCCCGATTGATCGGGCACGTCCGACCAGTCGAACGTGATGTTCGTGTTGGTCGAGACCTGCGCGTTGTTCGCGGGGGCAAGGAGGCCGGGGGCGACGACCGCGTTGTCGCCGTCGCCGTCGGGCAGCAGGCTGAGACGCGAGAGGAAGCCGTCGAAGGGCACGCCGCCGAAGCCGCCGGGGCCGCCGATGCCGTCGTTGTTGAGAACGGGGTCGTGCGCGCCCACGGTTACGGGGAAGTCGCCGGAGTTAGTCCAACCGGAGACGGCCGCGTTGTTCTCGCCCAAGAGTGCGACGTTCGGGACGCGCTCGTTGAAGCTCCCGCCGAGGTAACTGCCGTAGAGCACGCGCGCGCCGTCCGCGCTGAGGCGTGCGACGTAGGCGTCGAAGAAAAGCGCGCCGCTTGAGATGGCGACCGTTCTGTCGAAAGCTCCCTGCGTGGTCGGGAGATCGAAGGAGCGCGTCTCGCCCGTGATGACGATCTCGCCGTTGGGCTGCACGGCGATGTCGCCGATATCCTCGTAGTCGAAGCCGCCGAAGAGCGTTGACCAGACGAGGCTTGAGCCGCCGGCCGACGGGAAGCGGAAGCGCATGAGAAAGCCGTCGATGCTCGTCGAGTTCGGCTTGAGCGTGCCCGCCGTGGTCGGGAAGATTGCGGCGACTCCGGCGGTCGAGTAAGTGACGCCGCCCACCAGAACGTCCTGCGGGTTTGTGGGGTCGAGCGCGACGGCGTAGCCCGCGTCGGTATTGCCGCCGCCGATGAAGGTCGCGTACTTGAGGTCGGCCGCGCCCGCCCCGTCGAGCTTCAAGCGCGCGAGGTAGGCGTCCGGGTTGGATTCGACGTTGAAGGGCGTGCGGGCGAGCGCGTCCGGCGTCGTCGGGAAATGAGGGCCGCCGTTCGGCGGCGAGTAGGTCAACCCCGTCAGCGTGACGAACCCGTTCGCGTCCACAACGATGCTTTCGGGCGCTTCGTCGCCGTTGCCGCCGAGATAGGTGGAGTACTCAAGCGCGCTCCCGTCCGCGCTCAAGCGCGCGACGAACGCGTCGAGGCGCGAGAAGACGCCTGAGAAGTAGGGCGTGCAGCAGTTGTGCGTGCGGTCGTATGCTCCGGCGGTCGTCGGCCAGCCGGGCGAGTTGGTTTCGCCCGCGAGAATGACATCGCCGTCGGGCGCGAGCGCGACGGTGTAAGCCAGATCATAGTCGCCCGTTCCGATGAAGGTCGAATAGGTGATCTGCCCGGCGGCGTTGAGGCGTGTGACGAAAGCGTCTGCATCGTAGATTGCGCCGAGCGAATCGGAGCGGACGCCGTGGCTCGTCTGGTACGCGCCCGGCGTCGTCGGGTAATCGGGCGAATAGCTTTCGCCGACGACGACCGGTTCGCCGCCCGGCGCGACGGCGAGACCGAGAACCCATTCCCTGTCCGAACCGCTGAGGATCGTTTTGTAGACGAGCGCGCCCGTCGCGCTGAAGCGCGTGACGAACCCGGCGACGGGGTTCGGACGATTGCTGAAGTCGTGCGAGAGCGTCGCGCCCGCCGCGATCACATCGTCCGTGCCGTCGCCCGCCGCGGCGATCTCGTGAATCTCGTCCCAGTCGCCGCCGCCGACATACGTTGACCAGATGAGGCCGGGGTCGATGACGAGCGGCAAGCTGTGGTCGCGACGCGGCGCGACGAAGCCATAACGCCGCGCGTCGATCTTTCTGAAGCGGCACTCGATGATCTGTCTCTCGCCGTTCGGCAACTCCTGCCACGTCAAGGGCGGCGTCTGCCGCAACTTCCCGGCGGCGGTCTGCATCAACAACGAACCGTCGTCCGCAACTTCGATGGCCGTCGCGCCGTCCGTGCGGATCACAACTTTTTCGAGGTCAGCCCCCGGCGCAAGGATCAAGTCATACTCAAGCTGTTCGCCCGCCTCGCGCACGCGCAGGTCAACGCCTTCATAAAGCCCACGGTACAGCAGACCGCCAAACGTCCCGACGTTTGCGCGCCATTTCGATTGATCGTTTCCGATAAAAAAGTTGTAGACACCCGCGCGCTTTCCTTCGCCCGCGAGCGTCGCGCCCTTCGCCGCGCCCTCGAACTTCAAACTCAGGGAAGTCATCCGCTTCTGACCCAAGCGCAGGTTGATCGCGCCCTTCTCGAACGACGCGAGCATCGCGCCTTTGCGCGCCATGAACTTCACACCGTCGTCCCACTGGCCGCGATTCTCTACGAAGTCGAGCGGAAGCTTCGCCGCTGCTGCCGCTCCTGCCGCCGCGCCGCGTTTCTCCACGGTCTTCGCTTCAATCCCCGCCGGAGTGGCGTGCGTTCGTCTCGCGGCCGACTCGCGTGCGCGCATCGGCGAGGCCGTCGTGTCAGTGCGTGCGGCTGCGTATACGAGACAGGAACTGACGAGTAAAAATGCGGACGAGAGCGAAATGAATTTGGTTGTGACCAGAGAGAACGGGCTTTTCATGCGACACCTCCTAGAGGCTTGTAACCCGACCGCGAGGTTGGGCACTGATATAGTGAAGAGTAAGAGGAGCGGAAATTCTTCTTAAAGATAATCTCCGTCATCAACACCGAGAGCGACACGCAACTCTTGCGACATCGCTTGACGCCGGTTGATTTCGGAGATGACAGGCTACGCGACCGACATCCCGTTGGCTCGTTAGTTCAATGCTGGTGTTCCAATTTTCCTAAGGGGGGTTGCACGTATATTTACCACTATCGGAGATGTTTGAAAAGCCCTTCGTAAAGAACGCTCACATTTGCTTTAAGTCTCGCGCGGCGGCGGCCGACGGCGCGGCGTCAACGCCGAGAGCGCACTGACAAGAAAGGGGCGACCAACCTGTGGTCGCCCCTTCACTGTGCGAGATGCGTATTGACGGCGGCGGGTAGTTGAAGCCCGAAACGGCAACCCGAAAATCGCCGCCGTCTTTTACGCGCCCCTATTCGTTGGCCGAGATGGTGGTGGGCGACGTAGACACGACAGCGGTGGTGGAGACCGAATCGCTGCCGAAGTTCGCAGACCACATGCTGCTCCCGTCAAAGACGACGCCGAAAGGGCCTCTGCCCACCGTGTAAACCGCAAGCGTGCTGCCGTCAACCGCCCGCAGCCTCGTCACGGTGTTTTTGCCGCTGTTGGCGATCCACAGCGTAGAGCCGTCGTAGGTGATGCCCGCCGGCTCGCCGCCGATGGGGAAAGTGCCGAGGTTGAACCCGTCGACCGCACGCAGTTTCGTCACGGTGTTGGAGAAGAAGTTCGTCACCCAGATGTTAGTCCCGTCGGATGCAGCCCCGAACGGGCCTTTGCCAACCGGGAAAGTGCCGAGGTTTGCGCCGTCGCTCCCACGCAGCTTCGTCACACTGTTGCCGAAATTGTTCACCACCCAGACGTTCGTTCCCTCGGTAGTGATTCCGATAGGACGCTTGCCGACGGCGAAAGTGCCGAGGTTGACCCCGTCCTTCGCGCGCAGCTTCGTCACCGTGTTGTCCTCGCGATTCGCCACCCAGATGTTAGCCCCGTCGAAGGCTAGTCCACCGGGGGCTGCGCCCACGGCGTAAGTGGCGAGGATGGTTCCATCCGATCTGAGCTTCATCACGTTGTTGCTGCCCAAGTTCGCCACCCAGACGTTGGTCTTGTCGAAGGCCACGGCCGAGGGGCTGGAGCCGACGGCGAAGGTGCCGCCCTTCGCGCCGTCGCGCGCCCGCACTCTGGTCACGGCGTTTCTGAACTGCCGTGTGATCCAGACGTAAGTTCCGTCGAAGGCTATCGCCTCCGGGCCGCCGCCGCCGGAGCTAGTGCTCTTGGGTTGGCTGGTTGTTGTTCCGCCGTCGGTAGTGCCGTCGCTGATACCGTCGTTGAGGATGATCTTGCTGTCGCCATTCATGGCGGTTGAACCGCCGCTGTCGCCGCCGTCGTCGAGAGTGATCTCGGTAGTCGAAGACGACGTTTGTTGCTGCGTAAGTGAATGGGACGGCAAGAGCAGCGCGACGGTCACCAGCAACAAGGCGGGTAACACCGTCGAAGTTCTGAGAAGATTCTTTTTCATTTCCCATCTCCTTTCACTTTCGTGGCCGCTTCGTCCTTCGGCCAATCCACCCATTTGATGGACTCCGCGATGGCCGCAGCCTTACTCAGTCCGGGGGCGGCCGCCCACAGCATAAGCGCTTCGTTGCCGTAGCGCACGTTGCCGATGTGGTTGGCCTTGTCCTTGTCCACTTCCGGGTCGGGATCGACGAAGCCGAGTTTGCGGCGCAGCAACTCGATGTCGGCGGGCGCGCCCGTCAGGAACGTCCAACCCGGTTTGATTTTGTGCATCGCGACGTGATTCTTGAGCACGGCCGGAGTGTCCATCTCGGGTTTGAGGGTGATCGAGTAGAAAAAGATGTCGCGCCCCACCCGGTCGCCCAAGAATTTCTGCACCTGTTGGAGGTTCGCCGTGATGCGCGGGCACACGCCCTCGCACGTGGCATACATCATGTTGATGACGACGATCTTGTCTTTCATCAAGTCGTCGTAGAAACGCACCTTCTTTCCCTCGTGCGTCGTCAGGAGGACGTTCGGGAGGTGTCGCTCCCTGATCACGTCGCGCGGCGAGATAGTCTTCCACTTCGTCCCTCCGCCCGACGCTTGCGGCGCTGTCGGCTCGCCGGCGAAGAGGGTTGCCCCGGAAGCCGTGAGCCACTGTCTTCTATTCACGTTCGGCATGACTAACCAATCTCCTTTCTCATCTTCCGCGATCCATGCGGCGCGGGCACACAAACGGCACGCGCGCGCCGCCTTCTCCGGCTACGGGTTCGTGTTGTTATCGCCGACATCCTCGATGTCGAACCGCAACATCATCGCGTGATCCTCGTGGAGCGTGTTGTGGCAGTGCATCGGGTAGCGGCCGCGGAAGTCGCGGAAGCGGAAGAGCAATTCGACCTCCTCGTTGAAGTTCAGGCGTACCACGTCCTTGCGCGCATACTCCGGGTCGCCCGGTTGGATGATGCGGTCGTTGCGGCGGACGAGTTGGAACTCCTCGAAGTGGATGTGGATGGGGTGCTGCCAACCGCCGGAGTTGTTCTGCAAAATCCACCGCTCGCCGCTGTTACGCTGCACGCGGAAACGGATGTCGCTGCAATCGCCCGGCATCAGCTTGTTGTTGATCGCCCACTGGCCGTTGGTGCGGTCGAAGCGGAACGTGCGCGTGATGCGCGGCGTCGGGCGCGGCGGCAGCGGGTAGAAGGTCTGCGTCGAAGGGTCGGCGCTGCCGTCGGGCACGGGCGTGCCGCCGACGATGAACTTGAGCAGCTTATTACCCTGCCCCGGAGGCAGGAGGTTGTTGGTCGGCCCGCGCCCGTCGTGCTGTTCCAGACGATTCTCAAGGTAGAGAGTCTTACCGGCGAAGGGGCGGAAGTCGATGATGATGTCGTGGCGTTCGGCGACGCCGAGCCGGATGCTGTTGACCAAGATCGGGCGCGGCAACAAATTGCCGTCGTTGGCGATGTGCCAGAACTTGTTAATCGCGCTCGGGTTGGTCGGGTCGAGCAGGAAGTTCTGGTAGAAGCGCGACGGGCCGCCGTCGAGCACGCGGAAACGGTAGCGGCGCGGCTGCACGTTGAAGAACGGCTGAATCTTGCCGTTGACGAGGAAGCGGTCGCCGAGAACGCCGTCGAGACTGAACAGGTCGAAGCAGAGCAACCCTGTCTCCGGGCTGAACGACCTGTCGGTGATGATCAACGGGATGTCGAACTGCGGGAAGCTCGGCAGCTTGAAGCCTGTGTTTTCGTCGCCCGTGTCCAGTTCGTTGAAGAGGATATAGAAACCGGCCAGCCCCTTGTAAACGTTCGGCGCGGTGAATTCGATGCGGTGATCGTGATACCAGAGCGTCGAGAGCGATTCGTTGATGTCGCCCGTGCCGGGATGGGTCGAATTTATTCCGGCGAGCACGTTCGGGTAATGCTGATCGTAGAACTGGCCGCGCTCGAAGTAGTCGCACGGGAAGCCGTCCGACTCCGACGGAGTGTGACCGTTGTGTAAGTGGGTCGAGACCGACGGAATGCCGAACCCGTCGTTCTGGTTGGCGGGCGGCAGGTCGTTGAAGTTACGCACGAGGATGGCCTCATTGTAGCGCGCCACGAAGGTCGGGCCGGGACTCCAAGCGACGCCCGTGTTGGTGTTGGGATCGACGGGGCCGTCCACCTGCCTGCGCGCGAAGCCCCAGAGCGGTTGCAGCGGGAGCGCGGGATGCACGCTTCGCAGCGTACGTCTCTGGCTGACTTCATATTTTTTGACGGGCGGGCGTTGCGCGAACGCCTGATGCGGTTGCTTGCGGCCGTCGTTGGGGCAGCCGGACGGGGCTGCCTGCGCGGGGCAAGCGGCCTCGTTGCTGAACGCGGCGACGGGGCTGTGAATCACCATCCCGCCATTCATGTGGTTGGGAAGTTCCTCGACAAAGGGCGTCGTCGGGGGACTCTGGCAGGGGACGTCGCTGTCGCTGCCGCTTTCGAGCCAGCCCGCGCTATTGAGTGCGCGCGCGCTCAGGCCACGCTTCGGGACGAGAAGGCCTGCGCTCGTGAGCAGCCCCATCTTCATCAGGTCGCGTCTGCTGACCCCGATTAACTCCTGCCTATTCTTTCTTGCATTCTCTTGCGCCTTCAACCGCGCCTTAGAGATTTTCGCCATCGGGTTTCCTCCTCACATTTCAACCGCGAGAGTGGGCGCGGCGAAAACAAAGTGATTTAGTGATTCCACTCCTAAACGTTAACGGACGGATAGAGACACTACTGCCTATGCATTCCCGCCGCCGCTGCGTGACGCGCGGCAGCGGGAATGCAACTTCGGAGAGCACCACACAGATGCTCCTGTTGAGAAAGCCTGTTCAAGTTGGGTTGAATGACAGATCGAGCCGGAAGAGAGCCGGGTTCTGAAAAAACACAAAAGGATATAGAGCGGAAGCGAGGCATCGCGAAGTAATGCTTTCTTAATTGAACAGGGGCAGGATCACACCCTGCGTCGATGGATGCACAGTGCGGCCGTGCATCCGTCGAAACTATAGATTTATAAAGCGCCCTTCTAAGGAAGTGACTTGCTAATTGGAGTAAGGTTTCTAACTGTCGGCATCGAATCAGCGATGGAGAGCACACGGCATAAAGAACGCGACTTTATGCCTCTTTCCTGTCTGATTGATTAGTTAGCCAACGCGGAAGGTCAAGCGGCCAGTCTCGATTTTCCGTTAGCTGTTGCTGTCGTTCCAGTTCGTTCGGTTTAGGATGACAACTACACAACAAGGAAGCAGGTAAGCAATCATACCCTGTAACTTTTTTTGCGCACGTAGCCTACTCCCCTCCTTAATTCATGTCAAGAAATTTTCAATGAGCGGGCGTCCGAGTGTAAATTCCAAGGGTTTCTTGCAGGTTTATCGTTGTTCGACAAAGTGTAAGAGTAGTGAACACGCGGGGGCAAATTTCAGCGGAGCGAATCGGTACGTTCGAGTTAAAACTATGGAAGGTGGAATGGTTCTTGTGCCTATATTTCAACTTTACGCCTGCTGGTACGCTGCTTGCCCTGTAGAGACGTGCGTTCTGTGGCGACATGCGAAAACAGCGTGTGCGGACTTTCATTCGTGGTAGTTGCAGTTGAAGTTAAGGGGGAGATAGTAACTGTACAGAGTCGTCTGCGACTAAATATCAAGCTGCCGGTCGGAGACTCGAATGGTTTTTCGAGAGAGAAGCTATTCGCGCCCCGGCCTGCCGCTGTTTTGAACAGACGTTGAGGCGGGACATAAAAATGATTTTAAGCAACAGGATTCGTTCGTTCGCGGCCATCGCCGTCGCGCTTCTGGTTTTAACTCTCCCAACTTTCTCACGACAACAGGCGAAAGAAGATAAGCAGAAAATCGCCCCGCGCGGCACGCCCGTGCTGTGGCGCGACCCGGGCGACATCGCCGCGCGCGATCTCTTGCATGGCCCCGGCGGCGAGGGGATGAAGCCGGATTTAAGAAGGGTCACGTTCATCAAACAAGAGACGGGCGGCGGTTACTCGACGAAGTATCGCGTGCGCGACGCCTCTGACCGCGAATGGGTGGCGAAGGTCGGCAAGGAGGCGCAGAGCGAGGCGGCGGCCGTGCGTCTCCTGTGGGCTATCGGCTACATGACGGAGATCAACTATTTAGTCCCGCGCCTCAACATCGAAGGTAAAGGCACGTTCGAGAATGTCAGGCTCGAAGCGCGACCCGAACACATCAAGCGGCTCGACGAGTGGAAGTGGACGGACAACCCTTTTTCCGGCACGAAAGAGTTGCGCGCGCTCATCATCATGATGGCGTTCCTGAACAATTGGGACATCAAGGATACGAACAACAAAGTCCTGTTCGTGCCCAACCTGAAAACGGGCGAGCACAGATTGCACTACATCGTCAGCGATCTCGGCGCGACCTTCGGCCGCGTGAAGGTGGACGCACCCGTCATCTGGCGCATCAAGCGCAATCGCAACGACCCGGCCGACTACGCCGAAGACCCCTTTCTCGAAGACGTGACCGATGGGCGGGTCTTCCTCTACTACAAGGGCAAAAGCCAACGCCTCTTCGACGACCTGAGGACGGAGGAGGCGGCGTGGTTGGGCGACCTGCTCGCGCGCCTGTCGGACGACCAGATCGGCGACGCTTTCCGCGCGGCCAACTACACTCCGGCCGAAGTTCGCCTGATGACCAAGGCCGTGCGTGCGCGCATCAACGAATTAGCCAATATACGTTGAAGCAGTCTTAACAGAATGTTGATCGGTGAGAAGCGTCGCGTAATTTGATTGCGCGGCGTTTCTCGTCTGTGAAGACGCGGCCGGAAATTTTCTCCGGCGAGGCTGAGGGTGTTTCGTGTTGAAACACCCCCTGTCTCAGTCAAACTCTGTTCGGGCGACGGGGAAACGGGTGAAGCCGGACGCTGACCCGCGCGTTTAAATTAAACACGCGCGGTCTAGGCGGCGTTGCAGCCGCAGCAGGTGCGACCGGCGTTGATGTGGCGAATGATCTCGGAGGGCGGGAAGGGTTTCAAAACGACGCTGCCCGCGCCGCACGTAAGGGCTTGCGCTATCACCTCTTCAGTGGCGTACGACGTGATGAGGATCACTTTGCGCGCCATGTCGCCCTCGCGCGCCGTGACGATCAAGTCCAGCCCGTTAGTGTCCGGCAAGCGTAAATCCGTAATAATCACGTCGAACTTTGCGAGGCGCGCGTGCTCGATGCCTTCGCGCCCGGTGGCCGCGACCGCAACTTCGAAGCCCTGATCTTCAAGGATCATCCGCAAGGCATCGGTCACGCTCGGCTCGTCGTCAATAACGAGTACCCGAACCCTGACCGTGCAACGTATGTCCTCACCCGACTCTGAATACATAACATCTCCCATCTGGATCGACCCTAGCCGACGAGGTTATCAACCGACGGCAGCTACTTTTTGTCGGCAGGCGTCCGCCCGCCGGGCGGTGCGTGTGCTCACGCGCGCCTGTTGTGCTGGCCTTGAAGCAATTCTTATTCCGAGGTGATTTGTTTGACTAAGCGGACAGTTTAACAGCTTGCGCGGGACTCTCATCGAGGTCGGGTGTTTCGGCGTGAGTCAGATGTGGCAGGCCGTGAATCAGCGCAAAACAATCGACATTGAACTCTTGAACGCGCGCGTGTCGTTCCCGGCGGTGAAGGTGGCGTGAAGTTCCCGCAAGGGTTCGAGGTTCTAAGACTTGACAAACAACCGTGTGGTGTTCGAGCGTGCGCGACGGACGCGGGCGCGATCCCTTCCAACGTCGCGCAGGGTTGTAGATGGTTTGGCATCGCCGACTCCGTTTAACGGGAGTCGGCGATGCGCGCGTCACGCGCACCTAAGCGAGGTGTGCGCGTTAAATCACTACCTGACGTTGAGCGCCGTGTCGTCCAAGAAGAAGGACGTTTGCAGCGTGCTGTCCTCACGCCCCTCGAAGCGGACGCGGATCGTGCGGCCACGGAAGGCGAGAAGGTCGAAGGTTTGCTGGACGTAACCGGCAGACCTGTTCAGGTTCGAGTAAGTGACGAGCGTTCGCAGCACCGTGTTGTTCGTGTCGCGGATCGTCACCGTCAGTTTGTCATAGGCGGTCGACGTGGTCGTCTCGGCCGTGTCCACTCTCAGGAAGTAGCTGAGAGAAGCGGCAGTGGCATTCGAAGGGATCGTCACCTGCTGGTAGATGTAATCCGTGTTGGCCGAGCCGTAGCCGTTGAACCAAGCGTACCAGAAGCCGGTGCGGGGTGCTGCGCTCGTGGTGTTAGTGATGACACCCGCGTCAGCCACCCAGCTGAGGTTGCCCGACTCGAAGCCGGGGTTGGCGAAGAGTTGCGTCGCGGGGGCGGGCGTCGGCGCAGGCGTCGGCGTCGGTATCGGAGTAGGCGTAGGCGTCGGTGCAGGCGCGGAGCCGAACATCGAATAGAGCAGGAAGTTAGGCGAATCCGTACCCGCGCTCGTCACTTTGCCGCTCGTGGCCGCGTTGCGTAACGCCGTCCGCACGGTGGCGGGCGAAGCTGTCGGCGCGCCCTCCAGATAAAGCGCGGCCGCGCCCGCAACGTGCGGCGTTGCCATAGACGTGCCGGAGATGATGTTGGTCGCCGTGTCGCCCGTGTACCAAGCCGACGTGATGGTCGAACCGGGCGCGAAGATGTCGAGGCACGTGCCGTAGTTCGAGAAAGACGAGCGTGCATCGGCCGAAGTGGTCGAGCCGACGGTAATCGCATCGGGGACACGCGCGGGCGAAGTGGAGCAGGCGTCAACGTTCTCGTTGCCCGCCGCGACGGCGTAGGTCACGCCGTCGTTGATCGAGTTGATGACGGCCGTGTCGAGCGCGGAGGAGATGCCGCCGCCGAGGCTCATGTTCGCCACGGCGGGCGTGCCCGCGACGTGGTCGGAAGTAACCCAGTCAACACCGGCGATGACGCCCGACAGCGTGCCGCCGCCCGAGCAGTCGAGCACGCGCACGGGAACGATGGTCACGCCTTTGGCGACGCCGTAGGTCGTGCCGCCGACCGTACCCGCGACGTGCGAGCCGTGGCCGTTGCAGTCGTTCGTGCCGTTGCCGTCCTGTATGGCGGTGAAGCCGGGGGCGACGCGACCGGCGAACTCCGTGTGCGAAGCGCGCACGCCCGTGTCGATGATGTAAGCGCGGACGCCCGTGCCCGTCGCGTTGTAGTTGTAGTTGCCGGAGAGCGGAAGATCGCGCTGGTCAACGCGGTCGAGACCCCACGTGGCGTTAGCCTGCTGAGCCGAGACGTTGATCATCTGATCTTCTTCGACGAAAGCGACGCGCGGGTCTTCCGACATCTTGCGCGCCGCCGCTTCGGTCGTGAAGACCGAGAAGCCTTTGAGGGCGCGACGGAAAGTGTGCTGGTCTTGGCGGTTGCCGCCATGTCCGACGATCAGGCGGTCGGCCTCCTGATCGACGTTCTCAACCTCTTCTGCGAAGACGACGATATATTGATTGTATGCCTTCTTATCTGCGCGTGCCTTCCGGAACTTGGCTTTCAGTTTCGGCGCGGCCGACTTGTTTGCGCCCGGCGGCACGACCTTCTCCGAATTCTGCTTTTCCGATCCTTGTCCCTGACCCTGTGCGCGCACGAGGGCGGGGACGATGAAGATCGTGGCGCACACGGCGACCAGCAGTAAAATTGCAGCAAATTTCTTCATTCTTCTCCTCCGATGAAACTGTGTAGCGATAATGTGAGATTACAGTTTAGGGCGCCGAAGAAGGGGGGGATCGGACTCTGCCCAATGAAAATTCTAATTAACAGGTTATGAGTTAAGGAACTATTTCCGATTATGACGAATGCGCGATGAGGCTCGTCATCCATCATTGTCTCGCGTCCGCTTGCGTCTCAGTTTAAGGAACTTTCCGGACGAAGCGAGCGCGAGAGACTGGCACGTCCTCAAACACCTCTAGAGCAAGTTCAGTGCCACCGGCGTGCGACCGTGCATAGCGCAGCAACACGCACGCAAACCGGATTGCTCAGCAGAACACGCCAAATCTTCCGCGCGCAGCCGCGCCCTTCTCACATCAACGAAGGCCATGATACGCGTTGAAACAAACGGTCTCTCATGTGTTTCATGGTGAAACACACCTGCGCGCCGCACGTCCCGCCCGAACAAACGACCCGCACACGACGCCCCCTTATCTTTGTGCGAAGTTTTGATTGCGAAAGTCTTGCAGTTGGCCGGTTGCGCGTCGCGGCACATCTCTTGCACAGGGGCGGGTCTCCTGACTGCGGCCTTACATAAAAGTTAAGACTGGTGAAGAGATAAGCGGAATCGACCGCAATCGGGAGACTCAAGCGCGGCGGATACGTAAGCCCAACAAACTTACAACACACCGCGCGGCCGCAACCCTCTTGTAATTTTAGAACGCAACCCTAATCACAGGTAACCCGAGCGTCGTCTCGCTCACGTAACGCAACCTCATTTACTTGTTGGAGAAAAGATGACACGTCCAAGTTCCTCGAACCTCGCGCCGATAGTCCGCGCGGTTTGTCTACTTCTTTGCTTTGCACTCTTGACTCCTCCGTTTGCCGTCGCCGCCGCACTCAGTTCCACCCACAACACGGGCGGGGCGTCGCGCGCGGTCATCGGCGCGGAGCAGCAGTCGAGCATGCCGGCGGGCGGCGGGGCTGCGGCTTTCGCTGCGTCTGCCTCGTTTAGCGCGGGCAACGCGCCGAGCGAAGCCGCCATGCCGAACGGTACGGAGACCCGAGCGAAGCGAGCCGGAGAAAAGCTTGCCGCCTCGACCGTGCCCGTCCGGCTCAGAAAGACTGTTGACAAACACGTCGCCGGTAAACAGAATCTTAAACTTCTTAACACGCAAAATAAGAACAACGCACTCGCGGCCTTTGCCGCGCCTGAGCGCGTCTTCAGCATCGCGCCGACGACCACGAAGCCTGCGGCGTCCGCTGCTAAGCTGGTCGCGCCGAATGCCGACAAGACCACGCCCGAAGTTGTCCGCGTCGTCAAAGCCCCGGCCACGACGGCCAAAACGGGCGCGGGCGCAGAAGAGCAGCTTTCGGCCGTCGCCAAACCGGCTGTGGCCGAACTCGGCAAGAGCATCGCAACCGAGAAGACCGTCAAAGAAAATCACGTCTCGAACCTCTCGCGCGACGCCGTTAGCCCCGGCGTCTCGGCCGATTCGAGACGTGACCTCGTTTCCGACTCACCGAAGATGTCGCCGGAAATGGTGACTCCGTCCACGCTCAATCGCGAAATCTCGTCAACGAATAAAACGGAACAGGTCGCCAAGTTTGATGCGCCTGCGCAGCCCGGCGTTTTGTACGCCGCCAACGCCGCGACTTGGACTGCTTCCGCAGCGCAGCGCGGCGTGTCTTTCACGTCGCCGGTCGCGCCGTCGCTTGAAACTAAAGCGACCGACGCGCCCACGACACTTTCGGCCGCGAAAACCCCCGTAGTCGCGGAGACGGCCGCGCCCGAAACTGTGGCGGACACGACGACCGACGCCAAGTTGGAAGCCGCCGCATCGACGGCAACTACGACCGCCGCCATGACGGCGGCGTTCGCGCCTGCTAACGATAACTTAGCTCTCGCACAGGTCGTCAGCGGCCTGCCCGGCACCACGACCGCGTCGAACGTCGGCGCGACGAGGGAGGCCGGTGAGCCTTATCACGCATACGACATGGGCGGCGCATCCGTCTGGTTCAAATGGCAAGCGACGGCCACGCGCTCGGTCGATTTCTCGACCGCCGGCAGCGGCTTCGATACTGTCCTCGCCGTCTATCAAGGCGCGAGCGTCAGTTCTCTGAGCGAGGTCGCCAGCAACGACGAAGTCAGCGCGACCGACTCGACCAGCCGCGTCACCTTCGACGCCATCGCCGGTCAAATCTATTACATCGCCGTCGATGGCGGCTTCGACGGCTACACGGCCGCATCCGGCACAATCACGCTCAACTGGAGCGCGACCACGCCGCCCGCCAACAACGGCTTCGGCGCGGCGCAAGTCCTCGCGGCCGCCACGACGGGCAGCGTCACGGGCACGAACCGCGGCGCGACCATTCAGGCTTACGAGCCTTTCCACGCGAACAACGACGGCGGTAAGTCCGTCTGGTACAAGTGGACAGCCCCTTCGACGGGCAACATCGAATTCTCGACCGCGGGCAGCAACTTCGACACGCTGCTCGGCGTCTACACCGGCACGGCCATCAACGCGCTGACCCCCATCGCCAGCAACGACGAAGAGGACTTCAACGCGGGCATCCACACGGGTCGCGTCGTCTTCAACGCCGTCGCGGGCACTGTCTACTACATCGCCGTTGACGGTTTCTACAACGGCTACGCGGCCGACTGGGGCGACATCGCGCTCGCATGGAAAGTCGGCCCCGCCGTTCCGGCCAACAACAACTTCGCCACGGCGCAGGCCATCACCGGCAACGAGGGGCGCATCAAGGGTTCCAACTGGCTGGCTACGAAAGAGACGGGCGAACCCGCCCACGCGGGCGTCGCGGGTGGCAAGTCCATCTGGTATCGCTTCCAAGCTCCCGGCACCGGCAAGGTCTCCTTCGACACGATGGGGAGCACCGTTGACACCGTGATGGGCGTCTACACCGGCACGGGCATCGCCGCGCTGACGGCCGTTACGAGCAACGACGACGCGGACGCCCCCGGCGGCGTCTGGACGAGCCGCGTCACGTTCGACGCGGTTGCGGGCACTGTCTACTATCTCGCGATTGATGCGTGGAGCGGCGAGGCCGGCACGATCATCCTACGCACGCCGCGCAAGGCCGGTAAGGTGGCCTTCGCCAGCAACCGCGACGGCGACGACGAAATCTTCGTCATGAACAGCGACGGCAGCGGGCAGCAGCAGCTCACCGCCAATACCGCCACCGACACCCGCCCCGACTGGTCGCCCGACGGCACGAAGATCGTCTTCGAGAGCGACCGCGACGGCAACACCGAGTTGTACGTGATGAACGCCGACGGCACAGGCCAGACGCGCCTCACCACCAACACGGCCAACGACAACCAACCCGTTTGGTCGCCCGACGGCACGAAGATCGCTTTCACGAGCGACCGCGCCATCGGCGCTGGCGATGGCAATGGCAATGGCGGCTACGAGCTTTACGTGATGAATGCCGACGGCACGAACGTCGTCCGCCTGACCTATCAGGAAGGAACTGACTCGCGCCCTGAGTGGTCGCCCGACGGCGGCAAGCTCATCTTCGCGAGCACCTTCTTCGGCAACTGGGATATTCACCGCCTCAGCGCCGTCACCGGCGGCGACAAGTGGCGTCTGACCACGCACCCCGGAACCGAGACCAACCCGGTCGTTGATCCCTTCGGCACTATGTATGCCTTCCAAGGCAACGCCACGGGCAACAACGACCTCTGGGTCATCCAGCCTAACGGCGCGGCCGTCAACCTCAGCAACAACCCCGCGTCCGACGAAGCTCTCGACTACTCGCCCGATGGCGAGTCGATCATCTTCTCCACGACACGCGACGGCAACTCGGACATCTACGTGATGAAAGCCGACGGCACAGGCCAGACGAACATCACCTACAACGTCGCGGCCGACACCTTCCCCGACTGGCAATCAGTGACGGGAACGCCGAACACTCTGCCGACAGTTGCCTTAACGGCTCCTGTGGACGGGACGAAACTCGCCGCGCCCGCAACCATCAGTCTCACAGCCACGGCCAGCGACACGGGCGGCTCGATTGCGAGCGTTGCCTTCTACGCCGGTACGACGCTGATCGCCACGGACACTGCCGCGCCCTACTCCGCCTCATGGGCGAGCGTCGGCGCAGGCACTTACTCGCTAACGGCCGTCGCCACCGACAACTTCGGTGCGAAGACGACCTCGGCCAGCGTGCGCGTCACGGTCAACCCGGCGCTCAGCGTCGCGGTTGAGAACCCGACGGGCGGCACGACCCTCGACACCAACTCGACGGTCACCATCAACGCTCAGGCCGCGGCCAACACGACCACGATCAGCAAGGTCGAGTTCTACTACGCTGCGGCGGCCACGCCAACCACCAAGACGCTCATCGGCACGGACACCACCGCGCCCTACAGCTTCCAGTGGAACACGGCTTCCCCGGCGATTGCTGCGGGCAACTACCTGCTCTCGGCGAAGGTTACGGACAGCGCGCTCGCCACGGCTACGTCGGCGAACGTCAGCATCGCGCTCAAAGCCCCGGTCACTAACCCGCCCGCGGCTGCCTGCGCCAAGACGGTGACGGCCAACGTCGTCGCCTTCGATCAGGTCTACACCTATAACCGCTTCGGGGCGTTCAACCCCGCGGGCATGATGTACGCGCTCAAGCGTGACGTGGTCGCCATCGATTCGTCGAAACCGCTCGCGGCAGGCAACGTCCAGTTGCGCCCCGACAAGCGGCCGCGCCCGCTCGTCCTTCGCGTCAACGAAGGCGACTGCTTGCAAGTCACCTTCACCAACCTGCTGACCTCGACGCGCGATCAGTTGAGCAGCGTCAACAACACCAACCAACCCAACAAGCAGACGTACACGGGCGCGCCGGTCAAGTTCCTTGAGAACGACTCGACGTTTACGCGTGCCGCTTCGCTGCACGTCAACGGCCTCGACTACGTCAACGGCCCCGGCGTCTCGGACGGCGCGAACGTCGGCAAGAACGCGTCTTCACTGGTCGAGACCGGCCAGACGAAGACCTATACGTGGTACGGCCGCAAGCAGGGTCAGTACATGATTCACTCGATGGGCGCGAACGTGGGCGGCGAGGGCGATGGCGGTCAAACCGTGCTCGGCCTCTTCGGCGCGGTCGTCGTCGAACCGCAGGGCGCGAAGTGGTATCGCTCGCAGGTGACGGCCGCGCAACTCGCGAAGGTCACGTCGGGTCGCAACCCCGACAACACGCCGAAGATCAACTTCGAGGCGGCGGACGCCAGCGGCGCGCCGATCCTCAACATGCTCACGGCATCGAACGAGATCGTCCACACGGACGTCAACGCCCTCATCACGGGCTTCACGGAGAACTGCACCAACGCGCCGCCTTCATCGACGTGCGGCCAGCCCTTCCGCGAATTCGTCGTCATCTTCCACGACGAGACGAAGACCGTGCAGGCGTTCCCCGAACTGGACGCCGAACTGTTCCACGGCGTGCGCGACGGCTTCGCCATCAACTATGGCTCGGCCTCTCTGGGCGCGCCGCTCGTCGCCAACCGCAAGAAGGTTGGCCCGTCGAAAGATTGCGGCGAATGTAAGTTCGAGGAGTTCTTCCTCGAATCGTGGGCGAACGGCGACCCCTCGATGGTGGTTCGCACGGACTCCTACGGCCGCGCCAACGAAGTGCTGTTCCCCGACGATCCTTCGGGCGTTCACCACTCGTACCTCGGCGACCCCGTGCGCTTCCGCAACATCCACGTCGGGCCGAAAGAGACGCACGTGTTCCACCTCCACGCGCACCAGTGGCTGCATGAGCCGCGCGAGGATGATTCGACCTATCTCGACTCGCAGACCATCGGGCCGGGTTCAGGTTTCACCTACGAAATCAACTACGGCGGTTCGGGCAACCGTAACTTCACCGCGGGCGACTCGATCTTCCACTGCCACCTCTACCCGCACTTTGCACAGGGCATGTGGGAATTGTGGAGAGTCCACGACGTGTTCGAGCAAGGCACGCCCGACCGTAATCTGCCCGACGCGGAGATCACGGGCGGCACGCCCAACCCGGCCATCGTCCCGCTGCCTAACCGCGCGATGGCGCCCATGCCGACCGCCGACGTGAAGGGCTATCCCTTCTTCGTCGCCGCGCAGGCCGGTCACCGTCCGCCGCAGCCGCCGCTCGACATCGAGCAGGACGGTGGGTTGCCGCGTCACCGCATCGCTGCCTCCGAGTTCATCGACGGCAAGGATGCCATTCACCCGCACCTGTTGACCGACCCGGTCGCCGCGCGCGTCCTGTCGCTCAACAACGACCCGAACCTGCTCGCCTTCGCACGCGAGTTGACGTCGGCCAAGATCGAACTGCTTCCGCTTGAGGGAACGAACGTCGAGAAGAAAGCGATGGAGTTCCACGAGGGCAAGGGCGGCGTGAAAGTCACGACGCAATACGGTTGGCCTGCGGCCGCCTATCCCGCTTACACGCCGACGGGCGCGAGCGGCCTCTTCCTCGTCAACGGACAGCCGCGGCAGCCGGGCGCGCCGTTCGCGGAGCCTTGCGCTCCGGGCACGTCGCTGCGTAACTACCGCGCCGCTTACATCCAGTTCGACATGACCGTCAACAAGGCCGGCTGGCACGACCGCCAAGCCCGCATCACGACGCTGGAAGACGACGCCCTCGCCACGCGCGACGGGCAGAAGGCTCCCGAACCGTTCTTCTTCCGCGCCAACTCGAACGACTGTATCCAGTTCAAGGCCACGAACCTTGTTCCGCACGTGCTCAATCTGGACGACTTCCAGATCTTCACGCCGACCGACACCATCGGCCAGCACATCCACCTCGTGAAGTTTGACGTGATGGCGTCGGACGGCGCGGGCAACGGTTGGAACTACGAGGACGGCACTTTCTCGCCCGGTGAGGTGCAGGAGCGCGTCCACGCCAACAACAATCACCAGACCGCCAACGGCGGTTCGCAAATCCTGTCGCTCGTCACCAATCCGAAGTTCGGCGACGGGCCTGACCTCGACGGCAACGGCATCGGCGACTACGTGGGCGCGCAAACGACCACGCAACGCTGGTGGGCTGACCCGCTCTTGAACAACAACGGCACGGATCGCACGATCCGCACCGTCTTCTCTCACGATCACTTCGGCCCCTCGTCGCACCAGCATCACGGCCTCTACGGCGCGCTGGTGGTCGAACCGGCTGGCTCGAAGTGGGAGACCACGGGCGGCACTCCGATGGGCACGCGCGCCGACGGTGGCCCGACCTCTTACGCGGCGAACATCTTGCCGGGAGACGCGACGAAGAGCTATCGCGAGTTCAACCTCGCCATCGCCGACTTCGCTCTCGTCTACACGCCTGAACTGAAGCCGATTAACCCTCCGGGTCGTAAAGAAATCGGCCTGCCGTTCATCCTCGAACCGCCCGCGATTCCGCAGCCCGAGTCCATCTCGGCCGGCGATCCGGGTACGGGTCTGGTCAACTATCGCAACGAGCCGATTCCGCTGCGCGTCCGCGACGGCGCGACCAACACGCAGTTCACCGACGCTCGCGGCGACATGGCGAACGTCTTCCGCTCGAAGGACGACGCCGGTAACACCATTCACGGCGATCCGTTCACGCCGCTCCTCGAAGCCTACGAAGGCGACAAGGTGCAGATTCGCCTGATTCAGGGTGCGCAGGAAGAGCAGCACGTTTTCAGCCTCCACGGTGGAAAGTGGCTGCACGAACCTTCGTCGCCCAACTCCGGCTGGTACAACGCGCAGGGACTCGGCATCTCCGAGCACTTCGAATTTGAAGTGCCGCCGATTCCGGCCGTCGGTAACGTCGCCGGTGGCAACAAGGACGTGGCCGACTTCATGTACGGCAGCTTCTCCACGGACAACCTGTGGAACGGCGTGTGGGGCATCCTGCGCTCGTACAAGGGTCTGCGTACCGGTCTCAAGGCGTTGCCTTCGAACACGGCCGGAACGGTGAGCAGCAGCGACGCCGGCCTGCGTACGGATTTCTGTCCGGCGACTGCGCCGCAGCGCTCGCTCTTAGTCGAGGCTTGGCTCGCCAAAGACCTCGTCGGCCCGAACGGCATCGTCTACAACACCAAGTTCGGTCTCAAAGACCCGGCCGGTATCGTCTTCGTCCAGCAAGCGGACGTGGCCGCCATCAAAGCCGGGACGAAGAAACTCGAACCGCTCGTGCTGCGCGCCAATGCGGGCGACTGTATCAACGTCCAGTTGACCAACAAGCTCCCGCTCGGCACGACGCCGATGCCCGACTACGACGCGTGGAATCTCATGCCGATGTTGATTCCGCAGTTCAACCTTAACCAGTTGAAGTCGTCGAAGGAAGTCAGTCTCCACCCGCAGCTGCTTGAGTACGACGTGCGCACCAGCGACGGCGCGAACATCGGCCTCAACGACAAGCAGACGGCCTCGCCCGGCGAGACCAAGAAGTATCGCTGGTACGCCGGTAAGGTGACGGTCAACGCCGACGGGTCGCGCACCGCGCAGCCCATCGAGTACGGCGCGACTAACCTGACCAACTACGGCGACATCATGAAGCACGGTTCGCACGGTGCGGGCGGCGTGCTCGTCGTCGAACCGCTCGGCTCGACGTGGACGACTGCGGCCAACTCCAACGCGGAGGCCGAAGTCAGAAACGCCGCGGGCAGCCTGCTCTTCAAAGAGTTCGTCGTGGTCTACCAAGACGACGTGAACATGCTCGGGCCGAACACGGCGCAGGGTCAGACCATCCTCGGGCTTGCGGGCGTCAACCCCGTGCGCAACTACGCCGAGGAGTCGGATTCGGAAGACTCCGGGATGAAGGCTTTCAACTACAGGACTGAACCCCTGTGGGCGAGGCTCGGATTCTTGCAGGAGATGACCAAGCGGGATTACACGACGTTCCTGCCCGTCTCGGAACTGCTGAACGATGTGAACCAAGCCAACGTCTTCAGTTCGACGACGCACGGCGACCCGGAAACTCCGGTCTTCTCCGTCGCGGCGGGCACGGGCGTCCGCTTCCGCGTGGTTCAGCCGACAGGCCACCCGCGCCAGCACGGGTTCACCATCTACGGCCACAACTGGTTCCACGAGCCGTGGAGAGAGAACTCGACCATCATCTGGTCGCCCGGCTTTGCCGAACCCAACTCGACGACCATCGGCACACAGGGCGGCCACACCGCCCGCCGCCACTGGAACGTCATCCTGCGTAACGCAGGCGGGGCTTTCAGCCAACCCGGAGACTACATGTTCCGTACGCAGGAGAGCTACAACGTCACGAGCGGCATGTGGGGCATCTTCCGCGTCACGGGCACGACGACAACGACGACGACGTCGCCAACCGGCGTTGCCGTCCAGTAAACTCGGACGACGGCCTTTTCCCCGCGGCCGGTGTGATAAACACCGGCCGCGGGCTTGCAAAAAGAGCGCGCGCGGGCGGGCGACTCCGCTTAACGGATCGCCCGCGCCGCCGACTCGAACCGGAGATAAATTTCGCTAAAATTTTCACATTATGGCCGCGCGCAAAGCAGCCAAACGGCGACTTGAAGCATCTAAAAATTCACTCAAGCAGGTTCAATTTTTATCCCCTTATCACGCCGGTCAAATTTAGGAAATAAGTGATCATGAATCATCGTTACTATCCGTCCGCCCGCCTGCTCGCGCAGGCTTTGCTCCTCGTCGTGTTCTCTATCACGACGGCAGCGGCGCAGATCGGAGGGCCGAAAGACGCGAAGCTGAAACCCGCCGCAGAAGGGGTCGCCAAAGCCCCGGCCGTCGCCTCCGGCCGCTTCGAGAAAGAGGACGTCCGCATCGACTTCACGGCGAAAGCAATCGGAGAAGGCAATAAGGGACTCGTCGCCGGAGAAGATGCCGTCGTCACTTTCAGCGTGACGGACGCGCGCACCAGCCAACCGCTCGCAGGCGTCCGGCTGCGCTCGTGGATCAGTTCGCGCAAGCTCGACCACACGCCGAGCGAGGCCGAGTGTAAAGACAAGATCAGCACCTTCATGGGCGGCCTCTTGAGCGCGCGCCCCGACGTCGACCTCAACAGTTACCTGCTCTTAACGCTCAACCACGACAACACGATCTCGGTCATCAACCCGCTCATCTCCTTCAGCCGCACGCAACTCGAAAGCCTCATCACGCTACCCGGCGCGGGCGCAGATTGGGCGATCTCCGACGATAAGCAGATGGTCTACGTCACGCTGCCCGAACAATCGGCCGTGGCGGTCGTCAACACCATCACGCGCAAGGTCGTCGCCACGATCCCCGTGGGCGACAAGAAACGCCCCATGCGTATCGCCGTCCAGCCGGGCGGCCGCCACGTCTGGGTCGGACTCGACGACTCGCCCGCAGTGGCCGTCATAGATGTCGCCACCAATAAGCTCGTCGCGACAATCGAAGCGGGCGCGGGCTTGCACAATCTGGCCTTCACGCCCGACGGCCGCTACGCCTACGTGACCAACAGCGCGGCCGATACCGTCACGGCCATCGACGCGGAGAAACTGACTAAGATCGCGGACATCCCGGTCGGCAAGACGCCCGTTCCGGTGGCCTACAGCGCGTCGAGCCGCTTGGTTTACGTGGCGGCGATCAACGGCACTGCCGTGAGCGTGATCGACCCCGCCACGCAAAAGGTCGTTCGCAGCATCCCGGTCAAGCGCGGCACGGTCGCCTTCCGCTTCGACCCGAGCGGACGCTTCGGCTTCGCCGTCAATCAGGTGGCGAATCAGGTCGAGATCATTGACGCTTCGACAAATCAGATCGCAGGCTCTGTGGAAGTCTCGAAGGGGCCGGATCAGATCGTCTTCACAGACCGCTACGCTTACGTGCGCGGCACGAATTCGGAGAAGTTTTCGCTCATCGAGTTGGCCGGCATCGCCAAGAGCAGGTTCACGGCCGTTGACATTACAGCCGGACAGAAACCTGCGAGCACGCTGCCCGCCGAGATCGGCGTGGCCGATATGATCGCGACGACGCCCGAAGGCAATGCCGCGATGATCGCCAACACGCCCGACGCGATGATCTACTACTACGTCGAGGGCATGATGGCTCCGATGGGTACGCTCTCGAACTACAAGCGACGCCCGCACGCGGCCATGATCCTGAACCGCAGCCTTACCGAGACCGCGCCCGGCGTCTACACAGTGCCCGTGCGGCTCAAAGGCTCTGGCCGCTTCGACGTGTCCGTCCTGACCAGCCAACCGCGCATCGCACATTGCTTCCAGTTGGAAGTCGCCGCTTCGCCCGACGCGGAGAAGAACGTTCCGACCGTCTCCATCGCAGTCAAAGCACTTTTCGACGGCAAGCAATTCAAGCCGGGCGAGTCCGTCCCGCTCCGCTTTCGCGTGGTTGACCCCGCGACGGGTCAACCGTTGAAGGGTCTGCAAGACGTGCAGGTCTTGGCCTTCGAGCCGCCGGGCATCTGGCAGCAGCGACAGATCGCAAAAGAAGTGGGCGACGGCGAATATGAAGTGGCGCAGGTTTTCCCGCGCCCCGGCCTCTACAAGATTATGGTGCGCGTGGCTTCACGCGGCGTGACCTTCGCTGATCTACCGTACACCTCCGTGCCCGTCATGAGCGGCGCGGACGTGACAGAAAAAGGCAATTAATAGCAATTCATTTTTCAGAGAGAGGAACAACCGATAATGAACCGCAAATTGACAACCGTGCTGGCCTCAGCCGCCCTTCTCGTTTTCACCGCCGCGCCGAGCACGCACACGCACGCGCAGTCCCCTCAGCAGCGTGACGCTTACGGCAACGAGCGCACCGGCCAGAAAGAGGAGAAGGAAGTGCAGGCTTCGTGTCCTGTCCATCCGGAGATCAAGGCGCGCACCGCCGAGAAGTGCCCGAAGTGCCGCATCGAAGCGCGCAAGCTGCAAGCCGCGCGCGCCAAGGGTAATAACAAGGTACAGCCGCGCCCCGCACAGGCTAACGACTCCAATGAATAACAGTAGAAAACTCGCATTCGCGCTGGTCGCGTTAATCGTGTTCGTGCTTGCGCCTGCCATGTCCGGCGCGAGCACGACCCACGCACGCCACAACCACTCTCACGAGCACGCAGCCACGGCTACCGCGCAGTCTCCACGGCGGCAGCAGCCGCAACAACGTGCGGCGGTTACCTATGTCTGCCCGATGCACGCCGACGTGACCTCGTCGAAACCCGGCCGGTGTCCCGAGTGCGGTATGGATTTGAAGGTACTGAAGAAGGCGGAGGCCGCGCCGCCTGCGACCGAGAACGCTGCCGCGCCAGCCCCGAAGTTGGAGACATCGCCGGTCGGCGCGTTGGGAGACAAGTCTGTCGCCGGTGACAAGTCGGCCGGTGCGGGTTACTTCCCGAACCACATCTTGCTCACGCAGGACAACAAGCCCGTGCGCTTCTACGAAGACATGATCAAGGGCAAAGTTGTTCTGATCAACTTCATGTTCACGACCTGCGCGGGCGTCTGTCCGCCGATGGCCGCGAACATGGCGAAGGTGCAGAGCTATCTCGGCGACCGCGTGGGAAAAGACGTGGTGATGATCTCGATCAGCGTCGATCCGACCGTGGACACGCCCGATAAGCTGAAGAAGTATGCCGACAACTTCAAGGCCAAGCCGGGTTGGTACTTCCTGACGGGCAAGAAAGAGAACGTCGATTGGGTGCTCTACAAGCTCGGCGGCTACGCCCCGGACAAGATGCAGCACAGCGCGGTGCTCATCATCGGCAACGAGGCCACCGGCCAGTGGATCAAGACGGCCGCCCTCCGCAATCCCGCGCAGATCGCAGAGGCCGTGATAGACCTGCTCGCAACCGACAAGAAATAAAGTTTTGCCCCCTTTGCGCGCGTCGCACGCGTGCGACGCCGGACGCTCCCGGCCGCAACAACTATCGGCCGCTTGAGTCGGCCGCCTCTTTCGCATCAACGCCCCGCTGCCTTCACGTGCGGCGGGGCGTTGTCGTCTACGGCTGCATCGCGGGGATTTACTTTGAGGCGGGAAGAGTTTCTGCTTTAAACTTACCCTGAGGATGTAGCGGCGCGCAGGCCGGATGAGACGGAGCAGGTCGTGTGAATCGACGTGCGCGCGCCGCTTCTGCTACTTGCGCCGGAACTATCAAAGCAATGTCGCCGCAATCCGACCCAAGCCGTCAAACGATGCTCACTTACCTAGACGACTACCTGCGACGCGGGAGTGAGACGATGTTTGTGCGCGTGAGCGGGTTGCGCCGCGCGCTCTGGTCATACGAGCGGGTCGTGCTGACGGCTCGCCAATTCGCGCGCGAGTTGGAGGCGCGTGGCGTCGCGCGCGGCGAGCGCGTGTTATTGTCCGGCGATAACAGTCCCGAATGGGTCGCGGCTTTCTGGGGCTGCCTGTTGCGCGGCGCGGTCGTCGTACCACTCGACAAAGAGAGCGTCCCCGAATTCGTCTCGTCGGTGCAGCGACAGACGGAGGCGAGGATGATGCTGCTGGCGGGCGCGGGCACACCACCTCCCGAAAACTCGGAGACTCCGCTTCTCTTCCTCGACAAATTAGAGGCGAGTATCGCGCACCATTCGGCCGAGCCTTACCGAGTGGAAGGCATCGATCAGGACACGCTCGTCGAAATCATCTTCACGTCGGGCACGACACAGAACCCGAAGGGCGTCCTGCTCACGCACCGCAATCTACTCGCCAACCTCGAACCGCTTGAGGGGGAGATCAAAAAGTATCTCAAGTGGGAGCGTTTATTTCATCCGATCCGATTCCTGAATCTCGTCCCGCTCAGCCACGTCTTCGGGCAGTTCATGGGCATCTTCGTGCCGCAACTGCTGGGCGGCGAAGTTCACTTTCAAGACTCTCTTAACCCGGCCGAGATCGTTCGCCGCACGCGCGAAGCGAGAATCTCCGTCATCGTCCTCGTGCCGCGCCTGCTCGAAGGTCTGCGCGACTGGGTGACGCGCGACCACGCCGCGCGAAATAAAGAAGGCGAGTTGAGCACGCTGCTGGCCTCTGCGAAAGGAGTCGGTTTCCTGCGGCGTTGGTGGAAGTTTCGGCGGGTGCACCGGCGGTTCGGTTGGAAGTTCTGGGCTTTTCTATCCGGCGGCGCGACGCTCGACGAAGAGACCGACACCTTCTGGCGGCGACTCGGATTCGCCGTTCTGCAAGGCTACGGCATGACGGAGACCGCATCGCTCATCTCGGTTAATCACCCGTTCAAACAGAGTCGCGGCTCAATCGGCAAGTTGATGCCGGGTTATGAAGTCAGGCTGGACGAGACGGGCGAGATCATCGTGCGCGGCGCGAGCGTCTCGCCCGGCTACTGGTCGGGGCAAGGCCAGATTGACGCGCACGCCGGAGGGTGGCTACACACCGGCGACCTCGGCGAGATGGACGCCGCGGGCAACCTCTTTTTTAAGGGTCGCAAAAAAGACTTGATCGTGACGGCGGCGGGGTTGAACGTCTATCCCGAAGACCTCGAAGCCGCGTTGAACCGCCAGCCCGAAGTACGCTCAAGCTGCGTCGTCGCATGGGAGGCGGCGCGCGGCACTGAACCGCTCGCCGTGCTCATTCTTCGAGACGAACGGGCGAGCGCGGAAGCTGCCGTCGAGCGCGCTAACCGCACTCTCGCGGAGCACCAACGAATACGCCGCTGGTTTGTCTGGACAGAACCCGATTTCCCACGCACGGCCACGCACAAAACGCTGAAACGCGAAGTCGCCGCTGCGGTCTTTGAAGAGTTGAACGCGCGCGGCGAAAGCACGGAAGGCGAAACGCACGCGGTGCGTGCGAGCGAGCGCGACAACGCCGCTCTCACGTCTCGCTCCTTCATCGTCTCGGAAGCCGCACGCCTGAGCGGCACAGAGCCGGGGCGACTTAACTCTTCCGCGAATCTGGCGACGGATTTGAAACTCGACTCGTTGGGGCGCGTCGAACTCTTGAGCGCGCTTGAAGATCGCTATCACATAGAGATCGATGAAGCTGCTTTCACGGCGGCGACGACCGTGGATGATATTGAGAAGTTGATTCGCGGCGAGACGCCGGACGAGCCGCAGAGTGCGCCGTATCCTTACTCTAACTGGAGCCGCAAGCCGCCTCTCACATGGTTGCGTGTGATTCTCTACTACACGATCCTGCTGCCGATCACGTTGGTCATGAGCCGGATGCGCGTCGAGGGACGCGAACATCTCGACGAACTGACAGTCCCGGCTTTGTTCGTCGCCAATCACGTCACGCTCGCCGACCACGCGTTGATTCTCGCAGCACTCCGCCCACGCCTGCGCCACCGGCTGGCTATCGCAATGGAAGGCGAACGCTTGCGTGGCTGGCTTCACCCTCCCGCGGGCACGGGTCTGTTCACGCGCTTGCGACTGCTCGCGCAGTACGCGCTGGTCACAACCTTTTTCCACGTCTTTCCGCTTCCCAAGCGCAGCGGCTTTCGTCGCAGCTTCGCCTACGCGGGCGCGTGCGTAGAACGCGGCGAGAGCGTGCTCGTCTTCCCGGAGGGCGAGCGAGCGCGGCGCGGCCTGAAGCGAATGAATGCGTTTAAGACTGGTATCGGCGTGCTGGCTCAGGAGTTGGGCGTGCCCGTCGTGCCGGTGCGGTTGCACGGCTTATATGAACTCAAACAGCGCAAGCAGTATTTTGCGACGCCCGGACAAGTGAGCGTCGTTTTCGGTGAGCCGGTTAGATTCGATGCGGGCATGGAGGCGTCACAAATTGCGGCGGAGTTGGAGCGTCGCGTCGCACAACTCTGATGCCTGCCCGAAATCCTACTTCCCTCTTGTCAAATGTAACATCCCGCATTACCATCCGGTTGTTACACTCTATGTAACAGGCACGAATGATTAAAACCTTTCGCCATCAAGGGCTGAGGCAACTTTTTGAGACCGGCAGATCAAGCTCTATCTCAGTTGATCTTACTCGTCTGACAAGACAACTCGACTTTTTAAACCGTGCCGTCTCTCCCGCGGATATGAACCTGCCGGGCTGCCTCCTACATGAATTGATGGGAGAGCGGAAAGGCACTTGGAGCGTAACGGTGAGCGAGAACCGGCGGCTCACATTTTCATTTCAGGACAGGGACGCCTTTGACGTTGATCTGGAAGATTATCACTGAGGGGTAAAGACTATGTTGAATAGAAGAAAGCGCAGACCCACGCATCCGGGCGAGATTTTGCGCGAAGACGTGTTACCTGAGACGGGACTCTCGCAGGGCGAGTTTGCCCGACTGATCGGTGTGTCCCGCCGCACGGTGAATGAGATACTACAGGAAAAGCGTCCCGTGACGGTTGACACGGCGCACCGCCTAGCCCGTGCCCTTAACACCTCTCCGGATGTCTGGCTGGGACTTCAGCAGGATGTCGATTTGTGGGACACGCTTGAAGCCAACAAGGAAGTGTACCAGCGGATTAAACCACTGAAAGCAGCTTGAGAGGTGAGAACCACATGAAAACTATCGTTATTGCCAATCACAAGGGCGGTTGTGCCAAGACGACCACTGCGCTCAATCTGGCCGTCGTACTTGCCAATCAAGGCTCGCGTGTGCTGGCAGTTGACCTTGATCCGCAGGGCAATCTCTCCGTCGCGTGCGGAGCCGACCTACAAGAACTCGAATCCACGCGCTGCACCTCACATCGTCTGATGCTGGATGTGCGCGGCGACATTGCCGCCTACAGGATGCGCGCCCGCCCCCGGCTCGACCTTATACCGGCTTGTCTTGATCACGATGCGGAGACGCTCATCGAGGGGCAACCGGTTTCTCGCGACCTGTTGTTAAAGAATAAATTAGCTCCGGTGCGCTCCGGCTATGATTACTGTGTGATAGACACGCCCCCTGCCCTGCGTGCCCCGACCCTTAATGCTCTGGCAATGTCTGACATGACGGTCATCCCCATCGAATCAAGTAATTTCGCACTGGTCGGTCTGGGACAAGTGATGAGAATGGTCTCGGCGGTGCGCAAAGCACACTCACCGAAGATGATCATTATGGCGCTTTCGACAAAGTATAAGCCGCGGCAGACTGTCGATAAAGAGGTGCGTTCACAGGTCGAGGCCATGTTCAAGACCAATATGTTCGATACGTGGGTACCCGATGCGGCGGCCGTCAATCAGGCAGTCGGCATCGGTAAATCTGTTTACGAGACGAATATAGCGTCGCCGGCTGCGCTGGCGTTCTTCAATCTGGCGAACGAAATTCGTGAGAGGTTTGGTGATGAAAAAGTCGGACTTGAAACTATTGCGGGAGCGGAATCAGAAAGCAGTCATGCCGTCGCTGAAGAAGGACGACGTTAGCGACGAGCTTTCCAAGATGTTCGATGACGGTACGGTGCTTGAGGGCGATAAAACCGTAACTTCATTAGCCATATCAGTTACTAATGACGACGCCACGCCACCGACTCGACTCGACTCGACTCAACTCAACTCGACTCAACTCGACTCAACTCACATCAAAAAGTCCGCGACAAAAAGAGTCGATAAGCCCGTAGCCCCGGAGCGCGACTTCAATCGTCGGCCTAACTCATTGGAACGTGATGCCCTGCCAAAAGGACTCTTTCCCGGCACGTCAAAGAAACTCTACGACGCGCTGTATCTGCGCACGCGCGGAGCGGTCGTCCCGGTACGTTCAATTCAGGCGACCCGCACCGAGGTCATGCGTTGGGCTGGGATAGGCGGACTCAACACCTTTCTGGCTCATATAAAGCACCTTACAAATGTTGGCCTCATTGTCCGCCAATTTGAGATCGGCAATAAAGAAGGTGCGACTTATGAAGTGCGGATCCCTGAGGAATTGAATTCGGTACCACTCGACTCAACTCAACTCAACTCAACTCAACTCGACTCAACGCCGAATCGGGTACATGACTCAACTCAGAAACTGATGCGAGTTGAGTCGAGTCAAACCATTGAGCCAATTACTACTTCCGAGATTCCCAAGACTTCTTTTAATACTAAAGAAGAGAATATTGATGATGACGCTACGCACCCCTTCATCAAGACACTGCAACAAGCCGAAAGAGAGTTAACGGGCAAAGTCACTACCAACTCGGAGAAATGGAAGGATCTGGCGGATTTGTTAGTGACGGAACTAAAAATCGCAGCCGGACGCACAACCGTCTCCAACGTCCCTGCGTTCCTCACCGAACATCTGCGCCGCCGACTCTGGAAAGTAGATAAACAACGCGCCTCCCAGATTGCCGTCGAA
>DASZEQ010000004.1:0-177542 GCA_035940695.1 Pyrinomonadaceae bacterium | reverse complement strand
TGTGAGCAAGTACATCCATAAGAGCCATAATGTCTCGTTGCTTCTGTACCACATCGTGTGCCCGGCCAAATACCGGAGAGTGGTCTTTAGCCGGGAAGTTGACGAGAAGCTCAAAGAGACCTGTTTGGAAATCAGCAAACGCTACGAAATAGCATTCATTGAGATTGGCACTGACCAAGACCATGTGCATTTTCTGGTGCAGTCAGTGCCGATGTATAGCCCGAAGAAGATTGTGCAACTCATCAAAAGCATTACGGCCAGAGAAATCTTAGCCTCGTGCCCGGAGGTGAAGAAGAAGTTATGGGGCGGCGAGTTCTGGACGGATGGGTATTTCATTAGCAGCGTGGGACAGCACGGCAATGAAGAGACCATCAAGCAGTACATCCAGAATCAAGGTTCACAGTACGAACAACTTCATCGGGAGCAACTCAACTTGTTTTGATACCCCGCAGCTTGCTGCGGGCGAGATTCATATCGTGACGAAAAAAGTTGTCAAGACCGAAGAAGAGTGGCGCGCGACGCTGACGCCGGAACAATATCGCGTCGCACGCCAGAAAGGAACGGAGCGCCCCTTTACGGGCGAGTACCACGACGCGAAGGACGCGGGAACATACAAGTGCGCCGCTTGCGGCAACGAATTGTTCACCTCCGAGGCCAAGTTCGATTCGGGGTGCGGGTGGCCGAGTTTCACCGAACCGTCCGCGGAAGATAAAGTCCGCACCGAGATTGATACGAGCTACGGGATGATGCGCACGGAAGTCTTATGCGCCGCGTGCGATTCACATCTCGGCCACGTCTTCGAAGATGGGCCGCGTCCGACGGGATTGCGCTACTGCATCAACTCCGTCGTGCTCAAGTTGGACAAGAAAGAGTAACGGCCGCAACTTAGCTCTCGACTCTCTCTTCAAAGGCGGCATGTGGCCGCCTTCCATCTTTTCACCCTTCATAATCATTTATAGTGCGAGACAGTGGAGCGAGGATGAGAGAAAGTGTAATAAAATCCCCGAGTCCGATAATGAAATTTATGTGTATATGGCTTTGCCTCAAAAGTCCTTTGTTACCCCAATATAGTGGGACGGCCAACTTAGGCAAGTACAACTAATGGACACAACTTCGACTTTTGAGGCAAAGCCTGTGTATATGGCTTTGCCTCATAACCCCCTCTTGATCCAAAAGTGCTTAAGGTTGATCCAAAAGTCTTAGGAGCGTTTCGACTTGGCCGGAAGTTTGGCGGGTAGGTTTAGATCATCATCAATCAGAAAGTCAGTTGATAGTCCTGCAAGCCGAGCGTATCGCAAAATAACTGGTAGCGACGGCTCTCCTATTCCTAACTCATAATCCGAGATTCTATTTTGCGTGAGATCAACCCCAAGCTGTCTGATTAACCCATTCTGAGAAAGCCCTAAACTCACCCTAATCTGTAGAAGTTTTTCGGCAAGGCGTTTAGGTTTTGGACGCGCCTTTTCACCCATTAGAAGTTACCTCCTAATGGTGTCAGACACGGCTTGCTACTAACCGGATAACTGGTTAAACTATCTATGCGTAACGTGGTCGCCGTGAGTAAGAACCTCTCAACTCGCACGGCGATGCT
Organism: Pyrinomonadaceae bacterium; assembly: GCA_035940695.1. Classification (GTDB taxonomy): domain Bacteria; phylum Acidobacteriota; class Blastocatellia; order Pyrinomonadales; family Pyrinomonadaceae; genus JAIVJZ01. The sequence goes on along the minus strand of DASZEQ010000004.1, from coordinate 175,951 downwards.
CATTCACTCTTTAGAGGTTGAGGTTGAGCTACGCATAACCGTCGCTGATTTTCAAAGCTGAACGCGCGCATGATAGCAGACCGCGCCAATGTTCGTCTTGCCTCTGCCTGCCTTGCGTCTACTGGCAGAGGCGCGCGGGGCTTGCGTCTAAGGACAGCGCAAGCCCCGCGATAATCCTATGCCTCACATCCTCTTAGTCGAAGATCATTCAGTTGTCGCGCAGGCCATTAAAGAGACGTTGGAAGATGAAGGCTGGCGTGTCACGCTCTGCGGTGATGGCGGGGTCGCAGTTCTCAGGCTGGCGAGCGCGGCCAGCTATAGCCTCTTACTGTGCGATAATCAGTTACCGAGCGTCAGCGGCCTTGAGTTAGTGAGATATGCGCGCGGGTTAGAGCATCGCAGAGGGATGCCGATCATCATGTTTTCAGCAAGTGAATGTGGCAGAGATGCGAGACTAGCGGGCGTGAATGAGTATCTAAGAAAGCCCAAAGATATAGGGAAGATCGTTGAGACGGTCGCCCGCTTGCTTGAGCGGTCAAGTTGACGCTTGCTCTAATGCTCGACTTGTGGCAAATTCTCACTATGCCTAAACGCTCAAGCACAAACGGCGCAAACGAACTTGCCAAACGCATTGTTGATCTCGCAACTGGCAATCCCATCCACAAAGACCCGCCAGTAAAACCGGAAAAGAATCCTGCCGCAGTCGCGCTAGGGAGGCTCGGCGGGCTAAAAGGTGGCAATGCTCGCGCCAATAAGCTATCGGCTGAGAAGCGAAAAGAGATTGCAAAGGCGGCGGCGGCGGCAAGATGGGCTAAAAAAGACCCATCATAATTGCACCACCAAACTTTATTTTTATACCTCTTTTTTCAGCCCGAAAACTTCGCCGTCTTTCACCGTCATTTCACCGCATGCCCATTGGTACAGCAAAGGACGGTTTTTTGTCCTTTATCCCGTATTATATCTTCATTTACAGGTAGTGCGTTTTTGCCTTGCCAGTGGGCATGCGGTGAAATGACGGTGAAAGACGGCGAAGCCTTCAAAAAACTCCGCAAGTTTTCGCAAACCTAGCCTTGTGATTCGCAAGGAGGGTATTGACAGCCTTTGCGGAGGATCGTATATTGCCCTCGGCGAAACATATTGCAGGAGGTGTTTTTTAATGTCCCAAGAAAAGGCGACTATCCACAAGATAGGCGAGGCTACGCCACCGCCATCGTCCAAGCCTGTCAAAATCAAACCTACCCAAGTTCTACCTACTGACCGCATCACAATAGCCAAGCAATTAGCGGTTCTGCGTGCATATGCCGCAGCAAGCGGTCAAAGCTTGAAACCCGTTAAGACAGGCGAAGTGGGCGAAATTGCCAAAACGCAACCAACCACAATTTCATCGGCTAACCCGTTTTTTCTGAATATAGGATTAATTCAGAAAACGGAGGGCGGCTTTGTGCCTTCAGCAGAGGTGCTAGCCTTTGCCCACGCTTACGAATGGGATTCCGCCGATGCCACAGCCAGCCACAAACTCGCTCCGCTGTTCGTGGATACGTGGTTTGCACAGGATGTTCTCAAAAAGATCAGCTTTGGCAATCTAACAGAGAGCGACGCAATCAAAGACTTATCACAATTAGCCACCGCGCCCAAAGAGTGCAAGCTGCAAGTTAAATTGTTGATTGACTACTTGGAAGCGGCGGGAATAGTGCAACGCGATGGAGACAATCTAAGAAAGGGCAGCGCGTTGGGTTCTTCCGCACGCACGCATCGTGAAGCCTCCGCCACCTCAAATACACCGCCACCGCCGCCGACTGAGCCGGAGCATAAGGATGCCCCACCGTCGCAACACCGTGAGGCGCAGCCGCGTAGCAGCGTTACCAGCGCGTTTTCACAGATGGCCGGAGGCGCAGTTCAATTCAACGTGACGGTCAAGGTTGATATGAATGAGTTCGCAGGCTGGCAACCAGATCGAATAGCTGCGTTCTTTCATGGTATCGCAGAAGTGCTGACAGCTAAGGGAGGCATGGAAAAAGAGGCAAGCAAAGAGTAAAAGCAGAACGGCCAGAGGGGAGGTGTTTTGGCGAAACATCCCTCTGGCCGTCGCGTAGATGGGGCGACTACTGGCGTAGTGTCGGCGATTTGAGACCCTCGACAACGGGATCGTTCCCCGTTCGCTCCACCATGTTTTATTCTCTTGTCAAGAGAGACACTTGCGCCCGCGCGCTAGTCTCTGTAAGTGTCTTATATCATAAAAACTTTCTGATACCAAACATACTTTTACCTTGACAATGCTTGACCGCTCAAGCATAATACTCATGTTCTTTGAGAAAGCAAAAGCCCCGTCAGTTGCGCTAACAACCAACGGGGCTAAACCACACAGCCGAAGCTGAATGATCGTGCAAATTCATTATACGCTTCTACTGTGTGACTTCCAACTTAAAACAGGAGTCCACAACATGAGCATCCGAGAGCAAAAAGGCAAAGAGATTGCCAACCGCACAAACATCATTCAAGACGGAAACCTCTGGCTCGTCCCTTCACAATCCGGTAAGGGTAAATACAAAGTTAATCCTGAAAAGCAAACTTGCTCATGCCCGGACTATGACTTTCGCCGTCAGAAGTGCAAACACATCTTCGCCGTCGAAGAGACGATAGAGCGCACCAAGACCGTCACAGTTGAAGATGGCAAGACCACTGTGACAGAGACAGTCAAAGTCACCCGCAAGACTTACGCGCAAGTGTGGCCTGCCTACAATGCCGCTCAGACGCAAGAGAAGCGACTTTTCCAGTATCTACTACGTCAGTTATGCGAAGGCGTCGGAGAACCTTCACAGACGAACGGCAGACCGCGCCTGCCTATCGAAGATATTATGTTTTCGATGGCCTTCAAGGTTTACTCTACCGTGTCCGGTCGCCGCTTCATCACCGATCTTAAAGAGGCGCACGGCAAAGGCTACCTGTCCAAGCTGCCCGCCTATAACTCCATCTTCCGCTACTTTGAAGATGAGATGTTAACCCCTCACTTGCAAATGCTCATTGAAGAAAGCGCGTTACCTCTGCAAGCTATCGAGCAAGATTTTGCCGTTGACTCGACGGGCTTATCAGGTTGCCGCTTCGTGCAATGGTTTAGTGCCAAGTACGATCAACCGCACCTGATGGAAAGCAAAGACTGGATTAAAATGCATCTGATTTGCGGCGTCAAAACTAATGTTGTGACAGCCGTTGAGTTGAGCGAAAAGTATCGAAACGATAGCCCGCACTTTAAGCCACTGGTTGAAGCTACCGCGCGCAATTTTCAGATGCGCGAAATCTCAGCCGACAAAGGCTACGATAGCTTTGATAATCGCTGCACGGCTCTCCAAAATGGTGCTGCACCTTACATTCCATTTCGCACAGGCCAGAAGAACAAACCTAACCCGTCACATAAAGGCGAACTATGGAAAAAGATGTATCACTATTTCGCTTTCAATACCGAAAGATTCATGGAGTCCTATCACAAGAGGTCTAACGTCGAGACGACGTTCCACATGATCAAGTCTAAGTTTGGCGACTCTCTGCGGAGTAAGACCAAAACGGCGCAGATCAACGAAGCACTTTGCAAGGTGCTTTGCCACAATATCTGTTGCCTGATTCAGAGTATGTTTGAGTTGGGATTAAAGCCGAAGTTTTGGGCAGAGGCGGCTTGATCCAAACACCATATAGAGGGGCGAACGTTTACCCGACGCCTAAGATATGGTATTTTGAGTGTGTAGTTAATCGGAGGGTTGGACTGCTAAGACGAGCCGAGATTTTGACGGATCGCTGGATCGGCTTAGCAGTCCATCGGGACGTACTACGTGAGAAATATAGCACGCCCCCGCCCTCGCGTCCAAAGGGTTAACACGCGGTCTGTCGGAAAGAGAAAACAATCATGGCTAGGAGAGCTAATCCGAGAACATCGCTCAGAGTGGCGCGCAAAGCGAGCAAGTTGCTTCGTAGTTCGCGCACGTCTCCCGCTGTCAAAAGTGTAGCAGCGGCGGCATTAGGTGGTCGCAGACCGAAAGGGGGTAAGAAGTAATGGCTAAGAACGAACAAACCTCAAAGAAGGTTGGCACGACTGCGAGCAAGCAGTTAAGTGACGGAAGAACATCTAAGGCGGCGAAAAGCACCGCCGGATCGGCTTTGACACAGAGGCCGGGTAAGGGTGGCGGGAAGAAGGGTCGCTAAGACTTCCCACGTTTAATTGATCGTTTCACTATCCCCACGTTCGCTATCTTCACGATGGCAGATGTGGGGATAGTCATATCTCCACACCCTTGCCGTTTGAAAGCGTTCGGATGGTCGGCTTGGCTCATGTGCGGGACTACTACCTTACAATCTTTATCATCGTGAATAAGCCAACCTACCGACTGGCAAACCATCGGCACAGGCGAGCATCCTTCTAGGTCTGCCCACTCAGACGAGCAACCGTAAGAATCAACCCACTCGACATAAACTAACCTGTATTTTTCGTCCTTACTCATGCTAATATTATAATGCAATAGATATTAGCATGTCTAATATTATTCAATCTTGCCCCAAAACCTTTCTGCCTGATCCATTAGTGCTTAAGATTTGGGGGGTTATGAGGCAAAGCCTACAGATGAAGCGGGGCGTTATCGGACGCCGATTCTTATTGTCGAATGTAGTGGAATAGTTTATTTGATGGGTGCGTCGCGGGGAGGCGTTTGGGCGGGAATTAGATGAGGTTTGTGAGGCGGTGTCGGGCTTTGACGATTTGCCGGTTGATGCGTTTGGCCTCTTCGGCGAGGGCGTCGCGGCCGTGGGTGGCTTCCTCGTCGGCCGCTAGTTTGATGCGGTAGAGGCCGTCCTGCATGAGACGCTTGATGCCGAACTCGACGGTGCGTAACTCTTCTTTGAGAGAGAGGAGTTTGTCTTGTAAATTTTCGGGTGTGTCGGCGGCCTGCGGGCGGGCGCAATAGAATTGCAGTTCTTCGTCGCCGAGCAGGGTGTGCAGGCTCTCGGCGTCGCCTTCGCGGTAGGCGCGGCTCGCTTCGACCATGATCTGGTGGCGGCGTCGGGCTTCGGATTCGTCCGCCGCATGGTCTGGATGAAAGAGTTTGGCGACCGACCAGAAAAGTTTTCGCAGTCCGTTTCCTACCGGCGACTTCTCCGCTTCGTGCGTCTTTCCGACGTCGCCCGCCCCGGCCACTTCCTCTTCCGTGCTCTCGTCGTGTGCCAAGTCGTGCAGGCTCGCTTCCGCTTGCTTGATCGCCTGTTCGATGTCGGCCAACTCGGCCAGACGGCAGCCGACGATCTGCGTGTAGCGAACTTTGAACTTATGCATCTCTTCTTGCAGGTTCGTCAGTTCCGTCTGTTGCATGGACAGAAGCGACTCCAGACGTGCTACTTCCGCCGCCAGATCAAACGGTTCGTCGCGGGCTGTGGATGGTTGGAGACTCAGACTTTGCATGCAGCGTGACGGACAGTATAGCAAGGCGCGCGGGAATATGCCGTTCGAGCGTGGAGGGAAATTAGTTTCGGGGTTCAGGTTTAAAGACGTGTCTTTAGATAATTTGAAATTTGAAACTTGAAAGCTGAGATTTGTAAGTTTGAAAGCTGAAAGCTGAGATTTGAAACCTGAAAGTTGAAACTCGAAAGTTGAGATTTGAAACTTGAAACTCGAAAGCTGAAACTTGAAATTAATCTCTCGATGGGATGTTGGTAATTTAGATTCCCGATGCGCTACTTGTGAGACTGTGGTGTAAGCTAAGGTCATTCGAGTAAAGTTCGCGCTGTTCGGTTTGGCTTGAGACGGACGGCAAAACAGTTCGGCGTAAGACAGACGACTAAATCAGAGAGGCTTATGAAAAGAATCCTGTGGCTCGCGCTCTTTCTCTCGGTTTCTTCTGTGGAAACGTTTGGAGTTGAGACCATGCGGCTCGACTTTTATCACACGGGCAACGCCGCGCAGGAATTATTCAGCGTGGAGAGGGTCGTGATCGAACCGCTGCCGTGGCCGGGCAATCCGCGCCGCATGATTGACGAGTCGAACCTCGGCAAGTACCTGTTTGAAGTCAGGGACAGACAGACGAATCGCCTGCTCTACTCGCGCGGCTTCGCGTCGATCTACGGCGAGTGGGAGACTTCGGACGAGGCCAAGACCGTGAACCGCACCTTTCAGGAGTCGCTCAGGTTTCCCGCGCCCGCCGCGCCCGTGCAGATATTGTTGAAGAAGCGCGACGCCGGTAATGCCTTCCGCGAAATCTGGACGACCAACGTTGACCCGCGCGACATCTTCGTCACAAACGCTAAAACGCCCGCGCCCGCGCGCCTTCTCGAAATCGAGAAGAACGGCGACCCTTCAACGAAAGTTGACCTGCTGATTCTCGGCGACGGCTACACGGCCGCCGAGGCGGGCAAGTTCGAGCACGACGCGCGGCGTCTCACCGCGTCGCTTTTTCAGACTTCACCGTTCAAAGAACGGCGCAGGGATTTCAACGTCTGGGGTATGTCTCCACCGGCCGCAGAGTCAGGCGTCTCACGCCCCTCGACGGGCGTTCACCGAGACTCGCCGCTCGGCGCAACCTACGACGCCTTCGGCTCGGAGCGTTACATACTCACGTTCGACAACCGCGCCCTGCGCCGCACGGCCGCTTTCGCGCCCTACGACTTCGTGGAGATTCTCGTCAACAACAACACCTACGGCGGCGGCGGAATATTCAATCTCTACAGTACCGCTCCCGCCGATAGCCAATGGGCGAGCTATCTCTTCATACACGAGTTCGCGCATCACTTCGCGGCTCTGGCCGACGAGTATTACACCTCGCCCGTGGTCTATGCTCCCGCGAGCGAACGCGTCGAACCGTGGGAGCCGAACGTGACCGCGTTGCTCGACCCGAAGAATTTGAAATGGCGCGACCTCGTCAGCCCGGATACGCCACTGCCGACTCCTTGGGAGAAAGAAGCGTTTGAAAAATACTCGCGCGAGATACAAGCGCGCAGGCGTGTCATACGCAGTCAGGGGCGTCCAGAGCAGGAGATGGACGCGCTCTTTAACGAAGAACTGGCGCACGATAAAGAGATGTTTGCGCGCGAGAAATACGCGAACCGTGTGGGCGCGTTCGAGGGCGCGAACTACGAGGCGCGTGGGTTCTATCGCCCGCAAGTGGATTGCATCATGTTCACGCGCACGGACGCTTTCTGCGCCGTGTGCCGCCGCGCCATCGAGCGCGTCGTCGATATGTATTCGCGCCCGTGAAGCGTGCGGCCGATTCGCGCCGCACGCTTCATAACTGTTCGATAGAGGTCGCGCGCACGATCATCTTTTCCTGCCGGAAACGCGCTTCCAAGTCTCTGCGATACTGTGTCCACCATTCGCGCTCAAGTTCGGCGGTCATGACTTCAAAGACGATGATCGCGTCGCGGCTGACTTCCCCGCCCTCTTTCCAGATTCCCTCCGCGGGCGAACTGTGAAAGGCCGTGACGCCGCCGAATTTTTTTATCAACTCTTCGCGCACGCGCTCGTAAACTTTCCGTTCAAAGGGCGCGCCTTCGTTGTCGTAGAGCGGCAGCAATATTTGAATGAGATACATCGGGACGCTAAAACTCCTGCTGAAATATTCGCTCGGTCTCTGGTTCGCGCTCGCGGGGCTGTATCACTTCGTCAATCCCGCGCTCTACGTGAGGATGATGCCGCCTTACCTGCCGTGGCATCTCTTTCTCGTCTATCTGAGCGGGTTCTTCGAGACGGCTCTCGGCCTGCTGCTCTTCGTTCCGAAATACACGCGCCTCGCCGCGTGGGGCTTGATCGCTTTGCTCGTCGCGGTGTTTCCCGCTAACGTCCAGATGGCGATCAACCCGCAACAGTTTCCCGAAATCCCGCCCGTCGTTTTGTGGCTCAGACTGCCGTTGCAAGGCGTGCTCATCGCGTGGGCTTACTCTCTGACGCGGCGGAGCGGCGGCGAGCGCGGCAGTCGCTCGCCTCTCAACCTCTAGGCAAACTGTCCCGCCGCATAACCCGAAGCCCACGCCCATTGAAAATTATAACCGCCGAGTTGGCCGGTCACGTCAACCACTTCACCGATGAAGTAGAGACCGGGAACGCGCGTCGCCTCCATCGTGCGCGAGGATAGTTCCGAGGTGGCGACGCCGCCCGCCGTTACTTCCGCTTTCTTGTAACCTTCCGTCCCGGCGGGCGTGATCTGCCAGCATTGAAGTTTCTCGGCCAGCGCGGCGATCTCGCGTTCCGACATTTGCCGGAGCGACTTGGGCGGCGCGTACAGTTTGCACCACGCCTGCGCGAAGCGACGCGGCAGGTAACGGCCGAGCACGTTCGCCAACTCGTTCTCGGAATCTTGCCGCTCAAGGAACAGCGAGAGCGCGTCCGCATCGGGCAAGAGGTTGAGATTGACGGGTTCGCCGTGCTGCCAGTAGGAAGAGACTTGCAGAATCGCGGGGCCGCTCAAGCCTCTGTGCGTGACGAGTATGTTTTCGCGAAACGTTGCGCCGCCGCAACCGGCGACGGCGTCGAGCGACACGCCGCTCAACTCGGAGAGACGCACCTGTGTCGCGGGGGGCAAGGTCAGCGGGACAAGCGCGGGGCGCGTCGGTTCAATCCGCAAATCGAACTGGCGCGCCAGCCGGTAGCCGAAGTCGGTTGCCCCGAGTTGCGGGATGGAGAGGCCGCCCGTGGCGACGACGAGCGAGGCGGACGTGAAACTTCCCTGCTCCGTCTCGACGCGAAACTTGTCGCCCCGCTCGACCCCGTGCACGCGGCAGCCGCAACGAATTTCGACGCGTGCGTCGTTGCACTCGGCCAGCAGCAGATTGATGATCTGGCGCGCGCTGCCGTCGCAGAATAACTGCCCCAATTTTTTTTCGTGGTAGGCGATGCCGTGTCGTTCGACGAGTGCGACGAAGTCGGCGGGCGTGTAACGCGCGAGCGCGGACTTGGCGAAGTGCGGGTTGGCGGAGATGAAGTTGGCCGCGCTCGTGTTGAGGTTGGTGAAATTGCAACGCCCGCCGCCGGAGATGGCGATCTTCTTCCCGACCTGTCCAGCGTGCTCCAAGACCAGCACGCTGCGCCCGCGCCGCCCCGCCTCAATCGCGCAGAAGAGACCCGCCGCCCCGCCGCCGATGATGATCACGTCCTTCTCTATCAAGCTATTTCACAAAACGGTTTTGAAGATTTTCGTTGACGGGTAACTATAACGTCTGCGCCCCCGGCTGCAAAAACCTGCGACGCCGGGAGCAGCGTTTAAGCAGTGGAAACGGAGACAGTGGGAGCGGAGAGATAGTTTTTCGGAAGCGAGTTAAAGCGGCAGTTGGAGGCGCGCTTCGCAGCCCGTGCCGCGACGCCGGTTGGTGAGCGTGAGCGTGCCGCCGTGCGCCTCTGCGATCTGGCGACTGAGGACGAGGCCGATGCCGGAGCCACCCGGCTTCGTCGTGAAGAACGGGACAAAGAGGTTCGCAGTGTTGGAGAGACCCGTCCCTTCGTCTTCGACGATGAGGGTGAAATGGTTGGCGTTCTTCACCCAACCGACCGAGACGCCGCCGCCCGTTTGCAGCGCGGCGTCGGCGGCGTTGCGCTGCAAGTTGATGAGCAGTTGTTCCAGTTGGTCTGCGTCGGCCTGAATGGTCAGTTCCGCTCCGGGCACGATTTTGACGGCGACGCGCGTTTCGAGTTCCGCAACGCGGCGCACGAGTTCGTGGACGTTGACGGGCGCGAAGCGCGGCGGGGGCAGGCGCGCGAGACGCGCGTAAGCCTGCATGAAGCGGCTGAGGGATTCGGAGCGCGAGCCGATGATCGAGAGGCCGCGCGCCATGTCGTCGTGCCAATCGAGCGGTCGCGGTTCGCGCACGAGCAGGCTTTCCAGACTCCCGGCGATTGATTTGATCGGCGTCAACGAGTTGTTCAATTCGTGACCGAGCACGCGCACGAGCCTGCGCCAAGCCTCTCGTTCTTCCTCGCGCAGTTCGCGGCTGAGGTCTGAGAGCACGAGAAGTTGATGCGGCAGGCCGCGCTCGCGGAAGGTGCTGCGGCGCACGCCCCAACGCCCGGCTTGGCCGGGAAAAGTTTTCGGGATGATCTGCGAATCGTCCGCCGAACGGAGAAACTCTTCGAGGCCGAGTTCGTCGGCAGTGCGCCCCAGCAGGCGACCCGAAGGCTGCGCGAACAGGCGTTCACCCGCGCGGTTGACGAGGCGCAGGCGTTCCTCGGCGTCGAAGGCGAAGACGGCCACGTCGATCTCGCCCATGACGGTACGCAAAAGCGCGGTGGCTTCCATCGCGCCGAGCCGTTGGGCGCGCAAAGTTTCGCTGAGCGCGTTGACTTCGAGCATCGCGTCGCCGAGGGCGTCTTCGCGTCCCGCGCCGCGCGCGCGGATCGAGTAGTCGCCTTCGCGCATGGCGGCAAGGAGGTTTGAGAGCGTTTGCAGGTGGCGCACCACGCGGCCGCGCAGAGAAAAGGCCAGACCGAGCCAGACGCCGACGATGAGGAGCGAGAGCGTCCACTGAACTTTGGGCGTGTAGGAACGATTCCAGAGCAGGATGAGCGAGATGAGCGTGCCGGGCAAGCCCCCGGCGAGTGCCGTCAAGAGAATGCGCTGCTCGTGGTTCAACCTCTCGCGCCGGGGGGCTTTATATAGCTGCTGGCCGTCCGTCATAAGCCGTAACGCTGGAGTCGCCTGTAGAGCGCGCTGCGGCTGAGTCCGAGGGCTTCCGCCGCCTGTCCGACGTTGCCGTCGAAGCGCGCGAGAGTTTTGCGAATCAGGAAACACTCTACCTCATCGAGACTCATCTCATCGAGTCCGCGTTCGGCCGCCGCCCCCGCCTGCAAATTGAGATCGACGGCTTCGACGGCCGCGCCCTTCGACATCAACACCGCGCGCTCGACCGCATGATCCAACTCGCGCACGTTCCCCGGCCACTCGTAACGAAGCAGCACGCTCATCGCGTCGTCCGAAAAGGTTTTAACAAATTTACGATAGCGACGCGCGTAAAGCTCTAGGAAGTGGTGCGCGAGCAGCGGGATGTCTTCGCGCCGTTCGCGCAAAGGGGGCAGGTGTATCTCGACGGTGTTCAGGCGAAACAGCAAGTCCTGACGAAAACGCCCGGCCGCGACTTCCTCACGCAGATCGGCGTTCGTCGCCGAAAGTATCCGCACGTCCACGCGCCGCGTCTTGGAAGAGCCGACGCGCTCGAACTCGCCCGTCTCCACCACGCGCAGGAGTTTCGCCTGTTGCGTGATGGGGACGTTGGCGATCTCGTCGAGAAAGAGCGTGCCCCCATCGGCCAACTCGAAACGCCCGACGCGATCCGTCTTGGCATCGGTAAACGCGCCCTTCACGTGGCCGAACAACTCGCTCTCGAAAGTGCCCTCGGAGAGCGCGCCGACGTTGACCGTCACCATCGTCTTCGATGCGCGCGGCGAGACGGCGTGAAGCGTCTGCGCGACCACTTCTTTGCCCGTGCCGTTATCGCCCGTGACGAGGACGTTCGCGTCAGACGCGCCGACGCTCTCGATCATTTGCAGCACGGGGCGCATGCTGGCCGCCGTGGCGATCATGCGTTGCGGGGCATGACCGTCGCGCAACAACTTGTTCTCGGCTTCGAGTCGCTGCCCTTTGCGTAGCGCGCGGCTGAGTTCGATTTGCGTGCGCAGGACGGAGAGCAGACGCGCGTTCTCCCAAGGCTTCTGGATGAAGTCGCGCGCGCCGCGCCGCATCGCCTCGACCGCCACTTCGACGCTGCCCCACGCCGTCATCACGACGACAGGGAGCGTCGAATCGGTCGCCTGTATGCGCGAGAGCAGGTCGAGACCTTCCTGACCGGAGGTGGTGTCGCGCGTGTAGTTGAGGTCTATGAGAAGCAGGTCGAACTCGCTGGCCTTGATCGCGGCGAGCACGGCGGGCGGCGAAGTGACGGCTTCGATGCGATAACCTTCGCCCTTCAACAACAGGCGCAGGGCTTCGAGCACGTCGGGCTGGTCGTCCGCGACGAGTACGCGGGGGATGTTTGCTTCTGGTGTCTTCATACGTTTAAGAGAGACGTTTCAGACAGCACGTTTTCGCTCGCGTATTGTAATCGCATGATCTCGCCCGGACGCAACTCGTCATTCCTCCCGCGCATTTTCAAACTTTCTCCGGCCGCGAGGCGCGACTTGTTCACAACTGCTTTTTCGTGACGGCCGTGAGCACGCGCCCGCGCTCGTAATCCGACGAGAGCGCGTGCGCCGCCTCGATGATCGCCGAACGCACAGACTCGTTGGCCGCGCCCGTGCCTGCCGCGCGAATCAACACATTCGCCTTCTCGAAATCCGAACTCATCCCGCGCGTCGCCTTGAGCGCGAGCAATAGCGTCTCGGTCGAAATGTCGCTGCGCTTCAACAGCACGGCCAGCACGCGCCCGCGCTCGTAGTCGGACGAAATGGTGTTCGCTGTCTCGAAGAAGGCCGCGCGCACGGACGCGTCCGCCAGATTGTTCTTCAAAACTTGGATGAGCAGCGTGGCCTTCTCGTAGTCGGAAGCGATTGACTTGGAACTCTGCGAGAGCAATTTCATTAACTGCTCGCCGCTCAAGTTTCCGCCCTCGACGAGCGCGGTCGAATAGACGCGCCGCGCATAGTCGGTTTTGAGCCGCGTGATCTCTGCGAGGACGGCGTTCGCGCCGCCCTTCCTGAGTATCCGCCTGACGCGCGCCTCCGCGTCGTAGCCGCTCCCGGCCACCGTGTCCGACAAGAGCCGTGCGAGCCATTTGCGCGCGGCGTCGTTCCACGGGCGCACCTCGCCGCGCTCCCAGTATTGGCGTTTGAGTTGGCCGTCCGTCCCCGGCGTCATTTCGAGCCGCCGCAACATGCCGCCGCGTTCCTCCGAGAGACGAAAGTAGCCGTCGCCCGTGATGCGTTCAACGTCCGTGTAGTCGTCGTTAAACTCCACGTTCTTTGAGGTGAGCGTGATGTCCGTTCCCTCGTCCGTGCTGCGGTGTTCCCAGCGCAGGCTGCTCCCGTTGATCTGGATGTGATCGTGATCCGACTTTTTCGTCGTGGACTTCGACTTCTCATCCTTCTGCGCCGACGCCGCCACGACGCACAGGCAGATCGCAAACGACAGGCCGATAAAAATTCTCTTATTCATAACTCAAACCTCATACTTCCTTTTCTATTCGTATCTGAGAGCCACCATCGGATCAACCTTCGTCGCGCGACGCGCGGGGATGTAGCAGGCGAGCATCGCCACGCCCGCCAGCAGCAAAGTGATCCCCACGAACGTCAGCGGGTCGGTTGCGCCGACGCCGTAGAGCAAGCTCGACATGAGCCGGGTGAGTGCGAACGCGGCGGCGAGTCCGACCACGCAACCGGCGAGCAGGAGGATCATGCCCTGCCACAGCACCAGCTTGATGATGTCGCCCGTCTGTGCGCCGAGCGCCATTCGCACCCCGATCTCGTGCGTCCGCCGCGCCACCGCGTAGGACATCACGCCGTAGAGTCCGACGGCGGCCAGCATTAACGCCGCAACGCCGAAGATGCTGAGCAACACGGCGATCATCGTGTCGGAGGATAAAGCGTCGGCCAGATGCGCGGAAAAGGTGTTGACCTGAAACAACGTCAAGTTCTTATTCAGGTTCTTCAACTCGGCGCGCACCGAGGGCAGCACCGCCAACGGGTCGCCGTCCGTGCGTACGAAGAGCGTCATCGCCCCCCTCGCCCCTTGCGCGAGCGGCGTGTAGAAAAACGGCAGAGGTTCTTCGCGTAAAGCCCGATACTTGGCGTTCTTCACGACGCCGACCACTTCTAAATATGGCCCTTCCGAATCCGTCCTCACGCGCTTGCCCACGGGATTCGCGCCGGGGAAATAACGCCGCGCGAATTCTTCGTTGATGATGACGACGCCGGGAGCATTCATCGTGTCCGCCGCGTTGAAGTCGCGGCCTTGCAAGAGTGGAATACCAATCGTCTTGAAGTAGTTGGGACTCACGATGTTGGTGTTGAGTTCCGTGTCCTCGTTGGGCTTGGGTTGATAACCTTCGACCCAGACGTTCGTGCGCATCCCGCCGCCGCTGATGGGAACGATGTAGGCGAGCGCGACGGAGCGCACGCCCGGCAACGCGCCCACCTGTTCCTGCACGCCGCGATAGAAAAGCTCCTCCTCTTCGCGCTTCATCTTCACGCCGCGCGCCTCCATCCGTGTGAGCAGCACGTTCTCGGCATTGAAGCCGGGGTCGGCCGTCGAAGCGGCGCGCAGGCTACGCATGAACAGTCCGGCGCAGATGAGCAAGATGAGCGACAACGCGACCTGCATGACGACGAGCGCATTGCGCAGCCCGAACCGCCCGAAGCCATGCACCTCCGGCGCGCTCGTGTCGTCCTTCAAAGCCGACAGTAAATTTTGCCGTGAGGCTTGCAGCGCGGGCGCGAGGCCGAACACGATGCCCGTCAACAAAGAGAGGCCGAGCGTGAAGCCGAGCACGCGCCAATCGACGCTCAAATCAAGGCCGCTCGCCTCTTCGGTAGGGAAAAATTTCGGTAGGAAGTCGGAAGTCCAGAGCGTCAACAAAAGTCCGAAGAGGCCGCCGAGGACGGCGAGACACATGCTTTCGGTCAACAACTGCTGAATCAAGCGCAGGCGACCCGAACCGAGCGCGAGCCTGATTGCGATCTCGCGTCGCCGCACGGAGGCGCGCGCCAACAACAAATTTGCCACGTTGGCGCAGGCGATCAGAAGCACCAGCCCGACCATCAACATCAACATCCCCGACACGCCGATGATGGTCTTGCGCTGTTTTTCGCCGATGCGCGTTTGCCGTGTGACGGTGACGGGTCGCGGCTCGTTTGGACGTTCCAGTGTGCCACGGTTCGTTTCGGGGTAATCCGCTGCCAGCCGCGCGGCGATAGCCGTCAGTTGCGCGTTGGCCTCTTCGGGTGTCGCCCCGTCCCTGAGCCGCCCGACCAACATCAGGCTGCGACTGCCACGCGCGTTCGGATCAGTCCGGGGCGGCGGCAAAGGCTGCCAGAACTCCGGCGACGATCCGATGTGCAGGCCGCGAAAGTTCTCCGCCACGATGCCGACAACCGTATGCCCCCGCCCGTCGAGATTGATCGTGCGATTGACGAGGTTCGGCTCCGAGTTGAAACGACGCTGCCAGAGTCTATGACTGATGACGACGACCGGATTACCGCCCGCCGTGGTCTCGTCTTCCGGCAAGAGCGTGCGGCCAGCCGAGACACCGACGCCGAGCACTTTGAAATAGTTCCCCGTCACGGCCTCGCCGCGCAGTTGTTCGGGTTCGTCGCTTTCGGTCAAACTCACCGTGGCGCTTTGGTAGGCCGCAAGCCCGTCGAAGGCGTTCGCCCCGTCGCGAAAAGAGACGTAGTCAGGATAGGACGAACTGCCGTACAGGCCGCTGCTGAAATCGCTCGTGTAAACGGCCACGAGTTTCTCCGGCGACTGGACGCCGACGAGCGGCCTGAGCAACATCCCGTTGACGAGGCTGAAGATCGTCGTGTTCGCGCCGATGCCCAGAGCCAGCACCGCAACCGCCACCACCGTGAAGCCCGGACTCTTGCTCAACATTCGCGCGCCATAACGCAGGTCTTGCCATAGCGTTCCCATCACAAACCTCCTCGAAGTGCTTTACTCGTATCTGAGAGCCACCATCGGATCAACCCTCGTCGCGCGTCGTGCGGGGATGTAGCAGGCGAGCAAGACGACGGCCGTGAGCAGCGCGGAGACACTGGCGAACGTGTACACGTCGGTCGGGCGCACATCGTAGAGCAAGCTCGACAGCAGGCGCGTGAGGGCGAACGCGGCGACGATGCCGCTGCCCACGCCCATCAAAGCGATCGATAATCCATGCCTTAAAACCATCCTGAACACGTCGAGCGGGCGTGCGCCGAGAGCCATGCGAATGCCAATCTCGTGCGTGCGCTGCGTCACCATGTAAGAGATGACGCCGTAGATACCGACCATGGCGAGAATCATGGCGACGGCCGCCAGAATCGTGACGAGCAGCATGTTGAAACGCGGCCGGGCGATTGCTTCGTCCAACACCTTCTCGACGGTGCGCGCGTTGTAGAGCGGCTGCTGGCGGTCGAGCGTGCGGATTTGGTTGTGGAGCATGTCGAGCATGCCGAGCGGCGGCCCTGCCGTGCGAACGATCACGGTCAGGCCGCGACGCGGCGACTGCCGGTATGAGCGATAAACCTGCGCGTAGGGTTCTTCATCCAGATCGCTCTGGCGCACGTCGCCGACGATGCCGACCACGTTCAACCATTGCACGTCTGACCCTTGCGGGTCGCCGAAAGTGATCCGCTTGCCGAGAGGGTCTTCGCCGGGAAAGTACTTGCGCGCCAAAGTCTCGCTGATGACGACGGCGCGCGGGGCGTTTTCGTTATCGCGTTCGTCGAGCAGTCGCCCGCTGCGCAGCGGTATCTGGAGCGTGCGAAAGTAGTCCGGGTTGACCGTGCGCGCCTCCGCATCGGGAACGCGTTCCGTGCTCGCGCGCGTGCGTCCTTCGACCGAGAAGGCGAGAACATCGCCGCCCCCGCCGAGCGGCAACGCGCTCGTCGCCCCCACGGCCTGCACGCCGGGCTGTTGCGCCAGTTGTTGCAGCAGTTGATCGTAGAAGTTGACGACCTGCTGGTTCTCAGCATACTTCGACGCAGGCAGGACAAGTTCGGCCGCGAGCAAATTCTGCGGGTTGAAACCGGGCTTCACATCCTGCAAACGCAGGAAACTCTTGATGAGGAGACCTGCGCCGACGAGCAACACCAGCGACAGAGCGATCTCCGTGACGGCCAGCGCGTTACGCAGGCGAAGCCCGCGCCCGCCTTCGGTCGAACTGCGGCCGCTCTCTTTGAGCGTCTCGTTCAGATTGGGATTCGAGACCATGAGAGCCGGGGCGAGTCCGAAGATGATTCCGGTAACGAGCGAAATGCCGAGCGTGAACAGCAGAACTTGGCGGTCAATGCCGACGGATTCGAGCCGGGGAATGTTGCCGGGGCTGAGCGCGAGCAAAGCGTCTATGCCCCAGAAGGCGACCAGCAGGCCGAGCGCGCCGCCGAGCAGCGAGAGCACGACGCTCTCCGTCAACAACTGTCGCACGATGCGCGCGCGCCCCGCGCCGAGCGCGGTGCGAATCGCGATCTCTTTGAGGCGCGTGCTCGAACGCGCGAGCAACAGGTTGGCGACGTTGGCGCACGCAATGAGCAGGAGAAAGCCGACCGCGCCGAGCAGCATCAACAGCGCGGGGCGCACCTCGCCCGTGAACCGCTGGTGTAGAGGCTGGACGATGACGCTCCATCCCGAATTTGTTTCCGGGTATTGTTGCTCGAGACGCGAGGCGATGGTCGTCATCTCCGCGCTCGCCTGCTCGACGCTCACGCCGGGTTTGAGGCGCGCGATGACGCTCAGGAAATCGCCGCGGCGTGAGTCACGCATCCCCGCGCTCACGGGCAGGGGCAGCCACAACTCGACAGGCCGCCGCGCCTCCGGGTTCGGGTGTTGGAAGTTCGGCGGCATCACGCCGACGACCGTGTACTGGCTGCCGTTGACGCCGATCTGCCGTCCGATGATCCGCGCATCGCCGCCGAAGCGACGTTGCCAGAGGCCGTGGCTCAGGATCGTGACGCGATGCTTGCCTTCCTCGTTCTCCTCGGCCAGAAACTTGCGGCCGAGCATCGGCTCGACGCCCAACACCGTGTAGAAATCACCGAGGACGGCCGCGCCGGGCAGACGCACCGGGTCGTCGTCCGTGCCCGTCAAGCTCGGCGTCGTGTTGGAGAACGCGGCCACGGCTTCAAAGTTTTGATTCTGCCGTCGCCAGTCTTCGAAATTGGGATAGGAGGCAACTTCTTTCGGGATGTCGTTGCGCGGGCTGGTTTCCCAGAGCCAGACGAGACGGTCGGGCGTTTTGTAAGGCAGCGGGCGCAAGAGCACCGTGTTGACGACGCTGAAGATGGCCGTGTTCGCACCGATCCCTAAGGCCAGCGCGAGCACGGCAACGTAAGTAAAACCCGGACTCTTCCACAACGTCCGCAGCCCGTAACGCAAGTCTTGCCAGATTGTTCCCATCTTGAGCCTCCTGAGGTCGCGGGCGGCGAATGACGGAGCGTGAGCCGGAAACTTCGCGCCCGCCTTTTATTCCCCATCCCGCAAGCCGCTGTCCGCGTTCGTTATTATTCGTATCTGAGAGCCACCATCGGATCAACCCTCGTCGCGCGTCGTGCGGGGATGTAGTTCGCGGCGAAAGAGACCAAGAGGAGCAGCAAAGAGATCAGGCCGAAAGTTGCGGGGTCGCTCGCGCTCACACCGTAGAGCATGACGGTCAAGCCCTGCATCAGCCAGTAGGACGCGACGAGGCCGATGGCGATGCCGATGAACGCGAGCAGCATCCCCTGCCGGACGACCATGCGCAGGATGTCGTGCGGGCGCGCGCCGAGCGCCATGCGGACGCCGATCTCGTGCGTGCGTTGCGTGACGGCGTAAGACATCACGGCGTAGATGCCGACCGAGGCGAGCACGAGCGCGATAAAGGCGAAGACGCCGAGCATGCCCATCGTCACGCGCTGCGGCGCGAGCGATTCGGAGACCACACGCTGCATCGTCCGCACGTTGAAGACCGGTTGCTCCGGGTCTATCTCTCCGATCTCGCGTTGCACCGCCCCGGCGAGTTGCGTGGGGTCGCCTGCGGCGCGCACGACGATGCTCATCGTATGCCACGGCTCTTGCGCGAGCGGCGTGTAAACTTCCGGCCTGATCTCTTCGACCAGAGACTCGTGCTTGATGTTTCCGGCGACGCCGATGATCTCGTAATAGTCGGATTCCTGATCGCCGCCGAAATTCAGGCGTTGCCCGATGGGGTCTGAGTCCGCGAAGTGCTTGGCGGCGAGTTCTTCGTTAATGATGATGACCTTCGGCGCGTCGGCGCGGTCGGTCGGCGCGATGTGCCGGCCGCGACGCAAGGGGATGCCCAACGCGTCGAGGTAGTGCGGGCTGACGACGCGGAAATTCGCTTGCGGCTCGCGCCCGTGCTCCGGCGCGGGACGCCCGACGATTGAGAAAGCCGAATCCGTATTGCTGCGAGAGAGCGGAACGACGTTGACCGCGCCCGCCTGTTGCACGCCGGGCAAGGCCGAGATGCGTTCGAGCGCGTGCGTGTAGAAATTCGTGCGGGCGGCTTTCTCTTGATACTTCGCGCGCGGCAGCGCAACGTCCAAGACGAGCACGCTCTCCGGTTTGAAGCCCGGTTCGACCCGCAACATTTCGTAGAAGCTCTTGATCATCAGACCCGCGCCGATCAAGAGCGTCAGCGAGATCGCCACTTCCGCCACGACGAGCGCGCCGCGCAGGCGGTTGCGGCCGAGGCCGCCGCCGGAGGTGCGCCCGCCATCTTTGAGTGCTTCGTTGAAATCGGTCTTCGTCGCTTGCAGCGCGGGCGCGAGGCCGAACACGATGCCCGTCAAAATCGAGACGCCGAGTGTGAACCAGAAGACCTGCGCGTCGATGCCGACGTTCTTCCAGCCGGGCAGGTAGCGCGAGAGGCTCGCGGGGATGCCCGCCTTGAGCAGATCGATACCCCACACGGCGAAGAGCAATCCGAGCGCGCCGCCGAAGAGGGCGATGAGCACGCTCTCCGTCAACAACTGCCGGATCAAGCGGAATCGTCCCGCGCCGAGAGCCATGCGAATCGCGATCTCCTTCTGGCGCGAGGCCGCGCGCACGAGCAAGAGGTTGGCGACGTTGGCGCACGCCAAGAGCAACACGAAACAGGCCGCGCCGAGCAACACCATGAGACCGGGGCGCGGCCCGCGCACGTAGGAAGCTTTCAGCGATTCGACGCCGATGGTGCGGTTGCTGTTGGTTTCAGGATATTGCGCTTCGAGGCGACTGGCGATGGCGGCAAGTTCGGCGTCGGCCTGCTCGTAGGTGACGCCCGGTTTGAGTCGTCCCATGCCGCGCACGTAGTGGTTGCCGCGTTCCTCTCTCACTTTGTCCGTGATGGTGAACGGGATCAGGATATCGTTGCCGGTCGGCGGGAAATTGAAGTCCTCCGGCATGATGCCGACCACGGTGTAAGGCTGGCCGTTGAGCTTCAACGTGCGGTTGATGATCGAAGCATCCATGGCGTAGCGGCGACGCCAGAAATCGTGTGTGAGGATGACAACTTTGTCGCGCCCTTCCTGTTCCTCTTCCGCGGTGAACGTTCGTCCCAGAGCGGCGCGCGCGCCGAGCGCGTCGAATAGCGCGGGCGAGACGGCGGCCACTTCCAAACGCTCCGGCTTGTCGCCTTCGGTGAGGTTGAGGGAGTTGTTGTTGTAGATGGCGAGGTGCGAGAAGGAGTTGTTCTGCTCGCGGACGGCAAGATAGTTGGCCGGCGCGAGCGAATTTCTGTAGCGGGTGTTCGGCGGCCGCTCCCACAGGACGACGAGGCTATCGGGGTCGGGGAAATTGAAGGGCTTGATCAGGAGCGCGTTGAACGCGCTGAAGATCGTCGTGTTCGCCCCGATGCCGAGAGCCAGCGCGACGACGGCCACCGACGTAAAGCCCAGATTCTTCCATAAAATCCGGAGCGCATAGCGCAAATCTTGCAAGACGGTTCCCATGTACAACTCTCCTGCGAGGCGACGCGCGAGGCCGCTTCGATAAATAAACTGCCTCGTATCGTGAAGCTACTCGTATCTGAGCGCGATCATGGGATCAACCTTGGTCGCTTTGCGCGCCGGGACAAGACAGGCCAAGAGCGCGACCATCGCGAGCAGGACGGAGACGCCGCCGTAGGTGAACGGGTCGGTTGCGGAGACGCCGTAGAGCAGGCTCGCCATCAGGCGCGTCAACGCGAACGCTCCGGCGAGGCCGATGGCGACGCCGATGAAGGCCAGTCTCATGCCCTGCAAGACGACCATCTTGAGCACGTCGCGGCGTCCCGCGCCGAGCGCCATGCGGATGCCGATCTCGTGCGTGCGTTGCGTCACCGAATAGGCCATCACGCCGTAGATGCCGATGGCCGCAAGCAGCATCGCCGTGGCGGCGAAGACGGCGAGCAGCCACGTCGCAAACTTCTGCGGCGCGACCGTCGCGGCGACGATCTGTTCCATCGTGCCGATATTCGAGATCGGTTGATCCTTGTCGATCTGCGAAACTTCGTTGCGGATGGCGGGGGCTAAACTCGTCGGGTCGCTGCTTGCAGTCTTGACGGCAAGCCACAGGCCGCGATTAGCGGCGGCGAAAAACTCCGCCGGAACTTGTTTGTAAGGGATGTAAATCTCGACGCGCCCTTCTTCGTCAGGCCCGTAGTGCTTCATGTGTTTGAAGACGCCGACGATGCTTCGCAGCGGGGCGAGGTTGCCGCCGATCCGCAGACGCTTGCCGATGGGGTCTGTGTTGGGCAATAAGCGCGCGACGAACATCTCGTCAACCATGACGACGAGCGGCGCATCTTTCGTATCCTGTTCGGAGAGGAAGCGGCCGCTGATGAGCGGGATGCTCATCGTCTTGAAGTAGCCGGGTTCGGCGTAGAGATTGACGGCGACCGTGGCGTCTTTCGGGTTCGTCGATTCCTGACCCTCCAGCATGATGCCGGATTCGATCCCGCCGTTCATCGGCAAGCCGCGCGTCAGCCCCGCGCTCTGGACGCCCGGCAGAGCGCGCACGCGCTGCAACAGTTCGTTCCAAAAATTATCAACCTGCCCGTACTCTTTGTAGCGGGCTTCGGGCAGCGGCACGCGCAACGTCAAGACGTTCGACGGGTCGAAGCCGAGGTCGGTCTGTTGCAAGCGCGCGAAACTCTTGATGAGCAAGCCCGCGCTGACGAGCAGCAGGAGCGAAAGCGCGACCTCCAGAACGACGAGCAGGTTACGCACGCGCTGGCGACCCGCGCCCGCCGAAGTGCGGCCGCCGTCTTTGAGCGTCTCGTTCAGGTTCGACTTCGAGGCTTGCAGCGCGGGCGCGAGGCCGAACAGCAAGCCCGTCATGATCGAGACGACGAGAGTGAAAAGGAGCACGGGGGTGTTCAGCCCGATGCCGACGACGAGCAGGCGCGGCATGTCTTCGGGAAGCGCGGCGAGCAACGCATCAATGCCCCACATGGCGAACAGGAGACCGAGCGTGCCGCCCATCACCGAAAGCAGCAAACTTTCCGTGAGCAATTGCCGGATGATGCGCAGGCGGCCTGCGCCGAGCGCGGTGCGAATCGCGATCTCTTTAGAGCGCGAGGCGGCGCGCGCGAGCAACAAATTGGCGACGTTGGCGCACGCGATGAGCAGCACGAACCCGACCGCCGCGAGCAGGATCAGGAGCGCGGGTCGGATGTCTTCGACCGTTTGATCCTGTAGCGAGTTAAGCACCGCGCTTTGCCCGGCGTTGGTGGCGGGGTATTGCTGCGCGAGTCGTTCGGCGATGGCTTTGATCTCGGTGCGCGCCTGTTCGACGGAGACGTTCGGCTTGAGAAGTCCGATCACGTACATGCCGGGGTGGTTGCCGCGCGAGGCCATGTTCGGCTGGTCGGAACCCAAGCCGACGGGAACGAAGACATCAACGGGCGATTGCCACTCGAAGGTCTGCGGCAGAACGCCGACGACCGTGAAGCTCTCGTTGTTCAGTTGAAGCTGTTTGTTGAGGACGGCAGGGTCGCCGCCGAGTCGCCGCTGCCAGAAGCCGTGGCTGATGATTGCGACCGGGGTTGCGCCCGGCTTGTCCTCTTCGGGCAAGAAGTTGCGCCCGAGCGTGGGCGTCACGCCGAGCACGTTGAAGAAGCCCGCAGAGACTTGCCGCCCGTCGAGTCGCTCCGGTTCGCCCACTCCGGTCAATACATAATTTGCGCTGCGGAAGGCGGCGAGTTCCTCCATCGTCTGCTGCTGCGCGCGCCAGTCGGTGAAGTTCGGATAGGAGACGGACATCTCCGGCACTTGCTGCGACCACTCGCCGATGTAGACGATGCGCTCGCCGTTCGGATAGGGGAGCGGGCGTAGGAGCACCGTGTTGACGACGCTGAAGATGGCCGTGTTCGCACCGATCCCTAAGGCCAGCGCGAGCACCGTGATCAGTGTGAAGGCCGGATTCTTCAAGAGCATCCGAAAGCCGTAGCGAACGTCTTGCCAGAACGTATTCATAGGAACACCTCAGAGAATTGTGGAATGCGGATGGCGGATTAAAAGACGATTCGCCTTTCGCCAACCGACACTGCCAGACCATCATTCATTTCTTAACGCCACCATCGGATCGACCTTCATCGCGCGGCGCGTGGGGATATAGCAAGCCAGCAACGCCACGCTCGTCAGCAGCAACGACAGACCGGCGAAGGTGGTGGGATCGGTCGCGCTGACGCCGAACAGCAAGCTCGACATCACGCGCGTTAAAGCGAACGACGCGATCAACCCGAGCGCGATCCCGACGAGAGTCAGAGCGAAGCCGCGCCCGAGAATCAATTTGAGCACGTCGCGCGTTTGCGCGCCGAGCGCGATGCGGATGCCGAGTTCGTGCGTGCGCTGCGTGACCGAATAGGACATCACGCCGTAGATGCCGATGGCGGCGAGCACGAGCGCGAGACCGGCGAAGATGGTCAAGAGCAGCGTTCCGAAACGGCTGCGCGCCGTCAACTCGTCGATCCAACTTTGCATCGTCCGCACGTCGGCCACGGGCTGGTCTCTGTCAATCGCCTGAATCTCGCGCCGGACGGCGGCGGCCAAGCTCATGGGGTCGCCGTTCGTGCGGATAACATGGGTCATCTCGGTGTAGACGAGTTGCGGGTGCGTCCAGTAGACCATCGGGTGCGACGGGCCTTCCAGCGTTTTGTACTTCGCGTCGGCCACCACGCCGATGATCTCCATCGGTTGCGGGTCGGGCATCATCTGCACTCTGAGATGTTGCCCCAAAGGATTTTGGCCGGGGAAATGTTGCCGCGCCATCGTCTCGTTAATGATGATGGTGCGCCGGTCTTCCTTCGCTTCCTGTTCGGTGAACCCGCGACCGCTCAGCAACGGAATACCTATCGCCTGAAAATAGTTCTCGTCCGTGACGCGGACATCGGTGGAGAGTTCTTCGCCCGGCCGCGGGACGGGACGCCCTTCGATGCTGAAAGAGGTTCTCGCGCCGAGGTTGCCGCCGAAAGGCAGCGCGCTGACAGCCCCCACCGCGCGCACGTCGGGCAAGGCTTTGAGCCGCTCCAGAACTTGCCGGTGGAAGGCGACGACCTGATTGTCCTCAGGATATTTCGACTCCGGAACGGTCACGCGCAGCGTCAGCAAATTCTCGGTCTTGAAACCGGGATCGACCGCTTGCAGGCGCAGGAAACTCTTGATCATCAGCGTAGAGCCGATCAACAGCACGAGCGCAAGCCCGACCTGCGCCACGACGAACACGCTGCTCAAGCGTCGGCTGCGGCGGCTGCTCATGTTGCTCTTGCCGGTCTCTTTGAGAGTTTCGTTGAGATTCAAACGCGTCGCTTCGAGCGCGGGGGCTAACCCGAACACGATGCCGGTCAGCAATGAGACCACAAAGGTGAAGGCGAGCACGGGCATGCTGAGGCCGATCTTCTCCGTCCCGAGCATGTTGGGCGGGCTGAGCGCGACGAGGGCGTCAACGCCCCACAGCGCGATGAGCAACCCGAGCGCGCCGCCGAGCACGGACAGCAACACGCTCTCGGTGAGCAACTGCCTCACGATGCGCCAGCGTCCCGCGCCGAGGGCGGTGCGGATGGAAAATTCGCTTTGACGACTGGCCGCCCGCGCCAGCATCAGGTTCGCCACGTTAGCGCATGCGATGAGCAGCACGAACCCGACCGCGCCGAGCAGCACATAGAGCGCGACCTTGATCTCGCCCGCCAGTTGCTCGCGCACGGGCACGACGCGGACGCCCATGTTGGTGTTGAATTGTGCGTACTGTTGTTCGAGACGGCTGGCGATGGTGGACATCTCCACTTGCGCCTGTTCGGGCGTGACGCCCGGCTTGAGCCGCCCGGCCACGGTCAGGAAGCGTCCGCGCCCCTTGGTCGCGCCGTTCATCACCTGCTGGAAGTTTGTCGGCGTCCACATCTCCGCAGCCTTGCCGGTGCGCGAGCCTTCTTTCATGAAAAACTTAAAGCCCTGCGGCATCACGCCGAGAATGGTTACGCTCTCGCCGTTGAGGCTGATTTTTTTGCCGGCGATGTCGGCCACGCCGCCGAAGCGTCTCTGCCACAGGCCGTGACTGATCACGACCACGTCGTTGCGCCCCGGCTCGGCTTCTTCCTTCGTATAGACCCGGCCGACCGCCGCGTCCGTGCCGAGCATGGTCAGCAGATTGCCGCTCGTCACCTGCGCCGGAATCTCCTCCGGGTTGCCTTCGCCCGTCAGGTTGAAAGCCGCATCGTAGAAGGCGGCCATCTCTTGAAAGCTGTTCGACTGCTGCTGCCAATCAAAAAAGTTGGCGGCCGAGACGACGTTGTTGCGCCCGCCTCTCGCGCGGTTTTGCTCCCACACGATCATCAACTGGCCGGAGTCGCGATAGGGCAAGTCGTGCAAGAGCACCGCATTGACGACGCTGAAGATGGCCGTGTTCGCACCGATCCCCAGAGCCAGCGCGACGAGCGCAACGACCGTAAACATCGGCGTCTTCGTCAGTGTGCGCAACCCGTAGCGAACGTCTTGCCAGAAGTTTCCCATCAGACCACCTCCGCCTGTGTGCCGACCAACGACGCCCCTTCTTCGTCCTGTTTAAAGCTGACCATCTCCTCTTTCACGACGCGACCGTCGAAGAGATGAATTGCGCGGTCGGCGAAAGTGGCATAGCGCGGGTCGTGCGTCACCATGCAGATGGTCGCGCCGCCGCGATGCAGTTCGCGCAGCAAGTCCATCACGGCCTCGCCGTTTTTTGAATCGAGGTTGCCCGTCGGCTCGTCCGCGAGCAGGATGAGCGGTTGACCCGCCACGGCGCGGGCGACGGCCACGCGCTGCTGCTGACCGCCGGAGAGTTGGCTCGGCAAATGTTTCGCGCGGTGCGCCATGTTGACCTTCTCCAAAGCCTCTGTCACGCGCGTCTTGCGATCCGCGCTGCTCAAGCCCCTGTAGGTCAGAGGGAGTTCGACGTTCTCGTAGATCGTGAGGTCGCCGATCAAGTTGAAGCTTTGGAAGATGAAGCCCACTTCGCGGTTGCGGATGAGCGCGCGCTCGGCGAGCGAGAGGTCGGAGACGAGTTTGCCGTTCAGCCAGTACTTGCCTTCCGTCGGCGAATCGAGCAGGCCGAGGATGGAGAGCAGCGTTGACTTGCCGCAGCCGGAAGGGCCGGTGATGGAGACGTATTCTCCGTTCGCGATGTCGAGGTGCGTGCCGGCGAGGGCGTGCGTTTCAACTTCGTCCGTGAAGAAAACCTTCTTCACATCTTGCAGGCGGATCAGGGGTTGTTTGGATGCGCTCATAGTTTCTCCTAAAATTGTCAGTTGTCCGTGGTCAGTTGTCCGTTGATTTTGTCCGGTGTCAATTGCTCGCTTGAGCCTACGGCAACTCAAGTCCGGCGAGTTACAAACAACTGACAACTGACATTCTTAGTTAAGTCGTATGCGGTTAAAGGCGTCCCACTGGGAGGTGTCCGAGAGGATCACCTGATCGCCTTCCTGTAAGCCTTCCAAGACTTCGATGGTATTGACGGAACTGCGGCCGAGTTTGACTTGGACGCGCGTGGCAAACTGCCCCCCCGGTTCGAGTTTGAACATCCCGACGCTCGATTGCGATTGGCCGAAGGCCGGACGCGCGACGTAGAGAATGTTGTCGAGGCGTTCGAGTTCGATTGTGCCGTCGACGCTCAAGTCGGGGCGCGCGCCTTGCGGCAGCGCCGCGTCGAGCGCAACGTCGATGGTGACGGTGCTGTTCTGCGAGGCCGGATCGATGCGGACGACGTGGCCGGGGATGATGCCGTTACGCGTATCGATGCTCGCCTGCTGGCCGAGCGTGATGTCTTTGGCCTGCGTCTCGGCGATGCGGAGTTCGGCCTTCAAATTCTGCGGTTCGACGACGCGCGCGAGGTTCGTTCCCGGCTGCACCTGCTGGCCGACTTCGACCTGCATCTGTTGCAACACGCCGTTCGTTCCGGCCAGCACGCGCAAGGTCGCCACCTGTGTCTGCCTGAGTTGGAGTTGCGCTTTGAGTTGGGCGATGCGCGCCTGTTGCGAGGCGAGTTGCGCCTGCGCCGACTTCGATGTGCCTTGCAGACGCTTCTGCTCGATGGAGTAGCGATTGGCTAAATCGGCCACGCGCACACGCGAGAGCTTGAGGTTGATGGCGGGGATCAAACCGTCTTTGGCGAGTTGCTCGTCGGTGTCGGATTGCAGTTTCGCCTGTTGATATTCGGACTGCACGGTGGCGGCGGCGGCCTGCTGGCTCATGCGCTCGCTTTCCAGCCGCGCGCGAATGTTGTTGTAGTCGGCCTCGGCCGCGCGCAACTGGTATTGGATGTCAACCGTGCCCTGCTGCAACTCAGGGTTGCTCAACTCGATCAAGACCGTGCCCGCCGTCACTTCCGTGCCGGGCTGGACGAGCACGCGCTCGACGCGTCCTTGGGTCGCCGCCGCGATGACGCGTATGTCTTGCGGCACGAGCGTGCCCATGCCGCGCACCTGCCGTAGCATCTGGCCGCGCTTCACCGTGTCGATCAGCGTGGTCGAACGCTCGACGCTCGGCGCGGCGGGCTTCATGCGCGACACGCCCAGAGTGATCGCCGTCACCGCGACGATGGCGACAATCGCATAGAGAACAACTCGGAGGCGCTTCTTGCGTGCCGTGGATTTACTGCGGGGAACATCCATACCAATATATTCCTTCCTGCCAGAACTGGCGTTGCCCCGAGCTTAAGCGAAAGGCATGCCAACCCTCACAGCCTCGAATTCCCCATGTTTTCGCGCTTTCTCGCGTCCAGCGCGTCGTCGTTCCGCGACTCGATTTCCCAATATCGAAATCAATTCTGCCGATTTCGGAATGCCGTTTGCGATTTAGAGAAGCGCAGCGTCAATCAATTTGTCCGGCTTTCCCACGCGCGTTCCGCGACTCGAAAACTGCACTCGCGCATTCCGCTCTACTCTTTCACCACCCACCCGTCTGCGAGTTGGACGATGCGATTGCCGTACTGCGCGTTTTGTTCGGAGTGCGTGACCTGCACGATGGTCGTGCCTTCGTTGTTGAGCCGCTTGAAGAGTTCCATGATCTCGCGCCCCTGACTGGAATGCAGATTCCCGGTCGGCTCGTCCGCGAGCAGCAACTTGGGGTTTGCGATGACGGCGCGCGCCACGGCTACCAACTGCTGTTGCCCGCCGGACAACTGGTGCGGGTACAAATCCTTCTTCCCCACGATCTGGAAACGGTCGAGCACATCGGCCACCATGGATTGCCGGTCGCCCTTCTTCACATCTTTGTAAGAGAGCGGCATGTCCAGATTCTCGTAGACGGTCAGGTGGTCGAGCAGGTGATAACTCTGAAAGACGAAGCCGATGTAGCGTTTGTTCAGTTCGGCGCGCTCTTTCTTTCCGAGCCGATGGACGGCCGTGTCCCAGAGATAATATTCGCCCGTCCACGCGGCGTCGAACATGCCGAGGATATTCAGGAGCGTCGATTTGCCCGCGCCCGACGGCCCCATGATCGACACGAACTCGCCCTCGCGCACGTCCAGATCGATGCGTCGCAGCACGTAAGTTTTATTCACGCCCTGCTCGTAAACTTTTTCGACGTTTCGCAAACTGATCATTTATTACCCTCGCGTGCGGGCTGGCCGGAGCGTTTCTGCTGGTTGGTAGAGAGACGCTAGGAGCGCGTCCTTTGTTTCAACTTTTGACAAGTCTGCGCGAAACTAATGAAAGCGGCGTGCCACCGTTTGAGTGTGCGGGGTGTGTGAATTTTCGGGTGTTTCGAGGCGGGGGAGTTAATTTCAAACGCGGTCGATCCCACTTTCGGGACGCGCCCTATCCGAAAGCGAAAAACGCCCGCCGCGATTTACGAAAGAATGGATCGGAAATTCAATTTGAGTAGCCACGGCGGTACGCACAGGTGGCTACCCTCTTAAGCATCTATTCGGTCTCGGTGCGCCGCCCGTCGCCGCTGTTGCCTTCGTCTTTGACCCAGACGGTCTTGATGTTGACGAACTCGCGGATACCGAACTCTCCCAACTCGCGCCCGTAGCCGGAACGCTTGACGCCGCCGAAGGGCATGCGCGGGTCTGACGCCACCATCGCGTTGATGAAGACCGCGCCCGCTTCGATGTCGTCGATGAACCTCGTGCGCTCGCCCGCGTCGTTCGTCCACGCGCTCGCGCCGAGTCCGAACGTCGTATCGTTCGCAAGCTCTATCGCCTCGTCAATCGAACTCACGCGAAACAACAGCGCGACGGGGCCGAAAAATTCTTCCGCGTAGGCCGGAGAATTTTTCGGAATGCCAGCGAGCACGGTCGGCGCGTAGTAGTTTCCCGCACGCCGCAAGCGTTCGCCGCCGGTGAGGACGCGCGCGCCCGCCGCGACGGACTTTCGCACCTGCTCGTCCAGTTCTTCCAAGATGCTCTCGGTGGCGAGCGGCCCTATCTCCGTCGCCTCGTCGGACGGGTCGCCCACGTGCAACGCCGCCATCCCCGCGACGAAGCGGCGCGCAAACTCTTCGTAAACGTCTGTGTGGACGATGAAGCGTTTGGCCGCGATGCACGACTGGCCGTTGTTGATCGTGCGCGCTTTGATCGCGGTCTTGATCGCGGCCTCGAAATCCGCGCTCGGCATGACGATGAAAGGATCGCTGCCGCCGAGTTCGAGCACGGTCTTCTTGATCGCCTTCCCGGCGCGGCTCGCCACGTCGCTTCCCGCGTGTTCGCTGCCCGTGAGCGTCACAGCGCGCACGCGCGCATCGTCGATCACACGCCCGACCTGCTCCGCGTTCAGCAGCAACGTCTGAAAGACGCCTTCAACGAACCCTGCGCGCCGGAAAATCTCTTCTATCGCCAGCGCGCACTGCGGCACGTTTGAAGCGTGTTTGAGCAGCCCGACGTTTCCGGCCATCAACGCGGGCGCGGCGAAGCGGAAGACCTGCCAGAAGGGAAAGTTCCAAGGCATGACGGCGAGCACCGCGCCGAGCGGTTCGTAACGGACGAACGAACGCGTCGCACTCGTCTCGATCTCCTCGTCCGCGAGAAATTGTGCGGCGTGCTCCGCGTAGTAGCGACACACCAGCGCGCACTTCGCGGCCTCGTCGCGCGCGGCCTGCAAGGGCTTCCCCATCTCCGCCGTCATCAGCCGCGCGAAGTTGTCTTTCTCCGTCTCCAGAATCTCAGCCGCGCGCAGCATTTTTTCGGCGCGCACGGCAAAACTCGTGCGCCGGTGCTGGCTTTGAGCCACGGCGGCGCGTTGCAGTTTATTCTCGATTTCGGCTGCGTCGAGCGGCGCGAACTCGCGCAACTTCTCACCCGTCGCCGGATTCACACTCGCGATTCCCATTGAACACTCACCACCTTTTATTTTCGAGCAGTGCGCTTATCATAACGCAACTGCCCGCCCCCGCGCTCATCATGTATAGTCTCCGTGTTCATCGATTCAATTTCGCAGTGGTCGTCAATCGCATGGGCTTTACGGTTCTTCAAGGGGTCATTCTGTTTGCGTCGGCGTTCGTCGCGGGGATGATCAATTCCATCGCGGGCGGCGGCACGCTTCTCACTTTCCCTGCGCTCATCTGGGTCGGTCTCGACGCCAAAGAAGCGAACGCGACGAGCACCGTCGCTCTCTGGCCGGGACTCGTCGGCGGGTTGTTCGGCTTCCGGCGAGAGTTGGAACGCAGCCGCCCGCTGCTCGTCCGTCTGGGGCTGGCGAGCCTCGCGGGCGGCGCGGCGGGCGCGGGTCTCCTCATCCGGACGCCCGCGCAAACCTTCGCGCGCCTCGTCCCCTTTCTCATCTTCTTCGCCACGCTTCTCTTCATGGCGCAAGAACCGATCACGCGCCGTTTGCGTCTGGACACGACGGCCGACGAACGCAGGCGCGGTTGGTGGACGGGCGCAATTCTCTTTCAGTTCTGCGCCGCGGTCTACGGCGGCTACTTCGGCGCGGGCAACGGCATCCTCATGCTCTCCGCGCTCGGACTGCTCGGCATCTCCGACATTCACCGCGCCAACGGTCTCAAGAATTTTTTGGGGCTGACTTTGAACAGCATCGCCGTCGTGGCCTTCGCCGTCTCCGGCCTCGTGCGCTGGCCGCAAGCCTTCGTGATGGCGGCGGGCGCGATCATGGGCGGCTACTACGGCGCGACCATCGCACGCAGACTCGGCCGCACGTTCGTCCGCCGCGCCGTCATCGTCATCGGCCTCACCATCGGCTGCCTCATGCTCTGGCGACTGTCGCGCTAGGACGCGTGTTCCCTAAAGCGATTTCACACGCGGCTTAATTCCCTCAACATGCTTGCCGGGGATAATCTGTGAGTCTCCGGTTTGAATCAGGTGATTGGCAGGAGCGGCACTGCGGCGGGAGGGGTCAAGCTGTTTCGCGCTACGGCGAAATGCGCGACGAGGTCTTCGATTTGATATTCGTAGTAGTTCGCACCGCGGCGGAACGCGAACAAAGCCGCCCCCATGCACAACAGCGCGCCCGCGATGCCTGCACCGTGGCCGAGCGGTTGAGGAGCAACGGAGGGGAACTGCACGGCGACCAAAGCCATAGCCCACACGATAAGTGAAAAACCCACGCCGTCATAGGTGGCTGCCATAGCCCAATACCGCATGAGATGATGGAGGATGGCGGGCGCAGATTTTTCGTGCACTACCTCTGACCACATTCGAATGTAGAGCGACCACAGCCCTCGCTCCCCGCCAGCGGTGTACGAAGTGATAATGTTGTCGCCGAGATTATGCGCGGCTAGTGCAAGCGGGAGGGTGCGATTAAGCGTGCCGCGGCGAAACGTGTGTCTGCTTAATTCGCGGCCGATGGCAAAAGTGATGAGGCCGCACACGTAGCACGCGATGATTAACGCGAGCACTCCCACCCATGGCGCAAACGGGAATTGACGCGGATACTGCATCAGTAAGTAGAGGAAGGCGAAAGCCCCGAAGGTCATCGAGCCGCCGACAAAAAATGATAAGTCGAATATGTGGAAGAACTCTCCGACACGCTCGAAGATGGAACGCAGGCCGGTTGCGATCTCGCCGCCCGGTGATTTTTCTTCTGCCACGCGTTTGCCCTCTGAAGTTTAGTTTAACGTCATAACTGCAACTACATCTCCTAACCGTCGCGTCGGATTATGCCCTTTTAGTCGTCAAACTTGCCCGGTTGCGGCGGCAACGCGGCGCAAGGAGATGACGACGGACTTTGAAGCGGGCGTGTTGCTTTTTTCGGCGACGCTGCCGATGGGGACGAGCACGTTCGTCTCCGGGAAATAGGTGGCGGCCGAGCGGCGCGGGATGCTGTAAGGCACGACGATGAAGCGGTGCGCGACGCGTTCCTCGCCCTCGAAATGGCTGACCAAATCCACGACCGCCCCTTCTGCGAGTCCCGCCTCGCGTATGTCTTCGGGGTTGAGCATCACGACGCGCCGCTCGTTGCGGATACCGCGATAGCGATCATCCAAACCATAGATGGTCGTGTTGAATTGATCGTGGCTGCGAATGGTCATCATCAGAAACTGGCCGGGCGCGAGTTCGTGTCGCGGCAAGTCGTGCGTGGTGAACTGAGCCTTGCCCGACGTGGTTTTCCACACGCGTTCGCGCGCGAGGTTGGGCAGATAGAAGCCGCCGGGTCGGCGCACGCGCTCGTTGTAATTCTCGAAGCCGACGACGACGCGCGAGATGCGTTCGCGGATGAGATCGTAGTCGGCCGCGAGTGCCGTCCAGTTGACGCCGCCACTGCGCCCGCCCAAAGTCGCCTCCGCCAACCGCGCGACGATCATCACTTCGCTCAAAAGTTCCTTGGACGCGGGTTGTAAGTTCCCGCGCGAAGATTGCACGACGCCCATCGAATTTTCCGCGCTCACGAACTGTTCGCCCGACGCTTGCCGGTCAATTTCCGTCCGGCCGAGACACGGCAGGATCAACGCCTGTCGGCCTGTGATGAGGTGCGCGCGGTTGAGCTTGGTCGAGACCTGCACGGTCAGACGCAGGCGGCGCAGGGCTTCGGCGGTGTACTCCGTATCGGGCGTGGCCGAGAGAAAGTTGCCGCCCATGGCGAAGAACACTTTGGCCGCCCCGGCGTGCATCGCTTTGATGGCTTCCACGGTGTCGAAGCCGTGCGCGCGTGGCGGCTCGAAACGGAACTCGCGCGCGAGCGCGTCGAGGAAGGCCGGGGTCGGGCGTTCCCAAATGCCCATCGTGCGGTCGCCCTGCACGTTCGAGTGGCCGCGCACGGGGCAGACGCCCGCGCCGCGCTTCCCGATCTGCCCGCGCAAGAGCAAGAGGTTGACGATCTCCTGTATGTTCGCCACCGCGTTCCGGTGCTGCGTGAGACCCATCGCCCAGCAGAAGATCGTGCGCTCCGAGTTGATGAACACTTCGGCGGCCTCGCGTATCTGCCCGCGCTCGATGCCGCAGCCTTCCGTGATCTCATCCCAGCCGATCTTGCCGAGCGACGCGGCGAACTCCGCAAACCCCGACGTGTGCGCTGCGATGAATTCGCGTTCGAGCACGCCGCCGCCGCGCCGCGCGTCTTCTTCCAACACCTCTTTCGAGATGCCTTGCAGGAGCGCGACATCGCCGTTGATGCGAACTTGCAGGAACAGGTCTGCGAGTTGCGTCCCACGGCCGACGAGCGTGTCGAAGACTTCCTGCGGGTGTTTGAAACGCGACATGCCCGCTTCCGGCAGCGGGTTGATGTGGACGATGCGACAGCCGCGACGCTTCGCGGCTTGTAGCGTCGAGAGCATGCGCGGGTGGTTCGTCCCCGGATTCTGCCCAATGACGAAGATCGCGTCGGCCTCTGCGAAGTCGTCGAGCGTGACCGTGCCTTTGCCGACGCCGATTGATTCCGACAACGCCGACCCGCTCGACTCGTGGCACATGTTCGAGCAGTCGGGCAAGTTGTTCGTGCCGAACTGGCGGACGAAAAGTTGATAGAGGAAGGCCGCCTCGTTGCTCGTGCGCCCCGACGTGTAAAACACGGCCTCGTCGGGCGTGGCGAGCGCGTTCAACTCTCCGGCGACGAGTTTAAATGCTTCGTCCCAACTGACGGGCGCGTAGTGGTCGCTTGCCTGTCTGAGCAACATCGGGTGCGTGAGCCGACCCTGATCGTTCAACCACATGTCCGTCTGGCGCGACAGTTCCGAGACGCTCCACTTCTTGAAAAACTCCGGCGTGACGCGTTTCGTCGTCGCCTCGTCGGCGACGTGCTTTGCGCCGTTTTCGCAGAACTCGAAATGCGTGCGCTCGCCGTCCGGTTCAGGCCACGCGCAGCCGGGGCAATCGAAGCCGCCCTTCTGGTTGATGCGGGTCAGCGTCTTGAGCGTCCGCGCCGCGCCCATCTCCGCCCACGAATGTTTCAACGCGGACACGATGGCGGGCATGCCGCCCGCCGTCTCGCTCGCGTGAGAGATTTTTACGCCAGTGAAATCTTCGGGCGGTTGCGCGCGAATGGCGTCGCCCGCGTCGCCCGTCGCGCTCGGTTTCGTCTCCGCATGTTGCCGCGACTTGTCTTCGGACGCAGCTTGCGCCTCGTCGCGCCTCAGTTCGCGCTCCGTTTTCAAGTCTTGCTTGGCAGGCTCGTAATGGCTCGGATGCGCCTCGGCCTTCTGGTCGGGCGCGCCTTGCTGCTCTTGAGTTTTAATTTCCCGCTTCATCGTCTCTTCTCGAATGATACTTCAACACGCGCCGCAAAAGACATTTATCACTCAGCTATCACCCGGCCGCGAACAGTTTCAGATTGCGCGCCCGCGCCGCGTCGAGTTTTTCCAGAAACTCGTCGCGCGTCACTGTGCGCGCGCCCAAGGCTTGCATGTGGGGCGTCATCACCTGTATGTCGAGCCAGTCGAGACCGCGTCTTTGCAAGTGTTCGACAAGATGTAGGAGCGCGAGTTTCGAGGCGTTCGGGCGAAGATAAAACATGCTCTCTCCGGCGAACGCGCCGCCCGCGTCAACCCCGTACAGCCCGCCGACGAGCGCGTCGCCTTCCCACGCCTCGACGCTGTGCGCGTGACCGAGTTCGTGCAATTGGCAATAGGCGCGAAACATGTCCGGCGTGATCCAAGTGCCTTGCTCGTCCGGGCGTTTGACGACCGCGCAATGGCGAACCACTTCGGGAAAGGCGGCGTCAATCGTGATGCGGTAGGGAGCGCGGCGGCTGACTTTCGCAAGGCTGCGCGGCACTTTCAAATTCTCAAACTCGATGATCGCGCGTTCCTGCGGAGAGAACCACGTCAGCGGCCAGCCCTCGATAGGCCACGGGAAGATGCCGCGCGCGTAAGCGCGTTGAAGATTGCACGGGTGTAGATTCCCGCCCACGGCGACGATGTCTCCGAAGGGGGCGTCTCGCGGGTCGGGGAAATTGATCAGGCTCACGTCCCGCTTAAAAAAAACGGCGGGATGCTGAGTTGAAGTTTCTATCTCCGACATGGTGCGAGTGGGAAACGATTGCTCTCTAAGTTTCTCTCGACGGGCTTCAAGGGCGCGGGAAGTTGAGCGTGAGTTCGTCGCCCGAAACGCCGACCACTACTTCGCCGCCCGCCGCGAGAGACGCGCCGAACAACAACTCTTCCGCGAGCGGCTCTTTGATCTTCTTCTGGATCAAGCGGTTCATCGGCCGCGCTCCGAAGAGGCGGTCGAACCCGCGCGCCGCCAGCCATGCGCGCGCCGTCTCTTCGAGCACGACCCGCACGTTCTTCTCCGCGAGTTGCGCGTTCAA
The DNA here is from genome assembly GCA_035940695.1 of Pyrinomonadaceae bacterium. Lineage (GTDB taxonomy): Bacteria > Acidobacteriota > Blastocatellia > Pyrinomonadales > Pyrinomonadaceae > JAIVJZ01. Next base: position 140,188 of record DASZEQ010000004.1, on the reverse strand, counting down.
CTCTTTGACGAACTTGTCAACCACCATTTCGATGACTTCAAAACTGAGCGGCGCGAAAGCGATCCACGCGTCGAGGCGGTTGCGAAACTCCGGGCTGAACGTGCGCTCAATCGCGCCGCGCCCCTGCCCTTTGCCCGTCGTGTTCGACTGGAAGCCGATGCCGCCCGCGCTCAACTCCTGCGCGCCCGCGTTGGTCGTCATGATCAGAATGACGTTGCGAAAGTCCGCTTTTTTGCCGTTATTGTCGGTGAGCGTCGCGTGATCCATCACCTGCAAGAGAATGTTGAAAAGGTTCGGGTGCGCCTTCTCGATCTCGTCCAGAACGAGCACGGCGTAAGGCGTCTTATTGATCGCGTCGGTGAGCAAGCCCCCCTGATCAAAGCCGACGTAGCCGGGCGGCGCGCCGATGAGACGCGAAACCGTGTGCGCCTCGGCATACTCGCTCATGTCGAAGCGGATAAACTCGACGCCGAGAGCAACGGCCAGTTGCTTGGCGAGTTCCGTCTTGCCGACGCCCGTGGGGCCGGAGAAGAGGAACGAGCCAACCGGCTTTTCGGGATTGCCGAGACCGGAGCGCGACAGTTTGATCGCGTTCGTAATTTGCTCGATGGCGTGATCCTGCCCGTAGATCACCGCCTGCAACTCGCCGCGCAGATCGCGCAGGCGGTCGCGCTCCGAGCCGCCCACGCTCTTGGGCGGAATCTTCGCCATGCGCGAGAGCACAAGTTCGATCTCGGCCACGCCCACCGTCTCAGGCCGCTCGTCCTTCGGCAGTAATTTCATCGCCGCGCCCGCTTCGTCGATCACGTCAATCGCCTTGTCGGGCAGCAGGCGGTCGTGCAGGTATTTGGCCGCGAGTTCGGCGGCGAGTTGAATCGCTTCGGGCGCATACGTGACGCCGTGATGCTGCTCGTAGTAGCTCTTGAGGCCGTTTAAAATCTCGACCGTTTCGGCCACGGTCGGCTCACCGATCTCGATCTTCTGGAAGCGACGCGCGAGCGCGCGGTCGCGCTCAAACGCGCTTTTGTATTCGGCGTAAGTGGTCGAACCGATGCAGCGCAGTTCGCCGGAAGCGAGCGCGGGTTTGATGATGTTGGAAGCGTCCATCGAACCGCCCGATACCGCGCCCGCGCCGACGATGGTATGTATCTCGTCGATAAAGAGGATGGCGGCGGGGATTTTCTTGAGCGCGTTGATGACGCCCTTGAAACGCTGCTCGAACTCGCCGCGATATTTCGTGCCCGCGAGCACCGCCCCCATGTCGAGCGCGTAGACGACGGCGTCGCGCAAAACTTCGGGCACGTCTCCTTGTTGAATCTTGAGCGCGAGTCCTTCCGCGATGGCCGTCTTGCCGACGCCGGGTTCGCCCACGTAAATCGGATTATTTTTGCGACGGCGGCAGAGAATTTGAATTGTGCGCAGGACTTCAACGTGACGCCCGATGAGCGGGTCGATGTAGCCTTCGCTCGCGCGCTCGTTGAGGTTGACGGTGAAGGCCGCGAGCGGGTCGCGCTGCTGCTCCTGCTGCCCTCCCGCTTCCGTGTCCGCATCGCCCTCGAAGTCGCCCCCGCCCGCAGGTTCGTTCGCGCCCCTGTGTTTGGTGATGCCGTGCGCGATGAAGTTCAGCACGTCGAGGCGCGTGACGCCCTGTTGCCTGAGCAGGTAGACGGCGTAGGAGCGTTCGGCCTGAAAGAGCGCGGCGAGAATGTTGCCGCCGTTGATCTCTTTCTGCCCGCTGCCCTGCGCCTGAAGCATCGCGTATTGCAGGACGCGCGTGAACATCTCGGTCTGTTCGGGCACGCGCGCCGCCTCTTCCGCGAGTTGCTCGACGCGCTCGTCGAAGAATTTTTCGAGGTCGCGGCGCAAAGCGTCCGTGTCGCCGCCGCAGTTGCGGATCACCTCGCCCGCCGTGCGGTCGGAGAGCAAGGCGAGCAGAAGATGTTCGAGCGTCACGTATTCGTGCCGCCGCTCGATGGCCTCCGCGACGGCCGCGCTCAAAGTTGCTTGTAACTCTCTGGTAATCATAACGTGCAGAGGTCAGAGGTTAGAGGTTAGAGGTTAGCGAAGACAGTTGTATTAACTGACCTCTGACCTCTAACCTCCGGCCGCTAGCCTGTCGTTTCTTCAATGGTGCAGAGCAAAGGAAACTCGTTAGCCCGCGCTAACTCCGTGACCTTCGCCACTTTCATTTCGGCGATCTCGTAGGTGTAAACGCCCGCCACGCCCGTGCCTTCCAGATGAACTTGCAGCATCACGCGGACGGCCTCGGTTTCGGATCGCTGGAAGACATTTTGCAACACGTAGACGACAAACTCCATCGTCGTGAAGTCGTCGTTGTGCAGCAGCACTTGATAGAGCGGCGGCTTCTTGAGCCGCATCTCGCTCTCGGTCACAACCGCTTCGTCCGTGTCTGAATCGTATCTAGACATAGCCGCCGTCTCACGCGCCCGCGCTCGTTTACCACCACCGTGCATGGACAGGATACCAACATCGCACGCCGGACGGTAGCGCGCGAGAAAAAGCCCAAGCCCGCGCGAACGTCGCGGCGTCGGCGCGGGCTTAGGCTTTTTCTCGCGCGGGCAGCGAAACTGCCGTGCGATTTAATGTCAGGTGAATTACTCGCTGTGCTGGATGGGGTTGATGCCCGTGCTGCCCTGACTCGTGGTGCGTTCGCTATGTTGGATGGGATTGATGCCCTTGCTCGCCGTCGGAGCGGAAGACGAAAGGGCGATTAACAGCGCGGCCAATGTAACTATGATGGACATGAGTTTTCCTTTCAGATGGTGGACGTGAGGCTAATGAAGCATTGGCGAGGCGAAATTTAGCGCGGCGAAGATATAGGGAACGGTGGCGTGAGTCAATGGTTATCCGGCGACGTATCGGGATGAAACTTGAGGCTTGCGGTGATGAGTTTGGACGAAACTGATTTCCTTACTTTCGATTGCTTCCGCGATGGCCTTCGAGCGCGCTGAGAATCAGGCGCGTGAGCCGTCGCGCGTTTTTCGACTCGGCGGGCGGCGCGTAATCGCCGCGCACGTGCAACTCCAAACCCGGTTCGATTTCGACGCGCGCCCAAGTGGCCTGACCCGTCGGCGCAGACTGTTTCGCGGCCGGTAAATTCGCTGCGGGGCTGTCTATGCCGTCTGCCGGACTGTTTGAGTTTTTGCTTCGGGGAGAGGAGGCTGAGGGTGAGGTCGATCTGGTCAGTAACTTTTCGAGATAACTGTGGGCTTCCTGTTTCGCGCCCGCTTTCGCGTCGAGGCCGAGCAAGCGTTCCAACTCTTTCTCGGTGCGGCCGTCAACCAACTCTTTGATCTTGCGGATCGGCAAATGCTCGGATTGAAGTTTCTTGACGACGAGAAGTTGGAGCAGGTGAAGGTAGCCGAAGACGGAGGCCGTGCCCTGTTTTTCCGTGGCGGTCGAGATCAAACCTTCTGCGAGGTAGTAACGGAGCGTGCGCTCGTCGGGCTTCTCGCTGACCGTGCCGCGATCCTGCGTCGTGCCGATCTCGGCCAGAATCCCGGCGGCCTGATGCGCCAGTTCGACGACCCCGATATATTTCCGGCCGCGTATCTTTTCCAGTTGTCCGCTCATGGCCGGAAACAATAAGCCAACCGGGGACGATTATCAACAGCATGTACTGTCGCCCGTCGCCTTTGGATTCGGCCGGAGACGACTTCATCCCGGCTGGTTTATGATGGGCGAAGTTTTCTACAAGTTCGGCGTTTTTCAGGAGTGCGAATTTGAGCGGGCGGGGCAAATATATACGTGCGTCGGAGGTGGCGGAATACGTCTACTGCGCGCGTGCTTGGCGACTGCACGCCGACGGCCATGAGCCGACTTCAGGCCAACGGCGACGCGCCGAGGGCGAGACGTGGCATCTGGCGCACGGCCGCGAGGTGGCGCGTGCGCGAAAGATGCTGCGGCTGGCAAAGTTGGCCTTCCTCGCCGCGCTCGTCATCGGCCTTTTAATCTTGGTGATGCGATGGCGATAACTTTTCTGTCCGTGGCCTTCGTCCTCTTGTCGCTCACGGCCTGCGGTGCGTGGCTGGCGGCACGGCGCGGCGCGCGGCGCTCCGGTTTGCCGGAAGGCCGGGTCATCTACAGCGACACGGGCGCGCCCGTCGGCCGCATCGCCCCCGTAACTTTGAACGAGCGCGGCGAAGCGCAGGAGAAGCCTTTGCTTTCGCACCGGCACGGACTCGTCGGGCGGCCTGATTACCTTGTGCGGACGGACGAGGGCGTCGTGCCGGTCGAGGCGAAGTCAACGGCCTGCCCGCCGAACGGCGTGCCTTACGAGTCGCACCTGATGCAACTCGCTTCCTATTGTCTGCTGGTTGAGGAGACGACGGGCGCGCTCGTGCCGTTCGGGGTGATTCGCTATCGCGACCGGCAGTTGCGCGTGGATTACACGGACGAGTTGCGCGAGACTCTGCTCGCGCTGCTCGCTGAGATACGTGAGGCGCGAAAAGCTGCGGACGTGCATCGCAGCCACGAACAGACTGCGCGCTGCGCCGCGTGCAGCTATCGCGGAATCTGCGACGAGTCGTTGGCGGATTGAAAGCCGGGGCGCGCGTCGTCTTAATCGAGCAACGTCGCGTCGAGCAGATCGTGGCGCGTGATGATGCCCGAAATCCGCCCGTACTCTTCGACGAGGATCGCCGGACTCTTCTGCAAGTGGCGCGACACGTTGCTCGCGCTCTCTTCCACGTCAACGATGGGGAAACTCGTGCCCATCACCTCGCTCACAGGCGCGTTCAGCAACTCGCGGTTGCCTAAAACTTTCGCCATCATCCGGTTCTCCCTGAGCGACCCGACGGACTTCCCTTCTTCGATCACGGGGATGCAGGAGAGACCGAGTTCGTCCATCTTCGCCAGCACGTCGGCCACGCGTTCGGACGGCGCGACCGCAACGAGCGACTTAGGCGATTGCCCCCCCTTCGTTCCGCTAATCAATCCGGCGGTGATCTTCTGCGGCTCGATGAGTCGTTTCTCTTTCATCCACTCGTCGGAGTGATGTTTGCTCAGGTAGTGCTCGCCCGTATCGCAGACGATGAAGACGACGAGACCGGATTCGTCCAACCCGCGCGCGACTTTGAGCGCAGCCGCCAGATTCGTGCCCGTCGAGCCGCCGCAGAAGATTCCCTCCAAGCGTCCGAGTTGGCGCGACAGTTCAAACGACTCTCGATCCGTGACGTTGATGATCTCGTCAACGTACTTGAGGTGGACGTTTTCGGGAATGACCTCCTGCCCGATGCCTTCGACGAGGTACGGCGTCGCCTGCACGAGTTGACCCGTCTCCTTGTAGGTCTTGAAGACTGAGCCGTAAGGGTCTGCGCCGATGATTTTGATGTCGGAACTTTGTTCCTTGAGGAAACGCCCCGTGCCGGAGATCGAACCGCCCGTGCCGAGACCGGAGACGAAGTGCGTGATCTTTCCTTCGGTCTGTCGCCAAATCTCCGGCCCCGTCGTGCGGTAATGGGCTGCGGGGTTCGCGGGGTGCGCGTACTGGTTCGGGTAGAAGGAGTTCGGCGTCTCGTCGGCGATGCGGCGCGCGGTCACGACATAGTGGTCGGGCGTGCCGGGTTTGGCCGAGGCGGGCACGACCACCACGTCCGCGCCCAGAGCTTTCAGATAACGCACCTTCTCGACCGAAGCCTTGTCCGTCATCACGAACGTGCAGCGATAACCTTTGACCGCCGCCGCGAGCGCAAGACCGATCCCCGTGTTGCCGGAGGTGGCTTCGACAATCGTGCCGCCCGGTTTGAGTTTCCCTTCGCGTTCGGCCGCCTCGATCATCGAGATGCCGATGCGGTCTTTGACGGAATAGCCGGGGTTCAAATTCTCCATCTTGGCGAGCACCGTCGCCTTGATCCCTTGGGTCATGCGGTTGAGCCGCACGAGCGGCGTGTTGCCGATGAGGCCGAGTATGTTTTCGTGAAATTCCATAAACTCTCTTCTGCTGCTGAAATGAAACGAGCCGTGAGTTGTGCCGCTTGATAGATTTAACTCAACTATAAAAACTTTTCCTGACGGCTTTGTCAAAGTTGGCGCGCGTCGAATGCGACCGCTCCGCTTGTTGCAACGCGGGATCAGTTCTGTTTCATCTGTGAAATATTGTTGCACTCGCGCCCGAAACGTGTTACAGTGCCGCCGTTTTCGAGAGAAACGCTCCAGTGCTGCTTGAAGTTTTTCGATGGGCACTCCCGAGCGCGTCGCAAAAATTTTGGCGGGCGAACACGCAGAACCGTCACCGAAAAAATGAAACACCGAAGGAGCAAGTGATGAGCAACACAAGAAAACCGAGAGTTAATCCGCTGAGTCGTCGTCCGCGGCAGCAGCGTCTGGTGATGGCGGTGCGCGGCGGGGCGGGCGTCGGCAAGAGCCATTTCGTGCGCAGCATGGCCGAGGCGGGTCTGGGTCGCCTCTGCATCTTCGACGTGGAGCGCAAATCGCGTCTCCTCAAAGGCAACGGCACGATCTTCGACGGCCTCGAAATCGAACACCCGGACGAACTGCCGGAGTTTATTGACTGGGCACTTTCAGGCGAAGGGCAGGAGCAGAACTACGGCTGCTTCGCGCTCGACTCGTGGGCGTCTTATTTCAGCGCGAAGCACAGCGAGATGGTCGCGGCCGTGCGCGAACGCACGAACGACCCGCTCGCGCAGCCCTCGGCCGAAGAACTCGCCGCCGACCAAATGATCTTGCAGGGCGTCTTGCGCCGCCTGTGCATCGAGAGCGGCAAGTCGGTGGTCATCGTGGATCAAATTCCGGCGAAGGGTAAAGAGGCGAAAGAGGACAACGAAGTCGGGCGCGTCTTGCCGATGACGGCGAGCGGTTTGGAATACTTCGTTGACATCATGGTTGAGGTGTCGTTGCAGGAGCGCGACGGCGAGATCGTGCGCGTCTTTCAGATCGTCAAGTCGAACAGCCCGGCCTTCGAGGTCGGCTTCGAGTTGACGGGCGCAGTCACCTTCTCGGATTTCATCAACCACATGAAGCGCGAGACGGGCGACGAACTGCCGATGGAGACGCCGCGCGCCGTGAGCGTGCCGGAGACTCTGGAAGAGAAGCCTTCGCCGCTTTCGCTCGTGCCGCAGGCGTTGACGATTCAAGAGTTGATCGCGAAGGCCGAAGGTCACGGCTTCAAAGTCGCGGACATCGTGACGGGCGCAAAGCTCTACCACAACCAGACCAACATCTACCGTCTCACGCCCGAACAGATCGCAGACCTCGACCGGCGCATCTCCGCGCGCATCGAAAAGACCAACGCCGCAGCGCGCGAAGACAAAGCGGGCGCGGCGAAACAGCAGCAGCAGAGCACGGCGGGCAACGAAACGACCGCCAGAGCGACCACCCCGGCGCGCAACATCAAACGCGCCTGAGGTGCAGGCTCGACGGAATAAATCAGGGGCAGCGGACTAATCCGCTGCCCCTGATTTTTTCCGCTTACCAGCCGCGTTGAATTTGCCAGCGGTCAACGATGCGCCCCGCTTCGAACACGTTGTAGTGTGGATGCTGCGCGGCGGTCAGGCATGAGTGGTTGGCGAGGATACGCAGCCGCGTGCCGACTTTCAGTTCGTCGAAGCGCGCGGCGTCGTCGTGCATCTCCACTATTCCGTGCTCCTGTGAGAGCGCGGCGACGCGCAAGCCCAGATCACGTCCTTCCAAATCGAGCACGCGCCCGTAGCCGCAGGCCGCGTCTCCGATGTCCACCGCGCCGCGATCTTTCGAGAGGGCGATTGCCCCTGCGTCGATCACCACTTTGCGCCGGGTGGCATCTCTATGCACGACCGACGTGAGAACCGTGAGGGCGCAATCTTCAAAGCGGCAACTGCCGAGCGTCGCCTGAAAGGCGTCGAAGAAGATGTAGTTGCCCGGTCGCGCTTCGTCAACGCCTTCGAGATGTTCGATTGTGGAGATGGTCGGCGTCGAACCGATGCTGACGACGGGCACGGGGAGACCGGCGGCGCGCAGGGCGGCGGCAAACTCCACCATCACGTCGCGCTCGTGTCGCGCGACGGCGCGCAACTCTTCGAGGCTGCGACTGTGGTAAGAGTGACCCGCGTGTGTGAGGATGCCTGCAAAGCGCAGGTGCGAGGCGTCTGCGATGCGACGCGGAATCTCGAAGGCTTCCCGCGTCTGCGGCTCGACGCCGCAACGGTGATAGCCGCAATCTACTTTGAGAAACAGATCGAGTTTGACGCGTCCGGCGCGCGCCGCGACGTTGAGTTGGGCGGGTATTCCGGCGTCGTCCGTGAGCAGCGCGAGACGCTCGCAATCTCTGGCGAGTTCGACGGCGGCCTCAAATTTACCCGGCTCGATGGGCACGGCGTAAGTTAAATCCGTGAAGCCGCGCGCGGCGAACCAACGCGCCTCGGCCAGCGTGGAGACGGTGAGCGACGGCGTCTGCGCGGACGTTTGCAGCCGCGCCACCTCGACGCATTTGTGCGTCTTGATGTGCGGGCGCAAGCGCGCGCCCATGTCGCTCACGCGCCGCTGCATGCGCTCCGCGTTTCGCCGCACGCGCGCCACGTCGAGCACGAGCGCGGGTGTAGGCAGTTCTGATAAATTCATACGCGCAGGATGTTGCCGCAAAAGTTGTCTTGAGGGCAAATGAAATCCGGTTTACCCGGACGCCCGCAGAGTTCTCTTTTTCGCCGCCGTCCGCGCGTGACGTGCAATGACTTCGAGACTCTGGCACATGAACGCCGACTTTGAGACGGAACTGGCGGCGGGCGCGGGCACGTACCGGCGGCCGCTCTCATTCGTCTCGATCAACCGGCGACTCGCCCCGCACCTTCTCTGGCTTGCCGTCGAAGGAGACGCGCTGCTCGTCGAAGAGACGCCGTCCGAGTCTTTCAAAAGCGAAGCGGCGCGGCGCGGTGTCGAACTGCTGACGCTCGACGCGGCGCAAGAGGAACAGCAACAGCGACGGCAGGCGGACAGAATCTTTACGCCGTGGGGTTGGATGCCGCGCATGATTGCGCTCGGCGAGCAGACGGGCGCGCGTGTCCTGCCCGTCCCGCTCGAAGTCGTCAGGCGTGTCAATTCCAAATTGTGGAGTCACGCTTTGGAACAGGAACTCGGCATCGCGATGGCGGGCGCATGCGCCGCCGCGAGCTTCGCTGAACTGGCGGAAGCGTTGGCGCACGCGTGCCCGCGCGCGGACGACAAGTGGGTGATTAAAAGCCCGTACGGCTTTGCGGCGCGCGAGCGCGTGCTCGGTCGCGGCGCGCGGCTCGAAGGGGCGCAGGCGACTTGGGTGCGGCGTCAATTCGCCGCGGGCGAGACGCTCATCTTTCAACCGTGGCTTGAGCGCGTGCGCGAGTACGGCGTGACGTTGGAGATCACGGACGACGGCGAGATCAACCTGATCGGCATCAGCGACCTGCAAACGAACGGCGCAGGCACGGGCACGGGCTACCTGCTCGGTCGCCAAATAGATGCAGGGCGCAAGGCGGAACTCGAAAGTTTGGCGCGGGTGGTCGGCGCGCGTTTGTTTCGAGAGGGCTACACGGGGCCTGCGGGCATGGACGCGCTGGAACACGCGGGCGGTTTGCACCCGCTCCTTGAAATCAACGCCCGCTACACGATGGGCTTCGTCGCGCTCGCCGTCGAACGCGCGCTCAAGCCGCAGACGCCGATTCTGTGGGAACTAAAATGAGCCGGAGAGAACGACTGCGCGTATACGCCGTCGTCGGCAGCGAAAGAGTGCTTGAGACTACGCCTGTTCCGTCGTTCGACCGTCGGCGGTCTTAACGTAAGCTGCGACGAACAGCACGGCCAAAGTTAAATCGATCAAGCCCGCGCCGAACAAGGCCGTCGAGAGGCGTTGCTGCAAATATAGAATTACGGCGACGACTCCGAAGCTCAGTTTCTCCAGCACGGCCGGGAGCATCAACGGGCGAAAACGCAGAGGGTCTCTTGCCATAATCAGAAACACCACCTGCCACGCGACGGCCACGCCGATGAAGCCGTAATAGTATTCGGGGTGTGTGATGGGCGGCGGGTAATTGCGCCCGTTGTAGTCTTCGAGAAAGTATTGCGGCAAGAGCGCGAGCAGGCCGTAGATGCCCGCCGACAGGAATATGACTCTGGCGAATTTCATCTTCCCTCGATGCACCTCACTTCAATTAGAGTCGGCCGTCTGAAACCTTGTTGCCGTGTCGTAAACTCGGATAGCGTCATTCCTTTTGTTCCGGCGTCTCCTTGTTCCGGCGTCTCCTGCGGCGGCGGCGGTAATTTACATGAACGGCGCGGGTCATATCCACACTCGAACACCTCAACAGAAAACGGGTCGGCCTCTGGGCGTACTTTGCGCGCCCCCGCTCAGCGTTCGGAAAGATTGCGAACGCGCGCCTGCTAGTCTTCGAGGAATCGCCCGCGAAAGAGCGGCTGCCCGGCCAGCGACGTGGAGAAGCTATAAAACAAGACCACGCCGAGCACGAACAGTTGCAGGAGGAAACTCGTCGCATACCACGCGGAGAGTTCGGTGGTCACGGGGTAGAAGGGCAGGATGTGTGTGAAGAAGTGAGTCGCTATCAGGGCGAGCAGTCCGAAGCGCGTAAGGACGACGAGCAGGATGGTCGGCGCGATTGCGCCGAACAACACGCTGAGCAAGGTCGGGTCGCTGAAGTTTAAGTTCAGCGCGGCAAAGAAGAGCAGCCAAGTGGCCGCGATGCCGAGCCGCTTTCGCCGGAGCAGCATGGTGAAGAAAAGCAGCACCGAGACGATGATGAAGGGGAACATGATCGAGGCCGCCGTTTGATTCGCGAGTAGCGGGACGAAGCCGCCGAGGCCGAGCAACCCGTATTCGGGCAGGAGGTTTGAAGTTCTGGCGAGCGAGGGCGGCTTCCCGCTGAACAGTGGCGGCAAGAGCAGTTGGGCATACTGTGCGAGGGGGATACAGATGCCGAACACCGCGCCGACCAACACGTCGCGCCCGATGAGCGGGTCGCGAAAGTCGCCCGCCAGCAGACGACTCCAAGAGATGATCCACTCCGGCCAGCGACGCCTGAGAAACGGTTCGAGCGCGAGATACATCAAGCCGATGAACGAAGCCCAGTAGACGGCCGACTGAAGCCCCCCGACAAACTGCCCCGCCACTTCGCCCACGGTCGGGACGTGATGAGCGAAGAAAATCCAGTAGATCATCCTCAGCGCGAACGTAAAGAGCGCGAGGCGGAACGCGCCCCGGCGGTCGCCCCGCCCCAGACGCAAGTTTCTCCACGCCAGCAGCGCGCCCAGCGTGAGCGCGCCGAAGTAGAAGGTGAGCAGCAAGGCGGAAAAAGTTTTCTGCGCACCGCTTCCCTCAAAAGGCGTCTGCCGGTTCGGCCTCTGCCACGTCCCGATCAACTCGAAATAGATGAGCTTGCCCCGGTAGGCGGCGGCCTCGACTCTGAGCGGGAGTTCCGGCCTGCCGGGGTAAGTTCCCTCCCACGCGGCGCGCGCGTCGGCGTGGTGCGGCGGCGTCCAACTCGATTCAATTTGACGAAAGTTTGCGATGTCGAGTCCCGCTTCTTGAAACAACGACGACCACGCGGGCGCGGCGTTGGCGGCGTTCGTGTTCGCATCCGGGTTCGCATTAGCACTCGCGTTCGCGTTCGCATTCGCGTTCGTGTTCGCGTTCACATCGCCGGTCTCATCCACTTGCGGCGGCGCGGCCTCGAAGTAAGTCAAACGCCCGGTCGTGTCGAGTTTCACGAGCAGCATCCCGGAGATTTCGTTGGGCGGGTCTTGCGGGACGATTCGCCAGTAGTCGTATGCCTCCAGATAACGCGGACTCTGGCGATACCAGAAGGTGATCGCGGGCGGTTGTCCCGTCTTCAACTTCTCCCAACGATCCGGCGACGCGTCGTGCTTCCACACGTAATCCAGATATTCATATTCCTCCGCGAACCCGTGCGCCGTGTCGAGAGGCGGCGCGGTGTAACCTGCCCGCCTTGCGATCTCACCGGCGCGCTCTTTGAGATCGTCGGGCGATTTTTTGAGCGGCACGAAGCGGTGGAGCGCGACCCGGCCGGAGAAGAACACGATGACGGCAACGCCGACGAACATCGCCGCCAGCAAAGCGAGCGCAACCGGCGGCCTGAGACTTCCCTGTTTGGGCGCGGCGGCCACCATCTCCGGCGAAGGCGTCTCGCCCGCGGCGAGCGCGGCGGCGAGCGGGTCGCCGCCGGGCAGAGCCGCCGCCACCTGCAACGCCGAAGCGGGACGCGCGCCCGGTTCAATCTCAAGACAACGGAGGATGACGCGCTCGACGAGCGGGTCGAGATCGGCGATCAGTTTGGAGGGACTCGTCGGCGTGGTGTCGCTGCGGCGCAGCCGGAGCAGGTCGTTTAAGTTCGCCGCCTCGAACGCCTTCTTGCCGGTAAAAACTTCATAGAGCACCACACCGAGCGAGTAGATGTCGCTCGCCACCGTCAACTCGCGCCCGCCGAGTTGTTCGGGCGACATGTAGGCGGGCGTGCCGATGGCCGCCTCGCGTGCGCCGCGCTGTAAGCTCTCGGTGAGAGCGGCGATGCCGAAGTCGGTGATACGCACGTCGCCGCGCTCGTCGAGCATGATGTTGGCGGGCTTGAGATCGCGGTGCAGCACGCCCTTGTCGTGAATGGCGGCGAGTCCGCCGCAGAGTTGGCGCGCGACTTCGACGGCCTTGTCGTGCGGCAGACGGTTGATGCGCTTCAAAAGCGAAGCGAGTTCTTCGCCGCGCACAAATTCCATCGAGATGAAATGCTGCCCTTCGTATTCGCCCACGTCATAGACGCGGCAGACGTGGCGATGCGAAATCTGGCGCGCGACGCTGACTTCGCCGTAGAAGCGCGCGAGCGTAGCCCCGTCCGCCGAGAGCGTTTCGGGAAGGAACTTGAGCGCGACGGGCTGTTTGAGTTTGAGATCGTCGGCGCGATAGACCTCGCCCATGCCGCCGCGACCGAGCAGCCCGACGATGCGATAACGTTCGGCGAGCACTTCGCCGGGGATGAAGCGCGCATCGTCAATCGAGCCGGAAGTCGAATGAGTCGGAGACCGTCTGGAAGAATCTTTTTTCACGCCGACAGACCCCGCGACGCGCGGCGTCTGCGCCTCGAATTGACCTGAGATCAGCTTTGCGGCCACGCCGAACACGGGCGTCTCGATGAAGTCTTCGGCCTGTCCGTCGAAGGCGAGCATCTTCTCGACCTCGCGGCGCAAAGCGTCGTCGCCCGCGCAAGCCTTCGCGAGAAAGGCTGCGCGCTCCTCTGCGCCTTCGCGTTCGAGCGCGGCCTCAAACAGTTCGTCAATTTGTTGCCAACGGTCGGGTCTCATCCCCGCCTCCTTCCGCGAGCGCGCGATAGAGCCATGCCTTCGCGCGTCGCCATTCGCGCCTGACTGTGGTTGGAGAAATCTGCAACACCTCCGCGGTCTCTTCGATGCTCAGCCCCGCGAAGTAACGCAGTTCGACGATCCTTCCCTTCTGCGGATCAAAGGCTTCGAGCGCGCGAAGCGCATCGTCGAGCGCGAGAAAATCGGTCTCCTGTCCCCCGGCCAACACGGCCGCCTCGTCGAGCGAAACGTGAATCGCGCCGCCGCCGCGCTTGTCGCGCTGCTGTGCCCGCGCGTGATCGATCAGGATGTGGCGCATCACCTGCGCGCAGACGGCGTAGAAGTGTGCGCGGTTCTGCCAACTGAAATTTTCCTGACCGGAGATGCGGATAAACGCTTCGTTGACGAGCGCGGTGGCCTGCAAGGTGTGGCCGTCGCGCTCGTGGCTCATCTGGCGGCGTGCGATGCGACGCAGTTCCGCATAAACGAGCGGAGTGAGCTTGTCGAGCGCGGCGCGGTCGCCCCTGCCCCAGTCGGCGAGCAGGCCGGTGATCTCTTGTTTCGAGATTGTCGTCATGAGCAGGCCGGAGCGTGCGGCAGAGGGTGTCGAAAGCAAAAGCGCGCGGATTGTAGCACCCTCAAAAATTTGTGAAAGATTTTTTTTCGCCGGGGTGGACACTTTTCGCTTCGCTTGTCGCTTTCCTCAGTGAGCACGGAAATAGACGGACAGAGACGAGCAGCCGCAGATGCCGGAACGTCGCGGCCGACGCTTCAACACAAAATTTGTCGAGCGGAGAAAACTGACATGCGAACTTCTATCACGCAAAAGAAGGCAGAGACGCGGATGCTCTGCGCCATCACCCTGACCTGTTACGTGACGACGCTGGCCGGGTTGCTCGTCATAGGCTATTCGGTGTTTTCGCTTGCCGCCTGCACGCTGGAAGACAACATCTTCGCGGCCTATTCGCGCCAGATTTTTTAGCCGCGCGGCCTGCATTCAAGCGTCCCGATGCTCCGACTTTTGAACCCGGTCGCCGGCTTCCAAAACTTCACACAGGAGAAACGAGATGAGAAACCACACACGCAACAGACGCATCCTTTCTATCCTCGCAGCCCTCTTCGCCTGCGCGCTCAACACACACGTGCGCGCAGCCGACGCGCCCGCCGCCGACGCGGCCGACGAAGCCGCCGTGCGCGAAAACGTGCGCCAGATGGAAATTGGCTGGAACACGAAAAGCGGCGCACTCTTCGCCAAGCCCTTCGCGGCCGACGCCGATTACGTCGTCGTCAACGGCATGTACCTGCGCGGGCGCGAGGCCATCGAGCAAAGCCACCAGCGCATCTTCGACACTATCTACAAGAACTCGACCCTCAGCATCTCGGTCAAACAAATTCGCTTCATTCGCCCCGACGTGGCCGTCGTTCACGTACAGGGTGTCAACAAATTCAGGCAGGGCGAAGAGATGCGTGAGACAAACTCGATGGTTACGCTCGTGATGTCGAAGGAGAAAGGCGACTGGAAGATCGTGGCCTTCCAGAACACGCAAATCGCCCCCGACCAGCCGCGCGCCGCCGTCCAATCGCGTTGATGCTTTCAAACGAATCGAACCATATAAGGAGAAGCACGTGAACATATCGCACAGCAGCAACCGCCGCCGCGTGATCGCGGGCGCAGGCTTGATCGGCCTGTCAATTACCTTTCTCTCGAACACGGCGTCGGGGTTGATGACCGAACCGGCCGCGCTGTCGCAAACAACAATCGCCGTCGTGGGGTTCGTGGCCGTCTTGAACGCAGTACTCATGACCGTCGCCGCCCTCGCGCTGTCGCAGTTGCTCCGCGCACGCGCGGACTGGGCGGGGCTGTTGGGCGCGACCTCTATGCTCATCGGCTGGGCGGCCGCGACGCGCATCTCGGTTATCATTCAACTCCACGCGTTGTTGAGTGCGGGTGTGGAAGGCGTTTCTCCTTCCGCGCTTGAGTCGGTTTTCAAAGCCTCTCCGGCCATGTGGGTGAGCGTGTTTCCCGTCGGGCTGTTCTTTCCGCTGGGGCTGATCACGCTCGGCCTCGCGCTGTTTTGGCGGCGTCCGTTGAATTGCTGGCTCGGATTGTTGCTCGCGCTCGGCGGAGTGCTCTTTCCGCTGGGGCGTGCGTTGGGAATCGAGCTTGCGATAGTCGCTTGCGACATCGTGCTGGCGGCGGCTTTCGCTGCGATTGGATGGCAAATTCTCACGCGCCCCGAAGTGTGGGCGACAGATTCAAGTGAGAATGAAACTACGGATGAGAGTTTGTTGAGAGAGTTGCAGGCGGGCGCGTGAAGTTGTTAAGCGCGGTCGGAGTCGAATGCGAACTCGTCGCCGTTTAAATTGTCGCGCGCAAGGGTCGTTCCCAACTCGACATCATACGTTGCGCGGATCGTCTCTTTGGGCGCGGGGAGAGGCCACAGCGGAATCCGCGCGCCCAGTTTATGACTCCCCAAGATCGCGCGGAAATATTTTTCGTGCTCCCATTCAACTTCCGCCATGGCGAGCAGGCAGTCTACAAACTCCGTGCGGCCGGAGCGCGCGGCGTGCCGCGCCGCCGTCTCATACTCGTTGATGTTGCGGCTCTCAAGTTTCCCCGCCCCGTACATCGGCAGCAGCCACCCGACTACATGACACATCGCGCCGAGCGTTCGCCCGGTCAAGACGGCGCGAAACTCACGCGCGCGGTTCGGCTTCGCGCCGACCTCATCCAGCATCCGGCCGACGAGACGCCTGTGATGCCATTCATCTTCCTCGATCTGCCGGATGCGCGCTCGCGTCGCTTCATCCTTCACCGAGTGCCAGTGACCGCGATAGGCGTAGGCCGCCGCCAACTCGCCTGAATAGGCGAGCCGGAGTATTTTGATCAACTCATCCAAGTGAGACTGCATCCGCGCGGGATTGTAGGGGCGGCGGGTGTGGGATGCAACCGAGTTATTGAACTGCGAACAACTTTCGCCTCGCCCGCGCAACGGCACACGGTCAACGCTTCGCGCCGACGACGACGAGCGACGCGCCGAAAATGATCGACGCCCCGCCGCCGCCGCCCGCAATCAACGTCCGCGCTTCGCACGCCTCACGCGCAAAATTATTTTGCTAATGCGTTAGCGGTTGACGGCGGCCATGCCCGCTTCCGGGTAACGCGTGCCCGCCGCGACGCCTTTCGGCGCGATCTCGTCGATGCGCGCGAGGTCTTCCGGCGTGATGCTGATTTCGAGCGCGCCCGCGTTCTCTTCCAGATACTTGCGCCGCTTCGTGCCCGGTATGGGAGCGATGTCCGAGCCTTGCGCCAGCACCCACGCGAGCGCGAGTTGCGCGGGGGTGCAATTTTTCTCCGCCGCCATCTCCTCTATGCGTTTGACGAGTTCGAGGTTCTTTTGAAAATTCTCGCCCTGAAAGCGCGGCGCGTTGCGCCGGTAGTCGTCGGCCGCAAGGTCGTCGAAACTTTTGATCTGGCCGGTGAGGAAACCGCGCCCGAGCGGGCTGTAAGGCACGAAGCCGATGCCGAGTTCGCGGCAGGCGTCGAGGATGCCGTCCTCCGGGTCGCGGCTCCAGAGAGAGTACTCGGTTTGCAGCGCGGCGATTGGGTGGACGGCGTGCGCCCTGCGAACCGTTTCGACCGCCGCTTCCGACAGACCGAGGTGCAGAACTTTTCCTTCCTCCACAAGCCGCGCCATCTCGCCGACCGTATCTTCGATGGGCGTCTTGGGATCGACGCGATGCTGGTAATAAAGGTCTATGGTTTCGACGCCGAGACGGCGCAGGCTGGCCTCGCAAGCCGCGCGCACATACTCCGGCCGCCCGTTGACGCCGAGGAAACTGCCGTCGTCGCCACGCATGTTGCCGAACTTGGTCGCCAGAACGACTTCTTTGCGGCGTCCTTTGATGGCACGCCCGACGAGTTCTTCGTTCGTGAACGGCCCGTACATGTCGGCCGTGTCGAGGAAGTTGACGCCGAACTCCAACGCGCGATGAATGGTTGCGATTGATTCGCCTTCTTCGCGCCCGGCGTAAAACTCCGACATGCCCATGCAGCCCAAACCGAGCGCGGAAACTTCGAGTCCCGCCCGGCCTAATTTTCGTTTTTGCATCTCACTCTCCAAATCCGTGTCGCCCAACCGTTAACTCGCGTTTCACTTTGATCACAGGGATTTCATGGATCACAGGGATTTCATGTCGATGACGAAGCGGTAGCGCACGTCGCCTTTGATCGTCCGCTCGTAAGCCTCGTTGATCTGCTGAATGGGTATCACTTCCACGTCCGAAGCGACGTTTCGCTCGGCGCAATAATCGAGCATCTCCTGCGTCTCGCGGATACCGCCGATCATCGAACCGGCGAGCTTTCGATTATTGGTGATAAGGGAGAAGGCCGCCACGTCGGCGGGCTTTTCGGGTGCGCCGACGAGCACCATCGTTCCGTCGCGCCGCAGCAGATTGATGTACATGTTGAGATCGTGCGTGGCGGAGACGGTGTCGAGTATGAAGTGGAATTTACCCGCGAGCGGTTCGAGGTTCTGCGGGTCTTTCGTTACGACGAAGTGGTGCGCGCCGAGGCGTCGCGCGTCCTCCGCTTTCGATTGCGAAGTGCTGAAAACCGTGACCTCCGCGCCCATCGAGGCGGCGAGCTTGACGCCCATGTGTCCCAAGCCGCCGAGGCCGACGACCCCGACGCGCTGACCCGCGCCGACCTTGAAACGATGCAGCGGCGAATAGGTGGTGATCCCGGCGCAGAGCAGCGGCGCGACCCTCTCCGGCGGCAAGTTTGCGGGAATCTTCAAAGTGTAATTTTCGTCCACGACGATCTGATTTGAATAGCCTCCGTAGGTCGGCGTCTGCTCGTCCATTTCAGTTCCGTTGTAGGTTGAGACGAGATGATTCAAACAATGCTGCTCCTCGCCTTCGGCGCAATTCTCACAGGTGCGGCACGAATCGACGAAACAGCCGACGCCCGCCAGATCGCCTTCCTTGAAACGCGTGACCTCCGCGCCGACGCGCGCCACGCGCCCGACGATCTCGTGGCCGGGAACCATCGGATAGATCGAGTTTTCCCACTCGTTGCGCGCCTGATGAATGTCCGAGTGACAAACGCCGCAGTAGAGGATTTCGATGAGTACGTCGTGCGCGCCGGGTTCGCGTCGCTCGAAGTCGAACGCTGCGAGCGGCGTGGTCGCGTTTTGGGTTGCGTATCCGCGTGTCTTTAGCATCGTGTGATTCTCTTCTTTCTTTTTCGATTCAGGCCATTCTAATGTCTGTAGACGATTTTGCCGAAACGCGCGCGACGCGCCCTTCGAGTTTCAGAGTCGGACACGTTTCGGCAGGCCATAAGTTTTAGCAAAGACTGTTGTCATTTTCTTCACCGCTTCTTCACCGCAATGCCATTATTCAACCCCAAAGACGCACGGCGCGGGGCTTTGCCGCCCACGCGTCCAGATCGCCGCCGCGAGCGTGCCTTTGTTATCTTGTCGCTTCGGTTGAGCCGTGATAAGTTCTCATCCAAAGAAGCTCACGAAACATGTCTGGGGAAGGAAGAAGGCCGTATGGGTATGGAGCAGCCGGGCAATCGCACCGTTCTCGTCGTGGACGATTCGGGCGACATCCGCGAGTTAATGCGAATGATGTTGCAGATGAAGAATTGTTTGGTGGT
Source organism: Pyrinomonadaceae bacterium (assembly GCA_035940695.1). Lineage (GTDB taxonomy): Bacteria > Acidobacteriota > Blastocatellia > Pyrinomonadales > Pyrinomonadaceae > JAIVJZ01. The sequence continues at coordinate 121,218 of DASZEQ010000004.1, read as the reverse complement.
CGAGGCCGTCAACGGGCGGGAGGCGGTGGAACTCGCGCCGCAGGTGCGTCCCAATTTGATCCTGATGGACTTGAGCATGCCCGTGCTCGACGGCTACGAAGCGACCCGCCTGATCAAAGCGGAGCACCAGACGCAGGACATTCCCATCGTTGCCGTCTCGGCCTTCTGCGACGTGGAGAACCGGCACAAGGCCGTCGCCGCCGGTTGCGTCGAATGCGTCAGCAAGCCGATAGACTTCGCCGTGATCGGCGACGTGGTGAATCGCTACCTGCAAGCGTATTGACCGCCAGAGAGCGCGGAGCAAATCCTACAAGCCAACTCTACTTCCGGCTCGTCACACCGGCCAGCCCCACGATCACCGCGACAAACTCCTGCGGATTGATCGGCTTCGCCACGTGGACTTGAAAGCCCGCCAGCAACGCGCGCATGCGGTCGTCTTCCTGCGCGTAAGCCGTGAGCGCGACGGCGGGAATCCTGCCTCCCTCCTCCGCGTCGAGCGCGCGCACCTGACGCAATAGCGCGTAGCCGTCCTCTTGCGGCATGCCGATGTCGCTCACCAGTATGTCCGGCCTGAACTCTCTCAACGCCACCAACGCCTCGGACGCCGACGCCGCCGCACGCACCTTCGCGCCGCTCTGCTCCATGATCGTCTTGAGCAACAGGCGCGCATCAGGCTCGTCGTCCACGATCAGGACGCGCAGGTCGGTCAACTGCGAGACGGGGCTGACGGCCGCCGCGACTTCCGCGAGCGACGCCGATAGTTGCTGCGATTCCACCGCGCCCCGGTCGCCGTCGGCCACGGGCAGTTCGATGTTGAAGGTCGCGCCGCGCCCCTCGCCCGCGCTTTCGGCCGTGACCGTCCCGCCGTGAATTTCGACGAGGTGACGCACGATGGAGAGGCCGAGGCCGAGGCCGCCGTGCGAGCGCGTGATCGTGCCGTCGGCTTGGCGGAAGCGGTCGAAGACGTAGGGCAGAAAGTCTCGACTGATGCCCTGCCCCGTGTCCGCGACGGCGATCCGCACATGCGACCCGGCGCGACTCAGACGCACCGCCACCTCGCCCCCGGCGGGCGTGAACTTGACCGCGTTTGCGAGCAGATTCCACATCACCTGTTGCAGCCGCGCAGGGTCGCCCAACACCACCGCGAGACCGACGCCCGCCGCCGTTTCCGATTTGAGCGTGATGCCCTTCGTCGCCGCCGCAGGGCGCACCGAGTCCAACGCCGCGTCGATGATCCCGTTGAGTTCGACGGGTCGCGGGTCAAGCGTGACCTTGCCCGTGATGATGCGCGATACGTCTAAGAGGTCTTCGATGATTTGCGTCTGCGCCAGCGCATTGCGCTCGATGGTTTCGATGGCGCGAGCCGTCGTCGGCTGATCAAAGTCGCCGGTGCGCAGCATGCTCGACCAACCGACAATGGCCGTGAGCGGCGTGCGCAGTTCGTGCGAGACGGTGGCGAGAAATTCATCTTTGAGACGGTTGGCCGTTTCCGCTTCGGCGCGCAGACGTTGCTCTATCTCGTAGAGGCGCGCGCGCTCCAACGCCTGCGCGCACTGTTGCGCGAGCGCGAGCATGAAGGCGCGGTCGTCTTCACCGAAACTCTGTGCGTGCGGGAAGCTCAAGCCCATCGCGCCGATGGTGCGGCCTTTGACGGTGAGCGGGAGGGCGACGAGCGCGTGGCTGCCCGTGACGGAGGCCATCCGGCCGAGCATCGGATAGCGTTCGTCCGGGGCGTCGAACGACTCGACGAGCACGGGCAGTTTTTCGCGCACGGCATCGGCGAGCGGGACGGGCGATTCCAGCGCGAATCGTTTCCAACGTTCGACCACCTCCGGCTTGAACCCGACGGTCGTGACGATCTCCAACTGCGCGCTCGCTTCGTCCAGCAACACCACCGTGCCCGCGTGTGCGTTGAGCGAACTGATGCCCTGCTCGATGATGGCCGTGCCGACCTGTTGCGGCGTCAATGCTTGCGAGAGCGCGGTGGAGACGGCTTGCAGGCGTGCGAGCCGGTCGGATGTGCGTTCGGCCGCCTCTCTCGTCTGCCGCTCGGCGCGATAGAGGCGCGCGTTCTCGACGGCCAGAGCCGCGCGCCGCGCGAGGTCTTGAGCGTGCGCGAGGTCTTCGGTCGTGTGATGGCGGCTCGTCTCCGTGTTGACGAACGTGATGATCCCCAGCACCTGCTCGCGCATCTTGATCGGCACGAGCATCACGGAACGGAATCCGATCTGCCGCATGATCTGTAAATGCCTCTCGTCGCGCGCGCCCGCGACGAGCAGTTCGTCCGTGATGTCCGGGTAGAACTCCGGCTCGCCCGTCCGCAAAATGTGATACAGCCCGGTCGGGTCGGCCGGGTCGGGCGGGTAGAGTTGATAGATTTCGTGTGCCCACTCGATCTTTGCCGGGTCAACGTGCGCGACGACGAGACGGCGCAGCGTGCCTTCTTCGTCAACCATATCGACGCCGCACCAATCGGCAAACTGCGGGACGGCAAGGCGGGCGACGGTCGCGAGCGTCGTCTCGTAGTCGAGCGAGGACGAGAGCGCGGTGCTCGCTTCGGCGAGGAAGTGTTCGTTGGCCTCCTGCCGCATGCGTTCGCTGATGTCCATCGTCACGCCGCGCATCCCGACGGGGCGGCCAGCCTCTTCTTGAATGACAGACGACTGCGACTCTACCCAGACGGCACGGCCGTCTTTCGTCATCCAGCGAAACCTGCTGATGCCGACTTTGCCGCTCGCAAAGATGGCCGCCGCCTCGCGCCCGGCGCGCTCGCGGTCTTCGGGGTGGACGATGGAGAGCCAGAAGTTAGGAGTGGCGAGCCATTCTTCGACCGTGTAGCCGAGCATCGTCTCGACGTAATCGCTGACGAAGTTGATGCGCTGGCTCGACTCGTCGGGCACGCCCCACGCTTCCCACACCACGCCCGGCACGTTGCTCAACATCGCCTGCAAGTGTCGTCTCTGGCTTTCGAGCAGCGACGCAAGACGCGTCTTTTCCGCTTCCGCTTGCTTGCGCCTCGTCACGTCGCGCGCCACGCCCTCAATGGCGACGGGTTGGTCGCCCACGTAAGAAACTCTGGTGCTCACTTCGAGCGTCAGGCGGCGGCCGTCTCTGGTCACGATGTCTATTTCGTAGACGGTCGGGCTGGGGTCTTCGAGTTTGCGTAGCAACATCTGCTTCGCGCGTTCGAGATGCTCCGGCGCGACGACCTGCGAGATGTTCAGGCCGCCCAGAATTTCCTCGCGCGTGTAACCGGTGATCTCCGCCCCGGCGCGGTTGATCGAGAGATAGTTGCCCTCTAGGTCGTGCGCGTAGATGATGTCGTTGGCGTTCTCCAGCAGACTCCGGTAACGCTCCTCGCTGATGCGTAGAGACTCTTCGGCCTGCCTGCGGGCGGTGATGTCCGTGTCCGAACCCGTGAGCCTGAAAGCACGCCCCGCGGCGTCTCTGAGCGCGACGCCCTGCGCGAGAAACCAGAGATAGCGGCCGTCTTTGTGACGCCGCCGGACTTCCACTTCGTAGCGCGGCACTTCGCCTTCGACGTGCGCCTTCGTGGCCGCGATGACCATCTCTTTATCGTCCGGGTGGACGAGTTCGCACCACGCGTCCAGATTGTTTTCCAGTTCGTCGTCCTCGTAGCCGAGCAACGCCTTGAGGTTCGGAGACAAATAAAGATCGCCCGTGACGAGGTCTAAGTCCCAGATGCCGACGCGCCCCGATTCGGCCGCGCGCTGGTAGCGCGACTCGCTCTCGCGCAGAGACTCTTCGGCCTGCTTGCGCTCCGTAATGTCGCGCGCCACGCACACGTGCAGGCCGGGCATCACGCGTGCGCGCCCGCTCAACTCCAACTCGACGACGCTGCCGTCGGCCGCGCGCATCGGAAAGTTACCGGCGTACACGCCCGTCTCGTTCAAGGCGGCGAAAGCGCGGCGCGCTTCCTCTTCCGCTTCGGGGAGCAGGTACGCGCTGAACTGTGTGCCGACGAGTCGCTCGCGCGGCGTTTTCAGGATGCGGCACAGGCTCTCGTTGACATCAACGAAGCGTCCATCCTCATTCATCAACATGATGCCGTCGAGCGAGGTTTCAAAGAGCGCGCGGTAACGCGCTTCGCTCTCGCGCAAGGCTTCTTCGGCGGCGACGCGCGCCGTGATGTCTTCGTGCATGAGCACGACTTCGCGCACTTGCCCCGCCTCGTCTTTGATCGGGTAAGCGACGGCCTTCGTCCAGCGGCGCGGCTCGGGATTACGCGTGATGTGCGGGATGGTCGCGTCGGGGTCGTATAAGACCGGAGGTATCTCGACGGCCTCGCCGCCGAAGGCGCGACGGATGTACGGCATGATGCCCCGCTCGACGAGTTGCGGGTCGGCGAGGATGTTGTAGCCTTCGAGTTGTTCCAGCTTCACGCCCCACAACTCTTCCCACGCGCGGTTGACGCGCAGGATGCGCCCGTCCGGCGACATGATCTGGATGCTGTGGGGCGATTGTTCGAGGATGGCGCGGAAGCGGTCGTCTGTGGCAGACGACTCGATTGTGCTGTCTTTGATGCCCATGAGGATTTTGCAACGCCCCCGCGCACGCCGGAATGCGCCATGTCTGTCCACACACCCTGCCCGGCGGAAGTTGTCCGCGCCGTATAAAACGCTTCTCCATTCTAGTCCAACTTTGCAGATGGAGCTAGAAGGTCTTTGTTGCGCTTCATATCTGTGCGTTATCCTTGTGCCTCGACCGGCGACCCGACATTCACGCGCCTGAGTCAACATCTTATGCAGCCGCTTCCCATCGATTCGCTCCTGCCGGAAATCCTCGCATCTTTACACGACACGACCCGACTCGTGATCGAAGCCCCGCCGGGCGCTGGCAAAACGACACGCATTCCGCCCGCGCTGCTGGACGCGGGTTTGGCCGCCCGCGGAGAGATATTGATTTTAGAGCCGCGCCGGATCGCCGCGCGGCTGGCGGCGCGACAGGTGGCGGGCGAGCGCGGCGAAAGACTCGGCGAAACAATCGGCTATGAAGTTCGCTTTGAGAAAGCGAGCGGCGAGCGGACGCGCCTGAAGTACGTGACCGAAGGCATCCTGATGCGCCGCCTGCTATCCAACCCGCAACTCAAGGGAGTGAGCGTCGTCATCCTCGACGAATTTCACGAACGCCATTTGGAAGCCGACCTCGCGCTCGCGTTACTCAAGCGTTTGCAGCAACAGTCGCGCCCCGACCTGCGGATCATCGCCATGTCCGCCACCCTCAACGCCGAACCAATCGCGGGCTTCCTCGGCGATTGCCGCGTCCTTCGCTCGGAAGGGCGTCGCTTCGAGGTCGGCATCGAACATCTGAACCGACCCGACGACAGGCCGCTTGCCGCGCAGGTGCAAACTGCCCTGCGCCGCCTGCTCGACGAGCGGCTTGACGGAGACGTGCTGGTTTTTCTCCCCGGCGCGGCGGAAATAAGGCGCGCGGCGGAAACCTGCGCGCCGCTCGCGGCCGAGTTTGATCTGCTCGTGCTGCCGCTGCACGGCGAGTTGTCTCTGGCCGAACAAGACCGCGCCGTGCGTCCCGCCGAACGACGCAAGATCATTTTGTCTACGAACGTCGCGGAGAGTTCCGTGACGATTGAAGGCGTGGTGGCGGTGGTTGATTCGGGGCTGGCTCGCGTCGCGCAACATTCGCCGTGGTCGGGGCTGCCGGGTTTTAGCGTGACGCGCATCAGCCGCGCCTCTGCCGTGCAGCGTGCGGGGAGAGCAGGCCGGATGCGACCGGGGCGCGCTCTGCGACTCTACACGACGCAGGATTTTGCCGCGCGTGCCGCGTACGACGTGCCGGAAATTCTTCGCGCCGATCTCGCGGGGGTCGCGCTTGAGCTACACGCCTTGGGCGTCGCCGACCTCAACTCGTTCGAATGGTTTGAAGCCCCGGCCGCGCACGCGCTCGAACAGGCCGAGTCTTTATTGACGAGTTTGGGCGCGCTGGACGGCGAGCGCAAAGTGACGACGACGGGAAGACGCATGCTGCGGCTACCGCTCCATCCGAGACTCGCGCGCGTAGTGATCGAAGCCGAATCGAGGAACGTTGCGAACGAGGGCTATACCATCGCCGCGCTCCTCAGCGAGCGCGACATACGCGCCCGCAATCCGCTGCTGCCGTCGCAACCACGCGAAGCAGAAATCAGAGCGCGTCCCACAGTTCACGGCAAATCCGATCTGCTCAATTTGCTCGACCTGTTTATGGAAGCCGCCGATAAGGATTTCACTCCTGAAATTCTCAATTGGTTGAATCTCAACCCGAAGGCCGTGCAAAGCGTCGAGCGCGTTCGCAGACAATTGGAACGACTCACGGGAAACGAGAAGCGCAAGCGAAATTTTCGCGCCGGTAAAGAGACGGAACTGCTCATCGCGATTCTCGCCGGTTATCCCGACCGGGTGGCGCGCCGTCGTAAGCTCACGGATAAAATATCGGGCGACAATCTCGAACTCTCGATGGCCGGTGGCGGTTCGGCGACGCTCATGCCCGAAAGTCTCGTGCGCGCGGAAGAGTTTCTCGTCGCCGTGGACGCGGAGGAACGGCGCGGCAAGGGTGTCATGCGTGGAGGTTCGACCGTGGTGCGTCTCGCCAGCGCAATCGAACCCGAATGGCTGCTCGATCTGTTCGCGGAGAGGATTCGTGAGACGAGCCACGTCGAATGGAACGCACAGACGGAGCGCGTCGAAACGGTGACGCGTCTTGTCTATGAAGAACTCACGCTCGACGAGAGCCGGAAAAGCGTGGCCGGAAGCGACGCGGTGACAAGCGTGTTGGCCGAAGCCGCTCTCTCGGCCGGGTACGAAGCGTTGATTGATCGAGAGGCGGTGAATCGGTTTCTGGCGCGAGTTGACGTGATGCGCGGGGCATACCCCGAACTTGATCTGCCGCTGCTCGACGAAGCGGACGTGCGCGCGTGCGTGGCGGTTTTGTGTGAAGGCCGGAGCAGTTTTGCGGAGTTGAGAGAGGCGGCGCGCGCGGGCGGCCTGCTTCAAGTTCTGCATGCGAGATTAAGCCCGGAGCAGGCGCGCATGTTGGCGAAGATGACGCCGGAGCGCGTGGCTTTAACTCGCGGAAGGATGGTGCGTATCAATTATGAAAGTCTCAAATCGCCGTGGATCGCATCGCGTCTCCAAGACTTCTTCGGGATGAAAGAAGCCCCGCGCATCGCGGGCGGTCGCGTGCCGCTCGTGCTGCACTTGCTTGCACCCAACGGGCGCGCGGTTCAGGTCACGACGGATTTAGACGGATTCTGGGTGCGGCATTACCCGCAGATTCGACGCGAACTCGGCCGACGCTACCCGCGTCATGCGTGGCCTGAAAATCCTCTCGTTCCGCACGGGGCTTGAACGCGAAAGCCGACCGACGCGAATCATTCCTTGCGAGAAAAATCATACGCCGGAGATCAACCTGCCCCGCGTGCGCGGCCTTCGATCTATCCAACCAGAAGCGAGGGTGAAGGAGTTGCTATCGCGGGGCGGGTTGAGTGAGTTGTCAGGCCGACGTGATATGCGGCGTGGGCGGCGGCCGACTGCTCCGGGCTTTTCAATCTACGCGGATTTTACCGTCCGGCTTCAGCCGATTTGATGCCAATCCGCTTTAGAGAAGACCGGGTCGTACACTTCGGCGAGTTTGACGAATGGAGTCACGCCTTCAAGCCCGATCATCTCCACGGAAGAAGAAGCGGAACTCTGAAAGCCGTCCACGTTGATGTCCACGGGGACGCCGCTCGCGCTGACCGTACCCTGACCCGAAAGCGTCACGGCAATGTCTTTCTCCAAGCTCATCACGATAAAGCCGCTGTGCACTTGAAGCGCGGTGTAAACCCATTTTCGATTCAACTTCCAGTCCTTACCTTTTTCTCTGTAAAGCTCTGCAAGCGCATCCCCGATAGCGTCGAGATTGTCCATCTGCACTTCCGTGTAGGAACTGAGGAAGCAGGCGATAGAGTACTTCGATGAAAATTCGACCTTGATGGACAGCGAGGCCAACCCGCTTTTATCTTTGCCTTTGACCTGCCAATTCCCGTAGCTGACACCGTTATCCAGAAACCATCGCGGCGTCCGCGACACGGAATGTTTAATCGGATCGGGGACGCCCATGTTGACATCCTTGAGGTCGCCCAAAACTTCGAAGAGGTCGCCATCTTTCGTGCCCCATTTCCCGACCGGCGCATCCGTGAAACTATCCGCGACAAACCATCCATGTTGACGATGCATGACACTTGCAGTTTTGCTGAGTAGAGACATTTTTTCTCCTTTTCGTTTTGAGTTATTTGTCTGCGATGCAAAAGCAAATCAGATCATGTTTTTGCATGAACGCTGACTCGTACACTTCGCAAGGCACGACTCTTCGCCGCAAGTACGAAAAGTTATGTTCGGCCGTGCGTGGTGTTGAGACTGCCCGACGCCGAGATTGCGCGGCGCGAATGGCAGATGACTGATGAGGCTGTAGAAGGTGAGGTTCTTACCCAGCTCAAAAATTTGATACTTCGTTGACCGGATTTCGCGAGTGCAATTCTTATACCGAAGTCGGCATCGACGAAAAAGTTTTCAAATCAACAGCGCGCTCATTCTGCATCTTAGATTTATGTCAACAACTGATGACAGCTGCGTCCACTCTAATAGACACCGCGATGCACGGCGTGGCCGAACAACCTGTCATGAGTTGAAGTCCACGTCGCCACGCCGGTTTATCGGCCGGAGAAAATCCTGATACCATCAAGGGCATGACCAAGGGAAAGAAGCATTACGTCGTCAAGCGCGCCACGACGGGGTTAGGACTATTCGCCACCGTCCCCATCCCGCCACACAAACGGATCATCGAATACGTCGGCCAACTCATCTCGAATGAAGAGGTGGAGAAAAGGAGCGGCAAGTATTTTTTCGGCGTCAATACGAAGTGGTCAATCGACGGCAGTGCGCGTTCAAACCTCGCGCGCTACATCAACCACTCGTGCAAGCCGAACTCGGAAGCGTTCATCTCCGGGCATCGAATCTGGGTCTGGTCGAAGCGGAATATCAAAGAAGGCGAAGAGATCACTATTGACTACGGCAAGGAATATTTTGACGACCACATCAAACCCGGTGGCTGCAAGTGTGACGCCTGCCGCAACAAGCCACAGCGAAAGCGGAAGTGAGTTGCCCTTTTCCGGCGCGAACAACCCACCGTGTTTTTTTCGGAGTTTTGTGGGCGTGAAGTGTTGAAACGGTGCGGGTCAACTCGATGTCCGCAACCCGACGGCGGCGCGCTCGAACCCGTTTCAGATATGAATGAACCTGTGCGGCCGATCTACCTTTTCGCAGATAGCCAACTCTTGTTCTGGAGGAATCAGGGAGTCCTCTTTCTCAATTCGCTCCGTCGATTCCTCCCGCATGACTCTGCGAAGGCCGCGTACATAGGAGCTTCCAATGGTGACGCGCCGGAGTTCTATCACATCTTCGAGGCCGCCATGGAAGGCATCGGGATTCATAATTGTCGGATGATCCGCTCGTCCTTCCCGGCCGATGATGAAGCATACCTGAACGAAGCCGACATCATTCTTTTGGCCGGGGGAGATGTCGGGGCCGGGTGGAAATCATTCGGTGAGACGGGAATCAGAGGGTTGATCATCAGAAGATACTACGAGGGGGCGATCTTGTTGGGGATCTCCGCCGGAGCAATTCAACTCGGACTTTGCTGGTTGATAAACGAAGAACAGCCGACCGAAGAATTGCTCGACACCTTCAAGTTGATTCCTTTCGTCATAGATGCCCACGACGAGAAGCGGAAATGGGCAAAGCTCAAAAGTACAATCCGCCTGTTGGACGGCGTCGCCAAAGGCATCGGCATACCGGCGGGCGGCGGGTTGATTTACTATCAAGATCAAAGCATGGAAGCCGTCAGACACGCCCTGTCTGAATTCTCAATTCAGGACGGAGAGATCAGGGAAGCTTTACTGATGCCGGAAAATGTAGGAACTGCTCAAGCGATGCCGGAAATTGATCCGTGAAACTGCGAAGACGCATTAACGCGCCATGGTGTTGTAGTATCTCGGAGAACAGGCGGGCGGGATGGCAAACATGCAGCGCGTAAGGGAGAAGACATTGACGCGGAACATCCTCACCAGAAACAACGTGAAGGTCAGCGGCAAGGGCACGCAGCCCATGCTGTTCGCGCACGGCTTCGGGTGTGATCAAAACATGTGGCGTTTCGTGACGCCTGCCTTCGCGGACGACTACCGCATCGTTCTCTTTGATTACGTCGGCTCGGGGAAGTCGGATCTTCAAGCGTACAGTGCGGAGCGTTACGGCCATCTCGACGGCTACGTGCAGGACGTGCTCGACGTTTGCGCCGAACTCGATCTGAAGGATGTTATCTTCGTCGGGCATTCGGTGAGCAGCGTGGTCGGGATGCTGGCCGCCATCCGTGAGCCGGAGCGGTTCAAACGCCTCATCCTCGTCGGCCCTTCGCCCCGCTACATCAACGACCTGCCCGCCTACGTCGGCGGCTTCGACCGCTCCGACATCGTGGGGCTGCTCGAAGTGATGGAGAAGAACTACATCGGCTGGGCTAACTTTCTCGCGCCAGTCGTGATGAAGAACCCGGAGCGACCCGAGTTGACGCGCGAACTCGAAGAGAGCTTCTGCTCCACCGACCCGCAGATCGCGCGGCGTTTCGCAGAGGCCACCTTCTTCTCCGACAACCGCGATGATCTGCCGAAAGTGCCCGTCCCATCGCTCATCATGCAGTGCTCGGAAGACGCACTCGCGCCGCTTGAGGTGGGCGAATACCTCGACCGTCACCTGCCGCAGAGCACTCTGCGCGTCATGTGCGCCACGGGTCATTGCCCGCAAATGAGCCACCCGGAGGAGACCATACAGGTGATCAAGGAGTATCTGGCCGCCGAACGCTATGCCTGAGCATTCAAGGCCGGTTCGTGAATCCGATGGACGATCTGCTCAATACAGCCCCTTGCGGTTTCCTGTCATTCACAGACGACGGTAAGATCGTTCTCGCCAACGCCACGCTGCTTTACTTGCTCGGATATGAACCCGGCGAGTTACAAGGGCAACACCTCGATTCCCTCCTGACCGTCGCCAGCCGCATCTTCTATCAAACTCACCTCTTCCCGCTTCTCAAACTGCACGACCGCGTGGACGAGGTCTACTTCTCTCTCCGGGCGAAGGACGGGGTTGAGATACCCGTGCTCGTCAACGCCGTGCGTCGCGAGCGCGCCGGTCTCATCGTCAACGAGTGCATCCTCATGCACATGCGCCAGCGCAATCAGTATGAGGATGAGATTCTTCAGGCGAAGCGCGCCGCCGAGGAAGCCACGCGCGCCAAGGACGAATTTCTGGCGGTCGTCTCGCACGAACTGCGCACTCCTTTGACGGCCATACTCGGCTGGGCGCGTATGTTGCAAACCGGAAAACTTGACGAACGTTTGGCGACGCGCGCGTTGGACGCCATCGAGCGTAACGCGGAATCGCAGAACCAACTGATCGGGGACTTGCTCGATTTCTCGCGCATCATCTCCGGCAAGATACGTCTCGATGTGGGCAGCGTCGAACTGGCCTCGGTCGTCGAGGCGTCCATTGATGTGGTGAGTCCCGCGGCCGACGCCAAGGGCATCAAGCTTCAGACCGTCCTCGACCGGAGAGCCGGTCTCGTCTCCGGCGACCCCGAACGCTTGCAGCAGGTGATGTGGAACTTGCTGTCGAACGCTGTGAAGTTCACCCCGAAGGGCGGGCGCGTGCAAGTCAGCCTCACACGCGTCAATTCCTGCGTCGAGATCACCGTGAGCGACACAGGCGAAGGTATCAGCGCAGAGTTTCTTCCCTACGTCTTTGAACGCTTCCGGCAGGCTGACAGCGCGACGACGCGGCGGCAGACCGGACTCGGTTTGGGGATGGCGATCACGAAGCATCTCGTGGAATTGCACGGTGGAACTATCAGGGCGGATAGTCCGGGCATGGGACAGGGTTCAACCTTTGTCCTGAGATTGCCTGTGATGATTGCTCATAACACAGAGCACTTGCCCGAAGTTTCGGCCTCAGAGCAGCGACGACAGCAGACGCCGGGTGAAGATTATCCGCAGACTTCGGAATTGGCGAGACTCGACGGAATTCACGTGCTCGTCGTTGATGACGAGCGAGACGCGCGTGAGTTGCTGACGGCTATATTGACGCAGAGCGGGGCAATAGTGACGGCCGCATCCAATGTCACGGATGCCCTCGATAAGTTGCGATTGGCGAAACCGGACTTGATGGTGAGCGACATCGAAATGGCGAACGAAGACGGTTACACTTTGATTCGCAAGGTGCGAGTTTTGGAAGAGGAACTCGGCCGAAAAATCCCCGCCATCGCTTTGACCGCGCACGCTAGGTCTTCAGATCGTCTGCGTGCACTCTCGGAAGGTTATCAGATGCACATGTCGAAGCCGATTGAACCGGCCGAGCTAGTGCTCGCCATCGCCAGCCTCACCGACAAAGAGCGTGCCTAGCAGTTGCCGCACGACGAGCCTTCTTGTACATCTCATCCCGCAGTTGAACTCATACTCTCCCATATCGTGCGCGTTGCTTTCCGGCACAATTCTCTTGTTCTCCGGCAGGAACACGCGTCTGCAACCTCTCGGCACGATGATGAGCGGCGTGCTCGACTTTCGAGTTTTCAATCAGCCCGCAGATGTGTCCGGGGGCGCGTCCCACGTTGTCCCAATCCTTGAGCGTGTGCCTTAACTCTTTACGATAGCTATGCAGTTCGCGAAGCCTTTCGTTAAGTTCCGCCATGCGCTTCCGCACAATCTCGCGCACCTCGCCGCAAGGGCTGTCGCCCTTTCGCGCGTCGTCGACGATCCGCTTAATCTCCACGAGCGTGAACCCGAGCGACTGCGCCTGCTTGATGAAGGCGAGCCGGTCGAGCACTTCCTCGCCATAGACGCGATAACCGCTGAAGGTACGCGCGGGTCTATCCAACAGATCAGCTTTTTCGTAGAACCTGAGCGTCTCAATGCTGATGCCGCTCCGCTTCGAGACCGCGCCTATCTTCAACATCCGGCGCGCCTCTTCCTCGTCCACGATTCTCACGCTACGTCTCATCTCGCGCATGCTCTCACCCCTCTTTGAATTAACTCACCCGTCGCTCATCAAGTCTCTAGTCAAGTGCGGAGTCAAGCGTTTTTCTTAGAGCAAAATCTTTAAAGGGCTGTCGGCCGGGAGGCGGTTGGATTCGCCAACCGCCTTCCCGCCCGATGACAATCCCATTATGCTGCGACCGGCTCTCCGACACGTTCCACCTCGCGTCCGAGACCCTTCCATTCCTCAAGCCCGCCCTCATAGGCTTTGACGTTCGTGTAACCTAAATCTTCGAGCTTCCGCGCCGCGTATCCGCTCTGCGGGCACTGTGGCCCAGCGCAGTAGACGATGATCTCCGCATCCTTTGCGAGATTGGTCTCGCGCGCCTCGCGCCCGACCCGTTCGAGCGGCACGCGGCGTGAACCGGGAATCATCTCTCCGTTGAAGTACTCGTCCGTCAGCACGTTCCAGAATTCAAGTTTGCCGCCCTCACGCAACTGCTGCTCAAGTTCCACAGTTGAAATTATCTTTATGTCCGCCATCTCATGCCTCCTTTGTGCTTTGCACTTGTTACGATAGTCCTTGTAAGGACTATCAGGTTAAAAATTTTAGACCGTCTTCTCGCGTGCCTCCTCAAGCAACTCGATCAGCGTCTTGAGCTTGCGCTCGCCAAGGTGTGCCAAAAGGTTCTCCGTCATCTTGAGGACAGGCTCGTCAATCTCTTTCACCAAATCCAGCCCCTCTGAAGTGATACGAACGATGATGACCCGACGATCTTTCTCCTGCCGCTCACGCCTTACCAACCCGCGAGCTTCCAGCCTGTCGAGGAGCTTCGTCACGTCCGGGTCACGAGCGATCATGCGCTCACTAATCTCACGGCAGATAAGCCCTACAGGTTCTGCGCCCCGCAGTATGCGCAGCACATTGTACTGAGAGAGCGTTATCTCGTAAGGCTTTAAAAACTCGGCCTCTCTCCACAGGAATGCCTCTGCCGTCCTGAGCACGTTGAGGAATGCCTCATCCTCAAGGCTCCCGAAAGGCTTCGTCTGTTTGATCTCATCCTGTAGTTTATTCATAATCAAAAACAGAATACTCCTTGTAAGGATTATCTGTCAAGCCTTTTTTTACTTACAAGGCTCAAACCGCTTTTACCATTATGTAAGGCTACATAGACCTCTAACGGCGATAATCAAATCACGGTTCTATTAACTGTAAAATGGCAGATAACTACGTAGGGCGCAATGTTGATATCAAGTTCCACGCATAGGAGAGATTTTCCGAGCCTTTTCGGCACTAAGTGTCTTTCTGATAAGGCAAATCGACGGAAAGTATATTGACAAAAGGGCAATTACCTTAAATATATCTATTATCCACTTCTTTCTTCTGTCTCTCGCTTAGTTATCAATAATTTGCCCGGTGTGTAACTGTGTGAAACCTGCTCCGGGGTTAAATGATGTCTGGTTTATCCGGGATGGATTGCAGCTTCAGGTGTGTACATCTGGCAACTCCGCGCTCTAGACCCTGCGGATACCAGAAGTTAGTGCCGGCGCAATCCGGGCACGCTCGTCGCTCCTCGTCGCTCAGTGTGGTTTGTGTTCCTTCGACTGCCTCCGAGGTTGCGATTTCGGTGGCCTGCTGCTTATCCACTTTCCAGAGCCTTCGCCGCAGATGTTCGGTGAGGAACGCAGGCACGTTTGAGACCGTTGTTCGTCCGGCTGCAATTTTGAGTTCCATGGAGAGTAATTCAAATAAAGGTTCCCAAGCTTGTGCGGAGGATGTTTTGCCCGTCAGTTCCCTTTCCACCCCGCGGAGCGATTTGGCGAAAGCCTCATCATCAGAAATTTTCTCTATAGTCTTAAAAGAAGTCTTAGGGGCGTCGAAAGTGGTTGTGTTTTCAACAGATAAACCCCTGTCACCCCTGTCAGATTCTGACCCCTGTACCATGTGTAGATCTTGCACTGTCACACCTCTGTCACCCCTGTCACCCCTGTCACCCCTCTCTATCCCGACCTCTTCCGGTAAATAGACGGTAAAGAGATTGCCTCCGTGTTCGCCCCCCTTCTCTTCTACGTTTACCAGACCGGACAAAACTAGCCTCTGGAGATGCGCGCGATAAGTGTGGCGCGTCATGCCAGCCCCGCGCATCACTTTGTCTGTCGGGATACGTTCTGAGCGTTTTGGGACAATGGCTCCGCGGGTTTGGGAGTAGAGGTAGTCGTAGAGTTGTTTGCCTTTGCCAGTGAAGAGTCCGGCGGGGATCGCATCGCGCACGACTGAATTAGCCACACGCGTAAAGTCTTTTTTCGGGGCTGCATCCCCTGTCACCCCTGTGACAGGGGTGACAGGGGGCACAGAGGTAACGGGGGTGACAGGGGTGACAGGGGTGACAGGGGTATGAATTTCTTCGGGTTTTATTAGATCGTCGTGCGGCAAGCGTAAAGCTGTAGGCACCGTCAGCCCGAGTTTCTTTTTCGGCTGTGGGCTACGTAAAGAGTTGGTAGGTTTAGGTTTAATCTCTCCCATTGATTACCTCACTTGACTGCGGAAATCTTTTGCCGCGACATTTGCAGTCGATCCAGAACCTCTTCGGTCAGACTCCAGAGTTGGTCGGAAGCGCGGTGCGACTTGGCGTAGAGAACGGCCGGTAATTTCTGTGAAGGGGCTTCTGCCACTTTGGAGTAGTCATGTAAGTTAGTATCAAAAACATGTCCGACCAATCCAATTGCGGACTCTACCGCGCTGCGGGATTCGGCCGACAAATTACGCTGTGGTTTATAGAGATTGATCACTGCTCCCAGCATTTGCAGGCCGGAATTGACGTTTTTGCGGACTTGTTCGATGGTAAAGGCCAAATCGGAGAGACCTTGCAAGCCCATGGCGTCTGAGGCGCAGGGGACGATGACGAAATCGGAAGCGTAAAGTGCAGCAGTCAAAAGCTTTCCGAGTTGAGGCGGGCAATCGATGAAGACCAGATCGTAGCCTTTGCCATGCTCTTGGAGTTGATTTCTGAGCCGGTGCGTCAGATAATCGGGCTGCATCTCGAATCTGGCGAGGCGAATATCGGCCGGGACGAGGTCGAGACTTTCGACGGGGCTTTCCAGAATGGCGTCGTCTAGGGGAAGGGGTTCAACTTTTACGCCCGTCGTTGATTCGGGTTCAATCAAGACGTGAGAAAGCGTCGCCTCGTAGACATCGGAGTCAACCCATGAGGAAGTTAAATTTCCTTGCGGGTCGGCGTCTATCGCTAAGGTCTGGTAGCCTCTCAGCGCACAACAGGCGGACAATTCGCGGCAGACGGTGGTCTTGCCGACGCCACCCTTTTGATTGGCGATGGCAATAGTGATCATGCTGCGATTCCTCGGCGTACTTTTTCGGCGTCTTCGAGTACGCGTTCGATGTCACACTTTTTAACCAGCTTAATGCGAGTGTCCAGCACGTCAGTCAACGTCTGAATTTGGTAGGAACGGATGATGCGCCACAATGTGGTGCGCGAGACGCCGAGCATTTCCTGTGCGGCGGTTAGGGTCAGGGTTTCATCATGCTGTTTGGCAATTGCCATCATTACACCTCTTAAGAGTTGAATAAGGCGAGAAATCGTCTTTTACAGCGAATGCCGGTAGATGTCAATAGATATGTTTCAACTCGTAAGTGAAGAGGTTGAGACAGGGCAGGGAATTGACGGTTGAAGTTATGTTACGACGCTCAGGCGATTTCTCTGCACCGCACTCGCGATGCGCTCGACACTTCGTTAAGTTTAAGCCATACATTGGAGGGTGAGGACAAGGCGCGCAGTGAGCGCGTGGTCGTACTTGAGCGACGCGTTCAGGCGCAATAGCTTCGGCGCAGACACCGCCATCATCGACAAGACGATCCCGTTCAACGGGCAGAAGTATAGGGTCGTCGGGGCTGCGGTAAGAGCAAGAGAATTCTCGACCTGTGCTGCCTCTGAAAGAGCCGTCTCGCGCGACGGACTCCGGCATTTCCATCCAACAATGCGAAGTGGGGAAGACGCCTGCGCGACGCTTCGCGCTTTGCCCGGTCAATAAATTTGTAGATTGAAACGCGTCCCTCAGACGCCGGAGCAGTGTCGAATGCGTGCCGCACATACGGTAACGCGCCGATGATGTTAAGATGTTAAAATAATGCCGGTCATGATTATCAATGACCGCTGCTGTTGACGCGCGGATAAATCTGAAGGGGATTTAACCGCGCTACTCATTCTTGAAGGGGGAATGAATTGATGGCCGAACTGCGCGGCGCAATCGCCCCGCCTGAAATCAAGGCGGAGTGGGAGCGCGCCTATGAGTTGTACCGAAGGGCACCGGGCGTGCCCCATGATAAGAAACTTGA
This sequence comes from Pyrinomonadaceae bacterium, assembly GCA_035940695.1. GTDB lineage: Bacteria > Acidobacteriota > Blastocatellia > Pyrinomonadales > Pyrinomonadaceae > JAIVJZ01. The sequence continues at coordinate 103,801 of DASZEQ010000004.1, read as the reverse complement.
CCGCACCGAGCGCATCACTTATGTCGCCAAGGAGCTGAATTTGACACGCAAGCAAGCCAAGCGGAGGATTCGAAATTATGAAGCTTGGCAGCGCAATATCAGCAAAGGACTGGTCGAAAAATGAAGCGTCAAAAGTGGAGATGAATGCGCTCGTCCATGCTGCTCTCTGCGACGACGCTCCAAACGGTGGGCGACAAACCTAGCCGCGATGATGTATGAACTGCGGAAATGAACGGGGTAATAAGAGGGAAGCGATGGCATCGCCTGTGCTGCTAAAACTGCATCGCCCGTGCGATCAAAACAGTGCCTCGTTGATGCTTATTACCGCGAACGCCTCGCACGATAATCTACCTGACCGAATGTGAACTAGAGCCGATAATAACCTCTGGCTAATTTTCATTGACCTACGGGATGTTACGCATTTAATGTCGCGCACATCTCTGCGGCGCAGTATGTATCCGCCGCCGGAATGGTGAAAATTGGCTTATCGCGCGCAGCACTTCGCACGTCGGGCGAGGGCGTCGGAAAGTTGCGCGCACTCGGTCTTCAAGTTGTTTGAAGACAAGATTCGTGTTGAACGTCATGTCGCAATAGCCCGCATCAGCGAAGAATAATAAGAAGTAATTTTTGCGACACAGTTGTCTGCGGAGAGGAAGAATACGTCTTGATAAAGTTATACCGGAGCGAAGTCGGAGTCCGTACAGCCGCTCTTTTGGCGTTGCTGCTTTTTACATTTTCGCAAGCGAGAGCGCAGAACCCGGATCAGGTTCGGGCGCATTACACCAAATACGAATATATGATCCCGATGCGCGACGGGGTCAGGCTGTTCGCCTCGGTCTATGTCCCGAAGGATACTTCGCAGACCTACCCTTTCCTCCTCACGCGCACGCCCTACAGCGTCGCCCCATACGGTAGCGATCAGTATCGCGGCGCGCTCGGCCCGTCGGCGAGTTTCGAGAAAGAGGGTTTTATCTTCGTATATCAGGACGCGCGCGGGCGTTACATATCCGAGGGTGAGTTTCAACAAGTGCGTCCACACATACCCGACAAGCGTAGCCCGAAGGACGTTGACGAGAGCACTGACACTTACGACACCATCGAGTGGCTGCTCAAGAACGTCCCGAACCACAACGGCAAAGTCGGGATGGTCGGCATCTCGCAACCGGGCTTCCACGTCGCCGGGAGCATCATAGATTCACACCCCGCGCTCAAGGCGGCCTCGCCACAAGCCCCGACCGCCGATTACTACATGGGTGATGATGTCTACCACAACGGCGCGTTCATGCTGGCGGCCAACTTCGGCTTCTATGCTTCTTTCGTCCCACGCCGCGGCGATCCCGCACCGCCGAAGGCGCGCATCACGTTCGACATGGGCACGCCCGACGCCTACGATTTTTTCCTCAACGTCGGGCCTCTCTCCGAAGCCAACCGGAAGCTGTTCGGCGGCGAGGCGACGTACTTTCAGGAGATCATCGACCACACAACTTACGACGATTTCTGGAAGAGACGCTCGCTCTGGCGGTTTACACACAACGTGAGATGCGCCGTCCTCAATGTCGGCGGGTGGTTCGACGCGGAAGACCCGGCGGGGCCTTTTCACATCTACCAGTCGGTGGAGCGGAATAATCCCGGCACGGTGAACGGCTTAGTGATGGGGCCGTGGTCGCACGGCGGTTGGGCGCGCGGCGACGGCGACCGCCTCGGCAATCTCAACTTCGCCGTCAAGACCGGGGAATTTTTTCGTGAGCAGATACAGTTCCCCTTCTTCATGCATTACCTGAAAGATAAACCCGCCGACTTGCCCGAAGCCTACATGTTTCTGACCGGGATTAACGAGTGGCGTCGCCACAGTGCTTGGCCGCCCAGAGAACTGAAGCCCGTCGAACTCTATTTTCAAGCCGACGGGCGTTTGACGACCGACGCTCCCGCAGGCGACGCGAAGACCACGTTTGATGAATACGTGAGCGACCCGAATCGCCCCGTCCCCTACCTCGGTTACATTGTGAACGGAATGACTTCCGACTACATGACGGAGGATCAACGCTTCGCCTCGCAACGCGCCGACGTGTTGGTCTATGAGACCGAACCGTTGGAGCGCGACATGATCATCGCCGGGCCTATCAAAGTTAAACTGAATGTCTCGACGACGGGCACGGACTCGGATTACGTCGTCAAACTCATAGACGTTTATCCCGACAACTTCCCCACGCCGCGCGCGCCCGAGGGGCAGCCCGTCCCGGCGAACGCCGTGAAGATGGGAGGCTATCAACAACTGGTGCGCGGCGAGCCGTTTCGCGGCAAGTTTCGCCATAGCTTCGAGCGTCCCGAACCCTTCAAGCCGGGGCAACCGGCCGCCATCAATTTCGAGATGCCCGATGTCTATCACGCCTTCCGCCCGGGGCACAGGATCATGGTGCAGGTGCAAAGCTCTTGGTTTCCGCTGACGGATCGCAACCCGCAGAAATTTATGGAGATTCCGAAGGCGACCGCCGCCGACTATCAGAAAGCCACACAGCGAATCTATCGCGCTCGTGATCTCAACTCATCCGTCACCGTATCGGTTGAAGGAAGCCCGTCGAGGTTCACAGGGAAGCGGCCTTAAAGTCTAAATTCGCGGCGGGTCTTTGGGGCAAGGGTCTTTAACTTTCCGACCTTATACCGTACCGGAGCGTACAGACGTTCATTCGCGCGCGCCTTATATTTCAACATCGGAAAATCTCTATAGCTTCGGCATATTCGCGTAGGAGACAATAAACGTGCGGCACAACTTCGGCTCGGGTCAGGCGCGTGTTTTGTGCTTCGGAATCCTTCCACTAGCTCAGGCTAATTAACTCGAATTGCCGGAGAGCGTAAGCGCATCTGTTATCCGTCAGGCAGCTTGATGCACACTAATAATGCCGTGAGCGCCACACAGGTCGGCTCGCGGCATTTTGCACGATAATGCGCACAATGGTTTTATGAAATTTGCCGGAATCTGCAAGGGAGCGACGCAGATGTTATACTCCGCGCATACTGTCAACACTGCGTCCTTGCTCTTCAATAAACGCAGTGGACGAATCTACCGGGGGAGAGAAGAATATGACACATCAATTGCAGCCAAACCTTGATAACGCTGTCGGCGCTGTGAAAGCGGAAGTCGAAGGAGCCGTCGCCACAGTTTCAGACATGGAAGCGACGGAAGATTCGCGAATCACTTACCCCTGTTATAAATCGTTCGATGAGTTCATTGATGTGGAGAGGTTGAAGTCGCTGGACGGATACATCACCGAGAGAATAAAACAGCACATCCAAGCGCAAAAGGATATTCAATTCTACACTGGCCCTTTCAGGTTAGAGAACGCCGGCCCCGACCTGCCGGGTTCGAGAATGATCTATCTGGCACAGTCCAAGATGCCCGACAGTTATTTCGATCTTGATAAGACGGAGCTTTGGGAACGCACGCCCGACGCGAGCGAGTTTTACTGGTTGATGGATTTCATCGAGAGCTTGCCCTTCAAGGCGACGGGGCGGATGTTGATCATGTATGACGATGTCGCGAGGCCGGTCACGCCCCACAGGGATCACACGAGCACGGACATCTGCCATGAATTTATCTGGTTTCGCACAAACATGAACAAGCCGTTCTACATGTTCAACCATCACACTAATGAGAAGAAGTACGTCGAATCATACAGCGCATGGTTCGACACGGTGAACCAGTTCCACGGCACTGACGCGGGCACGGGATTGACTTTCAGTATCAGGGTGGATGGAATCTTCACTGACGAATTCAGAAAGCGCATTCCGACTGTCGCGCCTAATCTCGCCTCGACGCCTGCGCTCTGGGCTAGTCTCTCAGACTGACGGAGCGGCAGCGAAATTACAGGTCGATCAACTCAGGTCATGGCGAGAAGAATCTTGCGCGCGCCCGTGAACGGCAGTCGCCCGTGAGCGGTCAACAGGTTGTCTAAGATCAAGATGTCTCCGGCTCGCCACGGCACGAGCACCATCTGTCGCCGGATCACTTCACGCGCGTGATTGAGCGCGGAGAGATCGAGCGGCATGCCGTCGCCGTAGTAAGAGTTCAGACGAAACTCTTCTTCCTTCATGGTCGAGGTGAGAAGCTCGTAAGTTTCCTCATCGATCCCGCTCGGATGAAAACCGTCGGCCTGATTAAACCAAACTTCTTCGCCCGTCGTGGGGTGCAACGCCGTCGCGGGGCGCACCTCGGTAAGAGTTAAGCCGCCGTCGTCTCGCCAGTGGAAACGGATACCGCCCGCGCGGCAGTGCGCTTCGATCACGCTTTTATCGTCCGTCTCAAAAGCCTCTTGCCATGAATAACCCGACCCGCGCCCGCCGTGCAGATTGCGAACGTACCTGATCCCTCTGCTCTTAAATTCGCGGACGACTTTTTCGTCCATCTCTTTGAGGATGGCGCGGCTGTCGCCCAGAGAGGTTTCACCGCCTTGCCCGGAAGCCGTCACGCAGGAGAAGAAAAGATGATCAGGCCAGCGGAAGGTGTAAGACAACTCATTGTGTAGAGAGAGCGTGTAGTTTTGCGGATACTCGGTCGAGGTATAAACGCCGTCGCCCAACTTAACGCGCGGAGATGCGCCGCCGACGTAATCGATCAAGCTCTTGCCCGAAAACTCGCGCACAAATCGAGCGAAGTCCGCAGCCGCGAGCGCAGGGCCGCCGCGCACCAGCAACGCGCCCCACACGAGCAGTTGACCACGCAGAAATTCTTTGTGTTCGAGGCACAGGTCAATAAAGTTTTGAGGCGTGAGAACCGATGCGCCGTGCTCGTCCATTTCGACGACCAGAGGCAGTTTCCGTTGATTAAGAAAGCTCGTCTTCATCGAAATTCTCTAAATTCAGCAATACTTTGACAAATACTTTTAATAATAAATCCGTACAGTATCGGACAGACAATATGACGTTGAGGCTGCTATTTATTTTAATAATTCAAAAACTAGCGCATTTGAACCAGTCTCTTGCGAGTATCTTCATGGTTGTACTCGAACCCTGCGCTTCGATATCGATGTGGGAGCGCAGGCCGAATCTGCTCTCACCGAGTCGATGAATGAGAGTGACGAGTCAACGGTCGCATTAGAGCCAATTACTCTCACGAAAGTTTAACTTTATCTGAATTGAGGCGAAGAAAGCGACGCCGGGCATCAGCGTTAGCGTCGCGCGGCGAAGTCTTGATTAACATTAACTCTAGTTCTGTTCGGGAAAGGAAATATGAAAATCTACATCAGCGGGCTTTACAGCGGAACTAATCCGCAGCCCGGTATCGGGATCGCACGCTCGTTGCGTGCAGCATATCCTGACGCCACTCTGGTCGGCGTCGAATATTCCAACCGTTGTTCGGGAATACATTGGGCTGACTTAGACGAGATGTGGCTGCAAAGGCCGTGGGAAGAGTTGAACCTCGAAGCCTATGCGGCAGACATCAAAGAGGCTCTGGATGCGGGCGCGCTTTGGATTTCGGGCGTCGATCTGGAAATTATGTGGCTCGCCTCGGTCTTTCCGGAAGGTCATAAAAATCTGTTGACCCCGTCCACCGCCGCTTTACAAAAGATCAGCAAACCGGCCGTCGAGGCGCACAAGGGTTTGCCCGTCAGCATCCCTCCGTTCGTCACGACCGAACGCTCCGACTGGGAGTTGCACGCCTTTTGTCGCCAGCACGGTTGGAAGGTATGGCTCAAAGGGCCTTACTACGAAGCCGTGCGCACGCACGGTTGGGACGTGTTTGATCGAGTCCGCACGCTCCTGTCGCGCGCTTGGTCAACCCAGCGTCTGTTTCTCCAAACTCACGTCACGGGCTACGAAGAATCGGTCTGCTTCAGCGCGTATCAGGGCGAACTGATCGATTGCGTCTACATGCGCAAGCGCGAACTAACCGAAGAGGGTAAGACGTGGGCGGGCGATGTCACGGAAGTGCCCGAGGAGTTCACCACGCCGCTCAAGCGGATAGTCAAAGAGTTGAACTGGACGGGCGGCGCGGAGTTGGAGATGGTGCGGGATATGGGCGGCCAGTTATGGCTGCTGGAATGTAACCCGCGCTTCCCGGCATGGATTTATGGCTCGACCCTCGCCGGACACAATTTGCCCGCGGTGTTGGTGGAGAGAGCGACGGGCGTTCCGGCGCGACGAGAGACGGAGGTGACAGAAGAGTTCACGCGCGTGGTTTTGGAAATCCCCGTGCGCTCGCAGTTTCCTCTGCCGAGTTTGCCTGAACCTTATCCCGGCGGCATCGGGCATTCCATGAAGCACCCTTCGGGCACGCTCGCTCTGGCGGAACGTCTGCACAAGTTGCACGTCATGGAAAGCAACGGTAACGGCAATGGCAACGGGAATGGCAACGGTCACAACGGCAGCACAAACATTGCGGAAGCTCCCGTCGTGCCCTCCACGTTCATCGACGATCTGAAAACTTACAACTTCGCGGAGATGGAGACGCCTTCGTGGTTGTTTCTCGAAAGCACTGCCTCCGAGCTTTTCAAACGCGCCGCCGGTTTGGCGAGCAAACTAAGCACCGACACGCTGACGGTCACGAATGCGTACAGCCTCAAGACCAATCCTGACGAGAGGCTGCTCACGATAGCCAGAGAGTCGGGCTTTTTAGCCGAGGCCATCAGTCTGCTGGAAGTTCAAAAAGCTCTCAAAACCGGATTCAGACCCGACCAAGTGATCTTGAACGGCCCCGGCAAATGGTGGCCTGAAGGACTCTTGCCCGACTCGCCCATTCATGCAGTCTTCTGTGATTCCATCGCCGACTTGAAGCGCGTCGTCGCGAGTATGGAGAGAAAAGAGCTACAGGCGAAAATCGTCGGGGTGCGTCTGCGAACGCCGACCGTCGGTTCTCGCTTCGGGATTCCGGTGGACACGCCGGAGGCTTTGAAGAAGCTCGTTGACGCGATTGAGTTGTTGCCGCGCGAGTGCGCCTTCGGCGTTCACTTCCACATGGCGAGCAGCAACATCGGCGTCGGGCAGTGGTGGCATCTCTACGAATCGGTGCTCAGATGGTGTCGCTCAATCGAGACGCTGGCAGGGCGGCAGATCGAATGTCTGGACGTCGGCGGCGGTTGGTTTCCGGATGATTGGCTCAAGGATTCAGGCGACCAGTTTGCCGCCGCCATCGCGCGCGCGCGCAATTTCCTGCCCTTCGTCAAGCAGATCATTTCCGAACCCGGCAAAGCGATGGCGCAGCCTTCGATGGCCGTGGCGATGCGCTTGCTTGAGTTCGAGGAGTCGTCCGAATCAGAGGTGACGGAAGCGGTCGTCGATGGCTCGATTGCCGAACTGCCGATGCACTTTTTTCAGCCGCACCGGATTCTGCGTCAGGACAAGCAGACCGGAGAATGGCAAACCTTGAGACACGGCAAGACGCATCTCTTGGGCAGACTTTGTATGGAACATGACGTGGTGGCGTCAAACGTCGAGTTGCCGGAGGGCGTGCGCCCCGGCGACGTTCTGATTTTCTGTGACGCGGGAGCTTACGATAGGAGCATGTCTTATGTCTTTGGCCGAGGGTAAAATCGAATTTGACGAGACTGATTTAGCGGACACCCGCGCGGCGATGCAAAAGTGGGAACACTTCCCGGCATCAACGATTTCACATCACGGCGGGCAGTGCTGCCAGATCGCGCGCGAGTGGATTCTTTCGACGGACTACTCGCAACTGAACGCGGGCAACCCGCTGACGGGGCCGCGCTGGCTGCGGCAGAAGTACACTTGGGGGCCTTCCACTTGGCCGATCTACTGGTGCGAAGCGGTCGAGCAAAAGACGCTCGATTGCGGCGCGCTGGCCGCGCTCACGCAAGAGGTTTTCGCCGCGCGCGGGGTCAAAAGCTATCACGCGCAGTTCATCCAGCAATACAGCGAGGATGCCACTCGCCAGTGGGCTAAAAAATGGAACGGCGAGGATGCCTCCGTCCACTGGATCAAGGAAGACTTGATCTATCACGAAGGCTGCGCCGTCGCGGTGCGTGATAACGAGATCAGGCTTTGGGATCCGAGCGCGGGTTGGTGGGTCAATCCGAGGCAGACGGGCGGCTACGGCGGCCTGCTCGCCCTGCGTGTCTTCGCGCCGCAGTTTAATGCGCCGACCGGATTTCTCTGGGGCACTCAACGCATCAGCCCGAACCAGTGGCAGAAGATCGAGAGAGTGCGCGGAGATTTTGCCGTCGCGGCTACGAATTGAATCGAGCGGACAGGTGCGGTGAAGCATCAAGCGGAGACGATCTTCGCTTGATGCTTCGCCGCACGAGTAACCAATAATCTTTCCCTCACATCTAACAGGTGTGAAAAAGTTTGTGTTACTTGCGTGCGCGGCGTTACTGTTGATCGTGCTCAAATACGCCGATCAACGGGGCGTCGCGTCTAAACTTTCCGGCGTCACCTTGCCGTTCAAAGTTGCCATGCTTTACGCGAAGCAACCCGACGCGGAACTCTCTGTTCCGGTGGAAGGTGTCGGCGTCGAGCGGATCAAGAATACGTGGCATGCGCCCCGTTCGGGCGGCCGTCTCCACGAGGGACAGGATATTTTCGCGAGGCGCGGAACCGCCGTCCGTTCGGCCACAGCCGGATACGTCACGAGCGTGGGCGAGAATGCGCTCGGCGGCAACACGGTCTTCGTGTTGGGCGCGGGTGGCAGAAACTACTACTACGCACATCTCGACTCTTACGCGGAGGGGCTGGCGGTGGGTGATTATGTCACGCCCGAGACGGTGCTTGGCTACGTGGGTACGACGGGCAATGCGGCGGGCGCTGCGCCTCATCTTCATTTTGGCGTCTACACGGCGGGCGGCGCGATTGACCCTCTGCCCCTGTTGAAAAATACGCCTTGATGACGGGCGCGCTTAATGATAGGTGAAGCGACCAACCGTGCAGCGCAGTTAACTGAGTTGACGCGGGCGTGACAGCTTTCACACATTGGACACACGCGATAGATGCCGCCGCTTGAAATATGTCGTTCTACGTGCGGCGACGTACAGACCCGGCCACGAAAATTCTGTAGCTTTCTCAAGCTTCTATCCTCAAAACAAAAATTGGTCGTGGCGTAGCTTAAAGACGAGCACGCCGTGGCATTTTGTTTCCGGCGCGGGCGCGACCCGTAAGAAGCATGCAGAATCTTAATCAAGCAGGTTTCAAGGGAGATTTTTTCCATGCGTAAATTCTTTTTCATCGCCGCGATTCTACTCGTCTGCGCGCCTCTCGGCTTCGCGCAAGGTACGACGGCCAGAACCGGGCCTGAGATTTTCGTGGGCTATTCTAATCTACAGGCCGAGGGCGTCCCCGGCGAAGACACACAGCCGGGCGGCGGGGGCGGCGGCTCTCTGGACGACGAACTTTTCGGTCAGCGTTCTGGACTGCACGGCATCAACGTTGCCGTGACGGGCTTTTTCACGCCGCGCGTCGGTCTCACGGGCGACTTCTCTTTCCACAAGCGTAACCAGAATTCCGACAACGGACAGACCGGCACGGGCGCAGCCCGCACCGAACTCGACACGCGTGTCATGAACTTTCTCGCCGGGCCGACGGTGAAGTTTCCGAACACGAGCCGCGTCACGCCGTTCGTCCGCGCCCTCTTCGGCGTGGCGAACACGAGATTCGAGGCCGAGCAGAGTCGCACCATCGCGACCGGCACGGTCGAGAACAGTTTCGAGACCAGTTCCACCGATTTCGCGATGGCGATAGGCGGCGGCCTCGACGTTCGTCTGAACGAGCGCGTCGGGTTGCGTCTGATCCAGTTCGACTACAACCCCGTCTTCCTCGGAGACCGCTCGGTGCAGGTGTTGGGAACGGCGGGCGCGATTCAGACGCAGCAACTCGAAGGTCAGCGTCAGGACAACCTGCGCTTCTCCTTCGGCGTCACTTTCAAATAAAACTGTCGTTTCTCCGTTAAAGAGAAACATAAGAGCGTGCCGCGCCCGGCCTCACTAGAGGTCGTGCGCGGCTCTTTTCCCGTTCTGCCGCCTGCGCTCGTTCACCGCGAAGTGAGACGCGAGCAGAGTTTTGGATAGCACCTACGCCGGGGCGTGAAGATGAGATTTCGAGACGGGACATTGATCAGGTTGGCGACGCTCTGCGCGATCATGCTGTCAGCCCCGGCAGTTCGTGAAGGCCGCGACGCGCTGCTGTTCGCGCAACAGGCGCAAAGCGTCAGGCCGACCGTAGCCGTGAATAATTTCCTGACCGGCACTTACCGCGAGAAAAACAGTCAAGACCCGGAGATCGGCCGGAAGGTGCTCGGCGCAACGGCGCATCTCGATGATGAGGAACGCGAAAAGCAGGCGCGCGCGCTTCTCAGAACGCTCCGCTCCGCCCCTGTCTTCGCCATCGAGCAATACGGCACGACCATCATGATGAACTACCCGCAGGACATACGCGTTCCGTATGAAGCCGACGGCAAGGCGCGCGTGATGCGCGCGACCGGAGGGGAGAGCATCACCGTCCGCGCCGCTCTGGAGGGCAACCGTCTGACGATTGATCTCACTTGGTCGGGCGGTGAACGTCTCCGGCTAATATTCGACAGCCCTTCCGCAAGTAAGAATCTTACCTTCACGCGCACGGCCGGAAACCGCTTCCTTGATCGCCCCATCACGGTCACGTCCGAGTATGAGCGCACGTCCGGCAAGGCGACGAGAATTTTCGACCGTTTGGCGGCCACGCAATAATTCTCCCGCAGGGCGCATCTCTCCAAGCCCGCAGCCATTCGGGTGAAGCGGCTATCGGATTGTTAGTTCGCTTTCGTACAGAAATTTCCCCTCACGCTCCCTATAATCTTTAACAAGCCGATAGCTCAAATAAGCGACTGTAAGACGTTGTAAGTTTGATCCGCCGAAGAATCGCGTCTTGAACGCATCAGGGTTCGTTAAAGTAGTGAGGTAGTAAAAATGCCAACCGCCGCAAAAGGTATCGCTTCGACCGAAACAGCCAGAGACAATAAGATGCCCGGCAGTGCAAAGGACTTCGGGAACTCGAAGGCGACGGCGGGCAGTTATTCCCCGCAAGTAGAAGCGCAACGCCGCCGGTGGGGCGTTGCGACGGTAGCGGTTCGATCAACGCACGCCAGAAAATTCTGAGCGTCAAAATTCTGAGCATCAGCCCGATCTTCACCCGCGTAAAAACCGACGCCCCGTTCAGTTCATCGCCATCTCCATCACGCCTTCACTTTTTTCATTTGCAGTTGGGTCTGTCGTCAGGTGAGCGATCATGTCTCGCAGCATGATGGCGGCCACCGGATTCACGCGCAGGTGTTCGCGCAAGCGGAAGGTTGAGATCAGCAGACGCCCGCTGCCGTAGCGTCGTTCGGCGACGAGCGCGGCGATGTGTTGCAGCCAGCCGACGAACAACCCGGCGTGAACATCGACGGCGAAGTCGCGCGGGCTGATGCCCGTGATGACGTGTTCGGGCGTCAGGTCTGCGAAGGCGAAGTCAACCGTGCCGCCCGTGGGGATTTCACGAAACATGGAGTCTTGCCGAATCCAGTTCATGTTGCTCGCCCAATCGCCCTGCCACCTGCGCCCCTGACGCGGCACGATCTCGACCGTGCCCAGATAACTTTGTTGCGCGCTGCTCGATTCTGCGAGCCAGAGCACACGGCCGCCGTTCTGCACGAAGAAGCGAATCTCATCCGTCAGTTTATCCGCGACGACCGCGTCGGCATGCGCCCAATCTTCGGTCAATTCGTAGCCGAGAGCTTCGAGTTGCGGGGCGAGACGCGGCGACGCGCTCAGCCGCACGGGCGGGATTTGCGCCGCACGCTCAGGGAAGAAATATAACTCCTGATGATTGCTCGTCACCTCTGCGCCGCTCGCATCAATCAAACGTAATTCGAGACGCACGCGCACGCTCTCGTTCAACTGCGGCACGTCGAAAGCGACCTTGCCCAACTTCGTGATCTGCGCTTTCTGCGGTTTCACCCTTTTCAGCACGCCGCTGATTTCGGGGAAGAGGTCGAGATGCCATTCGAGCCGCGCGCCGTCGAGATCGGACTCGGAGAAGTGCGAGAGCGTGAGACTCACTTCGCAACGCTCGCCCTCTCTGAAGGCGACGCGTTTCCACGCCGGGATGATCGCGTCCGCGCCGTTAATCGCCGCCATGGCGTCATAAAAGGCTTTCGGGTTGCGGCACATGTCGAGCAGGCCGTTCGCTTCCCAGTGAACGTCCGTAAATTCCGTGATGATGTAGCCGACGATTGAAGGATGGCGTCGCATCTGCTCGATCTGGTATTTCAAGGCGCAGAACTGCATCCGTTGCGAGGCACGCGCGAGGTCGGCAAACGTCGGAAAAACTTTATCCAGATGCCACATCTTGAAACGATTTTCGACGCCGTGCGCGTAGGCCGCGCCGTCGCCCCACTCAAGTCCGGTCTCGAACCACCAAGGGTCGCGCCCGCCGTAGCAGGCGCGCAGTTTCTCCAGATCGGGCAAGCCCCAGTTGCCGAACTCGGAGACGATCATCGGCTCGCGTCCCGTGCGCCTGACTTCGGGCGCGGGCGTGCGCTCGACGGCCTTCCAAGGGTCGCGCAAAAACTGTCGCCACGCGTCGTTGTTTTCGTAGGTGTGCGCGAACGTCCACGGCGGACGGGCGGCGAAGGTTTCCACCCACGCGCGCCATTGCCGGTAATGGTCGGGGATCGAATAGTAGTTGTGAAAATCTTCGATGTCGGTGACGACGTGAAAATTGGTGAAGCAGGCACTGTTGCCGACGACGAGACGATGCGGGTCGAGTCGTTTGAGGTGATCGTAAGTCTCCGAGAGCCACGCGCGATGGTCGGCGTTGACGGCCAACTCGACGCCCCAGCCTTCGTTAACGATAGTCCAGATGATGATCGAAGGATGATTCCAATCGCGCTCGACCATGCCGTCGAGAGTGGCGCGAGCGCGCGACTTTGTCGCCGGGGTGAGATTCTCCCAGTTCGGCAGTTCCGTCCAGATGAGCATCCCGGCGCGGTCGGCCGCGTCGTAGTAGCGCGGGTCTGTGATCTTGATGTGCGTGCGGATACAGTTCAACCCCATGTGCCTCGCTTTAACGAACTGCTCGTCTAGTTCGGCATCCGAAAACGGGGTGTAGATCATCTCCGGGTAGTAGTCCTGATCGAGCGCGCCGCGCAGGTAAAGGATGCGCCCGTTGAGCATGAGATGGCCGTCCGAAGAAGCGGCGATAGAGCGCATGCCGAAATTCGAGGCGAGCGCATCGAGCACCGCGCCATCTGTTTCCTCAGCCAGCAACGCCGCTTCGAGATGATAAAGGTGCGGGCTGCGCGTATCCCACAGCAAAGGGTCTGGGACGGGCAGAGTCGTGTGAAAAGATTCCTCTCCTGCGCCGATAATTACGTCGTGAACCGTTAACGTGCCGCGCGGGTCGGTGAGCGTCAGCCGCAAGGGAAGGGCGTCGGTCGTGCGCCGGTTGAGTCGAAGATCGACATGCGCTCCGGCGTGTTCCACGTCCGGCGTGATGTGCAGGCGCGTGATGTGTGTGGCGTGGCGCGCTTCGAGATAGACGCTCTGCCAGATGCCGCCGATAGGGCCGTACCAACTCTGCTTGCCGTGTGGTATCTCGCCGAAAGTGATGCCCGGTAAAATGTTCCCGTAGTCGCCCGGATCGACTACGCGCACCACCAATTCGTTTGCGCCTTCCAGACGCAACGCGCCGTCCAACTCCAACTCGAAAGGCAAGTATCCGCCTTCGTGTTCGCCGACGAGTTGACCGTTGAGCCAGACGGTGGCGAAGTAATCAACCGCGCCGAAATGGAGCAGGTAAGTGGCGTCGAGGTTATCGCGGATTTGGTCGATCTGCGGAATCTCAAACTCGCGTCGATACCAAGCCACGCCGCTGTAGTCGCGCAAATCTTCAAACTGCGCCTGCCAAGGCCCCGGCACGCGAATGCTGCGCCGGGGCGTGCCCGCGTCTTTGAGAGTATGAAGTTGAAAGGATTGTTCGGGGTCGGGCAGAAATTCCCAAGAGCCATCGAGACTGATACGTTTACGAGTCATACACCCCCTGCTCAATGCTCGCCGCAGAGGGCGAAGAACAGTTTAATAAATTTATGTTTATAGCAGAATTGATCCTATCCGTTACCGGGCGCACTTTCAACCGCGTAGACGTGCGCCGGAGTTTGCGCTGAGAGACGGATTGCCCCGCGACCCGCGCGCCAGTGTCTTGCGTCGGCCGGAAGGAAAATTGATCCGAGGCGGGCGGCAGTTTGCGGCGCGAGACGGAACACGTTCAACCGGATTTTCGCATGATCACGCTGATGTCGCCGTTGCGTTCCAGATGCGCCGCAGCCACTTTGCTCACGTCCGGCTGCTCGCCGCTGTTGCGGATCGCTTCTTCGAGGTCGTGCCGCGTGAGATGCGCTGCTTTCATCGCATCCCATTGTATTTCGCCGTTGCGGACGAGCGCGCTGTCGTGCCCCTTGATCAGCGTGCCGAACCACTGCGAGCGGAAAGCGATGGCGGATAACAACCAGTGCAACAGCACAAGGACGAGGCTGGCGACGAGGGTTGGGAGGAAAGGGGCGTTGCCGCTGATGGCGCGGCTGACCATCGAGCCGAAGACGATGCCGAGCAGCACGTCGAGGGCGGCGTTCTTACCCATGAAGCGTTTGTTGCCAATGCGGATCATCGCTATCGCCAGCACGAAGACGATCACCGCCCGCAGAGACATCTGCCCGACGTTGATGTCTTTGTTTTCCAAGCCGAGACCGAGCGCCCGATCTATGAATGATTGTATTTGCTGCAACATAGTCCCTTCCACCGGCTGCGAAGATGCTTACTTACATCGAAATTGTTTTCACTTGAGCGGCACGACCGCGCTCGTCACGTCGAGGTGGATAACGGCGTCGAATTGCTTCGACAGACGCGCTTCAAAGTAGTGACCCTGTCGTTCCCTGTCGGGCACATAGACCACGCCGACTGCTCGTTCGAGTCGCCGCTCGGCGAGTGCTTCGGATAGTGCGCCGCCGCCGCGAAGTATTAACAGGAAGTTCGGCACGCCCGTTTCGTGAAACAGTCCGGCGAAGCTTTCCGGCAACGCGGGGCGCAGCTTCATCCTCCGGCCGTTAACGCCCCACGCCGAGGCGGCGCGCACCTCTCCCGTATAAGTCGTAAAGCCTACGAGCACGGACGCGCCGTGGTTGAATTGTCGCATGAGTTGTCCGACGTTCAACTCCCCGGCCTCTCCCATCGTAGTCATGCGGGCGTCGCCCAGATGTGTGTTATGCGCCCAGACGACGATCTTTGCTTGCTCGCCCCGGACGGCCTCTTCGTATTTGGCAATCTCTTGCAACGTCTCGGCCATGTGGCGGTCGCGCAGATTCCAAGTGGAAAAGCCGCTCTGGTAAGTCAGGCGGTAGTAAGCCTCGCCGCTTTTCAGCACGCGCGCATTTTGGTAGGCCGAGAAGAGATCGTCGTTACGCTCCGGCTTCGGACGGCTGCGCCACGCAGCCCAACGTTGCCGCATTTCCTGCAACTGCGCCGAGGCGTCTTTCTCGCACGAGCTTTTCATTTCCGCTGCCACGTCATAACCGTATCGCTGCGGTTGGTCGCCGTAGCGGCGAAAACAGGCTGTGCCCTTGCGCGCCCGCGCGCCTGCCTGCGGGTCAACGCTCGTCAGGTATTCGACGACGGCCTTCGACGAGTCTGAGAGGTTATACAAATCCATGCCGTAGACGCCGACGTGCGAAGCGTCTGAGGGCTGCGAGTCGTTATAAGAGCGGAGCCAAGTTAACAGGTCGCGGAAGTCGGCATTGCGCCACATCCACACGGGGAAGCGCGTGAAGGCGGACAGAGCCTTCGCGGCGTTTGCGTCCGCGCTCAGCCCGCGCACGTATTCGTTGAGGCGATAGGCGTCCGGCCAGTCCGCTTCCAGCACGACGGCGTCGAAGCCTTTCTCCTCGATGAGGCGGCGCGTGATCCGCGCCCGCTCGCGGTAGAACTCGTGTGTGCCGTGGGTGGCTTCTCCGAGCAGGACGAAACGTGCGTCGCCTACTAACTTCATCAACGCGTCGTAGTCGTCGTCGTCGCCCGAAAGCGGGATGGCTGCGTCGCGCACGCGCGCCGCGACCGCCGCCGCGCTGTCGCGTGAACTGCTGACCTCAGGCGCGTGTTTGCGCCCGCGTTGTTCTTGAACCTCTGCCGTGATGTCCACGGGAGCTATCAGGCAGACAATCAACACCTGCCGTAGCAAATCGAGAAAAGTGCGCTGGCGCATGAAACCTCCGGGGTGTCGGACTCCGAGCAAAATGCGGCGCGCGCGGCCGCCCCACGGCAGCCCGCAGACAAACCCGCCTTGATCACTTTGACGGATGAAATTTTTAGGGGAAGTTAAATATATTGGATGCCAAGGAGACTGATCTGTACTAAGCCGTACCTTCTATTTTGCGTCGTGCGCGGCGGGCGTCGGCCACGTCTTTGCGGCCTGAGGCCGCGCCGCCTGAGCTGCATGGTGGCAGCTAAAAACTGAGGCGGGAGGGTTCTGTTCGGCGTTTGAAGCGTGCAACCGGAGATTAGTCGGCCACGTCTAACATAGTCCCCGAATGAAGCCGAATCCGAACGGGTGGACAGCCGCTTTTCCTCTTCAATCAAGCACGGAGAACGCTGCGTAAATTCCGAATCGAAAAGACCGTGAGCAGGAGGCGCAAGACGGGGAGGGGATGTTATCGAGTCAAGGGATAAAATATGAGTGAAGAAAAGATGATAATTCCGGCTTACGTTCGGATAGGTGTTTGTAACGAGTGCGGCGCGCACGTCTACGCGCCTGAGGGCGGCGGCATGCCCTTCATGTCCTCGTGCGCGTGTGCGGCCGGGGAGCGAAAAGTTGTGAGCACGTTGGAAGGCGCGCAGCGAAAACCACAACGCGAGGTCGAGCGCAAAACGGGTAGCAAAGGAAAAGCCGCGTAAATTGATTACCGGATCAAAGCGAGAGGGGAAGGAAATGAATCAGGGGAAGTCGCATGTGCCGCTCACGAGCAGTTGCCAGATCAGCGTCGGGAGTTTATCAGGCGACGAAAGGTGTCTGGTCTTGGAAGTCACGCAGCGCAGGGCGGGAGACGACGACGTGACGACCTTGCTGCTCAGTGCGGATCAGGCGCACGAGTTGATCGAGGTCTTGTCGCTGCACGCCGACGACCTTCATGCACGGAACTAAACAGCGACGGGAAAACCGATCTTGAATGGACGGCGAGCAGTTTAACAGTGGTTCACGAATAACGAGGCGTCGCTTGCTCGGCCTCGGACTACCGGGTCTGTGGGCAATCGTCGCTGCGGCCGCGTGCGCCACGGATCGAGTGATAGGGGAGATATCTTTGGGAGAGAAGATAAATCATAGTCTTGATCAAGAACCGGCTGCTCAGGGTCACTTGTCGGCGCGACCTGTAGAAGTCAAAGAAACTTCTCCGCAGGGGCTACGCAAGTTGGGTCTCGACGGCGGGCGCGACGGCGTGCTCTACGTGCCGCGCGGCTACCGCGTGGATCGTCCCGCTCCGCTCGCGCTCATGCTGCACGGCGCGGGCGGAAACGCACAACAGGGCGTGTCTCTGCTGCAACGTTTCGCCGACGAGCACAGCATGCTTTTGCTCGCCCCCGACTCGCGCCGCCAGACGTGGGACGTGATCTTCGACCGCTACGGCCCTGATGTCAGTTACATTGATCGCGCGCTGGCGCAGACCTTCAGCCGCTACGCGGTAGATTCGAAGCGAATCGCGGTCGGCGGGTTTTCCGACGGCGCATCCTACGCGCTCTCGCTGGGAGTTGCGAACGGGGATTTATTCACGCACGTCATCGCGTTTTCGCCGGGCTTCATGGCTCCGACCAGACAACAGGGTTCGCCACGCGTGTATATCTCGCACGGCACGCGCGATCAAGTGCTTCCCATCCAGCGTTGCAGCCGCCGCATCGTGCCGCAACTCAAAGGCGCGGGCTATGACGTGCTCTACCGGGAATTCGACGGCGGGCACACGATCCCCACGGAGATCGCGCGCGAGGCGCACGAGTGGTTCGTCAAATAGTTGTTTGCCGTCCGGCTTTCCCTCCCGCCAAAGTGTTGTCCGACGGCTGAGCGCGGCATATACTAGCCCCACTTTATGCGGACGATAAGGAGGCCGGGAATGGAGAACCGCCGAGCGTCTAAGTCAATATTCGTGGTCGGCTTTGTGTCGGTCGCCTGTGTGTTCCTGCTCGCGGCAAACTCCGTCCAAGCCCAACAGACTACGCCCGGCGGCCCGCCGCCGCCCGGAAACCGCGACCCGTTCGGCGAGGCGCGCGACCGGCAGCAGCGCGAGGCGCAACTCCGCAGCGCGGAAATGATGGGCATGGTGAAGATGGATCGACGCGCCGCCGCGGCCGCCGCCGAGCAGTTGAAAGAGGACTTCCGCAACATCCAGATTCTTCGTAACAAGCTCGTGCGTCACCTCCAATCCGACAAGCCGCTCGACTATAAGTTCATCGCCAGCGAAACCGGAGAGATCAACAAACGCGCCGGGCGGTTGAAAACACACCTGTTGCGGCTCGCGCCGGAGGCCGGAAAAACGGAGCAGGAGAAAAAAGAACAGGAGCAGGTCGAGATCGAAGACGGCCAGATGTCGGTCGCGCTGGTCAAAATGTGCAGGCGGATCGACAGCTTTACGGAAAGCCCTGTCTTTAAAGTGCCGGACGTGATTGACCTCAAGCAATCGGACAAGGCCGGTCGAGATTTGCGCGACATTATCCGGCTCAGCGCGGGCATCAAGAGAGTGGCCGAAAGGTTGCACAAGACCGACCGGAAGTGAGGCGGCGCGCGTGGCTCGTTCCCGCCGCTTCTTATTCGCCCGCACTCCGCACCCCATCCATTCTGACCAAACCACGCCTGAGAAAGGTCTTTCAGGAAGAATCCCTCGCGCGTGAATCCCCGCGGCCTCTGCTTAACGGTTTGTAACTTACGTTTCACCCCGCCCGCGTTATAGAAATCAACCGCACGACCGGAACTCTACCGAACGCAACATCGAATCTATCCCCAGAGACAGCAAGGGACGACTCCGCTATGAAAAGAACCTTTGTGATCTTCGCTTTGGCCGTATTATCCCTGCACGCGCTGACGCCGCTCTCAGGCGTCGCCCGACAACAGAACGCCGCCGCCTCGGTCGCTGCTCAGGCCGCGACCGAAGTAACCGACAGCCACGCGGTCTTTCGTCGCATGCTCCGCGCGCCGGAGCAGAACGCCGACGCGGCGCGCAAGGCCGACGAGTTGCTGGCGAAGATGACGCTGGAAGAGAAGGTCGGCCAGATGACGCAGCTAGAGATCAGCATGGTCTCTACAGGCCGGAATCAGGAGATTAGAATTGACCCAGCCAAGTTGGAGAAGGCCGTGGTGAAGTACGGCGTCGGCTCTATCCTCAACGTGGCGGATCAAGCGCTCACGCTCGAACGCTGGCACGAAACCATCCGGCAAATTCAGGACGCGGCCAAAAGGACGCGACACCAGATTCCCGTCCTCTACGGCATCGACACGATCCACGGCGCGAACTACGTGCAGGGCGCAACTCTCTTTCCGCAGCCGCTCGCGATGGCCGCGACGTGGAATCCCGACTTGATGATGCGCGCCTCGCAGGTGGCGGCCATCGAGACGCGCGCCGCAGGCATCCCTTGGACGTTCTCGCCCGTCCTCGACATCGGACGCCAGCCGCTCTGGCCGCGTCTCTGGGAGACGTTTGGCGAAGACCCATATCTTGCTTCGGTGATGGGCGTCGCCGCGGTGCGCGGCTACGAAGGCGCGGACGTTTCTTCGTCGGAGCGCGTCGCCTCCTGCCTCAAGCATTACATGGGCTACGGCCTGCCCGCGAGCGGTCGGGATCGGACGCCCGCGTGGATTCCTGAAATTTACCTGCGCGAGTATGTGTTGCCGCCCTTCAAGGCTGCGGTCGATGCGGGCGCGCGCACGGTGATGGTCAACTCCGGCGAGATCAACGGCGTGCCCGTCCACGTCAGCCAGTGGATTTTGACGGACATCCTCAGAAAGGAACTCGGCTTCAAGGGCGTGGTCGTCTCTGATTGGGAGGACATCAAGAAACTGGTCAACATCCACCGCGTGGCTGCCGACGAGCGAGAGGCGACGCGCATGAGCGTCATGGCGGGCGTTGACATGAGCATGGTTCCGAGCGATTTCAGCTTTGCAGACCACCTCGTCGCGCTGGCGAAGGAAGGTGCAGTTCCGCAGTCGCGCATTGACGAAGCGGTGCGGCGCATTCTCACTCTGAAGTTTGAACTCGGCCTCTTCGACCGTCCCGTGCCTGACGCTTCGCTCAAAGCGAAGTTCGCCACGGCCGATTCGCGTCGCACGAGTCTGGA
This sequence comes from Pyrinomonadaceae bacterium, assembly GCA_035940695.1. Taxonomy (GTDB): domain Bacteria; phylum Acidobacteriota; class Blastocatellia; order Pyrinomonadales; family Pyrinomonadaceae; genus JAIVJZ01. The sequence goes on along the minus strand of DASZEQ010000004.1, from coordinate 83,486 downwards.
GGCAGCCCGTGAGGCGATGACCCTGTTGCAGAACACGAACAATCTGCTACCCCTCGACAAAGGCCGCAAGGTGCTCGTGACCGGGCCGACGGCCGACTCGCTCATCTCGCTCAACAACGGCTGGACATACGTTTGGCAAGGCTCGGAGGAATTGCTCTACCCGAAAGACCGACCGACGATCCGGCAGGCCATCGAAGCGAAAGTCGGGAAGGCGAACGTTTCCTACGTGCCGGGCACGCGCATCACACGCGCGCCGGGCGCACCGTCGAACGTCACGCCGACAAGCGTGGACGAGGAAGTTGACATCGCCGCCGCCGCGCGTGCCGCGAGCGCGGCCGACGTGGTCGTGCTGTGTCTCGGCGAAGGGTCGTACACGGAGACTCCCGGCAACATCACAGACCTGACGTTGCCGGAGCCGCAGTTAAAACTGGCCGAAGCGGTCGCGGCGGCCGGTAAGCCCGTCGTCATCGTGCTCGTCGAGGGTCGCCCGCGTATCATCAACCGCATCGCCGAAAGAGCGGGCGCAATCCTCATGGCCTACAACCCCAGCAACGAAGGCGGGCAGGCCGTCGCCGATGTGCTGTTCGGCGACTATAATCCCGCAGGTCGCCTGCCGTTTACTTACCCGCGCCACCCGAACGCGCTCCTGAATTATGATCACAAATCTTACGAGAACCAGAACACGACTTTCGGCCTCACGCCCTTCAACCCGCAGTTTCCCTTCGGCCACGGGCTGAGCTACACCACTTTCAAATACGACGGCCTGCGCCTGAGCCGGAAGACTTTGACCGGACAGGACAAGCTGACTCTCAACGTCACGCTCACGAACACGGGGCGGCGCGCGGGCGATGAAGTCGTGTTGCTTTACCTGCGCGACCTCGTGGCCTCTGTCACCCCGCCCGACAAGCGACTGCGGCGGTTCGCACGCCTTCACCTCGAACCCGGCCAGAGCCGCACGCTCACATTCGAGCTTGACCGTGAAGACCTCTCATTCATCGGCAATAACAACCGGCCGGTGGTTGAGCCGGGAGACTTTGAAGTGCTGGTCGGAGGGCTAACGGAAAAATTCACGCTCACCCCTTCGCGCTAGAAGAACGCGAATCGTGAATCGTCAAAAAACGTAAATCGTGAATCGTAAATCGTGAATAGAAAGAACAGGTTTTTCTCTATTCACGATTTACGATTCACGATTTACGATTTTCTAATTGCTCGGAGCGGGCAGTGCGCGGACAGTGATGAGCGTGATCGTGGTTGGAGTGCCGTTCTCGACCTCAACTTTGAGGAGCGCTTGGTAATACTTGGGCGGCTCGTTCTGCCCGCCGAGTTGGCGCAGTCGTTGACCCAGCACGGCGAGGTGATTGCGCGTGGTGACGAACTCGGCTGCCGCTTCCGTGCCCTCGCTGAAGATGCCTGCGAGAGTCATCACCGCGTGCTCGCCGGAAACGTTCGGCTTGACGGTGATGAGCGCATAGTCAATCGCCAGTTCGCCCGTCTGCGGGTTGAACTGCGGCTTGTACTCGTGCTCCTCGCCGGGTAGCGGGTTGCGGTTCTCAATCGTGGCGGCGAAGGTGTAGTTGAAGTTCTCGACCGTGGGGAGGCGGCGCGTCCACTCGTTGACGTAAATGCTGCCGAGCAGGATCACGTTGCGATACTTCAAATCGGCCGCGTTGACGTGACGGCTCTGCTTGAGTTGGATGGTTTTGTCGGCGGTGCGAAAGAGGTCTGTGAGGCGGTAGAGTCCGAAGGCTTCGCCCATCCCCGTGTACATGCCGAGCGACGGTATGAGGCGCGGCGAATCGCCGCCCGTCCATTGCCCTTTAAACTCCGGCGCATCGGTTAGCGAGCGCGCCTGTTCGGGGGCAAGCTGGATGGCGCGTTGTTGGAGCGAGGGGGGGTCGGCTTCGTTCAGGAAGCGATAGACGGTCGGGTTACTGAGGACGAGCAGAGGGGCTGCCGGGTCGTCTACGAACGGACTCCAGACAGCCTTGAAGTCTTCGATGTTGAGAATGGAATTACCACTCGCCGCCTGCTGTCGCAATTCCCGGTTTGAGATGTAGAGCGCAAGCACGGCGACGGCGAGCAGGACGACAAGCCCGCTCAGAGCGAACAGAATCACCCTTTTTCCACCCCGCGCGGAACTGTCCTCGGCCGAAACGTGACCGCCCGCCGTTGCAGTCGCCCCGTGGCCGTTCGCGTCCTGCGCGTTCGCGTCGTGCCCGTTCCCGGGGCTGGCGACGGCGGGCGGGTTGGTAGAAATCTCTTGCACCGGCTCAGGGTGCTGGCGGTTGAAGACCGGGTGATAGTGTCCCTTCGGGAGGTCGATGATGATCTGATCGCTTTTTCCTTCGGTGGTGTAGTACTCCTGCAACTTCGTCCGCAGCCTTCCGGCCTGAACGCGGACAACCGAGTCGATGCGAGGGTCGTAGTCGCTGTTGCGGCCGAAAACCTCTGTGGCGATTGTATATTCCTTGAGCGGCGCGTCGCGGTCGGCGATAGTCTTTTCCACGACGAAGCGGAGGAACGCCTTGAGGCTCTCAGAGTTTTGGAGCGTGCGACTCTGTAGCACCTTCTCCAACTGTTCGAGTTTCTGTTCCTTGCCTAATTCCATACTCCCGACCATTAAACCGAAGGAGCACGCCCTCGAATGTTGAAGGCGCGGCGAGGCGTCGCTTCGAGCAAACGCGTGTTGACCAAATTTGTTCAGTATCCCAACAAAGGCTGGAGTGTCCCGAATGACGACGGCCGGAATTATAAGCCCGTCCCGCACTTTTCAACAACCGGAATGATGGTAACGAGTGCGCGATAGCCTTTAATCAGGCCGCAGCCCATGTAACCACGTTACATCTGCCATGTAACGCCGTGCCTTCTGGGGAAAATGCGGCCTGAACTCGCATGTATTACCGTATCTAACTGGCGGTAACTTTTGGGACGATTAACAAGGGGTATAAAGTATATTCAGGTCTCAGTCTGTTCATCGTCAACCGCTTGTCCGAACCTTTAGCTCAGTTCGTCGCTCGAACTGGAAGCCACAGAAGGGGCGCGAAGCGGGGCGTTTGAAAATCACCGGCGTTTCGGACTCAAGCCCGCCGTCGTCGGCCTGTCGGACTAGACTCAAAATAAATCGGGCCTTACCTGTTCGGTCATCTTTTTTTCTTACACGCTGCTGCGATAATTGCTCCCCGCTTGAGGCGAGCGTCGAAGTCATAAAGACTTTTTTTGGACTTTGTCACAAGGTTCGTTTTGAACATTTCAAGAAGTTGAGCGTCAAAGACCCTTCAAATGCCGGATAAGCGGCCGGAAGCCGCAGGGAGAGCCAAGCCATGAAAAAGAAGTTAAGTCTTCACGTCATACTGGTCTTGCTGGGGATCGGTCTGCTGACCGGTGTTCGCGCCCAGACGAGCACCGTGGGCAGTATCAGCGGGACGGTGCGCGACCCGCAGGGCGCAGCGATCCCGCGAGCCGAGGTCACTATCGAAGAGGAGGCGACGGGACAAACGCGCACGGTCAAGACCGATGACGACGGCAACTACTCAGCCCAAAGTCTTCCGGTAGGTCGCTACAGTGTGAGCGTCGCGCCGCAGGGCTTCAAAAAGACGGTCGCCACCGGGATCGAGCTACACGTCAGCGACAAGGTGGTCGTCGATCTCACGCTTGAAGTCGGGTTGGTCAGTGAGACCGTAACCGTCACGAACGCGGCGCAACTCGTCGAGACAGAGAGCGGCCGTGTGAGCAGCCTCGTCTCCGAGAAGCAGGTGACGGAGCTTCCGCTCAACGGGCGTAACTACGCCGCGCTGGTGACGCTCGTGCCGGGTCTGTCCGCTCCGAACGAGGGCGGCGCGTTCGGTACACGCGGAACCGGCCTCGACTCCCACGTTGACGTGTCGGTCAACGGCAACCAGTCGAACGCGAACATGTGGACGGTTGACGGCGTGAACAACATGGACGTGGGATCGAACGCCACGCTGCTCGTCTTCCCGTCCATCGATTCCATCGCGGAGTTTCGCGTCGAGCGCAACAGCTTCAGCGCGGAGTACGGGCAGGCGCAGGGCGCGGTCATCAACCTCGTCACGAAGGGCGGCGGCAACGATTTCCACGGCTCGCTCTTTGAATTCTTCCGCAACGACAAACTCAACGCCAACGACTGGTTCTCCAACCGCTCCGGCAACTACGGCCCGAACGACCCGGAAGTGCAACTCGGCTTCAAGCAAGTCGGCGATGAGAGGTCGCCCCGCGCCCCGCTGCGCTACAACAATTTCGGCGGCAACTTCAACGGGCCTATTATTAAAGACAGGGTCTTCTTCTTCTGGTCGGAGGAGTGGCGACGCGAGCGGCGCGGCACCGGCCCGCTCACTGCGAAAGTTCCCACCGCGCAGGAGCGCATGGGCGACTTTAGCGGCGTGGTGACACAGCAGCGCACGATTCAGGTCAACGGTCAAAACGTGGTGGTTCCCGCCCTGCCCAATCGTCCCGGCGCTGGCCCTTGCAACACGCCCGGCCCGAACCCGACCGACCCCGGCTGCTTCCCCGGCAACCGGATTCCGCAAAACCAACTCAGCCCCGCCGGTTTGGCGTTGATGGGCATTTATCCGCTCCCCAACAACCCGGCAGACCCGACCGGCACTAACTGGATTTCGACGCCTTTGCAGCCGGTCGATACGCGTCAAGACCTTATTCGGGGCGATGTCACCATCACCGACAAGATGAACTTGATGGTGCGCTACATCAACGAGAAATGGGTTCACGGTCAAGCGGCGGGCAACTTCTGGGGCGACACGCCGTTCCCCACTCTCTCCTCTGATTGGGAACAGCCGAGCCGCAGTTTCGCCGTTAAACTGACGAACACTCTAAGCTCGACGGCCGTGAACGAATTCCAGTTCTCGCGCGCGGGCAACGACATCTTCGTCACGACGAACCCGACGAGCACCGCGCTCAACGAGAACATCGCCAGCACCTTCCCCACAGTCTTCCCGCGCGTGGAAGGCACGGGGCTGCCCACGGTCGGCTGGGGCGCGGGCGGATACCCGACGCTGTGGCATCAAGCTCCGTGGTCTAATCATCAAGACCTGTTTATCTGGAAAGACGACTTCTCGAAAGTGCTCGGAGCGCACAACACCAAGTTCGGCGTGCTCTTCAGCCACAACATCAAGAACGAGCAGCCGAACGGCGGCAGTGGCCTCTACACCATCCAATCGGACGGCGGCCGCACGGGCAATGCCCTTGCCGAACTGCTCGTCAGAGATTTGCCGCTCCTTGAGTACACGGAGTTCGAGAAGCAAGAGACGACGCTTGGACGCTGGCGCGATTTTGAATTTTACGGGACTGACACTTGGAAGGCGCGCTCCAACCTGACGTTCACGTTCGGGATGCGATATTCGCTGTTCCCGCCCGCCTTCTCCGACAACAACCGCATCACCAACTGGATACCCGAACGCTTCAACGGGACGACGCTCAGCAGCGGCTTCGTCCGTGCCGACGAGGCCGAACAGGCCGGTCTCGGCCGCGCTCTGGTCAACACCTATAAAGGCGGCTTGCAGCCCCGCCTCGGTCTCGCATGGGACATCAATGGCGACGGCAAGACGGCCATGCGTCTCGGCTTCGGTCGCTACATCAGCCGCTCGAACGTGATCGCGTCGCTGCTCAGAATGGCTAACAACCCGCCTTGGAACACGGTGGTCGATTCGGGTTGGAATCCGGGTGCGCTGACGCTGGCCGACTGCCCGACTTGTCGCAGTCTCGACACGATCAATCCCGGCCTGAGAACTTCGGCCGCGGGTCTGGGCGGCGTCAATTCCGTCGATCCGAACTTCAAGCCACCCGAGAGTTGGCAGTGGAACTTGAGCGTTTCGCGCGAGGTGATGAAGAACACCGTGGCCGAGGTTTCTTACGTCGGCAATCACGGCCTGCACATCTGGCGTCTGATCAACGGCAACTACAATCAAGTGCTGCCGCAGTTCCGCTCACAGGTCGCCGCGGGCGCGGACTTGGCCGCGCATCCCGAATGGCGTAGGTTCGGTTTCAGCAACGGCGTGACGAGGGATGAGTCAACGGGCGATTCCAACTATCACGCGCTTCAAGTCTGGATCGACCGGCGCTTCTCCAACCGGCTGGCATTCCAAACGGCCTACACTTGGTCGCACGCCATCAGCAATGTCCCGACGCAGTCGTTCATCAGCCAGACGACCGATGTGTTCAACTACGATCTCGACCGGGGCGATTCCGATCTCGACCGCAGGCACGCGCTGGTTTTCAACGCGGTGTATGTGCTGCCGCAGTTCAAAAACTTGGGCTGGTTTGCAAACCAACTCTTAGGCGACTGGCAACTCAACGGCATCGCCTCTTTCTATAGCGGCACGCCGCTCAACATCTTCTCCGGCGCGGACACGGCCGGTCTCGGCGGCGCGGGCAGCCAGCGTCCCAACCTCGTGCCGGGCGTCTCCGTCTACGCCGACACCGACGACCCGCTCCAGATCATCAACCCGGCGGCGTTCAGAATGCCCGCGCAGGGGCAGGTCGGTTCGCTCGGTCGTGGTTCGGTCAGGGGGCCGGGCATCAGAAACGTCGATTTCTCGTTAGCGAAGAACTGGAGGATGCGCGAACGCTTCAACCTACAGTTCCGCGCCGAGATGTTCAACGTCTTCAACTTCGTCAACTTCAGAGCGCACAACTTGAGCGTCGCCGGTGGCGGCATTGAGAACAACTTCAGCAACAGCGGAGGCTTCGGCCGGGCAAACTCCACGCGCGGCGCGCGCGAGATTCAGTTCGGCCTGAAACTCAACTTCTGATATAGTTCGGTCAGGTTAAATGCGGACGGAGGGCTGAGTGTTTCAAACTCAGTCCTCCGTCCCGGTTTTTTTGCCGAGTCCGAACGAAGCAACTCAGGCGAAGTAATATCAAGCGAAGTAATTTAGGCGAAGCAATTCAAGCGAAGTAACTCAAGGTCGAGATGTATTTCCGTTCAGCCTCCCTCCCGCTGCTGCTGTTCATCCTGCTCACCCACTTCCAAGTTCCCGGCGATTCTTTCCGGCAACATTACGAGGCGGCCGAGGCGCACCGGCGCGCGGGCAATCTGGCGGCGGCCGAAGCAGAGTACGCGGCAATTTTGGCAAAGGCGTATCCGGCGCTGGGGAAAATTTATACCGCGCAGGCTAATTACGGGGCGGCGGTCGCGGCCTTGGAGTCGGCCGCCCTGCGCCGCCCCGACGCGCCCGACGTGCTGGTCGAACTGGCAATCGCCTACTTCTACGCGGGGCAGTACGAACGCACGGCCGCCCCTCTCGGTCGCGCCCTCGCACGCGACCCGCGAAACGCCCCCGCGCGACACATGCTGGGGAAGACTCATTTCATGGCGGGTGAATTTGAGCAGGCCGCGCGCGAACTCGAAACGGCGTTGGAGTTAAAGCCGGATGATTACGACGCGGCCTATACGCTCGGCCTAGCCTATCTCAAACTGCGCCGGTTGGCTCAGGCCAGAAGTATTTACGAACGCATCGTCAAAGCGCTTGGCGACCGACCGCAGCTTCGCGTGCTCGTCGGTCGCGCCTATCGTGAGACGGGGTTTCTGCCGGAAGCCGTCGAGGAGTTTAAGAAAGCCGTCGCGCTCGATCCGACTTTCCCGCGTATCCACTACTATCTCGGACTCACGTATCTCATCAAGGACGGCGCGGCCGCTCTCGGTGAAGCGGTGAAGGAGTTTCAGAACGAACTGGCCGCGCACCCCGACGATTTCTTCGCCAACTATTATCTGGGCGTCATTCAGGCAGGCGAGGGGAAGGCGGATTCTGCGCTCGGCCTGCTCGAAAAAGCCTCGCGCATTCAGCCGAACAATCCCGACCCGCACTTTTTTCTCGGTCAGGCTTACCAGAATTTAGGCAAGTACGAACAGGCCATCGCCGCGTTCAGGAAAGCCATCGCCCTGAACCCCAACCTGAGCCACAACGATTATCAGGTGACGAACGCACACTATCGCCTCGGCCAGTCGCTGCTGAAAGCAGGCCGCACGGCGGAGGGCGAGCGCGAGTTGCAGATCGCCGCCGACCTGAAATCTCAAGCCTTCAAGACGGACGAGGCGAAGTTGGACGCCTTCCTCAAGGCCGCCGGTAAGGATGAGCAAAACAAGTTGCCGGAACTCGTCTCCACGCAAGGCGTCGTGGCCGGGTCGAACGCGCCCGACGCGCGTGCGAGGGAAGCGTTGCAAGCGGACGCGGCCTTTTATGAGAAGGTGCTCGCCGCCGCGCACAATAACATCGGCCTGCTGCGCGCAGAGCAACAGGACTTTCGCGGCGCGGCCGAGCATTTCAGTTCCGCCGCGAAATTGAATCCGCGCCACGAAGGTCTCGATTACAATTTGGGCTTAGCCTATTTCAAGTCGGAGGCTTACAGGGAAGCCGCGCCGCCGCTCGAACGCGAAGTGCAAGCGCGACCGACCAATTTACAGGCCAGACAGTTGTTGGGTCTGAGCTATTTTATGTTGGAAGATTACGCGAAAGCCTCCGCGCTGCTGGCCGAAGTAGTGGCCGCTAAACCCGCCGAGGCCGCACTCTACTACCCGCTCGCGCTCTCGCTCGGCAAGTTGGGGAAGACGGCCGAGGCCGAACGCATCACACGGCAGATGGTCGCGCTCGGCGGCAACAGCCCGCAGGTTCACATCCTGCTCGGCCGGGCTTATTACGAACAGAACGACGCCGCCCGCGCGCTCGAAGAGTTGCGCGCCGCGCTCGCGCTCGACGCTGCGGTGCGCCTCGCGCACTTCTACTCCGGCATGATCTACGTGAAGACGGGCAAGCTCGATGAGGCCGCGCGCGAATTTGAAGCCGAGTTGACTTTGAACCCGTCGGACGTTCAAGCCAAGTATCATCTGGCCTACGTCTCGCTCGCGCGACAGGAGACGGCGCGCGGCATACGCCTGATGCGTGAAGTGATTCGCGACAAGCCCGATTTCGCCAACGCGCGTTTCGAGTTGGGCAACGCCTTGCTCAAACAGGGCGACGTGGGTGGCGCAGTCGAGAGCCTTGAGGCGGCGGCGAAACTTGAGCCGGGGCAGGCGCACATTCATTATCAACTCGGCCGCGCCTACATCGCCGCCGGTCGTCAGGCTGAAGGCGAGGGACAACTCGAAATCGCACGCCAACTGAAAGACAAAGCGTTGCGCCAGACGAATCCATAAACTCGAACGGGGTCATGCAAGTTTGCCTTTAAGGACGACATGTTTGCTCGCGGCTTTGATCATGCTGCCGCTTTCACAAGCCCCCGGCGGCGGCGCGGCCGTCAATCAGGCCGTCGTCGCGCGCTTTACCGATGTGACGGAGCAGGCGGGCATCACCTTCAAGCACGTCTCCACGCCCGAAAAGAGATACATCGTCGAATCGATGAGCGGCGGCGTCGCGCTGCTCGATTACGACAACGACGGCTATCTCGACATCTACTTCGTCAACTCCCTGACCGTCGATCTCTTGAAGTCGAAGGGGAAGACCGTGAGCGCGCTCTACCGCAACCGGGGCGACGGCACGTTTGCAGACGTGACGCAGAAGGCGGGCGTCGGCGACATCGGCTGGGGGATGGGCGTCGCCGTCGCCGATTACAACAACGATGGATTCCAAGACATCTACGTCACTTGCGTCGGGGCGAATCACCTGCTCAAGAACAATGGCGACGGAACGTTTGCGGACGTGACGGAGAAGGCGGGCGTGGGCGATTCGCGTTGGTCAACCGGCGCATCGTTCGTGGACTTCGACAACGACGGGCGGCTCGACCTGTTCGTCGCCAACTACGTCTCCTTTGATTTCAATAAGCTGCCCGAATTCGGTAAGGAGAAGACGTGCCAGTTCAAGGGCGTGGCCGTGCAGTGTGGGCCGCGCGGGATGGCGGGCGACGGCGATTCGCTCTATCGCAACAACGGCGACGGCACTTTCACCGACGTGACGAAAAAGGCGGGCGTCTCCGACCCCAACGGTTATTACGGGATGGGCGTCATCAGCAGCGACTTCGACGAGGACGGGCTGGTTGACATCTTCGTCGCCAACGACTCGACGCCCAACTTTCTCTACCACAACAAGGGCGACGGCACGTTCAAGGAGATCGGATTTCTCTCCGGCACTGCGCTCAACGAAAACGGCGCGGCGCAAGGGTGCATGGGCGTGACGGTGGCCGACTACGACCACGACGGGAAGTTGGATCTGTTCGTCACCAATTTCGACGACGACTATAACGTGCTCTATCGCAACGACGGCAACCGCTTCTTCTCCGACGCTTCATACGCGGCCAAGATCGCGGCGGTTAGTCTCCCCTACGTCGGATGGGGGACGAAGTTCTTCGACTACGATAACGACGGTTGGGTTGATCTGTTCGTCGCGAACGGTCACGTCTACCCGCAGATCAAAAACTTTCACCAGCGCAACTTCCTGCACCATAACAACCGCGACGGCACATTCACCGAGGTGGCCGAGCAATCCGGCGCGCCGTTTGCGGAGAAGCGCGCGGGGCGCGGGGCGGCCTTCGGTGACCTTGACAACGACGGCGACACCGACATCGTCGTCAACAATCTCGACGGCGCGCCGTTCGTGCTGCGGAACGACACCGCGAGCGGCAACAATTCCGTGCTGATCAAAACCATCGGCGTGCGAAGCAACCGCGACGGCGTGGGCGCGCGGGTGAAAATTGTCTCCGGCGATCTGGTGCAGAAGGATGAAGTCCGCAGCGGCGACAGTTATATCTCGCAGAGCGACCTGCGGCTGCACTTCGGCCTTGAGCGGCGTGCGAAGATCGACCTGATAGAGATTCGCTGGCCGGGCGGCGCGGTGGACAAGATCAGCGACGCCAAGCCGAACCGCATGCTCACCATCAAAGAAGGTCAGGGCATCGTCGAGCAGAAAGAGTTTAAGGCAGCAACGCGGCGATAGGCCGTCGGCCGAACAATCGGCCGAGCGTCAGACTCCGGCGAGTTCGCCTGCGTCGAGATCGCATCACGCGCGGGGCTACATCGCTCTCGCGTCAACTCATAAACTGTCTGCGGATCAATTCGTAAACTTGAAGATATAAACGTGCATCTCGCGCCACTCAAATTCAACGCTCGCCGCGCCGTGATCGTCCTCGCGCTCACCTGCGTTTTTCTCGCGCCGCCGCAGGGCGCGCGGGCGCAGCAGCAGCAGGGAGCGAATGATCTCGCCGGGCAATTGGAGCGCGCGGCGTCGCTGATCGGCGGCGATCAACTCGCGGAGGCGGAACGCCTGTTAAATCAAGTCCTGAAAGTCAGGCCGCAGGAGGCCGTCGCGCTCAACCTGCTCGGCGCAATTCGCGCCAAACAGGGAAAGTTGGACGAGGCCGAAGTCTTTTTCTCGCGCGCCATCGGCAGCGACAAAAAGCTGACGGGCGCGCGTATGAATCTGGCCTACCTTTTTCTGCTCAAAGGCCAGCCGGAGAAGACGGCTGCGGAGTTGAGGGAAGTGCTGCGTCTCGAACCGGCGAACGCGGAAGCGACCTACAGGCTCGCGTGGGTGTTGCTCTCGCAGAATCGCACGGACGAGTGTATCAACCTCGTCGAGCAGGTGCGGCAGCAGCAGCAGCAAACGCTCTCAGCCCCTTTGCTCGCCGTGCTCGGTGACGCATACATGCGCCGGGGCGACAGGGGCAAGGCCATGGCCGCGCTGAAAAGCGCAATCGAACTGAATCCCAACGAGCCGTCGTATCACTACACTGCGGGCGTCGGGTGGCTCAAGCATCCGGCCGACCTACAGGAAGCCGAACAGTCTTTCCGACGCTTCCTCACTCTGCGTCCCGGCGACGCTCAAGGGCAATTGCACCTCGGCTACGTCTTGCTCAAACAGAAGCGGCACGCCGAAGCGCGCGAGCTACTTGAGAGAAGTTTACAGACGGGCGCGGGTACGCCCGAAGCGTTCTACTATCTCGGCCTGATCGCGCAAGGGCAGAACGAGGACGAGCGCGCAATCGGACTCTTCGAGAAGTCTATTCAACTCGCGCCCTCGTTCGGCCACGTGCATATCGCCCTCGGCTCAACCTATCTGAAGTTGAAAGATTACGCGCGCGCTCAGAGTGCGCTCGAAACCGGCGCGAAGCTGACCCCCGACGATACGAAGGCGCACTACAATCTCGCGCTCCTTTACTCGCGACTTAAACAACCTGAGCGAGCGCGCGAAGAGATGCTCATCGTCGAGAGGTTGAAAGGCGAAGGCAAGGCGCGCGATGTTGATGAGGGCGACACGTTCGCGCCGCCGCCATCATCGCCGCCGCGCTAGTCGCGCGTGCCGACGGCTACGGCGGCGAACATGGGCAACGAAAGTTTGAGCTTATTTCATGCGTGGAAGGGTCGTGCGTAGCGGGCAGGCGATGATGTTGAAAGTCAAAATAGTCATTCTCTCGTTAAGCGTCGTTCTCATTCTTAATTCGCCGCTCGAACATCGCGCACGGCAGTCGGCAGGTGGCGCGATGCCCGCCGTCACTTTTGCGGAAGTGTCGTCACAGGCGAGCCGGATCAGTTGGGTTCACGATAACGCGCACACGCCCGAACGATTTTTGCCGGAGACCGTGGGAAGCGGCGGAGCTTTTTTCGATTACGACAACGACGGGTGGATGGACATCTACCTCGTCAACAGCGGCGCGTCAGACTTTTTCACGCCCGCCGCGCCGCTCAAGAACGCTCTCTACCGCAATAACCGCGACGGGACATTCACAGACACAACCGACAAGGCGGGCGTAGCGGGCGGCAAATTCGGGATGGGGGCGGCCGCCGGAGACTACGACGGCGACGGCTGGCAAGACCTCTTCGTCTCGAACTACGGGGCTGACATCCTGTATCGCAACAACGGCGACGGGACTTTCGTGGACGTGACGCAGAAGGCCGGACTCATGTTTGAAGGTTGGTCAACCTGCGCCGTCTGGTTCGACTACGACAACGACGGCAAGCTCGATCTGTTTGTCTCAAGCTTCGTGCAGTTCGACAAATCGCAGCACCGCCTGTGCGTCGATAGGAACGCGACGCAGAACTACTACTGCATCCCGCGCATCTTCAAACCGAGGCCGAGCCGTCTCTTTCGCAATCTGGGGAACGGTGTGTTCGCCGACGCGAGCAAGGAATCGGGCATCGCAGATTCGCCGGGCAAGTCGTTCGGCGCGGTCGCCACGGACGTGAACAACGACGGATTGTTAGACCTGTTCGTCGCCAACGACACGATGCCCAACTTCCTGTTCGTCAACCGTGGGCGCGGCAAGTTTGAGGAAGCGGGTCTGGGGTCGGGCGTGGCCTACAGCGAGACGGGGAAACCGCGCTCAGGCATGGGCGTGGACGCAGCGGACTTCGACGGCGACGGCTGGCAAGACCTCTTTGTCGCCAACATCGATCAGGAATTCTTCAGCCTCTATCGCAACCAGAAGGAGTTGACCTTCAACGATGAGCCGGGCGAGATCGCGCCGAGCACGCAGTTGTTGAGCGGCTGGGGGCTTAAGTTTTTCGACTACGACAACGACGGCGATCCAGACCTCTTTCTCGCCAACGGCCACCCGGACGATATGGTCGAGTCGAAATCGGCGCGCGTGAAATACAAAGAGCCGCTCCTGTTGTTCGAGAACACCGGGAGAGGCTACAGGGACGTGAGCGCGCGTTCGGGCGCGGTCTTCGCCAAAAGCTTCCCGGCGCGCGGGCTGGCCGTGGGCGACATGGACAACGACGGCGATCTGGACGTGCTCATCTCCAACAACGGGGGCGCGCCGCTTTTGCTCCGCAACGAGGGCGGCAACAACAACAACTGGCTCGGTCTTCAACTCGTCGCGACGAAGAGCAACCCGGCTGCGGCCGGGGCGATCATTTCGTGGCAAGCGGGCGGCGTCAGGCGCAGCCGTTTGAAGACGGCAGGGGGGAGTTACCTTGCGTCGCACGATCCGCGCGAGGTGCTCGGCCTCGGCGCGGCGAAAGTCGAGAGCGTCGAGATCCGCTGGCCGAGCGGCGCGGTGGACAAACTCTCGAACCTCCCCGCGCGCTCTTATATCAAAGTGGTCGAGGGGCAAGGCGTCGTCAAGAAGTGAACGGCCGCAGCGTCATTTGCTACCACAACTCAAAATAGAAAAGGTCGCCTGCTCGCGGGCGACCTTTTCTGTCTGTTTCTATCCGGGGAGACGCTGTTGCTTGTCGAAAGGCTCTGGCTACTGGCCGGGTTGCTTCGCGGGCGGCGCGGCCAGCGTCTTGACCTGCGCCTTCCATTCGGCGGGTGTCAACTGTTTAAGACGTGACATCTCTGAGGCCGCGACGACGAGTTGCCGGACGCTCGCAACGACTTGAAATTCCAGAGCGGCTTTCGGCTTGGCGATCTGTTCGAGCGCGGCGAGGCGTGCGTCGCGCCAACCGGCGGCGGGCGCGATGCCGCGCGACATGTAAGACAAGGCTTCCAAGCCCGTCGCTCCCAGTTCGGCCAAGTCTCTGGCGAGCGGTCGCGCTTCGTGCAGGGCGGGCGTGCCGTCGATCATCGCTTCCAATTCGGGGGCGGCGCTCACCCATTCCGTGAGAGTAGTTTTGACTTGGTGCGAATGGGCTTCGAAGCGCGGGGCGTCCGAGAGCAGCCCTTCGACCGACGCGTTGAAACGGCGTGCCGCAGCCGTATCAGGCCGCGCGGCGTCTATGAGTCCGGTGAGCGGGCTGAGCATGGTCTGTGGTCGTAACTGGTAACGCCTGTATTCCTTGACCGGCTCGATGACGGAGACGAGCGTGTGGAGCGGCGCGATGTTGCGCCCCCCGGCCAGTCGCCTGAGCAGCGTCGCCTGATTCTTCTCGTGCGTCAGTCCGAGTTCTTCGAGGCGCACGCTCAACACGTCGAGGCGACGATACATGTCCTCTACGTCCGTCGTTTCGCGCGGCGACCAGAGCCGCTCGGCGATGGCGGCGGTGCGCGGCCAGATGCGCGAGTCTATCGTCTCCGGGCTGACCCACTCGCTCCACATCGTCGCCTCGCCGCCGAGAACGTGTGCGGCCTCTGCGGCGGTCAAAGTGCTTCCGGCGGGGATCGGGTCAACGGCGTAGTGCTGCGAGGTGGGAAAGATGAGGTCTATGTAGTAGCCCGCGGAGAGGACGCCCTTGTAGCCCTTCTTCGCGGCCTCTGCGAGCGCGGCGGGGCCGCGCCACGAATGGATGACGACTCCCGGCGGCAGATCGGGTTGGAAGATTTCATCCCAGCCCATCATGGTCTTTCCGTGCCGCTTGAGGATGGTGAGCAGACGCTGATTGAAGTATGTCTGGAGCGCGTGGTTGTCCTTGATGCCTTTCTCTTTCATGAAGGCTTGAATGCGCGCGTTGCGATCCCATTGCTTGCCTTCGTTCTCATCGCCGCCGATGTGCAGGTAGGCGTCCGGGAAAAGCGCGGCCATCTCGCCGAGGAACACGTCGAGAAATTTATAGACCTCCTCGCGCGTGGGGTCGAGCGCGGGTTCAAAGATTCCAGCCCCGCGCTCAATCGTGTAAGGCCCCGGCGCGCTGCCGAGTTCGGGGTGGCCGACGAGCCACGCCGTAGCATGACCGGGCATGTCGAATTCGGGAACGACTCGGATGCCGCGCTCGCGCGCATAAGCGATGATCTCGCGCGCCTCGTCCTGCGTGTAGAACTTTCCGTCAGAACCCATCGTGTGCAGGCGCGGAAATTTTTTGCTTTCGATACGGAAGCCCTGATCTTCGGTCAAGTGCCAGTGGAGGACGTTGAGCTTCACGGCCGCCATCGCGTCGAGGTTGCGCTTCAAAACTTCCATCGGCTGGTAGTGGCGCGCGACATCGATCAACAGGCCGCGCCAAGGGAAGCGTGGGCGATCCTGTATCTGGACGGACGGGATGAAATAACCTTCGCGGTCGCTGTCGAGTAGTTGCAGGAAAGTTTCCAGACCGCGCAACGCGCCGACAGACGTTGCAGACTTGAGCACCGCTTGCCTGTCCGACACTTCGAGCGTATAGGATTCGTCCTCGTCAACCGAAGGCACAACCTTTCCCGCCCCCACCGATTCGATCACGAAAGTTGCCGAGGCCGCATCGGTCGCCAACCCGCGCGGCAGTTCCATCACCGTGCGCCCTTCGATGCGGCGCAACATCCGGTCGATCCCGGCCTGAAGCCGCGCATCGGCCTGCTGCCCCCTGACGGCGACGCTGAAAGATTTACCCACGGGAAGCCGACCGGAATTAAACCGCACAGAGGCGGGCACGGGCATCAGATTATGACGAGGCACGGCCACGGGCGCATCGGCTGGTGTGCCTGCGGTCTGCGCGTCGGCGTTGAAGGCGCAAATTAAGGACAGAATAAACGGAAGATAGATTCTCGCTCTCATGTGTTCCTCGGCAAAAATGGTAAGCGGCATGGAGTTGTATGGCGTTCGGAAGAGTTCAGAGTTTCGCCGATGAAGCTGCCCAGACGGCGTAAGTTACGGTGTCATACTTGAGGTTACTGAATTAATCAAGGTAAAAGCTAGTGTATCCGTTCGGCACGATTTTAAGAAGACGAACAAACATGCCGTGGGAGACTGAAGAGACGCGCGCCGTCGCCCGCCACGCCCCAACCCGCGTAGATTTAACTTTTAGTCGAAGCGACATGTGATGTGAAGAGACAGGTGTGAACTCGCTCAAGATCGGCATCAGCGGAGTGCGCGGGGTGGTGGGGGAAACCTTCACGCCGGAACTGGCGGTGGCGTTCGCGCAAGCCTTCGGCACTTACCTCGACTCAGGCCGCATCCTCGTCTGCCGCGACACGCGCACCTCCGGCGCGATGGTGCAGGCGGCCGTCTTCTCCGGGTTGCTCGCCGCCGGTTGCGAGGTGGTCGATCTGGGCGTGTGCCCGACGCCGAGCCTGCAACTCGCCGTCCGACGCTTGCAGGCCGAGGGCGGCATCTCGATCACGGCGGGGCACAACCCTGAGCCGTGGAACGCACTCAAGTTCGTTCGCTCCGACGGCCTCTATCTGAACGCCGCGCAGGCCGACGAGTTGCTGGACATCTTCCATCAGGCCGAGTTTGCCAAGGCCGGTTGGGAGAACATTCGCGGCAAGGTGGAGCGACAAGACGCCATCGCTCATCATCTCGAAATTCTCTCACGCGCTTTCGACGTAGAGACGATCCGTGCGCGCCGTTTAACTGTCGCCGTTGACTGCTGCAATAGTTCCTGCTCGCTGCTTTCGCCGCGCTGGCTCGACGCGCTCGGCTGCGATGTGCTGGCGGTCAACGACGACCCTAACGCGCCTTTCCCGCACGCGCCCGAACCCGGTAGGCAGACGATGGCGCAACTGCGCGCCGTCGCGTTGGCCGGGCACGCCGATGTCGGCTTCGCGCACGACGCCGACGGCGAACGCCTCGGCATCGTGACGGAGACCGGCGAAATGCTGTCAGAGGAAACAACGCTCGCCATCGCGGCGGAGATCGAGTTGGGGCGCGAGGTCGGCTACGTTGTGACGAACATCTCGACGAGCGCGGTCGTGGAACGCGTCGCCGCGCGGCACGGCGCGCCGTTCGTCCGCACGCCCGTCGGGCAAGCGTTCGTCTCCGAAGCGATGTTGGAGTTTGGAGGCGTGGTCGGCGGCGAGGGAAGCGGGGGCGTCATCGTTCCGCGCGTGCAATGGACGCACGACAGCGCGGCTGCGGTCGGCCTCATCCTTGAGCACATGGCGCGGACGGGCGAGCCTCTCTCGAAGCTGGCCGCCGCGCTGCCGCCCTTCGAGATGCTCAAGCACAACATACCCGTCGAACCCGACCGCATCCACTCGCTCCTGCAACGAATGCACGACGAACTCGAACGCGAACAACTCGACTACGATCAAACAGACGGGATCAAGATTTCGTGGCCTGACGGTTGGGCGCACGTGCGCGTCTCGAACACCGAGTCCATGATCCGCATCATCGCAGAGGCCGAGACCGCCGCACGCGCGCGCGAGTTGCTCGACTGGGCGCGCGACCGCTTGGCGAAATAAAGATGCGGCCGAGTCAAAGTCGAAGCCCGAAGTTACGACTATCTTCCGCAAAACAATTAACGGGGTAAATGAATATCGTGTTGAAGAATTTCCTTTTCGCGCTCGTCTCGATGTCGGTCTTGTACACGAGCGCGAGCCATCCGCCGGAGGGCGCGGTTAAAGTTGCGAAGGTCGTCGAAGTGCCGGGCTACACCGAGGGAGTCGTCGTCGGCGCGGACGGTACAATCTACTTCTCGGACGTTTATCACGGCGTCATCTATCGCGTCGGCCGCGAAGGCGAGGCGCACGTGTGGGCGAGGACGGGCGCGCCCAACGGCCACAAGATACTGGCCGACGGCACACACCTCGTCTGCGACGGCAGCCAGCGCGCCGTGCTGCGGCTCGACGCCACGGGCAAGCTGCTCGGCAAGGCGGCCTCCGAGTACGACGGCAAGCCTTTGCGCGCGCCCAACGATTTAACGCTCGACCCCCAGCAAGGCGGCTTCTATTTCACAGACCCCGGCGGCTCGAATTTACAGAACCCCATCGGCGCGGTCTATTACGTGGACGCGCGCGGCCAAATTCAACTCGTAGTTAGTGGGCTGGCATTTCCCAACGGTATCGCGCTGCGCTCCGACGGAAAGACACTGCTCGTCGGTGAGAGCCAGCACAATCGCATCCTGAGCTACGACGTGCTCGCACCCGGCAAGGTGGGGCAGATGCGCGTCTTCGCCAACCTGCCCGTGAAGGAGGGCGAGCAGATAGCCAACGAACCCGACGGCATCTGTCTCGATGCCGACGGCAACTTGTACGTCGCACACTACGGCATGCGGCAGGTGCAGGTCTTAAGCCCCACGGGAAAACTCCTGCGCCGTTACGCGGCGGGAAATCTCACCACGAGCAACGTGGCCTTCGGCGGCGCGCGTCTGGATCAACTTTACGTGACGGGCGCGCTCGGCGATGAAAAGACCAGCAAGGGCGCACTCTTTCGTCTCGACCTGAAAGGCGTGAGGGGGTTGAAGATTCTTAAAAGCCGTAAATCGTGAATCGTAAATCGTGAATCGTGAATAGACGAAAGCAGGTTTTCTCTATTCACGATTTACGATTCACGATTTACGATTGACGCTCTTTGTTTATGCGAGCGATACCGACACTGAAGATCAGCATTTCGGGCGTGCGCGGCGTCGTCGGCGAATCGTTGACGCCGACGCTGCTGGTGCGCTTCGCGCAGGCGTTCGGCACGTACACAGGGGCGGGCACGATTGTCATCGGGCGCGACACGCGCACGTCGGGCGAGATGGTGCGGCAGGCGGTCGTGGCGGGTTTGCTGTCGAGCGGTTGCCGCGTGGTTGATCTCGACATCTGCCCCGTCCCGACCGTGCAACTTCTCGTGCGTGAGCGACGCGCACGCGGCGGCATCGCCATCACGGCCAGCCACAACCCGGCCGAGTGGAATGCGCTGAAGTTCGTCAACTCCGCCGGACTCTTTCTCGCCGACGCGCAGGCCAGACAACTGCTCGACATCTATCATCAGGGCGAATACAGAAAAGTTGCGGGGGCGGAGATGCGCGCGGTCGAAGCGTCGGCGGGCGCGCTCGATCTGCACATTAAGGTAATCCTCGACGCGCTCGGCGCATTACCACGCGCGACGCGTAATGGGCGTCAACTTCGCGTCGCGGTTGACTCGTGCAACGGGGCGGGTTCAATCGTCGCCCCGCGTTTGCTGGCCGCGCTCGGCGTCGAGGTCGTAGCGATCAACGTCACGCCGGACGGACTTTTCCCGCGCGGCGCAGAGCCTGTGGAAGAGAACCTCGGCGCGTTGTGCGCGGCGGTGCGCGAGCACCGTTGCGACGTAGGCTTCGCGCAGGACATGGACGCCGACCGCTTGGCGATAGTTTCCGAGCGCGGCGAGGCCATCGGGGAGGAGTACACGTTGGCGCTCGCGACGCGTTACGTGCTCGGCCGTGAACGCGGCGCGGTCGTGACGAACCTCGCCACGACGAGTGCGCTCGATGCGGTGGCAGCGAGTTTCGGTTGTCCCCTCTACCGCTCGAAGATCGGCGAGGCCAACGTGGCGGAGGAGATGTTGCGGCGACAAGCGGTGATCGGCGGCGAGGGGAACGGCGGCGTCATGTACCCGCGCATCAACTTCGCGCGCGACAGTCTGGTCGGGATGGCGCTCGTCCTTCACCTGCTCGCAGAGACGGGGCTGTCGATCTCCGAGTTGATGGCCGAACTGCCGCGCTCCTACATCCTGAAAGAGAAGATGGCCTGCCCCTCGGACAGAATCCGCGCCGCGCTCACGATGGTGAGAGACGTGTACGCACCGTGGCCGATGGATCTGCGCGACGGCGTCAGGGTGACGACGCCCGACGGATGGTTTCTCGTGCGCGGTTCAAACACCGAACCGATTATCCGTATCGTCGCAGAGGCCGACACGGACGAGCGGGCGCGGCGCATGATTGAGGACGTGAGGACGCGTGTGCGCGCTTGCCTCGACGCGCGCGACGACGAGATAAGGTTTAGGGGCGGGAGCAAGAAAGTCGGAAGTTAGACGTTGAGCGATAAATGTCGAACCGGCGGGCGAAAGACTTTTCTTTTCGTTCATCGTTCATCGTTCATCGTTTCTTTTCGCGTCAAGGAGCGGGGAACACGGCGCGGCCTGACCTGTCAACGGCGCGCGGGTTTGAGAGGCGACGGAGATGTGGGCGCGTCTCGTCGGTTTATCCGGTTAAGGAAGATGAATTAAGATGTAGGCATGAGTAGTATTGACAGGGCTTCTTTCTCCGTGCTTGATCTCGCTCCCGTTAAGGACGGAGGCACGATTGCCGAAACTTTCCGCGAGACGCTTGATCTGGCGCGACATGCCGAAGCATGGGGCTATCGACGCTACTGGCTGGCCGAGCACCACAACATGCGCGGCATTGCGAGCGCGGCGACGGCGGTGCTCATCGGGTATGTCGCAGGCAGCACAGAGACTATCCGCGTCGGGTCGGGCGGCGTGATGCTGCCGAATCACGCGCCGCTCGTCATCGCAGAGCAGTTCGGCACGCTCGAATCTCTCTATCCCGGCAGAATCGACTTGGGGCTTGGCCGCGCTCCGGGCACAGACCA
Source organism: Pyrinomonadaceae bacterium (assembly GCA_035940695.1). Classification (GTDB taxonomy): domain Bacteria; phylum Acidobacteriota; class Blastocatellia; order Pyrinomonadales; family Pyrinomonadaceae; genus JAIVJZ01. The sequence goes on along the minus strand of DASZEQ010000004.1, from coordinate 62,460 downwards.
GCGCACCGCACGCGCATTGCGACGGCATCTCGCCGCCGTCGAAGATGATTTCCCGCGCGACGTTGCCGAGTTGCAGTCATACTTTGCCCCCATCCGTCCGGGTCAGGCCGTGCGCGCCGTTCCCGGTGCGGGGCTTAACGTTCCCATCTGGCTCTTGGGGTCAAGTCTGTTCAGCGCGGAACTGGCGGCCACGCTTGGGCTGCCGTTCGCCTTCGCCTCCCATTTCGCCCCCGACTACCTGATGCACGCGCTCGAAATTTACAGAAGCCGGTTTCGGCCATCCGAAACAATGCCTGCGCCCTATGCGATGGTCGGCGTCAACGTGTTCGCGGCGGACACGGACGCGGAGGCGCGTCGCCTGTTCACCTCTCTCCAAAGGCAATTCATCAACCTGCGGCGCGGCGTGCCCGGGCTGCTGCAACCGCCGGACGACACGCTGGAGAGCGACTGGTCGGAGATGGAGCGGGCGGGCGTCGAGCACATGCTCGCATGTTCCGTCGTCGGCTCGCCCGCGACGGTGCGGCGGGGGCTGGCTTCATTCATCGAGCGGACGCAGGCCGACGAGATCATGGTGACGGCGCAAATCTTTGATCACGGGGCGCGCCTGCGCTCTTTTGAAATCGTCGCCGGGGTGTTGACGGGTCGGGAGACGATCTGATGATCTCTCCGGCCTCCTGCGTCCGGGTTCGGGAATGAGGGATAGTTTGAGCTTGAGTGTGCGAACGATAACGGCGACGCGGTACGTGACGCCCCTGCGCGAAGGCGGTTCGTTGCCCGCGATAGTCGAGGCCGACGACGACGGTCTCTACGTCCTGAAATTTCGGGGCGCGGGGCAGGGAGCGAAGGCGTTGATTGCGGAACTGGTCGCGGGCGAAATCGGCCGCGCGCTCAATCTGCCCGTCCCAGATATTGTCCTCGTCGAACTTGACGGCGCGCTCGCCGATACCGAACCCGACCCTGAAATCCAAGACCTCTTGAAGGCGAGCGTGGGGCTTAATCTCGCGCTCGATTACCTGCCCGGCTCGGTGACGTTTGATCCACTCGTCGAGCGTTTGACTCCCGAACTGGCGTCGGCGGTCGTCTGGTTCGACTCCTACGTGACGAACGTTGACCGCACGCCGCGCAACGCAAACATGCTCATGTGGCACAAGCGGCTCTGGCTCATAGACCACGGCGCGTCGCTCTATTTTCATCACACGTGGGCTAATTACATGGAGCGCAGCCGCAAGGCATTCGAGCATGTCAAAGACCACGTCCTGCTCCCGTCCGCCACTCTGCTCCGAGAAGTTGACGAGACACTGGCCGCTCGCCTGACGCCGGAGGTCGTGGGCGAAATAGTAAACCTCATCCCGGACGCTTGGCTCGGCAACGACAACACGTTCGAGAGCGCGGGCGAGTTTCGACAGGCTTACCTAGACTACTTGATGCGACGGCTCGAACCGCCGCGACTTTTCGTGCAGGAGGCCGCGCGTGTCAGAGCGTCACTCGTTTAATTACGCCGTCGTGCGGGTTGTGCCGCACATCGAGCGCGAAGAGTTTATGAACGTGGGGGTGATCCTTTCATGCCAAGCGTCCGGTTTCCTCAACGCCGCGTTCGAGTTGGACGAGAAACGCCTCGCGGCGTTCGCGCCGGGTCTGGACGTGAGCGAGTTGCAAGCCCATCTGGAAGCCATCCGGCTGATCTGCGAGGGCGGGGACAAGGGCGGGGCTATCGGTCGCCTGCCGCGCCGCGCTCGCTTCGACTGGCTTGTCGCGCCGCGCAGCACCATCGTCCAGACTTCGGCCGTGCACGCCGGATTGTGCTCCGACCCGCAACAGGCTTTAGCTCATCTGCTGCGAAAGATGGTGAGCGCGCCGCCCGAACTTCACAGCCCTCGATAAATACACGCGGCGGGGCAGTGGATTGACGAGCCACGGTTAAATCCGCCGTCCCGCAACTTTATCGCGGATCGATGAAACTATTCCGGTCAAATATCCGAAAATACACACGCGGGCGCGTTAAGCCGTTCTTGAATTTATTCGCGGGTGATCTTTTTGGCCGTCCTTTCTCGCGTTAAGAGATGAGGCACTTCGCGCGTCGCACCTGACCCTCGGCCTTCCCTTTGTCTTCCCTGTTATCTGAGAGATGCCGGGCGCGCAGAACCTTTGCGCCCGGCTTGCGTGCCGGACGTGCGCCCGGATCATGGACTGACATCTTGATTAAATAAGTCTCACACCAAAGAGGTGACATTATGAAGAATATTTCCAGACGCGGACTCCTGAAAGGAATTTTTGCGGCAACCGTCGTTGTCGGCTTCGATCTCACAAACCGCACATGGGTGACGCAGGCAAGTAGCGGCGTCGGCGGCGACTTCTCCCAGTTGCCCCCGCTCGACGGCACGCTCGTCACCGATCCGGCGTCGCTCGCCGCAATCGCGGACGACTTCGGACACATGATTCACCGGACGCCCATCGCCGTTCTGCGTCCGGGGTCTGTGGAAGATGTGGTCAAGCTGGTGCGCTTCGCACGGCAGCACAACATCAAAGTGGCGAGCCGGGGCAAAGGACACACGGCGTTCGGCCAATCACAGGTGGACGCGGGCGTCGTCGTAGATATGAGCACGCTGAATCAGATTCACTCGATTGAGGCGGATCGCGCCGTCGTGGATGCGGGCGTCGTGTGGCGCAACCTCCTGCTCGCCACCACGCCTATCGGGCTGACGCCGCCCGTGCTCACCGATTACACGAGGCTCACCATCGGCGGGACGCTCTCGGTGGGCGGCGTGAGCGGCCGGAGTTACCAGTACGGGGCGCAGGTGGATAACGTGCTCGAACTGCAAGTGGTCACGGGAGAGGGCGAATTGTTGACGTGCTCGGAGTCGGTCAACCGGAAACTCTTCGAGGCGACGCTCGCCGGTCTCGGCTTGTGCGCGATCATCGTCCGCGCGACGATTCGCCTCATCCCGGCCAAAGAACGCGCGCGCACGCTCCGCTTTTTTTACCCGGACGCGACCGCGATGCTCGCAGACCTCCGCTTCCTCATCAACGAGGAGCGTTTCGACCACACACGCGGCATGAGCGTGCCGACGCCCGGCGGCTTCGCCTTCTTCATCGAGGGCACTTCTTTCTACACGTCGGCCGGAGAGTTGCCCGCCGATCCGTTGCAAGGACTCCACGCCATCCCCGGCGCGGAGCAGTTTGAAGACATGACTTACTTCGAGTACACAGACCTCGTCGTCAAACTCATAGATACACTGGATGCGGCGGGACTCGGCGGCTTCCCGCACCCGTGGGTCGACTTGTTCGTCGCCAGTTCAAAGATCGACGCCTTCGCGTCGCAAACCATTGCCGCGCTCGACCCCGCACTGTTCCTGCCGGGTTCGCTCATTTTGTTCTACCCGTTCCGCAAGTCGCGACTCTCGCGCCCGATGCTTCGCGTGCCGGATGAAGAAATCTTTTTCCTCTTCGACATCCTGCGTACCATCCCGCCCGATCCGGCGGTCGTGAACGCCGTCCTGACGGAGAACCGAAACCTCTTCGAGCAGAATCGCGATCTCGGCGGCAAGTTCTACACCATCAGCGCGGTGCAGATGAGTCAGCAGGATTGGAAAAACCACTTCCAGAACTTCTGGGGAAACCTCAAGAGCGAGAAGAGCCAGCATGACCCGGACAACGTGCTCGGCCACGGGACAGGCGTGTTCGCCTAGCACGACGCAGGCGCAATCTCCGCGCGGGAGATGCGGGATTGCTTGGCGGACAATAAACTCGAAGCGACCGAGCAACGCGCTTCATAAGACAAGGCTACCTTTCGGGTAGCCTTTCTTATTACGTCAGCAATTTTCTTGGAGTAGACTTTTTCTTGGTTTTAACCTATTAAGGTTTGTCCCCGTCTCCGTACGATTATTCATGCAAAGGAGCAACTCGTGATGTTTAGTAGACTGCTGAGAGTTGTGCTGTTCATGTTGCTATTGTCCGCCACACTGTTAGCGCAGGAAGGCATTCCTTTCTTCAACACCGATTTCCCGCCCGAAGAATTCGCCGCGCGTCGCGCCAAAGTTTACGACGAGATGGGGAGCGGGAAGATAGCCGTCGTGCAGGGCGCGCCAAGCCCTGCGGGGTTCACGCGCTTCCGGCAGTCGAATGAATTTTACTACCTGTGCGGAATCGAATCGCCGCACGCTTACCTGCTGCTCGACGGTACGCAGCGCAGGGCGACGCTCTACGTGCCGCACCGCAACGAGGGGCGCGAAAGCGTCGAGGGCAAAGTGCTCTCCGTCGAAGACGCCGAGATGATCAAACAACTCTCCGGCATTGAAGCCGTCTATGGATCGGAACTACTTGCGGAGCACTTGTCTCGCTACACCCGCAGCACTCAGGCGCGCCCGACGCTCCTGACGCCCTTTAGCCCGGCCGAGGGATTGGCGACGAGCCGCGACGGAGCGATACGCGCCGTGGCCGACGTGGCCTCAGACCCATGGGACGGCAGCCCTTCGCGCGAAGGTCGTTTCGCCGCGATGCTCCGCACGCGCTTTCCGCAGTTTGACATTCAAGACCTCTCGCCCACGCTCGATAAGCTGCGGCTGATCAAAAGCCCGCGCGAGATCGCGCTCATCAGCAAGGCGACGCGTCTGTCGTCTCTCGCCCTGTTGGAAGCGATGCGCTCGACCGCACCGGGAATCACCGAATACGAGTTGGACGCCGTTGCCAAGTATGTCTACTACCGGAACGGCGCGCAGGGCGACGCTTATTATTCTCTCGTCGCGAGCGGCAGGAATGCGTGGTATCCGCATTACAGTTCGGGCAAACGGAAGATGGAGGACGGCGACTTTCTGTTGATGGACTACGCTCCCGATGTTGGCTACTACATGAGCGACGTGACTCGCATGTGGCCGGTGAATGGAAAATTCAACGCGTGGCAGCGCGAACTCTACGGCTTTTACGTGGAGTGTTATCAGGCCATCCTCAAGCACATCCGGCCGGGCGTCACGGCCGCGGTGATCAAACAGGAAGCCTTGAAAGATATGGAGCAGGCGCTTGCGCGCACGCGCTTTTCCAAACCCATTTATGAACGCGCCGCGCGCGATTTCGTGGAGAGCTACAGGCGTTCGGCCGCCAACCCGCGCACGTCGCTCGGTCACTGGGTCGGGATGGCGACGCACGATGTCGGGCAGGACACGGGGCCGCTGCGGGCGGGGATGGTGTTCACCATCGAGCCTGCGCTGCGCGTACCGGAAGAGAAGATTTATATACGTCTCGAAGACGTGATCGTGATCACCGACAAGGGCGCGGACATTCTGACCGCGTGGCTGCCGATGGACATTCCCGGCATCGAAAAATTGATGAGCGAAGAGGGAATGTTACAGCGTTACCCGCGCGATAAAGATCAATAGAGCCGTCCGGGCGTCTTTGCGGCCTCCGGCGCGTTCACTTGCGGCTGCGGCATCGCGGCATCGCTCCGGCTCGCCTCGCCGCTCTTCTTGCTCGCGGCTTCGTTGATCACTTTGACGAGCGCGGCGGCCGGGGCGAGACCGTAGGTGCGCGTCCAGTAACCGGCGGCGTCGTTGCCGATGAGCAACATGGGCGTGTGATCGTTTTTGTCGGCGGTAGCCGCGCCGAGCGCGCTCAGCAGTTGATCAATTTCGGGCTTGCCGCCCGTCACGAAAGTCCACCCCGGCGCGGCCTTAAATTTCGCGCTGAACTCCTTCAACCTTTGGGGCACGTCCGTCGTCGGGTCAACGCTGACCGAGATCAATTCGATGTCGCGGCCGACGCGGTCGCCGAGTTCCTGTTGCACCTTGCGAAAGGTGGCCGTGAGCGGCGGGCAGATGGTCGTGCAGGTGGTGAAGACGAAGTTAATCGCGACCGTCTTGCCGCGCACGAGGTCTGTGTAAAAGTTGAGCTTTTGGCCGTGCTGGTTGTAAACCACCGTGTCGGGAATTTTGAGCGAGTTCGGGGCGATGGTGGTCGTCCCTTTCGGCGCGGTTTCCTTGGTCGCGCTCGGCTCGTTGGCAGGCTCGTCTGCGGGCGTGTGCCCTTCGTGCTCGTCAGGCGTCTCCTTCTCGGCCAGACGCAGATCCATGCCGCACTTCGGACATCGCCCCGGCTTGCTCGACTTCACTTCCGCGTGCATCGGGCAGGTGTAGACGGCCGCCTCCGCCTTCTTCTTCTTGGCGGCGGGTTTGCGCTGCGCCACAGCGACCGAATGCCCGTCCGTATAGCCGGAGGGCAGCGCGGCGAGAGCGAACAGGGCGACAAACGAAAAGAGCGCGCGTGTAATTTTTAAGTGCATGATAACTTCCTTTCCTTACTGCTGTCGTAAATCTCTTCCGGGCGTCTTCCGCCGTCCTTATCTTTTACTTTGGTTGATAGACGACATTTAAAACACTTCCTCTGAGGCTTTCCCATTATACGGCGAGTTGATTCGGACGTTGAAGCGCAGACCCAAGCCGAAAAGTTCCGTTGCAAGCTAAGATGCGAGCGGGTGATGTTCGTATGCTCCAACTCGAAATAAAGAGCGGTGTGGAAATGCGAATGCCTCAAGGATGGGATGCTCTCGCTTGTCGCTTGAGATGAAGGACGCGCCCGCGCCTACATGCTTTCCGCACCGGACTCCATGCTTTCCGCACCGGAATCTAAGTTCTCCGCGCCGGAAACGATGTTGATGAGTTTGAAGCGTTTCAACTTGCGATAGAGCGTCGGCCGGTGCACGTCGAGCAGTTGAGCGGTTTTTTTGATGTTGCCGCCCGTGCGTTCGAGTGTCTGGGCGATGGCCTCGCGCTCGATCTCTTCGAGCGTGAGATGCGGCGGGATGAGACATTTAGCTTGACCCGACGCGGCGGGCAAGATGTGTTCGGGCAAACTCTCGACCGTGAGTTGTTCCTCTTGACAAAACAGCACGGCGCGTTCGATGACGCTTTCGAGTTCACGGATGTTGCCCGGCCAGTCGTAGCGCGTCAGGAGCGATAAGGCGGGCTGCGAGATGCCGCGAATCTGCTTGTTATATTTCGTGACGTAGCGATGCAGAAAATGATCCGCGAGCGGGAGCACATCTTCCGGGCGTTCGCGCAGAGGCGGCACGGTGATCCTGACCGTGCTGATGCGAAAATAGAGGTCTTCCCTGAACTGTCCTTCGCGCGCGGCTTGCCGCGTGTCGCGGTTGGTGGAGGAGACGAGGCGGAAGTCAACCTGTATTTCCTGTTCATCGCCGAGACGGCGCAGTTTGCGTTCCTGCAACACGCGCAGGAGTTTGGCCTGTAGGTGGATGGGCATCTCTGCGATCTCGTCCAGCAGGAGCGTGCCGGTGGCGGCGGCCTCAATCAGACCGCGCTTGTCGCGATCAGCCCCGGTGAACGCGCCGCGCTTGTAGCCGAACAACTCGGATTCGATGAGGTCGGGCGGGAAGGCCGCGCAGTTGATGCGGATAAAGGGGCGGCTCGCGCGCTTGCTCTGCAAGTGGACAGCCGTGGCGATCAATTCTTTGCCCGTGCCGCTTTCGCCTTCGATGAGGACGGAGGCATCCGAAGGCGCAGTGGCGCGGATGGTCTCGTAAATCTGCCGCATCTGCTGGCTGCTCCCGATCATCCCGTAGGCTTCCTTCTCGCCGCCGAGCGTGCTCTTGAGCACGCGGTTCTCCTGTTTGATTCCGGCGAATTGGAGCGCGCGCTCGGTGAGCATGACGATCTCGTCGGGCGTGAAAGGCTTCTCGACGTAGTAGTACGCGCCGCGCTTGATCGCGCTGATGGCGATGTCGAGCGAGCCGTGGGCGGTCATCAGGATCACTTCCGTATCGGGGTTCTCGGCCTTGATGTGGTTGAGCACTTCCAGACCGTTGGTGTCGGGCAGACGCAGATCGGTGAAGACGAGATCAAACGTGCGACCCTGAAGCAAGCGCGACGCTTCCAACATGCTCGCGGCCGTCTGCACGACGTACCCTTGCTCCTCAAGAATTACTTGGAGCGCACCCGTAATGCTGCTCTCGTCGTCTATCACGAGGATTTTGACCCATGAACGCATTCTTTTAGTTACTCACTTTTCCGCCGGCAACTCGATGGTGATTTGCGTCCCCTCGTCGCGGCGACTTTCGATGTGGATCGCCCCTTGATGCTGCTCGATCACCTTTTTGGCGTAAGGCATGCCCAGCCCCAATCCCTGACTCTTCGTGGTGTAGAAAGGCTCGAAGACTTTCTCGATCTGCTCGGGGGTCATGCCGCAACCCGTATCGGCAATCGTAAGTTGGCTCGTCCCGTTAGAGCGGCCGGTCTTAACCGTCAATCGTCCGCCGCTCGGCATGGACTGGATCGAGTTGAGCGTCAGGTTGATCAGCGCGGAGGTGAGCGAAGTTTCGTCGAGAAGCGCGATGACTTCGGTGTCCGACAGGTCGAGGTGCTCTTCGATGCGATGAGAGTTGATTTGCGGTTGCAGCAGTTGAAAGACTTTTCTGACCACCTCATTCAGATCGGCCGGGCGGGGCGCGACCGTGACGGGGCGCGCGAAACTCATGATCTGCTCGGTCGTGCCGACGAGGTGGTTGACGCTGCTGATGATCCGGTCGCAGAGAACCAACTCGCTCTCCGGCAGTTTGCCGGTCAGTTTGCTTTTCAGGTGCATGGCATAGAGCAGCAATCCGCTGAGCGGATTTTTGACTTCGTGCGCCACTTGCGCCGCGACGCGCCCGAGCGCGGCGATCTTCTCGTTGTGGAAGAGTTGCCGCTGCATCTCCTCCTTTTCGGCCTCCAAATTTTTGCGGATCGACCAATCGCGGACGATCAGGACGAGCAGCCGCTCCTTGTCCATCGAAAGCGCGCTGCACGAGACGGAGACCGGCAGCAGCGTGCCCTTCGAAGTTTTGATCGACAACTCTTTTTCGGCGCAATAATTCTCGTCCAGAAAGGCCGAAAGCGAGTCGGTGGTTTCGCCGTCGTCCGTTCCCCACGCGAGCGCGCTGATGTCTTTGCCGATCAATTCCTGCGGGCGGCAGCCGAAGAGTTGGCAGAACTTGTTATTGACTTCGATGACCGTGCGGCTCTCGGCGGCCACGATCACGATGCCGTCGTTGGCGTGTTCGAAGAGGGCGCGATAACGCTCTTCGCTGGCGGCCAACTTGCGCTGCTGGCGGCCGACCAGTCGCAACAGGAGGGTGACGACGATCACGTCAACGACGGTGGAAATGAAGATGTGTTCAAATCGCTGCTGTGTCCTCCAGCGGGCGACGCTGTTCGCCTCGCCCGGGTAATACGTGTCGATCATCGAGTAGAAGGGCGTCATCAATATCTTCTCCCACATTAAAACGACGAACACGGTCAAGATGATCGTGAGCGCGGTGAAGAAGAGAACGATGAATAAATTTTGCCCTTTTTTCATGAGCATATCCTGTTTCAAGCAGGGTGGTGCGCGAGTTCTCCCGACGATGAAAACGCAGGCTTGCTTAAGCGTGGTGCGGCCGATGCTGTGCGCGCCTGCCTTGCCGACTGTCTCGGCGCATCGTGGCAGTCCCTCTGTAAATGGGACGGTGAAGTTGAAGATTAGCCGGTGTGGTAAAAGACACCCGCTCTTGAAGGGGACTGTCGGGAACTAAAGGAAAATACTCTGACCGCAAATCCTTGTCAAGAAAAGTCAGCGGGGCGCAACGCGGGCGCATGCGTACCGGCGAGTCGAGGCGTGTGGCAGCAGCAAATGTGGAGAGGCCGCCCAAGCCCTCGTTGCTCAGGCGGCCTCTCCCTTTTGCCCGCTGCCGGTATTTCGCAAAACCGGAAAGGGACGCGACCTTCGCGTCCCTTTCCGGTTTTACCGGCAGACTTAAATTGTGAGCAAACCGGGTTGAAACGCCCGGCCGCCTCGCGGGAGGCCGGGCGCGAGTGGCGTTTATTTCACCGAAACGTCGTCCACGCGGAACGACGTGGGCAGCGAAGAGTCTTGCGTGGAGCGGAACTGTATCCGCACCGTCTGCCCGGCGAATGCGCCTAGATTGTAGCCGCCGCGCAGCACGTACACGCCGGACGTGCCGCTGTTCTGGTTGCTGAAGGTTGCGAGCGTGCCGAGCAGCGTGCCCGACGTGTTACGCACTTCAATGAAGAGGCGGTCGAAGACGGACGCGCCCGCCGCCTCGCCCGTGGTGACGTTCAACCAGAAGGTGAGGTTGGGCGAAGAGCCGCTCGGAATCGTGATCTGCTCGTAGAGCGTGCCGGTGGTGCTGTTCACGCCTCCGAGGATCATGTAGGCCACGCCGCCGTGCGGGAACGAGCCGGTGCTGCGTGTCACCTGCCCGCTGATTATCCAAGGCGTCGTGCCGGACTCGAAGCCGCCGTTCGTGATCAACTCCACGCCGCCGCCGGTCGTGCCTGCCTGCGTCACCGTGAAGGTCTGACCCGCGATGGTGAGCGTGCCCGTGCGCGACGCCGTGCTCGCGTTGCTCGCCACGGAGTAGCTGACCGTGCCGCTGCCCGTGCCGCTTGCGCCCGCCGTGATCGTGATGAACGCGGCGTTGCTCACGGCCGTCCAGTTGCAACCCGCTCCGGCAGTGACGCTGACGCTACCCGTCGCGCCGCCTGCCGCGACGCTCGCGCTCGTCGGGCTGATGGAGAAGGAGCACGTGCCGCCGCAATCCGTGGGCACGTTCGTTGCGGCCGTGTGCGTCGTGCCGTCGTTGCCGACCGCCGAGACGCCCATGCCGTGACGCGCGAAGACCGCCCAGATGGCGCAGCGGTTCGCGCCGCCGTTCAAGTTCTGGTCGGCTTGCAGAATGCCGTCGCGCGCGTTGAGGAACGACGGGCTGCTCGGCGTGAACTTCATGCCGTTCAAGACGATGTTGTCGGTGATGCTCGCGCCGAGTTGCGTGCGCAAGTCCCAGAGCGTCGCCGCCCAGACTTCGCCGTCGTTGTGAACTTCACAACCGCCCGCGCACACGTCCGCGTAAGAATCGTGGACGGTGGCTGACGGGACGGTGTAAGCAGCGCGGCGGATACCGCGTGTCGTGTTGAGCGTGACGTATTCGCCCATCACGCCGTCGTTGTTGAGCGTGCAAGCCCAGTAGTCCGACCAGCCTTCGCCCATCGCGCCCGACTGCGTGCCGCCGAGGCCGCTGCCGTTTCCGATCAGGCGGTTCGAGATGCCGTGGCCGTACTCGTGGAAGACCACGTCGCTGTCCACGGAGCTATCGCGGTCGGGGGCAGGAGAGGTGAAGAGGAACTGCTGCATGCGCGGGCGTTGACCGTCGGGGGGCGTGGCGAAGTTCGCGTTGTTCGTCCCCGAGCCGTCCTGCGCCTCGGCGCGCACGGAGTCTGCGGCGAGACCGCCGCGCCCGAAGTTGTTGGTCTGGAAGTTGCGCGCCGACTCCGTGAAACCGAGGTTGTAGGAGAAGTCGTGCATGACGTTGTTGAAGTAGAAGAGATTCGTTACGACGGCGGCCTGCTGCGTGCGCGGGTCAACCGTGGTGGAGAAGGGGAACGTGAAATCCTGCGTAGATGAGAAGGCATGACCGCTCGACAGCCCCGTCGTGTTGTTGGCGTCGGGAGCGTTGTCCGCGTTCGTGTCGAGATAGGCTTCGACGTTGTTGCCTGTCGTGACGGTCGAAGTTCCCATCCAACCGGAGGCGGTGTTGATGGTCGTGTCGCCGACGAAGGAGACGAGTTGGCGCGCGCCCGCGTCCGGGTCTTCGCGGTACACCGTGCCCTGCGCTTCGGACACGTAGAGGTTGCGGCGATAGAGCAGTTCGCCGTTGTTGGCGTCCACGAGAATCTCATACCACTCGTTCGAGCCGACATCGGCGTAGACGTGCCACGCGAGACGCGCTTCGTTGCCCACCCGCATGATGTTCAACTCGGAGAGGACTTCTTCGTTACTTGCCGAAAGCGGGTTGGCGAAAGCAGCGCGCTCGCCTTTGGAGGCGCGGGCGGAAGTTTCCGCAAACGAGGGCGAGACAATGCGCCCCGCATGCTCGAAGGCCGTAGCGATGCCCTGCGCTTCGTCGAGCGCGGGTTCGGATGCGAACCGCTGCCCGGAGACGAGGAAGCCTTCGCGGACGGAGAGCACTTCGCCGTTACGATTGACGACCACCTGCACGTCGCCCTGAAAAACTTTGACCCCGCCGATGGTCTGCACGTAGGCGAGGAACGACGTACCCTTGTCGTTGTCTTCATTATCCAGTTTCAGGTCTGCGACGGACGAATCGGCGAGCGAGAAGAGCGCGCCGTGGCGTTGCAGGAAATTGCGCGCGACCGTATCGGGCGCGCCCGCTTGCGGCGCGGCCAGCGGCGCGCCGTCTACGAAGATGTTTTTGATCGCGCCGGTTTCGTTGGCAACGACACGCAGGTTGTCCGCGTGCTCGGAAGCCAGACCCGCGCGAAATTCGTCGATGGCCGTCACGCGCGCGCGCAGGGCGGAGTTCTGCGCTGCGCCCTTCGCGGCGGCGGCAGGCGTATTGAGGTCGTAATCGGTAAATTCGGATTTTCCGGCGAGGCGGATATCAAAGTCGGGCAACGTCTTCGGACGAGTCTTGCCCGCGCTGCCGCCCTTTTGTTGTGAGGCGTGGGCTGCGCCGGATTTGGTCAAGGGGATCATCGAGGCGACTGCGAGGACAAGACCAAGCAGCCCTAGAAGCAAACTCTTACGCATTAGTTTCTCCCTTCAAAACTATCGGTTAAGGTGGGTAACTGATTCCAGTTGGGGCAAGGCAACGAAGACTCCCGGCCGTTCCCTAGAACGTAGCGCGCGCCCGTCATTCAATCGAGCACGCGCCACGCGGTTTCAGCCGGGCGAGAATTGCCCTGTGCGCGTTCCGTTGTTCCGACGAGTAGATCGAACGAGCCGCGATAACCCGTCCCGCCACCGGCCGGGCGGAACATGCGGTGCAACGACAAGTTGGTCGTTGCTCCAAGCATGAATGACCAAAACTTAAAAACGTTCTTCCCTTCGAAATGCGTCGAACTGTCGTGGTCAGGCCGATTAAGATAGGCGGTGGGTGATGCCGCCCGTGGTCGAAGTGCGGCATAGGGTAACAGAGTCCGGGCGAATTGTTAACCTCTCACTCGCCCCGCGCGCGGCGCAAGATGCTCGTCCCGCCGCGAAAGTGTGATGCGCGTTGACTTCGGCTATACTGGCGGCTCGACAAACCTACAAACAGTTTAGAGTTGATAAGATTTATGACACGAGAACAGAGGGGCGCGTCTTTCCGTAGCGACGAGTTGTTTCGCCTTGTCGCAGAGAAGGTCGAAGACTTCGCCGTCTTCGCGGTTGAACTGGACGGCATCGCCGCGAGTTGGAATCCGGGCGTCGAGAAACTGCTCGGTTATACGGAAGACGAGTTCGTCGGCCTCGACTCTTGTGTCATCTTCACGCCCGAAGACATCGAGCGCGGCGAGTGTGTGCGCGAGATGCGCGCCGCCGCCGCGGACGGGCGTGCCGAAGATCGACGCTGGCACGTACGCAAGGACGGCACGCTCTTCTGGGCGAGCGGCCTCTTGATGGCGCTCAACGACGAGGCGGGCGCGTTGCGTGGTTTCGCGAAAATCCTGCGCGACGAGACGGCGCACAAGCAGATGGAAGACCGCCTGCGCGACTCGGAGGCGTTTGGCCGCAACATACTCGAAAGCATCTCGGATGCCTTCTACGCGCTCGACCGCGAATGGCGATTCACCTATCTCAACCGCCAGTGTGAACCGATCATCGGGCGCAAGCGCGAAGACTTGATCGGCAAGAGCATCTGGAAAGAGTTTCCCGAATCAATTCATTCGATGTTCTACGAGCAATATCACCGCGCGGTGGCGGAAGGCATTGCCATCACGTTTGAAGCTTACTACGCGCCGTTCGATAGCTGGTTCGAGATTCACGCTTACCCTTCGACGGAAGGGTTGTCGGTTTACTTCCACGACATCAACCAGCGCAAACAGGCCGAGAAGCTTCTGCAAGAAAGCGAGGAACGTTATCGCTCGCTGTTCGCGTCGATTGACGAAGGCTTCTGCGTCATCGAAATGCAGTTCGACGAGCGGGGCGTGCCGGTCGATTATCGTTTCCTTGAGTTAAATCCGGCGTTTGAGAAACAGACGGGCATTCCGGCCGGAGAAGCCCTGAGCGGCAAGACCGTGCGCCAACTGCTCCCGAATCTCGAAGCGCATTGGTTCGAGACTTACGGGCGCGTCGCGCTGACGGGCGAGCCTGTCCGCTTCGTCAGCGGCTCGGACGTGATGAATCGCTGGTTCGACGTTTACGCCTTCCGCGTCGGGCGGCCGGAGGATCACAGGGTCGCCCTCCTGTTCAACAACATCACCGAGCGCAGGCGCACCGAGAACGCGCTCAGGCAAAGTCAGGAACGCCTGCGGATGGCGATGGAGGCCGCGCAAATTTATTCGTGGGAGATGAACCTGATGACGCAACAAGTGGAATGGTCTGAGAACCTCGAACGCGTCATCGGCTTCTCTCTGCCCACGGACTTTGCGACCCTTATAAACTTCGTCCACGCGGAAGACCGCGAGGCGACCGCGCGGCAAATTTTGGCCGCCGCCGCAGGCGATCACGTCTACGAATCGGAGTTCCGACTCGTCAACCCGTCGAGCGGCGAAGTCGTATGGGTGTGCGGCCAAGGCGTGCTCGCAAAGAGCGCGTCCGACGACGAGCAACAGAGTTTCGTGGGGATCACGCAAAACATCACGGGGCGCAAGCGCGCCGAGCGCGAGCGCGAGCGTCTGCTCAGCGAGGCGCAGGAAGCCAACCGCCTCAAAGACGAATTTCTCGCCACGCTCTCGCACGAGCTACGCACGCCGCTCACGTCTATCCTCGGTTGGTCGCGCCTGTTGCAGATGAGCAACTTCGACGAGACGGCGCGCGCTCGCGCCCTCAGCACCATCGAACGTAACGCGCAGGCGCAGTCGCAACTGATAGACGACCTGCTCGACACCTCGCGCATCATCACGGGCAAGCTGCGTCTGGACGTGCGCCCCGTCGATCTGGCGAGCGTCGTGACGGCGGCCACCGAGACCGCACGCCCCGCCGCCGAAGCCAAAGAGATCAGCTTGCAGACGATCTTGGACACACAGACCAGCCCCATCTCCGGCGACCCAGACCGCTTGCAGCAGGTGGTGTGGAATCTCTTGTCGAACGCCATCAAGTTCACGCCGAAGGGCGGGCGCGTGCAGGTCAGGTTGGAACGCGTCAACTCGCACGTCGAGATCACTGTGGCCGATACGGGGCGCGGCATCGCGGCGGAGTTTCTGCCGCACGTCTTCGACCGCTTCCGGCAGGCCGACCAGACCACGACGCGCACGCACGGCGGGCTTGGACTGGGGCTGGCAATCGTGCGGCAGTTAGTCGAATTACATGGCGGCTCGGTTCACGTCGAGAGCGGGGGCGAGGGGAGCGGGACGAGTTTCACCGTCAGCTTGCCGCTGCTGCCGCTGCGTCAACAAGAGGAGCGTGCGAACGACGTGGCGCGGATTCAGCCCGCCGCGCAGGAGGGCAATGTCGAACTCGACTGCCCGCCCGAACTTGCGGGTCTGCGCGTGCTCGTCGTGGACGACGAACCGGACACGCGTGAGTTGCTCGCGGCGGTGCTTGACTCTTGCGGGGCGCAGGTTATACAGGCGGCGACGGCGGCCGAAGCGTTCGAGCAGGTCGAGCACGCCCGCGCCGACGTGCTCGTCACGGACATCGGCATGCCCGGAGAGGACGGCTACTCTCTGCTGGCGAGGATTCGCGCACTGCCGCGAGAGCGCGGCGGCCGGATTCCCGCAGCGGCGTTGACGGCCTACGCGAGAGCCGAAGACAGGGTGCGCGCGCTCCGTGCGGGTTTCCAGACGCACATGACTAAGCCGGTCGAGCCTGCGGAATTGATCACGGTCGTCGCCAATCTCGCCGGGCGAACGGGCGGGCGAGTGAAGCACGAAGGTTAAGGGATGAAAGAAACATTCAAGAGATTGAATGCTTATCAACTTCACTCCGCATCTCTGCTTAACTCTCTGTGCACGCTCTCGTGTCGTCCGGGTCTGCGTTCGGTGAATGTTTCGGTGAAATCTCTATTCGAGCAGGAGATTTTTGGTCTCGGTTTCGCGCAGGGCTTCTTCCAACTCTCTCTGCCTGATGCCTTCGCGTCCGTCGTAGTGGAGAAATTGCGGGATCAGGGCGGAGATGATCGCCGTCCCCGCGACGCACAAGATTCCGCCCGACACGATTGACGTTCTGACGCTGAACAGGGCTGCGACGAGACCGGCTTCCGCATCTCCAAGTTTCGGGCCGGAGGTATAGCTGATCATCTCCATGCCCGCGAGCCGCCCGCGCAAGTGGTGCGGGATCGTCTGATTCCACATCGTCATCCTGAACACCGCACTGATCATGTCGAAGCCGCCCGCCAGCGCAAGGCACGTCAAGGCCAGATATAAATTCTGTGCCAACCCGAAGAAGATGATCGCCACGCCCCACAGCCCTGCGGCCAACGCGACGAACAACCCCTGCCGGTGAACATTCTTCGTCCAACCGGAAGTGAGCGTGGCAAGGAGCGCGCCAACCGAGGGCGCGGCGTAGAAAAAGCCGACCGTGCCCGCCCCGAAGTGCGCGGCCATCGCGGGGAAAAGCGCGGTCGGCATGCCGAAAAACATGGCGTTCATATCGATCAGGTACGTGCCGAGAAGCTCCTTGCGTCGCCACGCGTAATGCACGCCCTCGACGACGGATTTCAAAGTTGGGCGCGCCTCCGTCTGCACGGCTTTCGGCACGGCGCGGATCAGGAACACGGCCGAGAGCGAAGCGATGAACGTCGAGAGGTCGATCAAGTAGGCGACTTGCGCGCCGAACCTTGCCAGAATAATTCCGGCGAGCGAGGGGCCTAAGATCGTCGTCACGTTCCAGCGCAGCGAATTCAATGCGCTGACCGAGGCCATCAATTCGGGCGGCACGAGTTTCTGCATCAACGCTTCAAACGAAGGACGTTGCAGGGCGGCGAGTCCCGCGTGCAGCGCGGCGCACGCAAAGAGCACCCACACGCGCGGGCGCGGCGCGAGCGCGTTTGCGACGAGCATGACCGTCACCAGCGTCTGCCCGATCTCCGTCAGCCTGAGCATCCGGCGTTTGTCAATGAAGTCGGCATACGCGCCGCCGACAAACGCCATCAACAAGATCAGCGCAAACTCCGCGACGCTCAACAAACCGACGTACAGCGTCGAGCCGGTCAACTGGTAAACCTGCACCGGGACGATCACGAAAGTCATCGCCGTGCCGAAGGACGAAATTAGTTGACCGGAGAAAAGCAGGCGATAGTCGCGCGAGATTTTTAAGGGCGAAATATCTAGCAGCATAAATCCGGCACACTCGTCGTCAGCATGAAGGCGTTGGAAGATTTCGTTCGCTGCTATTATTGAGGCAACCGGAGGGAAATTCAATCCGGTTCGATTTATTAATGTCTCGGCAGACGGATCAAATTTTAGGACGCTCGCCGTCGTCACGCTTTCTTGACTTGCCCACAATCGCGTTGCACAATCCCGTGCAAATGTAGCCAACGCGAATTGCAAACGGGCGCGAGCGTCAGTTGAATTGTGGCGGCAGAGACAAACCTGCTGCTACATCGATTTTCCGGGTCGCACCAATTTGCGAACGCGTTGTGAATGGAGAATGTCAGACATGAAAAATGCCAAGCGCATCCGGCCGCTCGAATCGGTTGATTCGACTCCGGCGAATTACGAACAATTTAACTGAACGGGTCGCACGGCGTCCCCGGCGGGGAGCGCACACGACCTACAACTACACAGGCCGGTAAGCGCGTCGCCGCACTTCGTCTGACCATGCCCCAGACGAGTCGCCCGCTTTGCTTGAGCCTGAAGAAAGCGAGCCACTCGTCAACATGAAAAGATTCACACTACTACTGCTAGTCGCGCTCACCTGCGGCGTCGTCCTCAACTTTTCCGGCAGCGCGTCGGCGCAACGCGTGCGCAAGCCGACCCGCCCCAAAGTTCAACCTCAAGCCGGTACATTCGTCGTGCCGAAAGAGCGACAGTTCGAGTTCGAGTACAAGGCCACGGTCAAAGAGATTCCGGCCGGAGCGCGAAAAGTTGATCTCTGGATTCCCGTCCCGCACGACACCCCTTTCCAAAAAATCGCGGGGCTGCAAATTGATTCCCCGCGCCCCTACCGGATACACACGGCGCAGTACGGGAACAAAATCCTGCACCTCAGCCTGAACAACCCGCCGCCCGCCGCTCTAACCGTCACCATGCGTTTCAACGCCGTGCGCCGCGAGCACATACAGGGAAGGTTGCGACAGGCCGCCTATCCTGTCACCTCCGCCGCCGATGAACGCGACCCGAACATGGCGCGTTGGCTGCAACCCGACCGGCTCGTGCCGATTGACGGCAAGGTGCGCCAGTGGGCGCAGGAAGTGGCTGATGCGGCGAATGCCAAGACGGATTTGGAGAAGGCGCGCGCCATCTATAATCACGTCGTCTCGACGGTGAAGTATGACAAGAGCGGGCAGGGTTGGGGACGCGGAGACATCTATTACGCCTGCGACGCGCGACGCGGCAACTGCACAGACTTCCACGCGATCTTCATCGGCTACGCACGCGCCCTCGGCATCCCGGCACGGTTCGCCATCGGCTTCCCTCTGCCGACGGAGCGGGGCGCGGGACAGGTCAGCGGCTATCATTGCTGGGCTGAGTTTTACGCCGAAGGGATCGGCTGGGTTCCCGTGGATGCGTCGGAAGCGGCCAAAGACCCCGCGCGGCGCGAATACTTTTTCGGCGCGCACGACGAAAATCGCGTCGAGTTCACCACGGGGCGCGACCTGACGCTCAACCCGAAGCAGCAGGGCGTCTCGCTCAACTATTTCATCTACCCTTACGCGGAGGTTGACGGTCGCGCGCTCACTTCGGTCGAGCGAAGTTTCACCTATCGCGACGTTCACAACACCTCAAACAGCAGCGGTCGCGAATAGCCCGTGCGGGCGGCGTTTGAATTTGAGCGGCACGCGGTCAAGGTCTAGCGGGCGGGTCGGCTTCGGGGTAAGAGCCAACGGGCGTGAACTTCACGAGCCGGAGGCGTCTGTTCGTCCATTCGTAATAATAGATTCCGCTCGCCCCGTGCCGCTCCTCGCCCGCCCTGCCGATGTTCGGACGCCCGACCGCGCGGAGCAGCCTGCTGCTTACGCGAAACGTCCGCACGTCTTCGCCTTCGGGCGGGTCGTAATCCCCGACGATACTCGTCCATCCATCCAACTCTTTCGGGAAATAGGCGCGGCCGTTGCGCGCATCCACGAGCGCGACAATCGAACAGCCCGTGCCGCAGCCCATCGTGGCGAGCGTATAATGGCCTGCGAAGTTGACGCCCTCATCCCTGAGTTGTTGACGAATGAGCGTACGGAATTTGCGCGCGAGCGGGTGGCTTCGCAGGTCGAGCGGCGCAACCTTGTCGCGCCCGGTCGGGGCGGCGTAATCCTCGAAACGCGGCGCGCCCGTCTCCTGCGCCGCCGACAGTCGCGGGTCAAACGCGACGGCGAGCACGAAACAAACGACGATGAAACAGAGCGTCTTCATAAAAGCGCCTCAGAAAATTGACCTCGGAAAATTAACTCCAAAGATACGAGAGCACGACGACAATCACGCGGCCGTTCATCGTCCCGACTCGACTTCCGTGGCTGCGCCGGCGGTCGGCTGCGCCGGATATTCTTCCAGTTTCTTTCTGAGATAATCGTAGAGCGAACGTTCCAACGTCTCGCCCCGCGCGCCGAGTTGTTCGATCAGATTCCGGCAGGAGAACTCTCCCGCGCGCACCATCACGGGCGAACCCAAGTCGCAGACGGAGGCTTCCACCGCCACGTGGTCGAGCGAGTAGCCTTCATCTTCCGTGAACGTGAGGGCGCGCTCGTCGCGCGTGTCTTTGTCGAAGCAGAGTTGGAAACCGAGGATGCGCCCGCCCGCGTCGTACCACACGAACAGGTCGAGGTGCTCGTCGTTGAACCAACGGCGCGCGCCCTGTCCGGGAATCTCTTTAACGTTCCGTATCTCTCGCAGCATGCAGCTATCCGGCGTCGTGCCCCGGCGACACTACCCGCACATCCGGGTTCGCGCGACGACCCGTTGACTATAACGACATTGACGCGTCCCTCGCCACTAAAAAATAGCCGGACGGCGGGCGTCTCGTGAAGCGCGGAGACGGGCGAAGCGACGGCGGGGCGGCTTCGAGAGTCTCAAAATATTCGGGGCTTTCTGTATAATGCACACTTCAAGTTTTATCAGCCTGTATACTTTGAGTTTACCCGCCGAACGGCGGTGCGGCTTGTCGAGGCTCGTGTCCCGCGACGAACTCTAGGGAGTGAATAAATTATGGCGTCACAGCTGAAGACGAACGAAGCGGCGCGGCTCGAAGTCCTGCACCAGTTCGAGGTGCTCGACACCGACCCCGAACAAACTTTCGACGACATCACGCGTCTCGCCGCCTACATCTGCCACACGCCCATCGCGATCATCACACTCATCGACGCGCACCGGCAGTGGTTCAAGGCGCGGGTCGGGCTGTCTCTGGAAGAGACGGCGCGCGACGTTTCGTTTTGCGCTCACGCCATCAAGCAACCCGGCCCGATGGTCGTCCGCGATGCGCTCGACGACGAGCGTTTCAGAGACAACCCGCTCGTCAGGTCAGACCCCTACATCCGTTTCTACGCCGGTTCGCCGCTCACCACGGTTGAAGGCTTCAGCCTCGGCACGCTCTGCGTCATCGACCGCTACCCGCGCGAGATCACGCCCGAACAATTGGCCGCCCTGCGCGTGCTCAGCCAACAGGTGATGACTCAACTCGAACTGAGACGCACGATCCGGTTTCTCACGCGCTCCGCAAATGAGGCGAAGAAGATGGTCAGCGATCTCGAACAGCGTTTGAAGAATGAAAGTGGATCGTGAAAACGCGACTCGACGACACAGAGCGGCAGCACGGCGACGCACAGCCACAACGCGGCGACGATCTCGAACCGCGTCGCCGCCCTGCCACAAACACCTGCAACGTATCCAAGCCTCGCCGTCTTAAACTATTTACGCAGAGGTCGCGCAAGCAGCCCGCGCTCGCTCGCACGGAGAAGATGTGCCGTCGCACGGCTGCGTCGCGGCTGATCGCGTTCACCTGCGCTCTCTCCTGTTTCCTCTTGATCTGCGGCGGGCGCGCACCGGCCGCCATTAAAACTGCAATTGTGACGACGCGGATTGAGGGCGTCGTGTCGGACGAGACGAACGCCCCGGTGGCGGGCGCGGAAGTCTCTCTCAAGATCAACTCGGCCGTCGTAGCGCAGGCGACAACCGGCGCGGGTGGCGAGTTCTCATTTAGCGTGCCGGAGCAGGCGGGCGAAGCTGTGCTCGTCGTGCGCGCACGCGGGTTTGCGCCGCTCGAACGAAAGTTGAGCGGCAAGGGGGAAGGCGTCGAAGAATTGCGACTGGTGCTCGCGCCAGCGCCGCTCGCGGAAGAGTTGACGGTGACGGCGACGCGCACCGAGACGCGTCTCGGAGACACGGCGGCGAGCGTCGTCACGCTCACGGCAGCGGAACTTTCCACGACCGCCGCCGTCACGCTCGACGACGCGCTGCGTCAGGTGGCGGGCTTCCAGTTGTTCCGCCGCGCGGGCAGCCGCACCGCGAACCCGACCACGCAGGGCGTCTCTCTGCGCGGGACGGGAGCGAGCGGCGCGAGTCGCGCGCTCGTTCTCGCCGACGGCATCCCGCTCAACGATCCGTTCGGCGGTTGGATCAACTGGGGGCGTGTGCCGCGCGAGTCCGTGCAGAGCGTCGAAGTTTTGCGCGGCGGCTTTTCGCACCTCTACGGCAGCGGCGCGCTCGGCGGCGTCGTCAACATCCTGACGCGACAGGCAGCAGAGTCGCCCGTCGTCTCGCTCGAAGCGTCATACGGAAGCCAGCGGACGCCCGATGCCTCTCTCTTCGCAAGCGCGCGACGCGGGCGTTGGGGCGCGACGCTCGCGGCCGAGACGTTTCACACGGATGGCTACATCGTCGTTGACAGAGCGGAGCGCGGCCGCGTGGACACGCCCGCCGCATCGCGTCGCGCAGCCTTTGACGCGAAGCTGTCTTACGCCGTCTCGGCAGATGCGCGGCTGTTTGTTCGCGCCTCATATCTCGGCGAGTCGCGCGCGAACGGAACGCCCTTGCAGACGAACCGCACGCACCTGCGCCAGTGGAGCGCGGGCGGCGACTGGTCGAGCGCACGGCGCGGCAACGCGGTCGTGCGCCTCTATGGCGGCACGCAACTTTTCGATCAAAACTTTACGGCCGTCGCCGCCAATCGCAACACGGAGACGCTCACGCGCGTGCAGCGCGCCCCTTCGCAGTTCACCGGGCTGTCAACTCAATGGTCGCGCGCCTTCGCCGGAAGACACACGTTTGTTGCGGGGCTGGACGCGCGCGAAGTGCGCGGTGCGAGCGACGAACTCGTCTACGTGCAGGGTCGCGCGTCGAGCCTCGTCGGTGCGGGCGGGCGCGAGCGAACCGTGGGCGTCTTTGTCGAAGAGATCGTGCAGGTCACTCCGCGTCTCAACATCGCGGGCGGCGCGCGCTTCGACCGCTGGCGCAACTATCGCGCGCAGAGCGCGACGCGCGCTCTCAGCCCCACTGCGACGGTGAACGCCAACGCCTTTGCCAATCGCACCGAGACGGCTTTCAGTCCGCAAGTCTCCGTGCTCTACAAACCGCTCGACAACTTCTCGCTCAACGCGTCCGTCCAACGCGCGTTCCGGCAGCCGACGCTCAACGAACTGTATCGCAGCTTTCGCGTCGGTGACGTGCTCACGCTGGCGAATGAAAATTTGCGCGCCGAGCGTTTGACGGGCGGCGAGACGGGGGCGAACATCGCCACGCGCGACGGGCGTGTGAGCGCGCGCGCCACTCTCTTCTGGACGGAGATCGCGCGCCCGGTCGCCAACGTAACCTTAACGGTCGCGCCCGCGCTCATCACGCGCCGCCGGGAAAACCTCGGCCGCACACGCTCGCGCGGTCTCGAACTCGAAGTTGAAGCGCGCCCCGCGAAGCGTTGGACGCTCGCGGGCGGCTATCTGCTGGTGGACGCTCGCGTCTTGAAGTTTCCGGCCAACCCGGAACTCGTAGGCTTGCGTCTGCCGCAGGTCGCGCGTCACCAATTCACTTTCCAACTCCGTTACACGAATCCCGCGCGCTTCAACTTCGGCCTACAAGGTCGGGTCGGCGGCGCGCAGTTCGACGACGATCAAAACCGCTTCTCGCTGGAACGCTTCTTCACGCTCGACGCGCTCATCTCGCGTCGCCTCGCGCCCGCGCTCGAACTCTTTGCCGCCGCCGAGAATTTGTTGAATCAACGCTACAGCACCGGACGCACACCCGTCCGCACCATCGCGCCGCCCGCCTCGGTGCGCGTCGGCCTCCGTCTGCGCTTAGGTTCAAACTAAGAGAGGGATGCTTCACTTCGCCGTGCGCGCGTCGGGAATAACGGGCGCGCAATTTCACCCGGTAAGGTGGTAGAATTTCGACGGTCTTTCGCAGTCGTCTTTAATAGCCGTTTTCGATCTTCCGAAGCACAGACCCCGGCCGCCCGGTCGCGCCAAACACACTTGGTCGTGCTGGCTTAATCTTCAATGCAGACCGCCACCGATAGCCTCCGCACGACTCGACACGCGAGTCCGGACAAGCATAGATTGACGCCGCTGGCGAACAACGCCTTCCGCCTGCTGGGGCTATCGTGTCAGGCTTCGCAGCGGGAGATTTACGCGGCGGCCTCGGCTCTGCGTCGCGCGATCAAGTTGGGCGTGGTGAAGCCGCACGCACGCAACTTCGACTGGCTCGGCGCGTCCGACCGGACGGAGAACGGCGTGCGCGATGCCCTGAGCCGCTTGACCGTCCCGGCGCAGCGAATTTACGAACGCCTTTTCTGGTTCTTCGACCCGCAGGCGATTGAGACGGCCGCGCACAGCGTAGCGTCACTGCGAGAAACAATCGCACGCCTGCAACCCGACGAGACTCCCGCCGCGCGACACGACATCGCCCTTCTCTCGCTCGCCGTCATGCTGCGGCACGACCCCGCGTTGAACCTCTCAGACGATTGGCGGCGCACATACGCGCTCTGGAAAGAGTTGATCGAGGGGAAAGAGTTCTGGTCGCTGTTGATGGCGGCCGATCTCAAAGGCGACTTTGAACAGGTGACGACCTTTGGCGAAATTGGCGACCTGCGCGTGCGCGCTTGGCGACTCGTCACCGCGCCAATCGCGGAGATCGCGAAGGATGCCATCGTCCGCGAAGACCACGCGGCGGCAAGTCGCGCGCTGGCCGTCCTTCTGCGCGCGTCGAGTTTGCCGCAGACGCTCGCGGACGAATACGAGCAAGAGATTCTGGGGGCGGTCGAAGACGAGTTTGACGCGCTGCTGTGGACAGCATTCAGCAGCTATCGTTACGAAGTTAAAAGTAATCAGAGCATCGGCGAGAGAAGAGAGACGTGCTGGCGCGCGCACGCCAAGTTTAACGAACAGGTCAAGCCCGCGCTCAAAAAGATTCTTGAGTTGGCGGGCGCTGAGAGCGTGGTCGTGCGCCGCGTCTTTGCCGCAGCCGCGGACGCGTTGGACGAGTTGGCCGACGGCTTCGAGACGGGATTTGATCAAGAGTCGAGGTTGAGGATGCTACGCAAGGCGTGGCAACTCGCTCCGCCCCGGAGCGCGTCGCTCCTGTTGATCGAAGAGCACCTCGCGGAAGCGGGCGACACCTCCCGTCGGCCGCCCAAGACCGATGACGGCTACGCGCGCGGGTTGAGCATGGCGTTGCGCGAACCGGCGGCGCAGCCGGAGTTGTTTACGGCCTACGTGCAGAAGGAGCAGGCAGAGAAAGATTTGGAACGCTGGGGCAGGGGGGCGTCGAAATTTATCTTCTTCGTCGTGTTCGCGCTCTTTGTCGGCAAATGTTTTAATAGCCTGCCCGGCTCGCGCCGCTCGAACCCGTACCCGGCGATGAACTTAAACATGCCCATGCCGAGCTTCACGCCGCAGCCGATTCCTAAATTCAGTTTCAAGCCGTTGGTCGATCACATCACAGTGCGCGAGTTGCAAACGAAGTTGAAGACGAAGACGGTGACGCTGCTGCACGTCGGCGCGAAAGGCGAATATGATGCGGGTCACATTCCCGGCGCGCGCCTGATGCCGGAAGACGAACTGGCGACGCTTGCTAAACGCTTGCCGAAGCGACGACAGATCGTGCTCTATTGCCAGTGCGCCGAGCAGGAGGCGAGCGCGCGTGCGGCGGTACACTTGCGAACGCTCGGATTGACAGACGTGTCCGTGCTCGAAGGCGGTTACGGCGCGTGGCTCGACGCCGATCTGCCCGTCGAACAAACTGCCGGACTCCCGCCGGAACTAGCCCCGCCCGTCACACAAACGCGGAGAGGGTTAGTCAAATTGGGAAGCGAAAATTAAAGTAACGCGTTCGGGCATTTTCATCTCGTCGGACAAACTTTGATTGATGGCTACAGAAGAACTCCCGTCTCAACTCGAAGTGCCGCTCGCCTCTCTCATCGAGTTGGCGATTGAAGGTTGGCGGCTGGACAGTTGGCTGGCCGCGCAGCCGCCGGAAAAGGTCGCGTCGAAACTGCGATACGTCGCACGCCGCCTGCAAAAGTTTTTGAGTGAGCGTGAACTGAGCGCGCTCGATTTGACGGGGCGACGTTATGAGCCGGGCATGTCCGTTGAAGTGATCGAAGCATTGGAGGACGAGCGCATGGGCGAGCACGAACGTTTGATCGACGAGATGGTTGCGCCCGTCATCTTGTGGCGCGGGCGCGTGGTGAAGTTCGGGCAGGTCGTCGTCAGGCAGGGCGGCAAGAATTCGCGGCCGAACGGAAGTTGAATTGTTCGAATCGAACGCGCGGCGGGCAAAGGTTTGTTTGCCGTCGGGCTAATCAATTTGTCGGGTGTGGGGTTTCGCATGAGCGCATTTATCAACTACGGCATTGATCTGGGGACGACCAATTCCTGCATCGTGCGGCTCGACGGCGACGAGTTCAAGATCATCCAGAATGCGGATCAGATGAACGTCACGCCGTCGGTGGTGCGGGTGCTGCGTTCGGGGAGCGTGATGGTGGGGCGGCGCGCCTACAACGCCATCGCGGAAGACCCAGACAACGTGGCGGCGGAATTCAAGCGACTGATGGGGCAGAAGCATCAACAACAGTTTCCGGCCGCTAGCGGCCGCTCGATGTCGCCGGAAGAACTTTCGGCGGAGGTCTTGAAGTCGCTGCTCGGCGACGCGCGCCGCAGGCAACCGGAAGGCGACGGCGACATCTCGGCCGCAGTCATCACCGTGCCCGCCGCCTTCACCGCGCTCCAATGCGAAGCGACGGCGCGCGCCGCACGTCTGGCCGGACTCTCCGAGCACCCTCTGCTGCAAGAACCGATTGCCGCCGCCATCGCCTACGGCGCGCGGCCGGACGCGAGCGATCAACGCTGGCTCGTCTTCGATCTCGGCGGCGGGACGCTCGACATCGCCGTCGTCTCGACGCGCGAGGGGCGTCTGAGCGTGCTCGAACATCGCGGCGATAATCACCTCGGCGGCAAAGACCTCGACCGCCTGATCGTGCAGAACATCTTCCTGCCGTATCTCGCCGCCCAATTTTCTTTGCCCGCCGTGCCCGAAGCGCGTGGACGACTTCTGCGCAAGCTCACTCTGATCGCGGAGTATGCCAAGATCGAACTCTCGTCTGCGGACGAAACAATCGTCAGCCTCATCGACCTCGGCGCGGACGCGGAAGGCCGACTCATCGAAGCCGAACTCCCGCTGCGCCGCGCGGAAGTTGAAGCGCAGATCGATCCGCTCGTCGCGCGCTGTGTGCAACTCGCCTCGGACGCGCTCGCGGCGGCACGCGTGAAGGGCACGGACTTGGATCGCGTGCTGCTCGTCGGCGGCCCTACGCAGATGCCTTACGTGCGTCGCAGCCTCGGCGACGCGCTCGGCGCGAAAGTCGATTATTCACTCGACCCGATGACGGTCGTGGCGCACGGCGCGGCGATCTATGGCGCGACGCTGGAACGCGCAACAGACGCGCCGCGCGTCGCCGTGGCGGCCGGAAAGCTGTCTGTGCGGCTCGCGTTTGATCCAATCAGCGCGTCGCTCGAAGCGGCCGTCGCGGGCAAGATTGACGGCGCGCGCGCTCAAGAGGCGCGTGAGGTGAAGATCGACGCCGACAACAATTTTTGGACGAGCGGCTGGCACGCCGTCAGCGACAACTACTTCGAGATACCGCTCGTCTTGCAGGAAGGCAGAAACAATAAGTTTCTGATCAGCCTGCGCGACGCGGAAGGGCGCGCGCTCGCCGTCGAACCGTCGGAATTTTCCGTCAGGCACGGTTTAATGATCAGTGCGCCGCCTTTGCCGCACACGATCTCGGTCGAGTTGGTGCAGCCCGACGGCGCGATTGAACTCAGCCCCGTCTTTCCGCGCCGCACGCTGCTGCCCGCCGAAAAGACCGTCACGTATCGCGCCGCCAAAACGCTCAGGCCGAGCGACGCGGAAACCTCTCTGGCGATCAAACTCTGGGAGGGCGAGGCACTGGGCGAGCCGCAGGCGAACAACTGGGTCGGCAACATGCACATCTGGAACGAGCACATTCGTCGCCCCATCCCCGAAGGCGCGGAGATTCAATTGCACATCAAGATCGACACCTCGCGTCTTATCACAGTGGAAGTTTTCATCCCGCATCTCAATGCGAATTTCAGCGAGCGCGTCTACATCCCGCAGGACGAAGAACCCGATTATCTCAAACTGTTGGAGAGCGTCCCGCTGGAATTCGAGAACTACGCCTTGCGCCTGCGCCTGCTCGAAGAACGCCTGCTCACGGGCGACTACGCGGACGCGTCTTCGAGCTTCGATTTCCCGGAAGTGATCTACGAAGAGGGCGAGTTGCCCTCGTCCGAAGCAGGAGGAGGGGCGGCGGCAGGGCTGCCCGCGTCAACCGTCGAGGACAGCCCGCTCTCCGAAATTGATCGGCTGCGGCGCGAGATCGAAGACTTGGACATCGAGATCATCATGCAGCGTAGCGGCCACGCCTCGCTCGGCGCGGACGAGGCGAAAGGCTTCGTCGAACGCGCGCGAGAGATACGCGTGCGGCTGTCCAATCTCGAACGGCGCGTCGGCGGGAGCGCGAAAACTTCCCGCGCGACCGAGGCCGACGCGCTCGCGTCGGAAACGCGCGAGTACGTGGAGAACTACGGCAACGAATCGCAGAAGGCGCGTTTCCACGCGCTCGCACGCGAGTTGGAACGCGCGGCGGCGCGCGACGACACACGCGGAATCCAAAAACTCAACAGCGCGCTCAAAAGTTTGCGCGGCCAGATTCTCTACGCGCAGGATTGGTTCTGGCGCGAGTGGTTCGAGTACTTCCAGCGGCCGGGGCGCGCGTTCGTCAACGACGAAGAGGCCGGGAAGTGGCTGGCGCAAGGGACGGAAGCGATGCAAACCAACAATCAAACGAAACTCGAAGAGGCCGTGAGGCGTTTGTGGAGACTCGAACCCGTCGAAGAGACGGCGGCCGATAAGGAACGCTCGATGCGCCCCGGCTTGAAGTTGTAACGCGCTTCGGGCATTGCATGACGGGGGAGGCCATGAATTTCAGATTCTCTGATTTATGGGATTGGCGCGGCACGGTGGGGCGCGGCAAATATCTCACCATCGGATTTGTCCTGTTCGCGCTCAAGCACAACCTCGACCGCATCGTCGCGGCCACGTACTTCAAACGCCGCTGGACGGTCTTTAACTACTGGCTGTTTCCCGAAGGGTCGGATGTCGAACTCATGCCGTTCGACTATCAGAAGTTTTACGCGACGCTGCTGCTCATCGCCGTCCCCTTCATCTGGACGGGCGTTGTGCTCACGCTCCGGCGTTTGAGATCGACGGGGCTGCCGCTCTGGTTGGTGCTCGTGTTCTTCGTCCCGTTCGTCAACCTGCTCTTCTTCATCCTGCTCGGCGTGCTGCCCCCGCGCGCGTCCGGCGCGGGCGAGCGCGCGCAGGTGTCGGGCGGCCTCAAGCGATTTCTTGATCGGGTCATTCCGCGCGGCGCGTTGGGGAGCGCGACTTTCGGCGTCGTCATCGTGACGTTGTTGACCGTTGCGGCAACCGTCTGGAGCGTGAACGGGCTGGGCAATTATGGCTGGGGCTTGTTCGTCGGCCTCCCTTTCTGCGTCGGACTCGCCTCCGTTCTCGTCTACGGCTATCACGAATCGCGCACGCTCGGCAGTTGCCTTCTGGTCTCGCTGCTCTCCATCGCGTTGACGTGCGCGGCGATCTTGGCGTTCGCCATCGAAGGCGTGATTTGTCTCGCCATGGCCGCCCCGCTCGGCGCGATCTTCGCACTCTTCGGCGGCTTCATGGGCTACCTCATCCAACACCGCGACCCGGACTTTACGGGGTCGCCTCACATCTACACCACGCACGCCTTTGCCGTCGTGCTGCTGGCCTTGCCCGCGTTGATGTTGTTGGAAAACTCCGTGCGCTTGCAGTCGCCGCTTAGAGCCGTGCGGACTTCCGTGGAGATTGACGCGCCGCCGGAACGCGTGTGGCCGAAACTCGTCGCGTTCGCGGAACTCCCGCCGCCGCGCGAGCGACTGTTCAAGACGGGCATCGCCTACCCCGTTCGCGCCGAGATACAGGGGCAGGGCGTCGGCGCAATCAGGCATTGCGTGTTTTCCACGGGCGCGTTCGTCGAGCCGATTGAAGTGTGGGACGAGCCGCGCCTGTTGAAGTTCGGCGTCACCGCGCAGCCGCCTATCATGGATGAGATGTCGCCCTACCCGCACCTCAGCCCGCCGCACCTCAACAGTTATCTGAAGTCGCGGCGCGGTCAGTTTTCGCTGACCCCGCTTGCGGGCGGTCGTCGCACGCTCCTCGAAGGGACGACGTGGTATGAAAACAATTTCTGGCCGGGCGTCTACTGGAATCGCTGGTCGGATTACATCATCGGGCGCATCCACGCGCGCGTGCTCGACCACATCAAAAATCTCGCGGAGAAGTAGCCACGCGCGCGCGCCTCGCGAGAGCGCGGCCTGTGACTTTTGATATTCAGAAGACCGAACAGCGGAAAGGAACTTTGTTAATTGATGAGAGAGAACAAACCTCGCCACGCAGGAATGGTCTTAAGGACGCTCGCCGTGTGCGGCGCGTTGCTTTTCGCCGTGGCCTGCTCCGCGCCTTCCGAGACGGCCGCGCCCGCGCCAAATTCAAACACCAAGCCCAGTCCAGAACTCTTGCAACAGGCCGATCAAAGTTACGCGCAACGCGACGATCTGGCGCGCGTCCGCGAAGGGTTGGAGACGCTGCGCCGTGCGCGCGCCGTCGATTACGCCAACTTCGACGTGGCGTGGCGCACCGCCCGTCTCAACTACACGCTCGGCGATAAAACCACCGACGCGACCGAACGCGAGAAGGCTTTCCGCGAAGGCATCGAGGCCGGTGAGACGGCCGTGCGCGTCGAGCCGCAGCGGGTGGAGGGTTATTTCTGGCTCGGCGCGAATCAGGGCGGCTACGCGCAATCGAGAGGGCCGCTCTACGGTCTGTCGGCGGCGGAGGGCTTACGCAAGCAGATGGAGACCGTTCTCAAACTCGATGAGGGCTTTCAAGGAGGGAGCGCGTTCATGGTGCTCGGCCGCCTCGACCTCGAACTCCCCACGATGCTCGGCGGCGACCCCAAACGCGCCGTCGAAACGCTGGAGCGCGGCATGAAATACGGCGAGAATAATTCGCTCTACCGCCTGCGTCTCGCGGAGGCTTACATCAGGAACAAGCGCATGGACGACGCACGCAAACAGATCAATTACATCCTCAACATGACGCCGCACCCCGACTTCGTCCCCGAACACAGGGAAGCCGTCACGAAGGCGAAGGAACTGCTCGATAAAAGATTCTAACGATCAACAATGAACTGACGAAGGAAGAACGCGGAACGATGAACTTAACAGATTGATCCATTGAGCCATTGGTTCACGGGTTCAATGAAGAAATGAAGTATTGAATCGACGAATCAATGAGCCGGTGAACCAATCTCTGTTACTTCATCGTCTTCTACCTCGCGGTCGCGGGTTCGATGCGTAGCCACTCGAATCTCCCGATTGCCCCGGCCGCCCCGCCTGCGTTGAGCGCGACGCGCACGTAGCCGAGGTGGCCGCCGTCAACTTCGTCGCCTACGGGCGTCCATGTTTTTCCGTCAACGCTGTAAGCGAAGCGATAACGTGTGCCCTCTTTCGCCGTCATCCTGAGCGACACGGCCTGCGCGGCCGTCTTCGCCGCAGCAACCGTGCGCCGCCCTTTGCTCTCCATGCTCCACACCCTGATCTCACCGCCACCCGCGAGTGTGATGCCTAAAGCATTCTCTTGATCGCCGTAGGCCGACAGACCCGCCAACGCTTCGCGCGGCTGACCCGCCAGATTAACCTCTGTGGTCGCCGTGTAGTTGCCGCCGGGGGCGCGTTGCGTGATGAGCGCGGCGAGGGCATCTTTCGATCTCTTGTTCGACGCGGAGAGCATCAAACGCCCGCCGCGCACAGTCTCGATGGTAACGACGGGCACGCTCCATTGCGGCCACTGCCAGCTTGCCGCAATCGCAGGCGCGTCAAACTCGTCGTAGAAAGAATCCATGTCTAACACGATGTTCGCGACGGAAGGGCGCGGCGCGGTCGCGCTCGGCCCACGGCCACCGTTGATCGTAGGCCAGCCGTTCGCCTCCCACTTAACTTCGTCGAGCAACGCCTCGCGCCCGATGTGGAAGGCCGCGTCCGACTTCCGGTAGGCGTGGTAAAGCAGATAATCCTTTCCCTCTTTGTTCGTCACGATGCTGCCGTGGCCGGGGCATTGCCAGACGTTGTTCTCGGCAAGGATCGGGTTGGCGGGGTTCTTCTCCCACGGGCCGAGAAGTTTGCGCGCGCGCGCCACGCCGAGCGCGTAGTCGCAGCGACGACCGCAACAAGAGTTGCCCGAATAGAACATGTAGAACCAGTCGCCGCGCCGCACGACGAACGAGCCTTCGACCACGCCGCCCTCCCACGTCGTCGGGTTATTGCGAAACAACTCTTTGCGGCTGCCGACGAGTTTCGTCCCGTCGGCCGAAAGTTTCTGCGCCCAGATGGGCGTCGGTTGGCCGCGACTGTTGCCGTCCTCTTTCCAGATCAGGTAAACATCGCCCGACTCGTCGGCGGTCGCCACGGCGTCAATCGAACCGATTTCCTGACAGACGAGCCTGCCGTGATCCGTGTACGGCCCTTGCGGTTCGGACGCGCTCGCGACGGCGACGCACAGCGGGCCGTCCTTCATGCGCGCCGTGTAGTAGACGTAAAAACGGTTGCCGAACTGCTGCAACTCAGGTGCCCAGAAATTTCTCGCAGCCCACGCCGGGGGCGTCGTGAAGACCGCGCCTTTCGCTTCCCAGCGGACGAGATCGCGCGAGTGCATGATGGGGAAGATTGGCGACCACTCGGCCGAAGTGGCCGTCGTCCAGTAGTCGTCGCCGACGCGTATGACGGACGGGTCTGGAAAGTCGCCCGCGATGACCGGGTTGGTATAAGTCGCGCGCGTCTGCGCCGTCGCCACGGGCAGAGAGAAGAAGCAGAGAAGAACGGCGGCCAGCCGGATGCCGCTCAAGCGTCGTGCGAACATTTTTTGCTTCGACATGATCTGTTACCAGCGGTGATATGCGGGATGGCCGGGCTTGACTGCGACGAAAGTTCCGCGCCCGGTGGCGCAAACTTTTCCGCCCGCCACGAGTTCGGCTTCGACGACGGCGCGGTCTTCTTTCGCTTCCACGACGCGCGCCGTGAGCGAGACGGGCGCACCGGTCGGCGTCGGGCGTAGGAGCTTGACGGAGTACTCGGCCGTGACGGTGCAGGGCGGCGCATCGGCGTTCGCGCGTCGCATCAGATGCCACGCGGCCGTCCAGTTGGCATGACAATCGATGAGCGAGCCGATGATGCCGCCGTTCAGCATGCCCGGATACGCCTCGTGATGTTTCTGCGGCTGCCATTCGCAGACCGCCTCGTCGTCGCCGCGCGCGAAGCTGCGGATGCGCAACCCCTGTTCGTTGGCCGGGCCGCACCCGAAGCAAGCCATCCCCGGCGCATACTTCTCTTGTAGACTCAATTCGTCTGCCATCGTCATCCTTCCCCTGTGCGTCCTCTTCTAGCCTGCCGTGATGAAGGCTTCGCCGCTCGACGGCAGCTTGAACGAGAAACGCCGCAAAAAATTTTCGGCTCGTGCAACAGTGGCGCGCTTTGTGATAATGATATAGCAGCAATTCGCAAATTCACACAAAACGACTATGAAGAAACTTCTTAACTCAAGCCTCGCCCTCTGCGCTATACTTTTTTTAGCGTCGCCCGCGCCCGCGCAAAAACGACCCGCGCGACCCGCACCCACGCAAAAGAAAGGCGCGACGCAGACGCCGCCGGTTACCACCGCGCCCACACCGACGCCCGCACCGACACCGACGCCCGCGCCCACGCCCGCGCCCGAACCTTTCGACTCCGCAACGGTCGAGCAGATGGCCGCGCAATGCGTGAAGCTTGAGACCGAGGCGGGCACAATCGAAATGAAGATGCTGCCGGAAGTTGCGCCCGAAACCGTCCGCAATTTTCTGAACCTCGCGGCAACGGGCGCGTTCGACACGACGACCTTTAGCCGCGTCGTCAGAAACTTCGTCATACAGGGTGGCAATCTCTCGACGCGGGAAAACCTGACGCCCGCCCTTGCCGCGCGCGCCAAGCGCAACGTGCCCGACGAGCCGAACGCGGTCAAACACGTGCGCGCCATCGTCTCGATGGCGCGCACCGAACGGCCGAACAGCGCGACCACGAATTTCTTCATCCTCGTCGGCAACGGGTCGCATCTCGACGGGACTTTCGCCGCCTTCGGGCGCGTCACGAAAGGCATGGACGTGGTTGACGCTATCAACAAGGCCGCGCTTGAGGGCGAAACGCCGCTCACGCCCGTGCGCGTCGGGAGCGCGGTCGTGTCGGCTTGCGCCGCCGCTACAACGCCGTCCGCCGCGCAGTAAAATTTGCCGTGTCGTCGCCGCAGGTAAAATTAGTCGGACAATTTCGCAAACGTTAAGTTAAGGAGAAAGTGAGTTCAGTTATGAGCAGCGTTCCCAATAAAGTTATTTACTCGATGATCGGCGTCAGCAAGTTTTACGACAAGAAGCCCGTCCTCAAAGACATCTACCTCTCTTATTTCTACGGCGCGAAGATCGGCGTCATCGGCCTGAACGGTTCGGGCAAGAGTTCGCTCTTGCGCATACTGGCGGGCGTGGACAAAGAATTCAACGGCGAGACCGTGCTCTCGCCCGGCCACACCGTCGGCTTCCTCGAACAAGAGCCGCGTCTCGACGAGACGAAGACCGTGCGCGAGATCGTCGAACAGGGCGTGCAGGCGACCGTCGATTTGTTGAAGGAATACGAAGAGATCAACGAGAAGTTTTCCGAGCCGATGTCGGACGACGAGATGACGGCGCTCCTCGAACGACAGGGCGCGGTGCAGGAGAAACTCGACGCGGCCGATGCGTGGGATTTGGACTCGCGCCTCGAACTAGCGATGGACGCTTTGCGCTGCCCGCCGCCGGAAACGCCCGTCAAAATTCTTTCGGGCGGCGAGAAACGCCGCGTCGCGCTTTGCCGCCTGCTCCTGCAACAGCCCGACATTCTGCTCTTGGACGAACCGACCAACCATCTCGACGCCGAAAGCGTCAGTTGGCTCGAACAACACTTGCAGAAGTATCCGGGTACGGTGATCGCCGTCACGCACGACCGCTATTTTCTCGACAACGTGGCCGGATGGATTCTCGAACTCGACCGCGGGCAGGGCATCCCGTGGCAGGGCAACTATTCTTCGTGGCTCGAACAAAAAGGCCAGCGGCTCGCCGTGGAAGAGAAACAGGAATCGGAGCGGCAGAAAACTTTGCAACGCGAGTTGGAATGGATCAGGATGTCGCCTAAGGGTAGGCAGGCGAAGTCGAAGGCGCGCATCAACTCTTACGAGGCTCTGGCGAGCCAAGAGCGACAGCGCAGCGCGTCGGAGTTGGAAATTTACATCCCGCCGGGGCCGCGCCTCGGCGACATCGTGATACAGGCCGAACACGTCTCGAAAGCTTTCGGGGATCGACTGCTGATCGACGACCTGACGTTTTCGCTGCCGCCCGGCGGCATCGTCGGCATCATCGGCCCGAACGGCGCGGGCAAAACCACACTCTTTCGCATGATCACGAAACAGGAAGAACCCGACGGCGGGAGTTTCCGCACGGGCGAAACCGTCAAACTCGCCTACGTCGATCAGAGCCGCGACGCGCTCGCCGCCGATAAGACGATCTGGGAAGTTATCTCCGACGGGCTGGACATCGTGATGCTCGGCACGCGACAGGTAAACTCGCGCGCCTACGTGGCGCGCTTCAACTTCTCCGGCTCAGACCAGCAGAAGAAGGTCGGCACGCTCTCCGGCGGCGAGCGCAACCGCGTCCATCTCGCGAAGATGTTGAAGCAGGAGGCGAACGTGCTGTTGCTCGACGAGCCGACGAACGACCTCGACGTGAACACCATGCGCGCGCTCGAAGAGGCGCTGGAAAATTTCGCCGGGTGCGCCGTCGTCATCAGCCACGACCGCTGGTTTCTCGACCGTATCGCCACGCACATTCTCGCCTTTGAAGGAGAGAGCAAAGTCTACTGGTTCGAGGGCAACTATTCGGAGTACGAAGCCGACCGGCGCGCGCGGCTCGGCGCGGCCGCAGACCAACCGCACCGTATCAAGTATCGCCAGTTGACGCGTGGCTAAGACGCGGAGAGTTAAAGAGTCAATCAAGGTGAAGAGAAGCGACAAGCGTGTGGTCAAAGCGGGGTGCTGCGGGTTTCGCATGTCGCAGTCGGAATATGCGGCGCGCTTCCCCGTGGTCGAAGTGCAGCAGACGTTTTACCAGCCGCCGCAGGTGAAGACGCTCGAACGCTGGCGCGCGGAAGCCCCGCCCGGCTTTGAATTCACGCTCAAGGCTTGGCAACTCATCACGCACGAAGCGCGCAGCCCGACTTACCGCCGCCTGAAAAGAGAATTGACCGAAGGCGAAAAGTCGGAAGCGGGTTCGTTTCGCCCGACGCCCATCGTGCGCGAGGCTTGGGAGGTGACGCTCGCGTGCGCCACAGCTTTGCAGGCCGAGCGTGTGCTGTTTCAATGCCCTTCGAGTTTCACGCCGACGCGTGAACACGTGCGCGACCTGCGCGAGTTTTTCACACAGGTCGTACGACCGCGTCGAAAAC
Source organism: Pyrinomonadaceae bacterium (assembly GCA_035940695.1). Lineage (GTDB taxonomy): Bacteria > Acidobacteriota > Blastocatellia > Pyrinomonadales > Pyrinomonadaceae > JAIVJZ01. The sequence continues at coordinate 26,234 of DASZEQ010000004.1, read as the reverse complement.
TCATCTGCCTCTGGGAACCGCGCGGGAGTTGGCCGCAGGAGTTGGTCAGAGAGTTGTGCAACGAACTCGATCTCACGCACGTTGTCGATCCGTTTGCCGCGCGCACCTTGACGCCGGAGCGATGTTATTATCGCCTTCACGGCCGCACCGGTTGGCGATACCAGTACGAAGACGACGAACTCGCGGAACTCATCACGATGCTGCCGACAAAGGGCGTCTCTTATGTGCTCTTCAATAACGTGCGGATGCTCGACGACGCCGTGCGTTTTCAGAAGCTGGCGCAGGAAGAACGTGTGGAAGAATAGGGCGTCGCAATGAAGGCGACTTGAAGAACGAAGGGCTGGCCGGACGATGGACTCTGAATTGAAGGACAAGATCGCGCTTGTGACCGGGGCGAGTTCGGGGATCGGTCGCGCAACTGTGTTGAAGTTCGCCGCGGCGGGAGCGCGCGTCGCGTTGGTCGGGCGCAACGGGGAGGCGTTGGCGGCGGTCGCAGGCGAAGTAGCGCAACAGGGCGGCGAAGCGTTCGCGGTCGCGGCCGATGTCACAAACGTGCCGGACGCGGAACGTGCCGTCGCCGAAAGCGTCGCGCGGTTCGGCGGGCTGGATGTGCTCGTCAACGCGGCGGGCGGGCTGCTCAACGGGACAATCGAGAACACGACGCTGGCCGCGTGGGACGCGATGCTCGACGTGAATTTGCGCGCCGTCTTTCACCTGATGCAACTGGCGATTCCGCATCTCGAAACCCGGCAGGGAAACATCGTCAACGTTTCGAGTGTGACGGGCTTGCGCGCGTTCCCCGGCGTGCTCGCCTACTGCGTGTCCAAAGCGGGCGTCGATCAATTGACGCGCTGCGCCGCGCTGGAACTGGCGAGCAAAAAGATCAGAGTCAACGCGGTCAACCCCGGCGTCGTACGCACGCAGGTGCACCGGCGCGGCGGCATGAGCGAAGACGCATATGCGGCCTTCCTCGAACATTCGCGGACGACGCACCCTCTGGGGCGCGTGGGCGAAGCGGACGAGATCGCAGAGTTGATCCTATTTCTGGCCTCTGAGCGCGCCGCGTGGATCACGGGAGCGACCTATTCGATAGACGGCGGGCGGGCGCAGACGTGTGCGCGTTGAAGCTCGGCGGGAGCGGTTGACCCACGGAGAGTTCGACGCAACTTGATCGTCGAATCTACAGGTTCGCATTTTTGGGCGATTGATTGTTGCCGCCGGATGCGTTGGTGTTGGAGTTCGCATTGGCTTTCGATTTCGGGTTCACCTTAGTCGTCCGCTCCAACTTCTTCTTTTCTTCCTCGATGCGCGCCTTCTGCCTGCTGGCGTCGGCCTGTGCGCGTTCCAGAGCTTCCTGCGCGCGATAGTCGTCCGGGTCGAGTTCGATTGATTTCTTGAACGCGCCGACCGCATCGCTGTAACGCGCGAGCTTGTTGTAGGCCAGCCCGATGTCGTAATAGGTTGCGCTGTCAGGCTCTTTAAGCTTCACGCCGCGACGGTAAGCCTCGATGGACTTCTGATAGTCGCCGAGTCGGCTGTAAGCCTCGCCGAGATTCAGTTGCGCCTCCGCGTTCTTCGGTTCTTTATCCACCAATCTCTCGTAAACTTTGACGGCCTGTTCGTAAGCCTTCGTGGCGTCCTCTTTCTTGCCGAGCGCCTTGTAAGCCAGTCCGAGTTTCATGTAACCCGCCGCGAATTCAGGGTCGAGCACGGTCGCCTGCCGGAACGCTTCGGCCGCCTGCTCGTCGTGATTCTGCTTGTAGAGTTCCATCCCCAACGCGTAATAGCCGTTCGCATCTTGCGTGGACGGCTGCGGGATGGCGACGGCTGCGGGCGGAGAATTTTCGGGAGAAGCGGCCGGGGGAGCAGGACTGCCCCCGACGATAACTTCCGAGGCCGGGTTGTTTTTTTGTTTGGAACAGCCGAACTGACCGAGCGTGAGCAAAAAGAGGAGTATGACCTTGATCGAATTTCTCATAGCCGCGACCTGCAATGTTATGGATTGGGAGCAGCTATTATCTATGCCAAAACGCGACGCGAGTCAAATAGAGCGAAAATCCGAACGAGTTTGCAGCTTCGCCGTCGGCCGTCGCGCGTGGGCGAAAGAAAGGGCGGTGCGCGCTGCTCGTTTCGAGAGTCGCCCCGCCCGTTAATCAATGTGAAAGTTGCTTCAGCCGTTCGCTTTGCTTCAAAGGTAAATAGTTCAGACTACTTCCTATGACAGATGTTCGACGTGCGAAGGGCGTGGATTTTAACGCCGGTGAAAAGTGGAGTCTGTACGCGAGCGTACTGGAATTGAGTGGAGCGAGAGGCGAAACGGGATTATACCCGGACGGAAAAAGGGGTGGCCGACTCCCCCAAGCCTGCCACCCCTCTGTGTCCGTCCAGTTGCCGTAAAAGGATGAACCGAATATACGCGCGGCACTTGAGGCGTAGGTTGCAAAGAGATTGCGGTTGGATTACATAACGAATAAAGCCGAAATTATTTTTCGGGCGTCGATTTTCATTGCTTCATCTTGTCGTCGAGCAGTTTGGCGAGTTCGGGGTTCGTGCCTTTCAGAGTGTTGTATTCGGCATTTGCCGCCTCGCGTTTCCCCGTCGCCAGATACAGCACGGCCAGACGCAGGCGAGCCTCGCCGTCTTCGGGTCTGATCTTGACGGCCTCCTGATAAGCCGTGATCGCTTCGTCAAACTGTTTGAGACGGCTATAGGAGTTGCCGAGATTGAAGAAGGCGTCGGCATCTTTCGGGTTGTAGCGCGTGGCCTGCCGGAAGGCTTTAACGGCCTCCTGCGGTTGCTCGATCTTGGTGTAGAGATTGCCCAGACTGAAATAGGCTTCGGCGTAGTCGGGCTTGAGGCTCACGGCTTTCTGGTAAGCGGCGATGGCCTCCTTCGTGCGTTCCCGCTTGGCGTAGGCGTTGCCCATCTCGTGATAAGCGTCCGCGTTTTTAGGATTGAGTTTGAGAGACTCGTTGAAGGCGGCGAAAGCCTCGTCGTAGCGTTCCAGCCGCAGGTAACACTGGCCGAGTTCGTAACGCGAGGCGGCGTCCTTCGGGTCGAGCCGGATGGCCTGCTGGTATTGTTCGCTGGCCTCTTGAAATTTTCCGGCCGTGAAATACGAGTTGGCGAGATTATAGTAACCGGCCGATTCATTCGGATGCTGGCGGATAAATTCCTGATCGATTTTGACGATCTCTTTCATCGCCGCCTCGATATTGGGTGTTGGCGAAACGGACGGGTTAGCCGCCTGATTGGCGGCGGGTTGCGGACTCGATTTCTTGCAGGCTGAAGGTAAGAGAAGAAGTGAAAGCAGGGCGGCCGAAAGGAGCAGAGGTCTTTTCATCTGGTACGCTCGCAGCGAATTGATATTTTACAGGGCACGGCTGACAAGATTAGCAACGAACCTTTCTCGGCGCAAACGCGCCCCCGAAAGTTAAAGGCATTGTGTTTTGGCGGGGGGCTGCTCACGAGAGGCGCGTTGAGCGTCGGGGTTGTTTGAAAACATGAGCCGCTAAATGGCAAAAGGCCGACTGCGCCCTCGCAACGCAGTCGGCCTTTTGCCTCTCACACCATTCCATTTTTGGGGGAAGGATGCGATACGGCTGCGGACTCTAACACCAAAAATTATTTCTGGCAAGCCCCCGCGCGCGGAAGTTGAACGAAGCGCGAACACTTCTGCGCGCGGCACGTCAGGCCACGCGCGCCTGCCCCTCCAAATGACGTTTGACGCAATCGTCCAATTCGTGGATCAGGCGTTTCTTGTCCACATAGCCGTCAACGTCCGGCACGGGCGTCTCTTCGCAATCGCCGGGAAAATTCTCCGACGTGATGAGAATGACGGGGACGTGTTCGTAGCCGGGAATCTCGCGCAGTCGGCGGGATGTATCCAGCCCGTTCAAGAGGTGCATCCGGTAGTCCATGATGACGAGGTCAACCGGAGTTTCGCGCGCGACCTCCAGAGCCTGCTCGCCGGAGTCGGCTTCGAGCAGGCGGTAGGGGTTTTTCTTGAGAATGTCCGTCGTGAGGCGACGCCAGATGTCGGAGTCGTCTACAATTAAAATGTTCGTCATGGGGGGGAATCCTTTTGCACTTGGGGTCAGAGCAAAATCAGATAGTTTCTTAAGCCAAATCCTTTTTTTAGTCAACCATCTTGACGGGAGAATGTAGTTAATTTTGCAGATCACTTTTTTAGGGACGAGCGCGGGCGTGCCGACGCGTGCGCGGAACGTTTCCAGCGTCGCACTGCGCCTGCCGCAACGCAGCGAGACGTGGCTGTTCGACTGCGGTGAGGCGACGCAGCACCAGTTGCAACGCACGCCGATCAAGATCAGCCAGATCACACGCATCTTCATCACACACCTGCACGGCGATCATCTCTTCGGCTTGATGGGTCTGCTCGCCACCTGCGGGCTGGCCGGACAGGGACAGGAGATACACCTCTATGGCCCTGACGGTCTCGAAGAGTATGTGCGCGTGTGCAGCCGAATCTCGCGCACCACCCTCTCCGAGACGCTCAAGATACATACCGTCGAACCCGGCCTCATTCACCGCGAAGAGGATTTCAGCGTGACCTGCCAGCCGCTCAAACACCGCGTTCCCTCCTACGGCTATCGCGTGACGGAAAGCGACCGGCCGGGGAAGTTTGATGTCGAACGGGCGCACGCGCTCGGCATTCCGTCCGGCCCGCTCTACGGTCGTTTGAAGAACGGCGAGCGCGTCGAACTGCCCGACGGGCGCATTGTCGAAGGGCGCGAGTTGGTCGGCGCGACGCTGCCGGGACGTTCGGTCGTCTATTGCACCGACACGATCTATTGCCGCAGCGCGGTCGCGCTCTCCGAAGAGGCGGACGCTCTGATTCATGAGGCCACTTTCGCCGCCGAAGACGAGCCTCTGGCCGTGCAGAGCATGCACTCGACCGCCACGATGGCGGCGCGCGTGGCGAGCGAAGCGGGGGCGCGGCAACTGTTCATCACACACTTCAGCCCACGCTACACGCCCGACGCTCAGGTCACGCTCGAAGAATTGCTCGCGCAGGCGCGCGCCGTCTTCCCCCGCACGGACATGGCGCGCGACCTGTTGACTTTTGAAGTCCCCCGTCGCCAGTAAAATGACACATCAGACTCGATCCACGGATGAGAGATTGACGGCAAGAGAGACGAACGGTCGGATTGAGAGGACGCAGCCCGTTCGGGTGGCGCGCGCTTCGTGATTGAAAAAAGGCAGGGAGAGCGTTAGATTGTCCTCGCCTTCAACGCCCGACCGAGAGCAAGTTGGAAGTCAAATTTCGAGGAGCAACAAACGCTATGTCACGCCCTTCGCCACCGCGTAATGATAGATTCGAGGATTACGTTCCCGTAGCCGAACGGCTGGAAAGATTCTACGAGCGTTTCCCCGACGGGCGCGTGATCACGCACATCATCGAGCACAATTCCGAGAGCGGCTTCGTGCTCATGCGCGCCGAAGTTTATCGCACGCCCGACGACGCGCAACCCGCCGCCACCGGCCACGCCTTCGAGGTGCGGGGCGAAAGTTACGTCAACAAAACGAGCTATATAGAAAACTGCGAGACCGGAGCGGTCGGCCGTGCGTTGGCTCTTTTGGGCTTTGAAGTGAAGCGCGGCATCGCGAGTCGAGAGGAACTCGAAAAGACTTCGCGGATGACGACGGACAAGGCGGCGCGCGCTGCTAGTGCTCCGTCGGCAGCGGCTTCGACTCCCGCGCCCGCTGCCGCCGCGCCTGCGGAAAAGAGTTTGAATCTCGACGCGGAAATTCTGCAAAGCGCGGGCGCGCTCGGTTACGACGCGGCCAAGGTGCGCAAGTGGGTCGATCAAAAATTCAAAGTAACGGGCGGCCTCGACGCCCTCAGCGCAGACGACAAGCGCGAAGTGCTCAGAGTGTTTCGCGAGCAGGCTTCCACAGCGGCAAAGGGAACGACCAGATAGCGCAATTGAAAAGCGCAAGACGCAAATCTTAAACGGTCTCGGCCGCTCCGGGTTCCCAGCCTTCGGCGATGGCGGTGGCGAGGGCGATTTCGGCGATGGTGAGGGGGCGTTCGGGGTCTGGGTTGTCGCCGTGTCCTTCGCGCGGGGCGAGCGGCGGAATGGGCAGGTAGTCGAGTCCGAGCAGACCGGCGGCGTGTAGTTCCGAGTTGTTGAGAGGGCGCGGCTGCGGGACGCGGCTCGCCGTGTCAAGCGCGAAATATTCGTAGCCGCTCTCTGCCCAGTGGCGCAGAATGTGCCACGCGTTGTCAAAGCCTTCGACGATCATGTGAGTGCTCCCGGCGTGTTCGCCGCGCGTGCGTGTTTGTAACTTAATCGAGAGAGGGAAGCGCGTCGCTCTCCTCATCTAACTCCGCCCCGGCTGTGTCTCCCTCGTCAACTTCATGCAGGCATGCGATCAACCACTCGCGGAAGATCGACGCCTCGGCCGACTTGCCCGTCCAGCGCGCGCGGTTGTACATCGTCAGCCCCATCGTCAGCGCGTGGTGTTGTCCAGCGCGGTCGCCCGCGAACTCGAATTGGCGATAGAGCCGTTCGATCAACTCAAGGCTCGCACGCGCCGTCTCTTCGTCTTTGAAGCCGAGTTTGCCCGCGAAGAACTTTGAATAGACGTTCATCGGGTGCGAGGTCGAGGTGTAGAGATCGAAGTAACCGGATTTGAGTCCGGCTTCCTGTAAGATCGAGCCGACGTAAGAGGGACGCGAGCCGGTGATCATGGCGAGGTCTTCAACTTCGCCGATGCCGGAGGTGAAGAGTGCGAGGATTTGATCCTTTTTGTTGACGCGTCGCGCACGTCGCTGCTGCTGCTGCTGTTGATTGTCGCGCGCATCGTCGTTCACACGTCGTTCTTTGCTCGCCATCACAAACGCTCCTTTGATCGAATAAAGTTATAGTCCGCGCCGTCCGCGTTTGCCGCCCGGCAAAGTCGCGTGCGCGCAAGACCGCTTCCGCACATATGTTCCCTGACACGAACTTTAGCGTTTAAGTTGCGGCCAAATTACTACAACCGCGCGCGGCTCTACAAGAGTTTTCCGCGCCTGCGGGCTTCCACGTACGTGCGGATGGTTGTTAAACTGAACGCAAAGGGAAGACATACTGCAAAGGCGTGCGAGGGGCGGATACCGGACGGGCGGGCGGCCGCGCACTTTTCGGGGGCGAGACTTGATGGCGAACTCAGGAACGACGGCGCTTGTGATACACGGACATTTCTACCAGCCCCCGCGCGAGAACCCTTGGACTGACCATATCGAACACCAGCCGAGCGCGCACCCCTTTCCTAACTGGAACGAGCGCATCACCAGCGAATGCTATCGCCCGAACGCCTTTGCGCGCATCGTGGACAATTACGGGCGCGTCGAGCGCATCGTCAACAACTACTCGCTCATCAATTTCAATTTCGGCCCGACGCTGCTCGCGTGGCTCGAACGCTTCCACCCGCAGACTTACGCACGCATTCTCGAAGCCGACCGCGCGAGCGCACTCCGGCGCGGCGGTCATGGCAACGCCATCGCGCAAGGTTATCATCACTCGATCCTGCCGCTTTGCAACGAGCGCGACCGGCTGACGGAGATTCGTTGGGGGCTGGCCGATTTCCGCCACCGCTTCGGGCGCGAACCCGAATCCCTCTGGCTGCCGGAAACGGCCTGCAACGATGCCACGCTCGGCGCGCTCATAGACGAGAAGTTGAAATACGTCATCCTCTCGCCGTTTCAGGCCGAGCGCGTGCGCCCCGTGGCGAGCGAAATCTGGCGCTCGGTCATCGACGGCCAACTAGACACAACCGTCCCCTATCGCTACCTGCACCCTGACGGGTCGGGGCGTTCGCTTGCGATCTTTTTCTACGACGGCGGGCTTGCCAAGGCCATCGCCTTCGACGGCGCGCTCGCCTCTTCGCACATGCTCCTCGAACGTTTCGAGCGCAGGGCGCGCGAGGGCGGCGGACAGGGCGGCGCGGGCGGCCGCGTCGTCAACGTGGCGACCGACGGCGAATCTTACGGGCATCATTTCAAATTCGGCGACCGCTGTTTGGCCTACGGGCTTGAGGTCGAAGCGGCAGCGCGCGGACTGCGCGTGACAAACTACGGCGAGTTTCTCGAAGAGAACGAGCCGCAGTGGGAAGTCGAGATCAAGGCCGGAGCGGAAGGCGAAGGGACGGCTTGGAGTTGCGCGCACGGCGTCGGCCGCTGGACGCGTGATTGCAGTTGCCACGCGAGCGCGCCCGAAGGCTGGAATCAAAAATGGCGTGCCCCCTTGCGCGCCGCTTTGAACTACGTCCGCGACGAGGCGGCGCGCGCTTACGCCGAACAGGGCGGCGAATTATTCCGCGACCCGTGGCGCACGCGCGACGATTACGTCGAGTTGGTGTTGGATGCGCGCCGCGACCGCACGGAGTTTTTAGCGCGACAGGCGGGACGCCGTTTGAATGAAACGGACGAGCGGCGCGCGCTCACGCTGCTTGAACTTCAACGCAGTTCGCTCCTGATGTTCACGAGTTGCGGCTGGTTCTTCAACGACATCTCCGGCATCGAGACCGTACAGGTATTGAGTTACGCCGCGCGCGCAATGGATTTTATGGACGAGTTGGGACTGGCGAGTCCGCGCGGGGAATTTCTTGAACAACTGGCGGAAGCCCGGAGCAACGTCGGGAAGCACGGTAACGGCGCGGACATCTTTCGCCGGATGGTTGAAACGGCGCGGGTCGCGCCGACGCGCATCGCGGCCAGTCTCGCCATCTCAACCCTCGTTGACAAGAGCGAGCAGGACGGCGAGATCGCGGGGCATGCTTTCACGCTCACGGATTTCCGGCAGGAACAGCACGGGCGGCTCGCGCTCGCCACGGGGCGCATCCTTTTGAAAACATTCTCGACGCGCAAGCGACTGGATTTCGCGGTCGCGGCGATGCACGTGGGCGACGTGGATTTTTACTGCGTGTTGAAAGAGTATCCGGGCGACGTTGTGTTTCGCGCGGCGACGGAGAATCTCTGGTCGAGATTTCGCACCGGCTCTGTGCCCGCGCTCCTGCGTCTGATGCAGGAAGAGTTCGGCCCGTCGGACTTCGGCCTCGAACACCTCCTGCCCGAAGGCCGCCAGCGCATCTACGAGATCATGTTTGGCCGGATGGTCGGGCGTTTCTCGGAGCAGTATGAGTATCTCTACGAGGAGAATCGGCGCAACATCGAGATGCTGCAACAGGCGGGTTTTCACTTGCCGGAAGAACTGCGCGCCGCCGCCGAATTCACCATCACCGGGCGGCTGGAACGCGAGATGCAAAAGTTTGAACAGCAGAACAACCCTGTCGCCTTTAGAGAAGCTTTGAAGATCGCGGGCGAGGTGGCGCGGCTCGGCTATCGTCTCGACCGCACGAGCATGCGGCACAAGTTTGAGAAGCTGATCTTGGCGACGGTGCGCGAGGCCATGAACGAACCGGGCGGGGAAAACTACGAGGCCGCGCTCGCACTGATAGACCTCGCCGCCGAGTTGAATCTGCACGCGAATCTGGAAGGCGCGCAGGAGATCGTCTACGAGGCTCTGCAAGTTGATCGCGCCCACGGCGCGGACGTGAAAGAGTTGGCTTTGAAACTCGGTCTCGCTCCTAGTTTGTTGCAAGACGTGATGAGACCTCCGACGACGAAAGCGACCATCGAACCGCTCGCGCAGTCCGTGTTGTCGTAAGAATAATAATTGCAGGCGCGGGGCATGTCCCTCCTGTGCCCGACAAATTATTTGAGTTTGGCCGAATCGTCGCCCCCGAAAAACAATGCCTGAGATCAATCATCCCACAGTTGCGGCGGCGGAGTTAGGGCGACTCTTCTCTTACGTGCATCACGACCCGCACTCCATCCTCGGAGCGCACCCGACGCCGCAGGGCATCATCGTGCGCGCTTACCGGCCTGAGGCTACGAGCGTCGAGTTGCTCACGAGCGACGAGCCGCCGCGCCCTCTGAACCGGACGCACCCCGCCGGACTCTTCGAGATTTTAGTCGCAGACAAAACGCAGACCTTCCCGTACCAACTGCGCGTCTCTTACCCGGACGGCAACGTCTTCAAGCAGCGCGACCCCTATCAATTTCTGCCCACGCTCGGCAACTTCGACGAGCACCTCTTCGCCGAGGGGCGACACTTGAAGCTCTACGAAAAACTGGGCGCGCACGTCCGGCGTCTGGGCGACGTGCGCGGCGTCTCGTTCGCCGTCTGGGCGCCGAACGCAGAGGGCGTGAGTGTCGTCGGCGACTTCAACAACTGGGATGGGCGTCTGCATCAAATGCGTCGGCTCGGCGTCTCGGGCATCTGGGAATTGTTCATCCCCGACCTCTCGGCCGGTGCGCTCTACAAGTATGAGATGCACCATCGCGGCCGCCCCGCTTTTCTCAAGACCGACCCTTACGCGCTGCAAACCGAAGTGCCGCCCGCCACTTCTTCCATCGTCTTCGAGCCAAACTATCAATTCACGGATGACGAGTGGATCGAGCGGCGTGCGACGACCGATCACTTGCGACGGCCGCTCTCGATCTACGAGATGCATCTCGGTTCGTGGCGGCGCGTGCGCGAGCAGGGCAACCGCCCGCTCACTTATCGCGAAACCGCGCCCGCGCTCGCGGATTATTTGTTGAAGATGAATTTTACGCACGTCGAGTTTCTGCCGCTCAAGGGTCATCCTTACGGCGGCTCGTGGGGCTATCAGGTGGCGAACTACTACGCGGCGACCGCGCGCTACGGCACGCCCGACGATTTCCGTTATCTCGTCGATCACCTGCACGGGCGCGGCCTCGGCGTCATCATGGACTGGGTTCCCGCGCACTTTCCCAAAGACGCTTTCGCGCTCGGCCGCTTCGACGGCAGCGCGCTCTACGAGCACCTCGACCCGCGCAAAGGCGAGCATCCCGACTGGGGCACTTACATCTTCAACTACGGCCGCAACGAGGTGCGTAACTTTCTCATCGCCAACGCCCTCTTCTGGATCAAGGAGTGCCACATCGACGGGCTGCGCGTCGATGCCGTCGCCTCGATGCTCTATCTCGATTACAGCCGGGAAGACGGCCGCTGGCTGCCGAACAAGTATGGCGGGCGCGAGAATCTGGAAGCGATAGATTTTCTGCGCGAGTTGAACGAGACGGTGCACCGCGAGCATCCCGGCGTCATGATGATCGCGGAAGAGTCAACGTCTTGGCCGAAAGTGAGTCATCCGATTTCCGAGGGCGGACTCGGTTTCGACTTCAAGTGGAATATGGGCTGGATGCACGACACGCTGCAATACTTCGGCAAGGACGCGCTCTATCGCCGCTTTCATCACAACAACCTGACGTTCGGTTTCATCTACGCGTGGAGCGAAAACTTCATCCTGCCCTTTTCGCACGACGAGGTCGTCCACTTGAAGGGTTCGATGCTCGCGAAGATGCAGGGCAGCCACGAGCAGAAGTTTGCGAACCTACGCGCCCTCTACGGCTATATGTGGGCGCACCCCGGCAAGAAACTCCTCTTTATGGGCGGCGAACTGGGGCAGTGGCGCGAGTGGAACAACGATCAAAGCCTCGACTGGCACTTGCTCGACGAACCCGCTCACAAAGGCGTGCAGGCTCTTCTCGCCGACCTCAACCGTCTCTACCACGCAGAACCCGCGCTCTGGGAAGCCGACATCGAACCCGCCGGATTCGAGTGGATCGACGCTAACAGCGCGGCCGAGAACATCATTGCCTTTATGCGCCACGCGCCCGCGTCGAAGCGTCAAATCGTCTGCGTCTGCAACTTCTCCAACGTCACGCGGACGGGCTATCGTCTCGCGTTGCCGTCCGCCGGAAGTTATCGCGTAATTTTGAACACCGACGCCGCCGTCTATGACGGAAGCGATTCCGTCAAACTCGATTCAATCGAAGCCGAGGCCGCGCCTTTGCACCTGCGCCCCTACTCAGCGCTCGTCGATCTGCCGCCGCTCTCCACGATCTGGCTCTCAGTCCCGCGCGCGGACGAGAGCGCGGGCGCGTGAGTGAGCGCCACAAATGATTAGACATCGGATGAGGCGCAAACGGAGTTCGCCGACGTCGCAGGCGCAGCGGACACAGAGGCTGTACAGTTGTTGATTTACAAGGAGCAAAATTCATTTAATGGACGCAGTGAAAACCATCGGCGTGTTGACGGGCGGCGGCGACGCGCCCGGTCTTAACCCCGCGATCAAGGGGCTGGTCTATCGCGCCTCCGAGCACGGCATCAAAGTCGTCGGTCTCTACGACGGCTGGCGCAGCCTGCTCAACCCCGCGCCCGGCGTGCTGCCGCTCGACCGCAACGCCGTGCGACGTTGGGACAGGGACGGCGGCACAAACCTCGGCTCGTCGCGCACCAATCCCTTCAAGACCCCGACGGGCACGGGCGAGCGCGTCGACCGCTCGGCGGAAGTCGAAGAGAACATCGCGCGGCTCGGACTCGACGCCGTGGTCGCCTGCGGCGGCGAAGACACTCTGGGCGTCGCGGCCAAGCTTCACGAGCGCGGCGTGCGCGTCGTCGGCATCCCCAAGACGATTGACAAGGATTTGGCCGGGACGGATTACACGCTCGGTTTCGACACCGCGCTCAGAAACGTGACGGAAGTGATCGAGCGTTCGCGCACGCCCGCCGGTTCGCACGGCTGGGTGCAGGTGATCGAAGTGATGGGACGCCACGCCGGGCATCTCGCGCTCTGGGCGGGCGTGGCGGGCGGCGCGGATTTGATCTTGATCCCCGAACACCCGTTCCGCTACGAGAAGATCTATCAACACCTGCAAGCGCGACTCGGCGACACGACGGCGCAACGCCGCGACCGCACACAACCGCGCTATTCCGTCATCGTCGTCGCCGAAGGGGCGTATGCCGTGGACGGCCAACTCGTCACCGTCGATGATCGACATGATTCGTTCGGCCACGCGCGCCTCGGCGGCATCGGCGAAGTGCTCGCGCGCCGCATCATGGCCGAGACGCCTTACGACGCACGCGCGGCCATGCTCGGCCACCCGCAACGCGGCGGTGCGCCCTCGCCCATAGACCGCATGATGGGCATGCTGTTCGGCGCGCGCGCCGCCGACGCTCTGGCGGCGGGCGACCTCGGCATGATGGTCTCGGCGCGCGGCATCGCTCCCGCGTGCGAACTCTCGCTCGTAGAGATCACGTCGGTGCTCGGCAAACTCAACACGGTAGACATCGAACGCCACTACGACACCGAACGCTACCACCTGAAAAACATCGCCATGTGAGGGAACGGATGGGCATGAAAAACTGGAGGGGCGGTCTGGTCTCCGTGTTCGCCGCGCTCGCGATCTCGGTCTTGCTGTCCGTAAGTTTAAAGACTTCTTCGGCGGACGTTCGCATTCCATCACACCCGGCTTCGCAGGGGAGGACGCTCGCACCCGCGGGCGCGCTCGTGCTGGACGAGACGACGCGCCAGCCAGCCGTGGGCGCGCTCGCCGTGGACTTCGTGCGCAGCCCCGACCGCGAAGGGGCGCAAGGTGACGGGGGGCGTTTTCTCGTCGCGATCAACAGCGGCTACGGCATCCAGTTCAACGCGGCGACGAACAAGGCGCAGCAGTCGCTCGCCGTCATCGACCTCGACGCGCGCCCCGCGCCCGTCGTCGTGCAGAACATCTATTTCCCGACGCCGCAGAGCGCCAACGTCGGCCTCGTCTTTTCGCCCCGCGCCGAAGCGGACGGCTCTTATCTGATGTACGTGTCGGGCGGCTTTGAAAATAAAGTCTGGAAGTTCAAATTCAACCCGCGCGCGCAACCGCACGTCGCGCCCGCCTCGCCCGGCCCGGACACGAAGGTCACAGCCCCTTTCATCGATCTGAATCCGCTCAGTTCCCGCCCGCCGACGCGGCGATACAACGAGAACCAAAAGCCCATCTACCCGACCGGACTCGCCATCAGCCCCGACGGCGAGACGCTCTTTGTCGCCAACAATCTCGACGACAGCCTCGCCATCGTCAGCAACCCCGCGAGCGACAATCCCTCTCTGCTGCGGATTGACCTGCGGCGGCAAGCAACGCCCGCGCACAACATTTACCCTTATGGCGTCGCCGCTTTGTCCGCGCCCGGCCTGAGCAAGACCTCGAAAGTTTACGTCTCGTGTTGGAACGACGAGTCGGTCGCCGTGTACAGTCCCGGCGGCGACGGCGGCGAAGCCCTCTCTTTCATCCCGGTCGGGCGGCATCCGACGGCGTTAATCTTCAACGCCGCGCGCACGCGTCTCTACGTCGCCAACTCGAACGCGGACACCGTCTCGGTGATCGACACGCTCGCGGATCGAGAGATCGAACGCATCAACGTGCGGCTCGCGGAGCAAACTACATTCACCGGCAACAGCCCCGAAAGTCTCGCGCTCGACGCGGAAGGCCGGACGCTCTACGTCGCCAACGCGCACAGCAACTCTCTTGCCGTCGTCACGCTCTCACCAGAGTCGCGCGGCGAACTCGCCCGCCCGCCCCGACGTGCGACGGACGACGAGCGCGAAACGCATCAGGACGAAGAAGCGCGTCCGTCCGGCGCGCGCCGTTTAGCGCATCGACGCGACGAGCGCGTAGAGAACGACGGCGAAAATGAAGGCGAAGAAGAAGGCGAAGAGAGCGAGGAAGAGAAGAGCGAGGAAAAGGAGAGCGAAGAAGAAGAGGCGCGTGAGCGTCTCGATGCGGCACGTCGGAGCATCGTGCGGGGCTTCATCCCGACGGGGCGTTATCCGTCCGCCGTCGCGGTCGTCGGTCGCACGATCTTCTACGCCAACGGCAAAGGCACGGGCTTTGAAAACTCTTCACTCGTCGCCAACACTTCGGGACGCGAGCCGAACGCGCCGAACGACCGCTTCCCGGCCGGGACGGGGCGCGCGGGCGGGTCGGGCGGTGAATATAGCGTCCCGCTCGTCTCCGGCAACATCTTCGCCGCCCGCGCGCCCGACGCGCCCGCGCTCGCGCGTTACACCACGGAGGTCATGCGCAACAACGGTCTGCTCGACGCACCGCGCGCGAAACTCTTTCGCGGCGCGTCGCCCTTCAAGCACGTCATCTACGTCATCAAAGAGAATCGCACCTACGATCAACTCTTCGGCGATCTCGCGCGCGCGGGCAACGGCGAACGCGCCGACGGCGACCCGTCGCTCGCCATCTTCGGCGCGGGAGAAGCGGCCAGCAGGCCGGACGGCACGGCGCAAAACATCACCCCCAACCAGCGTGCGCTCGCGCTTCGCTTCGGGCTGCTCGACCGCTTCTTCGTCAACGCAGAGGCCAGCCCCGACGGCCACAACTGGTCAACCGCCGCTTTCTCCAGCGACTACACCGACAAAGCTTATCGCTGGGGCTACTCCAATCGCGGTCGCTCCTACGACTTTGAAGGCTTCAACCGCCTGCCCGATTATCGCCCCGCCGCGCAGAACGCGCGCGACCGCACGCCGCTCTTTCCCCGCGCCGTCACCGCCGCCGAACTCGAAAACTTTCTGCGCGGCCACGTCCCTTATCTCAACAACTCGCGCGACGTGGCCGAACCCGCTTCGCTCTATCTCTGGGACGCGGCCGCGCGCGCGGGTCTGCGCTATCGCAACTACGGCGAATTCATCTCCACCTTTTCCGAAGCGTTCGTCGCGGCGATGAACGTCAACCGGCGTCGCGCCTATCCAGACCTTTCGCCCACCGCTTCGGCCTTCCCGACGAAGAAGAGTCTGGAAGGCAAACACAGCCTCACCTTCCGCAACTTCGATCAACTCACGCCCGACGCGTTCACTCCAGACTCTTACCGCGCCGCACGCGAATCCGGCGGCCGACTCGACCCGCTCATTACGTCCAACCACGCCGACGCACGCTTTCGCGGCAACTCGCGTCTCGGCGAATGGCTCAAGGAGTTTCAGGAGTTCGTCGCGGAGCGCAAGGCCGGGCGACCCGACCGCATGCCGCATCTTTCCATCGTGCGCCTGCCAAACGATCACACCGAAGGGTTGACCGCGAACTTTCCGACGCCCCAATTTTACGTGGCCGAGAACGACTACGCCGTCGGTCGTCTCGTCGAAGCCGTCTCGGAAAGTCCTTACTGGCAGGACACGGCCATCTTCATCGTCGAGGACGACGCGCAGGACGGCCCCGACCATGTGGACGCGCACCGCTCGCCCGCGCTAGTCATCAGCGCATACAATCGACCCGGCGCATACGTCCACACGTTCCACAACACGGTGAGCTTGATCCGCACGATGGAGATGGTGCTCGGTCTCAGCCCCATGAACCAACTCGACGCCTATGCCACGCCCATCGACATCTTCCGCGAGCAGGCCGACCTCCGGCCGTTCAAGGCCGTGCTCCCCGAAATCGCTCTCGACAACCTGATCACGCCACCGGCGCGCGACGCCGCCACGCTCCATTGGATGAAACGCACGAGCGAACAAAATCTCGCCTTCGCAGACATGGCCGACCCGCGCGTGCTCAACGAGATCATCTGGTTCTCCGTGCGCGGCGCACGCTCGCCGATGCCGGAAATCTCGCGTCTCCCCGCCTTCGACGCGATGCTCCCCGAAATCGAAGACGGCGACGAAGACGAACGCGCCGAAGTTGCGCGCCCGTCGCCTGAGACGCGTGCGAGAAAGTGAAAACCGGGGAGCGGGAAAAGCCTCCGCGCGTAAACTTTTGTGCGTCCTGTTCAAGCATCCGTTGAAGTGGCAAAATCATCTCATTTGTTACTAACGCGCTCCACATATCACCCGTGACAGTTGCCTCTGGAGGAATAATGAAGAAGTTTTTAGCTCTCGCACTTATCTCTGCGTCTGCTTTTATCACGACGAATGCTCAGACGCGTCGCACGACTCCGGCGACGCGCGCCACGCAGCCCAGACCCACTCAAACGCAAACAACCCCTCAACCTTCCCCGCAGCCCAAGCCAGCCGGAGTGCCCTCCGCAGCTTCGCAGGCCGCCGGGGCTACCGTGTCGTGCGGTTGCGAAGGCGAGCCGCTGCCCGAAGTGGTCGCCGTCGTCAACGGCGTCAGGATCACGAAGCAGGAAGTAGACTCGCGCATCGAGCCGCAGATCGCCGAACTGCGCAAGACCGTCGTCGATGCGCGGTCACGCGAACTCGATCTACAGATCAACACCAAGTTGCTCGACGCCGAAGCGAAGAAGCGCGGCAAGACCACGCCCCAACTGCTGGAAGAAGAGGTTGTGTCGAAAGCGACCGAACCGACCGAGGCCGAGGCGCAAAAATTTTACGACGAGAACAAGGCGAGAATTAACGCCGACTTCAACACGGTGAAGCCCGACATCATCGCTTACCTGCGCGACCAACGGCAGCGCGAGATGGCGAAACAGTTTGCCGACCGGCTGCGCGCAGCGGCCGCCGTCAAGGTCAACGTCACAAACGTTATGCCGCCCGCCAACGCCGCCGAGCGCGCGCGTGTGCTCGCCGTCGTCAACGGCGAGCAGATAACTTCCGCGCAGATCGAAGACTCGCTCAAGCCGCTCATCTTCAGCGTGCAGGAGCGCATCTATCAATTACGCAAGACCGAAGTTGATCTCCGCGTCAACGACGCGCTGCTCGAACAGGAAGCGCAGAAGCGTAAGGTCACGTCGAAGGCTCTGCTCGACGCGGAAGTCGAAGCCAAAACCAAACCCGTCACCGACGCCGAGGCGCAAACTTTCTACGAACAAAACAAGCAGCGCGTCAACGGCGAGTTCGCGCAAATCAAGCCCCAGATCATTCAATACCTGCAAGAGACGCAGAAGCGCGATCTGCAAGCGGCTTTCGCGGATCAGTTGCGACAGGGCGCGACGCTGCAAGTTAACTTGCGCGCGCCTGAGCCGCCCGTCTTGGAAGTCTCGACCGACGATCAACCGGCGAAAGGTAACCTCACCGCGCCCGTGACGCTTGTAGAGTTCACCGATTTCCAGTGTCCGAGTTGCGCCGCGTCGCAGCCCGTGCTTGAGAGACTCGTCGCGGAATACGGCGACCGCCTGCGTCTCGTCGTCCGCGATTTCCCGCTCGATCAACATCAGTTTGCGGCGAAGGCGGCCGAGGCGGCCGAGGCGGCGCGCGCGCAGGGGAAATACTGGGAGTACACGGGGCTGTTGTTCACGAATCAGAATGCTCTGAGCGTGGACAAGTTGAAAGAGTATGCCACGCGGGTCGGGCTTGACCGGCAGAAGTTCGACGCGGCTCTCGATTCGGGTCAGATGGCCGACAGGGTTCAGCGCGACTTGATGGACGGGGTACGTCTCGGCGTCAACAGCACCCCTTCATTCTTCGTCAACGGCCGCGCCGCCAACGACCGCAGTTACGAAGGACTCAAAGCCGCCATCGAAAAAGCTCTGGCCGAAAAGGCCGCCCGAAAATAGATGTCGAAGGAGGAACGACGAACGCGGGATGAAAGACAGGGTGCTTTCATCTTCATCGTTCGTCGTTCCTTCTTCATAGTTTCTTCCGTGCCTTCTCACTCAGGCGCGCGCTCCACAAATTTCATCATCTCCTGATGCAACGCGCGGCGTTCGAGAAACAGGCGCAGCACGCGCCGACGGTTATTGACGAGCACCAGCACGCCCTTGAACCAGCCGCGCAGGTCATACAACATCTCCAGCGAACGCATCGCCGCATAGCCGCACACGATTGAAAAGGGCAACGCCAACAGCGCGACGCGCCAACCCCAACGGAAATAAGAGAGCGCGGCGACGACGAGCCACGTCAGCGGCATGAGTGCGATGGCGGCGAGTATCTTGACCGTCGGCGCGATCTCGTCAACGCCGTGGCGACGGTAGAAGCGCGAGAGCAAATCGCAGGCGAGGAACGCGGGCAGGTGCAGCAGCGCGCCCGGAATCGACAGCGGTAGGAGCAGCAAGACGAGCGCGCCGCGCAGCAGAAAGTGGCGAAAGACGTTCCAACGCGTGTGCGTCAGGAGCGACAAATTTTCCGCGTCGATGCCGAGCGCGCCGAGTTCCTCTTCGTGCTTCAAAAGTCTGCCCCTCAAAGTGCTTTCGCCTTTTCCCGCTCCGGCCGCAGCAGCAGCGGCGGGCAGCAACTTTTCCGCGATGCGGCGGCGCAGGTCAAACTCCGCCGAGAGCGTCTGACGCAGGCTGAGGCTCTCGTAAAGCGACGAAAAGAGTTCCTGCGCTTTCGACACTACTTCCAACTCCTCGTCGTCCTCGACGTTCAAAGTAACTTCAAGCAACGACTCTTCGATCCTGCTCGAAAGCTCCTTGACGGCTTCGCGCGGCGGTTCACCCTGTGCGTCCAACCGGACGGCGCGCGCTTCAATCGGCACGCCGAAACGGATCAGGGCTTCGCTGCGAAAAGAAGTCTTCGAGGTGTAATAAAGCCCGACGGGGACGATCTTCAAAGTCCTGAGCGGTGTCGTCGCGTAGCCTTCGCCCGTCGCGGGCTGTGCGACGGAGATTGCGCCGAGGGCGATGCGCGCCGCACCCGTCTTGACGGGCATCAGCCGCGTCGCGTTGTGTGAGACGCCTTCGGGAAACAGCGCGATGCAGCGGTTCTGCCCGAGCAGCGCGTGACACTGTTCAAACGTGAGCCTGTTTTTCGAGAGGTCTTCGTCCGTGTCAACGCGCCGGTAGAGCGGCAGAGACTCGACGGCGTTGACGAGGAACTTGATGACCGGGATGCGGAACAGCGTGGACTTGGCGAGGAAGGAGATACGGCGCGGCAACGCGCAGAAGATGAGCGCGGGATCGATCAACCCGTTCGGATGGTTGGAGACAAAGATGAGCGGCTCGTCCGGCGGCACATAACGCGCCCCGCCGATCTCTATGCGTCGAAAGAAAAGCCGGAGCGCGATGCTCAGGATGAGGTGAACGAGCCGACGCGTCCAACCCCCTTTTTGTCGCAACGCCATGTCGCGGAAACGCAGTACGTAAGCATCGCGCATGCGTGGATTATAGAACGAATGTGGAGGAGCGATAAGTTTCAGCGTCCTGACGGCAGCAGCGACGCGCGGGTAGATTCACTTCGCGGCAGCCGCTTTGAAAGTTACTTGCCGCGACAAAAGCGAACGCCCGTAGCAGGTGTCCTCACAGCACCAGCTACGGGCTTGTTCAATCTTCCGATGCGCCGGGCGGCGCGAACTCGGAAGCTGTTGTTCGCTTTGTGACCGTTGACGGTCGCGGCGAGTGGTGTCCTCACTACACCCCACGCCTTTTATTGAGCAGAGGCTATCACCAAACGACAGACCCGTCAATGGATTCTGCAAAATAAATGCGCGCCACAAACATAAGGAAGCGAGCCAAAACGTCTATCACATCATCGCGGAAAATTCGCGCGTGCGAGCGTGTTTAGGGAGCTATCGCGGCGACGCCGTGCACGAGCCTTTCGACTTCTTCCGGCGTTGTATAACAGGCGCACCCGGCGCGTACTAAACCCTCGTCGCCGAGGTTGAGCCGTTCGATCACTGCGGCCGCGTAAAAGTTGCCGTGCGACAGGAAGAGTCCGCGCGCGGCCAACTCTTGCACGACGACGTTTGAGGGAACACCCGCGACGGTGAAGGCGACAGTTGGCGTGCGCGGCGAACCGGGCGGCGGGCCGTAAGGGCGCACGCCTTCGATCTCAAGCAATCCTTGCCAGAGTCGCTCCGTCAGGGCTGCCCCGCGCGCGTGAAGCGTGGCGAAGGTTGCGCGCAGGCGCTCGCGGCGCGAATCATTCGCTGCGGCCGCTGCCGGGGCGAGCGACGCAAAGAAGTCAACGGCGGCGGCCGCCCCGGCGATGCCCTCGTGGTTCAGTGTCCCGGTTTCGGCGCGTTCGGGCGCGTTGTCGGGCGCGGGCGCGAGTTTGGGGAAATCGAGCGATTCCAACAACTCTTGTTTGCCGTAGAGCACGCCGACGTGCGTGCCGCAAAACTTGTAAGCCGAGCAGGCGAGAAAGTCACAGTCGAGTGCGCGCACGTCAACGAGTTGGTGCGGCGCATAGTGGACGGCATCCACAAACGACATCGCTCCGACCGCGTGCGCGGCCTCGGTTGCGCGGCGCACGTCCGTGATCGTGCCGAGCGCGTTCGAGGCCGCGCCGACGGCGACCAACTTTGTGCGCTCGTTGACGAGGCTTTCGAAATCTTCCCAATCGAGCATGCCCGTCTCAGGCGACATCTTCGCCATCCGCACGACCACGCCGCGCTCGCCGACGAGAGCTTGCCACGGGGCGACGTTCGCATGGTGATCGAGTTCGGTGACGATGATCTCGTCGCCCGCTTTGAGCCTAGAGCGGCCTAACGCTCTTGAGAGATGAAAGGTGAGCGTCGTCATGTTCGCGCCGAAAGCGATCTCGGCGGGCGCGGCGTTCAGAAAATCTGCGAACGCCCCGCGCGCGTGTTCGAGCATGGCGTCGGTCTCCGCGCTGGCCGGGTACGACCAGTGCGTGTTGGCGTTGTGATGATAGAGATAATCCGCGACGGCTTCGACCACGGCGCGCGGAACTTGCGTGCCGCCCGGCCCATCGAAATAGGCGACGGCGTGACCGCCGTGTTGCCGTTCGAGGGCGGGGAAGTGCGCTCTGATCTCTTCGACGGTCGGGGCATCGCCCGCGTGCGCTTGTAAAGTTGCTTCTTTCATCGGAGTCTTCAAGGAAAGTTCGGGTGTCGGGCGCGTTCAATAACTCTTCGCGCTGAAATGTTCGGCGATGCCGCGCCGGATGGCCTCTTTGATCTCTTCTTCGGTCGAAGCGGGCGCGGCTTCGAGCGTCACGCGAAACGGCTCTTGCCCATGCAACACGTCGAGCAGATCAATAGACCAAGAATGCTCCGCGCCTTCAGCCGCTTTGACCGAGATCACTTCGCAATCATTTCGCCGCGACTCGGCCAACGCCTGTCTCGCGAGTTCTTCCAAACGCTCCACTTCCATTCTGTCGTCTCCCCCAATGTATTTATGTAGGGGCTGCGAACGAGTACGCAACCCCTTCGACCGTTTATTTTTTCTGTCTCACGTCATAGGCGTAGATCGTGTCCTGATCGCGCAGGTAAAGGCGACCGCCCGCGATGATCGGGTGCGCCCAAGTGGGCAGAGAATCCTGTGCGATGCGGAAGCGTCCGCGCTCGCGATAGGCTTCGGGCGTCGCTTCGACGAGGCCGACCACGCCGTTCTCGCTCAGGCAATAGAAATTCCCGTCGGCATACACCAACGAGCCTTTGCCGACGCTGCGGTCTTTCCACGCCACCTGCCCGTTGTCGAAACGCATCGCCGTCAGGATGCCGCCGGAAAAGCCGTAGATGTGATCGCCGACGAGGATCGAACTGCTGTGATGGTTGCGCATGTCTTTGGTGAAATAGATTTCCTGCGCCGTCAACGCGCCGCGCTCGCCCGCTTTTATCTCGACTAGCCCCGCGCCCGTGCCGTAGTCCGAAGAGATAAAGACGCGGTTGCCGCGCGCGACGGGCGTAGCGGCGTTGGCCGTGCGGTTTGAGGCGCGCGAGTATTCCCAGAGAAGCTTGCCGTCGCGGAGGTCTAACCCGACGACGCGACGCGAGGTGAAGAAGACGACTTGCGGCGTGCCCGCCGCGTCGAGCGTGATGGCCGACGAATAACCGGCCTCGTCGCTCTGGCTCTTCCAGATGAGCGAGCCGTCGCGCTTGTTGAGCGCGACGATGGAAGCGTTTTCGCCGCCCGCGTTGACCAGCAATTTGTCGCCGACGACGAGCGGCGATTCGCTGATGCCCCAAGTGATGTTCGAGCCGCCGAACTTCGAAAGGACGTTCATCGTCCAGACGATCCGACCCGTGCGCGTTTCGAGACACGACAGGTCGCCGTTGCCGCCGAGCGCGTAGAGGCGTTCGCCCTCGACAGTGGGCGTGCCGCGCGGCCCGTCGCCACGGTCGTTGCGGAAAGCCGCGCCGTGCGGCTTCGCCCAGAGTTCTTTGCCGGTCGTTACGTCGAAGGCGACGATAAACTCGCGGTCGCCGCGCAGCCCCATCGTGTACAGGCGGTTGTCCGCAACGGCGAGCGAAGAGTAGCCGCGCCCCGCACCCGTCGTCTTCCACGCGAGCGGCGGCCCTTCGGCAGGCCATTGCTTGAGCAGCCCGGTCTCTTTCGAGATGCCGTCGCGATTCGGGCCGCGCCACTGCGGCCAGTTGCCGCCCGCCGACGCTGCGGTCTGCGCCGACACTTCAAGACACAGGCACATCATCAACACAGCCCAACCCGTCACGGCCTTCAAGCTCAAACTCTTCATGGGGGTTTAACACTCCTTACTTCAAACTCGATTTTAAGGGTGCTCGATTATAGCAACAACGGAGACAGACGCCTTTAAAAAACTTCCCCGAAGCCCATACATAGTTTCGGACATCAATATCCATTTCCAACCTGCCCCGCCGCAAACATTCTCAACCATCACGGTCTACGATTGACGACGGGGACAGGCGCGTGCGCGTGAGCGACGGGGAAGCCGTCTGACAACCTGAAATTGACGCTTGAACGTGGCGGCCAAGTCGTAGAACCTTTCGCCGCGCACCCCTCCCCTGTCACCCCTGTCAGTCTAGCCAGTCCAGCCCCACGGGGGACGCGCCGCGTCAAGCGAATTCAGGCGAGTTCGGCCAGTTCAGCCCAGCGTTCGAGATCGCGTGTGAGTTGGGCGGCGAGAGTTTCCCGCTCCACGAAGAGTTGATGAACGAGATGCGCGTCGCTTGAGTTGGCGGCGAGTTGAACTTCGATCTCACTCTGTCTCTGTTCCGCCTCTTGGATGCACGCTTCCAACTCTGCCAACTCTCGCTGCTCTTTGAAAGTCAGTTTGCGTTTAACCTGCGTGGCGGACGCGTCGGCGGCTCTCTCCTTCTTCGCCGGGCGCGTGGCGGATTCGAGTGCGCCCGATGCCGTGGCGGCCGCCTGTTCCTCCTGCTTGCCTCGCGCTTCCAGAAAAGCCGTGTAGTTGCCGGGATACTCGCGCACATGGCCGCCCGCCTCGAAGCGGAAAATGTGTTCGACCGTGCGGTCGAGGAAATAGCGGTCGTGACTGACGACGATGAGGCAGCCGTTGAAAGAGTCGAGATAGTCTTCGAGCGTGACCATCGTTTGGATGTCGAGGTCGTTGGTCGGCTCGTCCAAAATGAGAACGTTCGGCGCGCCCATCAGGACGCGCAGCAGATAGAGCCGCCGCCGTTCGCCGCCGGACAATTTCGAGATCGGCGCGTATTGCATCGCGCCGTTGAAGAGAAACTTTTCCAGCATTTGCCCGGCCGTGATAAACGAGCCGTCGGCGGTTTCAATCCGTTCCGCGACTTGGCGTATGTAGTCTATGACGCGCTCGCTATCGTCGAGCGCGCGGTTCTCCTGATCGTAATAGCCGAAGCGGACTGTCTGGCCGACTTCGACAGAGCCACGGTCGGGCTGCGTGCGGCCGGTGATGATTTCAAGCAGGGTGGTTTTGCCCGCGCCGTTCGCGCCGATGATGCCGATGCGGTCACCGGGTTTGAGCGTGTAGTTGAAATTTTCGAGGAGCACGCGCCCGTCGTAAGACTTATTGATGTCGCGCAGTTCCAGAATCTTCTTGCCGATGCGGCTGGAAGTGACGGAGATGTCGAGTTCGGCTCGCGCCGTCTCTTTCGGTTGCGCCATCAAACTCTCGGCGCGGTCGATGCGCGCTTTAGACTTGCGCGTGCGCGCCTTCGCGCCGCGACGCAGCCACGCCAATTCGCGCCGGATGAGCATCTCGCGCTTCTGCCCTTCGGCCGCGCGGGCGAGTTCCTGTTCCTCTTTTCGTTCGAGGTAATAGGCGTAGTTGCCGTCGAACGCTTGCACCGCGCCGCGATCAATTTCGAGGATGCGCCCGGTTACGCGGTCGAGGAAATAGCGGTCGTGCGTGACGAGCAGGAGCGCGCCGCGATAGCGCGCGAGATAGGCTTCGAGCCACGTGATGGTTTCGGCGTCGAGGTGGTTGGTCGGCTCGTCAAGGATGAGCAGTTGCGGGCTAGAGATGAGGGCGTGGGCGAGCGCGACGCGCTTGCGCTGGCCGCCGGAGAGCGTGCCCATCGGGGCGTTCGTGTCCTCAATGCCGAGGCGGCTCAAGATCGCACGCGCGTTTGTCTCCAACTCCCACGCGCCCGACGCCTCCAACTCGTGCGCCAACTCGGAGACGCGATTCAACAGACGCTCGTTTTGCCCGTCGCCCGCGGCTAACAACTGGCAGGCGCGCTCGTAGTCGAGCAGCAGTTTCGTCTTCGCGTCGCTGGCGGCGAAAATGGCGTCGAGCACGGTCTGTTGCGGGTCGTAGGGCGGGTTCTGCGGCAGGTAGCCGAGCGAGACGCCTTCGGCGAAGATGATGCGGCCGGTATCGGGTTGCTCCGCGCCCGCGATGAGACGCAGGAGCGTCGTTTTGCCCGCGCCGTTTGCGCCGACCACGCCGATGCGGTCTTGCGAATCGAAGCCGAGCGTGACATTTTGGAAGAGCGGCCTCAGCCCGTAGTTCTTGCTGAGCGATTCGATGGATAGAATATGCATTATAAGTCGGTTAAAATTTTTGCGTTCGGCACGAACACGCTACAATAAATTCCCGTTCAATCCAACGCCCCGCGCGATACGTAAATAGAGGGAGATGAGAAAGAGAGGTGTGTGAATGAATAGACGTTATTTTATCAAATCCGGTGCGACTCTCGGAGCGGCCGCCGTCCTCTTCCGCCTACCCTTTGCCGAAGCGTTGGCGCAGCGGGTCACGACGGGAGGCACGAAGGGCGCGGGCGCGTTCAAAAAAGTCTTCAAGACGGATGAAGAGTGGCGGCGCATTCTGACCCCGGAGCAGTATCACGTGATGCGCGAGAAGGGGACGGAGGCGCCGGGCGCGAGTCCGCTGCTTAAAAATTACGCGAAAGGCACATACGTCTGCGCAGGGTGCGGGCTGCCCCTGTTCAGTTCAAAGACGAAGTATGATTCCCACACGGGCTGGCCGAGTTTCTGGTCGCCTATCGCCAAACGAAACGTGCGCGAGGAACAGGACACGAGCGACGGCATGACGCGCACGGAAGTTCTCTGCAATCGCTGCGACGCGCACCTCGGCCACGTCTTCGACGACGGCCCAGACCCGACCGGACTTCGCTATTGTATGAACGGCGTCGCGTTAAAATTTGTGCCGAACGCGGGTCGCGCCTAACGTCGCGTGCGCGACGTGCGCGGCGAGATAAAATGTTTGCACCGAGGGAGGGTTTAATCTCAGCGGGTGAAATTCCCCGCAGCTTGCTGCGATATACTTGCTCGTGTGAGCAAGTACATCCATAAGAGCCATAATGTCTCGTTGCTTCTGTACCACATCGTGTGCCCGGCCAAATACCGGAGAGTGGTCTT
>DASZEQ010000003.1:0-10263 GCA_035940695.1 Pyrinomonadaceae bacterium | reverse complement strand
TCGATGTACAACAAGAGCGAGACCTATTCAGTCGAAGCCGTTAATGCCGACCTGCGCCATTATCTGGCACGTCTTGGCAGACGTTCACGTTGCTTCTCACGCTGCATCCACGCGCTGAGGCGAGCCGTGGACTTGTTCGTGCGCTGCTACAACGCACGTCAACTTCGTAAACGCAAGTACCCACGCTACCCTATGTCACTTGCAACCTTTATTTAGACACTCCCTCGCTGCCGGAGCGCGTCGCCTTTCGACGTGCGTTCTGATAAACTCGCGTCTCGATTCGACCGTTTCAAATCTCGTTTCCCTGAACACGCTTCGCTGTGAATACGCAAAAGATTCTTTACGCGCTCGCCGGACTCGTCGCCGGTTGCGTCATCGGGTTTCTCTTCGCCAGTTCCGTAGATCGTAAGGAACTGGAGGAGTTGCGTGGGGAAGTGGCGCGCGCGCGCAGTAGCAGCGGCGGCAGCGGCAACGCCGCCGCACAGCAGAAGGGCGGGACTCCGAACGCCGCCGCAGCGAGCGACCCGGCCGCGAATATGCCGACCGAGGATGAGATGCGCCAACTCATCGCGAAGGCCGACGCCAGCGCGCAAGACGCCGAATATCAACGCAAGGTGGGGCAAGGCGTGTACATGTACGCCCTCGGCACGGGCAAGCCCGCGCTATTGCCCGAAGCCGTCCGGCTTTTGAAGCGGGCGCACGAGGCCGACCCCAAGGATTACGAAACGACCGTGCTCGTCGGCAACGCGCTGTTCGCGCTCGGACAGGCGACCGACGCTTCGAAGTACGGCGAGGCGCGCGTCTATTACAACAAAGCTCTCGCGTCGAAACCGGACGACACGAACGTCCACACGCTGCTCGGCATGACTTACTACTTCGGCCAGCCGTCCGACCCGGAGCGCGCCATCAAAGAGTATCGCAGGTCGCTCGCGGCCGAGCCGCGACACGAGATGGCTTTGCAAAGTTTGGCGTCCGCGCTCATCGCGACGGGCGCGATTGACGAAGCGCAGAAGCGCATCGAGGAACTGCAAACGGTCAACGCCGCGAACGCCGCGCTCTCGAATTTGCGCGCCCAACTCGCGCAGGCCAGAAACGCCGCGAGGGAGAATAATTGAAATACCTGATCGTCCTGCTCATCCTCGGCGCGTTCTTTACCATCGTCTACCTGCGTCTGCGCCCGTACCTCAATTTCGCGCGCCGCGTGTTCGGCGTCGTCCGCGAAGCGCGCGGCATGAGCGCGGGTCAGGGGATGCCGGGCAGCAATGACGGCGCGGCGGCGGGACGGAAGCAGGCGCGCGGTAGCGAGCGGCTGGTGCGCTGCGCCTCCTGCGGCATGTGGTTACCGGCGTCGCGCGCCCTGACGCTGCGCGCCGCCTCGTCCAATTTTTGCTCACACGCCTGCATGGAACGCTCCGCCGGGGAAGCGAGCACGCGCCGCGCGGCAAACGGTCAACACTGAGCAGAAACGCGTAAGGAGTAACGCGGAGGGATGAACTGAAAGCAACACGCTTTCAGTTCATCCCTCCGCGTTACTCCTTCATTGTTTCTTACTGCCGCACGACTTCTTCGGGCAGCGCGTTGCCCGCGTCGTGAATCGCTTTGTCCGTGTCGGTGATCGACAGGATGATGAGGCCGACGACGAAGAAGACGATCAGAGAGAGGATCGCTTGCCGGTAAGAGTTCGTCGCGCCGACGACCGCGCCGAAAACGAGCGGCCCTAGCCAAGACGTGCCGCGCTCCGAGATTTCGTAGAGTCCGAAGAACGACGCCTCGCTCCCGGCCGGGATCATGCGCGAGAAGAGCGAGCGCGAGAGAGCTTGCGAGCCGCCGAGCACAATCGCGATCATCGCCGCCATCGCCCAAGCCTGCCCGGTCGTCTGTAAAAATCCGTAACCGTAGATCACGATCCCAGCCCAGATGACGAGCGACAACATGATCGCGCGCTTTGTGCCGACGGCGTTTGCGATGCGCTCGAACAACAACGCGCCGCCCACTGCGAGAAACTGCACCAGCAGAAAAATCCCGATCAGGAACGACTCGCTCGTCTCCAACCCCCGCGACACGAACAACTCCTGCGCGAGAAAAACCCCGGCCATGCTGATCACGGTCTGGATGCCGTCGTTGTAGAACAGGTAGCCGACGAGGTAGCGAAGCGTCTGTCGCAGCCGGACGAGTTCGCGGAAAGTCGATCCGAGTTGGCTGAAGCCGATGGTGAGATAAGATTTGCCAGCGGGCAGCGCACGCTCGGCGGCGCGCGATTTCAGACGCGCGAAGGTAATCAGGGAAAAGCCACCCCACCAGAGTCCGGCGGAGAGCAGCGAGAGGCGCACGGCCATGCCCGTAGAGATGCCGAGCGCGGGCGCGGCCTGCACGAGCAGGAGGTTGAGCGCGAGCAGCAGGCCGCCGCCCGCGTAGCCGAGCGCGAAGCCGCGACTCGAAACTTTATCTCGCTCGTCCTCCGAAGTGATCTCCGGCAGGAATGCGTTATAGAAGACGAGCGCCGCGCCGAAGCTCAAGTTGGCGACGATAAAGAGCACGCCGCCCGCAACGTACAGGTCGCCCGTCACCGCGAACATGAGACAGGTCGCCGCGACGCCGAGATAACAGAAGAGCGCGAGCAGGCGTTTCTTCAAGTTTGAATAATCCGAGATCGCGCCGAGAATGGGGAGCAGGAAAACTTGCAGGAAGACCGAGATCGAGATGCAGAAGGGGAAGAACGATTTGGCCGTGACCGCGCCGAGCGAGCCGAAACTGACGAGCGTGCCGTTTTCGCCGAGCGCGACTTGCGCGAGCCGCGTCACATACTGGCCGAGCATGACGCCCGCCACCGTGGTCGAGAAAGCGGAGTTCGCCCAGTCGTACATCATCCAGCCGAAAACTTCCCGCCGGTCGTTTTTCCCGTCGCGTCGCGTGTGTGTTTGCTGTGCGTCGCGGGCGTGGGAATCTCGCTCAGTGTCGCTCATGCGTGGGTGGCCTCTGTGGCGGTCAGGGTTTCGATAATGGCGGGCGTGATGTCCGCGAGCGTGCGGACGCGGGCGTGCACCGCGGCGCGGCACGCGCCCCACGCGAGCGTGGGCACGAGATTGCGCGTGTGGTTGCGGAGACTCAGGTCTTCGACGTTGCCGTGGTCGCTGGTGAGAATGACGGTCGTGTCGGACAAATCCACGCGTTTGACGACGGCGCGAACGAAGGCGGCGAGGTTTGCGATGACGCGGAGCGCGCCCTCCATATCCTGCGCGTGGCCGACCCTGTCCGTGATGAAATACTCGTAGAGCGTGAAACGGTGCGCGGCGACGAGCGCGGCCAACGCTTCGGCCGCTTCGACCGGAGTGCGCGGGGGAACGTCGAAGCCCGCCGCGATGACGAGTTCGTTAGTGAAATCCTGATAGACCGCCGCGCCGCGCCGCAAGTCTTCGAGCCGCCGGAAGGGCATGCCCGCCGCTTCGACGGCGACCGTCGTGGCCGACACCCAGCGCGGACGAGTCTCGAAGAAACGCGGCGTGTAGGCGTTGGCGAAAGTGTTGGGTTCGATTCCGGCGCGCAGGAGTTGTAAGAAGATGGAATGCTCTCCGATGATCTCGCGCATGGCCTCGTTGGGAAAGCCCTGTTTGTGATAGCCGAGCAGGGCGGGCGCGTTGATGCCCGTCAGGATCGTCGTCTGACCCGACGCGCTCTGCGGCCGCCCTTCGACGCCGAGGCACGCGTCGGTGCGCGCGAGCAGTCCTTCGTGCGGCAGTTGCGGTTCTTCGTCCGCGAAGACGGCGAGGGGGACGGCGGCTTCGCCTAGACGGTCGAGCGGGTTGTGCGCCCCGCGCGTGCCGATGCCGAGGCCGTCTACGAAGATGAGTAGCGTTCGTCGCATCGCGGGAGATATTAGCACGCCTGCAAGTTCCCGCCGCGCGCCGAAACTCTGTTATATTGAAACCCGAAAGCCTTTAAGCCCGTTTCATACGCGTGCGAATCCGCGTGTAGAAATTGCCGCACATTTATTACATTCATTACCTTCATTACCTTCATTTCGTTTTCAGTGTTTTTAGCGTGGTCATCATTTTCAGTTTCACCGACGGAGGCTCGAATGACTTTGTTCAGAAAACTGTGCGCTCTCTCGCTCTCGCTCGCATATGCGCTCGGCGTCGTCACGGTGCGCGCGCAGGATGATAAGGCCGCGACGAAGACCGCGCCGCAGGCGGTTGCGTCGGTTGCGCCGCAGCCCGTGCCGTATTTCACCGAACCTGCGCTTGCGCCCGACCGCTCGGAGATCGCATTCGTCTCCGGCGGCGACATCTGGACAGTCCCGCTCGCGGGCGGCGAAGCGCGTCTCCTTGTCTCGCACGCCGCCAACGAGTCGCGCCCCGTCTATGCGCCCGGCGGCGGCCGTCTCGCCTTCACTTCAAACCGCACGGGCGGCGGCGACATCTACGTGCTCACGTTCGACACGGGCGAATTGCGCCGCGTGACGTTCGACGATGCAAACGATCAACTCGAAGGGTGGTCGCGCGACGGCCGCTGGCTCTATTTCTCGTCAACCAGCCGCGATATCTCCGGGATGAATGACATTTTCCGCGTCAGTCCCGAAGGCGGCACGCCGATGCAGGTGAGCGCGGATCGCTACACAAACGAATTCTTCTCCGCGCCGTCGCCCGACAATACGGCCGTGGCCTTTACGGCGCGCGGCATCGCTTCCGGCCAGTGGTGGCGCAACGGGCGCAGCCACATTGACGAGTCGGAAATCTGGGTGCTGAAGGGTCTAGACGCGGCGAGCGGCGCGACGCCGTCGCCCGACGCCTACGATAAGATCACTGCGGGCGGCGCGAAAGAGATGTGGCCGATGTGGAGCGCGGATGGGCATCGTCTCTTTTACGTCTCCGACCGCAACGGCGCGCAGAATATCTGGCAGCGCAGCATGGGGCAGGCGCGCACCACCGATGCGGCGCAAGTCCTCACGAAGTTCACGGACGGGCGCGTGCTCTGGCCGAGCATCTCCACGGACGGGCGCGTGATAGTCTTCGAGCGCAACTTCCGCATCTGGAAACTGGACACGTCGAACAACGCGGTGAGCGAGGTCGCCATCACGCGGCGCGGCGCGCCCGCCGAGCCGATTGTCGAGCACCTGCGCCTGACGGATCGCATAGACGAATTTGCGCTCGCGCCCGACGGCAAGAAGGTCGCTTTCGTCGTGCGCGGCGAGGTGTTCGCCGCATCGAGCGCGGACGGCGGAGACGCGGCGCGCATCACCTCTAGCCCTGCGGGCGAATCGCAAGTCACTTGGTCGCCCGACAGCCGCCGCCTCGTCTATGTCTCCGACCGCGACGGCACGCCGCACCTCTTCAGCTACGACTTCGGGAGCAACACCGAGACGCAATTGACGCACGCCGTGCAAGCGGACGCGACGCCGCTCTTTTCGCCCGACGGCAAACTGCTTGCCTTCGAGCGCGCGGGCAGGGAACTGCGCGTGCTGAACATGGAGACGAAAGGCGAGCGCGTCGTGGCGACGGGGAATTTCGACCGTCCGCCGATCAACCCCGACCGCCCGTTCGTCTGGTCGCCCGATAGCCGCTGGATCGCTTACATGCCCGTGGCGGCGAAGTTGTTTCGCAACGTGCATGTGGCGCGCGTGTATGAAGGCACGGGCGCGCCGATGGTCGCCGCGCAGCCCGTCAGTTTTCTGGCGAACGTCTTTAGCAACACCGTCTCTTGGAGTCCCGACGGCACGTTCATGTTGTTCGACACGGGGCAGCGCACGGAGAGTTTTCAAGTGGCGCGCGTCGACCTCATCCCGCGCACGCCGCGCTTCCGCGAAGACCAGTTTCGCGACCTCTTCCGCGAAGAGACGCCACGCAATTTGACGCAGCCGCAACAAAGAGACACGCCGCCCCCACCGACGCCGACGCCTTCGCCTAACGCTTCGCCTTCGCCCAGTCCCTCGCCTTCGCCCGCGTCGAACGCGGCGGACGAACGCAAGAAGGCGGGCGAGAAGAAGGTGGAGATCACTTTTGAAGGAATCCGCCAGCGGCTCAGCCTGCTGCCCGTCGGCATCGACGTGAATTATCAGGCGATCAGCCCGGACGGCAAGTGGGTTGTGCTCGTGGCGAGCGCGGCGGGACAGCAGAACCTCTACGTCTATTCGCTCGACGAACTCGCGCGCGAACCCGCCGTGCCGAAGCAGTTGACCTCAACGCCCGGCTTCAAAGGCTACGCGCAATTTTCACCCGACAGCAAAGAGATTTTCTACATCGAGCAGGGGCGCATCAACGTCGTCACGCTCGAAGGCAAGACGCGCCCGCTCGCCGTCGCGGCGGAGATGGACGTGGATTTCTCGCGCGAAAAGATGGAGGTCTTCCGGCAGGTCTGGTCATACCTGCACGAGCATTTTTACGACCCGAATTTTCACGGCGTCAACTGGGAAGCGATGCGCGCCGTCTATGAACCGCGCATCGCGGGCGCGCGCACGCCCGACGAAATGCGGCGCCTGTTGCAACTCATGGTCGGCGAGTTGAACGCCTCGCACTCAGGCGTCAGCGCGCCGTTCACGGGCGCGACGGCGGCCACCGGAAGGCTCGGCCTGCGTTTTGATCGCCGCGAGTACGAAACGACGGGACGCCTGCGCGTGACCGAGATCGTCCCGCTCAGTCCGGCCGCACTCGCGCGCGAGATCAAACCCGGCGATTACCTGCTCGCCGTTGACGGCAAGGAGACGGGCGCGCGCACGAATCTCGACGAGTTGTTGAATTACAAGATCAACCGCCGCGTGAACCTGACGGTCGCGTCCGCGCCGGACGGTGCGGGCAAGCGCGAACTGGCCGTGCGCCCCGTGAACGCGGCGACGGAGAAGGCTCTGCTCTATCGCAAGTGGGTCGAAGACAATCGCGCTTACGTCGCGCGCATCAGCAACGGGCGGCTCGGCTACGTCCACATGTTCGACATGGGTTCGTCCTCGCTCTCGCAACTCCACATCGACCTCGACGCCGAGAACCATTCGCGCGAAGGCGTCGTGGTTGACGTGCGAAACAATAACGGCGGCTTCGTCAACGTCTACGCGATTGACGTGCTCTCGCGGCGCGGCTACCTGACGATGACGCCGCGAGGCCAGACGCCCGCGCCCGCGCGCACCGTGCTCGGCCAGCGTTCGCTCGAATCGCCGACGATCCTCGTCACCAACCAGCACTCGCTCTCCGACGCCGAAGATTTCACCGAAGGCTATCGCTCGCTCAAACTCGGCAAGGTGGTCGGCGAGCCGACTTCCGGCTGGATCATCTACACTTGGAATCAAACGTTGATCGACGGCTCGACCGTGCGCCTGCCGCGCATGAAGGTGCAGGCGACCGACGGCACGAACATGGAGTTGAACCCGCGCCCCGTGGACGTGCCCGTCTCGCGCCCCATCGGCGAAACTTACACGGGACGCGATTCGCAACTCGACGCGGCCGTGCGCGAATTGATCAAACAACTCGGAGACCGCGCGGGAAAGTGACGCGGAAAGGAGCGTGAACCGGATGATGCCGCGCAGTGTCTGGTTTGAACGCAAGTTCACCCTCGATTTGCCGCTCTCGATGTACCCGAACGTGTTGGAGCGCGTGCGGGGCACGCCCGCGCGGCTCGAAGACCGTCTGCTCAAGTTGCCGCGCGAGGTGTTGACGCGGCGCGAGGGCGACGACTGGTCGATACAGGAACAGGCCGGTCACTTGCTCGATCTGGGCGCGCTCGACCTCGGCCGCCTCGATGATTACGCGGCCGCGCTCGAACGCTTGCGCCCCGCCGACCTCGGAAACCGCAAGACGCACGAGGCCAACCACAACGCCGACTCAATCGAACACATACTCGCCTTGTTTCGCGCCGAGCGCGGCGACTTTGTGCGTCGTCTGGAAGGCTTCGATCTGGAATTCGTCGCGCGCACAGCCCTCCACCCGCGCCTGCAAATGCCGATGCGCGTCATAGACCTCGCCTACTTCATCGCCGAGCACGACGACCACCACCTCGCGCGCATCAGCGCATTGCTGCGCGCGGGCGGCGCGTGAGTATGAGAGTGTGACACCGGGTAAGATGGTTGCGAGCGACATTGCGCGTTTGGGCGTTCTCATTTTCGAGAGGCCGGGAGACCATGCCGCGTCGCGGAAGGGCATGAGGGCGGGGCGAGTCTTACATCTTAGTTTTCACGACGCATTACGACAATACTTTCCGTCATCATCGTGTCCTCAACTTTTCCGGTGGCGTTAGTCGGGCTGTTCCGCAGCGGCATTCGCTTGTTGGGAATTCGCCTGTAGAAAGTGTCGGTGTGTGAGAAGCCTTGAGCTTCGAAGAAGTCGAGGATCGCCACGTCAGTCGGCAGAACTACCCCTTTGACTTTGCGATTACCTACCACATAGCAAGCGTACCCGCCCGGCTTAACCAGACCAGACACATGGGAAATCGAAGTTTGCAGGTCTGAGTAGAAGGCCGCCACCTCGCGGGCGCGTTTCTCATCTTTTAGTCGGATCGCGTCAATCGCTTGTTCGAGGCCGCAGCTGGCGAAATGGGGCGTGGCTTTTAACGCGCTCCCGCCCATGAGTGTGCGATCAACTTGCGCGGGAGACGGCAAGTCCAGCCAGGCAGCCGACAGCCGCGAATACTGTCCATAAGCGACGGTGGTGTGCGAATCGCCGTAGGGTGGGGAAGTCACAATGATATCAACGCTGGCCGGAGTGATTTCATCAGGCGGGACGTTCGCCGCGGTATTAAAGGCGCAAAGTTTCGCCTGCGGAATTTGTGGGAGCCGCCGGAGGCGGGTGATGAACTGTTGTAACCCTACCAAATTACGGCGTAGTTTCGCGGCTACGATGCCATAGATGTCCGGGTCGAAATGTTCCAGCCTTCTTGCCTCATAGCGGTAAAGTTTGAATTCTTCGTTGCGCGTGTTCGAACCTTCGCGCACCGTCTCACTGAAAGCGACTTGAAAAAAGAGGCGTGTCGCCCCGTCCGGCAGTTTGTCAATAAAACTTTTTAAGACGCCCAACTTTTCGATGACCTGCGGCTTGAACCAGAAATCGAGACGACTGATGCCCGCAATCTGCGCGGGCACGTTCGGGTTGCTCGGAGAGAGTGTGAACTTATCCAACTTGGCGATGCACCTTTTCAATTCGTCCACGTCGGGAGTCGCGGTTTTCGCTTTCGAGATTAAACGGGCGAGGGGGTTCAAGTCAGTGCCGATCACGTTGACGCCCCTGATCATGCCTTCGACCAATGACGTGCCACTCCCACAATAAGGATCGAACAAGAGTTTCGCGTCCGGGGCGTAGGCGTCCAACAGCTTGCCCGCGACTTGGGGGATCATGCGGGCTGGATAGTCGTGATAGCAATGAGTCAGGTCACGGGTCGGCGCGTTGGCGAACGTCCAGTCCTGCGCCGCGATGCCAGTCTCCCCGGTTTCCCGGAATGTCGCCGGATACGTCATCAAGTTATAACTCCGTGCTAGTGCTAAACAAGAAGGGCAGCTTGCTCTTGTGCGCCCTGAAAGCCGTGCCGCGATTTCGCGCGCTTGTCGGGCGATCATGGAGCCTCAAGTCAATCAGCACATTACCCGCCAGAATTTGCTCGCGCAAAATGCCTGTGGACGTGCCTTCCAACAGGCGCGCGCTCGTGTACTGGAAATACTCCGTGTCCCCGCGCATCTCACTGAGCGCACTGACCAACACCAGAGCAGGCATCTTCCTGACGAATTGCTCGGCCAATGCTTCTAGCGACCATTCCGCGATAACTGCGCCGGAGATGTGGCGCACTGAAATCGCCTCCGGCTCAAGGTATAGAAACAATCCGGTGCTGGTCGGGGTAGGCGACATGGTGAAGTATAAACCCAAACGCCCGTTGGCATCTCTCGTGCCGTAGTTTCGCACGGCCTGCAAGGGGTTAATCTTCCAAACCTTCCTGTCGAAAGTGAAGAGCGTAATCATCGAAGTCGAATTCAGGCGGTGAGATTTCAACTCGACCATGCCGAAGTCTGGAAGCGCGATGTTATTTTCTTCAATCCCGAGCAGCGTCTCAAGCGTATAACCTACGCCCGTGCTGCTCCTGCGTTGAGACGGAACCCATCCCATCAGTTTAATCTCAGCGGGTGAAATTCCCCGCAGCTTGCTGCGATATACTTGCTCATGTGAGCAAGTACATCCATAAGAGCCATAATGTCTCGTTGCTTCTGTACCACATCGTGTGCCCGGCCAAATACCGGAGAGTGGTCTTTAGCCGGGAAGTTGACGAGAAGCTCAAAGAGACCTGTTTGGAAATCAGCAAACG
>DASZEQ010000002.1:0-157385 GCA_035940695.1 Pyrinomonadaceae bacterium | reverse complement strand
GCGTTCGGAGGCGGTGCCGTTGACGACGTTGCAGCCGGTGAAAGCGGCGTCGGGAGCGGTGGCGTAATCGACGTTGGAGGGAGCGGAAGTATCGCCGGAGCGGGTGACGTTGACGGCGAGGGTGGTTGCGCCTTCGCTGACACTCAGGGTGCTCTGTGCGAACTGCACGACTCTGGGAGTGGGCGTTGGTGTCGGCGTTGGTGTTGGAGTGGGTGTCGGCGTCGGGGTAGCCGGGGGCGAGGCGAGGTAGCGTGCGAGGGCGAAGTCCCTGCTGCTGCCGTCGTCTGCGTACCCGCCCGCGACGATCTTGCCGTCCGCTTGAATGACAACGGCGAAGGCTTCGTTATCAACGCCGAAGAAATCGGTCGTGACCGTGCCGTCGCCGCCAAATGTGTTGTCGAGTGAGCCGTTGGCGTCGTAGCGCGCGACGGCAAAGACGGGGAAGGCACCATGCGAGGCTGGCCTCGCTTGATCACTCAGCGTCGCAGCACGCGTCGTTTGCCACTCAGACTTCGCGGCCTCTTCGGGCGAGTTATAGACCTTTTCCTCGGCGCGCAGGCGAGACGGGGCATCACCCACCCCGGCGGCGGCGGTGATCGTTAAGTGCAATCCGACCGCGACGAGCCGGCCGTCCGCTTGCAGGGCGATGTCATGCGCCGGGTCGAAGCCGCCGAAATCGGTCGTGACCTTGCCGCCCGTGCCGAAGCCTGCGGTGTCGAGCGAGCCGTCGGTGTTGTAGCGCGCGAGCGCGAAGTCTGTGTTGCTGCCGGGAACTGCGGCCGAGCCAGCCGCGACTAATTTTCCATCCGCTTGTCTGACCAGACCGGAGATGGCGTCACCGCCTTCGTTGAAGTCGGTCGTGACTTTACCGTCCGTGTCGAAGGTGTTGTCGAGTGAGCCGTTCGCGTCGTAGCGCGCAAGGGCGAAGTCGCCGGACGATCCGCCAGCGGCGACGATCTTGCCGTCGGGCTGAATCAAGACCGCGTTAGCTCCATCCGTCCGTTCGTTGAAGTCGGTCGAGACCTTGCCGCCCGTGCCGAACATGTCGGCGGGCGTCGTGTCGCCGGCCGCGCCGCTGTCGAGCGAGCCGTCGGGGTTGAGGCGCGCGAGTTTGAAGTCTAGAAAATTCGACCCGGCGAGGACGATCTTGCCGTCCGTCTGCAAGGCGACGGCGAAGGCTCCGTCGTGCGTTGACCCGAAATCCACGACGACGCGGCCGCCTGTGCCGAAAGTCTCGTCGAGCGTGCCGTTCGCGTTGTAGCGCGCGACGCCGAAAGAGGTGTCGGACGAGGGAACGATGGAGAACTGCCCGCCGGTCTGCCCGGCCACGACGATCTTACCGTCCGGCTGCACGACGACGGCGTGCGCGAAATCGTCGCCGTTCCCCGCGAAGTCGGTCGAGACTAATCCTTGCGTGCCGAAGGTGGTGTCGAGCGAACCGTCCGCGTTGTAGCGCGCGACGAGGAAGTTGAAGTCCTGCGCGCCGCTAATGATGACACGCGCATTCATGCGCCCGACGGCGACGATCTTGCCGTCGGGTTGAAGCGCCATGTCTTCAATCGTTTCTTCGTTGAGCGGGAAGTCCGTGACGGCCTTGCCGTCCGTGTCGAAGGAAGTGTCGAGCGAGCCGTTCGTGTTGTAGCGCGCGACGCCGAAATCGAGTTGACCGCTGGTGTTGTCGCCGCCCGCGACGACGATGCGTCCGTCCGCGTAGAGCGCGCCACTGCGCCCGCCGAGGTTGAAGCGTCCGCCGCTCACGTCGGTCAAAACTTTGCCGTCCGTGTCGAAGGAAGTGTCGAGCGAGCCGTTCGTGTTATAACGCGCGAGGGCAAAGAAAGTACCGGCCGGGATCGTGCCCGCCCGTCCCACGGCGACGATCCGGCCGTCCGTCTGGAGCAAGACATCTTGCGCAGAGTCAACGAGGCCGAAGTCGGTCGTAACTTTGCCGTCGCCGTCGAAGGAAGTATCGAGCGAGCCGTCGGTGTTGTAGCGCGCGAGCGCAAAGTTGTCATCGGCGGCGACCGAGGTGGCGACCTCTCCGGCTACGACGATCTTTCCGTCTGTTTGGAACGCGACGGCATTAGCCTCTTCAAAAGAACCGCCGAAGTCGGTCGTGACTTTACCGTCCGTGTCGAAGGTGTTGTCGGGGCTGCCATTGGCGTTGAGGCGCGCGACGGCGAAAACCGAATTGCCGAGTCCGACCGCGACGATCCGCCCGTCGGTCTGCACGCCGATGCCGCGCGCCTCTTCAAAAGTGACGCCCGCAAAGTCAATCGTCGCCCTGCCGTCCGTATCGAAGGAAGTGTCGAGCGAGCCGTCGGTGTTGTAGCGCGCGAGCGCGAAGACGCTCTCGAAGTTCGAGGTGGCGGTGTATGAGCCTGCCGCGACAATCTTGCCGTCGGGTTGAAGGGCGAGTTCATTGATGAGGGAGCTACCGCCCGTAAACGAGGTGACGACGAGGCCGTCCGTGTCGAAGGAAGTGTCGAGCGAGCCGTCGGTGTTGTAGCGCGCGAGCGCGAAGCCTGAGGTAAAGGCCGTGGGCGAGTCGGCCGCCGAACCACCAAGGACGATCTTGCCGTCGGGCTGGATGACGAGCGAAGTGGCGAAGCCGCCTTGATTGACGGGGAAATCCGTGTGGACGCGCCCGCCAGTGCCGAAGGTCTGATCGAGCGAGCCGTCGGTGTTGTAGCGCGCGAGGGCGAAGTCTGTGCCGGAACTGCCGCCTACGACGACTTTGCCGTCCGCCTGCACGGCCATGTCCTCCGCGTTGTCAAGGCCGTTCGGGAACGGCGTGACGACCTTGCCGCCGTTGCCGAACGCCGGGTCGAGATCGCCCGGATTGCCCGCGGCGGAAGCATAGGGGTCTCTCAACAGCGGCAACGCCAGAAGCAGGAAGGGCAGGGCGACGACAAACGCTCTGAGCAGCGCGCGTCGCCGCAGCGCGCGTTTCGTGAACAGAGATTTTGAACTTGTGCCGGTAGGGAATGAGACGGACGGACGGGGGGAATTTCCAGTTTTCATAATATTGCCTTACTCCGTGGAAGAAAGGTGTTCGGACGGACAACTTTCAAGTCGGGTGCTCGAACGCGAGAGACCCTTTCGCGCCGGCACGCATGTTTGGAATTCTTTACTACCACAATTATGCGGAAACGGGCTGCGAAAACGGACATGCGGTTGTAATAATTTTCACCCCGCGCCGCATTCGGGGTAAACTTCCGTCCCTGTAGACCCGATGGAGGCCGCTTTTGACCACACCCTCGCCACAGGATGTAACACGCATCCTCAAAGACTGGAGCGACGGCGACAAGGACGCGCCGCTCAGACTGATGCCGCTCGTCTACGACGAACTGCGCAGGCTGGCGCGCGACTACCTGCGGCGCGAGCGTTCCGATCACACCTTGCAGGCGACCGCGCTCGTCCACGAGGCCTACGTCCGCATGGTCGGTTCGCAGAAAGTGGGCTGGCAGAACCGCGCGCATTTTTACGGAGTGGCCGCGCGCCTGATGCGCGGCATTCTGGTGGATCACGCACGCGCACACACCGCGCTCAAGCGTGGCGGGCTGGCGCGGAAATTAACTCTGGACGAGGCGCGCATCCTGCCGCACGAACGCGCCGCCGATCTCGTCGTGCTCGACGACGCGCTGAAATTGCTGGCGCAAACTTACCCACGCAAAAGCGAGGTCGTGGAGTTGAAATTTTTCGGCGGGCTTGAGGCGAAGGAGATCGCGCAGGTGCTCGGCGTCGCCGAAAAGACCGTCCTGCGCGATTGGAATTTCGCCAAGCTGTGGCTCTGCCGCGAACTGAGCAAGGAGTCCGCAGGTGGAGACTGACAGGGCAGAGCAGGTCGCGGAACTGGTCGAATCCGCGCTTGAGCGCGCGCCGTCCGAGTGGGGCGCGTTTCTCGCGGAGTCCTGCGGCGGCGATCACACGTTGCGCGCCGAAGTCGAATCGCTGCTGCGCCATCAGGAGCGCGCGCGCGACTTCATCGAGTCGCCCGCGTTTCAGATGGCCGCCGAGTTGTTCGACGACGGCGACGGCGAATTGCAGGCCGGGCAGACGCTCGACGGTTATGAGATCGTCAAGCTGCTCGGCGAAGGCGGGATGGGCGAGGTCTATCTGGCGCGCGAGGCCGAACTCGGCCGCGAGGTTGCGCTCAAACTCGTGAAGCGCGGACTCGGCACGGCCGACGTGCTGCGCCGCTTCCGGCACGAGGAGCAGATTCTCGCGAGCCTCAATCACCCGCACGTCGCGCGCCTGTTCGGCGGCGGCAAGACGAAAGAAGGGCTGCCCTACTTCGTGATGGAGTACATCGAAGGGCAGCCGCTCGACAAGTTTTGCGACGCGCGCCAACTCCCGACCGCCGCGCGCCTCCAACTCTTTCGACAGGTCTGCGCCGCAGTCTCTTACGCGCACCGGCATCTGGTCGTCCACCGCGACATCAAACCCTCGAACATCCTCGTCACGCCTGAGGGCGAACCCAAGCTCCTCGACTTCGGCATCGCCAAACTGCTCGACCCCGAACACGCGCAGGAGGCGGCGGCGGCGGCCGTCTCTCACACCGTCACGATGCTCGGCGTGATGACGCCCGCATACGCCAGCCCCGAACAGGTGCGCGGCGACCCCGTCACGACCGCCAGCGACATCTACAGTCTGGGCGTGCTGCTCTACGAACTCCTGACCGGCCATCGTCCCTATCACTTGCAGAGCCGCCGCCCCGACGAGATCGCGCGCGTCATCTGCGAACAAGAACCCGAACGGCCGAGCACGGCGATCAGCCGCCGCGAGGAAGTGCCTGCGGCCGAGGGCGCGCCCGCCAAATTGATCACGCCGGAGTCGGTTGGTCGCACACGCAGAGAGCCACCGGCGCAACTGCGTCGCCGTCTTGCGGGCGACCTCGACAACATCGTCCTCCTTGCACTCAGGAAAGAACCGGCGCGCAGGTATCCGACGGTCGAACAATTCTCCGAAGACATCCGGCGTTATCTGGAAGGTCTGCCGGTCGTCGCGCGAAAATCCACCTTCACGTATCGCGCCGCGAAGTTCGTCGGGCGACATAAAGTGGGCGTGGCTTCGGCGGCGCTCGTCGTGCTGGCGATCATCGCGGGCGTCACCGCCACCGTCTGGCAGGCGCGGGTCGCGCGGAACGAACGGGCGAGAGCCGAACGGCGTTTCAACGACGTGCGCAAACTGGCGAACTCGAATTTGTTCGAGTTGCACGACGCCATCGCAAATTTGCCCGGCTCTACGCCCGCGCGCGAACTGCTGGTTAAAAGGGCTTTGGAATATCTGGACAGTCTCGCGCAGGAATCGCAGGGCGATGCCTCTCTGCAACGCGAGTTGGTGGCGGCCTACCTCAAGGTCGGCAACGTGCAGGGCAACCCGAACAACGCCAATCTGGGCGACACGGCGGGCGCGCTCGAAAGCTATCGCAAGGCGTTGGTGATCGCCACGCGGCTCACGACGGCCGATTCGTCCGACGCTCAATCGCGCCGTTTCGTCGGCGTCATCAGCGAGAAGATGAGCGACGCGCAGGCCGCGACGGGCGACGCGGCGGGCGCAGTCGAGAGCCAGCGCAAATCGCTCTCGATCTTCAAGGCGATAGCCGACGCCGCGCCCGCGAACGTGGAGGCGCGGCAGTCGCTCGCGATCAGCTACGTCAAACTCGGCGACGTGCTCGGTAACGCGAACTTCAACAACTCCGGCGACGCGGCCGGGGCGATGCAGAGTTATCGTTCCGCCGCCGAGATTTTGGAGACGCTCTACGCCGCCGACCCCGCCAACCCCAAGACGCGCCGCCTGCTCGGTCTCATCTACGAGCGGCTCGGCACGATGCTCGAAGCGGCGGGCAAAGTGGACGAAGCGTTGGAGACCTACCGCAAGTCGAGAGCTATCCGCGAACCGCTCGCCGCCGACTTTCCCACGGACACGGACGCCGTGCGCGACGCGGCCATCGCACACGAAAAGATCGGCGACGTGATGGCCGCCAAAGGCGAACTGCAAGAGGCTCTGGAGAGCCGTCGCAAGTCGCTCGAAATCTTTCAGAGTCTGGTGGACGCCGACCCGCAAAATGTACAGGCGCGGCAATCTCTGGCGATCAGCCATCTTCATCTGGGCGAGGTCTTGGCGAATCCCGATACGCCCAACCTGAACCGACCGGCCGAGGCGTTGAAGCATTACCGGCTCGCGTGGGAAGCCCTCAAGGCGGGCGGCGATTCCGCCACGACCGCCAACGTCAAGACGCGCGAAACCGTCGAACTGATCCGGCAGCGGATGGAAGCTCTCGGCGCACGCCCGTAGGTAGCGCGCGGCTTGCGTGCTTGCCGCCCCCGCCTCGCGCGCGCAACTGCTCCGGCCGCAAACCGCGCGCGCCCGCGTCGCCTGAAAATGCGGGGCGGTAAAAAAGTTGTTTGACTAACGGCGCGTTGCGCGCTTATATTGCGCTTGTTCACTGACCCGTAGATCAAACGCGCCTTCCCGTCCCAACCCGAAGAGACCATGTTGAGCCTGATACTTCTCCAAGCGGCGAATGCGGCCACGGATGCGACAGCAGCAACGACGAGTGCGCCCGCCACGGCGCAGGTCGGCAGCCCCGTCACGGCCTACTGGCCGGTCATGATCTTCTTCGCCTTCGCCGTCGTCTTTCCGGTGCTGCCCATCGTGCTGGGGCGTCTGCTGCGTCCGAGCGTCTGGCAAAAAGACAAGATGCGCCCCTACGAGTGCGGCATCGACCCGACGACCGAGGCGCACGACCGTTTCACCGTGCGCTACTACATCGTGGCGATGCTCTTTCTCGTCTTCGACGTGGAGACGATCTTCCTGCTGCCGTGGGCGATCATCTTCATGGGCGACGATTTTTCGTTTACCAAGTTCGCCCTCATCGAGATGCTCGTCTTCATCGGCATCCTCGTCCTCGGCTACTACTACGCGTGGCGCAAAGGCGCGCTCGAATGGGCATAAGATAAGTTTCAAGTTTCAGGTTGCAGGTTTCAAGTTCAAGACAAAGAACCTCCAACCTCAGACTTGAAACTTGAAACTTGAAACCTGAAACCTGTTATGGCAGAGCATCCTGAAGGAATCGTACTGACGACCGTGGACGCGATCTTCAACGCGTTGCGGCGAAACGTGGCCGCGCCGGTCTTGAACGTGAAGCCGGTGAAGGATACGGTGAACTGGGCGCGCAAGTCCGCGCTGTGGCCGATGACGTTCGGGCTGGCCTGTTGCGCCATCGAGATGATCGCGGCGGGCGCGGGACGTTTCGACATAGACCGTTTCGGCGCGGGCGTCTTCCGCCCCTCGCCCCGGCAGAGCGACTTGATCATCGTCGCGGGCACGGTGACGTTGAAGATGGGGCCGGTCGTGCGTCGCGTCTACGATCAGATGCCGGAGCCGAAGTGGGTCATCGCGATGGGCGCGTGCGCTTCGACGGGCGGCCCGTTCGATTCCTACTCGACGATGCAGGGCGTGGATCGCACCATCCCCGTGGACGTGTACATCCCCGGTTGCCCGCCCCGCCCCGAAGCCCTGCTCTACGGCCTCATGCGCCTGCAAGACATCATCATGAAAGAAGCCCCCTCCGCCTACATCTTCGACTCCGACGGGACAGTCCACCGCCAACGCCAACTCGAAGGCGACAACGAAGCGCGCGAGACCGACGCAGAAGAGGAAGCTTTGACCGCCAGCCGTTAACTTAGGCGACAACGCGAAAAAAAGAGAGGCCGCTAACTGATAGTCAGTTAGCGGCCTCTCTCTTTCGTGCCGTCGCAAACGTTCACGGCTGGCCGAAGCGCAGGCGATACTCGACGGAGTTCATGAAACCTCTGACCATCGTGCGGAAGTCGTCCGGGTGCTCGTTGAGATAGGCGAGCCACTTGTTGTAATCGGGGTCGGGGTCGCGGCGCAGGTAGCCGAAATATTGCATCGCCACGAACGCGCGGTTGAACTCGGCGGCGAAGACCTCGTCCGATT
Organism: Pyrinomonadaceae bacterium; assembly: GCA_035940695.1. GTDB lineage: Bacteria > Acidobacteriota > Blastocatellia > Pyrinomonadales > Pyrinomonadaceae > JAIVJZ01. The sequence continues at coordinate 149,420 of DASZEQ010000002.1, read as the reverse complement.
CGACGATAGCGCGCACCACTTGCGCCCGCGTCTGCGTCTGATTGTTGAGGCTGTTGATGAGCGCGGCGCGCGTGAGCGTCACCTTCGCCACGCCGTCCAGCTTGGGCGGTGCGGGCGTGATGATTTGCGCGAGGCCGTAACGATCCATGAGCGTATTGACGAACTCGGCGTTGGTCTTCGCGTCGTAGAGATTCCTGAATTCCTGACGCGCCGCCCACGCCTCGGCGAAGGCGTCGCGCTTGGCGAACACGTCGGCCGCGGTCGCGCCGGAGACGCTTTTCATGTCAGGGATGATCTCGTCGTAGAGCGGCATGCGCCCGTAGGCGAGCGTGTAGAAGCGATAGACGAAATAGCCCTTGAGCCGGAACTCGGCCGAGAGGAAGAAACTGGCCGAGACCGTGAGACGATCACAGACGGGGTTGTCGTTGACGTTCGAGCAACGGTCGAGCACGCCGAGCCACGCCTGAAAGCCCGCCGAATCCGGTTCGCGCGAAAGGAAGTCGAGATACTGCTGGCGGACGAAGACGCGCGAATCGTCAATCGGGTTGGCCTGTCCGGGCGCATCGTTGTCGGTGATGTGCACGGTGGCCGTGCGCTGCGCGCCGAGGGTTGCGCCGACGGGGGCGTAGAGTTCGAGCGCGAAAGTTTCCGTGTTCTCGACGTGAGCGTCGTTGATGAGCGAGAGGGTGAGAGTCTTCTCCGACTCGCCCGTCACGAAATAGAGCGTGTCCACGCCGGTCGCGTAGTCGCAGCGCGCATAGGCCGTGTTGCCGACCGTGTCGCAGCGGACGGCGGCCGGGTCGTCCACGGTGCGGTAGCTGACGAGCGCGCCGCCGCCGAGCGCGCCGCCGCGCGTGACGGTGACGGTCGCCGTGAGCGAGCCTTCGTTGACGGCATAGGTGGGCGCGCTGAAAGAGAAAGTCGAGGCCGAGGCGAACGGCGTGCCGGTGAAATTCGTGCCCGGCTTATCGCCCGCGACCACGCCGGAAGAGACGTAACTCAAGGTGGCGGGGTTGAACGTGTAGCCGTCCTTAGCGGGAGAGAGGGTGACGCGCGTGTCTGCGACGTAGAAATGCTCGTAGCTTCCGTCGGCTTTGGTCAACGTCGAGCGCGAGCCGTTCTGGCCGGTGATGAGAATGACGTGCACGCCGGGGATGCCGTTGCCCGCCGCGTCCGTCACGCGCCCGGTGATGCTGAAGATGGGAACGGGCGTCGGGGGGAAGGGAGTCGGCGTAACCGTCGGCGAGGGCGTGGGCGTCGCATTGGGCGAGACTGTGCCCCAGTCGGGGTCATGCTCCTCGTCCTCGAAGTCGGGGGTGTTGGTGACGCGCGTGGGGAAACCGCCGTCGGCGTCCATGAAGTAAATCTCGCTGTTGCTGCGCTGTCCGGCATCGCGATAGGTGACGAAGGCGATGCGCGTGCCGTCGGGCGACCACGCCGGGCTAAAGTCTGCCGTGGAGTGGTTGGTGATGTTGGTCACGCCTGAGCCGTCGGCGTTCATCGTGTAGACTTCGCTGTTTTGCGCGCCGGTCTGGTCGTTGATGTCGCGGCGCGAATAGGCGAGCTTGTTGCCGAGCGGCGACCACGCGGCGTCGCCGTCGGGCAGTTGGTTGCTGGTCAGGCGCACGATGTTCGTGCCGTCCGGGTTCATCGTGTAAATCTCGAAGGCGCGGGTGATGTCGCCGGTGGCGTTCGGGAAGGCGCGCGTGGAGGTGAAAGCGAGGCGCGCGCCGTCGGGCGACCACGCCGGTTCGATGTCGCCGCCGGGAGTGTTCGGCGTGATGTTGACGGGGTTCGAGCCGTCCGCGCTCATCACCCAGATGTCGCTGTTGCCGCTGCGCGTGCTGACGAAGGCGAGTTTCGACCCGTCGGGCGACCACGCCGCGCCGTAATTGCTGCCCGCGCCCGTGGCCGCATCGGCCGTGCTGGTCAGCCGCGTGAGGTTCTTGCCGTCCGCGTTGACGACGAACAGGTCGAAGCTCTGCGAGGGGGAAACTCTGCGGCTAAAGACGATCTTCGACGCGTCCGGCGACCACACGGGGAAACGAACTTCGGTCTGCGATTCAAACAGCGTGGTGCGCCCCGTGCCGTCGGGGTTGATGGTGTAGAGATGTTGATAGGCGTAGGCGATCCTGCCGTTCGGCTTGACGGCCGATGCGGCCGCGTCGCCGTCGCTGGCAGCCGCCGCCGCCACGGTGTGGCGCACGGCAAAGGCCGCGAGCAGCACCGCGCAGGCGCAGAGGGCGAGGGCAAAAAAAGGCAGACGTTGGAAGAACAAACTATGACGGGACATATTTTAATTTTCTAAACTAAATTTGAGTGGCCGGGAGTTGAATGATTGATTGAGCGTCACGACGCGCGCGCCACATCGGCGGCCGAAGGATTATTGTTGACGCAAATAATAACAGGCCGCTGCCCGGAAATTCGCAGGCCGGGACACATCTCGAAGTGTCACAACTGTTGAGGGGTTAGTTGCCGGACGCTAACTTTCGACTTCTTCTTGCAGGCTCGCCAGATGGCGCGTGTCGTTGATGGCATCGACGCGAACAAAGCCGTCCGTACGGAGTTGGATGCGCGCGATGCCGCAATTGGCTGTCTCGATCCAGACGGGGCGCAGCGCGGGGGCGTCGAGCGCGCCCAACAGGTGCAGCGCGAGGATGCAGATCGTGCCGGTGTGCGAAAAGACGGCAATCGTGCCTCCGGCGTTGCGGGCGATGGCGCGGTCGAGTTCGCCGGCGGCGCGGTCGAGCAGTTGGCGGTAGCTTTCGCCGCCGGAGAGGACGTGTTCAAAGTCCCTGTGCAGCAACGCGGCATACTCGTCCGGAAACTTTTGCGCCGCTTCCTCAAACGTCAATCCCTCCATGCGGCCGACGCTGCGCTCGCGAAAGGCATCCGTCTGCGTCAACTCAAGTTTGAGCGCGCTGGCGAGCGGCGCGGCGGTTTCGACGGCGCGCAGCAAATCGCTCGAATAGATGGACGTGATGGCTTCCCGGCTCAGGGCGCGCGCCGTCGCTTCGGCCTGCCTGCGCCCGAGCGCGGACAGCGGCGTCGCCGTGTGTCCCCCGAAGCGACGCGCGGCGTTGCCTTCGGATTGCCCGTGACGGATGAGCAGGATGCGTGTGGTGTCCATCACTCGTCAATCGTGCAAAAGCCGTGAATCGTGAATCGTCAATCGTGAATAGAGAAAACTCCGCTTTCTTCTATTCACGATTGACGATTCACGATTCACGGCTTTACTGCTTCTAGGCGGCGACCGTTTCAGCCCTCAACTTCTCGGCCTGATAGTGTGCGACGAGGGCATTGATGATTTCGTCGAGTTGGCCTTCCATGACGAGGTGGAGTTGATGCACGGTGAGGCCGATGCGATGGTCGGAGACGCGGTTCTCTTTAAAGTTGTAGGTGCGAATCTTTTCGGAGCGGTCGCCCGAGCCGACCTGCGAACGGCGTTCGCTGGCGAGCAGTTCGTGCTGTTTCTGCTCCTCCTGCTCTTGCAGGCGCGCGCGCAGAACGCGCATCGCCTTCTCGCGATTCTTGATCTGTGATTTCTCGTCCTGCATGGAGACGACCGTGTTGGTCGGCAGGTGCGTGATGCGCACGGCCGAGTAAGTCGTGTTGACGCTTTGCCCACCCGGCCCCGAAGAGCAAAAGGTGTCGATGCGTAAATCCTTCTGGTCGATCTTCACGTCGACTTCTTCGGCTTCGGGCAGGACGGCGACCGTGATCGCGGAGGTGTGAATGCGCCCGCTCGTCTCCGTCTGCGGCACGCGCTGGACGCGATGCACGCCCGATTCGTGCTTCAACTTGGAATAAACTTTGTCGCCCTCGATGAGCGCGGTGGCTTCCTTGTAGCCGCCTATCCCAGACTCGGAGGTGTTGAGAATTTCCATGCGCCAGCCCTGACGCTCGGCGTAGCGGCCGTACATGCGCAACATCTCGGCGGCAAAGAGCGATGCCTCGTCGCCGCCCGTGCCCGCGCGGATTTCGAGGATGACGTTCTTCTCGTCGTTCGGATCGGTCGGCAAGAGCAGCAGGCGCAAGTCTTCCTCGCACCGCTCCAACTGCTCTTGCAGCGTGTCGACTTCGAGCCGCGCGAGTTCGCGCATCTCCTCGTCTTCGCCGCCCATGTCCAACATCTCGCGCGCCCCCGCCAGTTGCTCCTTGAGCGACTTCCACTCGCGATAACGTTTGACCATGTCGCCCAGACTGCGATGCTGCTTGGCGACCTTCGCGTAAGCCGCTTGGTCGGCCAGCAGTTCCGGCGAGTAAAGTTCTTCGGACAACGCTTCGTAGCGCGTTTCGATCTGTTCGAGTTTCTCAAGCATAAAATAGCTCTCAGCAATCAGCCGTCAGCTGTCAGCTTCCGGCATTAGTTTTCAATTAACGGCTCTCTCAAATATCAACAGCAAGTATCAACAGTTCGACTGCCCCCGGCGTTAAAGCTGATAGCTGAACGCTGACGGCTAATCGCTCTTAAGAGAGCGGCGTCATGGCCGCTTCCTGCGGTCGCGGTTCGAGTTTGAGCGATTCCTTGAGCGCGTAGAGGGCGACTTCGAGTTGCTCGTCGTCCGGCTCTTTCGTCGTGATGTTTTGCAGCCAGATGCCGGGCAGCGTCATCAACTTGAACACGAGGCTGCCTTCGCGTTTCGCCGAGAGCCGGATGATCTCGTACGACAGACCGGCGACGAGCGGCATCAGCGCGATGCGCGTGAGCATGTTCAGGCCGAGCGAGTCGAACTTGACGATGGAGAAAAGCACGATGGAGACGAGCATCACGACCATCAGAAAACTCGTCCCGCAACGCGGGTGCTGGCGCGGTTGCGTGCGCGCGTACTCGACCGTCAGCGGCAAGCCCGCTTCCCACGTAAAGACCGTCTTATGCTCCGCGCCGTGATACTCGAAGACGCGCCGGATGTCCTTCAACAGCGAGAAGGTGAAGATCATGATCAGGAAGAACGTCATGCGCAGCACGCCGTCCACGAGATTAAACGCCACCGAAGGCCGCACCGGATGCAGGTAGCTACGCACGCCGCCCCACGCGCGCTCGTACCATGCGCGATCACCGTCCGCAGTTTGATTCGTCGCGGCGGCGGCGTCGGAATTTGAAACAGACTGGGTTTGCGTCGCGGCGTCCGCGCTCGCGGCGGCGGGCACTGTCGCCCAACCGGCGGCGATGAACAGCGCGTTCGTCAGGACGAGCGGCGCGACGATGAAGAGCATGACGTTGAAGAAGAGCGCGAAGACGATTGAACCGACGACAGAAGCGTTCGCGCCGCGCTTCATCTCGTCCTCCGGGCGTCGCTCGGTCGGGATGGGGATGAGGCCGGGCACGCCGCCCGTGATCCCGGCGAAGTCGCCTTCGCCCTCGACGACCGCCGGAGTCAGCGCGACCGCTACTTCTTTCTCCTCGGCGTCTGCGAAGGCTTCGCTCGCAGAGTAGTTGAGAGCCTTGATGCCGAGCGCCATCGACTGCACGAGCACCGCCGCGCCGCGCAGGACGGGCAAGCGCAGAAAGCGATACTTGTCGCTCCACTTCGGCAAGGCCGCGCCCGTAAACACGATCTCGCCGTCCGCGCGCCTGACGGCGACGGCATAGGCGTTCGGCGTTCGCATCATCACGCCCTCGACGACCGCTTGGCCGCCGACGATCAAATCTTTTTCGTTTGCGCTCACGTCTGTCTCGCTCTCCGGGGATTTTTTAGCAGCCGTTCGATACAACAACGCCGACGCGTCAGGTTCGGAGGTCGTTTTGCGTTATCACCCTTGTAGAGTCAACACGCGGGGACGACCGCCGCGCTTGAGAGCGTCGGCGTCGAATTTTGGGTCGCTAGTACTGGCCGGGAATGGTCTTCTTCATCAACACTATTTAGGGACGCCCGGCGGGTGAGATCGCGCGGGCGGCCTTCGTTGGCGTTACTGCCCGCTTGCGGCGGTCTCGGTCTTTTTGCCGTAGCGTTTGTTGAAGCGGTCGACGCGTCCGGCGGTGTCTACGAGTTTCTGTTTGCCCGTAAAGAACGGGTGGCACGCCGAGCAGATTTCCACGTGCAGGTCGTCCTTGCGGGTCGAACGCGTGGTGAAATTCTCGCCGCAGGCGCACACGACTTTGATTTCGTTGTATTTGGGATGAATTCCGTCTTTCATGTTTTCCTTCCTCGCGACAGGCGCGAATTTGGGTCGCCTGTCAATCCGACATGATACGTTTTCGAGATTCTTATCGTCAAGTTAGATGGGGATTTATGGGGCGCGGTGGCCTCGGCGCGGCGCGCGGACAAGTTTATTGACAATGCCTTAAAGCGCGTGTTAAAAATCCTTCTCGTCACCGCCTTTTTTGCTTCTTTGTCAGAGATACAAGTCGAAAGTTTGGGGCAGCAATTTCAGACGACGCACAACCCGTGTGCGTTTTAGTTGCCGGAGTCTAACCTCTTGAGCCGATGAACGACGCACCTGACAACAATTCATCACCCGATTCTGCCGACGGCGCGACGGAACAACCCGCCGCGCCGCGCGCCGACGAAACAGCAGAGGAGAAGCGCGCGCGCCAGATGGCCGAAATCAAGGCCAAAGCCGCCGCCAGAATGGCCGCGAAGGGCGGCGCGCCCGCTCAGACCGATACCTCAACCGCCAAGACCGAAACCTCCGCCGCACCACGCACCGACGACATCTCGCCGAGTCCCGGCAAAGAAATTTCACAGGCCGGTAGTTTGCCCGCGCCGCCGCACGCGGACGCGCCGCCCACACCCGAAAGTCAGGCCGCGCCGCAGGCGAAAGCCCCTTCGGGTCAATCGCGCGACACCGTGATGGGGGCGTCTTCGGGCGAGACCGAGCCACACGCGAACGCCGACGCTGCCACGACGAGCGCGCCGCCCGCCGACGAGACGCCCGAACAGAAGCGTGCGCGCATCATCGCCGAAGCGAAAGCCAAGGCCGCTGCGAAGATGGCCGCCGCGAAGGGCGGCGCGAAAGTTGGCGGCGAGACGCAGGAGGGTGCGGCCACGCCGCCTGTCGCAGCGACGACGCAGCCCGCCGCCACGTCCGACGAAGAGAAGGCCGCGCGCATCGCGGAGGCGCGCGCCAAAGCCGCCGCCTTCAAAGGTGCAGCGGGCGCGACCGGGGCGACACCGCCCAAGCCGCCGGCAGCAACAGCGGCCGGTGCGCCTGCGGCGGGTGCGCCGAAAGCCCCCGTCAAGAAGAAGGAAGAAGGGGCGAAGCCTGCGGACGCGTCGAATCACCCGCTCGTCAAACGCCTGCGCGAAAATCTGGACGGCGCGGTCGTCGAGGCATCGGAGTTCCTCGGCCAGTTGTCCGTGCGCGTCGCGCCCGCGCGCGTCGTCGAAGTCTGCGAGTTTCTGAGACGCGATGCGGAGTCGCCGTTCGACTACCTCTCCGATCTTACCTGCGTCCACTTTCCCGAAAACGCCGACGCGCCTTTCGAGATCGTCTACAACCTCTATTCGATCAGCGCGAACGTGCGCGTCCGCCTGAAGGCGCAGACGACGGACGAGGCGGGCGTCGAGAGCGTGACGGGCGTGTGGCCTGCGGCCAACTGGATGGAGCGAGAGGTCTACGATCTGTTCGGCGTGCAGTTTATCAATCACCCGGACTTGCGCCGCATCCTCCTGCCGCCCGATTGGGAAGGCCATCCGCTGCGCAAGGACTACCCGCTCGAACCCGTCGAGAACAACTGGACGGCCAAGCACCTGCCGGAGTTTACGGACGTGCAGCGCGAGCAACTCGAACAACGCCGCGCCTACGGACTCGAAGCCCTGTCCACGCCGAACGAACGGCGCGTCCGCGACATCTTCCGCGCGGGCAAAGAAGTAATGCCACTAGACCGTAAATAGTGAATCGTGAATCGTAAATAGACGAAGAACGAAAGCAAAGAACACCAACTCCGGCTTGCCTTATCTATTTACGATTCACGATTCACGATTCACCAGCTTATGCATCAAGTAGAAGTCGCAACCACGAGAGAGACCCTGCTGGACAGTCCCGAAATGGTGCTGAACATGGGGCCGCAGCATCCTTCGACGCACGGCGTCCTGCGCGTCATTCTAAAACTCGACGGCGAGACGGTCATCGATCTCGATTGCGACATCGGCTACCTCCATCGCGGCATGGAGAAGATCGCAGAGAATCGTCTCTACCCAATGATCGCGCCCTACTGGGACAGGCTCGACTACATCGCCGCCGTCTCGAACGGATTGCTCTGGGTGGAGACGGTCGAACAGATGTTGGGGCTTGAAGTGCCGCCGCGCGCGCACTACATCCGCACCGTCCTGACGGAACTCAACCGCATCTCTTCGCACCTGCTCTGGCTCGCCACGCACGGCCTCGACATCGGTTCGTTCACCGTCTTGCTGTGGGCTTTGCGCGAGCGCGAGGAGATTCTGAAAATTTTCGAGCGGCAGTTTGGCGCGCGTCTCACCTGCCACGCGTGGCGGATCGGCGGGATGCCGAACGACACCTACGACGGCTTTACGGAAGACGTGACGCAGTTCGTCGACAACTTCCCGCACCGGCTGGCGGAATATGAAGTTCTACTCTCGGAAAATCGCATCTGGCTCGGCCGCACCGTCGGCATCGGCGTCATCTCGGCGGAAGACGCCATCGCCATCGGCCTCTCCGGCCCTGCGCTGCGCGGTTCGGGCGTCGCGTGGGACATACGCAAGGCGCGGCCTTATGCCGCCTACGCCGACATGGAATTTGAAGTGCCTGTCGGCGAAAACGGCGACACGTATGATCGTTACCTCGTGCGGCTCGAAGAGATGCGGCAGTCGCGCCTGATCGTGCAACAGGCTCTGGCGAAGATGCCGGACGGCCCCGTCAACGCGAAAGTGCCGAAGATCATCAAGCCGCCCGCGGGCGACTACTACCATTCGATTGAAGGGCCGAAAGGCGAGATCGGCTGCTATCTCGTCTCCGACGGGTCGAGCCGCCCGGCGCGTGTGCGCGTGCGCCCGCCCTGCCTGATCAACTTGCAGGCGTTGCGCCAGATGTGCCTCGGCCACCTCGTCGCGGATGTCGTCGCCATCATCGGCACGCTCGACATCGTGCTCGGCGAAATTGACAGGTAAGCCGTCAGCCCTCAGCCATCAGCGTTCAGCCAAGCGGTCTGAATGTGCTGATAGCTGATAGCTAATGGCTGACAGCTTCTTATGAAAGTTGTTCGCCTCGTTGTGCAAGAGATGACTCGCGAGCGGTTCGCGCCTTACGGGATTTTGCTCGACAGTCGCGGGTCGGTTGAAATTGATCTGGGGACGGGCGCGCCGAGTTTGACGGGGGCGACGAGCGAGCGGCGGCCGTTCGAGTTTCAATTCATGGCGCGTCACCGGCGCACGATGCAGGTCTTTTCGCCGCTCGTCTCTTCGCGTTCGATCATCTGCGTCGCGCCGCCGTCGGAGAGAAACGCGCCAAACGTCGAAGAGATCGTCGCATTCTTGGTCAACGGGCGTCTGCCCTACGCGTATCACAAGGGCACTTGGCACACGCCGCCCTTCGCCGTCGGCGAGTGGTCTTCCTATCTCGTCGTTGACCGCGCCGGAACGCTCGACAGCGATTACGAGTTGGTTGATTTGAAGGCCGTCCACGACTGCACTTTCAAGATCGAAGTTTAGAATGATCTCCTCAGATCAGGGGCAAACGGAAGAGAGGCGGAGTAAATGAGCACTGACCGCACAACCGAAATACTTAATTACCTGAGCGCGCTCAGTCGCGAGGTCGGGGAACTTCGCACGGAGATGAACGCACGTTTCTCTGAAGTGAATACGCGGCTCGAACGTATTGAGCGCGAGCTACGCCAACATGGGCGAAGGCTAGACCGTATTGAATCGCTGGTGCTCACGACCCGCGCAGATATTGACGAATTGCAAGAACGCGTAGATGTGCTTGAAGGCAAATAGAAGTAGCGGTTGGATTATCCTATGGACATGCTCGCACTATTCGCGCCGCCGGAGTTAATCAACGGACTGCTGCTCAAGCTTCGGCTGGGGCAGGAGACGATCAACTACGTCGTGTGGCCGTTCATCCAGATCGGCGCGGTCGTCACGGGCGTGGCCGTCTGGGCTGCCTATGCGACCTACCTTGAGCGCAAGATTTCGGCGTTCATGCAGGCGCGTCTGGGGCCGATGCGCGTCGGGCCTTGGGGGCTGTTGCAGCCCATCGCCGACGCCATCAAACTCTTGACCAAAGAAGACCTCAAGCCCGACCGTGCAGACACTTATATCTTCTTCTTCGCGCCGTTCATCTCGGTGGTCGCCGCCTTCGTCGTCTTCGTCGTGATCCCGTTTGCGCCGGACTGGGGCGTCATCACGGACATCAACATCGGCCTCTTGTTCGTGCTCTCGGTCTCGTCGGTGGGCGTGCTCGCGCTCATTCTCGCGGGCTGGTCTTCCAACTCGAAGTACGCGCTGCTCGGCGGCTTGCGCTCGTCGGCGCAAATGGTGTCGTACGAAGTGGCGATGGGCATGGCGCTCATCGGCGCGTTGATGTTCGCGCGCACGCTCTCTCTGTCGGGCATCGTCTCGGCGCAGGGCTTGGACTCGATCTGGTACATCTTCTATCAACCGCTCGGCTTCATCATCTTTTTGATCAGCGGCATCGCGGAGAACAACCGCGCGCCGTTCGATCTGCCGGAAGCCGAGTCGGAACTCGTCGCGGGTTTTCACACGGAATATTCGGGCATGCGCTGGTCGCTCTTTTTCATGGCGGAGTACGCGGCGATGGTCGTCGTCTCGGCCATCGCCACGTCGGTCTTCCTCGGCGGGTGGTATTTCCCCTTGGTGTGGCGGCTCGGCATCAATTACCCGCACCTGTTCGTCGCCGTCAGCCTCGTCATATTTCTGACGAAGATGGCGTTGCTGCTCTACGTCTATTTCTGGCTGCGCTGGACGTTCCCGCGCTACCGCTACGATCAATTGATGGACTTGGGTTGGAAGTGGATGATTCCGGCCGCGCTCTTGAACATCACGCTGACGGCCATCGCCGTCTTCACCGTGCAGGCGCTCGACGGCTGGCGCGGCCTGAACACGCTCGAATCAATCTCGCGCGGCGTGAATTTAACGGCGACGGGCAAACTGATCATGATCGCGTTCGGCGCGCTCGGCGTGTTCATCGCCGCCGGGATGCTCTCATACATCAACCACGGCGCGCGCGACTTCAACTTGAAGAAGCAGCGCGTCCGCGTCCGGCTCGTCAACCCGCCCAAAGGTCAGACGGCGGTGGCGAGCACGGCCACAGCAGCGGCGGCGGAATAGAAGTTTCAGGTTTCAGGTTTCAGGTTTCAAGTTAAAGAACCGGAAAACCTCAGACTTGAAACTTGAAACCTGAAACCTGAAACTCAAGAGGTGTCTATGCCGGAAGTTTATGTTCCAGAGGCGACGTGGAAAGAGAAGCTGAAGCGTTTCTTCCTGCTCGATCTGATTTCGGGTTTGAAGTTGACGCTGAAGTTCAACCTCGGCGCGTTGACGGACAAGGATGCGGTGGCGGGCAAGGGGATTTACACGGAGCAATACCCGAAGGTGCGCGCCGAAGTCGCGCCGCGCTTTCACGGCGCGCCCCGGCTCAACATGGATCCCGAAACCTACGAGACGCTCTGCATCGCCTGCAACCTCTGCGCGCTCGCCTGCCCCGAAGACTGCATTGACGTGATCGCGATGGACATCGAGATCGTCACGGCGGGCAAGGCGCGCAAGAAGAAGGTGCTCGACGAGTTTATCTTCGACACCTCGCGCTGCATGTTCTGCGCGCTCTGCCAAGAGGCGTGCCCGACCGCCTGCCTCGAACTGACGCAGGAGTTCGAACTCGCCACTTACTCGCGCGCCGGGTTCGTCTGGAATCGAGAGATGCTCGAACAGGGGCGGGAGACGGTCAAATACGAATCTTAAAGAGTTTCAAGTTTCAGGTTTCAGGTTTCAAGTTTAAGACACGGAACCTCGACCCTGAGCACTCAGGTTGCGGAACGCACAACCTCAGTCCTGAAACTTGAAACCTGAAACTTGAAACTTATGACTCTCTCTGGTTGGGAAGCGGCCTTCTTCTGGGTCTTCGCGATAGCGGCTCTGGTGGCGGCGTTGTTGACCATCCTCGCGCGCAACGCCGTCCACTCCGCCCTATTTCTCATCTCCACGCTCGTCGCGGTGGCCGCGCTCTTCGTGCTGCTCGGCGCGGAGTTCATCGCGGGCGTGCAAATTCTCGTCTACGTCGGCGGCGTGATGGTGCTCTTTTTGTTCGTCATCATGCTCGTCAACGTCGGCGCGGAAGAACGCGGCAACGAGATGCTCTTCAATCGTCCCGTGCAGGTGGCGACGAGCGCCGTCTTTCTGGTGCTGCTCTCGCTCGGCTTCATCTACGCCATCCGGCAGGGTTACGAAGGGTTGCTCGTCCGCGACAATCTCAGCACGCAAGAGCAACGCCTAGAGGCCGCGAACCGGCGGGGCGCGCAGCAACAGAATTTGCGCCCGGCGGCGACCGGCACTTCGCGCCTCTCGCAAGACACGCAACTCGTCGGCGCGAGTCTCTACCGTTTCGCCGCGCTGCCGTTTGAAATCGCGAGCGTGCTTCTCTTGGTCGCCATCATCGGCTCCGTCATGCTCGCCCGCACGAGCAAGCAGGAGGCGGCCACAGATGATCTTGAACTACAGGATGAGAGATGAGGGACGAGGGATGAAAGGAAGCATTCCACGCGCGTGAACGCTTCCTTTCATCCCACATCCCTTATCCCACATCCCTCGTCTCATTATGAACAACTTCATCACATCCACGCTCGCGCTCCTTTGGCAGGAAGCCCCGGTCGGCCGCTGGCAGACGATCAAGATGGGCGTGCTCCAGCCTGACCTGTCGAAGTTTCTGGTGATCGCCGCGTTGCTCTTCATCATCGGCGTGGCGGGCGTGCTGACGCGCCGCAACATCATCGTCATCTTCATGTCCATCGAGTTGATCCTGAACGCGGCCAATCTCAACTTCATCGCCTTCACGCGTTACTTGCAGGACACCGGCAACCTGAACGCCGTCGCCGGACAGGTTTTTACGATCTTCATCATCGTCGTGGCCGCCGCCGAAGCCGCCATCGGCCTCGGCCTCGTCATCGCGCTCTACCGCAACAAAGAGACGATCTTTGTTGACAAGATTGATCTGTTGAAATGGTGAAGAGGGTTTCAAGTTTCAGGTTGCAGGTTTCAAGTTGAAGAACGAAGAACCTAACAGTCCTGAAACTTGAAACCTGAAACTTGAAACCGAATCTTATGCACAGACTCATCTGGCTCATTCCGCTTTTGCCGCTCGCAGGGGCAGCCATCAACGGCTTGCTTGGCCGTCGCCTGCGCTTCTCGGAAACCGTGGTCGGCGCGATTGCGGTCTCGTCGGTCGCGCTGGCGTTTCTGCTCGGCGTGGCGGCGGTGTATTCCTACGGCTTCGGCGGCCACGCGCAATGGCCTGAGCCTTACGTGACGAGTCAGGACGGGGCGTTCGGCTACAAGTGGATTCCGGGCGGCGCGACCGAACTGACGCAGGGCGCGAGCGAACGCGCGGAGATTGCGACAAGAAAAACGGCTGACGAAAAGTTGAAGGAACGACTCACCGAGGGCGAGAGAAAACCCGGCGAGCCGATTGGAATTTTTGTTGCGCGTGAACCGGAGCAGCGAGGATTAGGCGCGGTGCTCGACGTGGAGTGGAGTTATCAACTCGACCCGCTCTCGTCGATCTTCATACTCGTCATCACGGGCGTCGGCCTCTGCATCTTCGTCTTCGCCACCGGCTACATGCATGGCGACACAGGCTTCTATCGCTTCTTCGCCTACCTCGGCCTCTTCATGTTCATGATGCTCATCCTCGTGATGGGGTCGAACTTTTTGATGATGTTCGTCGGCTGGGAGGGGGTCGGCCTGTGCTCGTACCTCTTGATCGGCTACTACTTCGACCGCAAGGAGGCGGGCGACGCCTCGCGCAAGGCGTTCATCACGAACCGCGTCGGCGACTTCGGTTTCGCGCTCGCCGTCTTCGGCATCATCGCCACTTTCGGCTCGACGCAGTACACGCAGGTGATGGCGCAGGCTTCCGGTTACCCAATTGAACCGCTCGGACACTTCGGCCTCATGTCGTGGCTCGCGCTCGGCCTCTTCGTCGGCGCGTGCGGCAAGTCGGCGCAGATACCTCTCTACGTCTGGTTGCCGGACGCGATGGCAGGGCCAACGCCCGTCTCCGCGCTCATCCACGCGGCGACGATGGTGACGGCCGGGTTGTACATGCTGACGCGCACAAACGTCATCTTCCAACACTCGCAGACGATGATGCTCGTCGTGGCCGTCGTCGGCGCGCTGACCGCGCTCTTCGCCGCAACCATCGGCATCACGCAGAACGACATCAAGAAAGTCCTCGCTTATTCGACCGTCTCGCAACTCGGTTTCATGTTCCTCGCGTGCGGCGTGGGCGCGTTCGTCATCGGCATCTTTCACGTCATGACGCACGCCTTTTTCAAAGCCCTGATGTTTCTCGGCGCGGGTTCGGTCATTCACGGCATGCACCACGAACAGGACATGCGGCGCATGGGCGGACTCAAAAAGTACATGCCCAAGACTTACCTGACGTTTCTCGCGGGTTGGCTCGCCATCTGCGGCATCATTCCGTTTTCAGGCTTCTGGTCGAAGGACGAAATTTTGTGGAACGCCGCCTCGACCACGCTCATTCCTTACGGCTGGCTGCTCTGGGCGGTCGGCACGTTCACCGCCGCCCTGACCGCTTTCTACATGACGCGCCTCGTCGCCATGACCTTCTGGGGCAGAGAGCGCTTCCTCGAAGTGCCCGCGGGCGGGCAGGCCGACGAAGCGCACGCGCACGGCTACGACGACGCGGGCAAGACGCACGACGCGCACTTGGAATCGGCGGGTGACCGCCCGCGCCATGAACCCGGCGAGTACGTCGGCGAGCCGCACGCCGCGGCGGCGCACGCGCACACGGATGCGCACGGCGCGATTGCCGCCGTCCATCACGATTCACACGGCCACGGCACGCACATCCCGCACGAGTCGCCGCCCGCGATGTGGATTCCGCTCGCAGTGTTGGCGGTGCTGGCGGTCGTCGGCGGGTTTGTCGGCATCAGTCCCGCGTTCACGGGCGGCGCACACGTCGGCGGGCGCATGAACATCGTCAACTGGCTTGAGCCGGTCGTCTGGAATCCCTCGACGAGACAGTTCAACGCGCCGCACGGCGCGGGCGCGGAACACGCTGCGAACCGCGGCGGAGACGCGCACGGCGAGCCGACTCTGATCGCGCAGAATCACGGCGAGCCTGCGGCGACTACGACAACGACGCAAGCCACGCCCACAGAGCACTCCGACGCCGCGCCCGCCGCACCACATTCCGACGCCGCGCCCGCTGCGCACGCGGCGGCCACGGGAGCGGATCACGGTCACCCGTCGCCTTACGGCAACGACACCGGCTTTAACCTCGCGCACGCGGCCGAAGGGTTGCTCGGCAGCCACACGGCGGCGGAATGGTTGTTCATCATCATCTCGCTCGTCGCCGCCGGAATCGGCATGGGGCTGGGCTGGTTGTTCTACGTGAAGAACCCGCGCCTGCCGGAAGTGTGGGCGGCGCGTCTGGGCGCGCTCTATCGCGCGAGCTACAACAAATACTGGGTGGACGAACTCTACGGCCTACTCTTCACGCGGCGCACGATGGACGCGGCGCGCGGCATCTACGCCGCAGACTCGAAGGGCATCGACGGCGCGGTCAACGGTTCGGCGAGCCTCGCGCGGCGCATCAGCAAGTACACCGGCAACTTCGACCGCACGGTGGTCGACGGCGCGGTCAACGGCATCGCCGGATTCATCGGGCGTCTCATGTCGCCGCTCCTGCGCGCGGCGCAGACGGGGCTGACGGCCAACTACGCGCTCGTCATGGTGCTCGGCCTCGTCGTCGCCGTCATCTTCTTTTTCAGCGGCGACATCTTAGGGTTGGTGCGCGGAAGATAGAAATTTGTCCGTTGCCAGTAGCCGGTTGTCCGTTGCATCTGACGGGTAATCGACTCGCTGAACAAATAACGCTTGAGCTTGGCAAGCACAGAACGACGGACAACTGACAACGGATAACTGACCAATATGAAAATCCCTTACTTGCTCTCGATCATCACGTGGCTGCCGCTCGTCGGCGCGCTCATCATCTTGTTCGTGTTCAAAAAGGAGAACGCGCGGGCGATCAAGCGATTCGCCACCGCGTGGTTCGGGTTGGTTTTCGTGGTCTCGCTCGCGCTCGTCGGTTACGACCGCGCGGTGGGCGGGATGCAGTTCATCGAAGACTGCCAGTGGATACCGGTCATCGGCGCGCGCTACCAGATGGGCGTGGACGGCGTGGCCGTCCTGCTCATCGTGCTGACGACGCTTCTCGGCATCATCGCCGCGCTCTCGTCTTGGGAATACATCGGCAAGCGCGAGCAGGAATACTACGTGCTGCTGCTGCTGTTGCAGGCGGCGGTCGTCGGCGTCTTCGCTTCGATGGACTTGTTTTTGTTCTATCTCTTCTTCGAGGTCTCGCTCGTGCCGATGTATTTCCTGATCGGCATCTGGGGCGGCGAGCGCAGGCTCTACGCGGCCATCAAGTTTTTCCTCTACACGCTCGTCGGCTCGGTCATCATGCTGCTCGGCGTCTTGAAGATGTACTTCCTGACGCAGGATGCGACGCTCACGGCCGCCATCACTCCGGCCGTCATGGACAACATCGCGGGCGCGGGCACGCAGGGGCGCGTGCTGCTCGACAACGCGCGTGCGGCGGCGGGCGCGGGCGGCACGTTCAACATCATGTTCTTGCAGGCACTGGGGTCTGCGCTGCCGATGGGCACGATGCAGGTCTTGCTGTTCTTCGCCTTCGCCATCGGCTTCGCCATCAAAGTGCCGATGTGGCCGTTCCACACTTGGCTGCCGGACGCGCACGTCGAAGCTCCGACCGCAGGCTCAGTCATCCTCGCCGGGATACTTTTGAAGCTCGGCACTTACGGCTTCTTTCGCTTCAATTTGCCGATGTTCCCCGAAGCCGCGAAGGATTTGAGTTACTTCCATCTCTTCGGCGCGACCTTCGGCGTGCGCCATGTGATGGTCACGCTGGCGATCATCGGCATCATCTACGGCGCGCTCGCCGCAATGTATTTCGTCGTCATCAAAGACGGCGACGTGAAGAAGCTGGTCGCCTATTCGTCCGTCTCCTCGATGGGCATCGTCATGCTCGGTCTGTTCGCCCTGAACCCGAACGGCCTGAACGGCGCGGTGCTTCACATGATCAATCACGGCATCTATTCCGCCGCGCTGTTCCTGCTTGTAGGCATCATCTACGAGCGGCGGCACACGCGCAAAGTCTCCGAGTTCGGCGGGCTGTCGCACGTCATGCCGGGCTACGCCACCGTCTTTCTCGCGATGGCGATGACGGCGATTGGCTTGCCGCTGTTATGTGTCTTCATCTCGGAATTTTTGGCGATGCGCGGCGCGTTTGAGGCGCAGCCGTGGTGGGCTGCGTGGGCTGCGCTCGGCATCATCCTGAACGCGGGCTACATGCTCTGGCTCTACCAGCGCATGTTCTTCGGCCACATCGACAATCCGAAGAACGAAAACTTGCCCGACATGAACGGCCGCGAGTGGGCTTACATGCTCCCGCTCGTCGCGCTCTCGCTCTGGATCGGCATCTACCCGACGCCGTTTATCAGCTACATCCAGCGACCCGTCAACGCCGTCGTCCGGCAGGTCAGACCGAACTACCCGTTCCAACCGGGCGCGCCCCAAACGCCCACGACGGCGCGTGCGGAAAGATGAAAGCCGTAAATCGTGAATCGTGAATCGTAAATAGATTCAATCCGGTTTTCTCTATTTACGATTCAGGATTCACGATTCACTAATGATTATGCTGCTTCAAGCCAACACCACCGCCCTGTTTAGCGTGCGCGACCTACAGTTGATCGTGCCGGAGTTGATCCTGACCCTCAGCGCGTGCGTCGTGCTCGTGTTGGAGGTCATCCTCCCACGGCGCGACCGCAAATGGACGGCCTACTTCGCCCTCGCCGGTATCGTGATGGCCGCCGTTTCACTCCTCCTGCTCTGGCAGACCAACCGCGACAATTTGCCGCTCGACGCTTTTTACGGCATGGTGCGGATAGACGGCTTCGGCCTCGTCTTCAAGACCATCTTTCTGCTCGCGGCCGCGCTGACCATCGCCGTCTCCTTGCGCTATCTGGACGTGGAGGGCGAGCAGCGCGGCGAGTATTACGCGCTCATTTTGTTCGCCACCGTCGGCATGATGTTTCTCGCCTGCGGTTACGATCTGATCTCGCTCTACATCAGTCTTGAATTGATGGCTCTGACGTTCTACGTGCTCGTCGGCTTCACGAAACGCGAACGGCGTTCCAACGAGGCGGGCATGAAATATTTCCTGCTCGGCGCGTTCTCCTCCGGCGTGCTGCTCTACGGCATGTCGCTCCTTTTCGGCATCGCCGGTTCGACCAATCTCGGAGACATCTCGCAGAGCGTCAACTCCGTCCTCGGCAGCACGCCCCCCGAAAGCGCGCTCGCGGGCAGCTTTCTGCCCCTCCGGCCGCTCCTGCTGCTCGCCATGATCGCGCTCGCCGCCGGTCTGTTCTTCAAAATCGCCGCCGTGCCGTTTCACATGTGGGCGCCCGACGCTTACGAGGGCGCGCCCACTTCCGTCACGGCCTTTCTCTCTACGGGGTCGAAGGCCGCGAGTTTCGCGCTTCTTGCGCGCATCTTTCTCGAAGCCCTCGGCGGGATGCGGGCAGACTGGGCGCCGCTTCTCGGCCTTGTCGCCGCCATTACGATCATGGTCGGCAACTGGGCTGCGGTCACGCAAGTGAACGCGAAACGGCTGCTCGCCTATTCGTCGATCTCGAACGCGGGCTACCTGCTGCTCGGCGTCATCGCCGCGAACGAGTACGGCTACATCGGCCTCGTCGTCTACCTGTTCGTCTACACGTTGATGAACATCGGCGCGTTCGGCGTCATCATCTCCTTGCGCCGTCGCGGCCTCGTCGGCGACAACGTTGACGACCTCACGGGGTTGGGACAGAAATCGCCGGGCATGGCGTTGATGATGACCATTTTCATGTTG
Source organism: Pyrinomonadaceae bacterium (assembly GCA_035940695.1). Lineage (GTDB taxonomy): Bacteria > Acidobacteriota > Blastocatellia > Pyrinomonadales > Pyrinomonadaceae > JAIVJZ01. The sequence continues at coordinate 130,328 of DASZEQ010000002.1, read as the reverse complement.
AGCCTCGGCGGCCTGCCGTTGACGGGCGGCTTCATCGGCAAGTGGTTTCTCTTCGGCGGCCTGCTGCAACGCGCCGCCGACCCCGTGGACGGCAAAGATTGGTATCTCTGGCTCGCCGTCTGGGCGATCCTCAATACGGTCGTCTCCTTCTTCTACTATGTTCGCTTCATCCGCGTGATGTATCTCGGCGACGGCGTGGCCGATGCGCGCCCGCTCTCGCTGTCGCCCGCGCTGCGCGCCGCGCTGGTGGTGGCCGTCGTCGGCGTCATCGTCATCGGCGTCTACCCGCAGCCGTTCATCAAACTCGCGCAGACGCTCGTTTCTTCTTTGTCCGACGCCGCTTCCGGCGCGTTCGCGTTGAAGTAAATCGGCCTCGCCACATCAACCACCTCACCGTCAGGAGATACGCCAGATGAAAAGCACACACGTCGTCTTTAACCGGCTGATCATCGCGTTAGCCCTAGCAACTCAACTTTTCCTGTTCGCCGCGCCGACGCAGGCCGCGCCGCATGCCGACACGTCGAACATCACACAGGACAACGTAAACCACGCAGACCATAACTCCATGCGTTCGTCGCGGCGCAGCAATCGTCACTGCCGCGAGCGTTGCGCGCGGCAATACCGCCAATGCCGGCGCGGCGTCGCCAATCCAAATCAGGCGCGTTGTCGCCAACGCTACAACCAGTGCCTCAGAAGATGCCGGTGACAGGTTCGTCGTCAGGTTTGCCGTGGGCGATGTTCTCATGAGAGCATCGCCTACGCTTTTTATGGGCATCTTTTATTTCTTCGCCGCGCTGCTTCTCCTGCAAGCTCTCGTCTCGCTCAGCGGCGGCATGCGCTACTTGCGCTACTTCCGCCGCGAACTCTCCGCGCCTCTCTCAAACTTCGAGCCTTTCGTTTCCGTCGTCGTTCCCTGTCGCGGCCTCGATCAAGACTTACGCGAAAACCTCTCCGCGCTGTGCGACCAGAATTATCCGGCCTTCGAGATCATCTTCGTGATCGACAGCCCCGCCGACCCCTCGCTGAATGTGATCGAAGCGCTGCGCTGCACTTGGGAGCAAGGGCACTCTGCGCGTTCGCGTGTGGTCGTGGCCGGCAGGGCAGTGGAGAGCGGCCAGAAAGTTCATAACCTCATCGCAGGCGTCGGGGCGGCCGACCCGCGTAGCGAAGTTTTCGTCTTCGTCGATTCGGACGCCCGCCCGCGCCGCGACTGGCTGCGCGCGCTCGTCGCGCCGCTCGCGGACGAGCGCGTCGGCGCGACGACCGGCTATCGCTGGTTTATCCCGGCGCGCAATAATCCGGCCTCGCACCTGCGCGCCGTCTGGAACGCTTCGATTGCTTCCGCGCTCGGCGAAAACTCGCGCGCGAATTTTTGTTGGGGCGGCTCGACCGCGATCCGGCGCGAAACTTTCACGCGCCTCCGCATGGCCGAACAATGGCGCGGCACGCTCTCCGACGATTTCGCCCTCACGCGCGCGCTCCAAAACGCGCGGCTTCCGATTCACTTCGTCCCGCGCTGCCTCGTGGCCTCACACGAAGTTTGCGACGCGCGCACGCTCTTCGAATTCACCACGCGCCAACTCAAGATCACGCGCGTCTACGCCCCGCGCCTGTGGCGGATCGTCCTCATCTCAAATTTCCTGTTCGTCTCGGTCTTTTACGGCGGCATCGCGCTCACGCTCTCGCGCTTCGGGCGCGGCTGGCTCTACTACGCGCCCCCGCTCGCCCTCGTCGCCTGTCTCTTTGCGCTCGGCTCTGCGAAAGCCCTCTTGCGCCTGCGTGCGGTCGCACACGCGTTCGCGCCGGAGCAAAAAATCTGGCGCGCCCCGACGCTCGCCGCGCATCTCTGCTTGTGGCCGCTCGCCTCCGCGCTCTTTCTCTACAACGCGTCGGCCGCCGCTCTCTCGCGCCGCATACGCTGGCGCGGCATCACCTATGAATTGAAATCGCCGTCGGAAACTGTCATCATCGACGCCGCCCGAACCCGTGACGCAGAGACCAGAGCAGACGCCGCGCGCCGCGCCTGAGAAACATGTCTAACAAAGCAGTCAAACTTTTTCAGTTGCTCCGCTCGACCGAACGCGAACGGCGTCTCGGCACGTTGATCCTGTTCGTCACCTCGCGCTGTAACGCGCGCTGCGAAACCTGCTTTTACTGGGACGAGCTAAACCAACCGGGCGACATGACCTTGGCGCAGATCGAACGAATTTCGCAGACGATGCCGCCCATCACAGACCTCTGGCTCTCCGGCGGCGAGCCGACCCTCCGGCGCGATCTCTGCGACATCATCAACCTCTTTGTCCGCAACAACGGCGTGCGCCGCGTTATCATCCCGACGAACGCCATCGTCAAGGCGCACGTTGTCGAGGCGGTCGGGCGCGCGCTCCGTGATAATCCGAAAATCGACCTCTATCTCAACATCGCGCTCGACGGCTACGGCACGACGCACGACCGCATTCGCGGCGTGCCCGGCAACTGGGAGCGAACCCTCGACTGCATCCGCGCGCTCTACCCTCTGAAAGAAAAGTACGGCGAGCGTTTTCGCCTCAACGTCAACACGGTCGTCTGCGCGGAGAACTACACGGAGATCGAACAACTCTCCGCGTACCTCTGGGAAAATTTCCAACTCGACGGCCACTACTTCAATCTCATTCGCGGCGAAACCAAAGCGGGCGCGACGATCAAACAAGTGCCGCCCGAAGTCTTGCCGGAGATGTACGCACGCGTCTCGGCTTTGACGAAGCGTTACGGCGAGCGCATGTTCGCGGAAGACGAGGCCACCACGCGCTTCGTCAAATCAATCGCATACGTCGGCGCGATCACGACGCACTACCGCACCCAACTCGCCAACTTCGAACGCCAGACGCCGTGGGCTTTTCCCTGCACGGCGGGCGAGACCACGGCCGTCATCGATTACAACGGCGACGTGCGCGCCTGCGAGTTGCGCGAAAAATTCGCCACGCTCTCGGATTACGATTACGATTTCGGCGCGCTCTGGAACGGCCACGCGCGCGGCGCGGAACTCGCCGCCATCGACGGCGGAAAAACCTGTTGGTGCACGCACGTCTGCTTCATCCACGACTCGATGCGCCACTCGCGCCGCGCCCTGCTCTACGAGTTGCCGAAGAACTATGCGACGCGTGGGAAATGGTAGTTTCAGGTTTCAGGTTTCAGGTTTCAGGTTAAAAGCCGGCAGTGTCCGCTAAACTTGAGACTCGAAACCTTAAACTTATTCAGTCCTGAAACTTGAAACCTGAAACTTGAAACTTAATGCTTATGGCAAAGCAAGACGATCAGAACGTCAACAGCAAGAGCAGCGTGGTCTACGGGGCGGTGCTGTCTCTGGCGTTGTCCATCGTGTCGTGCCTGTTGGTCGGGTGGGCTTTGGATCGCTGGCTGGGAACAAGCCCGTGGCTCATCGTGGCGGGAATCCTGCTCGGGTCGGTCGCCGGGTTCATGCAGTTCATTCGCTTGATGTCGCGGATTTCGTAACTCGACAGCCCGCCGCCTGAGCATGTAGAATCTAGCGTTCTACGATGAATGAAATTGCAGACAGCGGCGCGCTCGGCAATGAAATGCCGGGTGAAGTGGCAAGCACGGATGCGTCCGCGATGGCGGAGCGGTTGTTCCGTGTGATGGTCTGGACGGTCGTTGCGGCCGTGCTCGTGAGCGCGGTGTGGATGCCTTGGCGCGTGACGGCGGGGCTGTTCATCGGCGGCGCGCTCTCGCTGCTGAATCATCATTGGATGCGGACGGCCATCAACGCGGCCTTCGCGCTCTCTGCCGGTACGGGCGTGCGGCCGAAACTGAAAGTCGTGCGCTTCATCACGCGCTACTTTATCGTCGCCGCGGTCGTCGCCATCGCCTCTTGGCTCGACATCGCATCTTTGACGGCCATGCTCGTCGGCCTCTGTTCGTTCGTCGTCGCCGCGCTCGCGGAAGGTTTCATGCAGGCTTACTTCGTGATCATACATCGAGAGGAAACTAAATAATGTTCTGGATGCTGCAAGCGCATGGTGAGGAAGGGGCGGCGCACGGCGCAACGGCCGCGCACGCCGAGACCGCCGCCTCTCACGGCGGCGAAGCCGCGGCGCACCACACGCCGCCGCTCGTGGAAGCCGTCAATCATTTCATCGGCGAGCCAATTCACAATTTTCAGGTCAAGTACACCGAGCCGCTGTGGAACGAGTACGTCTTCAAACACTTCGACACGACAGCGGCCAACGTGTTCGGCCCTTACACGGTCGAGAACGCCGTGCCGTGGTACACGGTGATGTTCATCATCGCGTGCCTCATCACGCTCGCCATCATCTGGATTCTGAAGGGCAGGTATCTCTCGGAAGACGAGCCGAGCGGCGGGCAGCAGACGCTCGAAGTGACGGTGCTGGCCGTGCGCGATATGGTGGAGAACATCATCGGGCCGCACGGTTTGAAATACTTTCCCGTCGTCGGCACTTTCGCGCTGCTCATCCTCGTCTCGAATTTGATGGGGCTGTTCCCGATGTTCATGCCGCCGACGGCGCACACGTCCGTCACCTTCGCGCTCGGCATCACGTCCTTCGTCTACTACAACTACATCGGGATCAAAGAGAACGGACTTGGGGGACACCTCGGCCATTTCGCGGGCGTGCATTATTTCAGCGGCGCGATTTTGTTCATCATGGGGCCGGCGATGTTCGTCATCGAGTTGATCAGTAACGCCGTGCGCCCGCTCTCGCTGGGCTTGCGTCTCTTCGGCAACATCTTCGGCGACGAACAGGTGGCCGTGAACATCGCGGGCGTCGGCGCGCCCTACACTTACTGGGTGCTGCCGGCCATCCTGATGATCCTGAGCGTCTTCGCGTCCGTCATGCAGGCGTTCATTTTCACGCTGCTCTCGATGATCTACATCGGCGAAGTCTCGCACGCGCCGCACGAAGACCACGACGACGAGCACGGCAATCAACTTCAACCGATTGAAGGTGACGAGATCGTCGCCCCGGCATTGTAAAAGCAGAGGTCAGAGGCTAGAGGTTAGAGGTCAGTTAAAAAGCGTCATGGTATTCCACTGATCTCTAATCTCTAACCTCTGACCTCTGCGGTTCGGGCGTCTTGAGCGGTGCGGGGAAACGCGCCCGCACGCGTTGGGGCGTCGGGTTTGAGGAAACAGGGAGGGGAAGAAAATCGTTAAGGTTGTTGAGAGGCGAATCGGGTACGCGGAGAATAATAACTTTCGCTGTTTGAAAGTGGGCGGATGTCGGCATCGCTGGAGCGTCGTTGTAAGAGGGGCGACGGATACCGGGTGGCGGCGAAATCATAAGTAACGTGTGCGACGCTTCGACGGCCGGATAAGATTCAACGTCCCTCTCTTTTGACATTCGACTCTGAAAAGGAGAGATGAAAATGCATAAACTCAGAATGGCATTCTTCGCCGTGGTCGGCGTGCTGATGGCCGCCATGCCCGCGCTCGCGCAGGCCGGACAGGTGGCTGCCGATAACGAATCGAGCGTCGCCAAGTATGCGAAGTTGGCGGCCGGTTTCGGGTTCGCGATTGCGGCGGGCTTGGGCGCAATCGGCCAGTCGCGCGTCGCGGCGGCGGCGGCGGAAGGCACGGCGCGCAATCCGGGCGCGGGCGGCCGCATCCAGATTCTAATGATCATCGGCCTCGCATTCATCGAGACGCTGGTCATCTTCACGCTGGTCATCGTCTTCGCGGCGGTTCGCTAAACGCGACGGACAATGCTGCACGACCCTTGCGGGCGCGCTCTGTCACAAGAGCGCGCCCGCAAGTTTTTTAAGCCTTCACACGCTCTCGGCAATCCTCGATGCGCGCCGCGCTACGGGAGCAGTCTTGCCGCCTCATACTTGCCCGCCTCCGTGCTTCGTTGTAATCTTTAACCTCATTCCCTCAAAGCTGTCTTGCTTGAAGCCATCTTTTCCCCGCGTTGACATTTTCCCCCGCGAACGATTGCGGCCGACGCGTTTAATTAGCATGAGCCGCATGTTGCGTTTGAATTTCAGAACGGCAGAGTGCGCTCGTTGAACTCCGAATTTGAGAGGGTAAAAAATATGAAGAAGATAATTCTTGCCTTGCTGTGCGTCGTCGTGTGTGCGCCGCTCGCGCTGGCCGACACGATCTACCTGCGCGACGGGCGCACCATACGCGGAACGGTGCTCGGCTTCATCGGCGGACGCTTCGCCGTGCGGGTCGCGACCGGCACGGCGACGGGTGGCGCAACCGCCGAACAGGGCGAGGTGCAATTCTTTCGTCCGAATCAGATCGAGCGAGTCGAGATCGAAGGCCGCTCGCTCGACGAGGCGCGTTTTTCGTCGCGCATGGTGGAAGTCGGCCTCGCGGCCAACTGGATCGACAGCGGCGTGGATTTGCGTCGCGGCGAGCGCGTCTCCGTGAAGGCCAACGGAACAATCGTCGCCGGGCGTTCGCGCATCACGCCGGGCGGCCTGCGCTCGACCGACCCGACCGCGCCGCTCCCGCGCGCCGCAGAGGGCGTGCTCATCGGCGCAATCGGCAACGAGCCGGATTCGCCCATCATCGAGATCGGCATCGGGCGCGACTTTGTGGCCGACCGGGACGGCCGCCTCTACCTGACCGCGAACCGTGGCACTTACTCCGACGCGCGCGGCGCATACACCGTGCAGGTACGCACCGAACGCGACCTCACGACGCGACGCCGCGACAACACCGCCTCGCGCAACAACAACGACGATTCAGAGAACGACGACATCTTCGACACGCGCCGGAGTTCGCCCGCCCCGGTTCGCTCGCGTATCCCGTCCGGCGACAACCGGGACACGGGCGATGCCGGACGCGTCGGCGCGCCGCGCGAAGTCAGCGTCAACGTGCCGGGCACTTCGCGCGACACGGATTCGGGCATTGACCTGCGAAGCGGGGAGCAGGTGACGATCTCTGCGAGCGGGACGGTCATCGCAGGGCGTCGCATCGGCGAGGTCGGGCCGCAGGGCGGCCGCGCCACGGGCTTCGGCTCGATCATCGGGACGCGCCCCGTACCCACTGCCGGGCCGGGCGCGCTCATCGGGTTCATCCGCACGTCGAGCGGTCAAATCTCGCAGCCGTTCCTGATCGGCAATCAACTGACCTTCAACGCGCAGACGGACGGCCGCCTGATCCTCGCCATCAACGACGACGACTACAGCGACAACGGCGGCAACTTCGCCGTCCGCATCAGAGTGAACTAAATCGAGTGTTGAGGGCGGAAGGATGAGGGGTGAATGAAAGCGTCGGGAGAGCGAGTGCTTCTCTTGGTTCATCCCTCATCCCTCATCCTTTGGCTTCGTCGCGCGCAGGATCGGGTCGATGGTCGGGGCGAAGGGCGGGGCGTAGGCGAGGTCGAGTTGATTGAGTTCTTCGATCTTGAGTTTGGCATGAAGCGCGGCGGCGTACACGTCTATGCGCTGGGCGACGCCTTCGCGCCCGACCATTTGCGCGCCGAGCAGCCGCCCGCTTTTGTCGTAGACGACGCGCGACAGGATTTTCGCGCCGCCGGGATAGTAACCGGCGCGTGATGCGGTTTCGTCCTCGATGATTGAGGCGTCGAAGCCCGTGTCGCGCGCTTCTTCCAGAGAGAGGCCGGTGCGCGCCACTTCAAGGTCGAAAACTTTAACGGCGTTCGTGCCGACAACGCCCGCGAAACGCGCTTCGGGTGTTGCGCCCGCCGCGTTCGCGCCCGCCACCCAACCCTGACGCACGGCCGGTTGCGCGAGTGGCATCCAGACGCGACGCCCCGACACGCGATGCAGCGTCTCCGAGCAATCGCCCGCCGCGAAAACGTTGGCCGCGCTCGTGCGCTGGTTCGCGTCTGCGGCAATCGCGCCGCTCTCGCCGATCTCAAGCCCCGCGTCTTTCGCCATCTCGACGGCGGGGCGCACGCCGACGCCGATTAACACGACTTGCGCCTCGAACGCGCGCCCGCTTTCGCAGATCACGCGCGCCACCTCTCGCCCGCGCCCCTCGAAGGCGGAGACACGCTCGCCCATGACGACTTCGACGCCGCGCCCGCGCAGTTCGTCAACGACTCGATCACGCAGGCCGCCGCCGAGCGTGCTCATCACGCGGTCAGACGATTCGACGAGCGTTGTGTTCAACCCGCGTGCGCGAAGGGCTTCGGCCATCTCAAGGCCGATGTATCCCGCGCCGACGATGACGGCATCGCGCGGTCGCACCTGTTCGATGAACTGTAGCAGCCGTCGCCCGTCGTGCAGTTGACGCAGGACGAAGACGCCCGCAAGGTCGTGTCCCGCGAGCGGCGGGCAGACGGCCGCCGCGCCCGTCGCCAGCACGAGACTGTCAAAGCCCATCTCGCGCCGTTCGCCATTCGCGTTCACGCGCACTAGGGAGCGCGCGGGGAGAATCTCCAATGCCTCCGTATGCAGTTGAACGTCTATGTCGTGTTGCTCGCGAAAGTATGCGGGCGTGTGAAGCACGAGACGTTCGAGCGCGGGGATGAGACCGGAGACGACGTAGGGCAGGCCGCACGCGCCGTAAGAAATGTCTGCGGTCTTTTCGATCACGGTGATTCGCAATGCGGGTGCGGCGCGTCGCGCCTGCATGGCCGCCGCGAGTCCGGCGGCGACGCCGCCGATAACGAGTAGCTGTTCTTTACCCAAACGTTTAGCCGCCTTCAGACGTATATTGAATAACGCGCCGGGGCAAGATTACTTAAGATCAGTGAAAAGTTAAAAGAAAAACCGTGACGCAAAATCTTGGTGCGCGTGGCTTCAGTTTTGCGTGGTATAGTTTTACCTTGGGGCGTCCGTAGCGGTATGATACGCTTCATCCAAGAAACTCCTACAGAATCGTTTGTGCGAGGCGAAATCGTCTGATGAAAAAATGTCCGACATGCGGGAAGACTTATGAGAACGCGCCCACTCTATGCCCGGCCGACGGCACGGTTCTAGTCAAGACGGGCGACGCACTGGTCGGGCAGACGTTGGCCGGGAAGTACCGCATCGAGGAACGCATCAGCGAAGGCGGCATGGGCACGGTTTACCGCGCGACGCACGTGTTGATGGAGAAGGCCGTCGCGATCAAGGTGCTGCACCCGTCGCTCGCCGCCGACGACAAGATCGTGGCTCGCTTCACACGCGAAGCCAAAGCCGCCTCGCGCATCTCGAACCCGCACGCGCTGAACGTGACTGACTTCGGCGAATCCGAAAACGGGATCGTCTTTCTCGTGATGGAATACCTGCGCGGGAAGACGCTCAAGGAAGTGATTCGGAGCGAAAGCCCTTTGTCGCTCGCGCGCGTCGTTGAAGTGGCGAGGCAAATCTGCGGCGCGCTCGACGCCGCGCATGCCGAAGGCGTCGTCCATCGCGATCTCAAGAGCGACAACATCATGCTCGAAGAGGTGGCGGGCGGGAACGATTGGGCAAAGGTGCTCGACTTCGGCATCGCCAAGATTCTGGAAACCGACGGGCACGACCCCGAACTCACCGCCCCCAATTTGATCATCGGCACGCCGCAATACATGTCGCCCGAACAATGTTCGCAGGCCAGCGATATAGACGCGCGCTCCGACATCTACAGCTTAGGCATCATCCTCTACGAGATGTTCGTCGGTCATGTGCCGTTTACGGGCGAGTCCGCAACGGCCATCATGTTGAAACATCTGCAAGAGCCTGCGCCGTCGGTGCTCGACGAGCGGAAAGACCTGCCGCCTGCAGTAGGCGAGGTCATCGCGCGCGCGCTGTCGAAACTGCCGGACGAGCGGCAACAGAGCGCGGGCGAATTGGCCGAAGCTCTGGCCGCCGCTGCGAGTGACGACGTGGGAGACGTGCTTGCGAGCGGCGCGACGAGCGAAAATGCGCTGCCCGGCGCGGGCAACACCAACCGCATCGTCGTGCCGACCGCGCCTCTAGAGACGCGCCCGACGACCAGCACCGAAGCGGACGAGGCAACCGTCGTACACCCGCGCGAGCAGTCTTACGTCGCAGACGAGCCGGAGCTTTTTGAAATGCCGCCGCCCGCCGCGAGTTTCAACCCGTGGCGCATCATGATCCCGGCGGCCGTCCTGTTAATCGCGCTGCTCGGCGTCTTCTTCGCCTACCAGCGCAACTCCGGTTCGACGCCCGCCAACGATAATTCCCAACCGCTGACGGCCGACCCCGGCGCGTTGCCCGTGCAACCGGGCGCGTCGCCGACGGGCGCGGGAGAAAGTAACATCACGCCCGTGGCCGGGACGACGCCGACGCCGCCGCCCGCGAGCACGGGCGGACAAACTTTGACGGGCGGGGAAAGCACGCCCGTCAACTCGAACCCGACTCCGCAGGCGACGCCCGCGACGGCGACGACAACGCCCACGCTGGACGAAGACCGGAACAGCAACACTCCTGAGGACGAGGAGGAGGACGAGCCGACCGCGACGCCGACGCCAACGCCGCGTCGCAACCCGACTCCGCCTCCCGCAAGGACGCCTACGCCGGACGACCCGCCGCCGCCTTCTCCGAAAGCGACGCCGCCGCCCGACCTGTCCAGTCCGACGTCCGACCCACCGCCGCCGCCCGTCTAAAACTCGTCAGAATCCGTGGCGGCGCGAGATACATTCATGCAAGACGGCGCGCATCCTCTGTTCGTCGTCAAACTCTAACGCCACTTCCAACACATAACAGGGCAGCGCGAAGTCGAGCGCGCGAAGTTTAACGGCGTCTTTCGCCGTCGTGAGCAACGCACGCGCGCCGCATCGCACGGCTTCGCGCACGCACTCGTCAACATCGCGCTGCGTGTATGCGTGGTGATCTGTGAAGGCGCGCGTGCAGTTGAGCGTGAGACCTTCCCCGCGCGCGTGTGCGAAGAAGGCCTGCGGGTTGCCGATGGCGCAGAACGCGGCCAGCGGTTGCGGGATACCGGAGTCGGGCGTTTGCGGAAGGCCGTCCGTTTCGTGTGCGCCGCCCGTCGCCGTCATGTTCTGTGTGACGAGCGGCGTGATGCGAAGCGTGGCGGTACGTGCGACGAGCACGGGGCGGCCTTCGCTCAAACTCGCGGCGCGCGCGCGCAAGGTTTCCACGTCTCCACAAACTTCGGCGCGCGTGATGACGATCAAATCCGCGCGCCGCATCTCGCGGAGCGGTTCGCGCAGACGCCCGTGCGGGAGCAGTCGCCCACCGCCCCAAGGGTCGGTCGCGTCGAGCGTCAGGATGTTCAAGTCGCGCCGGATGCGTAGATGCTGGAATCCGTCGTCGAGGATAAACACATCGCTGCGCAAATGCTCCAACGCCCACGCGGCCGCCGCAACCCTGTTCGCATCGCTGACGACAGCGACGTGAAGGCCGTGCAAACTTTCAGCCAACAGACGCGGCTCGTCGCCTCCCTCGCGCGCCCCGGCCAGCACGCGCTCGCCATCCGAGACAACGACGCGCCGCCGCGCATCGTCGCGCCCGTAGCCGCGTGTAAGTATGCAGACGCGTCGCCCCTCGCGCGCCGCCGCACGCGCCAACCATTCGACGAGCGGTGTCTTGCCCGTCCCGCCCGCCGTGATGTTACCGACGCTGACGATTGGCGCGGCGACGCGTTCGACCTTCAACACGCCCGCACGGTAAAGCGCACGCCGCGCGCTCCCTGCCGCGCCGTAAGCGACGCCAAGCGGTGCGAGCACAAAGTCGGGTAACTGAAGCATAAAAACAGAGGCTAGAGGTTAGAGATCAGAGATCAGTTGAAGATTGTCGAAGTCCGGTTGATAGTAGTTAAGAGCAGGCACTAGAACTACTGTCTAATCTCTAACCTCTAACCTCTAACTTTTGTTCCAACAACGGGGCGAGAAGTTTGATCGTGGCGTCGGTCGCTCCGCGACTCTCTTCGAGCGCGGCGCGGGCGCGTTCTCCGGTGCGTCGGCGGCGTTCGTCCGTATTTAACAACTCGCGGAAAATTTGCGCCAGCGCGGCGGGAGCGTCCCTGTCGTCGAGCGCGGGCAATTGCACGAGCGCGTCGCGTTCGAGAAAGTCGCGCATGATGGATGAGAAATTAAAGGTGTGCGCGCCGGTGACGATGCAGCGGGCGGCGGCGGCCGGTTCGAGCACATTGTGTCCGCCGTTTGGCGCGATGCTGCCGCCGACGAAGACGAGCGCGGCGAGCGTGTAGACCCCGCGCAGTTCGCCGATGCTGTCGAGCAAAACAACATCGCAGGCATGGTCGCTCGCGCGTGGCGGGCTTGAGCGACGCGCCCACGAGAGTCCGCTCGCTTCAATGAGGGCGGCGATTTCGTTGAAGCGTTCAGGATGGCGCGGCGCGATGAGCAAGCGCGGGCGTCTGTGGCTATCGAGCGCGGCGCACGTTTTCTGAAATGCGTCGAGCGTGATCGCTTCTTCGGGCGCGTGTGTGCTGGCGGCGACGATCAGCGGCCGCGCGTCGCCGAACGCGAAACGCTCGCGCAGTTCAATCGTGACGGCCTGTTCGCCCGTGCCCGTGTCGGCGTCAAACTTGATGTTGCCGGAAACGCGCGTGCGTTCGGGCGCGAGTCCGAGCGCGCGGATTCTTTCGGCGTCGCTCTCCGTCTGCATGACGGCGAGCGCGAGCGCGCCCAAGACGCGCTTGATGAAACTTCCCAAACGCCTGTAGCCCTTAAACGACTTCTCGGAGATGCGCCCGTTGACGAGCGCGACCGGCACGCCGCGCCTCTGGCATTCGCGCAAAAAACGCGGCCACAGTTCGGTCTCCATGATGAGCACGAGCGAGGGTCGAAGTCTGCGTAGTGAACGACGCACGCTCCACGCCCAGTCGAAAGGAAAGTAAAAAACCGCCGCCGCGTCGTCGCGGAAAACTTCGCGCGCCAATGTTTGTCCGGTGAGCGTCGTGGTGGAAACGACGAGCGCGTGAGAGGGAAAGCGTTCGCGCAACGCCCGCACCAGCGGACGCGCCGCCTGTGTCTCGCCCACCGAGACGCAATGCAGCCAGACTATCTCGCGCCCGTTCCGTTCAACCTCCGGCGCGTCGCCCAGACGCTCGCGCAATCCGGCCACGTATTTCCCATGACGCAGCGCGTCGAGCAGAAACAGCGGCAGCAGCGCGAAGATGGCGAAGGTGAGAAGGAGGCTGTAGAGAAGATACACGGAGTTTCAAGTCGCAAGTTTCAGGCTTCAGGTTAGAAGGCGTAAAACGCTTACCGGACTTGAAACCTGAAACCTGAAACTCGAAACCAATGTCTTACTTGGCTCGCTCGATGTAGCGGCCTTCCGTCGGGTCTACACGGATGCGGTCGCCTTCGTTGACGAAGGGCGGGACGGTGACGGTCACACCGTTTTCGAGCGTCGCGGGTTTATTGACGTTGGAGACGGTCGCGCCTTTGAGCGTTGGCTCGGTGCGCGTGACGGTGAGTTCCATCGAAGGCGGGAGGGTGATGCCGATGGGCTGGCCTTCGTGAAACTCGGCCTGTATCCGCATGCCGGGCATGAGCCACTGCGCCATGTCGCCGAGGTCTTCTTCGGTCAAAGCCGTCTGCTCGTAGTTCTCCGTGTTCATGAAATGGTGCTGCGAGCCGTCCGAGTACATGTACTCCATCTCGTGCTGTTCGAGTGAAGCCTTGTCCACCGTGTCGGAGGAACGGAAACGATGCTCGAAGGATGCGCCGGTGCGCAGGTTGCGCATTTTCGTCTGCACCATCGCGCGGAGGTTGCCGGGCGTGTGATGACGAAAATCAATTATCTTACACAGGTTGCCCTCGAAGACTATTACCATCCCGCGACGAATTTGAGTTGCTGGAATCGCCATGAAAGTTTCTTGCTCCGTATCGAAAAAGTTACCCGCTCGGACGGCGCACGGCGTTCAGTGGAAAACATAGGCCGTGTCGCAAACTGCGTAGTCTAGCGAGCAGGGACGCGCTTTGTCCAGCCGTGAAATTACGTGTCGGCGCGGCCAAACTTACGACAGGTCTTTATCCAACTCGTCAGACGCAGGCTCAAGTTTGAAATAAACTTCGAGCGTCACTTGATACTCAAGCCGCCCCTGTTGCAGCCCGCCGCGCTGCTCTTTCACGATGAACCATGAGAGATTGCGTAACGACTGCCGCGCGCGTTTAACCGCCACCTCGATGGCGTGGCTGAAACTCTCGTCGGATGTCCCGACTATCTCGACGCCCTTGAAAACACTCTCGCCCATGTGGAATCTCCTTACAAAACTTCGGATCGAATTTTAAGACGTGATGCAAGGCATGAAATCACGGGAGGTAGAGCGTGTCAAGGAAGTGTCAGTGGTCAATTGTCAGCAGCCCGTGGTTTATGTTGATGGACACGCGCTACTAAAATTTGGATTGAACATCTGACGGGCGACGGGCAACTAACAAGTCAAGAACGGGCGAGCAACTCGCAAACGCCACCGGTTGGTCACGTGTGCTTGCTGCTCGCCCGTTCTCTTCAGGAGGAGCCCACCTTCCTGCCTGTAATAACGATACGAGGGTGAGAAAGTTCCGAAAAAAATCCGGCGCGGTGTTTCGCCTTCAGGCGGCGCGGGCGGGTGATAGCTGCGTGCGTCTTTGGCGTGCGACGCGGTCGAGCCACTCCTGCGCCTCGTCAAAGAGCGGGTAGCGTTCCTCTTCGGCGAGGAAAGCTTTTGTGTGCGAGAAGCGGCGGCCTTTGACGACGCGCGCCGGATGTTTGATGTGCAGCATCTCGTGGTAAAGAATGTACTCGACAAACCACTCCGGCACATCGGGCGCATCGAGAGTTTTGCTGATGACGATGGTATTGTCGGTGGGGTCGTGATGGCCGAGGATGCGACGCGTGCGTCGTTGCGACCAAGTGAGCGTGGGCTTCTCCATTTCGTCGTCGAAGTAGCGACGGTTGAGACGCGCGAACAGACGGTCGAGATTGTGATAACTGCCGCGCGACGTGGAGACCGTCCGGCGACCGCGACGACGGCGCGCGATGTCCGAGGCGCGCTGCACTTGCGGCGAAATAGCATAGTCGCGATAGACGCGCTCATGAACCTGCGGCGCGGGGCGGCGCAGCAATTTCGCGACGAGAATAAAGGCGAGCGCGCGTTGCACGCCCGGCGGCGCGTCGCGGAAGATGTCGGAGATGCGGACATGGATGCGTCCGGCGCGCGAACGGATGGTGTGGTTCAGCCCTGCGTAGGGGTAGAAGCGAACTTCTATTTCCGGCGTCGGGTGCTGCGGCTCAAGCTGCCGGAAGGCGTCCACAAAAAGGGGGCTGAGATGTGTCTGCGCGGCTGACATGGGAAAATTAAATTCTACGCTGACGATAAACGGGTTGACGGCGAATTGGAGCGACTGAGATGCTGGTCGGAGACTTCAACGAAAAAACTTCATTCCGAAGCCCCTGCCGGAGAATATAATTGACGCTCAGCGCAGACCTATATTACGAGCGCACCGGCGGGGCGTCAACGATGCTCTCCGCGCCCGCCCCTAAGCCTTTTTAAAGCATCAATTGTGAGCGTCGAGCGTCCAGCGGGCAATCCGAGAGCCGCGCAGGGCATGGGTTAAGTCTATTCAAAAGAGCGACTTAACTGTTGCAGGCCGCTTGCCCGCCGCTTTGCGACGCTAACTCTTCTGAAATCTATAAATTGAGTTCGGCGGCGAGAACCGCCCGGCGCGAATGCGCTGTCGGCGACACGTGATTGCGCCCCGTTTCCCACATCCGTTATACTTCGGGCGCAAAACGTGTGTCAGACCTGTAAAATTGAACCTTGACAGGTTTTAGGCGCGGCGGTAATGATGAACAGGACACTCGGCGGGGTTTCGGCCGCCCGCGTCGAACTAACCTGCAACGCCTCCGCGTTCCTCTTCAAGCATCAGATGGCAAATCGTAGCACCACATCTGCGACGACCTCCGAGCGGTTGCCCGACGCGCGCGCTCAGTCCGTGTTGTCGGCCATCATCAAAGAGCATCTCGGCACGGGCGAGCCGGTCGGTTCGCGCACCGTCTCGGAACGCCTGTCAGGCACGGCGGGTTGGAGCGCGGCCACGATCCGCAATGTGATGGCCGAACTCGAAGAGGCCGGACTCGTCGAGCAGCCGCACACCTCTGCCGGTCGCGTCCCGACCGACTTCGGCTATCGTTATTACGTGGATCACATGCTCGGCGACGCGCGCCTATCGCGTGCCGACACGGCGGCGATTGACAGCCTACTCGGCATCCGGCAGGGTGAGGGGAACATGACCGCCCCGAACCGCTTGATGGAAAAGGTTTCTCACCTGCTGTCGGAACTTTCGGAGAACGTCGGCATCGTCATCTCGCCCCCGTTGGCCGACAATCGTTTGCAGCACATCGAGTTTGTACAGTTGACGGACGGGCGCATCCTCGTCGTGCTCGTCTTCGCGCCGAACATCATCCAGAACAAGATCATCCGCATCGACGAACCGCTCACGCAGGAAGAACTCGAACACACGGCGCGTTATCTGAACGCGGAGTTCAGCGGCAAGAATTTGCACACGATTCGCGCGGAGATTCTTCAACTCATGCGCGCCGAGAAGGCTCTCTACGACCGTCTGTTGCAAAATGCCATGCTGCTCTGCGAGTTGAGTCTGGAGGGCGAAGAGGCCGCGACGGGCGACGTTTACGTCGATGGCGCGTCAAACATTCTGGTCAAGCCGGATTTCACGGACATCGAACGGCTGCGCCAGTTGTTCCGCACGCTGGAAGAGAAGACGCGGCTCGTAAAGATTTTGAACGAATGCATCACGCGCGAGCGCGCCTTTGGCGACGTGCGCGTCCAGATCGGGCGCGAACTCGCCACGCCCTCGATGCAAAACTGCGCACTCATCACCGCCCCTTATCATATCGGAACGGGAGGCGTTGCGGGCACGGTCGGCGTCGTCGGCCCGATGCGCATCGAGTACGAACGCATGATGGCGGTTGTCGGCTACGTGTCGCAATTGATTGAACGTATAATGCGCGAAGACAGCGCGCATGTCTAAACAAGAAGGCGGAGCGGGTCGTGTCGCCTCCGCCCCAATGCCAACAGAGGGTCTGCAAGGTCGAATGGAAATGATTAACGAAAACAGTCCGGCTCCCAAGCGAATCCCCGTCCGCTTTGTAGATGAAGAGGGCGACGCCGATTACCACGCCGCGCCCGAATCGACGGACGAAGACGAAGACGCGCTCACGCCCGACGAACTCGGGCGCGCCTCGATCTACGAAGGCGAGACCGAGATGCAGCGGCGCATTGATCGCGGCCCGGAGGATGACAGCGAACAGGGCAAGGACGACGCGGACGACCGCGACACGGCGGGCGCGCCGACGCACGCGGACGTGCCCGAAAAGCGCGACGAACAAGATACGCACCGCCACTTGGAGACCGGCGGCGTGAATGGCGGAGCGCGGACGAACGCGCGCCCGGCGAATGCGCGCGGCGGCGGCGCAAATTCCGCGCTGGCGATACAGGCCGAACTGTTCGCCGTACAAGCCGAGTTGGAGATGGTCGAGGCCGAATTGCAGAAGGCGCGCGCCGAGCGTCAGGAGATGCAAGACCTCGCGGCGCGGCAGCAGGCCGATTTCGACAACTACCGCAAACGCGTCGAGCGCGAACGCAGCGAAACTTACAATCGCGTCGTCGCGGAAGTGGTCAAGCAGTTGTTGCCGGTGATGGACAACCTGCGGCGGGCGCACGAGGCCGAGTCGTCGGTCGAGGGAACGGAGTCGCAAGAGTTCAGGAATTTCCTGCACGGGGTCGAATTGATCAGCAAGCAGTTGAACAGCGTGTTGGATAGTTTGGGGATCGAGCAAGTGCCGACGGTGGGGCATCCCTTCGACCCGCACTTCCATGAAGCCATCGCCACCGAGCAGACGGATGAATTCGAGCCGGATGTGGTGATGCAAGAGATCGTGCGCGGCTATCGCCTCGGCGAAAAGCTGTTGCGCCCCGCGATGGTCAAGGTGGCAACAAAATAATAGTTTCAAGTTTCAGGTTTCAAGTTTCAGGTCTGAGGTTCTTCGGTCTTTAACTTGAAACCTGAAACCTGAAACTTGAAACTGAAAAAAGCTATGGGCAAAGTTATCGGCATAGATTTGGGGACGACGAACTGCTGCGTGGCCGTCTTGGAAGGCGGCACGGTGCAGATCATTCCGAACAAGGAAGGCGGTCGCACGACGCCTTCGGTGGTCGGGTTCACGGACAAGGGCGAGCGGCTCGTCGGGCAGATCGCCAAGCGACAGGCCGTGACCAATGCCACCAACACCGTCTACGCCGTCAAACGCCTGATCGGTCGCAAATTCGACTCGCCGGAAGTGCAGCGCGCGCTCGAAACCACGCCCTTCGAGATCATTGATTCGCAGAACGGCGACGCGCGCATCCGCGTGCAGGGTCGCGTCTACAGCCCGCAAGAAATCTCCGGCATCGTGCTGCAACGCCTCAAGGCCGCCGCCGAAGATTTTCTCGGCGAAGCGATCAACGAAGCAGTCGTGACCGTTCCGGCCTACTTCGACGACTCGCAGCGGCAGGCGACGAAAGACGCGGGCAAGATCGCGGGCTTGCGCATCGAACGCATCATCAACGAGCCGACCGCCGCCGCGCTCGCTTACGGTCTCGGCCGCTCGGCCTCCGAGCGCATCGTCGTCTATGATCTGGGCGGGGGTACGTTCGACGTGTCCATCCTCGAAATGAACGACGGCGTCTTCGAGGTGCTGTCCACTTCGGGCAATACTTTTCTCGGCGGCGAAGATTTCGACGAGCGCATCATCAACTGGATGGTCGAACAGTTTCGCGACGAGACGGGCATCAATTTGCGCGAAGACCGTCTCGCCCTCCAACGTCTGAAAGAGGCCGCCGAGCGCGCCAAATGTGAACTCTCTTCTCTGACCGAGACGAACATCAACCTGCCCTTCATCGCCGCGGACGCCTCCGGGCCGAAGCATTTCAGCAAGACTTTCACGCGCGACGCTTTCGAGAGACTCGTCGCAGACCTCGTTGAGCAGACCATCGAGCCGTGCCAGAAAGCCCTCTGGGACGCGAAGCTGCAACCGGACAACATCGACAAGGTGTTGCTCGTCGGCGGGCAGACGCGTTCGCCGATCATCGCGCGTACGGTGCAGGAGATTTTCGGGCGCGCGGCTTCGGCCGAGATCAACCCGGACGAAGTGGTCGGGATGGGGGCGGCAATTCAGGGCGGCGTGCTGACGGGCGAGGTGAAAGACATCGTGCTGCTCGACGTGCTCCCGCTCTCGCTCGGCCTTGAGACGCGCGGTGGCCTCTTCACCAAATTGATCGAGCGCAATTCGACCATTCCCTTGAAGAGCAGTTTGACCTTCACGACCGTCGCGGACAATCAATCGAGCGTGGAGATTCACGTGCTTCAAGGCGAGCGTGAGATCGCGCAGGGCAATCGCTCGCTCGGCAAGTTCGAGTTGGTAGGGATTCCGCCGGGGCCGCGCGGCGCGGCGCAGATCGAAGTGAGTTTTGAAGTGGACGCGAGCGGCCTGTTGAGCGTCTCGGCGCAGGAGAAGGCGACCGGGCGACAGCAACAGATGCGCATCACGCCGACCTCCGGTTTGAACCCCGACGAGATCGACACGCTGATCGCTGAAGCCACCACTTCGGCCAGCAAGGATCAGCGCGCGAAAGAACTGATCCACATGCGCAACCGGCTCGACAGCCTCTTGCGTAACACGCAACGCACGTTTAAAGAATTAGCCGCCGCGCTCTCCCAAGAGGAGAGACAGGACGCCACGCGCGTCTTCACCGAAAGCGCGGAAGCGGTAGAGTCTACGGACGAGGAGCACGTCCGTCGCGCGCTCGCGGATGTCGAGCGCATCGCGTCGGTACTCACAAACGCCATGCTCGGCGGCGCGACCCCGGCGGCGGGAACTATCGTCTCGAACAGCAACGATCCCGGTTGATATTTAAAAGCCGTAAATCGTGAATCGTAAATCGTGAATAGAAAGAACGGTTTTTAGCTATTCACTATTTACGATTCACGATTTACTATTTGGACTTATGAGCAAAAAGGACTATTACGAAGTTTTAGGCGTCGGGCGCAACGCGACCGAGCAGGAGTTGAAAAGCGCGTACAAGCGTCTGGCGATTCGTTATCATCCCGATAAAAATCCGGGCGACGCGGAGGCGGAGGAAAATTTCAAGGAAGTGGCCGAGGCTTACGGCGTGCTCTCGAACGCGGAGCAGCGCGCGCGTTATGATCGCTTCGGGCACGCGGGCGTCTCCAACAGCGCGGCGGGCGCGGGCGCAAACTGGGGCGCGCAAGGCTTCGGCGGTATCGAAGACATCCTCGGCGATCTCTTCGGTTTCGGCGACGCGTTCGGCGGCCGCGCGGGCGGCGGCGGGCGACGTTCGAGCGCGCAGCGCGGCGCGGACTTGCGCTACGACTTGGAGATCACGCTCGAAGAAGCGGCCGAAGGCATGACGGCGCAACTGCGCATCCCGCGACTTGAGACGTGTGAGACTTGCACGGGCACGGGCGCGAAGTCCGGCACGCAGCCGGAGACGTGCGCGACGTGCAACGGCGCGGGGCAGGTGCGTTACCAACAGGGCTTCTTCTCCGTCGCGCGCACGTGCGGCGCGTGCCGCGGAGCGGGTCGCATCGTCAAGAATCCTTGCGAGACGTGCAAGGGCGCGGGTCGCGTGGAACGCGAGCGGCAGATGGAAGTGAAAATCCCGGCGGGTGTGGAAACCGGCTCACGCCTGCGCATCTCGGGCGAGGGCGAAGGCGGCGCGCAGGGCGGGGGCGCGGGCGACCTCTACGTCGTCATTCACGTCAAAGAGCACGAGCAGTTCGAGCGACAGGGCAGCAATCTTTACGCGGCCGTGCCCGTGACGTTCGCGCAGGCCGCGCTCGGTTCGGAGATCATGGTGAAGACTCTGAACGGCGAGCAGCCGTTGAAGATTCCGGCAGGCACGCAGACGGGCACGGTCTTCCGTCTCAAAGGCCACGGCATGCCGGTGCTCGGCGGGCGCGGACACGGCGACCTCTTTGTCTCCGTCGCGCTCCGCACGCCTACCACGCTCACGCGTGAACAGCGTCGCCTGCTCGAAGAACTCTCCAAGATCGAAGACCGCGACCTCGAAGACAAAGGACTCATCGACCGCGTGCGCGACATCTTCGGCTAAACCAAAACCCGACTCGACCAAAGGCCGCCTCTTCGCTCGCGTGAAGAGGCGGCCTTTCTTTTCTTTGCCCGCCACGCCTCTCTCATAAGGCACGCGCGCTCCGAGCGTTTTGCAACGATACAACTGTCCTCGTTGTCGCGTAACAATACGGACGACAAACATCCGTCGCGCGATAAGCGCGACCGCGGCAGCAGGGCGTTTTTCGCGTATTTCGCCCAAAACTTCGCCTCGCCGCCTTTCGGCGTGCGCGAGGCACAATGCTTGCCCTGGACATCGCTGCGAACTGTTAACCGCGTCTCTCCCAAAACAGATGTGGCAACGGGAGTCAAATGAAGATGAAAACATTCAACCGCGCCGTCTTGAGCGCACTGGCCTTGATGCTCATGCTCGGCGCAAACGTCGCAAGGGCGGCCAGCCTTGACGACAACGATAACGACGCCGATGTGCGTCTGGTCAATGTCCGCGTCGTGGAGGTGAGCGACGAGCGCATTTCCGTGATTACGCGCGAAGGAGTCGAGCACGTCATCGCCGTCTGCCAGATCAACACGCAGGTGAAACGCGGCAAGCAATATGTCCACAGCAGAGACTTGCGCGTGGACGATGTGGTGACAATCGTGCTTGACGAAGAGAAGCCGGTCAAGTTTGCGAAGAACATCGAAGTCAGGGAGATGGTGGCGGAAAACCATCCATAACAAACATAACTCGACGAGTTCGCCGGTAAGATGGAGGCGTCCCTAGCGGGCGTCCCCTCGCACACTTGCCGGTAACCAAGAGCCGCTTGGCCTTCACGGGTCAAGCGGCTTTTAGTTTTGGGACGAGGGCGGAGGGATGAATAAAGAAAGCCATTCAAGCTTGAATGGCTTTCTTTCGTCCCGCATCACTTTCTATACCGGATGTGACCACGGCGCGCGGCGTCCTCTTCGGCGTCGATGTTTCCGAGACGCAGCGACACGTCGGCGTTGAGGTCGAGGTCGGCGCGCTCGCCCGCCTGTAGTTTGATCGTCCCGGCGGCGGCGATCATCGCGGCGTTGTCGGTTGAGAGATGGCGGGAGGGGAAGTAGACCGGAATGTTCAGGCGCGCTCCCGCCGCATCGGCCGCGTCTCTGAGCGCACCGTTGCAGGCCACGCCGCCCGCGACGACGAGCGTTCGCGGCCGGTGCTCGGCGGCCAGCTTCTCGGTCGTCCCTACGAGCGAGCGCACGACCACGCTTTGGAAACTTGCGGCCAAATCTTTCACCGCCTGCGCGGGCGTCTCGCCTTCCGCGACGGGTTGCAGGCCGGTCTCGCGCACGTATTTTGAAACGGCGGTCTTGAGTCCGCTGAAACTAAAGTCGGGCAGGCCGTCGCCCATGCGCGGCACGCTGAAGGGCACGGCGCGCGCGTCGCCCTCACGCGCGAGACGCTCGATGATCGGGCCGCCGGGATAACCAAGCCCCAACATCTTCGCCACCTTGTCGAAGGCTTCGCCCGCCGCGTCGTCGCGCGTGCGCGCGAGCACTTTGTACTTGCCCGGTTCGGGCACGAGAAAAAGGTTCGTGTGGCCGCCCGAAACGACGAGCGCGAAGGCCGGATACTCAATCGGGGGATTCTCGAAGACCACCGAATAAATGTGTCCCTCGATATGGTTGACGCCGACGAGCGGCTTGCCGAGCGCGAACGCCATCGCCTTCGCGTAAGAGAGGCCGACGAGCAGAGAACCCACCAGCCCCGGCCCTTGCGTCACCGCGATGCCGTCCATATCGCGCGCCCCGACTCCCGCCCGCGCGAATGCCTCTTCGACAACGGGCACGATCTTGTCCAGATGTTCGCGCGAAGCGAGTTCCGGTACGACGCCGCCGAAGCGTCTGTGCGTTTCGATTTGCGATGAGATGACGGACGACACCATCACGCGACCGTCGCGCACAATCGCCGCCGCCGTCTCGTCGCAGGAGCTTTCGATTCCGAGTACAAGCATGGTTCAAGTGTGTAGTTAAAAATAGTCTATTGCTTGCGCGCGTCGCGTTCAACTTCGAGACGCGCGGCCTGTGTCATCCCGCAGCCTCGACCTCATAGAAACTCAAAGCGGAGTCTCCCTGCTTCAAAATGCGCCAGCGTCGGATGCCGCCAACCGCATCTCTGAGCGCGTTCTTGTGATGATGCTCGACGATGAGGATGCCGCCCCCGCCGAGCAGCGACGCGGTGCGCGTGCCGAAAAGTTCGAGCAGCGGGGCGTAGTCGATGGCGTAAGGCGGATCGAGAAAGGCGATGTCGTAGGGCGCGCCGCCGCGCCCCTCCGCGCGGCGCAAAAAGTCTGCGGCTTCGCTCAAGACAACTTCCGTCAACTCTTCGGGAACGCCGCACAGATCGAGATTCGCCTCGACCAGTCCGCACATCTTGCGCGAACGGTCGACGAAGGTGACGAACGACGCGCCACGCGAAATCGCTTCGATGCCGACCGCGCCCGAACCGGCGCAGAGGTCTAGAAAACGCGCGCCTTCGATGCGCGGGGCGAGGACGTTAAAGAGCGTCTCGCGCAGGCGGTCGGAGGTCGGGCGAATCTGCATGGAGGGCGGACTTTTCAGCACGCGCCCGCGATATTGTCCGGCGATGATTCTCACGATAAGAGTAGTTTCAGGTTTCAGGTTTAAAGTTTCAAGTTGAAAACGATTGTCCGGGTTTAACCTGCAACCTGCAACCTGCAACTTCACCCGACGGCGGCGAGGCCGAAGCGTGCATCGGCGCGGACGCGTTCGATGAGGCGGGAGGTTTCGCGCGTGCGGCGGCGCGCGCTGGAGAGGTAGTAGTCGGCTTCGTTGCGCGCCTCTTCCAGTATCCGCACGTCGCGCACGAGGTTGCCGACGCGAAAGGTGGGTACGCCCGACTGGCGCGTGCCCATCACTTCGCCGGGGCCGCGAATCTCCAAATCTTTTTCCGCGATGCGGAAGCCGTCATTCGTTTCCTCCATGATGCCGAGCCGTTCTTTGGCGACGGCGGTTTGCTTGTCGGAAGCGAGCAGCACGCAGAAACTTTGCTCCGCGCCGCGCCCCACGCGCCCGCGTAGTTGGTGCAACTGCGAGAGGCCGAAACGCTCCGCATGTTCGATGACCATGACGGACGCGTTCGGCACGTCGACGCCGACTTCGACCACCGTGGTCGCCACGAGTATCTGCACGTCGCCGCGCGTGAAGCGGTGCATCGTCTCCTCTTTCTCCGCCGACTTCATCTTGCCGTGCAGGAGGCCGATGCTGAAAGTGGGAAAGACGCGGTCGCGCAAATGCTCGAACATGCGCGTCGCGTCCTTCAAATCCATCTTCTCCGATTCTTCGACGAGCGGGTAGACGATGTAAGCCTGACGACCCGCACGAATTTCTCTCTCGACGCCTTTATAAACTCCGGCGCGCTGGTCTTCGCCGACCACAACCGTCTTGATCGGCGTGCGGCCGGGCGGAAGTTCGTCTATCACCGACACGTCGAGGTCGCCGTAGACGGTCATGGCGAGCGAGCGCGGGATGGGCGTCGCCGTCATCACGAGCACGTCCGGATTGAAGCCGCGTTCGCGCAGAGAGGCGCGTTGCAGCACGCCGAAACGGTGCTGCTCGTCGATGACGACGAGGCCGAGTTTGCGGAAGGCGACGGACTCCTGTATGAGCGCGTGCGTGCCGATGCAGGCGTGGACTTCCCCGGCGGCGATGTCGGCGTGGAGTCGTCTTTTTTCGGCGGCGCGCAGCGAGCCGATGAGTAGTTCGGCGCGGTGCGGCGTGCGCGCGAGCATGCGTTTGATGTTGCGCGCGTGCTGGTCTGCGAGGATTTCGGTCGGAGCCATGAGCGCGGCCTGATAGCCGTTCTCCATCGCGGCGAGCATGGCGAGCAGCGCGACGATGGTTTTACCGCTGCCCACGTCGCCCTGCAACAGACGGTTCATCGGCACATCCGATTGCATGTCGTCGAGGATGCGCGTGATGGAACGCTCTTGCGCGCTCGTCAAGGCGAAGGGAAGTATCTCCGCGAGGTGGCCGCGCACGCGCTCGTCAATCTCTATGACCGCGCCCTTCGGCTCTTTGACGCGCTCGCTTTTGCGGACGGCGATGGCGAGCGCGACCCAGAAGAATTCCTCGAAGATGAGACGCAGGTGCGCGGGCGAACGCGCGCGCTCATAGTCGGCGAGCGGGGCGTCTTCGGAGGGAAAGTGGATGCGGCGCAGAGCTTCGGCGCGCGAGATCAATCTCTGTCGCCCGATGAGATCGGCGGGTAGCGTCTCGTTGATCTGCGCGTCGTCTAAGCGCGCAAAGACGGCGTGCATGATCTCGCGCAGGCGTTTGGCGGCAAACTCTCCGAGCTTGCGATAGACGGGCACGCGCCGCCCGACGTGGATCGCGGCGAGACGCGGGTCGGCCGCTTCCGTCTCGTCGTCGTCCGCGAGCAACTCGGCATCGGCGTCCAACTCTTCGTGCGTCGCATCGCCCGCTTGCCCGCCGCCGGTTTGCGCACCCGTGGCTTCGTGCTCGTGCGCGCCGTTTTCTTCGGCGAGCCGCAGGAGAGCGTGTTCGGGCGGCGTCCAAGTGCCGGGGAGCATTTCGAGTTCGTCGGGTTTGCCGAGACGAAGAGCGAAGGTGTTGCGCCGCGCGTCCCATTCCCAACGGCCGTAGGCGACAAAGCGCGCCCCGCGTGTGAAGCGTTGACGATTGTAAGCGACGATGCGCGAAGCCTGTCGCCCCGACACGAACCACCAGACGACGACCGGCTTGCCCGTCCTTTCAGGGTCGCTCGCCGTGATCTCGAAGATGAACAGCGGCGGCGACTTCGGCCCGCGATTCTTGCCGACCTGAAAACCGCCCGCCACGCGCACGTAGAGTTCGAGCGACGCCTCAACGCCGTCCTTGAGTTCCGCGATGCGCGTCAGATTCGAGCGATCTTCGTAGCGCATCGGCAAGTAGTTTAAGAGGTCTTCGACCGTGGTTTCGCCCGCATCGCGCTTGCCCGTGAGCGAGGCGAGCGCGAGACCGAGACGGCGCGCCGTCGGCTGGCCGAAACGCGGGATGCCGTGGCCTGTGAGCGATAGGATGGGGGTGTCGAGCGAAAGAAGGGATGAGGGATGAGAGATGGGGGATAAAGTGGAAGCAGGCAAGCCGGTTTTCTTTACTTCATTCCCCATCCCTCGTCCCTCACCCTTGCTCTTAGGCGTTGGCCGTGTTCGCGGCGGAGCAGTGTTGGTCGAAGGCGCGGGTCAGTTCCTCTGCGATGGTGGGCGCGTCTTTGCCCTCGATCTGGTAGCGTTCCATGATGTAGACGAGTTGACCGCCTTTGAGCAGCGCGATGGACGGCGACGACGGTTGATGGCCGGTGAAGTAGGCGCGGGCTTGCTCGGTGGCCTCGATGTCCGCACCGGCAAAGACTGTGATGGCGCGTTCGGGGCGTGTCGAGTGTTGCATCGCGCGGGCGATGCCCGGCCGCGCCTTGCCTGCCGCGCAGCCGCAGACGGAATTGACGACGACCATCACCGTGCCGTCAGTCCCCTTGACGACTTCGTCAACTTGTTCGGGCGTGCGTGCTTCCTCGATGCCGAGTCGCGTCAGTTCTTCGCGCATCGGGCGAATCATGATCTCAGGATAAGGCATAACTAAAGTCTCCTCTGTTAATAAAAGTTCTCGCTCAAATTCTAACATAAGCGCGCGATTTAGACGGGGCGCGGCGACGGCGGCGTCATTCTTTGACGATGCTAATGCGGCGAACTTCTTCGCCGTCGCCTTCGATGCGAACGCGATAGACGGGCGCGGGCAGAGGATAGTTGCGCAGTCGTTCAGCCCACTCGATAACGATGACGGCGCGTTCGTCCGAGAGCAGTTCGTCGAGGTCAACCGAGTAGGCGGCGGAGACGCCGTCGGCCAAGCGATAGAGGTCTAGATGGTAGAGCGTGAGGCGCGCATCGTAACGGTTGACGAGGGTGAACGAAGGGCTGGTCACGTCGTTAAAATCCAGACCGAGCGCGCTGCCGAGACCTTTCACGAAAATCGTCTTGCCCGCGCCGAGCGCACCGTCGAGCAGGATGATCTCGCCGCCTTGCAAATGTTCACCGATCCACTTTCCGAGCAGGAACGTGTCCGCCAGCTTGTGCGATATCCAATCGCCGGTCGGGTTGAAGTCTGCATTCGAATCGAAGTTGAGAGTCGTCATGGTTGTTCACCCGCAGGGTCGAGCGCGCGGACGGCCGCACCGAGGTAACGGCTGATGTCGGATGCGACGAGCGTGCGCATGCCCTGCGCTCCGGCGGCAAGGTCGCTTGCGAGTCCGGCGATATAGACGGCGGCGACGGTCGCGGTGTAGGCGTCCGCGTCGTCTCCGAGCGCGCCGCGAGACTGCGCGATGAAGCCGGTGATGATGCCGGTCAGCGTGTCGCCCGCGCCCGCCGTACCCGTTCCGGCGTTGCCGGTCGGGTTCACTGCGACGCGCCCGTCGGGAGCGGCGATAAGCGTGCGCGCGCCTTTCAAGACAAGGATAAGTTGATGTGCGACGGCAAAGTCTCTGGCCGTCTGGACACGGTTTGCGAATAAATCTTGCCCCGCGTCCGCGCCCGTGAGACGGCGCATCTCGCCGGGGTGCGGCGTCAGGATGAGCGGCGTTGCGGGCGTGCCGCGCAAATCGGCAGGCCAAGGC
Source organism: Pyrinomonadaceae bacterium (assembly GCA_035940695.1). Lineage (GTDB taxonomy): Bacteria > Acidobacteriota > Blastocatellia > Pyrinomonadales > Pyrinomonadaceae > JAIVJZ01. The sequence goes on along the minus strand of DASZEQ010000002.1, from coordinate 102,676 downwards.
GAGAGCACGTTGAGCGCGTCGGCGTCTATGACGACCGGAGCGGAGCGGCGTTCGACAATGGCGCGCACGAGGCGGTGGACGTGTTCAGCAGACGTGAGGCCGGGGCCGATGGCGAGCGCGTCGGCGCGCGCGGCAAGTTGCGACGCCTGTTCGATGGCCGCCTCGCTCAAAATGAGTTCGTCCGCGAGCGCGCCCGCCGACTTCGCTTCTGGCGTCTCAGGCAGTTCGGCCGTCATCACTTCGGGCATGACGCGCGCGGCGACGGCAGGCAACGCGGAGGCGGGCGTTGCGATGGTGACAAGCCCCGCGCCGGAGCGCATCGCCGCATTGCCGCACAGAACTGCCGCGCCCGACATCCGGCGTGAACCCGCGATGATGAGGGCGTGGCCGTGCGTGTTTTTGTAGGAGCCGGGGCGATAGCGCGTCTGTTCAAGCCACGCGCGCGCGTCGCCTTCTTCAGTGAGGAAAAGTTGCGAGTCGCAGGCTTCAACGAGGGCAGCGGGAGAGCCGATGTCGGCGACGACCAATTCACCGTTGAAATAAGACGCGGGCGGCAGGACGTTGGCCGGCTTCGGCGCGGTGAAGGTGATTGTCAGATCAGCTTGCACGGCGTCGCCGTTTAACTCCGCCGAGTCGGCGTTGAGACCCGAGGGCAAATCGAGCGCGACGACAAAAGGGCGACGTTCGACGCCGCCGGAACGTGCATCTCTAATTTGCGTGAGATGGCCGACGACCTTCGCGTAGATTCCTTCGAGCGGGCGCGTGAGACCCGTGCCGAATAGCGCGTCAACAATCACATCGTAGTCTTTGTGCGTCGCCTGAAACGCTCCCCACGTCGCTTCGTCCGTGCATTCCGTGAAAGATAGGCGCGACGCCGACCCGGTTTCCGGCGCAACGGAGGCAAGTTGACGTGCGATCTCGAAGTTTGTGCGGGCGTCGCCGCGCGTGTCCTCGATTCGCCCGAAGAGTAAGACTCTAACCTGTGCACCTTTGAGCGAGAGAATGCGTGCCAGCGCCGCCCCGTCGCCTCCGTTGTTGCCCCGACCGCAAAGAATCAGCACGCTGAGGACGGAAGTTTCGTTTGAAAAGCGGGAGGCGATGGCGCGCGCCGACGCGTTCGCGGCGGATTCCATGAGCAGGAGAGACGGCGTGGCGTACCGTTCAGTGGTCAGGCGATCAACCTCGCGCATCTCGGCGGCTGTTATCACTTTTAGCACAGCGCGGATGATAAGGAGAGAACTACTTGCGGGTCAATGCATGTAAAGACGGTATTACCCGAAAAGAGCGAAAACAGGCACAAAAAAAGAGAGCCGTTTGCTCTCTCGTTCACTTTCCGGGGCCTGCCGCTAACCTCTCGCCGTCCTGTTGTAATCATAGAAAATGTTGAATGCTTGAAGTTCTCCAGAAAATTGTCGAAATTGTTTTGGAGGGGAAAATCGCCGGAAAATTGACGATACCAACGCATAAAAGGAGATGAGCCGGACTAGTTTTAACTAATCCGGCTCATCTTGCTTGCAACTGAGAGGGGCTGGACTGACCTATGCGCCCAAGAGAGGCAAACTATCCGTTCGGCGCTTAGTTCTCCACGTTTTTGCGGCGTTTACGGATGCGCGCGGCGACGCCGGCCAAACCCGTACCGAGCAAGAGCATAGTGGCCGGTTCGGGAACCGCCGCCGTCTGACTGCCGGTAAGACCCGCCGTCAAGTTGGCCGTCTCGCCGGACTGGATGAAAAGTTTGGGCAGTTCGATGGAGAAGGAGCCGCTCCCGCTCGCGTTAGAGAACGTGAACGTCTGAATCGGGTTGTCGAACACGATTTGAACGCCGCCGACGTTCGGCGTAGAAATGACGCCCGAGACGGTCGCGGTGTACGTTGTGGCCTGGCCGCCAGCGATTCCGGACGGGGCGGTGAAAGTCAAATTGAGCGTGAAATTGCCGCTCACAGGCGTGTCACCGGCAGTCGAAGCCAGAACGAATGTGCCGATGCGGTCTGCGCCGCTGAACGAGGCGACGCCGCCGGCAGTCGTCGCCGTAAAGTTATTGCCGGTGAAAGTCAGGAAAGCGGCGGCAGTGCCCGTGACCGTTCCCGAAGAAGTACCCGAAACCGTTACGGGATCGGCTTTAGCGATCTGCCCTGCGCCGAAGACGGCGATGAGAGCGATGCCCATTGCGAGCGGTTTGAGCATATTTGCGAAATTTTTCATTGTATACCTTGCCTCCGTGGACCCTTTTACGGAAATTCTGAACGAAATCTCAAAGCCCTCTGGCCGTAAAATCGCCTTAGTTGAAGGCCGATTTACGCGGGACTAAAACGCGCTAAAGCGTAAAAAGAGCTATGCCGAATCATATCTCAAAGCATGCTCTCGAAGAATCAGGGGCGGAGCAAAACCCTTGACTATCTTCCCAGACGGCAAGGCAGCGCATGTCCTGATACCGTCTAAATTCTTTGAATTTCAACCCTTTAACTGAGTCTAAAGACTCAATGCTCAGGCACTTCCAGAAAATTCTCGTGTTTACCTAAAGAATTTGGCGAGCCTGACTTTAGCAGTCAGGCTCGCCAAATTCTGTTTAACTTAGAGATGATTTAGCATTGTCGCGCTTGGACAGCTTTAGAGATTTTCAGAAGATGCGGCGTCTTGAGCCGCTTTGCGTCTGCGGCGAATGCTTGCCGCCGCTCCCGCGAGTCCAGACCCCAACAGAATCATCGTGGCCGGTTCGGGCACTGGCTGAGGCGTAACAGTTATGACCTCGCTCTTGTCACCGGGCTGGATTCCCTGAAAGCGTGCGAAGACGAGTTCCGCGATTTGCTGAGCCGTCAACCCGGTAAAATTGCCCGTTACGGTGAAAGTTGCGCTTGTGCCCGGCGCGATGCCTTCGGCGACTTTACCGCCGCCAAAGTTGTTGCCGGTCAAGAGAGCAAAATCGAGTGTGCTGGTGGACGTTTGCGCACCCGCCTGCGCTTTGACTGCACTACTGAGGCTGAAGTCCGGGTCTGTGGAACTGGTCAGCGTAAAAGTGCCTCGATCAGTGCCGGGCAAGTTGAAGCCGAGCGCAGTAATAGAGCCACTCGTCGAAGTGTTATTGATAGTAAAAGTGAAGGAATTACCCGTCAAAGTGTAGTTCGAAATTGTCGCCGTCACGAGAGGCGTAGCGGCTGTTGCAGTACTTGTCGTAATCGCATCGGCTTGGGCGATAACGCTCAAAGCCAACAACATAAAGGTGGCGACGCTGGTTAGTAGCATTTTGCGAATCATCTCTTGGTCTCCTCTTGAACGATTTCTGGTTGTAAACAAAGAAGTTAAGAGAACTTCAAAACCATAGCACTCGCATGGTTTTCCATCACGCTTCTAAGTTTCCTTGTTTCTCTGTGTAAAGGAAACCGACAATACTTACGGATTTCCGAAAAATAGAATGAAATCTTAATAATCGAAATCTAGAGATAAGATGAGAGATAAGAGCGGAGGCTGGAGCACAGTAGCTAGTGCGTCGAAAAATTAAGGTTTCCGGCCAGTTTTTTTACAAAAGAGATTCCGGTCTATCTACGGCCAAAGGGCAAGAATCGGGTGAAGCGACCTACAACGGTACGCGCTTCGGGCAATTTGAAGAGTGTCGTGATGGCGAAGTAGAGAAGTCCGTAGGGGATGAGAACGAGGGCGGCGAGCAGGAAGGGGTGGCGTCGTCCTACGAGAAGTTTGATGCCCCACGCGATGGCTGCGCTCAGGAAGGCGGCGAGCCAGAGCTTTGAGATGTAAGCGAAGGAGAGTCCCGTCCGGCCGATGCGCCGGTTCAGCGTGCGGCGCAGGAGAAAGAACTCGACCCACCCGGCCATGCCGGAGGCGACGGTCAAACCGGCGACGCCCCAACGCGGGTCAATGCCGAGCGCGGGCGGAAGATAAAGCGCGAGCAAGATGCCAAGGCTGATGGAGACGACGATGCGCAGCACGGCGTAGCGCAGGGGCGTGCGCGTGTCGTGCAGCGCATAGTAGGTCGATGAGTAGAGGCGTCCGAGCGTGGAGGCGAGAAGTCCGGTGGCCGAGCCTGCGATGATGCCCCAGACATAGAGGACATCGCTGTCGGTAAACCTACCGGTGCGATAGAGGACGCCGACGATGATGTCGCCGAGCGCGACGAAGGCCATCGCCGAAGGGACGATGAAGAAGGCGATCTGTCTGAGTCCTCCGTCGAGGCGTCGGCGTAACTGCTCGGCCACCTCTTCGATGCTCCCCATCGCGCTCGACATGGCGGGCAGTTCCGCCGCCGACACCGACATGCCGAAGAGGCTGACGGGCAGCGTGTAGATGCTCTGCGCGAAAGTAAGCGCGGAGACCGCGCCGATGGGCAGGTAACTGGCAAGCAGTTGATCCACGAACGCGCTGATCTGGATAACACCGCGACTGACAAAGACCGGGAGGAAGTTTCTGACGACGGTGCGAAGGTGCGTCGAAGCGAAGTCGAAAGTCAGGCGCAGACGCTTGATCAGGCTGAAGACGGTCGGGAGTTGGACGGCGAACTGCAACGCGCTCCCGACGACCGAACCCCACGCGGCCATCAACGCCAGCCGCGCGCCGAATTCTTCGCTCAACATTTGCCCGCCCGACTGCCACCCGCCGAAGCCGACGAGCGCGGCGATGATGGCGAAGTTCCAGATGATGGGCGCAGTGTAGGAGAGAAAGAAACGGCGATGACTGTTGAGCACGCCGAGACACCACGCCGAGAGGACGAGCAGCCCCGCGCCCGGAAAAAATATCCGCACGAGCCTGAGCGTCAACTCCTGCCGCGCGCCTTCAAAACCGGGCGCGATGATGTTGATGAGGAAGGGCGTGGCGAGCACGCCGCCGAGCACGAGCACCGAAGTGACGAGCGCGAGCAGAGTGAAGACCGCCCCGGCGACGTGGTCGGCTTCGTCCTCATCGCCCCGCGCGAGCAGGTTTGCGTAGACGGGAATGAAAGAGGCGGAGAGCGCGCCTTCGCCAAAGGCGTTTTGCAGAAAGTTGGGGATGCGAAACGCGGCGTCGAAGGCGTCTTTGGCGAACGAGTTGCCGAAGTAGTAGGCGAAGACGCGCTGGCGAATGAGTCCGACGATGCGACTGAGGAGAATCCCCGCGCCGACAAGTAAGGCATACTTGCCCGCCCCGGTTTCGCGCTCGCGCTTGGCGACGACGCGCTCGGCGGGGAACTGACCCGTCGCCGCCCCGACCGGAGACTGCGTCTCGCCCGCGACAGTGCTCGCCTCTTCAAAGCGCGTCTCAACGACGTGCGCGTCGCGCCGGTTTTGATCTGAAGTTTCGCGTTGTCCGCTGGCGGGCGAAGGCGCGGGCGGTTCGCGTTTGTCGTCCTTTGGCGCGTCGCCTGCGGTCGGGTTGTCCTCTGGCTCTTGGGTCATGCGGGTGTTTAGAGGTCGTAGTCTTTGATCTTGGTCAGAAGAGTTTTGTAACTGACGCCGAGAGTTTCGGCGGCGCGCGTTTTGTTGCCGTCGTGCGCGCGGAGCGTCTCCGCGATCTTGCGGCGTTCGACGAAACTGACGGCGCGCTCGGTGGCTTCCGCCAGCCCGCCGGATAAATCCAACTCGTCGAACGTCTCCGGTAATGGCGTTGTTCCGCCGCTCAACGCGCGTGCGCCGGGCAGGCTGAGGTCGCGCGCGTCGAGGGTGGAAGTGTCGGCGAGGATGCAGGCGCGTTCGATGGCGTTCTCCAACTCGCGCACGTTGCCCGGCCACGCGTGTGCGCCGAGCAGCGCGAGCGCGTCGTCCGTGAGTGTGGCTTCGCGCCCGCGCAACTCTTTGCCGAACTGCGCGGCGAAGTGGCGCGCGAGCAGGACGACATCCCCGGCGCGCTCGCGCAAGGGCGGAATCTCGACGGGGAAGACGGCGAGGCGGAAATAGAGATCGCGTCGAAACTCTCCGGCCTCTGCGGCCTGTTGGAGTTCGCGGTTTGTCGCGGCGACGATCCGCACGTCCACGGGTACGGGCATGCGCCCGCCGATGCGATCAACCGTCTTCTCTTCGATAGCGCGCAGGAGTTTGCCCTGCACGGCGAGGGGGAGTTCCCCGATCTCGTCGAGAAAGACCGTGCCGCCCGTTGCGAGTTCAAATTTTCCGGGGCGTCGTTCGGTCGCGCCGGTGAACGCGCCGCGCTCATGGCCGAAGAGTTCGGACTCGATCAGGGTTTCGGGGATGGCCGCGCAGTTGATGGCGACGAAGGGTTGATCGCGCCGGTGGCTTAGATGATGGACGGCGCGCGCGAAGAGTTCTTTGCCCGTGCCGGATTCGCCGAGCAGGAGGACGGTCGCTTCCGTCGTGGCGACGCGTTGAGTTTCGGCCACGGCGCGTTTGATCGCGTCGGACTCGCCGATGATGCGCGGGAAGCCGTAGCGGCGCGACCACTCTTCGCGCAGCAGAATATTCTCGGTGCGCAAGCGCGCCTGTTCGAGCGCGCGCCCGATCAAGAGCAGTAAGTGGTTCGAGTCAACCGGCTTCTGGAGAAAGTCGTGCGCGCCGTCTTTCATCGCCTGCACAGCCTCATCAATCGAGCCATAGGCGGTCATCACGACGACGGGCACGTCCGGGTCGGCGGCGCGCGCGGCGTGCAACACGTCGAGACCGGAGCCGTGCGGCATGCGCAGGTCTGTGAGCACGAGGCGGTAGGGCGCGCGCGCGATTTCGGCTGCGGCGGCGCGCGCGTCGGCGCACTCCGTGACGCTGTAGCCCGCGTGCTCTAACGTCAGGCGCAGCACGCGGCGCAAACTGTCCTTATCTTCGACGAGCAGGATGTCAGGCATAAAAGCAAAGGTCAGAGGTCAGAGGTTAGAGGTTAGTCTCAAAGACAGTTTTCGCAGACCTCTAACCTCTGACCTCTAACCTCTGACGTGTGCATCGTTCAACATTCCGGCGGGGCGTGTCAAGCCGATGGTTTTAGCGCGCGGAAAAAGGGACGGGCGCGGCCTCTCATGAGGCCGCGCCCGTCCGTGCAGGTTGAGACTGAACGCCTATCTTTCGGAGATGCCTGTGATAGACAAACCGACCGCCTTGTTCGCGTTGACGATAGCGTCCCAGTCGAACTGGAATCTGCCGGTGCCGCCGCCGTTGGCGTTGAACGATGGGGCGAGGAAATCGCCGGGGCCATTAAGGTTGAAGCGGGCGACAATCCATGCCCCTAACACGTTGCCGTTGCCGCTGCCGCTGCGGGTGACGTTTCCGTTGCCCATCACGATGATGATGCCGCGGAAATCGTCGTTACCCTTAAGCACGAGATTGCCGGTCACGACGAGGAGTCCGCCCCCGCCATCTAACTGGCAAGTGCCGTCTACGAAGGTGAAGCCGCCCTTGTCGTAGTCTCCGGCCACTCCGTCGAAAGAGGTGAAGTAGCGATTCTGAGTCTTCGCGGAAGCGCGCAGGCCGCCGTTGCCGTTTTCGCCGTAGAGAAACCTTCGCGCTTCCTGAGTCGTGCGTAAAAAGTCGGGCGTGACAGCCGAAGGGGGCGGCTCGGTGGGAGTTGGCGTGGGTGTCGCAAACGGCCACGGCCACGGCACCGGGTTGGGGTCGGGATTCATGCTCGGCGGTATGGTGTGGTCGAGAATGGCTAGTTTCGGGTTCGAGACAGTGCCGTTCGTACCGTTGATGCCCGCCTGTGCGTTAGGCCAATCGTGGAGCGTGACGGCGACGGCGGGCGCAGTGGGTTGCTGACCGGATGCGTCAACGCCGAGATATTCGCTGGCCGCGCTGCTCCCTAGATTGAAAGTCATCGGGGCGTTCGGATCGTCCGCGCCGCGGATGCAGATCGGCGCGGGCGGGCGGATAGCGAAGTTGAAGTTGTCGAGCGTCATCTCCAGATGCTTGCGCGCGCCTTTCGGCCCGTAGCCGACGGACGAGACGATGAGGCGACGCGGCTCGGGCGCGGTGATCGTCACAGGCACAACGGTATTTGCACTGCCGCCAAGCGACACGTTGAGTGCGAGCGGGCTGGTGAGTTGCAACAGCGTGCCGCCGAGCACGACCGTGGACTCGTTGAAGTTGACGGCAATGGTCTTGATTCCCACCGGCCCGATGAGTCCCGTCACTTTTCCGAGAACGGTGTAGTTGGCAGGCCACGGCGACCCCTGAGTGATGTTCAACGTCAGGGTGGTGTTGACGGCAATCGTCAGCCCAAGAGGTGAAGTGATGTTGATCGTTCCGAGCGTACCGGCAAGCGAAGGAACAGCGGGCGTGCCGTTCGGCGGCGGCGGGGGCGGGGGCGTGTAGGTGAGAGTCGCTCCGCCGATTGAGAGCAGCGTGCCGTTGTTGCCGAATTTACCCGTCACCGTGTAACCCACAGACTCGCTTTTGTCCGGGTCTCTGATCGTGACGCTGTAAGCCGTGCCGTTCAAGGGGCTGTAGTTGGGGCCGATGGCGACGCGATCCGGAAAATTCGGATGGTAGTTCAACCAGCGCGAGAGGCGCGGCTGCGCCGCCGCATCGCCCGCCGTGTTCGAGGTGCTTTTTAAGATGGCGCGGCGAAAACTGATCTTATCCGCGTCTTGCACCGTGCCGCCGGGGCCGGGCGCGCCGACGTTGTTCGGCGGGCGGTTGCCGCGCAGCACGTTCAGCGTATCTTCGAGTCCGGTTTCGGCCGCGTAGTAAGCCTGTGATTCGGGGGCTGAGTCATAGACGGTTGTGGCCGTCATGGCGGTCGTCATGATCAACGCGCCGCCTGCGGCCAGCAGCAGCATCGAGATGAGCAGCATCATGATCAAGGCCGCGCCGCGTTCGTCGTGGCGGCGGCTGCGAGAGGTGTTGGTCGGCTTCTGTCTTCTCTTCATGGTGTTCAACCCCGCTCTCAAGCGAGCGACTCTCCGGTTCGCTTCCTTAATAAGTATCCAACTGGGCGTTACGCAAATTCACTCGCGACGAAAGTGCGACCTGCGACGGCGGTTGATAACCCGTGCTGCCGGGTCGGCCGACCGGATTGAGCGTGACCCAGATTCTGATGTTGATGCTCTTGGCCTCGGCGATGGTCGCCGCCGTTGCTCCGGCCGAGTTGAGAAAATCGAACTGCACGCCGTCGATGCGATTGGCGAGCACCAGCGAGTCGCCGGTGATGAGGTCTTTGCGCACCAGAAAATTGTTCCCTCCGTCCTGCACGAATTGGAATTTGACGGCCTCGTCCGCGCCGGCGATGCTGTAATTGGGAGGATCGACGGGAACTCCGGTCGGCGGGTCGAACTCGCCCTGCGCATTGGTGTTGGTAACAAAGGTGATTGATGTCGCGTTGCAGTCTTCGGCAATGAGGCCGTTGGCGGGGACGGATTTCGTGCCGCCGGGGGCGGCGTAAGTCAATCCCTGTGGCAGTTGATAGCCTGCGCTGGCGACTTCGCGCGAGATGATGTTCAGCGCGCGGCGCGCGTCGGCCGTGCCTTCCGAGCGTTGGTCTTCGCGCGTCCGCACATTGAACGCGCTGACCAGAAGCGAGGCCGCCGCGCCCGAGATGAAGACCATCACGGTCATCGCCACCAACAATTCCATGATCGAAAAACCGGCTTCTTTTTTTACGCCGTGTGCAGCCTGTTGCATGAACTTCTTCTCCCTCGTTTATCCCGCCCGTCGTGCGAGCCGCGCGTGCCGCCTACTGCTTGTAGATGCCGGGCGCGCCGATGCTGCGACGAAAGATCACCACCACCGGGTTCTGGTTCGCCCAAGAGTTCTGGCCGTTGCCGTTGACAGGCACGACGCGAATCATGATCTGTTTCTGCTTCGCGCTGGCGGCCGCGACGCCTATCGGGAACGGAACGACCTCCGTCTGAATCTGAAAAGTATTGCTGCCGGAAGGCGCGCTGCCGCCCGTCGTGCCGCCGCCGGGCGTGGGTGTCGGCGTGGGCGTCGGCTGCGCGTTGGGATTGACGCCGCCGCCCACATTGCTGGCGGCGACCGGAGCATCGTAAACATCGTATGGCTGGTTGCCACCGATGCTGCTGCCTTGCGTATAGCTCGTGGTCGTGGCCGGGGCGACGACCACGGTTTCCGGGCCGTAGACGCCGAAATCAAGTGCGGTGGCGTAGTAGTCAGACCCGCGCAAAACTTCGAGACGTTGTTGCGCGACGGCCATGGCGACGGAGCGTTGCGACGCCCCGGAGTTATTACGCACCGAGTAGAAAAAGAGGGAAGTCGCGCTCAGCCCGACGATCATCATCACGAGCATCGCCACGGTGGTTTCGATCAGGGTGAACCCTTGGTTGTTCATGCGTTGACGCTTCATGTTGTGTTGCTCCTAGTTGGTGACCGTAACTCTGAACGAAGCATTGCCACAGTTGAGCGAGCTAAAAGTTACCTGATAGGTGAAGCCTGTGTTATTGCGTTTTGAACTGACCGAGAAAGTGGCCGAGCCTCCGGCCGCCACTGTGGCGGTGGACGGGCTGACGGCGATTTCGTTCGCATTGCTCGGCGTGGCCGTGATGGCCGTGCCCGTGAGCGCGTTCAGCACACTGACTCTCACCGATGTCGAGGTGATGCCGTTCTTTCGGACTGTTCCCGATGTCGGAGTAATGGACAAAGAGCAGGGCGTGCTACCGCCACCGCCGCCGTCCGGCGTAGGCGTTGGCGTTGGCGTGGCGCTCGGCGTAGGCGTCGGGGTGGGCGTAGGAGTTGCGCTCGGCGTGGGGGTCGCGCTTGGCGTGGGCGTGGCGCTCGGCGTGGGTGTGGCGCTCGGCGTAGGGGTCGCGCTCGGCGACGGGCTGGGGGTTGAAGCCGGCGTCCCGCCCGGCGTCGGCGGGGGCGAGAGCGACGGCGTGGGAACAGGGGTCGGCGCATTGAAGTTTGAGGAATTGGAGTTGACGGTGGGCGTGTAGACGCCGTCATTGATCGTCACGTCGCCGAAGCCGGAGACCGCCACCGGGGTTTCATAGTTGGGGTCGCCTTCAACGTTGGTCTTGCGGTCGCCGTTTTGTAAGACAAAGCCGTGGTCGAAGCCGGTGCGCCCGCGCCAGTCGAAGGCAATCTCCTCGCCGATGTCGCTCTCGTAGAAAGTGATGCCGGGTTCGAGCGAGATGTTACGCGCCACGGGCGTGCCCGTGGTGTCGAAATCGATGAACACTTGATAGGTGGTGGCGTCGAGCACGGTGATTCTCGCCATCGGATTACCGGGCGTGCCGTCCGCGCGGCGTCGCACCGAATCCACGCGCGCCTTCTCCAGATAGCTGGCGAACAGGCGCGCCGAGTTGATGCGTCGCTGCCCGGCGCGCGCCGACGTGACGCCCATCAACGCAATCGTCGAAAGCACGGCGATGACGCCGAGCACGATCACCATCTGGAGGAGCGTAAAGCCCCTTTCGTTACGTCGCTGCAAAATTCTCTGCGCCTGTTCGTTGCTCAACTTGTTCATCCCTGCCTCCACAAGAAAGCCCTCTTTCATTTCGTTCACCCGCGAGCTTTGACGGGCATTCCGTCTCGCCCTCACATGGCAAAGGCGATGCCACGCGCGCAGGGGCGGCTTTTACATGCCTTTCGACGCGCCCGCCACGCGCCGCCCCACTACCGTGCGTCACCTTAAGTAACAAAAGAGGAAGCGGCATACACACGCGCACCGCTGCGAACGCCGAGCGGCGCGCGGGACGAACCTCCTTTACACACTCTGTCACCAACGGAAACAACGGGCGCGTTCATCCGGCGCAACGCACCTACGGCGTCGCGGCCTTGCGCGCTCCCGCAAATGAAAGTGTGTGTGGTGTTAGAGGTGAGAAGCCGACGCCCGCAAGCTTCGCGGCTTCACAATTGCAATAGAGACGGTGGCGTCGCCGGAAACGGCCGCGAGGTTGTTCTCACTTTACGTCGAGGCGGCATCGCCACGCGACAGGCGACCGGACAAGGGGGTTTTGACTGTAAGCAAACTACTGCGAAGCGGAAGGTGCGGCGCGCGTGCGACTAACGCTTCCGGCAGTTTGAATCAAGCGGGAGAAACAAAAGGATCGTCCGCTTGCGCGCAGTGCCGCACGCTGTGCGCGAGTCGGACGAAAAAGCGCCCCGGCGACTCTCAGGCCGCCGGGGCGCGCATTTTTTGAAACGACGAAGGCGAAACAACGAACGCGGAACTGAAGATTATCGTCTTCAGTTCCGCGTTCGTCGTTTGGCGTTTATGGTTTAGTTCGAGTCCGGTTCAAACTCCGACGCTTCGGCCTGTTCGACTTCGGTGTCGGAGAGGCGCATGGCGAGCGTCTGGGGCGAGTAGGCGAAGGGCGCAGGGCCGCCGCGCGTGAATTGGAGTTGAGAGACGAGGCGGTCTTGCGCTTCGCGGAAACGCGCGACGTTGCCGCGCTGGTTGAAGATGACGAACAAGAGCGTCTCGCCCGTCTGCGTACGCATCTGACCGGCGAGCGCGCTCGCGCCGCCGTCGGTGCGGCCGAGCGTGCCGGTCTTGCCGATGACGCTGCCGCGCGCATAGCCGAACGTGTAACGCTTATGCAACGTGCCGGGGTCGATGCCTGCGACCGGCATGATGTCCGAAGGCGACAAATTGTGCTTCGCCAGTTCCTTCAACAGCCCGCGATAAACTTTCATCATCGAACGCGGCGACAGGCGGTTGACGCCCAACCCGCTCGTCGAAGAGAGGCGCACGTCGCCGGGCGCAAGCCCGACCTTGCTGATGAGAAAATGCTGGACGCCCGCCGCCCCCCCCAGATTGTCGCCGAGGCGTTCGGCCATGAAATTGTTCGAGTAGCAGAGCAAGACTTTGAGCACGTCAACCAACTTGCTCGAACGGTGCGTGAGCAGCACGCGCGCCTTCGGCGGAACGGCCGCCACGTAGACCGCGCCCATCACGGCCACGCTCGGAATCGTCTGCGTCGCGGCGGTGTCGCCGTGGGCGAGTCGCTCGTCAAACCACGCGCGCGTGGCCGCCGCAGGGCGGCGCGTGGCGTCGAGCGTGTCATAGAAAAGTTCGCCGGAACGGATGGCCGACCAACTGAAGTTCATCGTGAACTTCGGCGGCACGATGAGGTCGCCCGTCACCGTGCGGACGCCGAGACGGTTCAACTCGCGCGCGACGGCCACGGCGTGTTCGTAGTGAAATGAAGGGTCGCGGCCGGAGATGATCAGGTCGCCCGTGATCGTGCCCGTCGCTTGATCAAAAGTCCCGTTCGTCCAAACGACCGTCGAGAAGCGGTAGTTAGGCCCGAAGGTTTGCAGGGCATGGTAGGCCGTGGCGAGTTTGACGACCGAGGCCGGGTTGTATTGTTGATTCGCCGCTTGCTCCATCACGACTTTGCCGTCGAGCGTTTCGACGAGCACGCCCTGCGTGTAGAAGGCGGGCGTCGGCTGCGGCTGCGCGGCCAGATCGCTTGCGATGTCGGGCGATGCTGCCGTCGTGGTGGGCGGCGTCTCCGGCCAAGTGGACACGACGAAGGGCGTGGCCGAAGGCAGAGGCGCGGGCTTGTAGTCGTCCTGTGCCGACGCGCCCGCGGACAAAGAGAGCACCAGCCCCGCCGCCAAAAACAATTGTCTGACTTTTGATCTGATCATGCTTATCCTTATACCAATTGTTTGGGGGCAATCGCATCATAGCACGGAGAGAGCCGCTTTGCGTTCGCGCTGCTTGCAGGGAGGGTGAGCGCGGAATGTAAGATGCTCTCAAGCCACTTGGAGGATGTATCCGGGGTTACCTTGAGATAAAAGACGAAGGCCGCGAAAATTCCAGACGGCAAACTCGTTGACAATGGCGCGAACGCGCTCCTAAAATTCGATTCGTTGATCGCGCCCTCGCAATTGACAATCCCGCAACCGTCACCAGTGTCCAGTGCATCGAGAACAACAGCCCGTCACCATCGAGCGGATTCGTGAGGCACACGCGGCGCGCGCCAAGGACATCCGGCGACGTCTCGCGGAGTTTCGCGCCGTGCGGCGGCAAGCCTCGGACGAACGCCTGTGGGAAGAGTTGGTCTTTTGCATCTTCACGGCGGGCGCGTCGGCGCGCATGGGCTTGCGTTCCGTCGAGGCGGTGCGCGCGCTGCTCGCCGAAGGCACGCACGAGGAGTTGGCGCGCGCGCTCGACAAGAAGCACCGTTACCCGAACTCGCGCTCCGGTTACATCGTCGTCACACGCGATTATCTGCGCGCCGACTGCGGGATGCGCCTGCGGGAGCGTCTGGAGAGCTTCGACGACCCGTTCGCCCGCCGCGACTGGCTGGCGCGCGAACGGCGCATCAAAGGTCTCGGATATAAAGAGGCGAGCCACTACCTGCGCAACGTGGGTTATCGCGGCTACGCCATTCTCGATAAGCACATCCTGCGCAGCCTCGCCGAGCTTGGCGTGCTCGAATCTCCGAAGCCGCCGACAACCCGCGCGCGCTACCTCGACATCGAAGAGGCACTACGACGTTTTGCCGCGCACCTCGCCATAGATTTCGATGAACTCGACTTGGTACTGTGGTCTATGAAGACCGGGGAAATTCTGAAATAAAGGATGAGAGACAGAAATGAGGGTGAATAAGAACTGAAGCTGTCTATCCGGCTTGAGTAGTTTCCCGATTCATCCCTTATCCCTCCGCCCTCATCCCTTCTTGAAGGGGGTGGCCGAAAGATGAAAAAACTGAGCCGTGCGTTGTGGGGCAGTTTGGCTGCCTTAATCGTGTGTGTGTCGTTGACGGGCGGGGACGCATGGGCGGCCGCGCCGTTCGGAGGGGGCGATAAGAACCGGGAGAAGGCGGCGCGCGCTCTCCGTGAAGGCGAGTTTGAAGCCGCCGAGAAGATTTATCGCGCGCTCGTCGAGCATAACCCGAAGGACGTGGCGGCGCGTCTGGGTTTGAGTTTCGCCTTGTTGAAGCAACGCAACTTGCGCGACGCCTACGACCACGCCGCGCGCGTGCTCGCGCTCGATCCGGCTTCGTCGCGCGCGCACGCGCTGATCGGTTCGGCGCTTCTGGCCTCCGGCGATTTCCGTCTCTCCGTCGAAGAGTTTCGCACCGCGCTCACCTTCAAGGAGGACGAGGCGTTGGCGATTGCCGGGCTTTCGATGATCAACTTCTACGAGAACCGCGCCGGGATCGCGCTGGCGGGCTTGCGCCGCGCCATCTATCTCGACCCCGAAGAACCCGACTACATCTTCTCGTTCGCGCAGGCCGCGGCGCGCTCCGAACGCTACCGCGAGGCGGCCGACGCCTACGAGACTTTCCTGCGCATCGCCCCGCGCACCGATGCGGATCGCCGCGCGCGTATTCGCGGCCTGATCAGTTTTCTTCGCTACCTCGGCGCGCAACGTCAACTCTACATGACCGGCGGCGCGTCGCAAGCGACCATCCCGTTTGAACTCGTCAACAGTCGCCCGATCATCGACGTGCGCATCAACGGCTCGAAGACGCCGCTGCGTTTTGTCGTCGATACGGGTTCGGGCATGTGCGTCCTCTCGACGCAGACGGCCGAACGGATGAACATCAAGCCCATCGCGCAGGGCGGTCTGGCGCGCGCCGTCGGCGGCGGCGGCCGCTTCGAGATCGTCTACGGCTTCCTCACGTCGCTGCAAATGGGCGAAGTGCGCGTCGAGAACGTGCCGGTCTACATACGCCAGTTCCACAACCAGCAGGAATCCGTGGACGGTTACATCGGCCTCTCCGTCCTCGCCAAGTACATCACCTCGTTCGACTACGGCACGCAACAGATGGCTCTCACACGCCACTCGGAACGACCCGTGCAGGTGCGCCCGTTCACCGACACGGCCGTCCCGCTCAACTCGAATCACGTGATGTCCGACACGGAGACGCAGCCCTCTGTCGGGATGCTGGCCGCCACGCCGAGCAGCATCGTCCCGCCGCCGTCTCTCAAGCCGACCCCGCGCGCAATCATGCCCGATGCCAACCGCAGTTATGAAGTTCCGATCCGTTCCACTTCAAGCGGGTTCTGGAGCAGTTCGGTCGTGCTCGAAGGGGTTGAGAAGCCGCTCAACTTCATCATGGACACCGGCGCGAGCATCTCCGTCATCTCGCAGGAACTCGCCCGGACGGAAGACATGGCGCGCTTCGAGCAGAAGACGCGGCTCAAGGTTTTCGGCGCGGCCGGTGTCTCGGAAGACGTGAGAACGCTCCTTTTGCCGCGCGTCTCGTTCGGCGATTACACGCACGCGAATCTCCCGGCGGCCGTCCTCGACATGTCGGCCATCAACGAGACCTCCGGCTTCGAGCAGACCGGCATCATCGGCGGCAACGTTCTGCGCCGCTTCCGCGTCACGTTCGATTTCCTGCGCGGCCTCGTGCGGCTCGACCCGCTGACGGCTGCCGCCCCGCCCGCGTCCCCGACGCCCGCCGGGCAAGACGCCAACGTCACGCCCGCTTCGGGGGCGACTCCGTGAAGCAGAGCCTCTATCTGGAAACGTCGGTGGTCGGCGCGTATCTCGACAACGGCGAGCCGTTCCGGCGCGACCTGACGATCCGCTGGTGGGAGCACGAGATGTCGGAATACCGCGCCACCGTCTCGCCGCTCGTCGCGCGCGAACTCGAACGCCTGCCCGAACCGCACCGCACGGCCTACTTGAAACTCGTCGCGCCGCTCGAACAACTTGAGATGACGGACGAGGCGACCATTCTCGCCGAAGGCTACATCTCGCGCGGCATCTTTCATCGCAAGTACATCGCCGACGCCTTGCACGTCGCGGTTGCCTCCGTGCATAAAATAGATTATCTAGTTACGTGGAACTTCGGACATCTGGCGAACGTGCGAAGACAGGCGCGCATCCGTCTCTTCAACACGGCCGCCGGATTCTTCGTCCCGATGATCGTCACGCCGGAGTTCTTAGTTTCGGAGTTGACTGAAAAGGGTGATAAGTAGCGACGGGTGACGAGTGACGAGTGACAAGATCAAATTCTTGTTTTAACTTGTCACCTGTCGCTCGTCACTCGTCACTGTTATCTTATGTATCGCAAGCCGAGATTTCTGGAAGAACTGCACGCCATTCGCGAGGAGATGTCGCGTGAGGCCGATTACGACGTGGAACTGTTCGCCGAGATGACGAGGACGGGCGCGCAGCCCGAGCACGGCCCGGAGCGCAACATCCGCGGCTTCAAAAGTCGCGCGCCGCGCGCCGACGACGCTAATGTGAAACCCATTCGGCCGCGAAAGCGGATTGCAAGAGGTTAGAGGTTAGAGGTCAGAGGTCAGTTAAAACAAAAACTGTCTTCACTGATCTCTAACCTCTAACCTCTGACCTCTGTACTAATCATGGAAGAGACGTTTGAAGCCATCGGGTTAGACGTGCCGAGCGAGCGGGATTTCAATCATCTCGCGGAGCGCGCGGGCGATCAGGGCGAGCAGTCGCAGTTGCTCAGGCGCGGCGCGGTGCTGCACGGCCGCTGTTGGAAACTGGGCGAGGGGCTGGAAGTCTGGACGGTGCTCTACGAGTCGGGCACGGGCGACATCTTTTACGCCGACTGCCGCCCCGGTTTTCGCGCCCGCTACACGCAGCGCATCAGCCCTTGGGCTTTGACCGAGTATGACGAAGAGGGCGAGGCCATCGTCCACGGCTACTGCGACGGGACGGAGACGGAAGTGCTCTTCGAGTTGCAGAACCTGACGGAAGTGGGCTTCGAGGGTTTCAACGGGCAGGAGTTGCACGTCGGGCTATGCGGGCTGGCCTACCGTGCGCGCGTCTGTTCGCGCGAGGAGCGTCCGCGCTGGCAGGCTCTGGAAGAATTTGCGCCCGCGCGCGCCGCGCACGAAAACGATTGGAGTTTGTGCGGCCGCGTGCTCTCCTTCAAGCCGCTGCGCAACCCGCTCTCCGGCGGCGAACTCTACTGGGCTTATCTCGACCTCGGCCACTTCAAACTCGAAGTGCTCATCAACCAGCGCTCCTTGCGCGGCGGCGCGCTCTGTGTCGGCGCGACGCTCGCCGCAGACGTGTGGCTGCAAGGCCACGTCCTCGACCGCCGCGCCCTGCAATCGCGCTACGAAGGTCTCGACCGCACCAGCACCCAAGCCCAACTTTGGACACGGCTCAGGCGTCGCAACTAGCTTGAGATTCGCGCGATAGTTAAGGGAAGTTCAGTTCGAATGCCAGTCCTCAAGCGTCTCGCCGTCGCCGCCGTCATCTTCTCCGTTCTCGCCGCCGTCGGTCTCTATTTTTTCAACCAGTATTGGATTCATCGTTTCGACGCGCTCATCGCGCGGCAGGCGAGCGTCTATCGCCTCGACCCCGACCTCGTGTGGAGCATCATCTACGAGGAGACTTATTTCCGCCCGTGGAAGATCGGCGAGGACGCAGAGATCGGGTTGATGCAGGTGACGCCGACGGTGGGGCGCGAGTGGGCGGCGGAGACGGGGATGCGCGAGTTTGCACAGCAGATGTCGCGCGACCCCCGGAGCGTGCTCGCAGACCCGGAACGCAACATACAGGTCGGCTGCTGGTATCTGGAAAAAATCTCGAAAGCCTACCGCGACCTGCCCGACGCGGAGGCGCGCATGGTGGCCGCTTACAACGCCGGGCCGAGCCGCGCGGCCGAGTGGAATCGCGTCGCCTCTAATCAAACGCCGCTCACTTCGGCGCAGTTCGTCGAACGCATCGACATTCCTTCGACGCGCGCCTACGTCTCCTCGATCCTCGCGCGCTATCGCGAACTGAAAGACGCCGAAAGCGGCGGGCGGCCGCAGAAGAAGTGACCTACAGGCAACTGCTCAAGGGGAACGCCAACTTCCGTCACCTGTGGTCGGGGCAGGTCGTCTCCGAGATCGGCGACTGGCTGAACAACATCGCCGTGCTCGCCCTCGCGCTCGAACTCGCGGGCGCGGCGCGACAGGGACGCGCCATCGCCATCTACGCCATCGCGCGCCACCTGCCGCTGTTTCTCTTCGGCCCCGTCGCCGGAGTGGTCGTTGACCGCACGGATCGCCGTCGCGTGATGATCGCGGCGGACGTGGCGCGCGCCGTGCTCGCCGCCGGTTTCCTCGTCGCGCAACAACTCTCGTCGCTCACGGCCATCTACGCGGTCGGCGCGTCGCTCTTCGCCGTCTCGGCTTTTTTCAACGCGGCCAAGCGCGCGACGATCCCCGTCATCGTCACGGAGGCCGACGAACTGCTCGGCGCAAACTCGCTCTCGGCTTCGACCACCGCCGCGACCATCGCCGTCGGTTCTGCGCTCGGCGGACTCGTCGCCACCTTCATCAGCCGCGACCTCGTCTTCGTCCTCAACGCCGCCACCTTCCTCGTCTCCGCCCTGATGATCAGCCGCATCCGTCTCCCGCGCAGGCAAGGCGCAGTCGAACCGTCGCCGCTTCCTCTTCGCGCCTTTGCGCCTTTGCGCGAGTTGTCGTCTTCTGTAGAAAAGATAAATCTCACGCAAAGGCGCAAAGGCGCGAAGGAAGACGGAGAAGCAGAGGGGGAGAATAAGGCGGTTGAGATAACTGCGATGGAAACGTCAGGCGGTCGCGCCGCGTCGTCGTATGGCCGCGTGGCTGCGATGCAGCATCGCATCGCGGCGGGTTTGCGTCGCGCCTTCGACGAGTTCCGCGAAGGCTTACGTTATGTCAGACGCGACGGCGTGCTGGCGGCCGTCTTTATCGTCGCCGCCGGTTGGGGCTTGGGCAACGGCGTGGCGCGCGCGCTCTACAGCGTCTTCGGCGCGCGGCTCGGAGAGTTGACGGCAGCGGCGTGGGCTGCGCGACCGCGCGACTTCGGCATCTCCGTCCTGTTCGTCGCAATGGGAGTCGGCGGCGTGCTCGGCGCGCCCGTCGCGCGTCGCATCAACGCGGCGGGCGACAGTCTCGGCGCGCGCATGGGTCGGTCGCTCGTCTTGGACGGTTGCGGCCTCGTCCTCTTCACCGTGATGCCGAGCTTGTGGACGGCGAGCCTCGTGCTCATCGCGCGCGAGATGAACTTTGCTATCTGGTGGACGGCGCAGCAGACGCTCGTAATGCGCCGCACCGACAACGCCTACGCCGGTCGCGTCTTCGCCTCTTACGAAACACTGACGACGCTGATGATGGTCTCCTCGATGTACGCCGCGGGCGCGGGCGCGGACGCGTTCGGCATCCGACCCGTCGCGGCGGCGGGCGGTTTTGTGATTGCCTTTTCCGGTCTCCTGTGGTTTCTACTCAAGCGAAGACAGAGCGGTCGAGCGACGGCCGCGACCGACGCGCCGAAACACCTTTCGACATGAACTCAATCGACTCGACGCAAAGCAACAGTCAGCAAACGAAACTCTACTGCGCCCGCTGGGTCGTCCCCGTGGCGACGCCCGCGTTTGCGGACGGCGCGGTCGCCGTCGAAGGCACGCGCATCGTCGGCGTCGGCGCACGCGCGGAACTCGCGGCGCGCTACGCTGAAAGCCCGTGCGAAGATTTCGGCGAGGCGGCGATCATACCGGGTCTCGTCAACTGCCACACGCATCTCGAACTCACGGCGATGCGCGGTTATCTGGAAGACGTGGAAGGCGACTTTTTCGCGTGGCTACGCAAACTGACCATCGCGCGCATGACGCGTATGACGGCCGACGACTTGCGCGTGTCTGCGACTTGGGGCGCGGTCGAGGCGGCGCGCGCGGGCGTGACTACGTTGGGCGACGCGGCGAGCTATGGCGATGCGAGCATGGCCGCGCTCCGCGATGTGGGCTTGCGCGGCATCGTCTATCAGGAAGCGATCAGCCCCGACGCGCGCATGGCCGATGAACTGTTGTCGAAGCTGCGCGCAGACGTGGCGCGGCTGCGCGAATCGGAAAACGAACTTGTGCGCGTCGGCGTCTCGCCGCACACGCCGTTCACCGTGAGCGAGCGTCTGCTCGCGGGCGTGACCGATTACGTCCTCGCCGAACAACTGCCGTTGATGATCCACGCGGCGGAATCGGCGGCCGAAGACGAGTTGATGAAACACGGGCGCGGCGCGTTTGCCGAGAGCTACGAGGCGCGCGGCATCGAATGGCGTTCGCCGCGCATGTCGCCAATTCGATACCTGTCTGAGCAAGGCGCGCTCGCCGCCCGCCCGCTGCTCGCGCATTGCGTGCGGGTTGACGAAGCCGACATCGAAACGATCAAGGAAGCGCGCGCCTCCGTCGCGCATTGTCCGAAGTCGAATCTCAAACTCGGCCACGGCCACGCCCCTTTCGCACGGATGTCGCACCTCACGCGCGGCTTCGGCAGCGATTCGGTCGCTAGCAACAACACCTGCGACCTACTCGAAGAAGCGCGTTTCGCCACGCTGCTCGCACGCCTGCACCCGGCCGAACCCGACAACGGCGAACTCTACAGCGCGCAACACGCCCTAGCGGACGCCACGCAAGGCGGCGCGCTCGCGCTCGGTTACGAAGGCCGCACCGGCACGCTCACGACAGGCGGCGAAGCCGACCTCGCCATCGTCCGGCTCGACGGCGCGCACCAAATTCCCGTCTACGACCCGGCGCGCGCGCTCATCTTCTCGTCCTCCGCGCGCGACGTTGCGCTCACGTTGGTGGCAGGCCGCGAAGTCTATCGCGACGGCCGCGTCCCGACCGTAGACGAAGAACGCCTGCGCGCGCGCATGGCGGAGATAAGAGAGAAAGTAAATCGTGAATCGTAAATCGTGAATAGTTAAAACCAGTTCTTAATCTATTCACGATTTACGATTCACGATTCACTGTTTTTATTATGAACGTACTCGTACTCAACTGCGGCAGTTCGTCCGTCAAGTTTCAATTGATTGCGACCGACCTTGAGCGGATCAAGGCGAACACGGATAGGCGTCTCGCCCGCGGCGTGGTGGAGCGCATCGGCGGCGAGGCGATCATCACTTTGCAGGCCGAGGGCGGCACGGCGCAGCGTTCGACCGCGCCGCTCAGGGACACGCGCGCGGCCGTGGAGTTGATCATCCGTTGGGTCACTTCCGAGGCGTCGGGCATCGCAGAGGTGCGGAGCGTGGCCGACGTTCATGCGGTCGGCCATCGCGTCGTCCACGGGGGTGAGCGGTTTACCCATTCCGTGTTGATTACGGACGAAGTGCTCGGCGGCATCGAGGATTGCATCGACCTCGCGCCGCTGCACAATCCCGCGAACCTGAAAGGCATCGCGGCGGCGCGCGAAGTGTTCGGCGCGGGGTTGCCGCAGGCGGCCGTCTTCGACACGGCGTATCACCAGACCATCCCCGACTACGCATACCTCTACGCCTTGCCTTATCAACTTTACCGGCGTTATCGCGTGCGTCGCTACGGCTTCCACGGCACGTCGCACCGCTACGTCGCCTATCGCTATCGACAACTGCTCGGCATCGAGCGCGCGGCAACAAACGTTATCACGCTGCACCTCGGCAACGGGTGTTCGGTGGCCGCCATCCGTGCGGGCGATTCGGTGGATACTTCGATGGGCATGACACCGCTCGAAGGTCTCGTGATGGGCACGCGCTCCGGCGACATAGACCCGGCGATTATCGATTACGTCGCGGCGAAAGAGGGGCTGTCGGCGCAAGAGGTGGAGACGCTTTTGAACAAGCAGTCGGGGCTGCTCGGCATCTCCGGCCTGACGAACGACATGCGCGAACTGCTCGACGAGGAGCGCGAGTCCGACGACCGGCGGGCGCGTCTCGCCATCGAAATCTTCTGCTACCGCGCGCGGAAATACATCGGCGCGTATCTGGCGGCATTGAACGGCGCGGATGCGGTTGTGTTCACGGGCGGCATCGGCGAAAACTCTGCGGAGATTCGCGCGCGCATCTGCGACGGCCTCCAATGGCTCGGCCTCGAACTCGACGCGGAGCGCAACGCCGCGCACCACTCAGGCTTGCAAGGACTCATCAGCGCGGACTCCTCGCGCCTCGCCGTCTACGTCATTCCCACGGACGAAGAATTGCTCATCGCGCGCGACACCGTGCGCTGCATCGGCGGCGCGCCGCAGCGATACTGAAAAGACGTAAATCGTGAATCGTAAATCGTGAATAGAAAGAACAGTCTTCTTCTATTCACGATTTACGATTCACGATTTACGTCTTTTGCGTTTCCTTCTACGTTTCGCGCTGCTGGTCGCGGACGCGCAGGCGTTTCATCTCTTTGAGTTGTTCGTCGAGCGTCATGAGGTGGAGGTGGAGAAAGATTTTGCCTTCCTTGTTGCCCTTCGCGCTTTCCGCGAAATCTTTACGCGCTTCGGCCTCGTTGCCTTGCAGCATGTAGGCGTAGCCGCGCGAGGCATAGGCCAGAGAGGCGAGGCTGCCTTCGGGTTTGAGGGCGAGGCCGTTGGTGAAATCTTCGATTGCGCCCGCGAGGTTGCCGTCGATGAGCCGCGCGCGTCCGCGTTTGAAATAGAGATCGGGGTTGCCCTGATAACATTCGAGGGCTTTGTTGAAGTCGTAGATCGCGCCGGGCATGTCGAGCTTGTTGGTGCGGATAAAGCCGCGATTGGAATAGGCTTCGGCGACGCTGCGGTCGTTGCGTATGGAGAGCGGGTCGATGTCATAAGCCTGATTGAAATCGTCAATCGCGCCGTTGAGATCGCCTTTCGCGCGCCGCGCCCCGCCGCGTTTAACGTAAACTTCGGCCGCGCGCGGTTCGGAATCCAGAGCCTTACCGTAGTCTTCAATCGCGCCGTCGAGATCGCCTTTGAGATAGCGTGCAGCGGCGCGTTTGACGTAATCCTTGGCCGTGCGCGGCGTCTGCGCCGGGGCGGTCGCGGCGGCGGCCAACAGCAACACGAGCGTCAGTGTAAAAGCTTTCATAACTCACCAACTCCTGCTCCGGCTCGACCTGTCTGAGATGAGACGCAATAACGAATCCGGCCGACGACACGCGAAAAGATGTTCGGCGATGTGAAGAACAATCGCCCTCTGTCAATCCGGTCGAAACTCAGCCGCCTCGCGAGACGCGTCAGGGCAGAACCTTAAGTGAGATGCGTTTCGGTTGTCAACGATTCTCTCGCCGCGCGGGACGAGAGCAAATGACGGTGCGTAAAAGAAACCGCCCGCAACCTGCGTAGATACAGGTTGCGGGCGGCGCGTTGACTTTTACCGGCCTCGCTAGCTTACGGACGCGGCGATGGCCTCGTCGAAAATCTCCAACGCGACATCGACGTTTTCGCGCGTGAGCGTGAGCGGCGGCGACCAGCGGATCGTGTTCGCGCCCGCGCCGAGGATGATCAGGCCGCGCTCGAAGCAGGCCACTTCGATGCGGTCGCGAAGTTCCGGCGCGGCCTCCATCGAAGCGCGATCCGAGACGAACTCGACGCCGATCATCAATCCGTAGCCCCGCACGTCGCCGATGCAGTCGTGCTTTTGTTTCAGACGTTCCAGTCCGGCTTTCAGATACGCGCCGACCTCCGCGCTGTTCGAGACGAGTCCGCCTTCGAGCAGTTCGATGGTCTTCAAAGCGGCGGCGAGCGCGACGGGGTTGCCGCCGAAAGTCGAAGCGTGCGCGCCGGGCTTCCAGTCCATCAAATCGGCGCGCGCCACGCATGCGCCCATCGGCAAACCCGACGCGATGCCCTTGGCGAGACACATGATGTCAGGACGCAGATCGTGATGATCGCTCGCAAACATTTTGCCCGTGCGACCCATGCCCGATTGCACCTCGTCAACGATGAGCATGATGCCGTGCGTGTCGCAGATGCGGCGAAGCCCGTGCAGGAACTCGCGCGGCGCGGGGACGTAGCCGCCCTCGCCCTGCACGACTTCCACGATGATCGCCGCTACCTCTTCGGGCGGCGTCGTCGTCTTGAACAGACGCTCCTCGATCCAATTGAGACAATCGCGGCTGACGGTCGCCTCGTCCGTTTGCTCGCCCGTGAACGGGTGGCGGAAGGCGTTCGGGTAAGGCACGTGCGTCACATCCAGCACGCTGCGTTTGAAGCCGATGCGCTGCGCGATCTTGGATGAAGTCAGCGACAGCGAGCCGAGCGTGCGCCCGTGGAAGCTGTTGAAGAAGGCGATGAACTTCTGCCGCCCGGTCGCGTGCATGGCGAGTTTGAGCGCAGTCTCGACCGCTTCCGTGCCGCTGTTGGCGAAGTGCGTGCGCGTAGGCGAGGGAACGGGCACGATCTCGTCGAGCTTGCGCGCGAGGTCGGGCATCTGGCTGTAGTAATAATCCGTGCCGCACATGTGTATGAGTTGCGCGGCCTGCTCCTGAATCACACGGACGATTTCGGGGTGACAATGGCCGGTCGAACAGACGGCCACTCCGGCGTTGCAATCGAGAAAGACGTTGCCGTCAACGTCCGTCACCCAGACCCCTTCGCCGCGTTCGGCGACGAGTTTGAAAGACGGGCGCGGGTAAGACGGCGTGACGTATTGCGCGTCGGCGTTAATGATTTCCTGACCCTTCGGGCCGGGCAGAGTGGTTTTGATCTCCGGGCGCTGCGGCGGGGCGATGGTTGACATAGCGTTTTTCTCCTTCGGCGAAACGAAAAGCTGATGCGGGATTGCAAATCTCAAATTTGAAATGAGAGATGCGACGTGCGAGGGCGCGTTGAAGGAAGAAGGTGCGAGGCTACCCCGCGAAGATGTTCGCGCGTTGGTCTTGCGGGCGGAGATTGGAAAGGCGTGATTCAAGCATGGGAAAAATGGTCTCCGTCGGTTGCCCGTCGTTAGTTGTTCAAGACTGCCTCCGAAGCGACTAGAGTATTTATCACAAACAACGGACAACTGACTACCGGCTACGAGCAAATAACGGACAATCGGCGGCCGGCCACGGACAAGTTCTTTAACGCCGCTTCCAGCGCACGCCGTCGCGCGTGTCTTCGAGGATGATGCCGCGGGCGGCGAGTTCGTCGCGGATTTCGTCGCCGCGCGCGAAGTCGCGGCGGTGGCGCGCGTCTTGGCGTTCGTCTATGAGAGCCTGAATCTCGGCGTCGAGCATCTCGCGCCGTGGTTGGCCGAAGACGTTGAGCACGGAGTCGAAGCGCGCGATGAGCGCGAGCAGGTCGCGCTGGTCGTCGGCACGCAACGCGTGGTTGTCGAGCGCCGTGTTCACTTCGCGCGAAAGATTGTGGACGGCGGCAAGCGCGACCGACGTGTTGAGATCGTCGTCGAGTCCGTTGGTGAAATCTTCGAGGGCGCGTGCGGCGGCCGCACGCATCGCGGGATTGCTGCCCGGTTCGGTGCGCGCTTCTTCGAGGCGGGCGCGGAAGTCTTGCAGGCTGGCGACGGTCTTTTCATGACCGCGCAGGCCGTCTATGGTGAAGTTGATCTGCTTGCGGTAGGGCGCGCTGAACAGGGCGTAGCGAATCGCGGCGGGCGTGAAACCCTGCCGCTTGAGATCGCGGAAGGTGTAATAGTTGCCCTTCGTTTTCGACATCGACTCGCCGTTGATCTTCAAGTGCTCGCCGTGCAGCCAGTAGTTGACGAAAGGCTTGCCGGTCGCGCCCTCGCTCTGCGCGATCTCGTTTTCGTGATGCGGGAAGATGAGATCGACGCCGCCGCAGTGAATGTCGAACGTCTCGCCGAGATACTTCATGGACATCGCCGAGCACTCGATGTGCCAGCCGGGGCGACCGTGGCCGAGCGCGGTCGCCCAAGCGGGTTCGTCCGCAGACTTCTGCGCCTTCCAAAGAACGAAATCGCGCGCGTCCTCTTTGTCGTACTTGTCCGTGTCCACGCGCTCGCTCGCGCCCGCGATGTTGCCCGCGAAGTTGATCTTCGAGAGCTTGCCGTATTCGGGAAACGAGGTGATGCGGAAATAGTAAGAGCCTTCGGATTCGTAGGCGCAACCGCGCTCGGCGAGAGCTTTAACGATCTGCTCCATCTCGGAGATGTGTTGCGTGGCGCGCGGGGCGATTTCGGGTCGCTGGCAACCGAGCGCGTCGAAGTCCTGCCAGAAGGCTTCGAGGTAGGGCGCGGTGTATTCGTCGAGCGAGACGCCTTTCTGCCCGGCCATCTGGATGATGCGGTCGTCCACGTCCGTGATGTTCGTGACGTGTGTGACCTTGTAGCCCTTGAAGATCAGGTAGCGGCGCAGGATGTCCACGAAGATCGACGTGCGGAAGTTGCCGATGTGCGCGAAGTCCCAGACCGTAGGGCCGCAGTTGTACATTCGCACCTCGCCCTCGTGCAGGGGGCGAAATTCTTCGAGTTGACCTGTGAGCGTGTTTTGAAACTTCAACATCTTCGATTGGAGAGCGAGCGCGCATGCGGAGACAGACAACGCGCGGCGTCGGGGCGGACGCGGCGCGTCGTCTGAACTTGGCCGTGCGTTTACGGGAGCACGAAGTTGTAGCTGACGATGCCGGAGACTCTGACCGGCAGCCCCTCGAACAACGTCGGCGCGAAGCGCGCGTCGTAGGCCGCGTCAACCGCAGCTTCCCGCAGCAGACTGTCGCCGGAGACGGCTGTGGCCGAAATCACCCTGCCGCTCTCGTCCACCAAGACCCGCACGTACACCGTGCCCGATGCGTTGGCGGCGACGGCCGCAGACGGGTAAGCGGGCGCGGGTTTGCTGAGCGTCTTATGGTTAATCAAACCGCCGGAGATGGGCGCGCGCGAAAAGCGCGGCGGCGCGGGCGGCGGCGGCGGTTCTTCGATAGCCGGCAGGGGTGGCGGGGGCAGCAGCGGGCGCATCTGGCAACTTGAGGTTTTGAATCTTTTCGCGTTCGGCGTGCGGTAAGCGATCCAGAACATGGTCGCGCTGACGCCCACGCCGAAGGCGAAGAGGGCGACCGCGATACGGAGCAATAAGCTTTGCATAACTTTACTTCCTTTGCTGAACGATGGCTCGACGGACAACCGCGCCGGTGGCCGCAAATTGTCGTCCCTGTGCGAGAGTCTAGGGAAGGAAACGCGGCTAGTCAAATTTTAGTCAAATTTTAGTTTCCGGGCGGGCACTTGTGCGTTGGTGAAGGCTTTAATTTTACGACGCGAGGGAAAAGCTCAATGTGCGTGTTTGAAATGGTCGAAGCCGGAAGGAGTCAGGATTTCCGTGCGCCCGGCTTGCGAGATGGTGATGCCTTCGCGCGCCTCTCTCACTTCGCCGATACGCGTGAGACGCACGCCGCCGAGCCGTCGCGGGAGTTGCGCCGCAACGCGTGGGCGCACGGTGAAAAGCAGTTCGAAATCTTCGCCGCCGTGCAAGGCGAGGTCGAGCGCGTCGCTCGTCAACCTGTGCGTGAGTTGATTGGAGTTGACTTCACTCGCGCGTCTGAGCAGAGGGGCGACGGGGATGCGCGCCGCTTCGACGCGTGCGCCGACGCCGCTGCTCTCGCACAGGTGCGCGAGGTCGGAAGAAAGGCCATCGCTCAGATCGATCATCGCAGAGGCCAGCCGCCGTTCACCGAGCAGCGCGCCGCATTCGACGCGCGGGAGGGGGTGTGCCTGTCGCCGCGTGAGTCCGTCGAGACCGCCGAGAGCGCGCGCACGCGCGGCTTGCGTCCGCAGACTGCGTGCGTGTTCCAGTAATTGTAAGCCCGCCGCCGCGCCGCCGAGCGTGCCGGTGACGTAGATGTGATCGCCCACGCGCGCGCCCGAACGCAGCACGGCGCGACCGCGCCTCGCTTCGCCGACGACGATTGAATCGATCACGATGCGTTCGGGCGTGCGCGACATGTCGCCGCCGATGAGCGTCACGCCGAACTCGCGTGCGGCCGAGAGGAAACCCTCGTAGATACCCGTGGCGAAGGGAGAGTCGTAGACGGCTTGGGGCAGTCCGAGCGAGAGCAGCGTCCAACGCGGGCGCGCGCCCATCGCGGCGATGTCGGAGAGCGAGACGGCGAGAGCTTTGTAGCCGATGTCCTGTGCAGGTGAGGTGCGGCGAAAGTCTATGTCTTCGACGAGCAGGTCGGCGGTGATGACAGAGTCGTGCTGCCCGCGCGCGTTGAAGACCGCTGCATCGTCACCGATGCCGTGGACGAGGCCGCCTGCCTGCGCCCCGCCGCGTGCGCCCTCCGCGCGTCGCTTGATGCGCGAGATGAAATCAAACTCGGAATTGTTGAGAGAACCGGGTAAGGAATGCGCGCCGTCGAACCGACGATCTTTCGGCTTCCCTTCATCCGTCATCCTTCGTCCCTCGTCCGTTTAGAGATTCCGGCGCATCGAGTCGAGTCCGGCGCGGATGGTTTCGAGGGAGGTGGAGAAGGAGAAGCGTAGATGGCCTTCGCCGTGTTCGCCGAAGACGTTGCCGGGGACGGTGGCAACCTGCGCGCGGTCGAGCAGGATTTCGGCGGCGACGCGGCTGTCGGCGTGGATGCGCGTCACGTCAGGGAAGGCGTAGAACGCCCCGGCGGGCGGCGCGCAGTTGAAGCCGAGGTCGTTCAAGCCGCCGGTCATCAGATCGCGCCGCTGGCGATACTCGGCGCGCGTTGCGTCGAAGAAGTCGGGCGGGGAATTGATGGCCGCGAGCGCAGCCCACTGGGTGGGCGTCGAGACGCCGTTCGTGGAATAGAGCGTGGTCTTGCGTAAGCCCGTCATCCACGGTTCGGCGGCCGCGACGTAGCCGATGCGCCAGCCCGTCATCGAATAGGATTTCGAGAGCGTGAAGCAGGTGAGCGTGCGTTCCCACATCCCTTCGAGCGATGCGATGGAGACGTGTTCGCCTTCGTAGACTAAATCTTCGTAAGCCTCGTCTGCGACGACGATGAGGTTGCGCTCGCGCGCGAAGGCGGCGACCGCCTCGGCCTCTACGCGCGTGAAGACCACGCCCGTCGGATTTTGCGGCGTGTTGAAATAGATGGCGCGCGTCTTCGGCGTCGTGTGCCGCGCGAGCGTCCGGGCGAAACCTTCGCGGCGCGCTTCGTCGGTCGAGACCATCACGGCGCGCGCCTCGCAGTTGGCGATCAAGTCTTTAACCGGCGTCCAGTAGGGAGCGAAGAGGAGCACTTCTTCGCCCGGATTGACGACCGACTGGAACGCGCCGAAGAGACCCTGCATGCCGCCGTTTTGCACGATCACGTCCTTCGCCTCGGCGGGAATGCGGTTGCGCGTCCGAAGTTTCGCGGCGACGGCCTCGCGCAGTTCTTGAATGCCCGAAGAGGGCGCGTAGCGCGTGCGGTTTTCGGCGAGGGCGCGCGTCATCGCTTCTTTGACATGCGCGGGCGTGTCGAGAAAAGGTTCGCCGCCTTCAAACTGGTAGACGGCCGCGCCCGTCGCACGCAGTTCCATGATGCGGTTGCGAATCTTGACGATGTCGGAAAATCCGACCGCCTCAAGACGCGCGGCAAGACGAAAAGCAGACGGAGCGGTGGTCACGATAGCTGCGAACCTCCCAAAATTGTGGACGTGAATAAGAAGCCGGATTATAGCTTGCGCCCGCGCCGCGCGTCCAACCCGAAGCAAGTCCGCGTCGCAAGGCGTTGATCATATCGTGTCGCATCTAGTCCATATCGTGCACGGAAGCCGGCGCGGCGCGCGGCCAGCCGGGTCTCGATGTTATATTTTCATTGCGACAGTAAAAAACCGCATTTGAATCTCCCCAAAAAATGGCGTTCGGGATTAAACTGTCCGAGCCTCTCTCGGAGTGACAACTTGCGGAACGTGACTTGCCTAAATACCGGGCGGGTTACTTTTTAACCAACCGAGCGAATTGAAGGAGAAGCTGACTCATGAACTTACAAAATAAGATTTTACCCGTCGCACTCGTGGCCGCGCTCTTGGGCGGCACGGTCGGCGCGCTGGTAATGCGCCCGAAGACAAACGATCTCAACACGACGACCGCGTCGAATCTATTGCCGACCTCGAACGACACGAATTCGCGCGCGGCCACTTTGCGTTATAACGAGGCGCTCCCGGCGGCGACCAATAACGAGACGCCGGAGATGTTGAACGTCGCGAACACGAACAGCGACGAAGAATGCTATCGCGCGGGTTTCACCGAAGGCTTTGCCGCCGCGCGTGAAAGCAAGAACGTTCGCGCCAACAACCTGTCCAACGCGACTACGACCGAACGCGTCGTCTATCGCGACGCCCCGGTTCGCCGCACGCGCGTCGCGCGCAACACACGCGCTTCGCGACAGGCTTACTACGACTACGAACCGCGCAAGCGTTCGTTCTGGTCGAAGCACCGCGATAAATTGACGGTGGCGATGGGCGCGGGCGGCGGCGCGTTGATCGGCGGCCTCATCGGCGGCAAGAAGGGCGCGGCCATCGGCGCGCTCGGCGGCGGCGCAGGCTCGGCTCTGTACACGTACAAGATTCGCAACCGCAACAACCGACGCTAGTTTGAGCACCGGACGCTTGTGAGATGGACTGTGGCTTGAAGCAGATG
The DNA here is from genome assembly GCA_035940695.1 of Pyrinomonadaceae bacterium. GTDB lineage: Bacteria > Acidobacteriota > Blastocatellia > Pyrinomonadales > Pyrinomonadaceae > JAIVJZ01. The sequence goes on along the minus strand of DASZEQ010000002.1, from coordinate 71,610 downwards.
GCGCGACGCGCAACTTCAGCTTTCCTCTTCGCACTGGCAGTAACGTTATGGGCAGCCCCGATTTCAGGGGCTGCCCATTCGTTTGTCAACCACAATCCGTCTGCCAAACGCGACGGGCAAACTACGAAAAACCTCCGTCCACGCAATTCAACTTCCGATTCTTTCGGCCAGAGAGGGCGCGGCGCGGGCGTGCCCGTGTTGCCCGCCCCCGCGCGTTTTCGCGAAGTCGAAGGGCGCGGCTTGCTGGTCAGAGTATGGGTCAACAACTCCGGCCCTTACAATTTCGCCATCGACACGGGAGCGGGCGCGACGATCATCTCGCGGCAAGTGGCCGCCGAAGCGAGAGTCGCTCTGGCGGGCGCGCGTTCGGTCTCGCTCAGCGGTTTGAGCGGCGCGCGGGGCGCGCAGGGCAGAGAAGCCGCGCCCGGCAGTCTCGCCATCGGCACGCCTGAAAATCTTCTGCCCGGCAAAGGTCTCGCCATCGTGACCGACGCCTTGCCTTCCGACCTCGACGGCGTACTAGACCCGACCGAATCCTACTGGCCGCTCGGCTTCACGATCAATCTGCCCGGCGAGACCATCAGCGCGTTCGACCCGCGCGCAACCCCCTTGCGCGGCCTCGCCGCCCCGCCCGGCAGCGCAATCGTCCAATGGCTTTTTGACGGGAGCAGCCGACGCCCCTTCGTCGCGCTCGACGCAGGACGCCGCGCCTTGCTCGACACCGGCTCGGGCTTCGGGCTTGCCATCAACGAAACCGCCGCGCGTTCGTTCGGCATCGTCTCGTCTCGCGGGCGCGAGCGCGGGGGCGTGCGCGACCTCGGCCGCGGAAACATCAGCGCGCGCCGCATCGAGCCGATCACGATCCAGATCGGAACGCTCGTGCTGCGTCGCATCCCCACCGATCTACTCTCCGGCGCGTCGAGCGGTGCGCCCGTCCTGTTGGGGCGCGATGCCCTGCGACCCTTCGAGATCAGTTTCGACCCCGTGAGCCGTCTCATTCGTTTGCGACCGGCCGACGCCGGAACGCGTCGTTAAGGTGAAGTCTTAACCTGCGGCCGCGCCCGCCTATTCAGAAAAACCTTGAAGCCGTCGCCCGCAAGCCGCACACAGGGTTCGTGTTAAATTCCCTGAAATTAATTGACATGACCCTGCCGCGTGAGTAACATGGCGGCAGCAACGCGTCCGCTCTCGTCGGGCGACGCACCGAAAACAGTTCAATTCAAAGTTAACGGCGGGCGTGCAAGCACAACCCCGCCGAAATGGCCTCTCCGTAAAACCATGAACCGCGCCGCCGTCTACATTCCCGAAAAGCTGTTCTTCAAGATCGGTGAAGTGTGCGACATCACGGGCGTGCAGGCGCACGTTTTGCGCTACTGGGAGTCGGAGTTTCCGATGCTCGCGCCGCAGAAGAATCGCGCCGGGCAGCGCACCTATCGCAAGCGCGACGTGGAGATGGCCTTGCGTATCAAGGAATTGCTCTACGAAGACCAGTACACCATCGCCGGGGCGAAGAAGAAACTGGTCGGTGAAATTCGCGGGGCGAGCAAACTCAAAGTCGTCACGCCCGACATGAACGCTTCAAGCGTCGCGACGGAAGAGATTCCGCAAGAGACGAACGCGCACGCCTCGTCTCAACCGCAACAGGCGTCGAGCGCGCCGCCCACGCTGGCCGCGCCGTCTTACGCGAGCGACGAAGAGATCGCCCCCGCCGAACCGGACGTGCCGCTCACGGATGAACGCCGCGCCGCGCTGCGTCGCCTGCGCGAACACATGCGCGAACTCATCTCTTTGCTCGACGCCTCGGAGAGCAAAAGCGACACGCGCCGCAAATAGTTTCCCGCCGACGCGCGCCAACCACACCCCGCGCGATTTGACAAAAACAATTTTCCAGAGATACTTAAACAAGACGACGGGATGTGGCGCAGCCTGGTAGCGCGCACCCTTGGGGTGGGTGAGGCCCCGAGTTCGAATCTCGGCATCCCGATTCGGAAAAAGGCTCTCGACTCTTGCAAGAGTTGAGAGCCTTTTCGTTTGCGCCGGAGAGGCGACCGCGCTGCTTCCGCGCCCGCGAGGCGCGCGCTCAGTTGGGCGTGCGCGAATCTGTGTTCCACCACTTGCCGTCCCACCAGATGAGCGCAGCCCCAAGTGTGAACAAGAGGGCGGTGACAAACGCGTAGAGCGAATTGCTCAAGCGTCCCGGCGGAACATACGTGCTGAAGGCTCGAAAAATCTGCACCAAGCCCATGACGATCAAAAACAACCCCGACATCTTCCGTACGCTCATGCTGTCATTCTCCTCTTTGTGATCTTGGAATGTCTCAAGACGCTTAGACACCGCTTTCGGCCGAAAGTTCCGAACTGCGCGCGGCAAACGATTGAAAGGAAAATTTCTATCCCGGCAATTTACCTTCCGCTGCGTCAACTTCGTCGATCAATCTTCCCCCAAGTCCGTGATGATGATCTCCGAGGTCAGTGTTTTATGGACGGGGCACTTGTGCGCGATGTCCTGCAAGCGCGCGTACTGTTCTTCGGTGAGGAGCGCGCCTTCGATGTGGACGGAGCGTTCGATGCGGTGGACGAAGCCGCCCGCCTCGGTCTCACATTCGGCGCAGTCGGCCGCGTGGATGCGCCGCTGCCTGAGTCGCACGGTGACGCGTTCGAGCGGCCAGTTCTTGCGCCGCGCATAGAGGGTGAGGGTCATGGAGATGCAACTGCCCAGCGCGGCGAGGATCAGCGTGTAAGGGTCTGCGCCCGCGCCGTCGCCGCCGATGCTCACGGGTTCGTCCGTGGTGAAACTCTGCCCTTCACCGAAGCGCACTTCGTTGCGAAGATTCGCGCCGGAAGTGACGGTCACGTCAGCCATAAATTTATCTCCTGTGTAAATGACGTGTGCCGCGCCTGCTTTGGACGGGCGTGTCATCTTACCAAATCCGGCGCAGGTCTTTCGCGTCGCGCGGCGCGGGATCGCCCGCCTTACGGACGATAGGGCGCGGAAAGAATATCCGGCCGGAGCGGGCGCGCCCGTGAAGCAGTGGCTTGCAGTCGCGCGCGCCGTGCGGCTACACTCCTGAGCGTTCCACTACAAAAAGAGATTGCGGCGGCGCGCGCGTCGCCACACGAGCGAGAGGATCGAGGATGAAGATTCACGAGTATCAAGGCAAAGAGTTGTTGCGGAAGTTCGGCGTGCCCGTCCCGCGTGGCGTCGTGGCGCACACGCCCGAAGAGGCTTTCAACGCGGCCAAGGAATTAGGGACGGACGTGGTTGTCGTCAAAGCGCAGATTCACGCGGGCGGGCGCGGCAAGGGCGGGGGCGTCAAACTCGCCAAGTCGCCCGAAGAGGCGCGCGAGTTGGCGAGCCAAATTCTCGGCATGCAACTCGTCACGCACCAGACGGGGCCGGAGGGTCAAGAGGTGCGCGTGCTGCTGGTCGAAGAGGGCTTGCCGATTGATAAGGAATTTTATCTCGGCATCGTGCTGGATCGCGCGTCGGGGCGGCCGGTCTTCATGGCCTCTTCGGCGGGCGGCATGGACATCGAAGAGGTGGCCGCGCACACGCCCGAAAAGATTCTCAAGGAGACGATTGACCCGGCCATCGGCTTCCGCGCATATCAAGCGCGCAAACTCGCCTTCGGCCTCGGGCTGCCCGCCGACCTGATCAATCAGGCCGCGAAGTTTATGCAGTCGCTCTACACGGCCTACGAGCAGATGGACGCGACGCTGTTGGAGATCAACCCGTTCCTGCTGACGAAAGACAAACGCCTCATCGCGCTCGACGCCAAAGTCAACTTCGACGACAACGCGATGTTTCGGCACAAGGACTTCGCGGATTTACGCGATCTGAACGAGGAAGAACCTCTGGAGATCGAAGCGTCGAAGTTCGACCTCAACTACATCAAGCTCGACGGCAACATCGCCTGCATGGTCAACGGCGCGGGACTCGCGATGGCGACGATGGACATCATCAAACTCGCGGGCGGCGAACCGGCCAACTTCCTAGACGTCGGCGGCGGCGCGTCGCAGGAACGCGTCGAGGCCGCGTTCAAGATTCTGCTCGCGGACGAGAACGTCGAGGCCGTGCTGATCAACATCTTCGGCGGCATCGTGCGCTGCGACATGGTGGCGCGCGGCGTGGTCGGCGCGGCGAAGAATCTGGGCTTGAGTCTGCCTGTCGTCGTCCGCCTCGAAGGCACTAACGTCGAGGAAGGCCAGCGCGTCATACGCGAATCCGGCCTCAACTTCACCGTCGCCAAGGGCATGCGCGACGCCGCCGAGAAGGTGGTCGGGTTGGCGAAGCAACAGGCAGCGTGAAAAGCAGGGATGAGGGTTGCAAGGGTGTGGGATGAACAAGAAAAGCACTCTCTTGCTTGAATGTTTTCATCCATCCCTCATCCCTTCGCCCTCATCCCTTAACGCATATGCGTAGGTGGCTCAAAGCTCTCGTCCACATCAGCCGCTTCGGGTTGGCGGCGATGTGGTTGTTTGCGGCGGGGGCGAAACTTTACACGTTGAAGGAGTTCACTTTTAACCTGACGAACCTCGTGCCGGAGCATGTGGCGTCGTCGCTGGCGATCTCGGTCATCGCGGCGGAATTGCTCGCCGCCGTGCTGCTCTGCATCCCGCGCACGGCGCGACTCGGCGCGGCGTTGACGGCGGCGATGCTCGTCGGCTTCGCGCTCTACGGTCTGTATTACGTCTACGTGGCAAAGGGCGAACCGCTCGAATGCGGCTGCTTCGGCGGCATCATCGGCAGCCAACTCGGCGTCAAGACCGCGCTCAGGAATCTGCTGTTGCTCGTACCCGCCGCGCTCGTCCTCTACGGCATGCCGCGCGTGCGGCAATTCAAGTGAGAGAATTTGTGCGGCGACTTCGTGACTGTTAGCGCGCCGGGAGGTTGAACATGACGAGATTGAGAAATTTAACTTTGTGTGTCGCCGCCCTGCTGTTCGTCTGCGCGCCGCACGCCGTCAGAGCGCGCGGCATGCGAGACGGGCGCGCGGGTCAGACGGTAAAGGTACGCGTCGGGCGTGAGGCGAACGTCGCCGCGCACAGGTTGAAGATCAGGTTCGTCGCCGTGCGCGAGGATTCGCGTTGCCCGGAAGGTGTGCAGTGCATCTGGGCGGGCAACGCGCGCGTCCAGTTGAAGTTGAGCGGGGCGGGGAACAGAGCCGCCACCGTCGAACTCAACACGACGACCGAGCCGCGCGAGATCGCTTACGCGAATTACACGATCAAGTTGACGAGCCTCGCGCCGCGCCCCGCTCAGGATAGAAAACCAAATGCGCGCGATTACGTGGCGACGTTTGTAGTTTCCAAGAAAAATTGACTGCCGGTGAGTTAGACGTCGGGCAGCGTTCCACCCAATTCCCTGCGACAACGCGGAGCAAATATGGCGACACTTTCTTTCTGGGGCGGAGTCGGCACTGTGACCGGCTCGAAGTATTTGATCGAAGGTGCGAAGGGGCGCGTGCTCGTTGACTGCGGGCTGTTTCAGGGCTTCAAGGAACTGCGCGAGCGCAACTGGCAAGACCCGCCCTTCGACCCCGCGCAGATCGACGCCGTGCTTATCACGCACGCGCACATAGACCACACGGGTTATTTGCCGCGCCTCGTCGCGCTCGGCTTCAAGGGGGCGGTCTACTGTTCGCGCGGCACGGCCGAACTGCTCAAGATCATGCTCCCCGATTCCGCGCGCATTCAGGAAGAGGACGCTGCGTATCGCAATCGACACAAACTCACGCGCCACGCGCCCGCCCTCCCGCTCTACACCGAGGACGACGCGCGCGCGACGCTCGAACTCATGCGCCCTTTACCGAACACGGGTGAGTCGGCGGAAGTCGCGCCGGGCATTCGCGCGGGCTTTCGCATCGCGGGTCACATCCTTGGCGCGAGTCTGGTGCTCGTGGAAATCGAAGGGGCGGGCGCGGACGGCAAAGGCCGCAGCGTCCTCTTCTCAGGCGACCTCGGCCACTACGATCAGGTCATCATCCGCGACCCCGACACGCCCCCCGCGTGCGACTACATGCTCGTCGAATCAACTTACGGCGACCGCCTGCACGACCCCGAAGACCCGAAGGTCGCGCTCGCGCGCATCATCAACGAGACGCACGCGCGCGGCGGCGTCGTCCTCATCCCGGCCTTCGCCATCGGGCGCACGCAGGAGTTGATCTATCTCATCCGCGAACTCGAAGACGAGAAGCGCATTCCAGTCCTCCCCGTCCGCGTCGATTCTCCGATGGCCGCCGCCGCGACGCAAGTGTATAGCCGCCGCACAGAGGAACAGGACGAAGAATACGCGAGCGTGCTGGCGCGCCCGCAACACCCCTTGCGCACCCACTCGATGTTGACGGCCTCTTCGCGCGACGAGTCGAAACGTCTGAACGAGGAACGAGGCACACGCATCATCATCTCTGCTTCGGGCATGATGACGGCCGGGCGCGTTCTCCATCACGCGCAGCGATTCCTGCCCGACGAAAAATCGACGCTCGTCTTCGTCGGCTATCAAGCGGCGGGAACAACCGGCCGGAAGATTCAGGAAGGCGCGCGCGAAGTCAGCATCTTCAAAAACATGATCCCCGTGCGCTGCCACTTGGAGCGCATCGGCGGCTTCTCCGCCCACGCCGACTACGCAGAGGTGTTGCGCTGGCTTGAAGGGATGCCCTCAGCCCCGCGCCGCTCCTTCACCACGCACGGCGAACCCGAAGCGGCGGCGGCGATGGCCGGACACATCAAGGAGAAATTCGGCTGGCGCGTTGACGCGCCGGAGTACGGCCAGAGCGTCGAACTTGAATGAGGCTGTAGAAACGGTTTGATGTGTGGGGCGAAGTGGAGTATGCGAGCTTACTGCAAACTCGCCTTTTCGAGTTCGTCAACGCGTTTGCCTAGAATCACGTGATCGTAACGAATCTCGTAGAGTTCGCGGATAACGATGTCAAACTTTGTATCGAGTTTCCTGATCTGCGCCTGCACGGCCTCCCACAGGGGGCGCGTCTCCTGCAACCGCCGGTCAACTTTCTCTTCGAGAGACGTGAGGCGTTCACCGAGCACGGCGACATCGTTGCGGATAGTTGACAACTCTGTGCGCATGGCAGACTGCTCCGCTTGAATAGCCGACAGGGAAGTGAAGACACGTTCTTCAAATGAGGCTTGAGGTAGATTTTGCGTCGCGTCTTCGCTCATCTTTGTTACTCCTTTGCGGGCAGGATACATGTTTGTCGGAGCGAGTTCAATAAGGTTTGCGAACAATTACGCTTGATAAAAAGTATGCAGGCGCGTTGATGCGCCGGAGTACGGCCGGAGCGTCGAACTCGAATAGCGGGGCGGTAATTCTGGATTCGCGCGGACGTCGTGCTATACTGCGCGGTCATTCCGAGTTAACTAAATAACACCTTGAGGAGCAGACACCTTTGAGCGTTCTGGTTGATAAAAACACGCGCCTTGTCGTGCAGGGCATCACGGGCAAAGAGGGCAGTTTCCACACGAAGCAGATGGTGGAATACGGCACGCAGGTCGTCGGCGGTGTCACCCCCGGCAAGGGCGGGACGACGCACGAGGGCATCCCGGTCTTCAACACCGTAGCGGAGGCCGTCAGGGATGCGGGCGCGAACGTCTCGATCATCTACGTGCCGCCGCCCTTCGCCGCCGACGCCATCCTCGAAGCGGCCGACGCCGGAATGCCCCTCGTCGTCTGTATCACCGAGGGCATCCCGGCCATTGACATGGTGCGCGTCAAGCGTTTTCTGGAAGGCAAGGGGACGCGCCTCATCGGGCCGAATTGTCCCGGCATCATCTCGCCCGGCAAGTGCAAGATCGGCATCATGCCCGGCCATATCCACAAAGAGGGGCGCGTCGGCGTCGTCTCGCGTTCGGGGACGCTGACGTATGAGGCGGTCGGCCAGTTGACCGCGCTCGGACTCGGACAGTCAACCGCCATCGGCATCGGCGGCGACCCCATCATCGGCACGACGCACACGGACGCGCTCGCGCTCTTCGAGGCCGACCCCGAAACGGAAGGCATCGTGATGATCGGCGAGATCGGCGGCACGGCCGAAGAGGAAGCGGCCGCCTACGCCAAAGAGCACGTCACGAAACCCATCGTCGCCTTCATCGCCGGGCAGACCGCCCCGCCGGGACGCCGCATGGGACACGCGGGTGCGATCATCGCGGGCGGCAAGGGCACGGCCGCCGAGAAGATGTCTGCGCTCGAAGCCGCCGGTATCCGCGTCGTCCACTCGCCCGCAGACATCGGCACGGCCATGCGCGACGCTCTGGGCGCAACCGCTTCGGCTTAACCGAGAGGTGACGTGATGGCCGATGAAGATAGGCTCACGCGGATGGAGGAAGTTGTCGCTTCGCTGCTACAAGTGGCGCGCGAGCAAACTCAGGTTAACCGGCAACAAGACGAGCAGATCAATTCGTTGCTGCAAGTGGCGCGCGAACACAATCAGGTTGCACGTCAGCAAAACGAGCGGCTGAATGCGCTGGCGCAGTCTTCCCGCGAGTCGGATGAACGTCTGAACACAGTCGTCGAGTTGGTGCGCAGTCACGATGAAAGTATAGATGAATTGCGGGAAGCGCAGGCCAACTCTGAACGCAAGATCGCCGCGCTGGCCGACGCGCAAATACGGACTGATGAAGCGATGGCGAACCTCTCGAACAAAATGGCTGAACTGGCAGCGCAGCAAGCTCATACGGATGAGCGGCTCGACGCGCTGATCGACATCGTGCGCGAGTCGCGTGAGGGCAGGCCGCCGCAAGCGAGTTGAGTGAAAACTGAGAAAGGTATCTTTTAGAAAACATGTCGGAACAAATCGGAAATCTTACATTCGGGATCATCAAGCCCGACGCGGTACGAAACGGCCGTGCGGGCAGCATCATCCAGCGCATCACCGACAGCGGTTTCAAACTGCGCGGGATGAAGTTGATACACATGACGCTCAAAGAGGCCGAGGGTTTTTACGCGGTACACTCGGAGCGTCCGTTCTTCGGCGAGTTGACCCAGTTCATGTCGAGCGCGCCGTGCGTTGTGCTGGCGTTGGAGAAGGAGGGCGCGGTCAAAGCGTGGCGCGACTTGATGGGCGCGACCGATCCGGCGAAGGCCGACGAGGGGACGATACGCAAAGAGTTTGCCACCTCCATCGGCGAAAACGCCGTCCACGGGTCGGACTCCGAGGAGAACGCCCGCATCGAGATCGCTTATTTCTTTAGTCAACTGGAATTGATTTAGTAAATCGTGAATCGTGAATCGTAAATAGATTCAATCTGTCTTTCTCTATTCACGATTCACGATTCACGATTCACGAGGTTTTTTATGTCCATCATCAGCGACATCGTGGAGAACACGAAAGCGATCATCAAGGGGATGAGCGTGACGTTCTCCTACATCCCGAAAGAGAAGTGGACGGTGCAATACCCGGACGAGCCGGTGACGATGCAGCCGCGTTATCGCGGCCAACACCTGTTGCACGTGGACGAACTGGGGCGCGAGAAGTGCGTGGCCTGTTTCCTGTGCGCGGCCGCCTGCCCGTCCGACTGCATCTACATCATCGCGGCCGACGACCCGCGCGCGCCCGAAGAACGCACGGGCGTGGACGAGCGTTTCGCACAGGTCTATAACATCGACTACGGACGGTGCATCTTCTGCGGCTATTGCGTCGAGGCGTGCCCGAAGGACGCCATCACGCACGGCTACAACTTTGAACTCTCCGTCTACAACCGCGCCGATTTGTTGAAGACCAAAGACGACCTGCTCATCACGAAGCAGAAGCAGTCGCCCAACTACCGCGTCGCCTTCGCCGACGAAGACGTGGACTCCGAATACAAAGAGGTCTGACGGGAGATTTCCTGTCATCGACTTGAACTCCTAAGCCGTCGCGTGTTATTTGCACGCGACGGCTTTCGATTGGTCAAGGGTCGGCCGTCCGTGGTCAATTGTCGGTCGTTCCATCGAATCTCGAACCGTCCCCGCGATTGCCGCATGCAACTGACAACTGACCGCTGACTACCGACATATAACGACGCAATGAACCATTTTCTGATCGAGACGCGTGAAGTTTCAAAGCATTACCAGATGGGCGCGACGACCGTTGTTGCGTTGGATCGGGTGTCGGTTGCGGTCGAGCAGGGCGAGTTTGTGGCGTTGCTCGGCACGTCGGGGTCGGGCAAGTCAACTTTGCTGAACTTGATCGGCGGGCTTGATCATCCAAGCGAAGGCGAGGTGATCTTTGACGGCCGCTCGCTCGCGCCGTTCACGAAGCGCGAGATGGCGCGCTACCGGCGGCATTCGGTCGGGATGATCTTTCAGAATTTCAACCTCATCACGACGATGACGGCCGCGGAGAACGTCGAACTCGCGCTCGCCTTCGGCGGCCTTGCCGGACGTGAGAGGGAGACGCGCGCGGGCGAACTGTTGGAGCGCGTCGGGCTTGGCGAGCGCGCGCGGCATCGCCCTTCCGAGCTTTCGGGCGGCGAGCAGCAACGCGTCGCCATCGCACGCGCGCTCGCCAACCGGCCGCGCGTGCTGCTCGCGGACGAGCCGACCGGAAACCTCGACTCGACCCGCGCACGCGAACTTCTCTCGCTCCTCGGAGAGATGGTCGCGGAGGACAAGCTGACCGTCCTTCTGGTCACACACGACCGCGACCTCGCAGCCCAATTCGCTACCCGCACCATTCAGATGAGAGACGGCAAGGTAGAGGGGATGACGGCTGAGGGATGAACAGGAATAGCTCAAGTTAATAAACCTGAATGCTTTTCTTATTCATCACTCACCCTTGCGCCTTCATCCCTTAAATGTTCCCCTCGGAGGTAAGCAAATCATGGCCGATGCTTCACAGGTGATGACGATTGAGTCGCTGCGCTCGGTGCCGCTGTTCGCGTCGCTGGACGACCGTGCGGCGCGGACGCTGCGCGATCTGATGTCCGTGCGCGAAGTGGCGGCCGGGACGCTGCTGTTCAAGATGGGCGACCCCGGCGACGCGATGTTCCTGATCGAAGCCGGGCGGGTGCGGATCTACATCCACGACGGCGACGGCGAAAACGTGACGCTGGCCGAACTCGGCGACGGCGACTTCTTCGGCGAGATGGCGATTGTCGATGGCAAGCCGCGTTCGGCCAACGCCGCCGTCACGGAGCAGGCGTGTCTCGCCGTGCTCGCGCGCGAAGATTTTCTGCGGTTCGTGCGCGGCAACCCGGACGTGGCCTTGGAGATGGTCAGCGCGATCTCGGAACGCCTGCGACGCACCGACGAACTGCTGAGCCAACGCGTCTCGCGCAACGTCAACGAAGAGGACGAGGCGCGGCTGACGTGGGCGGATCACGTGGCCGATTCGCTCGCCGCGTTCGGCGGCAGTTGGAGATTCATCACTTACTCGTCGCTCTTTCTGGTCGGCTGGATTCTCTTGAACACGCTCTCAAGCATGCAACTCGATCCGTTTCCTTACGAGTTGCTCGGCCTCCTGCTCGGCGTCGTCGCGGGCGTGCAAGCTCCGATCATCATGATGTCGCAGAACCGGCAGGCCGAGAAGGAACGCCTGCGCGCCGACCTCGATTTCCAGATCAACTTGAAGAACGAACTCGCCATCTCGGAAGTCCTGCGCCGCCTCGACGTGCTCGAAAGCGAACGCCTGCCCCTTCTCTTTGCCGAGCAAAAAAACGCCATCAAGAATTTGGCGGCGCAAGCGGGCGTGGCGGACGACGGGAAGTTTCCGGCGGCCTGAACAACCGCACGCCCGCGCGCAGGCGAAAGTTTCGGGGCGGATTTTGGAGTTTGAACGGAAGCGTCGTATCTTGGTCGGGCGATAGACGTATCTCAAATTTCAGTTATGGAATTTTAAGTTGCGGGGCGGGGACGAGCGTTCGCACTCGCGCCCGAATTTTCACACGCATGATCAAAGCAATTCTTTTCGACTTCAACGGCGTCGTCATCGACGACGAACCGCTGCAACTCAAGGCCGCTCAGGCCGCGCTCAAGGCGGAGGGCATCACGCTCACCGAACAGGAGTATTACGACTCGCTCGGCATGGACGACGTGACGTTTTTCCGCGCCGCCTATGGCCGCGCCGGGCGCGAGTACACGGAGGAAGATTTCAATCGCGTGCTCGCGGAATGGACGAAACTGCACCGCGAGTTGATCGCCGGAGAGTTGCCTTTGTTCCCCGGCGTCGTCACGTTCGTCAAGTCGCTCGCGCGTCGTTACCCGCTCGCCATCGTCAGCATGGCGCGGCGCGCGAGCATCGAATACGTCCTCGAACGCGCGGGACTCGACAAGGCTTTCGCGGTCGTCGTCAGCGCGGAGGACGTGACGGCGTGCAAACCCGACCCGGCCTGCGTCAATCGCGCGCTCGAAAAATTGAACGAGGCGCGCAGAGCCGCCGGGCAGCCCGCGCTCGCGCCCGCCGAATGTCTCGTCATCGAAGACGCGCCGCCCGGCATCGAGGCCGCCCGTGCCGCAGGGATGCGCACGCTCGGCGTCACCAACACCGTCAGCGAATCCGCCCTGCGCGCTGCCGGAGCGGATGTCGTCACCCACAGTCTCGCCGATTGGACGGACGACGCAGTGAGACACGTCTTTAACAGGGACGAGGGATGAAAGATGAGGGACGACGGTTGACGCGAATGAGACGGTCGACTGGATGATCTTTTATTCATTCCTCATTCTTCATCCTTCATCCCTTCTATTATGACTCCTCAAGGTAAATTGTTGATGGTGGAGGCGCGGCGTCGTTTCGCGCAACTAGTGGCGCAGCCGGAAGCGTCTATCGAGTTGGCGCACGCGGCGTTGCTGGTGGCGGCGGAGGAACGACCGGGGCTGGATGTCGAACATTATCGCGCGCGGCTGTATGAGTTGGGGCAAAGGGCGCGCGCCGCGATAGCGCAGGCGAGAGACGCGAGCGCAGTCGTCACGCTCAATAAATTTCTCTTTGAAGAGTTGGGCTTTGCGGGCAACCAGAGCGACTACTATGACCCGCGCAACAGCCTGCTCTCAGACGTGCTCGACCGCCGCACGGGCATCCCCATCACGCTCTCGGTCGTGTACATGGAAGTCGGGCGGCGTGCCGGTCTGCGCGTCGATGGGATCGGGCTGCCGGGTCATTTCATCGTGCGCGCGGAAGCGACGGACGATGCGCCCGTTCTGGTTGACCCGTTCAACGGCAAGATCGTCGATGCGGAGGATTGTCAGGAACGGCTCGACACGATCTATGGCGGCCAAGCGCCACTCACCGACGCGCACCTCCAACCCGTCACAACCCGCGAAATTCTCGCGCGCCTCCTGCGCAACCTGAAGGGCATTTACGCGCAGGCGGGACTCTATCGCCGCGCTCTCTCCATCATCGAACGCATCCTGCTCGTCGCGCCCGGCGCGCTGGAGGAACGGCGCGACCGTGGCGCGCTGCTCGCCCAACTCGGCCGCTACTCCGAAGCCGTCGTCGACGTGCAAGCCTATCTCAAAGGCGCGCGCAACCCGCCCGACGCCGAACGCGTCACAGAGCAGTTGAAGCAGATGCGCCTCCAACTGGCAAGACTCAATTGAGTTTCAGGTTTCAAGTTTCAGGTTTCAAGTTAAAAACGGAAGACCTTTCAGACTTGAAACTTGAAACCTGAAACTTGAAACTTATCGCTTATGAAGTTTCCCGATATTCTCCGGCTCGCGTTGCGTAATTTGCGCGAGGCGCGACTGCGCGCGGCCTTGACGACGCTCGGCGTCATCGTGGGCGTCTCGATGATCGTGTCGATGATGTCGTTCGGGTTGGGCTTGCAGCGCAACGCCGTGCAGCGTTTCCGCGACCTCGATCTGTTCAACGAGATCACCGTCAGCGGGCGCAGCCTCGTCGGCCTCGTCTCGTCGGCGATGGGCGATAGCGGCGGGCGCGACGGGCGTGAGGGGCGCGAGGGACGCGGGCGGCGCGGTCAGGCCGACGCCACCGACCAGAGAGGCAAGACGCCGGAGCGCATGTTGACCGAGGCCGCGCTCGCGGAGATCGCCGCGTTGCCGGGCGTCGCCTCGGTCGAGCCGAACATCGATTTGACGACTTACGTGCGCGCCAACAAACGCGCGCTGCTCAGACAGGTCGGCGGCGCGCTCGTGCCGAACGGCGCGACGCGGTTCAAGACGTATCTCGCCGGGCGCATGATCAGTTCGCCCGAAGCGGACGAAGCGGTGGTTGACGAGTCGTTTTTGCGTAGCTTCGGTTTCGAGCATGCGCAAGACGCCGTCGGGCAGACGTTGGAACTGCTCGCGCCGGGCGGGGCGGGCGAGGAGAAGGCGAGCGGCGGGGAAGATGCGGCCGGGAAAAAGGGTGCGGGCGCAAAGGATGAAGCGAGCGCGAAGGGCGAAGCGAAGGCAGGGAAGGAAGCGGGGCGGGATGGGGATGATGAAGGGTTGAGTTTCTTCGGGCTGCCGCTGGAAGATGCGTCGCCGGAAGACGACCCGGCCGTGAGCGAATTGGCGGCGCGGACGTTTCGCATCGTCGGCGTCTTGAAAACGGAGGTCGAGGGCGGCGCGCAGGGCGGCAGGCAGTTTCGCGGCATGATGCCCGTCTCAAGCATCTACATCCCGCTGCCCGCCGCACGCGCGTGGGCGGACAGGTATCGCAACTCGATCAGCGAGGTGGCGTTTCGTCTGGCGCGTGCGCGCGGCATGCTCAAGGAAGGCGAGACGACGGGCTACGCGATGGCTATCGTGCGCGTCACCGACCCGGACGTGCTGCCCGGCGTGCAGACGCGCCTGAACGAACTCGGCTTCAGCAGTTTCTCCATCGTGGATCAATTGAAAGAGTTGCGGACGGTCTTTCTCATCCTCAACTCCGCGCTCGGACTGCTCGGCGGCATCTCCCTGCTCGTCGCCTCGTTCGGCATCGCCAACACGATGATCATGTCCATCCTCGAACGCACGCGCGAGATCGGCATCATGAAGGCCATCGGCGCGGAGGACAGGGAGATCAAGTTGATCTTCTTCGTCGAGGCGGGCTTGATCGGGCTGATGGGCGGGGTGGCGGGCGCGCTCGCCGCGTGGGCGATTGACGCGGTGGCAAACCGCCTCGCCTATCGCTTTATCCTCCAGCCGCGCGGCGTCTCCTACGTGGATTTCTTCGCGCTGCCGCCCTATCTCTGGCTCGGCGCGATCCTCTTTGCCGTCGCCGTCTCAATCCTCGCCGCCCTCTATCCGGCCGCCCGCGCCGCGCGCATCGACCCGGTCAAAGCTCTGCGACACGACTGAGGAAGGGCAGAGGGCGCAAGGGCGTGGGATGAAAGGAATGCTTAACTCAGTTGAGCACTTCCTGCTTCATCCCACGCCCTTCCGCCCTCTGCCCTTATTTCTACCCTTCGGCTTCGCGCTGGATGGCGGCCTCGCCGCCGACGCGTGCGGCGGCGCGTGAGAGAAGGATGAGCACGACGATGGCGATGATGGTGGCGAGTATGGCGTAGGTGTAGAGGGCGGCGAGGCTCTCGCCCGTGCCGAGCACTTGCTTGATAGTCTCTTTGATGGCCTCGTTCCAAGCGAGGGCGGCGACGAGTCCGAGCGAGGCCGAGGCGAGCGTGATCATGGTCTGGAAAAACATGCGAGCGTTGTTCATGGTGTCCTCCGGCGTGACGAGAGTTAAAGTCCTGTCTAACGCTTGAGTTCTTATGACAACGGAGGTTTGGCCGTCAACGTTTTTAACGCGCGCTCAGGCGATTGCGCCGCGACACCAACTGCACATGCGGTATTCCTCTTTGATGAAAAGGCCGATGAAGCAGAGCGGGAAGCAGGCGATCAGAAGCGTGAAGAAGACGACCCACCCGGCCGTGCCGATGCGTTTGGCGACGACGGGCGGGGCGGTCGATTGGCAGTGCGGGCAGCGATAGTGCGCGGGGGCGTGCGGCTGCGCTTGCGGGAGCGGTTGGACGGGCGCGGGCGGCGGCGCGTCGCTCGCCCAGAGCGGCAGTCCTGCGAAGTCGCTTTGCGGCGGCGCATAGTCGGGCGGGCGCGGCGCGGCTTGGCTGTTCGACAGTAGAGACATGCCGCAGTAGCGACAGATGCGCGCGATGTCCGCGTTCGGTTGGCCGCAGTTGTGGCAAAAGATGGTGGACATAAAGTTGCGAGGCGTCGGTTAAGCGGCGACGAAATTTCCGCCACGCGTTCAGGAGCAGAACGCTGGACTGATCAGGGAAAACGAGTGGAGGATGCGCTCGGCCGTCTCGATTCCCGCGACCGTGATCGCGTACTCGAAATTGGTATGCGGCTGAGGGTAGCAGGACGGCAGGCGTCGGATGTTGCCGAAGACGCCGCCGCTCACGGAGCGCAGAGGGACGTTGCCCTGATCGCGTGTCTTGGCCGTGCCCGGTTCGAGCACGACGTAGCGGACGGACAAATCTTCGAGACGCGTGCGCCGGCTCATCGGATCGATGTCGAACCCTTGCCCGTCCAGTTCAAGCCAGACGACGAAGGTTTTCGTTCCGGTCTCTTTGGCGCGCTTGTTCGCCTCGCCACGGCTCATCTCGCCGCCGGAAGCGACCTGCAATCTTTTGCTGTCTTGCAGCCGCCGCCCCACCACGCCCGGCAGATTGTCTTGCGCGCCCATCGCGAAGCGCATCGGCGACGACACCGAACTCACGACGAGCAGAGAAATCTTCTCCGGTTCGGGCGTCGGTTCTGCGACGGGCGCGGGCGTCGTCTCGGCAGACTTCGGCACGGGCGGGTCGCTCTTCGGCTTCGCCACGCGCCGCCCCGCCTGCGCGTAACCCATCCCGGCCGCCGCCGACAGCAGCAGCAGCGCGACGAGCAACGCGCAGCAACAGACGGCGACGAGGCCACCACCGCCGCGCAACGTCACGCTCCGGCCGCGATATGAAAATTTTAATTCACGCATGACTGTTCCACTCCCGTCGCAACCTTAACTCATCGAGCCGGGCTTGATGAAACTCGCTTAACCCGTCAAGTTTGGTTTGATGAAATTTACGCTCTCGCGCCGAGCGGCTTGCCGCAGCGATTGCAAAATTTGGCCGACGGGTCGCGTTGCGCCGCGCCGCAGTTTTCGCAGGCGTTGGCGCGTCTGAGGTCTGCGCCGCAAGTGCCGCAGAAGGCCGCGCCCGACGTGTTGGTCGCGCCGCACGTGCCGCAACTGCCGGGCAGCGGCGGCACGTAGCCGCCCGCCTTGCGCGCGATGTGCGCCTCGATGATCTTCCAAGAGTCTTCCGTCAGGCGGTGCTGCCAGTACGCGCCGAGCGCGGGGAGCGCGAGCAGCAACCCCGCCGAGAGAATGACGGCGACGGCCGCCACCGCAGCCTTGTCGAGCCACTTCTGCATGCCGATCTCGACGCGCGTGCCGCCGTGCTCCGGCGTGATCTTGATCGTCAACGCGGCCGAGAGTCCCGTGAGGTCGCGCAGCGTTCCAGACTTGCGCGCTTGCAGCACGGCCGTCTGCGCCACTTGCATGGATTGCACTTCGTAGTCGCCCTCGTCGAACAGGCGGCGCAACTCCGCGACCAAGCTCTGCACGTCAACCTCGACGCCCGGATAATACCTGTTGTCCATAAATTCCGTCCCGCGTCCTTTCCGTTCTATCTTCAACGCGCCTTTTCGCGTAAACTCATTCTACGCTCAAACGCGCCTGACAGTTCAACGTAGACGCGCAATCTTCCCGAAGGAGACACGACTACATGAAAGCATTCGTGCGCGCCGCTCTCGCGCTCTTTCTCACCATCAACTTTGCCTGCGCGACGCTCATCCCGTGCGCTTACGCTCAGACGAAAGAAGCCGCGCCCGTGCTCGACGGCTTCACCGCCGGAGAGTCCGACGCGCAGAGACAACTCGAAGAGCGTTTCCGCGCCGTGCCGCTTCCGGCTTCGGCGCGCGAGCACCTGCGCACGCTCACGCGCGAGCCTCACGTTGCGGGCACGCCCGAAGACTATCGCACGGCCGTCTACGTCCGCGATCAGTTGCGCCGGTTCGGCATCGACGCGGAACTCAGAGAGTATCAAGTTCTGCTCCCGTATCCGAAACACCCGACGCGCCTCGAACTCGTCGCGCCGCGCCGCGTGCCTCTCGCCGTGGAGGAAGCCGTCTTGCCGCAAGACCCTTCATCTTCCCATCAACGAATCATCCCGCTCTTTAACGGCTACTCTGCGACGGGCGACGTGACCGCGCCGCTCGTCTACGTCAACTACGGCTTGCCCGACGACTACGCGGCTTTGAAAAAGATCAAGGTGGACGTGAAAGGCAAACTCGTCATCGCGCGTTACGGTCGTTCGTTTCGCGGCGTGAAGGCGAAGGTGGCGGAAGAGAACGGCGCGGTCGGTCTCATCATCTACTCCGACCCGGCCGACGACGGCTACATGCAGGGCGACGTCTACCCGAACGGCCCGTGGCGTCCCGAAACTTCGGCGCAGCGCGGTTCGGTCTTGTACCTCTTCCAGTATCCCGGCGACCCGCTCACGCCCGGCCAGCCCGCCATCGCCGGAACAACCCGGCTCAAGGAAGACGACCCGACGCTGAACATCCCACGCATCCCCGTCCAACCGATCTCTTACGGCGACGCGCGCCGCCTGCTCGAACCGCTGCGCGGCGCGGTGCGGCCAGACGGATTTCAGGGCGGCTTGCCGTTCGCTTATCACGTCGGCGGCACAGAGGACGTGCGCGTGCGTCTGAAGACGGAGATGGATTTTAAGATTCGCACGATCTGGAACGTCATCGGTCGCATCGAGGGCGCGGAGGAGCGCGACCGTTGGGTCGTGCTCGGCAATCACCGCGACGCTTGGACGTTCGGCGCGGTCGACCCGAACAGCGGCACGACCGCCATGCTCGAACTCGCGCGCGGCTTCGGCGAACTCCTGAAACAGAACTGGCGACCGCGCCGCACGATCATCTTCGGCAGTTGGGACGGAGAGGAACACGGCCTCATCGGCTCGACCGAGTGGGCGGAGGAGAACGCCGCCGCGTTGAAAGCCAACGCCGTCGCCTATCTCAACATGGACTCGGCCGTCTCCGGCGCGAACTTCGGCGCGTCGAGCGTGCCGACGCTCTGGAAACTCATTCGCATGGCGGCGCGCGACGTGCGCGACCCGAAAACCGGAAAGTCTGTCTATCAAGCGTGGCAGGATCGCGTGCGCGACGCGCGCCCCGAAGCCGAGTTGACCGACGCGGGCGCAGGCACGGACACGCCCATTGCCGAGGCTCGCATCAACGCGCTCGGTTCGGGTTCGGACTACACGCCGTTCCTCCAACACCTCGGCGTGACTTCGCTCGACATGGGTTTCGGCGGCGACTACGGCGTCTATCATTCGGCCTATGATTCGTTCAACTGGATGGAGAAATTCGGTGACCCCGATTTCGTCTACCACGTCGCCGCCGCGCAAATCTGGGGCACGATAACTTTGCGCCTCGCCAACGCACGCGCGCTCCCCTTCGACTACGCAGACTACGCCACGGAAATCCGCGACTTCATCAACGAGACGCAGAAGACCGCCGCACGCCGCAAACTCGCGGACGACTTCGACGTAAAGGGCTTGCTCGATGCGACCAAAGATTTAAGCGACGAAGCGGCGCGCGTTCAGTCTCGCCAGAACGCGCTGCTCGAAGAGATCGAATCGCGCCTGCGTGCGGGCGATACGCAGCCGCGCGCCCTCGCGCCCCTCAAGCGCATCAACGACAGCTTGATCGCCGCCGAACGCGCGCTCACGGACGCGCGCGGCCTGCGTAACCGCGTGTGGTACAAGCATCAAATCTACGCGCCCGGCCTCTACACGGGCTACGCCGCGCAACCGCTGCCCGATCTGCGTCAAGCGATTGACGACCGCAACACCACGAACGCGCGCGAAGCCGCCGTCCGCATCAACGAAGCCATCCGTCGCGCCGTCGCGGTGTTGCGCGACGGAAGAGGAAACTAAAAGCAACTTCACCAACGCAGGCGTGAGAGAAAGCAAACGCGGAAGTAGAAACGCGGAAGTAAAAACGCGGAAGGATGAACTGAAAGCGAGTTGCTTTTACTTCGTCCTTCCGCGTTTCTACTTCCGCGTTCAACTTTCGGTGTCTCGGTGGCGAATGTCCCGTCTAGGGTTTCTTCTTCTCGCCCTTCTGCTCCGGCGTCTCTTCGGGCAGTTTCTTCGCGGCGTCGAGAACTTGTTGCAGGTTTTCGATGGCTTGTTCGAGGGCTTCGCGTTCGCCTTCGGCGGTGGCGTTTGCACGCAAGGGGGTGAGTTGCGGGAGGAAACGCGCGGCGGCGTTCGAGAGGTGCTTGACGGCTTTCGGGATGAGCGAATTGCCCGGCGCGCGCACGGCCACATCGTCTATGTTGTTGATGGCTTCGTCGAGGATGCGGGCGAGGTCGTTGAATAGTTGAGTGCGCGTGCCCTGCGGGAGCGCGCCCCACTTCTCCAACTCTTTGGCCGACGGAGTTTGCTCCGCGCCTGTGCCGGTGACGGCGGCGATGCGCCGCTCTGCGATCTTGACGAAGAGTGCGATGCGGCGGTCGAGTTCCTGCGTGTCGCGCACCATGTCCATTTCCTGCTCCGTCAGGTGTTCGCGCCGCTGGCCGCTCGCGGCGTTCGGGCGCGCAAGGGCGATGGCGGCGGGCGCAAGCGAGACGAAGACGAGCGCAAGCAGCAGAAGCGCATTGAGACGTGCGAGACGAGGGGCAAAGTTTTTCATCGTGTGGCTCACTTAAAATTGGTGTTCGAAATTCAAGGCGTCGCGCGCAATCAACGCACAACCGAGTCGCTGTAGAAGGCATCGAGGGCTTCGGTACGCAGTTCGCGTGTGAGCTTGATGAGCGCGAGCACGTTGCCCGCGAATTCGCCCGGCGTCGCGCGTCGCATGGCTTCGATGCGCGCGGCGTGTTTGTGCAAAGCCTGTTCGATGCGTTTGAAAAGGTCGCGCGAACGACTGCCGCCGTCGCCCGCGCGATATAGATGCTCGATGGCGTCTTCCATCAACGCCTGATAGACGCCGAGGTCGGCCGTGGCCGCGTTGAACTGTTTGAGCGCGGTCTGCTGTTCGGCGTGCGCCAGCCGCGCCTCCGCCAGTTCGAGACTGAGACGCGTGCGCGTCTTCTCGTCGCGCGCCGACAACAACTGCGTGCGCTCCTCTTGCGGAATGTAGACCATCGGCGGCGGCGCAACCTGCGGCGGCACGATCAACTCCTGCGCCCGCGCCACGGACGAGAGGGAAGCGGCGCACATCAACGCCGATAGAAGCACGAGACGCTTTCGATAGACAATTGAATGATTCATGTATGCGTTACGACAGACCGAAGCGAAGATTCCTGTCGGGGCAACACACGTCCGCTGCCCGTCTCTTTAATTTTGACAATTGACGGCGGAGACTCCTGAGCAGGCGGCCGACGCGTCGTCGCTCCTGCAAGTTTCCCGCGCGTCTCTATTTCTTCTTCCTCTTCGCGCCCAAGCCGTTCTTGATCTGTTTGCGTAAATTCGGCAAGCGCAAATTGACCTTCTCCATCTCAAGCCCGTTCTGCGCGGCGTCGGCCTTCGCCAGAAACGTTTCATAGGCCGCAAGCGCGAGTTCGTATTCGCCCGTCAAATCGTAGGCGCGCGCGAGCAGGAAATAGGTGACGGGCAGATCGGGGCGCGCGCGATTGAGCCATTGATATTCGACGAGCGCGTTCGGGTATTGCTTCAACTCGTCGAGCGCGGTCGCGAGATTCGCGTGCGCCGCGTAGTTGTCGGGTGCGCTCGCAAGGATGCGCCGCAGCAGCGCGGCCGCTTCCTCGAAGTGACGCGCCTGCACGAGCGCGGACGCGTAGCCGGTCGCGTAGTTGACGCTGTCCGGAGCGAGTTCGGAGGCGCGACGATAATGCTTGAGCGACTTTGCCGGATCGTCGATGCGATATTTTTCGCCCGCGAGCGCGTGGTAGTTGGCGAGTCGCGCGCGCAACTGCGCCGAATCGGGCGCGGCGTTGAGAGCCGTTTCGATATCCGCGATGGCGCGCTCGTAATCGCCCGTGTCGGCGGCGAGTTCCCTCCGTTCTTCGACGGCGGCGGCGTTCGCCGGATCGAGCCGGAGCGCGCGTTCGACGCTCGCGGCGGCGGCCGTTTTGTCTCCGGCGAGGCGTTCGATGTGAGCGCGCGTCGCCCACATCGCGGCGGTCGCGCTCGCCTCGTCGGCCGTGGCGCGCTGGATCAGTTTAACGGCCTCTTCCTTCGCGCCCGCGCGCAGCCGCAAGGAGGCGAGGGCGGCGAGAGCGTTTGCGTCTTTCGCGTCGAGTTCGACGGCGCGACGCAGGAACGGCTCGGCTTTGGCGTCGTCGCCCGCGCGGACAAGGAGAAGTCCGAGCGCGGTCTGCGGGAGCGACCAGTCGCGGCGCAGTTCGACGGCGCGGCGCAGTGATTTTTCCGCCTCCGGTAATTGTTTGAGCGCGACGAGCGCGACGCCCTTCTGAAATTCCGCTTCGGGAAATTCGGGGCGCACCTTGATGGCCTCGGCGTAGAGTTCGACGGCGCGCGCCAGTTCGCCTTTGGCGTGCGCGTCCTGCGCGCGGTTGAAAATCTTCACCGGGTCGGCTTCGCCTTCGTCCGCGTCGTCGTCCGTCTGCGCGTGCAGCGACGCGGCGCAGGCCAAGAAGATGAGCAACCAGACGAGGCCGCGCGCGATGAACTGTGTCAGAAAAGGACGTGTGAGTCTCAACTGCGACTGCTTTCGTTCGGATGTGAAATTTGTTTGCCGAAACGTGAACCGGAAGAGGCAACGGCGACGCCGAAAGGCTGTTCTCGCGCGCGAGCATAACACGCGCTGCGAAGACGCGTCCACGACACTCTCTAACGAACCGGCGCGCTTTGTATGGATGATGGGTTGCGTCCTTCAAGATGCCTGCGATAACATGCGCGCTATCCTGATTTTCAAACTCAAACTTCGAGTCGGCCGCCGCGTCGGCGACGACGATGCGGTGGGCAAGTTGGCTGGCACTTTCAGAACGGACACGGGTCTTGGAGCGGAGCGACGATGGCTGTGAGCGGTTCGGTAGTTGAAGATAGTTTGCGCGGCGTCGCCCGGACGGAGACCGTTTCGACCGAAGCGGCCGAAAAAGAACTCGCCCTGCGCGCCCTCTTCCGCGAGATGAAATCCGTGCTCGTCGCTTTCTCCGGCGGCGTGGACAGTTCCTACGTGGCCTACGTGGCGGCAGAGGAACTGGGCGACCGTGCGCTTTGCGTGACCGGCGAATCCGCGAGCCTCGCAGAGCACCAGCGTTCGCAGGCCGCAGAGATCGCGGCGCGCTTCCGTTTCCGCCACGAGACGCTCCGCACCGAAGAGATGTCCGACCCGCGCTACACGGCCAACGCGGGCGACCGCTGTTATTTCTGCAAGACCGAACTTTATTCGAAACTCGCCCCGCTCGCCGTCGCGCGCAATTTCAGTTGCGTCGTTGACGGATCGACCACTGACGACCTCGGCGACTATCGCCCCGGTCGCGCCGCCGCCGCCGAGCACGGCGTCCGCAGCCCGCTCGTCGAAGTCGGCATGACGAAGCGCGAAGTGCGCGAACTCAGCCGCCGCGCCGGACTGCCGACGTGGGACGCGCCCGCCAGCCCTTGCCTTTCTTCGCGCATCGCCTACGGCACGACCGTCACCATCAAACGCCTGCGCGAGGTGGAGACGGGCGAAGAGATCATGCGCTCGATGGGTTTCCGCGAGTTTCGCGTCAGACATCACGACGAACTGGTGCGCCTCGAAATAGCCCCGGCCGAACTGGAAAACGCGCTCCGGCGCGAAGTCACGGACGAACTCGCGCGCCGCTTTCGCGCCCTCGGCTTCCGCTACGTGACGCTCGACCTGCACGGCTATCGCACGGGCGCGATGAACGAAATCTTAAAAGAACGTAAATCGTGAATCGTCAATCGTGAATAGAGAAAGACAGGTTTTTCTATTCACGATTGACGATTCACGATTTACGAAATGGAGATGAACATGGCTACTACGATGGTTGAAGACGCGGTGCCGGAAGCGAAAGAAGCTAATCCGTTCGAGTCTATGATGTCGCGCTTCGACCGCGCGGCGAAGTTGCTCGATCTCAACCCCGACCTCTACGCCGTGATGCGCGTGCCGAACCGGGAGTTGAAAGTTTACATCCCGGTGCGCATGGACTCCGGGCGCATACAGGTCTTTGAAGGGTTTCGCGTCCAGCACAACTTCGCGCGCGGCCCCGCGAAAGGCGGCATCCGTTACGCGCCCGACGTGACGATTGAAGAGGTGCGCGCCCTCGCCGCGTGGATGACTTGGAAGTGCGCGGTCGTCAACGTCCCGTTCGGCGGCGCGAAGGGCGGCGTCATCTGCGACCCGTGGCAGATGTCGCAGGGCGAGTTGGAACGCCTGACGCGCCGCTACGCCTCCGAGTTGATCGACATCATCGGGCCGGAAAAGGACGTGCCCGCGCCCGACATGAACACCAACGAGCAGACGATGGCGTGGATTATGGACACCTACTCCATGCACGCGCGCCACACCGTCACGGCCGTGGTGACGGGGAAGCCCATTGACCTCGGCGGCTCGCGCGGGCGGCGCGAGGCTACGGGTCGCGGCGTCCTCTTTGTCGTCAACGAGGCGATGAAGAAGTTCAAAATGACGCCGCCCTCGACGCGCGTGGTCGTGCAGGGGTCTGGGAACGTCGGCGGCATCGGCGCGCAGTTGATGCACGAGGCCGGTTATAAAGTGATCGCCATCTCCGATATGCACGGGGGCATCTACAATCCCGCCGGTATCGACATCCCCGCCGCCCTTGAGCATCTGCGTGCGACGCGCTCGTTCGAGGAATACCCGAACGCCGAGCGCGTGTCGAACTCGGAATTGCTCGAAATCGAGTGCGACGTGCTCGTGCCCGCCGCCACCGAGAACCAGATCACTTCGCAAAACGCCGAGCGCATCAACTGTAAGGTGCTGGCCGAGGGCGCGAACGGCCCGACGACCGCCGCCGCCGACGCGATCCTCCAGCGCAAAGGCATCTTCGTGATTCCAGATATTTTAGCCAACGCGGGCGGCGTCACCGTCTCCTACTTCGAGTGGGTGCAGGATCGCATGGGCTACTTCTGGAAAGAGGACGTGGTCAACGAGCGTCTACAGGACGTGATGGTCGCCAGTTTTAACGAACTCGTGAAGTTCGCCGAGAAGCATAACGTGGACACGCGCACGGCCGCCTACATGCTCGCCATTGACCGCGTGGCCTACGACACACGCATGCGCGGCATCTACGCGTGACAAAAACGTGTAGGGATTTTTAATGCTAAGTGGTGAAAAAGTCTTGATTTCCGCGCCAATGTAGAGTATGGTCTGCCGGAAATTGTTATGTAGGAGCAGAGTCGGAAAGTGTAACCTGACAATAACGTTCCTGCATTTCGAGTTCGCGGCGTTGACATGGGCGTCACTGTTTTGTATAAGCAGTAACGTCTTTAAGTTAATCAGGCTAAAGAAGAATACAGTTGAGAGGCGCAAAGAGGCAGGTTTTAAGCGCCCGCGAACACAGAATACGTGTTCGGCTCCTCTCGCTGCTCCGCTCCAGCTACAAGGCGTTTCGTTCGATGGGCGGTAGCAGTTTTACATTGACTCTGTTGTGTACGCTTGTAGTTGGAGCGTCTGCATCCCACCAAAAGTACAAGGGAATGTTCGTGCTATCACGATGAAAATCGTCAGACACCAGATGCACACGGGCAAACGCGCGAACCTTTGGCTCAGGGATTGGCAGTCGCCCCTTCCCGCAAAATTACATTACTCATTTCGCAGGAGGAATGCGATGAGACTCGCGAGAAGAGCGTCCGTTATGGCGCTCACCCTGTTGGTGCTGTGTGCCGCAGTATCAGCTCAAACACTTCGGCCGGCGGATGATCCGAGAAACACCGCTCCGACCGTAGGCACAGGCGGCCCCGTCGGTGGCCCCACCGGACTCTTCACCATTTACGACGGCCAGACGCTGCGTAAAGGTGAATTCACTTTCAGCATTGCATACAGCAACTTTGACCGCGACCCGGGCAACGTGGACATCACGGAAGTCCCGGTCAGTTTCCAGATCGGTCTCTCCGATCATCTGGAACTGTTCTTCAATACGGACGCGTATCGCGGCGTCAAAGTTAACAGCCCGCAAAATCTGTCGAGCTTCTACCTGCCGAATACTGCGATTAACACGCAGCGGTTGCAACCGAACGGGACGTTCACCATTAATACGTTGCAAAGCCCCGGAGCCATTGTGCTCGCGCCGATCAACGTCATCAACGGCGGCACCGGGCAGATTGGGCAACAGGCTCTGTTCCGCCCGTTCGGCAACCAGCCCTTCGTGCAGTTTCCGTTCGTAGGCGGCTCGGCGGGTAACTTCCAGAACGGCATCCCCGGTAACAACACGAGATTCACGTTCACCTTGGCCGGCCCGACCGGCAACAACGCCAGCGGCAGCAACTTCGGCGCGGCGGCCAACTTCCCCGGCATCGGCTCGGTGTTCGGCAGCATCCTGCCGGGCGTCGTGTTGTCGCAGGCGGTCGTTCCCGCGACGTTCACGACGCTCGCGCAAGTTGTGCCCGCCACGTTTACACTCGCCCCGACCTATTTGCCTGATGCGCCGTTCATCAGCCGTCTCTACGGCGAGTCGGCGTTCAGCACGTTCAGCATCGGCGCGAAGTTTCGCTTCACGGGGCCGAACAACCCGTTCGGCATCGGCTTGATCCCGTTCTACCGGTTCTACGCCGACACGGCCGACGACCGCAACGGCTTCAACCAATTGCAGCGCGGCGCAAGCCCCGGCGGCAACCTCGGCGACTTCGGTTTGATCGGCTTTGTTGACGGTCGCCTGAGCCGCAGCGTTAACGTCTCCGCTAACTTCGGCTACATCTTGAACAGCAACCCGCGCAGCGAGTTGTTGGGTGATGCGGCTCTGCTCGACCGTCCGGATGAGTTGCTCGCCGGCATCGGTATTGACTTCCCGGTCAACGAGCACTTCCAGCCGATCATGGAAGTGAAGTCGGTTCAGTACGTGGGCGGCAGAACGCCGAACGCGTTCCACAACAACCCGATTGATTTTCTGGCTGGCGTTCGCATCTTCCCGCGCCGCTGGATGGGTTTCAGTGCGGCCTATCGCGCGCACATGACTCAGCAGGGCGGTCGCATCTTCAACGACCGCGGTCAGGCGGACTTCCCGCGCGGCTTCGTCCGCTCGCAAGACCCGCACGGTTACATCTTCCAGTTCTGGGCTGGTCGGCGCAACGAACGCGCTCCTACCGTCGTCCCGAACAACCCGCCGACGACGGCCGTTTCGGCCAGTCCGTCGAGAGTGGTTTTGGCGGCTGAATGCGCGTCGGGCGAGCGTCCGGTCGAGGGCTGCACGTCCACCGGCAGCACGGTTCAACTCGCGGCTAACGCGACTGACCCTGACGGCGACACGTTGCTCTACACTTGGTCAACCACCGGCGGCCGCATCACGGGCGACGGCGCAAACGTGACGTGGGACTTGTCGGGCGTCCAGCCCGGCACGTACACGGCTTCCGTCGAAGTTGACGACGGTTGCGGTTGTATCGCGTTCTCTTCGACGACGGTGACGGTTGAGCGTTGCACCTGCGAACTGATTCCGATTCCGCCGACGCCGCAGCCGACTGAAACGCCGACGCCGACGCCTCCGCCGGCGCCGACGCCGACCCAGTTCGACACCTACGGCCGTATCGCGCGTAATGACGAGAAAGCACGTCTCGACAACTTCGCGATCCAGTTGCAGAACGATCCGGGCGCGCAGGGCTACATCATCGCCTACGGCGGACGCCGTGGCCCGGCTGGTGAAGCTCAGACCCGTGCCGATTTCGCCAAGAACTATCTGGTGAACTCACGCGGCATTGACCCGGGACGTATCGTCACGGTTGACGGCGGATTCAGAGAAGAGGCCACTACCGAACTCTGGCTCGTGCCGGGTGGCGCGACACCGCCCACCGCAACGCCAAACGTCGATGCGAGCGAGGTGCAAACTACACGCCCGCCGAGACGCGCGCCGCGCAGACGCGGCAGGCGAGACGACGACGAGTAGTTAGAACAAGAAACGCTCGCGCCGCGGCCGTAAAACGCGCCGCACGCGACCTCAACCGAAGCGCGGGCGATGTTTCTCCACAGGGAAGCATCGCCCGCTTCACTTTTGCCCTGCTAAAGGTGCAAGATTTCGTACAACTACCCTGATTGCATCGAGCATCTTAAAGCGGGTTGAATTTCCCCAATACTCGACGCCAAGTGCTGCAGATACTGTTTACAATCGCCGACCGAGTTGCTTAGCTGGTAGAGTTATCCCCCCTTGAGTTTTAAACGCCAGATGCCATAGAGGACACCGATGACCCGGCCTATGAAAAAAATATCCTTGTACTTCGTCCTTTTAACTTTAATTGCCACGCTGGCATTGCCGCCGCACGCCGCCGTCGCCGCCGAACATTTTGTTGACACCACGCAGGATGCCGCCGAGCGCACCCTGAGTTGGTCGGTTGCCGGGCCGATGGGCGGCGACGTGCGCGAACTCGTCGTTGACCCGACCGACCCGCAGCACCTTCTTCTCGGAACGATTGACGGGCAGATTTACCAGTCTATAGACGGCGCGCGCACGTGGGCGCGGCTCGTAAATTTCAACCGCCCGAGCATCTATATCGACCACATCATCATTGACCCGCGCGACTCCAAGACCATGTACGTGGCCGCACACAAGCACAAAGAGCCGGGCGGGTTCTTCAAGACAACAGACGGCGGCGAGACGTGGCGCGAGGCGACGGAACTAAAGACGGAAGCCCTGCACTCGCTCGCGCAGTCGTCTTCAGACCCGAACATTTTGATCGCCGGCTCGAACCGTGCCGTCTATCGTTCGACCGACTCCGGCGAGACATGGACGTCGCTCCCGATCTCTGCCTATCCCGACATCCGCAATGTCGAGTCTATCGCCATCGACCCGCGCGACCCGCGCGCGATCTACGTCGGCACATGGCATTTGCCGTGGAAGACCGAGGACGGCGGGCAAACGTGGAAATCCATCAAGACCGGCATGATTGACGACTCGGATGTTTTCGCCATCGAGATTGACGAGACCCGCCCCAATCACGTGATCGCCTCCGCGTGCAGCGGCATCTACGAGTCGCAGAACGCGGGCGCGAATTGGCGCAAGGTGCAGGGCATCCCGTCGCAATCGCGCCGCACGCGCGACATCATGCAGCACCCGGCCATCCCTTCCACTATCTTCGCCGGAACGACCGAGGGCTTCTGGCGTTCCACAAACGGCGGCGACTCGTGGATGCTCACCACCTCGCGCACGCTCGAAATCAACGCCATTGCCGTGCACCGGAAAGAGCCGCAGACCGTCTACATCGGCACGAACAACTACGGCGTGATGGTCTCGCGCGACGGCGGTAAAAACTTTGTGCCGAGCAACGAGGGCTACAGCGGCCGACGCGCTTACGCCATTACGCCCGACCGCGAGCGCGTGGGGCGCGTCTACGCGACGACGATTAACACGGCGACGGGCGGCGGCTTCTTCTTCGTCAGCAACGACAGCGGCGCGACGTGGCAGCCTTCCATGCGCAACATGCCGAGCCGCCTGATCGCCTATTCGATCCTGCAAGATCGCACGGACGGCAACATCATTTATCTCGGAACTAACCTCGGCGTGTATCGCTCGACCGACCGTGGTTTATCGTGGTCGCCTATCGGCGCACCTGACGTGAAATCGCCCGTCGCCAAACCGCCGAGGAGTCGCGCCGCGCGCCGCAGGGCAGCGGCAACGGCCGCGACGGCGCAAGAGCAGCGTCCCGCCCCGCCCGTGCCCGCGAAACGCGCCGACGACATGGTGATGCGCGCGCAGGCGGCTTTAAACGCGGCGGGCTACAACGTCGGCACGCCCGACGGGCAGGCGGGCACACGCACCATCGCCGCGGTCAGGCGATTTCAAGCCGCAAAGGCGATACCGCAGACAGGCAAGTTTGACGAAGTGACTTTAACCGCGCTCGGACTCGGCGGCGGTAAGCAGTCGTCAAGCGTGGAGCAGGGAATCCAGAATGCGCCCATCGCGTTGACCGAAACCGTCAACGCGCTCGCATACCTGCCGGAAGCCAACGGCACTTTGAACATTCTCGCCGCGACCAACAACGGACTCTACCGTAGCTCCGATCCGGCCAAGGGCTGGGAGAAGATGCCCTTCGGCGAAGGTCTCGACGTGCGTACTCTGTCGGTTTCCACGAGCGCGCAAAATCCGCAGACCATCTACGTCGGCACATCAACCTCCGGCGTACTCGTCTCGCGCGACAGCGGGCAGACGTGGCGCGAGGTCGAAGGCATTCCGAAGGGCGTGCCGGTTAACATCATCGAACAAGACCCGGAGCGTTCCGCCTACGTCTACGTCGGCACGTCGCACACGCTTTTCGTTTCGCACGACGGCGGCGAGACGTGGAAGCGGCGCGGCGGCAATCTGCCCTACGGTAGTTTCACGAGCATTCTCATCAACCCGAAAAACACCGACGAGATTTTCGTCGGCAGCGCATACGAACGCGCCGAAGGCAACGGCGTTTTTCATTCGATGGACGCAGGCCAAACTTGGAAACGAGTTGATCCCGAACTGCCGAGCCGTCGCGTGTGGGCGCTCGCCTTCGACACGCGCGAATCCGGCAAACTTCTCATCGGTTCACACTCGGCAGGCGTCTACGTCGTCCAGCGCGACCTGAGTGCCACGACGGCGGTCGTTCCGGCGCAGCCGTAATGAATGATGATTGAGCGGCCTAAGCAATCGACATGATGCGGGAGATGGTCAACGGGTGAAAGATATTTTCCGTTGACCATTTCCCTTTAACTTTAAAGATTCGCGGCCGATGCCCCTTAATTGTCGCGCGTCATTTCCCATATCGCCTTGACAGCCTTGCGCGTGGGCGTGTACATTTTCGGCCTACCCGGTCAAGCGACTGGTGATTACCGGATCACGCGGGTGATCCACGGGCACGACAGAAACCGAAACCTTTTTTTAAATTTTTTCAACTTCTAGACGGCTCGCAATCCCCGCCTCATCCCTTCTGGATCGTCCGGCAATCACCCCCACATCGCCAGTAGAGTAGGCCGCGCGCCACCAGCAGTCACGGGCGTGGTTGAATTGCGAGCGCGCGAGTCGTGGGTGTCTGAACGGGAGGCGCGAAAGTTCTTCAACGCGCCGCGAATTCGAGTAGGAGTCCAAGAGTCCGCATGTCCACTGAAGATAACAAGCTGAGCGCAAGCGAAGCGACCAACGAAAACTCACAAACCGGCGCAGGCGACACCACCACCGCCGCCGCATCCGACAATCCGGGCGAGCAGCCGCAGCAACAAACGCAGTCGCGCGTCTCCTCTCCGACGGCCACCGCCGCCACCACCGCCGCCGCTTCTTCATCAGCCCCTGCCGCCAGTAGCAGCGGCAGCGGCAGCGCGTCGGACGATGATGACGACGATGACGATCAGCGTTCGGGAGGCGATTTCGACTTCGGCGCGATGCTCGACCAGTACGAGCAGGAGCAGGCGGCCTTTCAGGAAGGCTCTGTCGTGCGCGGCACAGTGGTCGGCATCAACGACCGCGGCGTGCTGATCGACTTCGGCTTCAAGTCCGAAGGACTCGTCGATCAGCAAGAGTTCACCGAGAACGGCGAACTGACCGTCAAGCGCGGCGACGAAGTGGAAGTGCTCATCAAGAGCATGGAGTCGCAGGAGGGGCAGCCGATCCTGTCGCGCGCCGACGCCGTGCGGATGCGCGCGTGGGACGAATTGGAGAAAGCCCATCGCGACGGCACGCCCATCAAAGGGCGCATCATCGAGCGCGTCAAGGGCGGCCTGCGCGTGGATGTTGATGGCGTCGATGCGTTCCTGCCCGGCTCGCAGGTTGATTCGCGCCCCGTCAGGAATCTCGAAAGTTTTCGCGGTCAGGAGATCGAGGCGAAAGTCATCAAGCTCAACCGCAAGCGTTCCAACGTCGTGCTGTCGCGCAAGGCGATTCTCGACGAGCAGAACGAAGGCCGCAAAGGCGAGACGCTCGACAACCTCGAAGAGAGCATCATCGTTGACGGCCAGATCAAGAACCTGACCGACTACGGCGCGTTCGTCGATCTCGGCGGCATCGATGGCCTGCTCCACGTCACGGATATGTCTTGGGGTCGCTTGCAGAACCCGGCCGAACTCTTCAAGGTTGGCGAGACCGTGCAAGTCAAGGTCTTGAAATTCGACCGCGAGCGCGAGCGCGTTTCCTTAGGCTACAAACAGCTTCTTCCCGACCCTTGGGAATCGGTCGAGGAGCGTTTCATCATTGGCAGCAAGGTGCACGGCAGCGTGGCGAGCGTGACGGACTACGGCGCGTTCATCGAACTCGAACCGGGCGTCGAAGGTCTCGTCCACGTCTCGGAGATGAGTTGGTCGAAGCGCATGAAGCACCCGTCGAAACTCGTCAACGTCGGCGACACGGTCGAAGCCGAAGTGCTCGGCGTCGATCCGAAAGCGCGCCGCATCAGTCTCGGCATGAAGCAGATGCAGGCCAATCCTTGGCAGACCCTGCGCGAGCGTTACCAGATCGGCGCGCGCGTCTCCGGGCGTGTCCGCAACCTGACGGACTTCGGCGCGTTCATCGAAGTTGAAGACGGCGTTGACGGACTCGTCCACGTCTCCGACATTTCATGGAACAAGCGCATCAAGCATCCGGGCGAGGTCTTGAAGAAGGGGCAGGAGATCGAAGCGGTCATCACCAACATCGACACGGAGAACCGTCGCCTCTCGCTCTCGATTAAAGACACCGAGCCGAGTTCGTGGGATCGTTTCGTCAACGAACACAAGCCGGGCGACATCGTGCGCGGGCGCATCACGCGTTTCGCCAATTTCGGCGCGTTCGTCGAGTTGGATGAAGGTCTCGAAGGTCTGTGCCACATCTCAGAACTGTCGGAGGAGCGCGTGGACAAGCCGGAGGACGTGGCGCAGATCGGGCAGGAGATGGACTTCCGCGTGCTGCGTATCGAAAACGACAACAAAAAGATCGGCCTCTCGGCTCGTGCCGCTTCGAGCGACGAACCCGTCGTGGATACGAAGAGCTATTCGACGGAAGCGAAGGGCGGCATGGCCTCGCTCGCGGAACTCGGAAACTTCTTCGCAGCCTCCACGGGCGGCTCGGCTTCGGGGCGCGAGGGCGGCAGTTCCAGTGCGGGCGGCGAGGGTCGTGAAACCGCGACCGCCGCAAACGCCCCCGGCGGCGAATCAACTGACAATGCGGCGGCGGGCGGTGAAGAATCCGCTGCTCCCGTGGCCTCCGCTGCCGACGCCGATAGCGGCGGCGGCGGCGCGACCGGTGCAGCGTCGTCAACCGGCGGCGACGCGGATGCGTCAACCGGCGACGGCAGTGATGCTTCCGGAACGACCGACGAAAACCAGAGCTAGACGGCAACTCGTCTAAGCCTCAAGCCCCGCGCCTCCGCTCATCCGTGTAGATGAGTTGAAGGCGCGGGGCTTGAACTTTTCCGTGCACACGGAGAGCGCGAATATCGATGTCCAAAGCAGGATACAGAAACGGGCGGCATTTCTCGTCCGTCGTTCCGCATTCGTCCTGCGGCGACGCTTCTTCTATCCCCGCAAGCCTTCATTCTTCCTTTCAGTCGCCCCTGTAAGCTATTGCCTGAGAGTTATTTCCGTCTTGCGGGGAACTGATAACTTCTGCTACTGTACAGTTCAGTTTTGCGATTCCGGTCGTGTCGCGGAGCGGGCGAAAGATGTCCGGCGACAGCCCCTGTGAGTGGTGAACCGTGAAAGGTAAATGTATGACGAAAGCGGAATTGGTCGAGGATGTCGCGCGCGCGGCCGAATTGACCAAGAAGGATGCGGAGCGTCTGGTCGAGATCGTCTTCGAGAGCATCATCGAGACGCTCAATCAGGGCGAAAAGATCGAACTGCGCGGCTTTGGCAGTTTCCGCGTGCGCGAGCGCGGCGCGCGGCGCGGACGTAATCCGAAGACCGGCGACCCGGTCGACATCCCTGCCAAGCGCGTCCCGTATTTCAAACCCGGCAAAGAGATGAAAGAGTTGATCAACGAAGAGTCGGCCGCAGAAGGCGGTGGCTCGTCGTCAACCGGCACGCCCGTCGAGACGGCGGAAACGGATAGCGCAACGACGGCAGCCAACACCGGACGCGAAGACGAAAACGGCGGCAACACGACGGGCGGCGGCGGCGGAAACGGCAACGGGATGCCCCCGATTCATTAAGCGGCGTGCGGCGCGAGGGGAATTGCGAAAGTGGACAGGTTATGGACGCCGTGGCGCTATCAATACATCACGGGCGAGAGCGGTGAGAAAAGCGGCGACGACGGTCAATCTGCCAATTCCTGTATCTTCTGCACGCTCCCGCGACAAGACCCCGCAGATGACGAACGCAACTACATTCTTCATCGCGCCCGGCACAATTTCATCATCCTCAATATCTATCCCTACACCTCCGGGCATCTCTTAATCATCCCCTACGAGCACACGTCCGAACTCGACTCGGTTTCAAAAAGCGCGACTGACGAGTTGATGGATTTGGCGAAGCGCACGCAAGGTTTGCTGCGCGAAGCCTATCGTCCGCATGGCTTCAACCTCGGCATGAACCTCGGTCGCGCGGCAGGCGCGGGCGTCGCCGCGCACGTGCACCTCCACATCATGCCGCGCTGGACGGGCGACGCGAATTTCATGTCCACCGTGGGCGAAACGCGCGTCCTGCCCGAAGACCTTCCCACGACTTATCAGAAACTATTCGGAAAATTCTGAAACAGTGACAAGCCACGGGCGACGAGTTAAAGACAAGTTTGCTGCTTTAACTCGTCGCCCGTGGCTTGTCACTTTCTGGTGATCGCTTCGTCTTCGACTTCGCCACCCTTGCTGATGGGAACTTCGGAAGTCTTGTAACCGATGCCGCGTTCTTCCGTGTCGAGGTCGGCTTGCGGGAGCGGGGGGAGCGCGCCGGTGACGTTGGGCGGGTTGAAACCGGGATAGTCGATGCGCGCGTGGTAGATGGCGACGAGCGAGGCGATCATCGATTCCTTGATAGTCGTCAGTTCGCGTAAGGAAAGGTCGCACTCGTCGAGTTGGCCGTCGCTGACGATGGCGTCGAAGATTTTGCTGACGATGCTGCGGATATTTTCGGGGTCGGGGCGCGCGAGCGAACGCGCGGCGGCCTCGCACGAGTCGGCCAGCATCATGATCGCCGACTCCTTAAACTGCGGCCGGGGGCCGGGGTAGCGAAACTCCGCCTCGTTCACCTGATCGCCGTGGATGGCCTGCGCCTGCGCTTTGCGTAGAAAGTAGTGGAGCGTGCGCGTACCGTGGTGCTGCGGGATGAAGGCGGCGATCTTGGCGGGCAGCCCGATCTCTTTGGCGAGTTTCAGCCCGTAGGTGACGTGGCTCGTGATGATCTTCGCGCTGCTCGAAGGGCGCAGGCGGTCGTGCGGGTTCACGCCCGTCTGGTTTTCGACGAACATGTCGGGCGCGGCGAGTTTGCCGATGTCGTGATAGAGCGCGCCGATACGCGCGAGCAGCGCGTTCGCGCCGATGGAGCGGCAGGCTTCCTCCGTCAATTGCCCGACGGCGTGCGAGTGCTGGTTCGTGCCCGGTGCGCGCAGGGCGAGTTGGCCGAGCACGGGCAAATCTGCGTTCGATAGTTCGAGCAACTTTACGTCGGTCAGGATGCCGAAGACGGATTCGCTGACGGGAAGCGCGCCCGCCGTGAAGATCGTCGTGAACAGGCCGCCGAGCAGGCCGCAACCGACGGCCATCAGGATCGTGCCGAGCGTCAAAGGTTCTTGAGCCGCGAGGATGACGGCGAGCGCGGCGGCCGAGTTGACGGCGGCGACGAACAGACCCGCGAGCGTCACCGACTGCCGTTCGCTGTAGCGGCCGATGCCGTAGATCGCCGCCGACGAAGAGACCATCGCATAGCACGCCATCAACACGCCGTTCGGCGAAACCAGACCGGCGAAGAGCGCGGTGATGATGCCTGCCGTCAGCGCGAGTTGGCCGTCCATCAAGAGCGCGACGAGAAGCGTGGCGACTGCGAAGGGAATCGCCAGACTCCAGAGCGAGGCATCGTTCCACGGCGCGACGACGGATTGCGCGGCGATGGTCTCGGCCAGAATCGCCCCCACGCGCATCAGGATCGTCTGAATCAAGATGGCCGAGGCGACGAGTGTAAACGCGCGCCCTTTGGAAAGCGTGAGCGTCGAAGTGAGGCTGCGGTGTTCGATGAACTTCCACGCGCCCAAATAGAGCGCGGCGACGAGCAGCAGGATGCCGATGAAGTGTTGCGGTCGCCGTCCCGAATCGCCGTATTTGCTGATGGCGTCGAACTGCGCGAGCATCTTCGACGTGACCGTATCGCCCGAGCGTGCGACGACTTGATTGCGCTTGAGCGTCACGAGCGTCGGCGGCGCGTTCGGCAGGACGGCGCGTGCGGCCTGCGTCGCGCGTTCGTCAACGGCGGTGATGTCGGCCGGGGAGACGACGCTCGCACGCACCACGTCGCCCTCGCTGTAAACCTGCGCGCGCAACTGCGTGTGGATTTGCGCGAGGAGCAGCGCGGTGACGAGCGAAAGCAGGGTGAAGCAGATGGCGAACAGAGTCGTCGGGCGAAACCAGTCGCGCACGCGCACGAGCCTTTGCAGCGCGGCGCGGCGAGCTTCGGTGAAGCGGTTGGTGAATTTGGGGCGACGACGAGTGCTCATCTTCTTAAACTTTATTTTGTCTCGTGCGCGGCGCGTTTCTCCGCGCCGGGGGCGTGCTTTCGCGCGTCCGTGACGGGGGTGTGATGCTCGCTCGTCAGGTCGCGCGCGAGGATCGCCCCGGCCATCTCAAGCATCGGGCGCAGGGAGCGCGCATCCGTGGCCGAGACGGCGATGCACTGGCGCGCGCCCGTCCCGCACGTCTGTCGCAGGATCGAGTCGAGCGTTTCGGCATCGACCAGATCGGCTTTGTTGAAGACGACGAGGCGCGGGATGTCGCCGAAGTCGAGATCGGCCAGAATTTTGTCCACGGATTCGACGTGCTGTTCCCAACGCGGGTTCGACGCGTCGATCAGGTGGATGAGAAGATCGCTGTCCGCAATCTCTTCGAGCGTGGCGCGAAAGGCGGCGATCAAATCGGGCGGCAGATCGCGTATGAAACCGACGGTGTCGTTGAGAATGACTTCCTGCTCGTAGGGCAGCCGCAGGCGGCGCGAGGTCGGGTCGAGCGTGGCGAACATGCGCTGCTCGGCGTGGACGCTTGAGGCCGTGAGCGTGTTGAGCAGGGTTGATTTCCCGGCATTGGTGTAGCCGACAATTGAAATGATCGGCAGTTCACGGCGCGTGCGCTCCTTGCGTCGCTGCTGGCGACGACCGCGCAAGGCTTCGATCTCCTTGTCGAGACGGTTGATGCGGTCGCGCACGCGGCGGCGGTCGGTCTCCAACTTCGTTTCGCCGGGGCCGCGCCCGCCGATGCCGCCCGCGAGCCGCGAGAAGGCCGAGTCCTGTCCCGTGATGAGACGCGGCAAGAGATATTTCAACTGCGCGAGTTCGACCTGAATCTTGCCTTCGCGCGATTCGGCGCGCTGGGCGAAGATGTCGAGAATGAGTTGAGCACGGTCTATCACTTTGAGGTCGGTGGCCTCGGAAAGCGAACGAACTTGCGCGGGCGAGAGTTCGCGGTCGAAGACGATCAGGTCTGCGCCGAGCCGCAAGGCGCGCACGAGCAGTTCGTCGATTTTACCGCGACCGAGCACCGTGCGCGGGTCGATGGTTGTGCGTCGCTGGATGATGTGGTCGAGCACCATCAAGTTGGCGGAGGCGGCCAGTTCGCGCAGTTCGGCCATGGACTCGTCGGCCTCCGTGCTCGAACCCGTGGCGACGCCGACGAGAATCGCGCGGTCTCGACCTTCGGCGCGGCGCGTCGAGCGGCGGTTGCGCGCCATTTCGTCTTCGAGCGAGTTGATGAGGTCGAGAAAGTCTACGTCGAGTTGCGAGGGAATCTGCGGGTCGAGAAAGACGTAAGGGTCTGTGTCGTCGCCATCCTCCAAGTGCTCGGCGGTCGTGGGCAGGAGGTGCGCGGCGCGGACGAGGCCGGGCAGCCCCGTGCGCTCCTCAACGTTGACGACGGCCATCAGGTCGAGCCGGAGCAGCGCGAGATCGGTTAAGTCGTCCTGCGTCAACTCTTCGCCGCGCAGGTGCGTGTGGACGCAGCGCAGGCCGCGAAAGCGGTCGGCGGCGACGCGCGTGCGGCGCAGGTCGGGCAACTCGATGCGCTTGGCGTCGCCGACGATGACCGATTCGATGTAGCCCTTGCGGTCGATCAGCGCGCCGATTTGTCGCCCGGTCTCATGCGAGAGTTCGGAGAGTTGGCGCGCGAATTCCGGCGTCACGATCTGCTGCGGCGAGATGCGGCGCGAGTAGAGTTTTTCGATGCGTCGGAGTTGATTGGGCTTCAGCCCTTGCGTGTTGCCGTGTACGTTACTGATGTTGCCAGCCCTCCTTGTGCGCGGCGTCCGCTAGGCGCGCGCGAGTCTCTCCCGTGCGACAAGCGGCGGCGCGCACGCTCATCGCGCGTGACGTTTGCGGCTTGCAGTTACAGTGAGAGGGATGCGAGCGGTATGAGTCGGACGCCGTGAGAAGCCTTGTGATGTTGCCTTGCGAAAACACTTCGCTGGGGTCTTTTAAGCCGCGCGCATCCTGACCCTTCGCCAGTGCGAGCATGAAAATCGCGCACGCGCTTTTTTTTAATCGGTAACTTGCTAAATCAAAAAGTCGTCAGGCGCGGATTATAACATAGCCGCCGCGCTTGCAAGCAGCGCAAGTGTTCTCGAAGGAAGCCCCGTGCGCCGTGCATCAACGTGTCGATCCGGGCGCGGGGGCGAGAGGCGCGCGTGAAGGGCGCTTGTCGGCGCGGGAAGAT
Organism: Pyrinomonadaceae bacterium; assembly: GCA_035940695.1. Classification (GTDB taxonomy): domain Bacteria; phylum Acidobacteriota; class Blastocatellia; order Pyrinomonadales; family Pyrinomonadaceae; genus JAIVJZ01. Next base: position 32,760 of record DASZEQ010000002.1, on the reverse strand, counting down.
AAACATTGTCGGAGTTTGAGAACGCGTGATAAGATGCGCCCTCGCACATCAATCTCTCTGTCGCAGCCTCATCACCTGCTTCCTTATTCAACCTCAACCCAAATTAAGGAGAAGTCCATGAGCCTCTACTTCAAGATAGCTGCAATCAGCACCCTCTTAATTTTCTCGTTGTTCAGTCAGGGCGGGAATTACAAGTCGCCGCGAGAAAGCGGCAGCGGCAAAGGTACTGTTAAAGCCTATAACAAGTCTCCCTGCTTTCAGGAAGAAGTGCTTGAGTGTCAGGCCGCCGGCGGCAGATACAATTGGTCTCAGTGCTTCTGCGAGTATTGGTAAACAGCCGCGTGCGTGAATTAACGCTGCGCAGCAAGATGTAACTCGAAGGCGAGCCGCAAAGTGGCTCGCCTTTCTTTCTTTCGACTCAAGGTATGCTAGGCGTCATCGTGTCGGTTGCGTGGACACGGTTTACACGCGCGACGTATGATTGAGAACAATCAGCCATGAGCAGTCAGACTATCAGCCTCGAAGCTTCGGCAATCCTTGCGGGCTTTGTCCGAAAGCCGACCGCCGATGGCTGATCGCCAACAGCTATTTCTGGAGAAACAAGATGGGCGAGCAAAGTATCATTAAGCGGATTGACCCGGCGGCCGCGATTCCGGGCGGCGAGGTCGTGATCGAGTGTGAGAATTACGACACGAGCAACTTGCGCGTGTGCCGCGCGCTGTTCGACGGCGAGCGCAGTTGGCTCGTGGGCGCGACGCCGCGCCGCGTGCTGGCAATTACGCCGGAGTCGAATTGGGGCGGCGAGGTGGAGGTGAGATTGCAGGGCGGCGACGAGCAGCAGAGCGCGCCCGCGCGCATCAGCGTCGGGAGAAAACTCGCGGACGATCTGCACATGGTCGCCAACCCCGCCTTCGACCCCGACGACGGCTCGCTCTACGTAACGCGTTCCGGCACGCGCGGGCAGAAAGAGCCGGTATCGCTTTTTCATATCGACGCGAGCGGTGTGATCCATGACGTGACGGGCGACATCACCAACCCGACCGGCCTCGCCTTCGACCCGTCGGGGCAGTTGTTCGTCACCAGCCGCAACGACGAGATGGTCTATCGCTTCACACATTTCAGCGAGGCCGTGCCCTTCGCGCGCAACCTCGGCGTCGCCACCGGCCTCGCCTTCGACCGCGCGGGGCGCATGTACGTCGGCGACCGCACGGGCACGATCTACCGCGTCAACTCCATCGGCGAGGTGCAGCCGTGGGCGCGACTCGAACCGTCCGTGGCCGCCTATCATCTCGCCTTCGGGCCGGACGACGCGCTCTACGTCACGGGGCCGACCGTGTCGAGCTACGACGCCGTGATGCGCGTTGACCCGAACGGCAAGGCGGAAGTTTTCTTCCGTGGTTTGGGACGACCCGGCGGGCTGGCCTTCGATTCGGAAGGCTTCCTCTACGTCGCCGCCTCGTACCGCGCGCGGCGCGGCATTATCCGCATCGCGCCCGACGCGATGGACGCGCGCCTCGTCGTCGCCGGAATGAACGTCGTCGGCCTCGCCTTCAGCGCGCAGGGCGACATGGTCGTCGCCACGAACGAAGCGGTCTACAGCCTGCCCCTCGGCATTCAGGGAACGCTTTTGAAGTAAGCAGTAAGCAGTAAGCAGTGAGCAGTCAGAAAGAGTTTTTACAACTCACAACTTGCTGTTCACTGCTCACCGCTCACTGCTCACTGCTCACTTTTTGACACCCCTGCGAACGCATGTTAGTGTGGCGGTTCGTGGCCTGTTGAGACGCAAATGCTTGTGAGTTTGACTTATGGATAACGCCGTCATCGGACAATTTATTCTCTACATGGTGGCGCTCATCTTTTCGCTGTCCGCCCACGAAGCCATGCACGCTTGGATGTCGAATCGCTTCGGCGACGATCTCGCCCACAGTCAGGGGCGTGTCTCTCTCAGCCCGGTCACGCACGTCGATCCGATAGGGACGCTCCTGTTTCCGGCCATCGCTTTTTTCAGCGGCGCGCCGTTGCTCGGATGGGCGCGGCCGACGCCCGTTAACCCGCTGCGCTGGCGCGAAAAGCGCAAGGCGAATTTTTGGGTTTCGCTGGCGGGGATTCTGGGCAACCTGACGATTGCCATCGTCGTCGGCCTCATTATCCGCGTGCTGTATCACGCGGGGCAGATCATGCCGCACCCGTTCGCATACTCGATCATCGCGGCCGACCCCAACTCTTCTACGATGGAAGCCGTGGCCGCGCTCTTGAGAATCTTCTTTATGACGAACGTCGGGCTTGCCGTTTTCAATTTGTTCCCGATCCCCCCGCTCGACGGCAGCAAGGTGCTCGCCAGCGTGTTGCCGGAAAGTTTCGGCTCGGCCATCGAATCGGTCGAGCAGTACGGGTTTATCCTTTTGATGCTCGCGCTGATTACGGGCGTGTTCGGCGCGGTGTTCGGCGTCATCATGCCGCTCGCGTGGAACATTCTTTTCGTCGGGGTCGCTTAAAGTCAGCATGAAACGAATCTTCAGCGGCGCACAGCCGACCGGCAACATCCACCTCGGCAACTACCTCGGCGCGCTGCGCAACTGGGTCGAACTCCAACACGAGTACGAAAGTCTCTTTTGTATCGTCAACCTCCACGCCATCACGCTGCCGCAAGACCCGCGCCTGCTCGCGCAGAAAACGCGCGACCTCGCGCGCATCTATCTCGCCGCCGGCGTCGATCCGAAAGTCTCCATCGTCTTCATCCAATCGGACGTGCCGGAGCACGCCGAGTTGGCGTGGATACTCAACTGTGTGACGCGCATCGGCGAACTCGAACGCATGACGCAGTTCAAAGATAAGGCGGGCAAACAGCGCGAGAGCGTCGGCGCGGGACTTTTGAATTATCCGGTGCTGATGGCGGCCGACATCCTGCTTTACCAGACAGACCTCGTGCCCGTCGGCCACGATCAGAAGCAGCATCTCGAACTCACGCGCGACCTCGCCGTCCGCTTCAACCGCGACTACGGCGAGACGTTCCGCGTGCCCGACCCCTTCATCCCGAAAATCGGCGCGAAGATCATGTCGCTCAGCGACGCGTCGAAGAAGATGTCGAAGTCGGATGAAAACCTGAACGGCAGCATCACGTTGCTTGACGATGCCGACACGGTGCGCCGCAAGTTCAAACGCGCCGTCACCGATTCGGGCACGGACATCAGCTTCGACGAGACGCGCCCCGCGATCACAAACCTCTTGACGATCTATCAAATCCTGACCGGCAAGCAGCCCGCCGAGGTCGAAGCGAATTTCGCGGGCAAGGGCTACGCGGCGTTGAAATCGGAACTCGCCGACGTGACGATTGAATTCCTGCGCCCGCTGCAAGAGCGCATCCACGGCTACGGCGACGCGGAACTCGACCGCCTGCTCGACGAAGGGCGCGAGCGGGCGCAAGAGATTGCGCGCGCCACGCTCGACGACGTGAAGGCGCGGCTCGGACTCGTCGGGGCGCGAGGTGTTTGAGATGGCAGAGAATGAGTTGAAAGATCAAGCCGCGGAAGCAAACGGCGTCGCCTCAGACGTGGCCGTGGCCGACGCGCCCGACTCTGTGGTTGACGAGACGCACGCCCCGGCCACTGAAGCGGGCGCGAACGCCTTTGCAGAGACTACGGAAGTCGCGCCCGGCGCGACCGCTGCTCCTGCGGATAATTCGACGGCGGCCGGTTCATCCGAAAGCGCGCCGTCTTTGAACGTCGCGGGCGCGCGGCCGGAGATCGTGTCGGAGGGCGGCGACGGCGGCGAAGAGTTGAAGTTATACCTCGGCGAATTTGCCGGGCCGCTCGATTTGTTGCTCTACCTCATCCGGCAGGAGCAGGTGGACATTTACGACATTCCCATCGCGCGCATCACGGACGAATATTTGCGCTACCTGCGCTTGATGCAGGACATGGACATCGCCGTGGCGAGCGAGTTTCTCGTGATGGCGGCGCAACTGATCGAGATCAAGTCGAAGATGCTGCTGCCGCCCGACCCGGTGGCCGATGCGGCGCAAGCGGAAGGCGAAGACCCGCGCAACGAACTGATCAAGCAACTGCTCGAACATCAGAAATTCAAGGCCGCCGCGCAGATGCTCTGGTCGCGTTCGACGGTCGAGCAGGCGGTCTACGTCCGCGCGCCGATTGAGACCGACAAGGCCAACCCGGAAGTGTCGGCGGGCGTCTTCGATCTGCTCAAGGTGTTTCAGGAAATCCTCGCGCGCAAGAAGCAGGAAGTCATGTTGGAGATCGAGCGCGACGAGGTCACGATGGCCGAGATGCTCGAACGCCTGCGGAACATGATCCTCTCGGCGGGCGAACTCAACCTGCGCCACTTCTTCGAGCGCGCGCAGACGCGCCGCGAACTCGTCCTCGCCTTTCTCTCGGTGTTGGAGATCGTGCGCGGCTCCGAGATCGTGCTCGTGCAGGAGAGCACTTTCGGCGACATCGTCGCCCGCGTGAACAGCTAATGAAGATGATCTGCAAACGAATGGTAAGCAATGAGTAGAGAAGAAGAGCACATGGAAAACGAATCCGCCGCCGGTGCGCCGGAAGGCGTCGCCGATGCCGAACTCGCCGTCGCGGAGAATGAAAACGCCGACGACGACCGACAGACCCTTGAGTCGCAGGACGACGCGAACGAGTTTGACGACGACGCGGAGACGGACGACGAAGAGGACGACGTAGTTATCTACGACGCCGATGCCGAAGACGCGGCGGAAAAGTTGGCCGTGATGCGTCGCGAGATGGCGGCGCGAGACGACGGCGACAAGAACGCGAAGGCGGGCGGCGACGACGAGATCGCGCCCGGCGGCGCGCGCAGCATGGCGGAATTGATCTCGATCATCGAATCGTTGATCTTCGTCTCGGAAGATCCGCTGCCCGCGAAGACGCTCGCGGAAGTGCTCAAGGAGGATCGCGGCTGGGTGCAGGTGGCGGTTGAAGATTTGGCGAAGGAGTTTAACGAGCGCAACGGCGGGTTGATGCTGCGCGAGGTGGCGGGCGGCTGGCAGTTCGCCACGCGCCCGGAAAATCACGAGTACGTCCGCGCCTTCCTCAAGTCGCGCCCGTCTGCGAAACTCTCGCTCGCCGCGCTTGAGACGCTCGCCGTCATCGCCTACAAGCAGCCGATCACCGTGCCCGAAATTCTGGAGATACGCGGCGTGCAATCGTCTTCGGCCATCAAGACGCTCTTGGACAAACGCCTCATCATCTCCAAAGGCCGCAAGGAGACGGTCGGCCGCCCGATGATGTACGGCACGTCCAAAGAGTTCCTGCTCCAATTCGGCCTGCGTGACTTGTCGGAACTGCCGAACGTCGAAGACTTCGAAGACCTAGCGACGGGCGGAGCGTAAAAGAGCCATCAGCCGTCAGCCGTCAGCTATCAGCGATAGCTTGACCGGCTGATAGCTGACGGCTGATAGCTGAGTGCTTTTTATGGAAGAACGTCTGCAAAAATTGATCGCGGCGGCGGGGCTGGCTTCGCGGCGGCACGCGGAAGAGTTGATCGCGGCGGGCGAGGTGACGGTCAACGGCAAAGTCGTAACCGAACCGGGTACGAAGGCCGACCCGTCGCGCGATCATATCAAGGTGCGCGGTCGGCTGATCAATCCGCTGCTCGAAGCGAGAGAGAAAGTCTACGTGCTGCTCAACAAGCCGCGCGGCTATCTGGCGAGTTTGTCCGACCCGGAAGAACGCCCGCTCGTGACCGAACTCGTGCCCGCCTCCCTCGGACGCCTGCACCCGGTCGGGCGTCTGGACTTCAACACCGAAGGGTTGTTGATTCTGACGAACGACGGGGATTTGACGAACTACGTGACGGCGGCGCGCAACGGCGTGGCGAAGGTGTATGAGGTGAAAGTGAAGGGCGTGCCGCCGGAAGATGCCATCGAACGGCTCAGGCGCGGCATCCGCCTCGACGACGGCACACTCACCGCGCCCGCGCAGGTGACGCACGCGGGCGAGACGGGCACGAACGCGTGGTTTCAGGTGATCCTGCACGAAGGGCGCAATCAACAGATCAGGCGCATGTTCGACGCCATCGGCCACTCGGTGCTGAAACTGCGCCGCACGCGCATCGGCGATTTGCAGGATGAACGTTTGCCGGTTGGAGCATATCGCCTGCTCAGCCCGGCGGAAGTGGCGCGTTTGAAGCCGCGCGCGGCGAAGAAAAGACCCGCGCCGACAGGGACGAAAGCGACGGTGAAAGGGGCTGCGAAAACAACCTCTCAAACGGGCGCGAAAGGGGCGGCTAAAAGTCGCGGCGCGGGTACGGGTCGGCGGCGGAGTTAAGGTACAATGTTCGGTCAGACGAACGGCATCGTGAGACGGATAGTTGCTGGTAAGGTCTGTCACTGTCCGTCTTTTTTTGCGTGTACGCACCGGGGGGCTTTTTAGATCAGCATGGATTTTGAACTGAACGACGAACAACGACAGGTGAAGATGAGCGTGCGCGAATTTGCCGAGGGCGAGGTCGCGCCGCACGTCAGGGAATGGGACGAGACGCAGCATTTTCCTGTCGAGTTAATGCCGAAACTGGCCGAGCTTGGTTTGATGGGCGTCATCTTCCCCGAAAAGTACGGCGGCGCGGGGATGGGCTACGTCGAATACGCCACGATCATCGAGGAATTGTCGCGCGTCGACGGCTCGGTCGGCATCTCGGTCGCCGCACACAATTCGCTCTGCTCGAATCACATCTACATGTTCGGCACGGAGGAGCAGAAGCAGAAATACCTCGTGCCGCTCGCGCGGGGCGAGCAACTCGGCGCGTGGGGACTGACGGAAGCGGGCGCGGGTTCGGATGCGTCGGGGACGCGCACGACCGCCGTTAAGAAGAACGGCGGCTGGATCGTCAACGGCTCGAAGAACTTCATCACGCACGCCGTCCACGGCGACGTGTGCGTGGCCGTCGCCTCGACCGACCGCGCGATGCGCTCGAAGGGCATCACCGCCTTCATCTTCGAGAAGGGGATGCGCGGCTTCATGCCCGGCAAGAAGGAAGACAAGTTGGGCTTGCGCGCGTCGGAAACGGCGAGCGTGATTTTTGAAGACTGTTTCATCCCCGACGACAACCGGCTCGGCCCCGAAGGGTTGGGCTTCATCCAAGCGATGCAGATTCTCGACGGCGGGCGCATCTCGATTGCCGCGCTCGCGGTCGGCATCGCACAGGGCGCGTACGAGTCGGCATTGAAGTATTCAAAAGAACGCCAGCAGTTCGGCAAACCGATCTCGGAGTTTCAGGCCATCCAGTTCAAGCTGTCGGACATGGCGACGCAGATCGACGCCGCGCGTCTCTTGATGTATCGCGCAGCCTATTTGAAAGATAACGGCAAGAAGGTGACGAAGGAATCCGCGATGGCGAAGCTCTACGCCTCGGAGATCAGCGTCAAGGTCTGCGAAGAAGCGATCCAGATTCACGGCGGCTACGGCTACACGAAAGACTACCCGCCCGAAAAATACTGGCGCGACTCGAAGCTTTGCACCATCGGCGAAGGCACGTCGGAAATTCAACGCATGGTCATCGCGCGGCAACTGCTTAATGCGTAAATCGTGAATCGTCAATCGTGAATAGATGAAAAGCAGATTTCTTTCTATTTACGATTGACGATTCACGATTCACGGCTTTTATGAGTACAGCAACGCCCACTACCGAACTTGAACGCATCCTCGCGGGCGACGCGCGGGCGGTGGCGCGCGCGATCTCGAAAGTGGAAGACAACGTGGGCAACGCCGCCGCGTTGATGAAGTCGGTCTTTCCGCACACGGGGCGCGGCCTCGTCGTGGGTGTGACGGGCGCACCGGGCGCGGGGAAGTCTTCGCTGGTCGACCGTCTGGCGGGTTTGTATCGCGAGCGGGGCGAACGCGTCGGCATCGTCTGTATCGACCCGTCAAGCCCGTTTTCGGGCGGCGCGATCCTCGGCGACCGGATCAGGATGCAGACGCTCGGACTCGACCCGAACGTCTTTATCCGTTCGATGGCGACGCGCGGCAACCTCGGCGGCCTCTCTCGCGCGACGATTGACGCCGTGGCGATTCTCGACGCGGCGGGTTTCCAGAAGATCATCGTGGAGACGGTCGGCGTCGGACAGGACGAGGTTGAGATCGTGAAGACGGCAGACGTGTCGGTCGTCGTGCTCGTGCCCGGCATGGGCGACGACGTGCAGGCGCTCAAGGCGGGCATCATGGAGATCAGCGACGTGTTCGTGATCAACAAGGCCGACCGCGAAGGCGTCCACCGCACCGAGAAGGAACTCGACGCGATGCTCTCGCTCACGATGCGCCCGGATTTGTGGCAGCCGCCCATCGTGAAGACCGTGGCGATAGAGAACAAGGGGATTGACGAACTGGCCGATGCGATTGCGAGTTACCACGAATACCAGCAGCGGACGGAAGCGAGCCACGCACGCCGCGCGGGGGTCGCGCGCTGGCGCATCCTCGAACTGCTCCGCGAAGAACTCCTGACGCGAGCCATGTCGCGCGACGGAGCGGGGCAGCAACTCGACGCGCTCGCCGCCGAAGTGGCCGACAAACGCCGCGACCCGTATTCGGCCGTGGAAGAGATTTTAAAAGCCGTCAGCGATCAGTCATCAGCGATCAGCTAAGGCATGGAAGTTGACGGCTGATCGCTGATGGCTGACAGCTACATAAACATGAAGATCGAGCACATCGGAATTGCGACTTATAAGATCGACGACGCGTTGGAGTTCTGGCGCGATGCGCTCGGGTTGCGCGTGGTGGAGACGGAAGAAGTCGCGGAGCAAGGCGTGCGGGTGGCGATGTTGCCGGTGGGCGAGCCGCGCATCGAGTTGTTGGAGCCGACGAGCGAGTCGTCTCCGGTCGCCAAATTTTTGGAGAAGCGCGGGGCGGGGATTCATCACATCGCCGTGCGCGTCGACGATATACGCGCCGCGCTCGCACGCTTGAAGGAGCAGGGCGCGCGCTTGATTGACGAGTCGCCGCGCACGGGCGCGGGCGGTTCGCTCGTGGCCTTCGTGCATCCGGCATCGGCCGGAGGTGTCCTGCTCGAACTCGTCGAGCACGCTCCGGGCGGGCATAATTCTGAGAAAAGGAACGTATAGGATTTTGAAGTTGACAATCAGAGCCATCCTCGCGCTCGCACTCCTCTCGATAATTCCGGCGAGCCACTTCGCGCAAAAAACTCAACGCGGGCGCAGCAATACGGCCGCGCGGCCACGCAGCAGCGCGCCGCCTGCCACCGCAGCCGCAATGCAAAGGGGCGTCAACCTGTCTGCGCAGGACTTGTCGCTGCTCGTCGAAGAACTCAGCGTGCCGCAGCAGACGCGCGTGCAGTTCGCGGCCGACGAGGAAGCGCGCAAGAATTTCGTGCGCGAACTGCGCGAGATGTTCGCCGTCGCGGAGGAAGCCAGAGCCGCGGGGTTGGCCGAACGTCCCGAAACGAAACTCCAGTTGGAACTCTCTCGCACGCTCGCCATCGCGCGTAGATATTCGAGGATCAGGCAGGAGGCGGGCGCGTCCTCGCCGGAGGAGGTCGTTTCCAAAGAGGAGATCGCGGCCTTCGTCAAAGAGCCGGGGCAGGAGCAGAAGTTTCAAGAGTTTCTGCAAGACTATTTGAAGAGTCGCCCGCAGTCGGAGCAGGGCAACGCGCTGACGGACGAGGCGCGCGAAAATGTGCGTCGCCAGTGGGCGAACATCATGTTGAGCGCGCGTAAAGGCATCGCCGCCGGTGTGGATAAGGAACGCGCGACCGAAGTAGCCGTGAAATACCAGCACGCGCGTTTGTTGGCCGGGACGTATTTCAAAGAAGTGTTGGCCGCGCGCACGAAGGCGAGCGATGCGGAGATCGACGCCTACATCGCCGCGCACCCGGAACTCGATACGAAGCAGACGAGAGCGAAGGCCGAAGAGGTGTTGGCGAAACTGCGCGCAGGCGGCGACTTCAACGCGCTCGCCAAAGAACATTCCGCCGACCCCAGCAACAAGGACAGGGGCGGCGACCTCGGCTGGTTCGGGCGCGGGATGATGGTCAAGCCTTTCGAGGATGCGGCCTTTGCGCTCAAGCCGGGCGAACTGAGCGGCATCGTCGAGACGCAGTTCGGCTATCACATCATCAAACTCGAAGAGCGGCGCACGCAGGACAGCCCGAGCGGCCAGCCCGTCGAGCAAGTTCACGCGCGCCACATCCTGATCGCGACGGGTACGACGCCGGGCGCACGCCCGCAGTCGCCGCGCGAGCAGGCGCGAAACGCGGTCGAAGAAGAGAAGCGCACAACAGTGCTCGGCGAGATCGTGAGTCGTCAACGCGGCATCGTCATCGCCCAAGATTTCGACGCCAACCCTTCGCCCGCCGCGCTCAAGGCCGCGAACGCGCAGGGCGCAAGCGGCAAGACAGCAGGAGCAACGACGACGAACGCGCAGACGCCCAAGGCGGGCGCGCCGTCAACGGAAGTTAAAGGAACTAGCAGACGGGCGGGGAGTTCGAGACGGAGGCGGCCGTAGTAGTGGTAGCCGTGGGCGGGAAACTTCCGCTCAAACGATGCGGCACGCGCGAACGGGCAAGCCACAATGACACGTAAAGACAGTCGAAACGATTATTAGAAGAGGATAAGTTATGATCACTTGTGAGAAATGCGGAACGCAAACGTCGGAAGAACAGCGCACGTGCCCCGGCTGCGGCGCGGAGTTGAATATTAATAACGCGAACGAAACGACGGGATGGCCGGGCGAGGAGACTTCGACCGGAGACGCACGCGCGACAACGCCGCTGAGCGAAGAAAACGCCGTCGCCGCGTCTTCCGCCGCAACCACGCACTCAGCTTCAGCCGCACGCGGCGCCGCCCCGTCAACCGGAGCGAAAGCCGCCGCCCCCGCGCGCGGCTTGAGTTCGCTGACGAAAGCTCTGATCGTGGCCGGTATCGCCATCGTGGCGGCGGGCGGCCTGCTCTTCTGGCAGGTGAAGGCGCGCAAGGAACAGGTGATTCAACTCTCTGCGGATGACATGTCGGAGATCGTCAAGACGATGATGCCGCCGCAGCAACTCGCCGCGCTCGCCAACAACGCGGAGGAGCGCAAAGACATCGCCAAGCAGTTTCGCCAGTTGCTCGCCATCGCGGCGGACGCGCGCGCCGCGGGCATCGCCGACACGCCGGAGATGAAGCGTCAGCTTGAACTGGTGCGCACGTTCGTGCTCGCGCAACTCTATGCGAAGAAGCAACAGGAGGGCGGGGCGACCTCGCAGGAACAGATCGCGCCGAAGGCCGAGATTGATGCTTTCCTGAAAGAGCCGGGACAGGACGCGAAGTTCGGCGAGTTCGTCAAGGACGTGCAGGAGTTGGGGCTGCTGCCCTCGGCGCAAGGGTTGACCGACGAGCAGAAGGAGCGCATCAAGAACGAACTGTGGGCGCCGACACAGGTGCTTTCACGCAAGGCCATCGCCGCCGGGACGGACAAAGAGCGCGCCACGCAGTTGTTGATTCAATTCCAGCAGGCGCAGGTGCTCGCGCAGAAGCACGCGCCGAAGATCATGGAGCGCACGAAGGCGAGCGATCAGGAGATCGACGCCTACATCGCGCAGCACCCGGAGTTGGATTCCAAACAGACGCGCGCCAAGGCCGAAGACGTGCTCAAGCGCGCGCGCGCCGGTGAAGATTTCGCCGCGCTCGCCAAAGAGTTCTCCACCGACCCGAGCAACAAGGACAAGGGCGGCGACCTCGGCTGGTTCAAACGCGGCGCGATGGTGAAGCCCTTCGAGGACGCGGCCTTCGCGCTGCAAGCCGGACAGATCAGCGACATCGTGGAGACGCCCTTCGGCTTCCACATCATCCAGACGCAGGAACGCCGCACGGCGAAGGGCGAAGACGGGCAGGACGCCGAAGAGATACACGCGCGCCACATCCTGATTACCGCGGAAGGCGAGGGCGGCCAGCAGGCCAATCCCTTCGCGCCGCCGCAGTCGCCGCGCGAAAAGGCGCGCTCCGCCGTGGAAAAAGAGAAGCGCGAAAAACTTCTCAACGAGATCGCGCAGCGCACCGGCGTCACCGTGCCGGAAGACTTCAAGGTGGAAGTGCCGCCCATGCCGCCGCCGCAGATGGGACAGCCGCCTACCGGCGCGCCCGAAGGGATGGGAGAAGGCGCACCGCCCGAAGGGACGACGCCCCCCGCCCCGTCTAAAGAAGGCGCGAAGAAGCCCGCGACGAATCAGAAGAAGTAACGTAGCTATCAGCCGTCAGCCATCAGCGGTCAGCCGGCAAGTTGTCGCTTGTCTTTGCTTTTGCTGACGGCTGACGGCTGATAGCTGACCGCTCTTACCTATGCTCTTTGGCGACTATCGCGTGGAGGTCGTGCCGGACGCGGAGTTTCGTCTGGACGGCGGGGCGATGTTCGGGGTCGTGCCGCGCGCCCTGTGGTCGCAAAGCTGCCCGCCCGACGAGCACAACCGCATTCGCATGAACATGAATTGCCTGTTCGTCGAGGCGGGGCGCGAGCGGATCATAGTCGAGACGGGCATCGGCGATAAGTGGTCTGCGAAGCACGAAGCGATGTACGGCATCATGCGCCGCAGGCCGCTTGCCGATTCGATCAAGGCCGCCACCGGCTACGACGCCGGAGAGATCACCATCGTCGTCAACACGCATTTGCACTTCGACCACGCGGGCGGCAACACGACGCGAGACGCGACGACTGGAGACATCGTCCCCGCGTTCCCGAACGCGCGCTACTTTGTCTCGCGCGACGAGTACGAACACGCGGAGTCGCCGCACGAGCGCGACCGCGCCAGTTATCTGCCGGAGAACTGGCGACCCGTGCGCGAGCGCGGGCAGTTGGAATTGAAAGACGCGGATTACGAGGTCGTGCCGGGCCTGCGGATGGAGACGATTGCGGGGCATTCGCGCACGATGCAATGCGCGCGTCTGGAGCGCGGCGGGCAGACGCTCTTCGGCTTCGCCGATCTCGTCCCGATGCGCGCGCACGTCGCGCTCGCGTGGATCATGGGCTACGATCTCTACCCGGTCGAGACGCTCGAAGCCAAGCGGCGTCTGCTTCCGCAAGCCGCGCGCGAAAATTGGCTCTGCCTGTTTTACCACGAGCCGGACAACCCGCTATGTCGCGTGGTTGAAGGCGAAGGCAAGTTGAAAACTATTCCCTACGAACAGGTGCAGGAAGACCTATGACAACAGCAAAGATCGGCATCATCGGCGGCAGCGGCCTTTACCAGATGCCGGAATTGAAAGACATCGAGGAAGTAAGAGTTGACACGCCGTTCGGCAGCCCGTCGGACGCCTTTATCGTCGGCACGCTGGAAGACGTGCGCGTCGCGTTCCTGCCGCGCCACGGGCGCGGGCATCGCTTCACGCCCACCGAGTTGCCCTTCCGCGCCAACATCTACGCGATGAAATTGCTCGGCGTCGAGCGGATACTTTCGGCCTCGGCCGTAGGCTCTTTGCAGGAGCAATATGCCCCGCTCGACATGGTGATTCCGGCGCAGTTTTTCGACCGCACGCGCGCACGCGCGCACGAGTCAACCTTCTTCGGCGGCGGCATCGTCGCGCACGTCACGTTCGCGCATCCGGTCTGCGACGAACTCGGCGACGTGCTGGAAGCATCCTGCGGCGTGGCCGACGTGCGCGCGCATCGCGGCGGCACTTACCTGTGCATGGAAGGCCCTGCGTTTTCGACGAAGGCCGAATCGAACGTCTATCGCTCTTGGGGCATGGACGTGATCGGCATGACGAATTTGCAGGAGGCCAAACTCGCGCGCGAGGCCGAAATCTGTTATGCCACGCTCGCGCTCGTCACCGATTATGACTGCTGGCATGAGGAGCACGACGCCGTCTCGGTCGAGACGGTCGTTGAGTATCTGAACAAGAACGTCCGCAACGCGCAGGTCATCATGCGCGAGGCGGTGAAGCGTCTGGCCGACAGCCCGCGTGGCTGCTCATGCGGCTCTGCTCTCAAGAACGCCATTTTCACCGCGCCCGATTTGTGGCCGGAAGCGACAACTAAAAAACTCGAAGCGATCATCAAAAAGTACGGCGGCAAGAAAATGTCGTAAATCGTGAATCGTAAATCGTGAATAGAAAGAAACTGGGTTTCCTCTATTCACGATTCACGATTCACGTTCTTTTGAAAGAGGTATCTATGAAAAAACTTTTACTCACATGTTGCCTGATCTGTTTCGTTGCGGGCGGCGCGGCGCAGGCGCAGGACACGTCGAAGCCCGCCAATCAGGATTTAGAGGCGAACGCTCTGCCCGACGAGTTGCTCATCGCAGACGCGAAGAAGAATCTCAAAGCGGCGCAGTTGTACTACACGCGCAAAGCCTACGTCGGCGCGCTGCAACGCTGCGAGGAGACGATGGCCGTCTTTCAACGCTTCGACAAGTTTGACGAGGTGCTCTACATCGCGGGCATGTCGAGCGCGCGCCTGTCGCGCAAGGAAGGCAAGCAGCCGCCCGCGCTCGCCCCGGAAAAATATCTCATCCTCGCGCGCCAGTATCTCACCCAACTCGTCCAAGAGCATCCGAAGAGCGGATTCCGCAAGCGCGCCGAAGAGGAATTACGCGCCATCGGCGAACCCGCGCCGCAAGCTAACGAGAAATAAGAATCGCCAGTGGTCAGTTGTCCGTAGTCAGTGGTCAGTTGTTCAAATCCGCCTTTAGCGATGCGCTTGATTGCCACAGGCAACTGACCACGGGCAACTGATAACGGACAGAAGCAGTCTTTTTCATTTCACACAGAGGAGAAACATAAGGTGTCATTGCTGGTTGTTGGTTCGGTGGCGTTCGATGCGGTGGAGACGCCGTTCGGGAAGCGCGAGCGGATGCTCGGCGGTTCGGCCACGCATTTTTCGCTCTCCGCCAGTTTCTTTACGGATGTGCGTGTGGTCGGTGTCGTCGGCGCAGACTTCGGGCAGGAGCAGTTGGACGTGTTCGCGCGCCATGAGGTGGACACGAGCGACCTCGAACGCGTGGCCGAAGGCGACACCTTCTTCTGGCGCGGCCGTTACGATTACGACTTGAACACGGCGCACACGCTCGACACGCAACTCAACGTCTTCGCCGACTTCAAGCCGAAGCTCTCGGATGCGTCCAGACAATCGCGCTTCGTCTTTTTGGGCAACATTCAACCAGACCTGCAACGCGAGGTGCGCGCGCAGGTGGCCGGGGCGGAACTCGTCGCGCTCGACACGATGAACTACTGGATCAACACCGTGCCCGACTCCGTGATGCAGACCATCGGAGGCGTCCACATCGTCATCATCAACGACGCGGAGGCGCGTCAACTCTCCGGCGAGCCGAACCTGATCCGTGCGGCGCGCAAAATTCTCGACGCCGGGCCGCAGGCGCTCGTCATCAAGCGCGGCGAGCACGGCGCGGCGTTGTTCACGCGCGAGTCCTACTTCACCATCCCCGCTTATCCTCTGGAATCGGTCTTCGACCCGACGGGCGCGGGCGACACTTTCGCCGGTGGCTTCATGGGCTACCTCGCCAGCCACGAGACGATTGACGACGCGGCCATGCGCCGCGCGATGATCTACGGCTCGGTGATGGCCTCGTTCAACGTCGAAGAGTTCGGGACGGAGCGCGTTGATCGCCTCACGCACGAAGAGATCAACGAACGTTTCCGCATGTTCAAACGCATGACCCACTTTGATGAGATTCCGTTTGAACGCGCCGTGCGTGCGTCGAAATAGCGGGTTTCAAGTTTCAGGTTTCAGGTTTAAAGTTAAAGAAAAAGAACCGAACACCTCAGTCCTGAAACCTGAAACCTGAAACTTGAAACCTTAGCTTTGAAACCTGAAACTTTTTTGAGGAAAAACTATGTTCTGTCCCGTGTGTGAAGCGGAGTATGAGAAGGGCATCGAGCGTTGCCCGGATCACGACGTGGAATTGGTTGAGGAATTGTCGCCGGAAACTTCGCGCGACCGGAGCGAGGCGCGGTTCGTGCCCCTGCACAATATCGGCTCGCCCGCCGAGGCCGAGATGGTGCACGACATTCTCACGCAGAACGGGGTGCGTGCGGCCGTGCAGTCGGGCGGCTCAGACGCATTCTCGCCGCTCTTGTCCACCACCTCGCCGGGCGCGCTCGTGCTTGTTGACGAGCGCGATTTAGACCGCGCGCAGGAACTCTACAACTCGTTTTTCGGCAGCGACACGACGCCGCTCACAGGCACAACGTTCGAGGAAGACGAAGAGATCGCGTCTGATGATGACGACGACACCGGCGACATCCACGATACGGACGACACGGGTGATCTCGTGCCGGGTGCGCGCTGAGCGTCAATTCGCGCAAGGGCGGTTTGCGAGTCTTCGCCGGTAGGCGCAGAGTTTCGGCGGCGGGCGCGGAGTGCGAGCATGCAAGAGGCGGGCGAGGTCGCGATCATGGTGATGTTGACGGCGGGCAGCCGCGAAGAGGCGGTGCGGCTCGCGGAGATGCTCGTCGGCGCGCGCCTCGCCGCGTGCGTGCAGATACTTCCGGAGATCGAGTCGGTCTATCACTGGAAGGGCGAGGTGCGGCGCGACCCGGAAGTGTTGCTTCTGGCGAAGACGACGCAGGCGCGCTTTTCCTTGTTGGAACGCGAAGTGCGCGCGCTGCACAGTTACGAAACGCCGGAGATCATCGCGCTCCCGATCACCGATGCCTCCGCCAACTATCTCGAATGGCTCACCTCCACCGCCAAGGGAAGCGATGAATAAACGGCTCGCGCATCCTCTGATGACGAATGGAAAGCCGCGATGCGGCGACGGACGGTAGCCCCGCCCGTCGAAGTCTGGATTAAAAGCAAGCTCAAAATTATGAAGCCGCGAAGCGGCGACACTTTCACTCAGAGGGAAGTGTCGCCGCTTCGCGGCTTCGTGTGTTTGAAATAAATTCGCCGCCACACGCGCTCGCGCTCGGTCTTCTTGTACGCGAGCGCGGGGGCGGCTGACGCTCTTTAAGAGATGTCGCTGGAAATCGTGTTGTCTAGCTTCCGCAACGCGTCCTGACTGCGGACGACGATCTCGACGGCTTCGGCGGGCGAGTCGGTCAAATGCAGAAGGACGAGATCGTCCTCGGAGATGTTTTTCTCCGAGAGCACCGCGCCCCGCAGCCAATCCAACATCCCGCCCCAAAATTGTTTGCCGACGAGGACGACGGGGAAGTTTCTCACCTTGCGCGTCTGGATGAGCGTGAGCGCCTCGAAGAGTTCGTCGAGCGTGCCGAAGCCGCCGGGGAAGATGATAAAGGCGGTGCTGTACTTGACGAACATCGTCTTGCGCACGAAGAAGTATTTGAAGGTGAGCGAGCGTGTCTGGTAAGCGTTGGGTTTTTGCTCGAAGGGCAATTCGATGTTGCAGCCGATGGAGACGCCCTTGGCCTCTAACGCGCCGCGATTGGCGGCCTCCATGATGCCGGGGCCGCCGCCCGTAATGACGGCGAAGCCCGCACGCACGAGCAGGGCGGCCGTCTCTTGCGCGGCCGCGTAGTGTGGGCTGTCGGGCGACGTGCGCGCCGAGCCGAAGATGGAGACGCCGCGCGTCACCGACGCCAGTTCGTCGAAACCCTCGACGAACTCGCCCATGATGCGAAACACGCGCCACGTGTCCGTGTGCTTGAACTCGTCCAGCTTCGGAGTCTCAAGCAACTGCTCGTCCTGCGTGACGTGCGCGCTCTTACGATTTCGATTGTTGGTCTTTGCCATAAGTTAAGAATAGCCGTCAGCTATCAGCTATCAGCATTCAGCCAAACAAAGACCCTTCGGCCTTAGGGCTGACGGCTGACGGCTGATGGCTGACGGCTAAAACGCCATGATGTTGTAGCCGCAATCCACGTGGATGACTTCGCCGGTGATGCCGGAGGAGAGAGGGCTGCACAGGAAGAGCGCGGTGTTGCCGACTTCGCTCGCCTCGACGTTGCGGCCGAGCGGCGCGCGCTCGGCGTGGTGCTTCAACATCGCGCCCATGTTGCCGACGCCGCGCGCGGCGAGCGTGTTGATGGGGCCTGCGCTGATGGCGTTAACGCGGATATTGTGTTTGCCGAGATCGCTGGCAAGGTAGCGGGTGCTCGCTTCGAGCGCGGCCTTCGCCACGCCCATCACGTTGTAGTTCGGCACAACCTTCTCGGCTCCGTAATAGGTCATCGAGACGATGCTTCCGCCTTCGGTCATCAGAGGTGCGGCGGCGCGTGCGAGCGCGGCGAGCGAGTACGCGCTGATGTCGAGCGCGGTCAGAAAGGACTCGCGAGAGGTGTTCACGTAGTCGCCTTCGAGCGCCTCGCGCGGCGCAAAGGCCAGACTGTGGATGAGAAAATCCAAACGCCCGAACTTCTCTCTGACGAGAGAGAAAGTCTGCTCGACCTCTTCCGCGTTGACCACGTCACACTGCATGAGCGGCGCGTCCATGCCCGCCGTCAAACCGCCGACGTTGTCTTTGAGTCGCTCGTTCTGGTATGTGAAGGCCAGCCGCGCACCTGCTTCCGCGAGAGCCTGCGCCGATGCCCAAGCAATTGAGCGTTTATTGGCGACACCGAAAACGATGCCGAATTTGTTCTGTAGCATGCGGAGACTCCTCGTAACTGGATTGTGCTAATGCTGCTTCACCTTGCGCGCTTGAAGTGCGACGCGCAGTTTCCTCCCTTTGGGCTTCGGCATCTCTTTACGTATATACCTGAACTCGTTGTCCGCTTCGATGACGGCGGAGACCGCACGCATGACGGCATCAATCGGAGGCAGCCCGAGCGACTTCTCGCGTTTGGCTTCAAAGTTTCCCCACCCGCCTTCCGGCTCGATGTCCAGCAGGGCGATGATCTCCGTGCCGGACGGACAATAGTGTTCAGGTAACGAACTGAACAAGGGCGACTCGGGAGTCAATTCCGCGAGTTCCAACAAAACGCCTTTGCGAGAGTAATCCAAGACCTTAGCTTTGGTTTCCTCGCCGCCCTCCCATGTGATGACGGCGTCGAGTTTGAGCGAAATGCAGGGCTGGCGCGAGTAGGTGCGTTTGTCCACTCCGGGGTTGTTCGTGCTGTGGAGAATCCCGTGGATGTGTTCGAACCACTTGCTGCCGTCTTCGCCGCGCTTGTTAAAGGTTTTCCAAATGGTCTCCGCCTTGGCTTTCAGCCGCGTCCCGGTTTGAAATAAATCCGTGTCGGATGTCACCCAGAGTTTATTGTAGTGGTCTTCGAGAATCCTGAAAGTGGTCTTTCTGCCTTGCCACTTGGTGATCGGCATCTGGAAACCAATCGCCGGGTCGTCGCTGATGTCGCCGAACGTGTAGGGCTGGTAGTACGCCTTGTCGTCCACGATGGCGAGCCAGCAACTCGGCGTGTGGCCGTAGAACCTGACGGCGGTTTCAAAATTAGGATATTTCGCAAGCTCGTTGTAGGCGTCCTCGAAGTTCTTAAAAACTCTGTGCGCGAGATAAGGGTCGTTGGGGTTCGGGAGTCTGCGGTCGGCCTCGATGATGCTGCGCGACATCTCCCGATTGCTCTCCAGCAGGGCGCGGAAAATCGCCGGGCTACGGAAACCGTCGAGTAAAAGTATACTGACATCCACGCGCTCCTCAATCTTACGGTTGAGCAGATTGATAATATTGGGGTCGGTGATGTTGAAGTTGTCGCTGAGCGCAGCACCCAGCAGCCACACTTTCCGGCGCGCGTCGTTGATGTCTTCGATCAACTCACGCCCCACCTCGTCGTTGCGAAACTCGTATACCTTCTTCAACCCCAAATCCACAGCCGGCCGGATGATGCTCTTGTATGCCCTATCGTCGCGCTCCTGTTCCTCGACGGCCTTCGGGATGTCTTTATTCAGCCCGTCGCCCTCGCCGAGGAATTGATAAACCGCCATCGGCACGCGGTGGCGCACCCTTAAATCAAAACGTCTGAATTGATGCCTGAACACTCTGACGAGGTCGCTGAAGACATCATGGCTGACGAGAATTTGCCCGCCGTCGGCCAGACTCATGACGCGGAAGGCGGTATTGATTCCCGCCCCGGCCAAGTTGTCGTCCCCGTTTATATCTTTAACTATATAGTCCGTGTCGGCGTGGATGCCGATGCGGACATCGAATTCGAGTTCCTTGTATTCGGTCTGGCTGTTGCGTTTGCGTAAACTGCTGAGGATGCTCAAAGCGACGCGGAGATGGATGTGAACGTGCGAAGGAGTATCCAACAAGGCGATGCACATCCCGTCCCCGGTCGGGAGATACATGAGGTTCTCTTCATTTACGGGGACGAATTCCTTGCTAATGCACTCCCTCACTACATCGTCCAGCACGCTACGAATCTTTAGTTGAGCATCCACGCTTCGCTTCGTATAGCCTTCGATGTCCAGACAAATATACTTGGCTTGAACTTCTTTCGCAGACATACTTCTTATTCGCCCTTCTTGGTGAGGTTTTCAAGGCAACTTTACCCCGCGCTGATGTTTATGCCGCCGCGCTTTCCGGCGCGCCGTTCATCAGACGCCCGTACTGGTCGCTCTCGACCCATTTCAAAATCTCCGACGTGCGCCAGACGGGGAACGGGTGCGAGAGGCCGCTCGTGATGATGTCAGCCCAGAAGCGGTCGAGCGCGCGCTCGTCGTAATTCTTCTGGAAGTCGCGCGCCTGCACGAGAAATTGTTCATAGTCAACTTTCGAGGCAAACGTGCCGCCACAGAGTTTCATCATCGTGCGCCCGATCACGTCCGCGTCCTGCGTCACAAGCAGCGCGGCGCGGTCGCACGACAACTCGGCGCGTCGCGACCATGCGAGCAGAGCCGACCGCATCGTGGTGGACAAAATCTGCGCGACGAGACTCGCTATCGGCGCGGACGCAATCGCCACGTTCGCCAACGCTTCGAGCAGGTGCGCGACCGTCAGGTACAGCACATGCTCGGCGTGGATGTGGCCGACTTCGTGCGCGACGACGGCGAGCACTTCTTCGTCCGTCAGGCGTTCGAGCAGGCCGGAATAGAGCACGATGACGGGACGTTCGACGCCGCCCGTGAAGGCGTTGACCATCGGCGACTGCTGTACGAACAGTTCCGGCATGTCCACGCCGAGCGTCGTGCAGGCGACCTGCAACTTGGCGTAGAGGTCTGGGCATTGTTTGGGCGTCACGCGCACCGCGCTCGCCGTAAAGATGACGCGGATAGCCGATTCGCCCGTCACCGACAACAGCTTTTTAACCGCCGTGTCGATGCCGGGAATCGCGCGCAGGGTGGCGAGCGCGCGGCTGTCGGCCGGGTGGATGTAAGAGTCTTTGTCGAGTTCGGCGAATTTTTTATGCGGTTCGCCCGCGAGCGAGAGGCGGCAACGGCCGCACTTCGCGTTCCCGGCCACGTCGGCGCGCGTCTGATTCAACTGCCCGCAAAAACGGCAACGCACGGGTGTTCCCTTGCTTTCACCGCCCGGCACGGATTCAATGTCAACCATGAGTTCTACCCTTCGCTACAGCAAATAAATTTTCGGGGAGACCGCGTGCGCCCAAGTATCAACGATTGCGCGGCGCGACTGCAAGCCCTTACAACGAGCGCGCCCCGTCCGTTCAACGAATTGACACCTTGAGCGTGTACGTCGCGTTGCCGCGCGTGCCGCCAACCTCGACCACGTAGTCGCCGCTCTCCGGCAACTTGCCGCTCCAACTCGTCGCCTCGTGCATCTCGCCCGCGCCTTCGAGCGTGTCATGAGAAGGCGCGTAGATGGCGAAGACCGCGTTGCGCTCGACGGAGTTGATGCTCACGGTCATCTCTTGTCCCGCTCGCGCGCCGACCAAGTAACGATCCCGCGTGCCGCGCACGACCGAGTTCTTCAGAGTGGCCGTCGTGCGCCCGCGCGCGAAACGCACGCGCTTGGTTAAACCCTCTTGCGCGGCGAACACGCATGTCGCCAGCAGCAGCAGCAATCCTAAAAATGCCGCCGCCGATTTTACTTTGAATGATTGCCTGATCATTTCCGTCTCAAGTCTCCTCCCCGCGTTCAATGTTTGAAGTGCCGGATGCCCGTGAAGACCATCGCGAGGTCGTGTTCGTCGGCGGCGGCGATAACCTCTTCGTCGCGCACGGAGCCGCCGGGTTGGATGACCGCCGCGATGTTGTGGTTGGCAGCCTCGTCAATGCCGTCGCGGAAGGGGAAGAAGGCGTCGGAAGCGAGCACCGCACCGGCGACCGGCAATTGCGCGCGCATCGCGCCGAGGCGAACCGAATCCACGCGCGACATCTGCCCCGCGCCCACGCCGATTGTCTGCCCCGCGCGCGCGTAGACGATGGCGTTCGACTTCGTATGCTTGCAGACCGACCATGCGAAGAGGAGCGCATCGATCTCTTCGGCGGTCGGCGCGCGGCGCGAGACGATTTTGAGATCGTCGCGCGTCGGGCGTTGCAGGTCGCGCGTTTGCACGAGCATGCCGCCGCTGATTTTCTTGTAGTCGTAATTGAGAATGGCGGCCGCTTCTTCTTCAACGCCCGGTGCGGCGACGCGCAGGACGCGCAAGTTTTTCTTGGCGCGCAGCGTCGTCAAAGCCGCTTCGTCGTAGGCGGGGGCGATGACGACCTCGGTGAAAATTTCCGTGACGGCGCGCGCCGCTTCGTCGTCAACTCTGTGATTGAAGGCGACGATGCCGCCAAAGGCCGAGACCGGGTCGGTGGCGAGCGCGCGGCGGTATGCCTCTGCGGGCGACGCGCCGAGAGCCACGCCCGCAGGGTTCGTGTGCTTGATGATGGCGCAGGCAGGCGTCTGGAACTCACAGGCGAGTTGCCATGCGGCGTCGGCGTCCACGTAGTTGTTGAAAGACATCTCCTTGCCGGATAGCAACTCGGCGTGCGCCACGCCGCCCGCGTCTTCCTGTTCGATCTCGTAGAGCGCGGCGGCTTGATGCGGGTTCTCGCCATAGCGCAAATCGGAAAGTTTGTTCAGAGACAATTCGGCGTACTCGTCAAACTCGGAATCCGCGTCGTCGTCCGCATCCTCTCCGGCGTTGCCGCCCGCGGCCTCGAACGCGCCCGCGAGAACGTCCGCGTAGGTTTCCACCGTATCGACGATTGATTCGATGGGCGGGTAGATCGCCCAATCCTCCGACTCGCCCGTCTCGGCCAGCGTGCCGAGATAGGAGAAGACTTTGGAATCGTAGAAGGCCGTCCGCATGAAGGCGAGGCGCGCGAGTTGGCCGCGCGTGGCGAGCGAGAGCGCGCCGTTTTGCTCACGCATCTCGCCGAGGATTCGTTCGTAGAGTTCGGGCGCGGTGACGACGGCCACGTCCGTGTAATTCTTTGCGGCCGAGCGCACCATCGCAGGGCCGCCGATGTCTATCTGCTCGACGGCCTCCGCGAGCGTCACGCCCGCGCGCTCGATGGTCTGCTCGAACGGGTAGAGGTTGATGACGACCATGTCTATCGGCTCGATGTTGTGCTCGGAGAGCGCGTTCATGTGTTCGGCGTTTTCGCGCACGGCCAGCAGCCCGCCGTGGATGCGCGGGTGGAGCGTCTTGACGCGCCCGTCGAGCATTTCGGGAAAGCCTGTGACCTCGGACACATCGCGCACTTCGATGCCCGCCTCGCGCAATGCCCGCGCCGTGCCGCCCGTGCTCAGGAGTTCGACGTCGAAGCGGCCGAGCGCGCGCGCAAACTCGACAAGCCCCGTTTTGTCCGACACGCTCAACAGCGCGCGGCGGATGCTTCGCAATCCTTCTTGATTCTGTTCGCTCATAAGTTTAAGTGACAAGATAAAACAGTAAATCGTGAATCGTAAATCGTGAATGGATTAAATCCCGCTTTCTTCTATTCACGATTTACGATTCACGATTTACGTTCTTACTGTTTCAGGTTGTAGTCTCCGCGGAGCACCTGTACGCGCAGGCGTTTGTGCGCGGGCGTCAGGGTCACTTGAAGGCGATGATCGTCGTGCGCGCGGGCGGCCGCGTCGAGGTAGTAACCGAGCACGTACTGGCTCTGCAAGTCTTCGGTGATGGCGCGGAAGATGGGCGCGAGATCATAGGCGGCGCGCGGGTCGAGCGCGGCGCGGGCGTCGCCTAATTGGAAAAAGTGGCCGCCGGTCTGCTCGGCCAATTCGCGAAAACCTTTGGCGGGGCGGCGCGCGACGAGCCGGCCGTCGCGGGGTGTGAACAGGGGGAAGTGTATGACGTAGATGGAGACGCCGCGCAGGCGCGCGTCGTTGATGACGGAGGTGTACGGCGTGTGGCTTGACGTGTCCAGCCCGTCGCTGAACAGGACGACGATGCGGCGTTCGCGCGCATCAGCCCCGGCGACGTTGAAGGCGCGGACGGCGACGGAGGCGGCGTCGAAGATGGCCGTGTGTCGCCCGCGTCGCGGTGAGAATTGAAACGCGTCGCGCGCGCCTTTGATGTCGGCCGTGAAGGGCAGCGCGAACTCGGCCTGTTCGGAAAACTGGAGCACGGCGATGCGCGAGTTGTCGCCGAAGCGCGTGAACATGGCGAACGCGGCCTCGGTCTGCCGCGCGATGTGTTCGCGCGCGCTGCCGGACGTGTCGAGCGCGAACAGCAGCGCGACGCGCTCCGTGCCGGTGGAGAAGTAGTCGAGCTTGACGGGTCGCCCGCCGTCGCGCACCTCGAAATCGCGGAGCGTCAGATTGGCGAAGCGTCGCCCGCGCTCGTCGGTAACGACGACGGGGACGGTGATGAGGTCGGTATTGACGCGCAGCACTTCGTCGTCTGCTGCTGCGGGCACGTCACTTGTTTGAGGCGTCTGGGCGCAGATGCCCGCGCCGAAAAGGAGAATGAGAGACGACGCGAGAAGAGAGAACAGGAATTTGGGGCGGGCGCGTGTGCAGACGTGTCGCCGGGAACGAACTGAACGAGGAAGGGTCATGCCGCCAACAGGCTAAAACAAAAATCGCCCGAAGAACAGAATCGTCAGGATGACCGCGATAGTGATGATGATGATCTTTACGAGACTCACGATTTGAACCTCAAATTGGTTGGAGGTCAGGGCTACCCGCTTACAATGGCTGTAGTTTATAGGTGCATTGCGAGAAGTGTCAACGCTTCGGGCAGAGATGGCCTGCCGCACGCCTGATTTCGCCTGAACAGCAAAACTTAAGACGTGCGACAGGCCGGAAAAGTTCCATGTTTGCCGGGCGGCGGGCTATTTTGACGATCAAATTATCGATCAAAGACAGCCCGCCGCCGTCGAATTTTATTTGAAACGAACGGATAAACGCCCGCTGAAGAGACGGGGAAATCCGATGTGCGTGCCGCTGAAGACCGACTCGAAATTGTAGAGAAAGAGCGTGTTCGTCAAATTCTGCACGTCGAACTGCAAGTTGAGCGAAGTGCGGCGTTCGCGCAGCAAGTCCGCGCCGATGGAGAAATTGAGGACGCCGCGCGGCTTGGTGCGGCCTCGCTCGAAGTCAATTTCATCGTAGAGGCGCGGGTCGAAACCGGCGGCGGTGAAATCCGCGCGGGTCGTGCCGGGTTCAACATCGGTCGGGTAGCCGGAATCGTAGCGGCCGCCGAAATTGGCATAGATGCCGGAGCGCGCGTGGTTGTAACTGAGTTGGAACTGGGCCGAGTTGCGCTGGTCGTGGTCGTTAGCGAACTTGAGGCCGGGCACGTCGAGACTTTCGACCGCTTCGCCGAGGAACAGGCCGCCGTTGATCGGCGTGACGCCGTAAGCGCGCGCGTTGGCGTAGGAGGTGAAGGCGCGGAAGCCGCGCAAGTCGGAAGTCTCGACGCGTAGTTCCTCACCCATGACGCGACCGGAAGAGATCGTGATAGGGAAGATGATCCCTGTGTCGAAAAATTGATCCTTGTCGCCGAAGTTGGTGATGCGCTTTTGATAGACGGTCAGGTTGATACGCAGGAAGCGCGAGAGAGCCTGTTGCGCGCCGACCTCGTAGGCGTGCTGCTTATCCGGCAGCACCGGGCGCACGCCCGCCTGACCCTGCACCACGGCGAGCGGCGACAGCGCGGCGGCCTCGGCCGAACTGGCGAGCAACAAATTCTCCGCCGGGGGCGTCTGGAAGAGGCGATTGTAAGAGGCGCGCAGCGTCGTCTGCGTGCGCGGGATGAAATAGGCCACGCCGATGCGCGGGCTGAAAGCGGAGTCCTGAATGATCAGCTTGTAGTTGTCGTAGCGTAGCCCAGCGTCAATCGTGAAATTGTGAAACGGCGAGAAGCGATCTTGCACGTACGCGCTGAGCATGCGCCCCGTGCGGCGTCCGTCGAAGCGAAAGGGGTTGGCGGCGTTGAATGAGTTAATCGGATTCGGCACGATTGCGCCGTCTTCGCCGGTGAAGTCCTCGAAAGGCGTGGTCGGGTAGAAGCTGAATTCCTCGCGCACGGGCGTGACGGTGAACTGGCCGCCAACCTTGATGTTGTGACTGCCGCGCGTGAGCGAGACGGCGGCGATGCCGCCCGTGTTTTGCAGCGCGCGATCCTGAAACGCGACGACGGGCACGGAGAACGGGTTGCTCGCGAGACGCGCCGTGCCGTAGCGATTGAAGAAGGAAAATTGGCCGAAGGTGGTCGGCGAGAAGATGCGCTCGTAGGTGATGAACTCGGAATGGTCGCGGAGTCGCTGCTTTTGATCCTGCCCGGCGAGTTCCTGTTCGAGACGGTTCGGGATTTGGAAATTCGTGCCGCCCGCGAGAAACGTGCCGCGCAGCGTGTCGCTCGGCGTGAGTTGATAATCGAGGCGCAGGAAACCTTTGCCGGTGCGCCCGAAGTTGTGAAAATTTTCGACGGTCGGCGGGTCGAGAAAACGCTGCGAGGTGGTGGCCGACAAGTTGGTAAGCAGGCCGAGCTTGTCTGTGCGCGTGGAGAAGTTCACGCCGACCTCGCCGGTCGAGAAACTGCCGCCGGAGAGCGTGACGCTGCCTTGCGTCGGCGTCTCGCGCCCGGAGCGCGTGTTGACGTTGACCACGCCGCCGAGTTTGTCGCCGAACTCCGCCGAGATGCCCCCGGTCATAACTTCGACGGTGCGCAGCGTGCGCGCGTCGAGGCTGGTGGCGAAGATGGCCGAGAGGTTATCCGTGATCGGGATGCCGTCAACGACGTATTGCACCTGCGACTCCGAGCCGCGCGGGTGGAGGCGTCCGTTGTCGTCGGGCGCGAAGCCGGGCGCGCTTGCGACGACGGCTTCGATGCCGCGCGAGGGCGTCGCGCCGAGCGGGCGTTCGAGCAACGTCTGGGAGATGTTCGTGTCCGAAGAGGTTTTGTCGGCTTCGATGAGCGAACTGTTTTCCGTGACGGTGACGGTTTCGCTCGCGGCGGCGATTGAGAGCGTGAAATCAACGCTCGTCGGTATCGCCGTTTCCACGTCGATGGATTTTTCCACGCTCTGGAAGCCTGCGGCCTCGACGCGCACGGTGTAAATGTGGAACGGGATGTTTAAGAATCTGAACTCGCCCTGCGCGTCAGTCTGCGCCGTCTGTTGATAGCCGCTGGTCGGGTCGGCGATACGCACGGATGCGCCCGGCACGAGCGCGCCGCCGGGGTCGCGCACCGTGCCCTGTACCGTGCCGATGTGGGTCTGCGCCAAGGACGCGAAGCAGACGGCCATAACTAACGCCGCGCTCGCCGTGAACTTATAAATGCTTTTCCGGATCATAAGAGAGCCTCACTTCAATGCTCGACGGCAGATGCCGCCGGACGCCCGGCCTGAAAACGCGCTCGTCGCGGTTTGTAAAACCGGCGCGAGGGCGAAAGGCTTGAGCGTCCTGAATCTTTAAATGCTTCGAGGGCTTTGTCTGAACGACGAAGCGGTCGAATGAAAATGCACTTAGAGAAGAGAAGCGAAGGGTGGGGCGCGCCCGCGCAGGGACTCGTGCGGGGCGGAGTAGTTAGCGAAGTTTGCGGCGAGCCGACGGGCGACGCCGGCGGTCGGTTGCAGCGCGAAAGGCGTCGTGTGAAAAAGACCGTGCGAGAGTTGTTGATGAAACTGGCAGAGCAGGCAGTTTTTACCGGAAGGTAAAAGCTTGGCCGTCAAATCGCCTTCGCGCGCGTCGTTGAGAACTGTTCCGAGAGTTGAAATTGACGGGAGATAGATCGCGTGGCTATGAACCAGCCCCCACGTCCCCCCGTAAAAAATCAGGAGGAGCAGGAGGCTGTTCGTCGCGCGCGCGAAATACTTGCGGCGGCGTCGAGACCCGTTTTTAATGCTGCTGGGCACTGCTTCGAGCATTATGTTACATTCGGAACAAAGGGAGCGTTGAGGGCAACTATAGACGCTCATACGCACGAGTGTCAAAGAAACCCCTTCCACAACATGCGACACGATCCCCGCGTCGCCTTCACACCCAAAGCGTGCCGCGCCACGACGCGAGCGACGGACATCAAATCATGCCGCTTACGCGCCCGCGTTACCGTGCGAACGGCGCAAGCCGACCGTCGCGCCTGTGGTTTATTTGCGGGGCGTTCATCCTGATGTCGTACGTAAATCTCAACGCGCAAGCTCAGTCTATCAACGCACGGATCAGCGTCGTTTCGCTGACGCCTCCGCGAGTCAGGGTAGAGGCCGAACGCGCCGAAGCTACGAAGGCGTGGTCGTTTCGCAACGCTTACGCCGGAATCACCGGCCTCGGCGAACGCATCGAGAATTTGTCGTTGTCCGACGCTCAAGGCGTCGAAATAGCCGCGCGCAAACTCGCCGCGGGTGAATACGAAGCCGCACGCGCGGCGACGAAAATCAGCTACGAACTCAAACTCGACCCACCACGCGGCACGAACGACACCGCACACGCTTCATGGCTGACGGCCACGCGCGGCGTGTTGATGCCCGGCGACCTGTTGCCGATTCCGTCGGCACGCGCGCGGCTGAGTTTAATGCTGCCCGCCCAATGGAAGATCGCCACGCTCGAAGCTCGAAACGGCGGCGGGCAATATGAGATCGAAGATGCCGAGTCGTCTATCTTTTTCGTCGGGGCTGATCTGCGCCAGACGCAGACGCGCGTGAGCGGGATGGAGTTTACGTTTGCCACTGCGGGCGAGTGGGCTTTCGCCGACGAGGATGTGGTGAGGGTCGTCCGCGACATCATCGAACAACACGCGCGCATCAACGGCACTGTGCCGCGCAAGAATGCGTTGATTTTACTCGCACCATTTCCGCAAAGCGCGGACGCTTCTCGTTGGAGCGCGGAGACGCGCGGGGGGACGGTCTTCTTTCTCTCCGGGCGGTCGCCATCGAAAGCCGCCGGACTCGCGCGGCTGTGCGTCCCGCTGGCGCATGAGATTTTGCACCTCTGGATTCCGAACGCCCTGCCGTTGAGCGGCGATTACGCTTGGTTCTACGAAGGCTTCACCGTCTATCAATCGATGCGCGTGAGCGTCGAACTCGGATATTTAACTTTTCAGGATTACCTCGATTCACTGGCGCGAGCTTACGATAATTACCTCGCGCAACGGGAGCAAGATAAGCATTCTCTGATCGAAGCCTCAGCGCGTCGTTGGGGCGGGAGCAGCAGTTTGATTTATCACAAAGGAATGCTGGTGGCCGCGCTTTATGATCTGACCGTGAGGCAGCAGAGCCGTGGGAAGCGCGGTCTGGACGATGTTTACCGCTTGCTATTTCGACAACAGCAGCGGGCGGGCTTTGAAAGGCGAGAGGGAAATGCCTTTGTGATCGCAGCGCTTAACAGCGTCGCAGGCGGAAGCGATTTCTCGAAACGTTATATCGAAAGCGCAAACTCACTCGATCTAAACACCGCTCTGGGCGCGTTCGGCTTAAAAGTAGAGCGCAGCAGGGCAAGCACGCGGATCGACGTGGCCGATTCGATAAGTCGCCCCCAACGCGATTTATTGCGTCAGATGGGCTACAATTAGAAAGACCATGGGATCGTCGGATTCCGAGTCCGACCGCAAATTCAAACTTGTCCCGGTGCGATTGCTAATTCAGAATTTCCACGCACGTAGCGCAAACTTCGTATTCATCATCCGCCGCATGAAAATTTTTGGCATCACCGAAAACCTCAAATTTAACTCTCTTCGAGTTTCACCATACTTACTGTTGTTACTGCTGGCCGTCACGTTCATCTCCACAAGTTGCACGACGCTGGCGAGCAAGACCGACACGGGAGTCGTGATCGCACGCCGCGCACAGGTGCGCAGTTCAATCGCCGTCGTGGCGGCCGACTTGTCGGAGGTGGTGCGCGGCGATGTCGTGGATATTTTGGATTCGACGACGGCCGAGAACGGCGAGCGTTGGTTGCGCGTGCGCGCGCACGATGCGGAAAATACCGAGGGCTGGATCGAAGCACGCAACGTCATGCCGCAGGACTTGCTAGATCGCTCCGTTCAGGTCGCCGCAGAAGACAAAGACATCCCGGCGCAGGCCACCGGACAACTCAGGGCCAGCACGAATCTGCGTTCGTCGGCGGATCGCAGCGGCGCGGATAATATCTTGCTGAAATTAGAG
Source organism: Pyrinomonadaceae bacterium (assembly GCA_035940695.1). Lineage (GTDB taxonomy): Bacteria > Acidobacteriota > Blastocatellia > Pyrinomonadales > Pyrinomonadaceae > JAIVJZ01. The sequence continues at coordinate 2,431 of DASZEQ010000002.1, read as the reverse complement.
AGCGGCGCGCATTTCGAGATCATCGGATGGAAGCGCGTGCCGAAACCTAAAGCATCGGAAACCACGGAGAGCGACGACGCGCCGAAGGCGGGCGCGGCCACAGAAGGTGCAAGCAAGCAGAAGGACACCAGCGAGGACAAAGAGGCGGAGGAGTTGAATGAACTCTGGTACAAAGTCCGTTTGCCACGAACTATTTCGCCCGCGCCCGCCGGTTGGGTTTATGCCAAACAGGTCGAGTTAACCGTGCCGAGCGACATTATCTTTTATCGCACCGGGCGCGAGTTCGTGGCTTGGCAAAGGCTCGATGACGCGGGCGACCCGAGTCAGTCTGCGCCGAAAGATAAAGACGCGGCGAAAGAAGCGCAGCCGGGCAGTTGGGTGATTCTGGAAAAGAGCAGTTCCGATAAGCCGAGTACGCTGGAAGACCCGGATTTCGACCGCATCTTCGTGTTGGGTTATGATAAGAGCCGACAAGAGCATTACACGGCCTATCGTAGCCCCGACATACACGGCCGCCTGCCGCTGCGTGTCGAGAATAGTAACGGGGAGAAGTTTTTTACGGTCAAGGCAGACGACAACGGTCAGTTAGTCGATGTGCGTTATAAAGTCTACCGGGATGACAGAGGTAATTTGCGGGTCGATGCACAGGGAACACTGCCCAAAAGCCCGAAAAAGAAATGACTTAAACCTTGTCCCCAACGGCTCTTAGAGACAACACCTAGGCGAATTTTGATGGATTGAAATTTTTTTCGCCGGGGGTGTTGACAAATAAAAGATTCTGTCTATAATGCCCATTCGCCTGAAACACGGCAATTGACATCCAGACGACAACCCGATGCGTTGGACACAGCCGCTTCTCTTCTTAGAGAGTTTGAGAGAGGGCGGTTGTTTCGTCGCCGCAAAAAGTTGAAAAAGTTGTTCAGAAGAAGCAACTCGAAAAGAGTTGATGCCGTCTAAGGCTGACCCGCTTGACAAGTTGAACGCAATCACGTAAGGTTGCGGTTTGCTTGAGACGAAAAATAATCGTCTGTGGGGCAACGGAAAAGGATTCATACGCAACTAAGTATGGATTCGGAAAATGAAAACCGATCTTTGAAAACTAGATAGAGCGTGTCCATGTTAATAACCTTTGAGAGTTGGAGCGTGCGAGCTTAGGCTCGGCGCAGATAAAACTCGAGAAGAGTCATTATCGGATACTTTTAACCAGTAGAAGATAATGTTCCAGAGATACAAATTCTTAACGAGAGTTTGATCCTGGCTCAGAATCAACGCTGGCGGCGTGCCTCAGACATGCAAGTCGAACGAGAACCTCCCTTCGGGGAGGGGAAAGTGGCGCACGGGTGAGTAACACGTGGGTAATTTACCTTTGGGTGGGGAACAACAGCCGGAAACGGCTGCTAATACCGCATAATGCAGCGGCTCGACATCGAGACAGTTGTTAAAGCGGGGGATCGCAAGACCTCGCGCCTAAAGAGAAGCCCGCGGCAGATTAGCTAGTTGGTAGGGTAATGGCCTACCAAGGCAACGATCTGTAACCGGCCTGAGAGGGCGGTCGGTCACACTGACACTGACATACGGGTCAGACTCCTACGGGAGGCAGCAGTCGGGAATTTTGGGCAATGGGCGAAAGCCTGACCCAGCAACGCCGCGTGAAGGATGAAGCTTTTCGGAGTGTAAACTTCACAAGAATGGGAAGAATAAGTTTAGGATAATACCCTGAACGATGACGGTACCATTTGTAAGCTCCGGCTAACTCCGTGCCAGCAGCCGCGGTAATACGGGGGGAGCAAGCGTTGTTCGGATTTACTGGGCGTAAAGGGCGCGTAGGCGGCGCGACAAGTCACTTGTGAAATCTCTGGGCTCAACCCAGAACGGTCAAGTGATACTGTCGTGCTAGAGTGCGGAAGGGGCAACTGGAATTCTCGGTGTAGCGGTGAAATGCGTAGATATCGAGAGGAACACCTGCGGCGAAGGCGGGTTGCTGGGCCGACACTGACGCTGAGGCGCGAAAGCTAGGGGAGCGAACGGGATTAGATACCCCGGTAGTCCTAGCCTTAAACGATGAATGCTTGGTGTCCGGGGTTAGATTGTCCCCGGGTGCCGTCGCTAACGCTTTAAGCATTCCGCCTGGGGAGTACGGTCGCAAGACTGAAACTCAAAGGAATTGACGGGGACCCGCACAAGCGGTGGAGCATGTGGTTTAATTCGACGCAACGCGAAGAACCTTACCTAGTCTAGAATGCTCCTGACAGCCCTAGAGATAGGGTTTCTTGGGTAAAACCAAGCAGGATGCAAGGTGCTGCATGGCTGTCGTCAGCTCGTGTCGTGAGATGTTGGGTTAAGTCCCGCAACGAGCGCAACCCTTATCAACAGTTGCCAGCGGTTCGGCCGGGAACTCTGTTGAGACTGCCGTTGATAAAACGGAGGAAGG
>DASZEQ010000001.1:0-255447 GCA_035940695.1 Pyrinomonadaceae bacterium | reverse complement strand
CGTAACACCCGCCCGCTACCGCGGGTGGTTCCGACCTTATCACTTGACCGTCACGCGGTAGACGCGCCCTTTGAAGACGACCAGGACGCGCTCGCCGAGCGAGAAGAAGCGTGCGAGCTGCGGCTCGCGCTTGATGAGCGCGAAGTATTCGTCGCCGCCGAACTCGACCGCCGTCTCGGGCAGCTTCGCGTCGGCCTTGAACTCGGAGTCCGTCCACACGCCTTCGCGCAGGTAGAAGGTCTTGCCCGCGACCTTACGCATCACGCCCGACGCCGCCGAAGACTCGTCCTCTTCCCCGGCGCGCACGGATTCCTGTCGCGCACGCTCGCGCTTGCTGTCCCTGACGGCGGCCGCGCCCGTCGTCGGCATCGGCGGCGGCGCGGGACTCGCCTCGACCGGAGCGTTCATTACGTGCGTGCGGCCCGCCCCCACGCCCGTCGCGGTTCCTGCCTTGCGCGCCTGCGGCGACGACGTGCGAGAGGTGTTGCCCGTGGCCCCGCCGATGACGAACCCGGAACTCCGGTTTGAGTCGGCCGTCGCCGTGACTTCGTTGGTCACCACCGCGCCGGGTTCGAGCGCGAGGTAAGACGTATAAGGCGTCACGATGCCGTAGCGCGTGCCGAGGTCAACCACTTCGTCGCGCAACTCGCGCGCTTCGCCGTTCGAGCGAATCTGTTCCATCAGCCAGCCGACGCGACGCGTCGCCCACAGGCGCGGCAGAAAATCGTTCTCGTCCGAGTTGGAGGGAAAGCGCAAATTCTCGTAGGCGAAACTGCGCCGCTCGCGCGCGCTTCGCCCCGATAGCCGCAGGCTCACGTCGCGCAGATCGCCCGCGTTGCGGTAGCGGCCGATGAGCGCGACCTGCGCGCCGCGAAAGAGATCGGGCAGCGCGCGTGGGTAGACGAGATCGGTTTCGACGCCGCCCATGTCGAGCGCGAGATCGGTGAGCACCGGATAACTGACTTTGGCGAAGAAGTTTGAGACCTTCAACTCCAAGTCTTCTTTCGGCTCGACGTAATCGGCCGTACCGCCGTTCTCGCTCGCCAGTTTGTCGAGCAGCGCGGTGTTCACGTCGTAGCCGACGCCGAAGGTAAACAGGCGCGTGTTCCCGGCGCGCGCCGCACGCGCGTTCCCGATGATCCGTTCCGGGTTCGTGACGCCGACCGTGGGCAGGCCGTCCGTCATGAAGACGAGCATTTTCGGCCGGTCGCTCGCGTCGAACTGTTTGAGTCCGGCTTCGAGCGCGCCGTTGATGTTCGTCCCGCCTGTCGGCTGCAACTTCCCTACGAACTCGATGCCGCGCGCACGCCCGCGCTCGTCCGCCTGAATCAAGCTGCCCTCCATCAAATGCTCCTCGCCCGCGAACGAGATGACGTTGAAGCGGTCGTCCGGGCGCAGGGTCTTCACGCCGAACAGCATCGCGGCGCGCGCCTTCTCCATCTTCCCTTCCTCGGCCATCGAGCCGGAGGTGTCGATCACGAAGACGATGTCTTTCGCCGTGTACTCGCTCTCCGCCCAGTTGTCTTTCGGCGAAATCATCAGGAGGAAGTAACCGTCTTTGCCCGGCTCGCGGTGCGTCAGAAGCGACATCCCGAAGTCTTCGCTCGACAGCGTGTAGAAGAGTTGAAAGTCCTGCTGCTCGCGTCCCGCGCCCGCCGTCTCGAAGGAGACGCGCGCGCGTTGCCCGCCCTGCGACGGGCGCACGTCGACTGCGTGGCTCGGCGAGTAGATGTTACGGAGCGGTTTGTTGCCCTCGATTTCGAGCGCGCCCGACACACGGCCGATTGAAGCGAGGTTGTGATTCGTGCCGAGCGGGTAGCGATAAGAGACCGTGCCCGACTGCGCGCGCAAGACCTGCGTGTAGGTCAACTCCAATTTCTTGTCCGAGCGCGGCGGGATGGGAAAGATGCTGGCCTGAAACAGATCTTTCCCGGCGTATTCCAAGAGGCCGGGGTCGCGTTGCTTACGCACGATCTCGTCGTAGATGCGCCGCGCCTCCTCGCGCGAGCGCACTTCGCCGACGAGGCGACGGTCGCCGTCCCAGATGGCAAACTCGGAGACGGAAGCCGTCTCGGGGATGGGAAAGAAGTAAGTGCCTTCGAGCGTTGCGTCCGAATCGTTGCGGAAAATCTGCTCGACGTGCGTTGTCGCCACCTGCGCGTTGATCTTCGTGTCGAGTTTGATCGACTTGACGGGCAGCGCGGGCGGCAACTGCGGCGGGCGCGGCGGGCGCGGGCACGTCTCGCACGGGCGCGGCACGATGATGCCCTGCGCGCAGGCCAGACCGGCGTTGAGAGACAGGAAAATCAGGACGTTGAAGAAGATGCAGGCGGCGATTTGTCGGCAGCGCATAAGGGGTCTCCTCGGAAATTCAATTTGACGGGCGGCCACAGCGTTAGCCGCTCTCGTCTACTAGAACGACCGTGCGAGGGTTTCTTGCGAGGAGAAAGCGAATCGTAAAAAAGACGTGAATCGTGAATCGTAAATCGCGAAGAGAGAAAAACAATTCTCATCTATTCACGATTTACGATTCGGGATTGACGCTTTTAGTTGTCAGTCGAGCGCGCGCAGGCGCGGGTTGCGGATGGCGACGAAGAGGTTGAAGAGGGCGATGACGATGCCGCCGCCGGCGAGCGTGTGAGGCGCGCCGAAGCGTCCGGCGGCGACCCCGGCGATGAAACTGCCAATCGGCCACGCGCCGATGAACGAGAGCATGAACATGCTCATCACACGCCCGCGCATCTCGTCGGTCACGAGTTTTTGCAGCAGCATGTTTGTGACGGCGATGGAGCAGACGATGGAGAAGCCGAGGCCGAACAGCATCACGAGCGACAGCGTCACGTCTCTTGAAAGCGAGAACCCGACGAGGCACAGGCCGAAGGCCGCCGAACCGCCGAGCACGTAAAAACCTTTGCGCCGCAAGTTGCCGAGGAACGTGAGCATCAACGCGGCGAGAAACGAACCCGCGCCCGCCACGCCCATCATCACGGAGAGTCCGGTTTCACCGAGGCCGAGCACGTCGCGCGTAAAGACGGGCATCAGCGTCATGTAGGGCGCGCCGAACAAACTCGCCACCGCCGAGATCAACAGCAGCAGGAAGACGCGCGGGTGACTCCACACGTAGCGAAAGCCGTTCGTCAAATCGTGCCACATCGTCTGACGCTCGCCGCCGGGTCGCGCGGCGACGGTTGTGCCGTCAGGCGATTTGATCCGCACCAGCGAGAGCGCGATGATGATCGCGACGAACGAGAGACCGTTGACGAAGAAGCAGCCCGCCAGCCCGAAGAGTTGGAAGCCGACCCCGGCGAGCGTGGGGCCGACGACGCGCGAGAGTTGAAACTGCGTCGAGTTGAGCGCGATGGCGTTCGTCAAATCCGCGCGCCCCACAAGGTCTATCGTGATCGCCTGATACGAAGGCGACGCGAGCGAGAAGCAGCAGCCCGTAACGAACGAAGCGACGAGAATGATCCAGACGTGCCCCGCGTCGCGGACGACCCCGGTGGCGATCAGGAGCGCGAGCGCGAGCGCGGTCAGCCCCGCGCCCGCCTGCGTGAAGAGAAGCAGGCGTTTGCGGTCGATGCGGTCGGCGTAGACGCCGCCGAGCAACGTCAGGACGAGGCCGGGCGAAGTGGCCGCGAAGCCGTCCACGCCGAGCCAGAAGGCCGAGTCCGTGAGTTGCAGAACGAGCCAGCCCTGCGCCACCGTCTGCATCCACGTGCCGATGTTCGACAGGAACGCGCCCGCCCAAAAGAGACGGAAGTTGCGATGCGCGAGCGCGCGAAACATCTCGCTCGAACGAGTCGCTTGCGGCGCGTTTGGCTCTACCAGTGCGGGCATGATTTAACTTGATACCATCCGAATGCCGTTTGACTCAAACCGCCGCCGCGAAATGGCGCAACTTTTCTCGCGCGTCGCGCCGTATAAGATGTTTTGCCGCCGCGCGCCCGGTCGTGTTCTAATCGCGTGCACGCGAGTAATCAACGCCCGTTGTTTCCACATTCATCTTCGAGTTTCAGGAGAATTCTATGACACGTCTGTCAGCACGCCTTAGCCCGTTTGTCGTGAGCGTCTGTTTGATTTTGTTCGCCTGCCACGCCGTGGCGGCGAAAACCGTCCGAGCGCAATCAACTTCCCGGCCACAACTGTTTCTCAAGATGCAACAACCAACCGCCGCCGCCGACAAGCCCGCGACCGCACCGGCCGCCAACCCCGCCGACGTTAGTTCGCTCGACGCCATTCTCGCAGCCATCTACGATTCCATCTCCGGCGCGAAGGGCAAGACGCGCAACTGGGATCGCTTTCGCTCGCTCTTCGTCCCCGGCGCACGCCTGATCCCGACCTTCAAACGCCCGACCGGCGAGATCACGACGCGCGTTCTGACGCCCGAAGAGTTCGTCACCTCGTCCGGCAAGTTCATGGAGGAACAGGGATTCTTCGAGCAGTCAATCGCCAACCACGTCGAGACGTTCGGCAACATCGCGCAGGTCTTTAGCGTCTACGAGGGACGCCACGACACGGCCGACTCGAAACCCTTCGTGCGCGGCATCAACAGCATTCAACTCATGAACGACGGCAAACGCTGGTGGGTCGTGACGATCTTCTGGCAGGCCGAAGACGCGGCGAACCCGCTCCCGAAGAAATATCTCACGGGGCAGAAGAAATAGCTCTGGCGCGGCTTTGCCGCCGCTCAAATGGCGACGCCGCTTTCCAAGAGGCGCGGAAGGTGTGGGCATGATTCGCGAAAAATTGATCGAGCGCGAGGTCGGCATGAGCAGCAAGTTTCGCATGCGCGGGCGCGAGGTGTCGCGCATCGAGGCTCTGAGCGATGCGGTGTTCGGCTTCGCGATCACGCTGCTCGTCGTTTCGCTCGAAGTGCCGCAGACGTTCGACGCGTTGATGGAGATGATGCGCGGCTTCGCCGCCTTCGCCGTCTGCTTCGCGATGCTCGTCCTCGTCTGGTATCAACAGTACAAATTTTTCCGCCGTTACGGTTTGAACGACGCGCTCACATTCGTCCTGAACGCCGCCCTGCTCTTCGTGGTGCTGTTCTACGTCTATCCGCTGAAGTTCGTCTGGACGCTGCTCGTGAACATGATACTCGGCGTGGACAACCGCGTGCGTCTGCCGTCGGGCGAGTTGGTCGCGGCCGTCGAGCGCAGCCAGATGGGGAAGATGATGATCGTCTTCAGCATCGGCTACGTGGCCGTCTTCGCCGTCTTCGCGCTGCTCTACTGGCGCGCTTACGCCAAACGCGTCGAGTTGGAGTTGAACCCGCTCGAAGTTTCGGACACGCGGGCGGACATGTCGGAGAACCTCCTGCACGTCGGCATCGGCCTGCTCTCAATCGGGCTCGCCAGCCGTGGCACGCCCAATTTCGTCGCGCTGGCGGGTTTCATCTACATGCTGATCGGCCCGGTGATGACCATCAACGGATGGATGATGGGAAGGAAGCGGAAGAAATTGGAGGCGAATCTTCTGGCGGCGAGCGCGGCCGACGCCGAACCGGCGAGACGCGATGCGGAGGAACGCGCCGTCGAAGCATCGCAGATCGCTCGGACGTAACGAACGCTAACCCGATACCGGCACACGCAAAAAATTTCGCGCCGCTTGCCCATCGTGTGACCTGCCGCGTCGTGCTAGGTTAAGAGACTTTCCCGCAACTTGAGACTATGCGCGCCGCCACTGTGAGAGCGGCGCGCCCGTGCCGCCGCGACGCGCCGCAACGATCTCTGCGAGCACGGCGAGCGCGACCTCTTCCGGCGACACCGCGCCGATGTCGAGGCCGATGGGCGCGCGCACCTCTCTTAAAATTTCATCTCCGACGCCCGATTCGCGCAGTCGTTCCAACACGATGTTCGTGCGTCGGCGGCTGCCGATCATCCCGACGTAATCCGGTCGTGCGGCCACGACGGCGCGCATGCACTCTTCATCCTCGTTGTGCCCGCGCGTGACGACGGCGACGTAGACGCCGCGCCCCTTGCCCACAGAAGTTTGCACGGCGCGCTCCCAACCTTGCGGCGCGGCGACGAGTTCGATGCCCGTACCGGGGAAGCGTGCGCGCGTGACGAAATCCGCGCGGTCGTCTATGAGCGTGACGCGATAGCCGACCGCTTCTGCCAGACGCGCCAGCGACGCGCCGACGTGTCCCGCGCCGCACACGACGACGCGCGGCTCTCCTTCGACGCGCTCGAACAGGACGCGCGCCCCGCGCCACTTCGTAAGCTCCGGCGCGAACTCTTCAACTTTGACAGTCTGCGCTTCGGCGCGCGAGTCGAGAAAGACGACGGCGCGGCGCGCGATTGATTCGTCGAGCGCGGAGTCTTCGGTGCCGCCCGTCGTGGCCGGTTCGCCCGAACTGTTGACGAGCAGCTTTGCGCCCACGCGATGCGGCGGCGGAACTTCGACCAGTGTGGCGAGGACGGCAAGCGCGCCCTCTTCCAACACGCGCGCGATTGCGTCTGCCAGACGCTTCGCGTCGTCGAACCCGTCTTTCCTTCCGGTCATCTTCAGCGTGCGCGTTTGGCGGGAGAGTTGGGGGCGACGGGTTTCGCCAAGCCCACGGCGGAGAGCGCGCGGCGTGCGACCCATAGCGGCCCGATGAGCAGGTAAACGGGATTGCGGAAGAACGCGGGCTGGTTGCCCTCGATCCAGTGGCCGACGAACTGTAGCACCCATCCCACGATGAACAGCGCGAGCGCGATGCGCCAACTGAAAAAGAAGAGCGGCAGGCTCAAGACGATCAACGGGATGCCGATGCTGTGCGTCAGGCGGTTGAGCGGATGCCTGTGCTTCGCCTTGTAATCTTCCATGAAAGATGCGGGCATGTTGGTTCGGTTCTCCTCTCGCGAGAGGGATTATACGAGGGTCTGCCGGAAATGTAACTGTGAAGACGGCGGGCGAGTTTCCCGTTCGCGCTGCCGCGTGCGCCTTGCGACTGATGTGCGCCTTGCGACTAAGGAAGTGGGCGGCGCACGGCGACCGACTTGCGCCACAGAAAGAACCCGCCGAGGCAGAGGCCGAACAGCGTGCCTGCCGGGATGCTCAGGAGCGCGAGCAGGAATGCCGCCGAGCCTGCACTGCACAGGTGAGACGCGCTTCCCCCCACGTCCATGTGCCGCGCCTGCTCCGATGCCTTCAGCATGATGGCGATATACAGCAGCACCCCGCCGGCGAACCCGCTCAAGAGGCCGATACCTGTCGTCTCGAACAACGTCTGAGAAATTTTGTTACGCGTCATGCCGTGAGAACGGCGTCGATGTCGGCGGCTTGCGGGTCGTCGCCGGATTTTTTCGCGGCGTCCCACACGTCTATGAAAATCTCCATCGTGCCGCCGCAGACCATCCCTTCTTCGCTGGCCTCGTCGGCCGTGAGGCTGAACTTGTGCAAGGCGGCCGCGCCCGTGCGCATCGCTTCGCGGGCTTCAGCCCAGACCTCCGCCTCGATGCAACCGCCGCCGACCGTGCCCGCCACCTCGTTGTTCTCGAAAAAAAGCATCTTCGCGCCGCGCCGTTGCGGCGTCGAGCCGCGCGTGTGCGCCACCGTCGCCACGACGACGCGCTCGCCCCTCGCGTTCCGCTCCGCGATCAGACGATAAAGTTCGGCCTGTGAGATCGTACCCATAAGAATAAGGGATGAGGGCGCAAGAAGGGTGAGGGATGAATGAAAGCCTTCAAGCGCTTTGAATGCTCCTCTTAATTCATCTCTCCGCCCTTCTTGCGCCCTGATGCTTTCATTGCGGCGGCGGCGTGGTCGAAGGCGTCGGCGAAGGCGTGGGACGCGGGGCGTTCAATGCGCCCGCGGCGGCGTCGCCGCTTTCGAGTTCGCGTTGCATCGCCTCGTCCAGTTGGCCGCGCAGGCGGCTGACGAGTTGGTCGGCGTTGTTGAGCGCGGTTTCGAGGCGCGTGCGGCTTCCCTGTAGCACGTCGAGTTGCGTGCGGAGACGCCGCTTCTCGGCGTCGAGTTGGCGGCGGATCGTGTCGCGCAACTCGTCGGGGCGAAACGTCCCGGTCAGCGCGGCCTGCCGCTCGATGCTTTCGGGGCGCAACTGCTCGTCCACCCGATCCATCTGCGCCTGCAAAGCGGCTTCCTTCTCCAACACGTCTCGCAGTTGCGTCTGCAAACCTTCGGCGCGCTGCTCAGCGCGCGTCAGGCGTTCCTGAATGAGATCGGTGCGCCGCTCTTTTTCAAGATCGTCAACCTTCTTGTTGAGTTTTCCGAACTCGTCCAACAAGGTCTGCATCGTCTTGAGCGTCTCGTCCGATTCGGTCGTCGCGGCGGGGCGTGAACGGCGCGTGCGGTTCGGCGGCGTCGTGGTGGTGCGCCCCTCTTCCTGCGCCGCCTGTTCCGCGGCGGTGCTGACGACGCGCGGCTCGTAGTCCGGCGTCGCTTCCGGCCGCGGCGCGGTGGAGGTGTTGGCGCGCGCAGGGCTTGTCTCACGCCGCGACGGACGCCTGCGCTGCTGCTGCGACTGCGCCTCAAACGCTCCCCACGCCAACGCCGACAGCAAGGCCAACGCCGCGACCGATCTGAATCCTGAGCGACTTCGCATCATCAAACTCCTTGCGTAAGGTTCTTTGTCAGTAATTCTTTGCCCGTGGTCAGTTGAACTTTGCGCGTCGTCCGTCGTGCAAATTGATCTTTAGCCGCTTAGTTGATAACCGCGAGCAACTGGCTACTGACAACTGGCTAGTGACAACGGACAACTTTAATGTACACGCCCGGCTCGCGGCGCAGTTCCAAAGGTCTGCCGGCGAAGGGACGGCCTTTAGCCCGGTTGAATTTTGAAACTGATGTCCATTGCGCGCGCCGAATGCGTCAGCGCGCCGACGCTGATCAGGTCAACGCCCGCTTCGGCGTAGGCGCGCACGTTCTCCAGACGAATGCCGCCCGACGCTTCGAGCAGAACTTGCGACGACAACTCGCGCGCCAGTTCCACCCGCGCACGCGTCTCTTCCGGCGTCAGGTTGTCGAGCAGGAGGATGTCCGCGCCGCTCGTGATCGCTTCGCGCAAATCTTTTTCGCTTGAGACTTCAACTTCGACCTTGTGCAGATGGCCGACCGCCCGGCGGGCGCGTTCGACCGCCGCGCCCACGCCCCCCGCGAGCGCGATGTGATTGTCTTTGATGAGCACGCCGTCATCTAAGCCGAAGCGATGATTGCGCCCGCCGCCCGATTCCACCGCGTACTTCTCAAGCATACGCAAGCCCGGAGTGGTCTTGCGCGTGTCCACGATCTGCGCGTTCGTTCCTTCGACGGCGCGCACGAAGGCGCGCGTCGTCGTGGCGATGCCAGAGAGTCTTTGCAGTAAATTCAAAGCGACGCGCTCGCCCGCCAACAGCACGTCGGCGAAACCGTTCGTGCGCGCCACCACCTTGCCCGCCTCCACCTCGTCGCCGTCGGAATAGAAGGCTTCGAGTTGCTGCTGCGAGTCGAGCGTCGAGAAGACTGCCTCGGCCGCTTCGAGTCCGGCGATGACGAGCGGCTCTTTGGCGAGGAAGCGGCCGCGCGCGTGTGCGTTGCGCGTGATGGTGGATTGCGTCGTGATGTCGCCGCGCCCCAAGTCTTCACTGAGGAACGCGCCGATCTGTTGAAAGAGCGCACCTTCGTCGAGCCACTTCATTCCGCGAACGCCTCCATGCTTTGTCTGAGCGCACCTGTTCGTTGCTCGATGTCGGCCATGCGTTGCCGCAACTCCGCGACCTTTTCGGCGGGCGCGCGCGCGACGAAATTCTCGTTCGCCAGTTGCCCCCGCAAACGCTCCGCTTCTTTCGCCAACTTTTCCTCTTCCTTCCGCAGACGTTCGCGCTCCTGCGCGAAGTCGATCAACCCTTCGAGCGGCACGGCCACCTCAGCCCCGCCCGCCAGCACCGCCCGCGCCGAGGCGCGCGGTATTTCAACAGGCGTACTAACGTGCGTCGCGTAGTTCATTTTACCTGCCCTAGTCAGTCGCATTATTTGCGCGCTGTTATTTCCGAACACTTCGTTGAGATGTTCGTCAGTTGTTCTGAATATAATCTCAATCTCCTGACTAGGTTTGATACTCATTTCGGAACGGATATTACGGACGCGAGAGACAATTTCGATAATTGTTTGCATATCCGTTTCCGCTCGCTCATCAATCAATTCCGCTTTACCTTCCGGATATGAGGTGAGCATTATTGTTGATGGTGCTCCTTTATAAGCGGGATGTAGTAAATGCTCTCCCACACCCGGCAAAAGCTGCCATAACTCTTCGGTGATAAAAGGCATAAAAGGGTGAAGCAAACGTAAGGATTGCTCAAGCACGGTGATAACGCGGCTACGCGCTTCACTCAAAAATTCTGGGGTATGACCGCTCAACTGTTCACTCGTGATTCCGGTCAAGATCGTATATTTTGAGAATTCGATATACCAGTCGCAAAAATCATCCCAGAAGAAATGATAGAGCGTCTGCACGGCGAGGTGAAATTGATACTTCTCAATCGCCTCGCCGACGACGCGCGCCGTCCGGTTCAGGCGCGACACGATCCAGCGGTCATGCAATGCCCACTCGCCGCGCTCCTCGTCAAATCCTTCGCCGACGCGCGCGCCCTCGGAGTTCATCAGGCAGAAGCGCGCGGCGTTCCAGATTTTGTTGGCGAAGTTGCGATACGACTCGACCTGATTTTCGTTCCAGCGCGTGTCGGTCGTCTCGATTGACGCGAGCACGAGGCGCGTGGCGTCCACGCCGTACTTGTCGAAAATCTCCAGCGGGTCAACGCCGTTATTTTTCGACTTCGACATGCGCTGCCCGTGCTTATCGAAGATCGTGCCCGTGATGAACACGTCGTCGAACGCCTTCGCGCCCGTGAACTTTACGCCCGTCATCATCATGCGCGACACCCAGAGGAAGATGATGTCGCGCGCCGTGATGAGCACGGACGTGGGGTAGTACGTCCGCAAGTCCGGCGTCTCGTCAGGCCAGCCGAGCGTCGAGATCGGCCACAGGGCGGACGAGAACCACGTGTCGAGCACGTCCGGGTCTTGCGTCAACTTGTCCGTCCCGGCGCGTTCTCTCGCTTCTTCGACGCTTCGCGCGACGATGGTGCGCCCGTCCTCCGTGTACCAAGCCGGGATGCGATGACCCCACCAGAGTTGGCGCGAGAGCGTCCAATCGTGCAGATTTTCGAGCCAGTTCGTATAAACTTTTTCATACGGATTTTCCGGCACGAAGCGCGGTTCGTGTCGCTCGCGCATCAATTCCAGCGGACGGCGCGCGAGTTCCGCCTGACGGCAGAACCACTGTAGAGAGATCAACGGCTCGACCACCGTGCGGCAACGCCCGCACTTCGAGATCGAAAACTCGTAATCAACCACTTTCTCAAGCAGCCCCAGTTCTTCAAACTTCGCCACCACGCGTTCGCGCGCCTCGTAGCGGTCGAGTCCCTCGAACTCCGCGCCTGCGTCCGCCGTCATCCGCGCGTGCTGGTCGATGACTTTGACGAGCGGCAACTCGTGGCGCAAGCCCATCGCGTAATCGTTCGGGTCGTGAGCGGGCGTAACCTTGACCGCGCCCGTGCCGAACTCCGGGTCAACAAACTCGTCCGCGACGACCATGATCTCGCGCCCCGCGAGCGGCAATTCAAGAGTTGCGCCGACGAGTTCGCGATACCGTTCGTCCGAAGGGTTGACGGCCACGGCCGTGTCGCCGAGCATCGTCTCCGGGCGCGTCGTCGCCACGGTCACGCGGCGCGCGCTTCCCTTCACAGGATATTGCAGGTAGTAAAGTTTCCCCGCCTGCGCTTCCTTATCAACTTCGAGGTCGGAGAGCGCGGTCTGATCCTTCGGACACCAGTTGATCATCCCCTCGCCGTGATAGATCAAATTCTCCTCGTAGCAGCGCACGAAAAACTCCGCGACGGCGCGCGACAACCGCTCGTCCATCGTGAAACGCTGCCGCGACCAATCGACGGACGCGCCTTCGCGCCGCATCTGCTGCATGATGCGCGAACCCGATTCCTGTCGCCACTGCCAGACGCGCTCTAAAAATTTCTCGCGGCCGAGTTCGTGGCGCGACGTGCCTTCCTTCTTAAGTTCGCGCTCGACGACGATCTGCGTGGAGATGCCCGCGTGATCTTCGCCGGGAACCCAAAGCGTGCGGTAGCCGCTCATGCGCTTGAAGCGCGTGAGCACGTCCATGAGCGTGTGCTGGAGGGCGTGCCCCATGTGGAGCGACCCCGTGACGTTCGGCGGCGGGATGACGATGGAATAGACCGGGGCGTTGGGGTCGCGGTTGATTTCGGGCGCGAAGCAGCCTCCGGCCTCCCAGTTTGCGTAGTGGCGTTCCTCGGCCTGTTTCGGATCGTAAGTCTTCGGGATGTCCATGTGTCGAATCGGCGGTTAGCAGTCAGCCGTCAGCCATCAGCATTAAATACATAAGATGTTTTACTCCGAGCCATTGTAAAGGAATCAGCGGCGGTTTTCGACTGACGGCCGAAAGCTGAAAGCTGACGGCTGAAAGCTGATGGCTAAAAAAAACGGATCGAGCGTGGCGGGTTGGCTGTCTCCGCCTCAACTCGATCCGTTTGTGCGCTTGCCGCGTCGCTCGCTACTGAGTACGCGATCTTTCTTCTTCGAGGCGTTGCTTGATGAGCCGCTCGGCCAGATCGGGGACGACCTCCCAAGCGATCTCGCGCACGACCTGTTCCGACATGTGCGCAACGACGCGCCGCACTACCTCGTCCAGCATTTCGGGCGACAAAGCCGACGCCGGAGACGAGGCAGGAGACGACGCCGTAGATGACGCCTGACCTGATTCGGACGACGCGGCGGACGAACTCACGTCAGCCCCGGTTGCCGCCAAACTCGAATCAGCCGCGCCCGTCAATTCTCCCGTTTGAGTCTCGCCCGACGCTCCGACTGCTGCGGCGACGCCGCCCGCGTGCGCCACGACACTGGCGGCCACAGGGTCTCCGTCCCACTCAAGCGCGTGTGTCGCGTGACTATCTTCCTCTCGCGCCGCAGAACTTTCGGTGTCGCGCGTGTCCGGCGCGGAAGGCTCGTTTGCGAAAAGCAGCGAAGGCGATTGTGAAATCTCCGGCGATTCAAATTTCTCCGGCTCTTCCGCGAACAACGAGAGTTCGTCTTCCTCGTCCGCCACGGAGGGCGACGCCGAAGACATCTCCGGCTCTGCGTAGGATTGCGACCCGGAGAACACTTCCAATTCCGGCGACGCTTCCGGCATCGCGAACACTTCGGGCACTTCGTTTGTCTGCGCGTGCTCGGCAAACAACATATCCGCTTCGGCGGCTGCGTCGTGGGCAGGCGCGGCGGCGAAGTCGAAAGGGTCTTCGTCGCCCATGTCGAGGATGAAGTCGTCGGCTTCGCCGGTCGCCGTGCGTGCGGGCGCGACGTCGCCGAGTTCGAGCAACGCATCGTCCGCTTCGGCGGCGCGTGCCGTGTGCGCGTCGAAAGCTGACTCGGAGACGGGAGCAGCAGCGGCGGCGCGTGAATTGGCGGGCGAACTTACCGCCGAGGCGGCGGCCGCGAGTGGCTCAGGCGCGGGCGCATCGTCTTCGCCCAAGACGAACGCTTCGTCCAACTCGCCACGGTCGCTGAATTGTTCCTCTTCCTTGATCTCGGAGAAGTCGGGCGCGGCGTGTTGTTGTTGCTGCTGCCGCGCGTCGAAGGCGGCGACGGGCGTTGTCTGGATGGTTGCGTCGTCCATATCAAAATCTGCGAAGGCGTCTGCGGAAGGGTTGGAGGTTTCGGCCGACGGGTCGGCGGCGCGTGCGTCGGCGGCGAAGGGCGAGAGGTCTTTGGTCGCCTCATCCTCTTGGCGTTCATCGCGCGCGTGTTGGGCGTCGTGTGGCTTCTCTTCCGGCTGGCCGCCGAGCAGGCCGCCGACTTTGTTGACGAGATCGCGTATGGATTGAAAAGGTTTGGTCAAGACTTCATCCGCGCCGACTCTGCGCGCCTCCGCTTCGTTGAAAGGTTCAAACGTGCCGACGAGCAGCACCACCGGAATGTGTCGCGTGCGTTCGTCCGTCTTGATGCGTTCACAGAGCGCGTAGCCGTTTGGCTCCGGCATGAACACATCTGCGAGGACGATGTCGGGCAAACTGTCGCCGAGCTTTTCGAGAGCCGCCGCACCGCTCCCGACAGTCGTGACCTCCATGGCTTCGTCGCCGAAGGTCAGACTCACCACCTTTTGAATGGTTAAAGAATCATCGGCGAGCAGCAGTTTGCGTCCCGTTAGCAAAAACCAAACTCCTTGAGGGCGGGCGTCGTCCGGTTGGAGAACCGTGAATTTCCCGGACGCTCTTTACGAGCGCGCGTTGGCGGCGCGAACGACGCGGGGCGTGAGACAACAAAATCGGCCTGCCCTTCCGTAAACAGGCCACTATTTGAAGCTAACAGACGCGCCGATGAAGCGTCAAGAGAAACGATGAACGCTGCAACGATGGACGATGAGGTAAAAGCAAGCAGTCTTTCATTCATCATTCCCTGAAGGTTTCCCATTGTTTCCCCACGCCCACGTCGTCGGCCGTGTTCGGTTTGCCGTCCGCGCCGAGCGAGCGGAGGGTGAAGCCTTCGCGCCCGCCTTTGTATTCGTAGGGGCGATGCCACGGGTCGAAGCGGATGAACTCGGCGGTATAATTCGGGTTGAGATGATCGATGAGACCGGAAATTGTTTCGGCGACGACGTAAGACCTATGCTCCCGCCAGTACTTTTCGAGCAGGGTGGACAGACTTTTGAGGTCGGCGCGGGCGCGCGCCAGTTTCTCCGTGTTGAGCGCGCGTTCAAAGGCGTCGAACGCCTCGAAGCCGCGCCCGCCTCCCACGCGCACGCGCGCCACCTGCCAGCGTCCGCGCGCATCGCGCACAAAATCCACGGATGTTTCGACTTCCAACTCGACCACCAACGCAGACCCTATCGGCGCGAACGCGGCCGCAGGGTTCTTGACCGAGAGTGCGCCGCGCCTGAGTTCCTCCGGCGTTTGATTCTTGTCGTTGCCGCCGGATTGATTCTTCGGCGCGTCGCTCGCGGTCGCGCTCTGACGAGCGGCGAGCGCGGCGAGTTCGGCAACGAACGCGTCGAGTCCGGCGCGCACGGCCGCCGAAGTAGTGTTGGCCTCGTCGCCGAGCGCGGCGCGCGCCAGCAGGTCGAGCGATTCCCACTGGCGGTCGCCCGTCCTGACTTCGACGGCGCGCCAATTGCCCGCCTCGTCTTTCACGAAACGGAAACCGAGTTTGACGCCCGCGAGCACCGTGGCGACCGCGCCGGGCGGCGAGATTTCCTTGATCGTCACCGCCTCTTTGTTGAGTTCAAAGATCGACACGGCCGCGATCAGTTTGCGCGCGTCGTCCTTCTTGATGGGCTTCTCTGCCGCCGCCCCCACGGCCATGCTACGGCCTCCTGCGCTCCCGTCGGCGGCGAACGCGCACAGCGCGGCGCAGACGCTCAAGATAAAAATCGTCCGCTGAGTTCTGTTTCTCATAGGTTGGCCTGCCGGGCGTTGGATGGCGAAAACGTCTATTGAAGAAGTATTGAAACTCAACCGCCCGCGTTGCTGATCAAGACGCGCAGCATAACTTGAAGTTGCGAAGCGGTGAAGGGCTTCGGCAGGAAGACGATTGCGCCCGCGCTGAAACTTTCGGAGGAGTGCCGTGGGTTCTGCTCGGCGGTCATCATCATGACCGGAATTTTCATCAGCCGTTTTTCCGTCCGCATGTGGCGGACGAGTTCCGGCCCCTGTATGTGGGGCATCACCACGTCGAAGATGGCGGCGGTAAAGTTGGTGTCGTTTTGCAGAATCTTATACGCCTCGCGGCCGTCGGCCGCCGTCACCACCGTGTAGCCCTCTTTCTCGACCAGCGTTTTAACCAGACGCAGGATCGCCGGATCATCGTCGGCGACCAGAATACGGCGAGGAGTTTGTGAAGTTTGCTCTGCCATCTCTTTGTAGTGACAGGTGACAGGCGACAGGTGACGACATTTAAGACAAGCTCTTTGTATTAACTTGTCACCTGTCGCCCGCCACTGCCTCCTGATTGCTGTCTTCCATGCGCGAAAATTCGGCGGCGAGGGTGATGGCCGCCACCATGCTGGAATGTTCCGCCAGCCCGCGCCCCGCAATATCGAATGCCGTCCCGTGATCGACCGAGGTACGGATGAACGGCAGCCCCAGCGAGACGTTGACCGCTTCGCCGAACGACAGACACTTGACCGGGATCATCGCCTGATCGTGATAACAGGCCACGACCGCGTCGAACTCGCCGCGCGAGGCGCGCAGGAAAACCGTGTCGGCCGAAAACGGCCCCGTCACGTTAATCCCCAACTCGCGGCAAGCCTCTACCGCGGGCACGATCTCGGCAGACTCCTCGACACCGAAGAGACCGCCCTCAGCCCCGTGCGGGTTGAGCGCGGCCACCGCCAGTCGCGGCTCGCGTATGCCCCAGCGTTTGAGTTCGCGGTTCGCCAGTCGCACCACCGGCTCGATGCGCTCGCGCCGCACCATGCGGATCGCTTCGGCCAGAGGAACGTGCGTCGAGATTAGCACGATTCGCAAGTTGGCCGCGACGAAGGCCATTGCCACTTCGGGCGTGTGCGTCAGGTGCGCGAGAAATTCCGTGTGGCCGGGGAAACTGTAGCCGCCGAGAAAGAGCGCGCGCTTGTTGATCGGCGCAGTCGAGATCGCATCGAGACTCCCGCGCATGCACAACTCGACTGCCGCTTCGATGTACTCGCCCGACGCGCGCCCCGCGGCCGAAGACTCAACGCCCGGCTCGATGTCGGCGCGAATGTTGTCGAGGTGGTAGATGACGGGAGCGTCGAGTTGTGCGGGCAGCGGTTCGTCGCGGCGGATGACTTCGTAGCCGCATTGGAGGTCGAGTTTGCGCGCCGTGTGCGTGAGCAGTTGCGCGTCGCCGATAATGACGGGCGCACACGCGCGCCTGACCGCGGCCTCGGCCACCGCCTTGAGCACGACTTCAGGGCCGATCCCCGAAGGGTCGCCGATGGTGATCCCGATGCGTGGGCGGCGTCCGGCGGTGAAGTCCGGCTGGCCGCCAGTAGTAGTAGTGGTGGTGGTGTCCCTGATCTCGCTCATTCGCTTGGTAGCGAAAACGAGCGGGCGCGGCTGCCTGTGCAACAACAGCCGCGCGCCCGTTTCGTGCTAAAGAGTATGCGGGAAAGTTAGCTGTCCGTCCCCTCGTCGTCGTCGCCGCCGTCGCGGTCTTCGGCTTTGAACATGTACTTGATATTGTGCTTGAGCAGCAGAATGTTCGGCTCGTCCTGACGATTGATTTTCAGCGCGGCGCGATCATACCACTCGATTGTGCCGACGATCTCTTCGTCGTCGGTGAGGACGATCACCATCTGGGTGTGGGCGTCCATCTGCTTCTTGTAGTAGAAAATTTCGGCGTTGGTTTCCGAAGGCGGAATGCGCTTGCGCCCTTGAGCGGCGGCCGAGGATGCGCCGCCGCCACCGCCGCCGCCGCCGCCGCGGTCGCCACGGTCGGCTGACTGCTGCGGGGGACGCGACTGGTGCGTGGACGAGCCGCCGCCCCCGCCGCCGGTACGAGCCGCGCCGCCGGGGCGCGGTGCGCTGCCGCCATCGTTGTATCTATCATTGCGTTCGTTTTGAGTGTTCGGCTCACGATTTTTCACATCGGCCAAGGTCGGACGGATGAGTTTGCGATTCACTTTTTTACTTATGCCTCCAACAGTCGTATAAGCAGGAAAACGGCGCGCTGAATTTTGAATACCCCGACTCTCTGCGGACGAGTTGCCAAACAAATGGCGCGCTTGGATGCGCCTGCTTTTACAGGCGGTGGTCGTTTGCAAGACGAGAACGGTTATTGTCTCGTTAGTTTTGAATTACAATCCTGTCAGGAATGGGCGACATGCTACACGAGCAACGTTAGTTTGGCAAGCCTCACGCGTGTGAGAGTAAGCTATCGGCCGTCAGCTATCAGCCATCAGCGGAAAAGAAGTAGAGCCGTGAGTGAATCAGCATTGGCTGAATCTGCTCACGGCTCGAATGTTTATTGCTGACGGCTGATAGCTGACGGCTGACTGCTAATCCGCCTTCTTACGGATGAATGCGGGCACGTCCAGATCGTCCGAGCGGGTTTGCCCGGCGGCGGTGCTGCGCGACGGCAACTCGTCGGTGCGCGGCAGGTAACGCGGCTGAGCCGCAGGCATCACGTTCGGGTTCTGGACGAGACCGGCGTCGGCCGATTCTTTGTCGAAGCCCGTCGCGATGACAGTGATCTTCATTTCGTCGCGCATGGTCTCGTCAATCACCGCGCCGAAGATGATGTTGGCGTCCTCGTCGGCCGCCTCGCGGATAATCGAAGAAGCTTCGTTGACTTCAAAGAGCGTCAGGTCTAAGCCGCCCGTGATGTTGATGAGCACGCCCTTCGCGCCGTTGATCGATGCTTCTTCCAGCAACGGCGAGGAGATCGCTTCCTGCGTCGCTTTGAGCGCGCGGTCTTCGCCGCTCGCGCGTCCCGCGCCCATCAAGGCCATGCCCATCCCGGCCATGATCGATTTCACGTCGGCAAAGTCGAGGTTGATCAAACCGGGCACGGTGATCAAGTCGCTGATGCCCTGCACGGCTTGCCTGAGCACGTCGTCCGCCATCTTGAAGGCGTCCGTCAGAGACATGTCTTTGGTCACGTTGCCGAGCAGACGCTCGTTCGGGATCGTAATGACCGTATCCACACACTCGCGCAGTTCCCTCAAACCCTGATCGCCCTGCTGCATGCGCCGCTTGCCTTCAAAGTGAAACGGCTTGGTGACGACGGCGACCGTCAACGCGTTCAACTCCGTCGCAAGGCTTGCGATGATCGGCGCTGCGCCCGTGCCCGTGCCGCCGCCGAGGCCGGTCGTAACGAAGACCATGTCCGCACCTTCCAGAGCCTCGATGATCTTCTCCGTGTCTTCGAGCGCGGCGTTGCGTCCCACGTCGGGGTTTGCGCCCGCGCCCAATCCCTTCGTCAACTTGCCGCCGAGTTGAATCTTGATCGGCGCGCGCGAACGCTTCAACGCCTGCAAGTCAGTGTTGGCGACGAGGAACTCGATGCCCTCTATTCCGGCCTCAATCATGCGATTGACGGCGTTGCCCCCGCCGCCGCCCACGCCGATCACTTTGATGCGCGCGCCGGTGATCGGAGGATCGTCGTCTATGAAAATATTAATGCCACTGCCCGGCTGACGGCTTTCCGGTGTCATATCGTATAAGTCCTTTCCTCTTCTGTGAACGCCCGCCGCTCGGTGAAGCCTAAGCGGCTATTTTGGGCTGTGCGCGCCGGTGACACCCATATATTGCGGACAACATCTTGTGCCGGCTGGCGCGGCAGCATACAACAACTTGTCAGAAAATACTACTAAAACGATTGCGGAATTTTGAAACGAACGCGGTCAACCCGCCTGTCGCTCCGCGTTTACCGCTGGCCGCGCGCGCTTCGACGGCGTTAGCGCGTCCGGCGACGAGCGACAGCCCTGCGGCCGATGTCCACGCAGGGGTTTGAATGTCTTCGACGAGGCCGCCGAAACGGTCACGTTCCGGGTAGCCGAGTCTGACGGGCGCATCGAAAACCTGCTCGGCCACCTCGACCATCCCGCCGAGCAAAGACCCGCCGCCCGTCAACACCACGCCGCTCGACAACTGCCTGTCCCATCCCGATTCGCGTATCTCGTCGGCCACATGCATCAACACCTCTTCGGCGCGCGGCTGCAAAATGTCGCACAAAATCTGGCGCGACAACTGGCGCGGGCCGCGTCCTCCCACGGACGGCACTTCGACGAGTTCGCCGCGCTCCATCTCGCTCAAACCCGTGCTCGACGCGTAGCCCGCGTTACGTTTGATCTTTTCGGCCTCCGGGATGGGCGTGCGTAAGCCAAAGGCGATGTCGTTCGTGAAGTGCGAACCGCCGAGCGCGAACACGGCCGTGTGCTGCACCGCGCCGCGCTGGTAAATCACAAGCCCGGTCGTTTCCGCTCCGATGTCAACGAGCGCGGAACCGAATTCCTTGTCCTCTTCCGTCAGAGATGCTTCGGCGGCGGCCAACTGTTCGAGCACCATGTCCGTGACGACCAGACCGGCGCGGTTGACGGCGTTGATGGCGTTTTGTCGCGCCGTGACGGGACTCGTCACGATGTGGACTTTGACGGCGAGCCGCGCGCCGATCATGCCGACCGGATCGTTGATGCCGTCCTGATCGTCAACGATGAACTCTTGCGGCAAGCGGTCGACGATCTCGCGCCCGGCCGGGAGTTGGATGGCGCAGGCCGAGTCGATTGCGCGTCGCACGTCGTCAGGAGTGATCTCGCGGTCGCGTCCCGACACGGCGACGATGGCCTGCCCGTTGAAGCCCATGATGTGCGAACCCGCCAGATTGATCGTGACTTCTTCGGCTTCGAGGCCGCTCATGCGCTCGGCGGCTTCGACCGCGTGCTTGATCGCCTCGACCGCGTTTTCGGGGTTGACGATGACGCCTTTCCGCAGGCCGCGCGCCTCCGCCTCGCCGATGCCGACGATATCGAGCGTGCCCGACGCGTCGCCCGGCTCGCCGATGATGCACGTCACACGGCTCGTGCCGATGCTCAAGCCGACCGTGTGTGCTCCGCGTTTCGCCATGCGTTTACTTCCCCTCCTCAAAAGCCGCGCGCCCGGCCTCTGTGCGCCGCGCCCGCTCGTCCGCTCCCGCCGTCGCCGGGGCGATAAGCCCTAGCCGCTGCGCCCCACGCGACGCGGTCGCTCGCTCCCGTTGCTGCGCGTCTGTCCGGTCGCGGTGCGCTCGCCGCTGCCGACACCATCACGCGCATGCGTTTGTTTCTTGTCCGCTTTATCCTTCGAAGCCTTCTCCGCAGCGGGGCGCGATTTATTACTCGCCTGAACTACGGCGGGCTTCTTCGCTTCCGCCGGACGGCGGTTTGCGTCGGCCGCGACGTTTGCGGTCGTCGTCGCATCGGGCGCGGCCGGAAGATTGCCATTGGCCGCGCTCTCGTCCGACTTTTCAGGTGCGGCCGCGCCGCTCTGATTGAGCGCGTGCGCTTTGAAGCCGATGACGGCGCGCTTGCCCTGCGTCATGTCGATGTAGGTGATGTGTGCGCCGCGCGGCGTCGAACGTTGCTCGTCGAGAGCTTCTAAAGATTGCGTGAGCCGCTTCGTCAAATCCTCCCGGCCGAGCCGCACTTCGATCTGCGAGTCGTCGCCCGTCAACTGCGCGCGCACGTCGCGCAAGTCGTCGAGGTTCACTTCGCTCACGCGCGCAGCGATCCCGGCGGCTTCCCACTCGCGCGAGAGTTCCAGATACTTCTCGACGCGGCGGCGGTTCTCCGTGCGCCCCGACTCCGTGCCTGACTCGTCCCACCCGCGCATGAAGAAGGCGGGCGCGTTCTGCGTGGGCGCAACCGTCCCCGTCATCACGCCGTCGTCGTCAACCCAGATGAAACGACCGGCCGCAGTGCGGACGACGGCGCGCGGCGTGCGCTCCGTGATTCGCACGCGCAAGCCCGAAGGCAGCACGCGCGTGACGATGGCCTTACGCACCCACGGCTGGCGTTCGAGTTCCGCGCTGATCGAATCGAGGTCTGCTTTCCACACACCGCTGGCCGCGCCCGCGCGCCGCACGAGAGACTTAATCTGATCCTCCGAGCCTTGCGAGATGCCGCTCACATCCACCGTCCGCAGTTGAAAGAACGAAGACGAAGACGCCGTGCGATAAGCCGTGAAGCAGAGCACCGCCACGCACACGACGAGCAGCGTCTTGCCCACGAACGGCATCCACGCGAGCGCGCTGCTCCAAGACGACGCGCTGCCCTTCGACGCCTTGCGGCTCGCCGCGCCGCCGCCGCTACTACTGCGCCCGCTGCCGCCGTTGCCTCCGCGTTTGACGGGGCGTTGCTGCGCGATATCTCCGGCGCGGGCGCGGCCTCCGCCTCCCTGTGTGCCGCGCCCCGCGCGTGGTGTGATCACTTGCTCTCTCAACATCGCTTAACCTCTTCTTCGGAGTGACAGGTCACGGGTGACAAGTCGCGTGTGACGGGAAAATCCGTGCCCGCCGTCAGCCGCGTTGTTCCTCCGCATCGGTCGTCGTCTTCTGCCCGCTCGCGGTCTCTTCGCCGGAAGTCGTCCCGGCCGCTTCGCGCGTGTCGCTGCTGCGCCACAGTTCCACTTCGTACTCCAACTCGATGCCGCGCTCGCGGCGGATGCGTTCCCTGATCTCTTCCGCGAGCGCGAAGGCGTCCGAGGCGCGCGCGTCGTCGCCCTCGGTCACGATGAAATTCGCGTGGACGGGCGAGACAACCGCGCCGCCGCGCTTCTCGCCCTTCATGCCCATCTCGTCGATCATCTTCCCCGTGCTCAAACCGCTGCCCGGCGGGTTCTTGAAGAAGCATCCGGCGGAACGCGCGCCGTGCGGCTGCGTCTCCATTCGCTGACGCTTCACTTCCGCCATCCGTTCCACGATCTTCGCCGAGTCGTCCTTTCGCAATCTGAGCGTCACGCCCAAGAGCAACTCGCCCTCGCGAAAAGAGGTGTGCCGGTAGTTCCAACTGATCTCGCTCGCGCGCACTTGCACGACGCGCCCGCCGCGCGCCACGCGCACCGTCTCCACGACGTTCCCGATCTCGTGCCCGTATGCGCCCGCATTCATCCAGAGTGCGCCGCCGACCGTGCCGGGGATGCCGCCCAAGCCTTCGATCCCCGCCAGCCCGCGCCGCGCCGCGTCCACGCACAGGCGCGGCAGCGAATAGCCCGCGCTCACGCTCACGCGCTCGCCCTCGAACAAGGCCGTCCCCTTCACCTCGCGCATGCTCACGACGACGTAATGATGATCTTCGTCGTCGGCCAGCACGTTGCTGCCCGCGCCGAGCACGCGCCACGCGACGCCCGCCGCTTCCAATTCACCGGCGACCGCCGCCGCCGCTTCCTCCGTCTCCGGCGCGAACACCCAATCAATCGCTCCCCCGACGCGCAAACTCGTCAACTCGGCGAAACGCCGGCCGCGCTCCGCACGCACGCCCGCTCTCGCCGCGATCTCTTCGATCAAGGCGTCGCGTTCGGTGAGGCTCATCGTGCTTTCGGTCATCGTCGTCATTTGCCGTCGCCCGCGCCGTTGCCGTTCTTGTTGAGCAGTTCGATCAACTCTTCGCCCGCGCGATAGACGTTGCCCGCGCCGAGCGTGATCACCATGTCGCCGTTGTGCGCCTCGCTGAGTAAGGCTTTGACGGCCGTGTCGAGTGCGCCGACGTAGAAAGTGTTCTTGTGGCCGTAGCGTTTCACCGCCTCGACCAGAGCTTCCGCCGTGACGCCCGGAATCGGGTCTTCGCTCGCCGCGTAGATGTCGGACACGAGCAGCACGTCGGCGTTATTGAACGAGCGCGCAAACTCGTCCATCTGATCCTGCGTGCGCGTGTAGCGATGCGGCTGAAAGAGCACGACCATGCGCCGCCCCGAAGAGCCGATCTTGGCGGCGGCGAGCGTTGCGCGAATCTCCGTCGGGTGATGGCCGTAGTCGTCCACGACGAGCACGCCCCGCGCCTCCCCCTTGAATTGAAAACGTCGGTTGACGCCCGTGTACGCGCCCAAGCCCTCGACGGTCTTTTCAAACGGCGCGTCCAACTCGAAGCTGATCGCGATGGCCGCCAGCGCGTTGTAGACGTTGTGCAAACCCGGCACGCGCAAGGTGGCCTCGCCCATCACCTCTTGCCCCCGCCAGACCGTGAAGCGCGAGCCGAACGGAATGTCGAAGCGAATACCGTGCGCCGAAATGTCGGCCTGCGCGCTCAAGCCGTAGGTGATGCGCCGCCGTTTGACGTGCGGGATGACCGCCTGCACATAAGGGTCGTCGAGACATAACACCGACGCGCCGTAGAACGGCACTTTATTGACGAACCGGATGAAGCAGTCCTGCATGTCTTCCATGTCGCGGTAGTAGTCCATGTGCTCGCGGTCGATGTTCGTCACGACCGTGAAAGTCGGCGCGAGCATGAGAAACGACCTGTCACTCTCGTCCGCTTCGACCACCATCAACTCGCTCTTGCCCAGACGCGCGTTCGACCCGAACGCCCCCACCACGCCGCCGACCACGACCGTCGGGTCAAGTCCGGCCGCGCCGAGAATCATCCCGATCATCGAAGTGGTCGTCGTCTTCCCGTGCGAGCCTGCGACGGCGACCGTGTCTCGTTTGAGACGCATCAACTCGGCCAGCATCTCCGCCCGCGCGATGACCGGAATGGAACGCTCGCGCGCGTCGATCAACTCCGCATTGTTGTCGCGCACGGCGGTCGAACGAACCACCACCTGCGCGTCGCCCACGTTCTCCGCGCGGTGTCCCTCTTGGAACTCCACGCCCAATTCTTCCAAACGCTCCGTCACCGCCGAACGCTTCATGTCCGAACCCGACACGCGGAATCCGAGGTTGCACAACACCTCCGCGATGCCGGACATGCCGATCCCGCCGATCCCCACCAGATGAACGTGTCGAATACGATGAAACATAAACAGAGCTGAGAGGCTAGAAGCTAGAGGCTAGAGGTTAGTGATAAGCAAAACAGCTTTGACTAACCTCTGACCTCTGACCTCTGACCTCTGCTTACCAACTTTTCAATCAACTCCACAGTCGCGCCCGCCGCGTCGGGCTTGGCGAGTTTGCGGCTCGCCTGTTCGCGGCGCGTGATTTCATCCGGGTCGTTTATCAATTCAGCGATCTCGCGCGCCAACGCTTCGCCCGTCAGGTTCTCTTGCAGGATCATGCGGGCGGCGTTCGCCTCCTGCAACACTTCGGCGTTGCGACGTTGTTCGAGTTGGCCGGGGAGCGGAATCATGATCGCCGTCTTGCCCGCCGCCATCAACTCTGCGGCCGTCGTCGCCCCGGCGCGCGAGACGATCAGGTCGGCGGCGGCAAAGGCCGCGACCATGTCGTCTATGTACTCGCGAATTTCGGCGCGCTGCGACCAACCCGCTTCGTCGTAACTCCGGCGCACCGTCTCGAAATCGAGCTTGCCCGTCTGGTGCGTGATGTGCAGCACGTCGCGATGCGCGGCGAGGTACGGCAAGGCCGCGACCAACGCGTTGCTCACCGCCCGCGCGCCCTGCGACCCGCCGAAGAGCAGCAAAGAAAAACGCGAAGGGTCGCGCATTTTTGCCGGAATGTCAAAGAACTCGCGTCGCACGGGATTTCCGGTCACAATCGCCTTGCCGCGAAAATACGGCAACGTCGCTTCAAACGAGACGGTCGCCGCATCCACGAACCGTGCGAGCCTGCGGTTGGTAAAACCGGGCACGGCGTTCGACTCCATAACGAGCGTCGGGATGCGCATCAGCGCGGCGGTCAACAACACCGAGCCGGTCACGTAACCGCCTGCGCCGACCACCACGTCGGGGCGAAACTCGCGTATCAAAGCGCGCGCCGCCGTGAAACTTTTCGGCAGCAGCCACAAGCCCCTGAGTCGTGCGCCGAGCGACATATTCGTCAGCCCCGCGCTTTCAATGAGCGACAACTCGAACCCCGCCTGCGGCACGAGCCGCGTCTCCAACCCCCGCGCCGTGCCCACGAAACGCACCACCGTCTGCGGGTGACGGCTTGCCACCGTTTCCGGGAGACGGTTCATCAACTCTTTCTCTACCGTCTGCGGGTGACGGCGCATCAACTCTTTCGCCACGGCGAGCGCCGGGTAGATGTGCCCGCCCGTTCCACCGGCGGCGAAGAGAGCGCGCATCTTCAAACTCAACTCCGGCCTTCCGGCCGCCACGTCTGCGTGACGGGCGCGCGCCCGTATCGCGGCGTTGCCGTCGCGCCGGGCGCATTCTTCGACGCAAACTCTCTGTGCATCGTCGAGGTGCCGCCCTGCGCCGTCCCCTGCTGCGAGATGTTCAAGAGCACGCCGACGCTCACGAGCGTCAACATCATCGAAGTGCCGCCGTAAGAGACGAACGGCAGCGGGATGCCCTTCGTCGGCACGAGCGACAGGACGACGCTGATGTTGAACAAAGCCTGCGCCACGATGCCGACCACGATGCCGAGGCCGAGCAGCATCCCGAAACGATCCGGCGCGCGCCGCGCCGCGCGCACCCCGCGCCACAAAAACAGCCCGAAGACCGCGATGAGCGTCAACGCGCCCAACAGCCCCAACTCCTCGCCCACCACCGCGAAGATGAAGTCCGAGTGCGCGAACGGCAAAAACAGCATCTTCTGTCGCCCCTGCGCGAAACCTAGCCCGTCCGTCCCGCCCGACCCGACCGCAATCAGCGATTGCACCACCTGAAAACCCGTCCCTTGCGCGTCAGCCCACGGGTCGAGAAAGGCCGTTACGCGCCCCAGACGCCACGGGAACAACACGATCATAAACACGATGCCGACCAAGCCCGCCGCGCCGAGCACGCCGAGATACAACAGACGCGCCCCGGCCGTGAACAACAGCACGACGCTGATCACGCCGAGCATCATCGCCGTCCCCAGATCAGGCTCGGCCGCAACCAGCATCACGAACAACCCGGTCAGCAACACGCACGGCACGAAAGTCTTCCACAGGGCGTGTTCATCGCCCGCGCGGCGTTCGAGAAAGCGCGCGAGAAAGATGGCGAGAGCGAGTTTCGACAACTCCGACGGTTGCAGCGAGAAGCCGCCCGGCAGCCTGATCCAGCGGTGCGCGCCGTTGATGCGCGGGAACATGAAGACCGCTATGAGGAGCACGACCGTGCCCGCGACGAGTCCCGCGACGAAGCGGCGATCACGCAGCCGCCCGTAATCGAAATGCATCACGCCCATCATCGCCAGCAAGCCCGCCACCGTCGCAATCGCCTGCCGCTTGACGTAGTGATACTGCGTGCCGTTTTCGACGTAGGCCAGATCGGCCGACGCGCTGTAGACCATCACGACGCCGAACAACGCCAGCCCCACCGTCGCGGCAAACAACCACTCGTCAGCTTGTAGCTTTCTCGCCATAACTCAAACGGGTTTCAAGTTTCAGGTTTCAAGTCTGAAAGTCACTCAGTCTTTAACTTGAAACCTGAAACCTGAAACTTGAAACTTCCTCTGCCACTGCTTCCTTAAACACTCTGCCCCGGTGCTCGAAACTGTCGAACATGTCCCAACTGGCGCACGCGGGCGCGAGCAACACCACGTCGCCCGCGTGCGCGACCTCGGCCGCTTGCCGCACGGCCTCCGCCATGTCCCGCACGCGAATGACGCGTGCATGGGCTTTCAACTCGCTCTCGATGCGTTCGGCGTCTTCGCCGAGGACGATGAGGGCGCGCGCCTTGCGCTCGATGAGCGGCGCGAGCGGCGCGTAGGGCGCGTTCTTGCCGCGCCCGCCGAGGATCAAGACGATCTGCCCCGTGTGTTCCGCGAACGCTTCGAGCGCCTTCAAGGCCGCGTCAACATTGGTCGCCTTCGAGTCGTTGTAAAACTCGACGCCCGCGACTTCCCCGACGCGTTCCAGCCGGTGCTCGACGGGTCGGAAGTTCCGTATCGTCTCGCGCATCGAATCGGGCGACGCGCCGCAGGCCAGCCCGCACGTCAGCGCGGCCAGCACGTTCTGGACGTTGTGCAAGCCGCGCAATTGCATCTCGTCGCGCGTCACGAGCACGCGCTCGCTGCCGCCGCGCGTTCGCGAAACCAACTCGCGCCCGCCTCTCAAAAACAAGCCCTCTTCCAGTTCGCGCCCGACGCTGAACAGCGTGACGTGCGCGCGCAAGCCCGACTCCCACGAAGCGACGATTGAATCATCAGCATTCAGGACGGCTAAGTCCTCCGGCGTCTGGTTGCGAAAGATGCGATGCTTGGCCGCGCCGTAGTCGGTCAGGGTCTCGTAGCGATCCATGTGGTCGGGCATCAGGTTCAAGACGACGGCGACGTTCGGGTGAAAATCAACGATGGTCTCAAGCTGGTAGCTCGAAACTTCCACGACCGTCCAGCCGTCTTCGCGCGACGAGTCCACCAGCGAGACGAGCGGCGTGCCGATGTTGCCGCCGACCTGCACGGGCAATCCCGCCCCCTTGAGCAACTCCGCGACGAGCGCGGTCGTCGTCGTCTTGCCGTTCGTGCCCGTGATGGCGACGATGCGCCCGCGCAGGTGGCGCGCGGCGAGTTCGACTTCGCCGATCACCTCCGCGCCCGCGCGCTCCATGTAGCGCACCGGGATATTCTTCGGCGGCACGCCGGGACTCGTCACGACGAGTTCGATCTGATCCATCAACCACATCGGCACGTCGCCCGCGAGCAGCCCGACGCCTTCCGCCTTCAACGCACGCGCCTCGTCCGTCCACTCTTCGATGGGCTTGCGGTCGTTCAACGCGACAATCGCCCCGCGCGCCGCCAAGAATCGCGCCGCCGCAACGCCGCTGCGCGCCGCGCCGATGACCAGAACTTTTTTCCCTTCAAGCTGCAAATTTTTCAACTCTCAAACGTCAACGTCTAACGCAGTTTCAAAGTCGAGAGACTCAGGAGCGCGAACAAAATTGCGAGAATCAAAAAGCGAAAGACGACTTTCGATTCCTTCCAGCCCTGCATCTCGAAGTGGTGATGCAGCGGCGTCATCTTAAAGAGCCGCCGCCCCGTGCCCGTGTGCCGCTTCGTCATCTTAAAGAAGGAGACTTGCAGCATCACCGAGATCGCTTCGAGGACGAACACGCCGCCGACGAGGACGAGGATAAATTCCTGCTTCGTCAAAATGCCGATTGTCCCGATTGCGCCGCCGATGGCGAGGCTGCCCACGTCGCCCATGAACACGTCCGCGGGCGGCGCGTTGTACCACAGGAAGCCGAGCGATGCGCCCGCCATCGCTCCGCAAAAGACCGTCAGTTCCCCGACCTCGCGGCGATGATCGATGAACAGTTGCCGCGCCCAACGCTCGTCGCCGCTCACATAAGTAAAGGCCGTGAGCGCGACCATCGCGATGAAGGTCACGCTGATGGCGAGGCCGTCGAGTCCGTCCGTCAGGTTCACGGCGTTCGACGCGCCCGTGAGCACGACGATGATGAAGACCAGATAGAGCCACGGCCCGATGTTCGTGATCATCGAGATGTCCGTCTGTTTGAAGAACGGAAAGCTGAGATTCCACGAATAGTCGGGCGAGAAAAAGTAGAGCGTCGCCCACACCCCGGCGGCGATCAAAAACTGCGCGGCCAGTTTCTGCTTGCCCGTCAACCCTAGGCTCTGCCGCTTCGCCACCTTCGCGTAGTCGTCGAGGAAGCCAACGACGGCGAAGAGCGCGGTCGAGATCAGAATGATCCAGACGTAGAGGTTGGAGAGCCGCGCCCAGAGCAGCGTGGAGATGAGCACCGAGCCGATGATGAGGACGCCGCCCATCGTCGGCGTGCCGCGCTTCGCCATGTGCGCCTGCGGCCCCTCTTCCCTGATCTGCTGCCCGACGTTCATCTCGCGCAGCATGCGTATGACGCGACCGCCGAAGACGAGCGAGATCAGGAGCGCGGTGACGGTGGCGTAGGCCGTGCGGAACGTGACGTACTGGAAGACGTTGAGCGCCTTGACGAAGACCGACTGTGCACCCTGCCCCCCGGAACGCTCGAAAATCAAATGGTAGAAGATGTAATAGATCATCCATTTTGAGGGATGAGGGCGGAAGGGTGAGGGGTGAATAAAAACAACCCCCAACTGTGCCGGATGCTTTTCTTATTCATCCCTCACCCTTCCGCCCTCATCCCTTCCTCATATTGTCCGCGCAACGCTTCGATGATCCGCTCCGTATGTACGCCGCGCGATCCCTTCACCAGCAGCAAATCGCCCGCCCGCACCTCTTCAAGTAACGCGGCGGCGGCTTCGTCCGTCGTCGCAAAAAACCGCGCCGTCTCCATCCCCGCCCCGCGCGCGCCCGCGACGAGTTCCGTCGCCAACCCGCGCACGCCCCACAGCACGTCGATCCCCAGCTGCGCGATCTCGCGCCCCGCCTGCGCGTGCAACTCCGCGCCCGTCTCGCCCAACTCCAACATCTCGCCCGCGACGATGAACGTGCGCCCCACGTTGCCGCCGCCCGTTTCCCTCGCCTCCGCCACCGCCCGCGCCATGCTCAGGAGCGAGCGCGGGTTCGAGTTGTAAGAATCGTCGATCACGCTGAACCCGGCGGCGAATTCGATCACCTCGCCGCGCATCTCCGAAGCGGTCGCGGACGCGAGAGCGCGTGCGATCTCTTGCGGCGCGATCTGGAAACAGGTGGCGACCGTCGCCGCCGCGAGCGCGTTCATCAAATTATGACGACCGGGCAAGCGCAACTGCGCGTTTGCTTCGCCGTGCGGCGTCGAGAGACGAAAGCGCGTCAGGCCGAAGCGCGCGCTCTCGATCTCTGTGGCCGAAACGTCGGCCGCGTTTTCGATTCCGAAGGTGAGCGTGCGCCCGTTATGCTTCGAGCGCATGGCGGCGACGCGCGCGTCGTCGGCGTTGAGAATCGCCGTGCCTCCGGGTTTCAAATTCTCCACGAGTTGCGCCTTGCCCGCCGCGATGTGCTCGACGGACTCGAAGAACTCAAGATGCACGGGCGCGACGTTCAACTCGACCGCGATGTCCGGGGGCGCGACCCCCGTGAGCCGCTTGATCTCTCCGAACATCGACTGCCCCATCTCCAACACGGCCACATCGAAGTCCGCCGGGCGCGCGCCATTCGTCTCCATCTGCAAGATCGAGAGGGCGAGGCCGAGTTCGTTGTTGAAGTTCTTCTGCGTCTTCAACACGCGCCGACCCGTCGCGGCCAGAACGTGCGCCGTCAAGTCCTTCGCCGTCGTCTTGCCCGCGCTTCCCGTGAGCGCGACTACGCGGCCGCCCCAAGCCGCGAGCGTGCCGTGCGCGATTCGTTGCAACGCGTCGATCACGTCGTCAACTAATAAGAGACGGTCGCCGAAGACTTGCAACGACGCATCGCCCGCGACGCGTTCGCGCCGTGCGACGACGGCCGCCGCGCCGCGCTCGAAGGCCGGGGGGATGAAGCGGTGCGCGTCGTCGAAGGACGTGGCGGTGAAGAAATGCCGCCGGTAGTCTTCGGGAGAGAGGGCGAAGAACAGTTGTCCCGCGGCGACGGTGCGCGAGTCTATCGAAAAACCGGTCAACTCTTTGTCAAAGAACTCCCGCGTCTCGTCGGCCGCGCCCCGGTGTTCGGCACGCATGTATTGAGACGCCGTACGTATGTTCACGCTGCTACTTTTTCCTTTGCGCTTCTTTTTTCTGCGTCTCCGGCGGCGGCGCGGGCGGCGCGGTGCGGCGGCTCGAATCGCGCGCGCTCCGCTTGCGCCTCAGACGCTCCCGGCAATCTACGATTCTACGTCTCAGTTCATATTGTTGACTATCTTGCGGGGGCAGTGTCATCGAGTCGCTCCGTTACCGGTTTCTCTGTTGGCGCGGGCGCGTCTGTCGCGCTGCGGGCACGTTCGGCGAACGCAATTTTCCGGCGTCAATCGCTCCTCCCGAATTCGACGCTGACGGTCTGACCGGCCTCGACGCGCGCGCCCGCCGCCGGGCTTTGACCGATGGCGCGGCCGTCGCCGTGGGCTTCGAGTTCGAGTCCGAGTTGGGCGCAGATGCGCGCCGCCTCGCGGACGCTGCGGCCACGCACGTCCGGCATCAACAAGGCGCGCTCGGTCGCCGCCGCATAAACCACTTCGCGCACGCCGCCGCGCCCCGCGCCGCGCTCCACCACCTGCGGCAACATCGCCTGCGCCGCAGACTCCTGCTGCGCGGAAGACTGCGCGTGATGCGCCGCCGCTTCTCCGTCCGCGCCTGTCGCCTGCGTCGCGTTCAACTCCTGCGCGAGTTCATCTTGGCCGCTCGCGGGAGTTTTAAATTCCGTGTCGGGCGCGACGCCGAGATAAGGGAGCACGCTCTCGGCGATGGCGCGGAAGACCGGCGCGGCCACCGTGCCGCCGTAATACGAACCCGCCGGTTCGTCGAGCACGACGATGATCACGACGGCCGGATTCTCAATCGGCGCGAAGCCCGCGAACGAAGCGACGTACTTCGTCTTCGAGTAGGCGCGCGTCGCGGGGTCGATCTTCTGCGCCGTGCCGGTCTTGCCCGCCGCCGTGTAGCCGTCGAGTTGCGCGAGCTTGGCCGTGCCGCTCACGGTCACGCTCTCAAGCATGGGACGAAGCGTGCGCGCCGTCTCCGCGCTCAAAACGCGATGCGTCTCCGGCGCGGTGCGTTGAACCGCCTGCCCGTTTGCGTCGCGCACTTCTTTGATGAGATGCGGGGCGACGCGCACGCCGTCGTTCGCAATCGTGGCGAAGGCCGCCGCCATCTGGATCGGCGTGACGCCCACTTCCTGCCCGATGGCGACCGACCCCATCGAACTCGGATGCCAGTTCTCAGGCTTA
This sequence comes from Pyrinomonadaceae bacterium, assembly GCA_035940695.1. Taxonomy (GTDB): domain Bacteria; phylum Acidobacteriota; class Blastocatellia; order Pyrinomonadales; family Pyrinomonadaceae; genus JAIVJZ01. The sequence continues at coordinate 223,156 of DASZEQ010000001.1, read as the reverse complement.
CGCAAGATGCCGCGCGTCTCGCCCTTCAACTCGATGCCCGTCCGCTCGCCGAAGCCGTACCGCTTCATATAGTCGTACATGCGCTCTTTGCCCACGCGCAGCCCCAACTTGATCGCGGCGACGTTCGAAGACTTCGCCAGAGCCTCCGTCACGGTCAGCGTGCCGTAGGCGTGCGTGTCGCGGATGGTGCGCCCCAAGAGATTGATCGACCCCATCTGGCAATCGATCATGTCGGTCGGGCGCGCGAGTTTCTCTTCGATGGCGGCGGAATAGGCGACGATCTTGAAGGTCGAACCCGGCTCGTAGATGTTCTGCAACGCCTGATTCTTGCGTAACTCTTCGCTGATTTTGCGCGCGCCGTTCGGATCGAAAGTCGGGGCGTTGACGAGCGCGAGGATTTCGCCCGTGCGCGGTTCGAGCACGAGCGCAGTGCCCGACTTGGCGCGCGTCTGCTCCATCGCCTCCGCCACGGCGCGCTCGGCCTGATACTGTATGTTCTGGTCAATCGTCAGCACGATTGACTGGCCGGGCTGCGCCTCGACCTCAAAACTGTTGAAGGCTTTGTGGCGCGCGTCATGGTCGGACACGGTCTTGCCCGCTTCGCCGCCGAGCGAGGCGTTTTGATAAAGCTCGATCCCGGCCAACCCTTCGTCGTCCGTGCCCACGTAGCCGAGCACATGCGCCGCGAGCGCGCCGTTCGGGTAATAACGCTTCGGCTCTTTGACCGCGCGCACGCCCGCGAGTTTCAACTCGTGTATGCGCTTCGCCTGTTCCGCATCGACTTGCCGCGCCAGCCACACGAACTTGCGCTTCGACTTCCGCGCCTCTTCCAGACGCGCCCGCAGCGGCGACTCTTCGAGGCCGAGCGCGGCGGCAAACTTTTTCGCCGTCTCGCGCGCGTCAAACTTTTCGTCCGTCGGCTCGGCGACGAACGAATCCACGTCGAGGCTGCGCGCGAGTTCGTGGCCGTTGCGGTCGAGGATGAGTCCGCGCAGCGCGTTCGATTTCGCGGACTGCTGCTGTTGCCTGCGCGCGCGGTCGCTCAATTCTTCGTGTTGGCCGACTTGGAGATAAACGAGCCGCACGCCGATGGCGAGCATCCAGAGGACGAGCAAGAGGACGACGATAGAGACGCGCTGGCGCGACGCGTCGGGTCTGTTTTTCGTTTTCGCGTTAGAGCGTTCGGGCATCATGGAAGACAACTTTTTCAAACGATTCGCGCCGTGCGCCTGTCCGACTCTGAGATCGAAAAATGTGCGCCCGCAGAACTCGAAGCCGAAGCATGTGGGGGTAGCGAGGGGAGCAAACTCGAAGCTTTCCTGTCACTGTCGTCTCTACTCAATCAATGCGCCACGGAACGCGTGCGCGAATTCTTCGGCGCGGGCGTCGCAGGCGCAGACGCCGCCCGCTCGTCCGCGACGTTTCTGCGCGCCCGGTTAATCTGCGACGGGCGCGCGGGCTGCATCCCGATCTCACGCGCCGCTCGATCCAGAGACGCCGGGGCGGTCGCCGCGTTAATCTGCAAGATCAGTTGTTGCTGCTCTGCCATCAAGCGCGCCCGCTCGGCGCGTAGTTTCTCGCCGTCGTAGCCATAACGCACCGCCGCGAAATGTTGCCCCGCCGCGACGACGAATCCACCGGCCATCACCAGACCACAGACGAGCATCACGAGTTGCCGCTTGAGCGCGCGGGTGTCGTGTTCGCGGCGCACGCCGTGGTTAAAATTTTGTTGGGGGAATCTCTTCATGGCCGTTTCCGTCTCCGAACAAAATAGGGACTGTCTGTCAGACCCGTGCGACCAAGCGTTAACGCTCAATCATTTAAAATTTTTCAAGTCGCATTCATGTAGCGACGGCTTCGAGTTTGCGGCAGGCGCGCAGTTTTGCGCTGCGCGCGCGGGGGTTTTCGTCCAGTTCCGCTTCGGCTGGAGTAATAGGTCGGCGGGTCAGTATTTCGACGGCGCGGCGCGTGCCGCACGCGCAGACGGGAAGCCGCCGATCACATTCACATTGCCCCGCCAGACGGCGCAACGTGCGCTTGACGATACGATCTTCAAGCGAGTGAAAACTGATGACGACTAGACGGCCGGACGGTTGTAAAAGATCAATCGAGGCTTCGAGGAATGCTTCAAGCCCTTCGAGTTCGTGATTGACGGCGATGCGCAATGCCTGAAATGTGCGCGTCGCCGGATGAATGCGATCCGTGCGCTTGTTGTGGCCGACGGCACGCGCCACGAGTGCGGCCAAGTCGGCGGTCGTTTCAATGGCCCGCCCCTCTTCGCGCCGCTCGACGATCCAGCGCGCGATGCGTCGAGACTTACGCTCTTCGCCGTATTCAAAGATGATGCGCGCGATCTCCTCTTCCGGCAGCCGCGCGAGCAATTCGGCGGCGGTCTCCTCGTCGCCCCGCGCATCCATCCGCATGTCGAGCGGCGCGTCTTGGCGAAAACTGAAGCCCCGTTCCGCCGCGTCGAACTGAAGCGACGACACGCCGAGGTCGGCCAGCACCCCGCTCACTTCCCGCCAGCCCGCGTCCGCCAACACGTCCGCGACCTCTTTAAAGTTCGCGTGCACGGCGCGGAAGCGTTCTCCGAATCCGGCCAGTCGCGCGCTCGCAAACTGCAAGGCTTCCGGGTCTCTATCAATACCGAGGACGCTCACCTGCGGCGAGGCTTCCAGTAAGGCTTCGCTGTGGCCGCCGAGGCCAAGCGTCGCGTCCACGAACAGCCCGCCGCGCTCCGGCGCGAGATAGGCCACCGACTCTGCTAGCAACACGGGGCGATGGGGCGCATCCGGCCCCCCACCTGATGCAAACATCACCATCGCCCCGTGAAGTCGTTCAAAGAACAGAAAAACCGTAAATCGTGAATCGTAAATCGTGAACGGAGACAAATCATAAACGTTAAAGCCTTTATTTTTTAACTATTTACCATTTGCGATTCACGATTTACGCTCATATTCCGAGGCGCGCGATGGCAGCCTCGTCCTCTTCGGTGTAGGGGTCTGAGAGCAGGCGTCGCTGGAACTGCTCCAATTCCCAGACCTCCAAATAATTCAAATAGCCGAGCACCGCCACGTCGCCCATCACGCCCGCGCTTTTTCTGAGCAGTGGATGGATGAGCACGCGTCCCTGCCCGTCGATGGTCGTCTGTTGCCCGTAATAATTGGTGCGATCCAGAAACTTGCGGCGCGCCGTGTCCATCGAGGGCAGCAGCGCGAGCCGCTGTTCGATGCCTTCCCATTCGGCTAGAGGGTAGATGCGCACGCTCTCACCTGTTAAACTCGTCACGTAAACTTCCGCACCGTGGGTTTCCTGTATGTGGCGGCGGAAAGTGGTCGGCACTTTGAGTCTTCCTTTAGCATCGATGCGCGCCGTGTAATTTCCTCTTAACATAGGGCTTCGGCGTTCGGCTGGGGCGAGAAATGCTTAAAAGTTAAAGTATAACTTAAACCGCCTGCGCCAAGATGCTCTGGAGAGTCCACTTCTAGCCACTTTCTCCCACTCGACGCGAATACTACGCTCCATTACCGGACACTGTCAAGACCAAAAACATTGTCGAACAGATAATTTTAAGCACCATTTGGTGTATTTAGACCGCTCCCAGCGGCCAAATTGCTTAAGCAGGTGGTCAAAAAGGTGTTTAGAGGAATCGACTGCTTAAAATCCCGCCTGTCACTTTCCCGTTCCATCCTGTATAGTTGCGCGCCGTAATTCGACAAAAGCGACAAACTGACTGCGAAGTTTCTGCATGACCAGCTTCGGCGGACTTATCTTTTTCGGCGCGCTCGTGGCGCTTGCCAACGTCCTCGGCGGACTCCTGCTTACACGGCCGCGCACAACCCTGCGCGACGCGCACATCTTGCGTTACCTGATCGCGCTCGGCGCGGGCTTCATGCTGGCCGCAATTTTCATGGAAATTCTGCCGGAAGTAGTGCGGCTGTGGGGCGAGGGCGAGGCGGACATCAGCGAGGCCGTGCTCGGCGCGATGACGCTTTTGCTGCTCGGCTATCTACTGATCCATCTTTTTGAACATACCATCGCGCCCCATTTTCACTTCGGGGAAGAGACGCACACGGAGGCGATGCTGCAACCGAAAGCCGCTTACACGGCCATCGCCGGTCTCTCCATCCACACTTTCTTCGACGGCGTTTCGGTGGCCGCGGCTTTTCTGGTGAACTTTAGGGCGGGGCTGCTCGTGTTCGTCGCCGTCCTGCTGCACAAAGTCCCGGAAGGGTTTACCGCTGCGTCGATCATGCTGGCATCGGGTCGTTCGCCGCGCCGCGCGCTCTTTGCGACGCTCATCATCGGGGCGGCCACGCTCGGCGGTGTGTTGTGCGTGGCTTTGCTGCAAGCGCGCGTCAGCATGGCGGTAATGTATGCCCTGCCCTTTTCGGCGGGCGTAACGCTCTATGTCGCCGCTAGCGACCTCATCCCGGAAGTCAATCACATGGAGCGGAAGAATCCGCTCGTCTCGATTGTGGTTTTCGGGGGCGTCGCGCTCTTTTACCTTTTGCATAAGCTGTTGGAGAGTTGATGCGAAGCGAAAGGGCGCGGGCAGAAGTCAGACGCGCCCGTCTCCGTGTGCGGCGCGTTACGATTCGGACGGATGCGCCTCGCGCCGGTTTTTAGCTTTTACCTTTTGGCTTGCGCCTTGTATTATCAGTTCAACCCATGCGAACCCGACGAACATTTCTCGCTCCGGCAATTTTCGCGCTTCTCTGCCTGTCGAACGGCATCGACGCGGCGCGCGCCCAGACGGCCACCTCGCCGCTCCCCGCGCCGACCGGCTTCGTCAACGATTACGCCAACGTCATCGAACCGGCGGCCGAGGAACGTCTGGAAACCATTCTGACGAATTTGAAGACCGTCGGCGACATCGAGTTTGCGGTCGTGACCGTGCCGACGACGGGCGAGCAGGACATTTTCGACTACTCGCTGGCTGTGGCGCGCGGCTGGGGCATCGGGGCGAAAGAGGACGAGAGCAAGGGGTTGTTGATGCTCGTGGCGATCAACGACCGGAAATATTTCACGCAGATTAGCCGCCATCTGGAAGGCGACATCACGGACAGTCTCTCCGGCCAGATTCAACGCGCGCGTCTCGTGCCGCCCTTCAAGGCGGGCGACTATTCGCGCGGCATCACCGACGCGGTCGAGACCTACGTGGCGACGCTGGCGGAGAAACGCGGCTTTAGTCTGGAAGGCATTGATCAAAGTCGCGCTTATCGCCCGGCGGCCTCGCAGACGCGCCGGAGCAGTCGCGGAAGTCGTGGTTTTTCGCCTTGCAGTCTGGGGCTAATCATTCTCGTCGTCCTTATTTTTTTCCTGTCGAGTCGCGGGCGCAGGGGAAGAGGCGGCGGCGGGAGCGGTTGCGGCAGCGGTTGCCTGAGCATGTTTTTGCTCAACTCGCTTCTCAGTAGCGGCAGCAGTCGCGGTTCGAGCGGCTGGGGCGGCGGAAGTTTCGGGGGCGGCGGTGGCGGAGGAGGCGGCGGCGGCGGATTCGGGGGCTTCGGCGGCGGCGGGAGTTTCGGCGGCGGCGGTTCGGGCGGCGATTGGTAAGGAAACGACGGACGCGAAACGCGGAACGATGAATGAAAGGATTTGTCGAAAGTTTTTAGCTCATCGTTTCGTGTTCCGCGTCCATTATTTATCTAGGAGTGTAGATGGCTAACAGAATAGCCCAAGAGGCTTTCAATCATTTGATCGACGACCTGCGCGCGACGCACGGCGAAAACCTCGCTTCGGTGGTGTTGTACGGCTCGGCGGCGGCGGGCGATCATATCGACCAGAGTTCCGATTACAACCTGCTGATCGCGCTCGCGCGCATCACGCCCGAAGAGTTGCGACAAGCGCAAGCCCCTTTGCGCGAATGGCGGCGTCTGGGTCATCCGCTGCCCGTCTATTTCACGACCGAAGAGTTGCGCGACGCAGCTGACGTTTTTCCGATTGAGTTTCACCAGATGCGGCGGGCGCGCGTCGTGCTCTACGGGAACGATCCGTTCGCCGATCTCGTAATACATGATCACAATCTGCGTCACCAGACCGAATATGAACTGCGCAGCAAGTTGATTCAACTGCGGCGGCTCTACATCCCCGCGTCGGTTTCAATCGAGAAGTTGACCGACCTGATGGGCGAGAGTTTGACGAGTTTCGCCGCGTTGTTCGCGCCCGCGTTGATGCTGCACGGCGTCAAAGAGCCGCCCGTCTTGAAGCAAGAATGCGTGCGCGCGGCGGTCAAACATTTCGGCTTGAACGGCGAACCGTTCGAGCGCATCTTTGCCCTGCGCGAGACGGGCGCGCACCCCGCATCGGACGCAGAGGCGCACGAGTTGTTCGCCTCGTATCTGGCGCAGGTAGAGATCGTCACGGAGGCGGTTGATGAATTGAAATTGGGCGCGGAGAAATAGAGGATCAAAAGTTGCTTGCTGGCGATCCTCGGGCTGTCTATTCTTCAATTGAATAAGGAGAGAGTAATGAATAAGAGAAAATTTTTGCTGTTGGCCTGTGTGGTCTTCGTATCAATGACGGCCAGCGGGTGCGGCTACAATACACTGCAATCGAAGCAGCAGAACGTCAGAGCTAAATGGGCGGGCGTGGAAAATCAGTTGCAGCGGCGCGCGGATCTGATCCCGAATCTCGTCTCGGCGGCGCAGTCGGCGGGCGTGCAGGAGCAGGAAGTTTTCGGGCAGATCGCGGAGGCGCGTTCGCGCCTGTTGAACGCGACGAGCGCGCAGCCGCAAGGCGAGGGCGGCGACAAATCGCCCGAACAGAAAGAAGCGATCATCGCCGCCAACAACAGTTTCGGCGGAACTATCGGGCGGTTGCTCTCGCTGCAAGAGAACTACCCCGTGTTGCAGTCGAACCAGAACTTTTTGAAGTTGCAGGACGAACTGACGGGGACGGAGAACCGTCTGGCGACTTCGCGTAACGACTACACGGCGGCGGCGCAGGACTACAACACGACGCGCGGCAGTTTCCCGACCGTGCTCGCGGCCAAGCTCTACGGCTTCAAAGAAGAGCCTTACTTCAAGGCCGAAGAGGGCGCGCGCCAAGCCCCGCGCTTCGACCCGAACACGATGCGCCGCAATCAAGGTAACACCAAATAAGCGCACACTACATTTGCGCGCGCTCCGGCCGGAGCGCATAAACATAATCGGAGGCCGCTTTCAATTTGAAAGCGGCCTCCGATCTTTTTACGACAAAGGTGGACGCTATGCGCGCCCGCAGCGTTCTCTCGATTCAGAAACCGCGCGAACTGCACATGCCGCAATGGTCGCAAGGCTTCCCGCCGGGTTCGACGTTACAGGTCTTTTCGCGCTCGAAGAATTCGACCAACTCAGACACGGCCTCGTCGATGCCGAAACGCTCCTCGCTCGGATGCACGGCCGGGACATAAGTGCCGCTCAGCCAGTGCGCGGGGTTGCCGTCCGGCTGCGAAGAAGCATGCTCTTGTCGGGTCGCGGGAATTTGCGACGGCTGTTGTTGGCGCGCGTCGTCGCGGCGCGTGGATGGCGAGCGCGGCGCGTCTTTGCCGGTGACGTGGGATTCGATCTGCGTGAGTCGCTGCCCGATCTCGGAGACCGAAGCGCGGAGCGCGGCCAGTTCATCGCCGACGTTTGCGCCGGAGTCGCGCCGCGCGGCGGACGCGCCGCTATCGGGCGCATCTCCTTTCGCGAGACGGCTGGCGATGCGCTCGGCCAACGAGCGAACCGGGTCTTGATTTTCGCGCGCGCTCAACGTCTCGCTCCTTTATTCTCTGCGGGCAACAAATCTATGTAATCCACGACGCCCACGATAGCGGAATCGATGGCCGCGCCCGGCTCTCTCGTCGCCGCGGTGGACGCGCCCCAACCCTCCTGCACGACGAGCACCGTGTCGCCGACGCCGGAATCAACCGAGTCGAGCGCGATCAGGGTCGCGCCGATTTCTTCTCCTTCGAGGCTCACGGGCTGGCATAACATGATGCGCGCATTCGCGTAACGCTCATTTTTCTGCGTCGCCACCACGTTGCCGATCACGCGTGCGAGAATCATTTGTTACCTAACGTCCCCCTCCGTTGACATGGGCGTCCGAATCGACGATGGCGATGATGGTGCAATCGGTCGGCGTGTCTTCGCGCCGGAAAGGGAAGCTCGCCTCCTTACCCCGACACCACATGACCAACTCGCCCGTGCCCGCGCCAATCGCGTCGAGCGCGACGAGCGGCGCGCCTTGCGGCTCAAGCCGCGCGTTGAGCGATTGCACGACGAGGAGTTTGCGCCCCTCCAGCGAATCGTTCTTCACCGTCGCCACAACCGTCCCGATAACACGCGCAAGTTGCATAAGAGCTATCAGCCGTCAGCCGTCAGCTATCAGCCATCAGCACAACTATGGAGCATAGCCTTAACACGCAGAGCGAACGCCCCGTGTCCAAGCTAATAAGCTGATAGCTGACGGCTGACGGCTCTTAGTCGTTGACATAATCCACGGTATCGATCACGCCGACGATGGCGGCGTCGACGGGCGCGTCCTTCATGCCTTCGGCGAGGCGCGCGCTCGAACCGGCGACGACCAACACGCGCTCGTGGAAACCCGCGCCCACCGTGTCCACGGCGATCAGGAAGCCGCTCGTGTCCGAGCCGTCGAGGTTGAGCGGGCGCACGATCAAGAGTTTCTTGCCCCTGAGCCGCTCGTCCTTCTGCGTCGAGACGACCGTGCCGAGTATGCGCGCGATAATCATAAGCGGGTGACAGGTGACGGGTGACGGGTGACGGGTCGAAGACAAGCTGTTTTAACTTGCCACCCGTCACCTGTCACCCATCACTGTTTTAGTTGTTGTTGCCGACGGGCAAGGCGTCGTCCACGCTGCCGTGCGGGCGCGGGATGACGTGGACGCTGACGAGTTCGCCGACGCGGCGTGCGGCCGCTGCGCCCGCGTCCGTCGCGGCTTTCACCGCCGCCACGTCGCCGCGCACAATTGCCGTCACGAACCCTGCGCCGATCTTTTCGTAACCGACGAGCGTGACGTTGGCGGCCTTCACCATCGCGTCCGCCGCTTCGATCATCGCCACGAGACCTTTCGTCTCGACCATTCCGAGTGCTTCCTGTGCCATTCGCTCTGCTCCTTACATTGAAATCAAGCTAAACAACATAAAATTAGAAAACCCATCCGCCCGTGTTTCCTGTTCGGCCATCTCAAGTTCGTCGCCGTCGAACCAGACGCCGCGACAAGCGGGACAACGATCAACCAACACGACGCGTTGCGGATAAACACTTTATCCATTTCCCTGCCGTCCACCGGGCAGGAACGCTTCGGCTCGCTCGCCTACCGCTGATCTTCACGGCGCAACTGTGGCAAATGCCGCGCCCCTTGCGCGCTGACTTCTGATTGCTCGAACTTGAAAGACTCTCTACATCGGATGCAGCGTTCACCATCCAACATAGTTTATCTCCTGTCAACTCACTGCCCGCGCAACTGTGCGGCTTCGGTCAGCAGTTGCACGAGTTCGTCGCGCGTCAAACTTATCTTGCCGTTCGCCGTCGCCCCGTTCGTCGCGTGCGCGGGCTTCGCGCCGGGGCGTTCGCCGGTCGCGCAAGTGATCTGCGTCTCGTGCAGGTAGCCGCACGATTGACAGCGCGCGCGCTCGTCGAGGTATCCGGCTTTTTCGCGGACGTGAATCAACTTCTCAATCGCGTCGGGCGGCAGATTGCTCGCGCCGCCGAGCGCGCGCGCGAGGATGGCGATCTTGGCCGTGTGTTCCAGAGTCTCCAGACGGTCGAACGCCTGCCACACGTCTTCGCCGTAAGCGACCGCGCCGTGGTTCGCCATCAGCAGCGCGTTATGGTGACGCACTAAAGGAAGCATCGCCCGCGTCAACTCGTCGGTCGAGGGCGTGCCGTATTCAGCGAGCGGCACGCACCCTAGCGTTAAAATCACTTCCGAGAGGATCGGCTGATCAATCGCCAGCCCCGCCACGGCGAAGGCCGAGCCGTGCGGCGGGTGCGCGTGGCAGACGGCCTTGATCTCAGGCCGCTCGCGGTAGATGAGCAGGTGCATGGCGAGTTCGCTCGAAGCCTTGCGTTCGTTGAGGGGCTTGCCCTCAATGTCGGTCAGCGCGAGCGAGTCTTCGGTCATGCGTCCCTTGTTGGTCTGCGTCGGCGTGGCGAGGATGCGCCCGTCGTCCAGACGCACGCTCACGTTGCCGTCCGAAGAGACGACGTAACTGCGCTCATACAGCAACTGGCCGACACGCACGATCTCGCGTCGCGCCGTTTTTTCATCCATCAATAGTCACTCACAAAGCCTGCTGGTTATCTTCCAACTTTTCAACCCGGACGCGCATTTGAAATATGTCTGCCAGCAGCGTTCTGATTTGCCGGTTCAGGTTGTTCAACTCCGACTCGATTGACGTGAGACGCGTCTGCACACCTTCCCAGATCGGCTGCGTCTCGCGCAACCGCGCGTCAACTTTTTCTTCGAGGGAACTTAAACGCGCATCAATCGAGAGCGTGCGATCTTCGAGCGAAGTCACACGACCTTCAAGTGAAGTCATCCGGCCTTCAAGCGAAGTCATGCGATCTTCAAGCGAAGTCATGCGATCTTCAATCGTACTCATGCGCCCCTCAAGCGAGATCATACGATCTTCAAGCGAGGTCATGCGATTTTCAAACGATGTCAAGCGAACGTTCAGCCCGGCAAACTCGGCCAGCACGCGTTCCTCGAATGAGTTCGGCAAATTTCGTGTCAGGTTTTCACTCACGGCGACTCCTTTCGGTCGGTTGCTTTAAAGCTCGTTTTCTCCGCGGTGGGTGATCTCTTCGAAGGACAACATGCTGCGAGGGTTCGTAGTGCTCGTCGCGGGCGGGCGGGCGAGAAAGTATGAGAGCGTTTCGAGCGAAACCGTCAGATCGACTGTCTTCAATTTCACGTCGGGACGCTTCTGCAAGCGTGCGGGCGCGAAGTTCAAGACGGCCTTGACGCCCGCCGACATCAACTGATTCAGAACCCTCTGCGCGGCGCGTGCGGGCACGGCGATGACGGCCACGTCGATGCCCTCGGCGCGCACCACGCGGGCGACGTGGCGCACGTCGTAAATCTTGATTTGCGCGTCGCCAACCGTTTGGCCGATGCGCTCGCGGTCGTTGTCAAAGAGCGCGACGACCGCGAAGTTCGACGCGGTGAAGCCGTTATAGTTGGCGAGCGCGGTTCCCAGATGTCCCGCGCCGACGATGCCGACGCGGTGCGCGGTGTCGAGTCCCAGAATGTTCGTGATGTGCGCGCGCAGGTCGTTGACCGTGTAGCCGACGCCGCGCGTGCCGAATTCGCCGAAGTAGGCGAGGTCTTTTCTGATCTGCGCCGAGTTGAGATTGAACTGCTCGGCCAGCGAGCGCGACGAGACGGTCTTGATTCCGGCGGCCGCCAGTTTGTTCAGGCAGCGCAGGTAGACGCTCAGGCGGTTCGTCGTCAACTCGGAAATTTTCTCCGACTTCATGCCGTTTCCTTTTCTTCCGACACCAGTATAACGCGACCGGGGCGCGCGCCCAAAGACGCTGGTTCGTTGCCGTGGCTTCACGCTTCAACTACAATCTTCCGGCACACAGAGACGCTCCCGAAATCTCTTCTCTCGGCAGAAATACGAACGAAGAATGATCGCACATCTATCAGGAACTCTACTCGCAAAACAGGCCACCAGTGTGATTTTGGACGTGGGCGGCGTCGGTTACGAAGTGACCATCCCGGTCTCGATTTTTTACGACATGGAGGAGCCGGGCGCGCAGATTGCCCTGCGCATCTACACGCACGTCCGCGAGGAAGCCCTGCAACTTTTCGGCTTCAGAACGGCGCGCGAGCGCGAACTCTTTACCATGCTCATCTCCGTCAGCGGCATCGGCCCCAAGTCGGCCATCGCCATGCTCTCCGGCATGAACGCCGACGAGATCATCAGCGCAATCCGCTCCAACAATCTCGCGCGCCTGACTTCCATCCCCGGCCTCGGCAAGAAGACCGCCGAACGCCTCGTCATCGAACTGCGCGACAAGATGACGACGCTCTCGCACCCCGCGCTCGAAGAGCAACTCGCCGCGCGCGACGCGGGCGGCGCGCCGAGCGAAGACACCTTGCGCGAAGACACGCTCTCCGCGCTCACGAACCTCGGCTATCAACGCGCCGCCGCCGAAAAGGCCGTCAATCAGGCGATGCACGAAGGCGGCGACCTCTCGGTCGAACTGCTCCTGCGCCGCACTCTGAAGTCGCTCTCGAAAGGATGAAACCTCGTGAATCGTGAATCGTAAATCGTGAATAGACGAAAGACGGAAGTATTTCCCGTCTTCACTATTCACGATTTACGATTCACGATTCACACGCTTTTATGTCCGAAGAACTTGAACCATTCGATGTTCGTCATCAGCCGACGGATGAGGAACAACAGTTTGAGTGGTCGCTGCGCCCGGCGCGGCTCGCGGAGTACATCGGGCAGCGCAAGGCGACGGATAACCTGCGTATCTTCATCCGCGCGGCGACGATGCGGCGCGAGGCTCTGGATCACGTCCTCTTGACGGGGCCGCCCGGACTCGGCAAGACGACGCTCGCCAACATCATCGCCAACGAGATGGGCGCGGAGTTGCGTTCGACCGCAGGCCCCGTGATCGAAAGGGCTGGCGACCTCGCCGCGCTCCTGACCAACTTGCAGGAAGGCGACGTGCTTTTCATAGATGAGATTCATCGCCTCAACCCGGCCATCGAGGAAGTGCTCTACCCGGCGATGGAGGACTATCAACTCGACATCATGATCGGGCAAGGGACGGCCGCACGCTCCATCAAACTGGACTTGCCGAAGTTCACGCTCGTCGGGGCGACCACTCGCGCCGGTCTCATCACCGCACCTTTGCGCGGTCGCTTCGGCATCGTCTTTCACCTCGACTTTTACAAGCACGACGAGTTGGAACTGATCGTGCGCCGCTCGGCCGACATCCTCGGCACGGAGATCGACGAGGGCGGCGCGCAAGAGATCGCGCGGCGCGCACGCGGCACACCGCGCATCGCCAACCGTTTGCTCAGGCGCGTGCGCGACTTCGCGGAGGTTGACTACGAGGGGCGCATCACGCAGGAGGTCGCACGCGACGCGCTCAATCGCATGGAAGTTGACACTTACGGGCTGGACGAAGTTGACCGCAAGTTGCTGCTCACGATCATCGAAAAGTTTGGCGGCGGCCCCGTCGGGCTGGGCACGATCTCCGCTTCCGTCCACGAGGAGAAAGATTCCATCGAGGAGATCATCGAGCCTTACCTGATTCAGATCGGCTTCCTCAATCGCACCCCGCGCGGGCGCATGGCGACGCGTCTCGCCTACGAGCACTTCGGGCTGAACCGGATGCCTGCGACGCCGGGGCTGTTCGGCGTCTAGCACGTTCGCGTTTTCGTTATGAAACGCCTTCGCACATACACCCGCCAACATTTCGGCGTGCGCAATGCCGCGCCGTGGCTGAACATCTTCGGCCACTCGTTTCATCAATTCCACGAAAACGATCTGTTCACGTCCGCCGCCGCGATGAGCTACTTCGGGCTGCTCACGCTGTTTCCCATGCTGCTCGTGCTGCTCGTATTGAGCAACTATTTCGACGTGGGCACGGAGATGCTGACGCGCGCCGTCGAAGCCTATCCCGGCTCGCGCGATTTCCTGCGCTCGACCGTCCGCTCTCTGGAGAACGTCGGCACGAGCGTCATCATCACCTGCATCATCGTCACGCTCTGGGCTGGCTCGTGGGTCTTCAACGTGATGGAGCGCGCCATCAACCGCTTGTGGGGCACGCGCCCGCGCGCGTTTCTGCACGGGCGCGGACTCACCCTCGGCATGATGGGCGGCGTCGGCGTGCTGCTCATCGCCTCGGTGATGATCACCTACACGCTCGTCGCGCTCAAAGAATTGGCCGGAAGACTCCCCTTGCGCGTGCTGCAACGCGTGACGATCCTCGCCCTCGTCGGCAACGCCTTCTGGCAACTAGTCTTCGCGCTCGTCAGCATCGCCGTCACGGTCACGCTTTTCACGCTCGTCTACCGCTTCATGCCGAGCGGGCGCGTCGAGTTGCGCGACTCGATCCCCGGCGCGGTCGTCGCGGGGCTGTTGTGGGAGGCGGCGAAGTTCATCTTCGCGTCGAGCCTGCACTATTTTCACTACGATCAGATTTACGGCTCGGTCGGCGCGGTGGTCGCCGTGCTCACTTGGAGCTACGTGTCGAGTCTCATACTCCTGTTCGGCGCGCAACTCTCCGTCGTCTTTCATCAGGAACACTCGACGGCGCACGAGTCTTCGGCGGCGACGACGACAAATGCCGTTGACAAGATGGAGACGCCCGCCGTGCCGATGTCTTAAAGCAGAGGGGAATGGCTAAGGGCAAAGGGAGAAACAAAGCGGGCGGGAGTCGGCGGAAGAAGACTCGCCGGCCGGATCGCCTTCATCGGCTTCTTCCCTTTCCCTTCCCCTTTCTCCTTATTTTTTTGCGATGCTGATTTCCGAATTCGACTATGAACTTCCGGAAGAGTTGATCGCGCAAGAGCCGCTCGCCGAGCGCGACGCCTCGCGGATGCTCGTGCTGGATCGCGCGCGCTCTGCTTGGCGCGACAGTTCCTTCGCGGAGTTGCCCGCGGAGTTGCGCGCGGGCGATCATCTGGTCGTCAACAACACGCGCGTCTTCCCGGCGCGTCTCGCCGGGCGGCGCGAGCCTTCGGGCGGCCAAGTCGAACTGTTTCTCATAGAGGAGCGCGCACCGGGCGTGTGGGACGCGCTCGCACGCCCCGCACGCCGTCTCGCGCGCGGCCAACAAATATCTTTCGGCGACGGCCGACTGCGCGCCGAGATCATCGACGCGGGCGACGAAGGCCGCCGCACCGTCAGGTTCGACTGCGCGGGCGACTTCAACGCGCTGCTCGAAGAATTTGGCCGCGTCCCGCTCCCGCCCTACATCAAACGCGCGCCCGCGTCGGAGGCGTCGGGCGAGACGCGTGCGCGGCTTGAGGAAGATCGCGAACGCTACCAGACGATCTACGCCGCACGGCGCGGCGCAATCGCCGCCCCGACCGCCGGACTCCACTTCACGCCCCGCATCCTCGAACACTTGCGCGCGCGCGGCGTCTCCGTCACGGAGATCACCTTGCACGTCGGCTACGGCACGTTCGCGCCCGTGCGCGCGAGCGACCTCGTTGAGCACGCGGTTGCCGCCGAGCATTACGAGATCACGCCGGAGGCCGCCGCCGCGCTCGACGAAGCGCGCGCACAGGGGCAACGCATCGTCGCCGTCGGCACGACCACCGTACGCGCCCTCGAATCGGCCGCACGCGAAGGCCAAGGCAGGCTTATGCCCGGCGCGCGCTCCACCAGCCTCACCATTACGCCCGGCTACGAGTTCAAGGTCGTGGACGCGCTCGTCACCAACTTCCACCTCCCGCGCTCATCACTGCTCGTCCTCATCGCCTCTTTCGCCGGGCGCGAACTCACGCTCGACGCCTACCGCCACGCCGTCTCCGCACGCTACCGCTTCTACAGCTACGGCGATTGCATGCTCATCGTCTAATAAATCGCCAAGCGTAAATCGTGAATAGAAAAAACAAGTCGCCGCGACATTCGCCATTTACTATTTACGAGTCACGATTTACGATTTACTTGTTATGGCTGTGCTGAAAAAAATTCGCTCGCGCCTGTTTTCGACGCCGGAAGAAGCGGCCTCGAACGGCGACGCCGTGGAGCGCGCCGGAGCGTTGCCGGACGCGCCCGAAGTCCCCTCGATCCCAGAGGAGCGTTACGACATCCGCCCCCTCACCATCTCTCAACTCGACGAGTGCTGGCGACTCGACCAACGCTGCTTCGTGGACGGCGAAGCCTACAGCCGCGACACTTTCGAGTACCTGTTGACCTCGCCCGAATCGGTCGCCTACCGCGCCGTCACGCCCGACGGCCTCATGGTCGGCTTCATCGTCGGGCTGGTCGAACCGCAGCACACCGGCCACATCACGACGCTCGGCGTCGCCCCCGAACACCGCCGCCGCCGCATCGCCGAACGCATGCTCATGCGCGTCGAAGAGAATTTCCAACGCCGCCACGTCCGCACCATCCGCCTCGAAGTTCGCGCCGTCAACAGCGGCGCACAGAGCCTCTACCGCAGCCTCGGCTACACCGTCACCCAACGCCTCCCGCGCTACTACTCCAACGGCGGCGACGGCCTCCTGATGATCAAATCAATCGAATAAAGCGCACGGAGAATCCCCATGCAAATTCCTGAAACTCCCTCATCGGTTGTGGAATTGGACTTAATGCGGAGATTGGACGGGTACGCCAATGGCTCGGCGTCGTGGCTGCCCGGTGAAAGCGCGATTGGCGAGAGCGCTAAACAGGCGTGCCGGACACTCCACACCAATTTAACTAACTTAGTGAATAGGATGTTCGCTTTTATACTCGATAGAGTAACGGCGCGCGAGATGGAAACCTTTACGATGCACGACCGCGTCCACGGGCGTAAAGTCGCGCATCTCATGTGGCACATCCTGAAGCCTGAAAGGCGAGAACGCTTAACTCCACCTGAAATTGGAATCTTAATCGTCGCCGCTCACTTGCATGATCTGGGCATGGGGCTTAGCCCTGTCGAACGTGCCGAACGCCTCGCGCCGGAATCCGATTTGTGGGACAAGCTGGAGCTTCAAGACTCGGTCAGAGTTGGTATCGAAAAGCTGCGAGCACAAATCGGCGACCCCGATGCATCCGATTCGGTGAAGAGACGCGCGCAGCAAGAGCTATTTCAAGCGGAGGAGGCACTGCTGACGCAAGATACGCGTGAACGTCATGCCAAGAGAGAGCGTTATGAAGAAATTATAAATTTACTCGCGGAGTTCCACCAAAGGAACCCCGTCCAAGTTCCCGACATCATGGCCTCATTGTCATTCGACGGCTTCTCTTTCCTCGAAAAAGTCATTGACGTGTGCATGAGCCACAACGAGGACGCGGATGCTTTGGTCAGTAACGACGAGAAGAATTTTGATCGCCCCAGATTCCCGACAAATTTTCCCGTCGGCTGTTGCGAGGCTGATCTCCACACCGTCGCCGCAGCGTTGCGACTGGCCGATATTCTCGACTTTGATCGTGAGCGAACGCCCGCAGTGCTTTTTCACTACTTGCTGCCGGGAACGCTCGGAGGTCTGGAAAATCGCTCGATTCTGGAATGGAGCAAGCACCTAGCGATTTCAAACTGGCACATTGATAAGGACGCGGTAATTTTCCGTGGGCGCAGTGAAAGCCACATCATTCACCACGCCGTCGTTCAATTCTGCTCGGTCATTGCCGACGAGATTAAGGCTACACATGCCACGTTCAGCCCTCTGGGCGAAACTTCGTGGCCTTTCATCCTTCCGCAGTCCGTCAAAGCTGATATCCACGAAGAAGGTTATCGTTACGTCCCGTATAAGTTTGAGCTAGACGACGACCGTGTGTATTCGCTCCTGATGGGCGGAGCTATTTACGACGATCCACTCGTCGCCGTGCGTGAACTTGTGCAGAACGCGGTGGACGCCTGCAAACTCCGTGACTCGTTGACCCGACTTTATGAAGATCATGCAGAGCCGGGTAAAGTTAATCGCATTTTCATCCGTTACGAAGAACCCACCGCACAGTGCCCGCAGGCGCGGCTGATCGTCCGTGACACCGGGACGGGGATGGATGCTTACACTTTAGAGCGATATTTCCTACAGGTCGGGCGTTCTTACTACAACTCTTCCGACTTCAATCAAATTCGCGTCCAACTTCGCAAAAACAATCTGGACTTCGCGCCGATCTCGGAGTTTGGCATCGGCTTCCTTTCATCGTTCCTTTTGGCCGATCACTTACAGGTGGAAACCGCAATCTGGGAATCGCCGCGCGGCGATACGGCCAAGCGCACTCTAACGATTGACGGCCCTACCAGATTGATTCGCCTCAACGAACAGCGCAACGACGGCTTCGCACGTTTCAAAGGAACACAAATCACGCTTTTCCTTGTACCCAAGGTTTCTCAGAATAAAGAATTTAGTCCAGCTTCTTGGGAAGAAATTAAAGACTATCTTAAAGAAGTCTGCCAAGACTTACCCTATAGTTTAAATCTTGAATATGTAGTCGATGGAAACGTGGTTAAAGAGCAGATTGCTCCCTTACCCTTAACCGTGAAAGTACCGCATCACTTAGAATCCGCAACGGTACGCATCCCAGTTAATGACAAAGAGGCAGGTCTGGAAGGGGAAATTGCTCTCATCAATCAGTATGTCATATATAAACTGGAACGCGCTCTTATAGAAGATGCAACTGTAAAAGCTACGCCCTCATCGGGAGATAAGGTGATCCCCGCAGTAGTAACTAAAACAAAATATAGTCACGACTCCGCGCTGCTACGAGGGGGATTCAAAATTGACCAGATGGTTGGACTACCTAGACGCTATAATTCAAACATTCAGTCGGGCGCAAGATTACGTCTTACTTGGAATTCTAGAACTGACAAACGGTATCTGAAACCAAATCTTGCGCGTAATGGTATGTCCAATAATTGGCAGATGATATCTCAAATTACGCGCATATGGCTTACATACTGCCTTAAGCATACTGACGAACTGCCGGAAGAACTGCTCTGGGAGCAGAACATCCCAATCGTTATGGATAAATTTACTTGGTTAGAAGAGTTTGATGCACTAATGATATATCGGCTCGCTAAACGCGGATGGCTAACCCATCTTCGCGAACAAGGGATTAGTGATAAAGATTTTGAGTCTTGGGAGAAAGGCAAAGGTGATGCTCTTTGGTTTAACCACGACGATCTCAATCGTGACCTTCTTGATCTAATAATGCCGAGGGTTACTAATCTTCAATTACGAGGTTCGGGAATCGAGTTTATAAATCCTCCCCGTCCTGATTGGCTTTCAGTTTTAGCGACATGTCGAGACTATATTACATCCCCGGTTCAATGGGGTGCTTTTGTAGAGTATACCGGAGAGATTAGAGACCTTCTTCTCTATGGCGATCTCAACTCCACCGTATCTCTTAACTCACGTTATCAAGATAGATTTGCCTCATGGGATCAGAAGGAGATGGTGCAACTAAGGGTGATACTTGATGATTTTATCGAAAGCCTAACTGAGGGGGAGGAGGTGTCCTTAACACCAAGCGAGATGCCTCTATTCCGCCGTGCAGTTGAAGTTGCTGGTGATCTTAGAATTGGCACGACTTCTAAATCATGGACTTTAGATAGCTTCGGCGTTGCTGAAGTTTAGAAAAGTCTATGTTATTCCCAATATTACTGATCCAAAATTAGAGTGATTCTGCCCTCTCGAAATGTAGCAGGTCTGCTTGCGTTTATCGTTCTTGATTGCTGCGCGCAGCGACCTTGCTTCTGATGCCTGCGTGCCTGATGTTGCCGGGGAGTTTTTCGGGTAGGTCGAGTTCGTCGTCAACGATGTCTTCCATGTGGACGCCTGCGAGGCGTGCGTAGTGAAGGAGAATCTTCAGGTGCGGCTCACGCTTTCCCGTCTCATACTCTGAGATTCGATGATATGTAATCGAGTCTTCCACTCCTAAGCGGCTATGTATCTCCGGTTGAGTAAGCCCTAGAGCATTCCGAATCGCCAGTAGCTTTTCGGCAAGACGCGCGGGTTTGGGACGTGCGTTGCCCATCAGGACGCACCTCCTGATGAGCCGCAAGTTACACGTCGGCACTTGCTTTGATACGCAACAGCGTATAAAGTATGATTGCGTATCGAGTTCGCCGAGAGAGTTGGCCTGCCAGACTCAACGGCGATGCTCATCACTCGCTCGATGTTGAGGTTGAGGTGAGCTACGCATGCGACCGTCGCGGATTTTCAATCATCGAACGCCACGCATCTTAGCAGAACTCGCTCTATGCTCATACTTGATCCCTCGCTTGAGCGTACCCTGCTGCGCCAGCAACTGAGCACTGTCATGCCGCAGCCGATTATCCTTTACGTCGAAAACAATCTCATGCTCATGCAACTCGTGCGTGACGTGCTCGATCTGGCGGGCTGGAACGTCCAACACCTGCGCAACGCGACATCCGCGTCCACTCTACTGCGCGGCGAAGAACCCTATGACTTACTCCTCGTGGATAACGAACTCCAGCACATGACGGGGATCGCGCTGGTGCGGTACGCGCGGGAGTTGACGCACCGGGCGGGGCTTTCAATCCTGCTGTTTTCTATCGAAGACTATGCAGAGGAAGCGAAGCGCGCGGGCGCGGACGCATTTCTCAGGAAGCCTCACGATTTGCACTTGCTCCTGAATACCATCCGGCGGCTGCTCGCGGCGCGCGCCGAATAGACAAAACGAGAGGCGGCGGAGTGAAAGTCTCCGCCGCCTCTCGCAGTGTTAATTGCCTGCGCCGTTTAGGGGGCGGAGGCGAAGGCCA
The DNA here is from genome assembly GCA_035940695.1 of Pyrinomonadaceae bacterium. Classification (GTDB taxonomy): domain Bacteria; phylum Acidobacteriota; class Blastocatellia; order Pyrinomonadales; family Pyrinomonadaceae; genus JAIVJZ01. Next base: position 202,756 of record DASZEQ010000001.1, on the reverse strand, counting down.
GATCGCTGATGAGAAGCGCGCCCTGACCGGTCTGGTCGAAGTTGAATTTGACGGAGCGGATGTCCGACAGGTTCACCCCGGCGAAAGCGGTGAGCGGGATGCGCACGGTGTTCAGTAAAATTTTCGGGACGGGGCCGACCGATCCCGGCGGGTAGAAGAGCGCGGTGGACACGTCGCCAACGCGCACGCTTTTGGTCACGCCCGCGCCGTCCGTCAGGGTGACGCTGAAATTCTGCGGCGTGTTCGAGGCGTTGCGCGTGTCGCCGAAGTTGACGCTGACGCGGAACTGGACGGCTTGGAAGCCGCTCACGTCGCGCGCGCCGAGCGGGAGATCGTTCGTGTAGGTCGAGCCGAACGCGCCCCAGCCCGTGCGGAGTTGGCTCAGGCCGCGCAGGGTTGAACGCGCGCTCGCGACGGTGTGCGGCTGTCGCGCGGTGGATTGCGTCGAGGGCAGGCAGTGTTGCGGCTGCGGAGAGTCGCCGCCGCAGAGGTCGTGCGGGGTGAGTCCGCTTTGCGTGGTCGCGCCGCCCAAGGTGTTCGTCGTGAGGTTGGTCGAGGTGAGCAGGCGGTTCACGTCGAGACGCTTTGTGGACGCGCTCGGCGCGTGATAGGAGACGTGGAGGTTCGTCGTCTGAGCGGAGGCCGGGGGCGGAGCGTCGCCCGTCAGGAGCGGCAGGAACTGCGTCTCGCCGCCGACGTAGGCGCGCATGAAGGCCGACAGGTAAGCCAAGCCCGTGCCGCGCTGCTGTGCGGCCGTGAGACGCTTGTTGGTCGCGCCCGTGCCGCAATGGCCGTCGTTCGAACCGCCCGACACGAAAGTCCAATCGTCGCCCGTGCCGGCGGGGAACATGCCCGGCGTCCAGATGGTGTTGTAGTAGTTGTGATTCGCGCCCATCACCTGCACGGTGTGCTTGGCTCCGGTGTCGCCCGCGACGTTGTAACGCGCGTCGTCGTAAAAGTGGACGCCCTGATTATCGCTCACGTCGCCGTCGCAATAGGGCAGGATGACTTCGAGCGCGGCGTTGTTGACGACGGGGCGGTTGAAGTCCACGGGCGCGAGCGGCAGCACAGCCTTGATCGTGTAGGGCGAGCCGAGCGAGGCGTTATGGACGTAATGCTTGACGACGCCTTCGCCGCCGCGTGAGTGTCCCATCGTGCCGACCTTGGCGAGATTGAGTTTGCCGACGAACTTCGTACCGAAGGGCGCAGCGCCCGTCGTGTTGAAGGTGTTCAGGCGGCCGAGGTGGTGTTGGATGAGTTCGGCGCGCGCCTGCATGCCGAGGTCGTTCATGTTGTTATCGTAGGCGTTGATGCCGTTGGCGCTGACGGAGACGACGACGTAGCCGTTGCTGGCGAGACTCTCTGCGATGTAGTCGTAGCCTTGAAAACTGGGGATCGGTTGTTCGGTCGAGCGACACGGCCAGCGCAGCGCGGCGGTCGTGTTGCGGTAGCAGGTAACGTGGCGTCCGTGCATGAAGACGATGACCGGATAAGGGCCGTTGCCGAGAGTCGTCGGGTAGTGGATGGAGGCGCGCACCTCGACCGCAATCGGGAAGCCGACGGGTTGAAAAACCGAGTCGCCGTAGTTGTACTCTTCGCGCGTCACGGCGTTAGGGCCGGTCGTGCCGGGGTCGGGGGTCTGCGCGGAAGCGACTTGCGCGCCCGCCGTAATAGCGAGCAGCATGAGGAAGGCGATGAGGTGATTGATTCGCGAGGTCTTCATTACCGATTGTCTCCTTTCGCACCGTTGAGTTTCAGTTTCTCCGGCAACGGGGTGCGATCTTCTTTGTTCTGCTTGTCGCCGTAGGAGAGGTAGATCGTCGCGCCTTCAGTGAGCGCGGATTCGTCGTAGGTGATGACGGTGATCTCGTCGAGGTCTTCGCTCTCGATGCCGTAGCCGATGGCCGTCTCGTCCAGCCAGATGACGGGCGGCATGGCGCGGACGGGAAACGGGCCGCCCTTGATCGTCAGGCGGAAAGCCTTGCCGACTGAACGCGTCTCGCCCTTGATCTGCACGTCCTGCACACGCGGCAGCGTCACTTCTTCGACGCGATAGCTTGCCACTTTATGCTGGCCGACCGCTTTGGTGTTCGTGCCTTCGCCGAGCACGCGGCCTTTCAGTTTGAGTATGTCGGTCACGGTCACTTCCTGATTGGCCGCGGAGTCGGGGGTGGAGGCGGGGGCGTTCTGCGCGAACGTCAGAGAGGCGCAGGCGCTAGAGAGGAACAGAAAACTCGTCGTCAGCAGGATGCTTTTCCATCCACGCCGACGGCGAGCGTTATTGACAAGGCGCATAGATATTCTCCTTCTTGGGTAAAGGTGCAGTGCGTTCGCGGATAGGGCGTGCGAGGCCGGTGAGGGCGCAGGCACAGGTATCCGCAAAAGTGGGGGCGGAAGTGCTACTTAAACAAAGGGCGATGCTTAGATCGTCGCCCTTTGTGAATGTTTGGGATTGCTTGTTTACGTGAGACTGGTTGAAGCGAACTCACACAAACGAAATGGATACACGCGCAACAACAGATGCCACGGAGGGCTGAAAAGTTGTACGGGCGACGGGCAAACGCTTCAACTCATGTCGCTCCGCTTCCCGTGTTGTCATTGTACACAAAAAACCGCGCCCCGGAAAATCGCATTTGCAGACGACTCTCCGGGGCACAAGTTGGCGTGTCGGCGTGGCGTTGGCGTGTCGGCGGCGCGCGGTCTAGAGTGAACCGTCTGCGCGCAGGATGAATTCCGTGCCCGCGCCGAGTTCGAGATGGTCGCGCCCCTGCGCGTAGACAGAGCCTGCGCCCGCGCCCGCGCCGATGGCCGCGCCGATGGCCGCGCCCTTGCCGCCGCCCGAGATCGCACCGATGATCGCGCCGACGGCCGCGCCGATGGCCGCGCGCTCGGTCGTGCGATTGGTCTGGCTATCGCTTTCCTGTACGGAGCCTTCGCCCTCGTTGTCGATGCGCACGTCTTCGCCGCCCACGGCGCGCACGTCCTCGATCTCGGCGGCGAACGCGGCCGTGCGCCCGTCGCGCAGACGGATGCGCTCGAAATTAAACATCAACTCGGAGCGGCCGGAAATACGCCCGCCGCGATCAACGCGCGAGACTGTGCCTTCGATGATCGCGCCCGCGAAGACCGACGGTTCGCGCACGGTCAGCGTGAAGCGGTCGCCCTCGCGCGCGTTCGACGTGCTCAGAGGATTGTCGAGCGTGGCGATGAATTGTGTGTTATCACCGATCACGAAACCATCGTCCACGGGCGCGGTCGGGCGCGGCACGCGTTCCCGGATGACGGGCGGGGCGGGACGCGTCTGTTGCTGCGGCTGCTGCTGTCTCGCCTGCTCGACCGGCCTCGTCCTCGTATCGCCCGCCGTCTGGCGCGGCGCGTCTCTCCGGCGCGCGGTCGCGGTTGTGCGCGCCGCCTCAGGCTCGCCGTAGATGTTGAAGCGCGCGACCGGAGAAATCTTGTCGTAGGTGCTTTGCACGACGACGGGCTGCGCGACGCGCGCGTCGCGTATGCGGCGCGTGACCCGCAGGCGTGTGCCGTTGTTGAGTGAATCGAAGTTGACGGAGAACTCGTCGTCGGGGTCGCGGCTGCCGTTGGAACTGATCATCAACTGGTCGCCGTAGAGCGCGGCGCGAGTCGTGACCGTGTGGCCGTCGCTGGCCTGCTCGGTGCGCGTGCGCCCGTCGGCCTCGAAGGTGACGCGCTGCGCGCGGGTCGAGCCGATGCTGATGTTCTGCCCGCGCCGTTCGATGGCGATCTGGTCGGGCGAAGTGAGGCGCGCGGTCAAACTCTCCGCGACAAGCTCCTTTTCTTCGGGCGGGAGAAAGATGATCGCCCGCTCGGCCGCCGCGCGCGGGTCGTCGCTGCGTGTGAGGTCGAGGCGATAGAGTCCGGTCAGGCGCGTGTCTGCCGCCGCCGTTGTCACCCTCGCCTGCACCGGCGTTTTGCGCGCCGTCGTCGTGGTACGCGCCTTCGTGGTCTGGCGCGGCGCGGGACGCGTTGACGGACGCCTGCCTTCTTGCGCCGACACCGGCAAGTTGACGCACAGGAGCGCGAACGACAGACTCGATACGACTGTCAATCTGATCTTATTCACTGGCCTATCCCTCCACGGCTTCTCGGAAACTCTGTCTCGCTCTTATCCAAAAACGTCCCGCGACGGTGTAGGTTTTCACTACGCCGCGTGACGCCCCCCGGCAGGGGATACCCGATTTTGCGGGGAACGAACTCGATGCTCGACGGAAAATAAACTCGTGCCACGCCTTCAATGCAAGTCAAAGGCCATGACCGCCCGGAGGGAGTCTGACGGACGCGCAGGCCACGCAAGGGGCGCAGCCGGAGTTTGCTCCGCCTGCGCCCCCTTGCGTGGCCTGTGCGATTTCGCTGTGAGAGGTTTTCGGCGCGAAGAAAATCCGCGCGGAGGAAGTTAAGGAGACAAGCGCACGAGCGCACAAACCCGGTTCAGAGCGGGACGAGCAGACGAGGGCTTAACTGCCGGACTTCCCGTTGCGGCCTTCGACCAACCCGCCGACGAGTTTGACCAAAGCGTCGATGTCTTCCGAGTTGCGCCGCGTAGTTTCGGCGATGCTCGCCACGACGTTAGTCAAGTGGTCGAGTTGCCGCTGTGTTCCCTGCTGCGAGACAGTCAATTCACCGATTTGCTGTCGCGTTTCGGCCTGTGCCGCTTCGAGCCGATCCATGCGCGCGTCGAAGTTCGCTTGATTCTTGAGTAGAAACTCGATAGCCCGCTCCAACTCTTCGCCGGTCATGGTTGTGAATCCTCCTGCCGCGGCATCTTACTCGACCGTGACGGACTTCGCCAGATTGCGCGGCTGATCCACGTCGCAGCCGCGACGGACGGCGATGTGGTAGGCGAGCAGTTGCAGGGGGATGACGGCGAGGATGGGCGAGAGCAGATCGCTCGACGCGGGAATCTCGATGACGTGATCGGAGACGGCCGCAGACATCTCATCGCCCTCGGTCAAAACCGAGAGCACGAGTCCCTCGCGCGCTTTGACTTCGACGATGTTGGAGTGGGTCTTCTCATAGCGCAGTTCGGAGGGGCGGTTGCCCTCCTCGCGCGTGTTGATGACGACGACGGGGAGGCGTTCGTCGATGAGCGCGTTCGGCCCGTGCTTCATCTCGCCCGCCGGATACCCTTCGGCGTGGATGTAGGAAATCTCTTTGAGCTTGAGCGCGCCTTCGAGCGCGACGGGGAAATTGATGCCGCGCCCGAGGTAGAGAAAATCGGTCGAGCGGTGAAATTCGCGCGCGAGTTCTTCGAGCGAATCCGACTCGCTCAAAAGGTGCTCGATCTTGACGGGAAGTTCGGCCAACTCCTGCGCGTGGTGTTTGGCCTCTTCGCGGGAGAGCGCGCCGCGCAGTTGTCCGAGGTGGAGTCCGAAGAGGTAGAGCGCGATCATCTGCGCCGTGAAGGCTTTCGTGGAGGCGACGCCGATCTCCGGCCCGGCGTGCGTCAGGATCGTGCCGTCGGATTCGCGCGTGATCATCGAACCCTGCACGTTACAGATCGAGAGAATCTTCGCGCCGCGCTCTTTGGCCTCGCGCAGCGCGGCGATGGTGTCGGCCGTCTCGCCCGACTGCGAGATGACGACGAGAAGCGTCCGCTCGTTGATGACCGGGTCGCGATAGCGAAATTCCGAGGCGTAGTCAACTTCGACGGGCACGCGCGCGAACTGTTCGAGCATGTACTTGCCCGCCAGTCCCGCGTGCCAAGAAGTGCCGCAGGCGACGATCATCACGCGGTCGAAACTTTTGAATTCGGCCTCGGTGATGTTCATCTCGTCGAGATAGACGCGCCCCGTGTCCAAGGAGATGCGCCCCTGCACCGTGTCGCGCACGGCGCGCGGCTGCTCGTAAATCTCCTTGAGCATGAAATGCTTGAAGCCGCCCTTCTCCGCCATGATCGGATCCCAAGTGATGCGCTGCTGCTGCGGCTCGCGCAAATCGCCCTCGAAATCCGTGACGCGCACGGCGTCGCGAGTAAGCACGGCGATCTCGCGCTCGCCGAGATAGAACACGTCGCGCGTGTGTTGCAGGATGGGCGGGATGTCCGAGGCGACGAAAAACTCGCCGTCGCCGAGTCCGATGACGACGGGCGGGCCTTGCCTGACGGCGATGATCAGGTCAGGCTCGTCAACCGAGATGATCGAGAGCGCGAAGATGCCGCGCAAGTCGCGCACGGCGCGCTGCACGGCCAGTTCCAACCGCTCTTCCTCGCGCAGGTATTCTTCGATCAAGTGGGCGATGACTTCCGTGTCGGTCTCGGTGACGAAGTTATGATCCGTTTTGCGCAGGCGTTCTTTGAGGTGGAGATAATTTTCGATGATGCCGTTATGAACGACGACGACGCGCCCCGTGCAATCGCGATGCGGGTGCGCGTTCTCTTCCGTCGGGCGGCCGTGCGTCGCCCAGCGCGTGTGGCCGATGCCGTAAGTGCCGTCGAGGGGTTTGAGGCGAATCGCTTCTTCGAGGTTACGCAGTTTTCCCTCGGCGCGGCGAATGTCGAGCGTGTGCGCTTCGTCTACGACGGCGATCCCGGCCGAGTCGTAACCGCGATATTCGAGTTTGCGTAAGCCGTCAATGATGACCGGCACGACCTGTTTGTTACCCACGTATCCGACGATGCCACACATGCGTTGCTTTCCTTTCAAGAGCCGTAAATCGTGAATCGTTAATCGTCAATAGAAGAAGACAGGTTTTCTCTATTTACGATTGACGATTGACGATTGACGAATCGCCTGTCACTGCCTTTGTTGTTTCTTCTTCCTCCGCCGGTTCGGGTGCGCCCCCGGCGGGCAGCACTACGGCGGGGCGGAGGTCTTTTTTGAATGCGGCGGGAACGCCCGCGACGAGCGTGTCGGGCGGCACGTTGCGCGTCACGACCGACCCCGCGGCCGTGACGCTGCGCGCGCCGACCGTGACCGGCGCGACGAGCATTGTGTCCGAACCGATCTTGACATCCTGTTCGATGACGGTCGGATTTTTGTTCACGCCGTCGTAGTTGCAAGTCACCGTGCCCGCGCCGATGTTCGTGCGCGCCCCGACCTCCGCGTCGCCGAGATAGGTCAGGTGCATCGCCTTCGACTTGCGGCCGAGCCGCGACTTCTTCATCTCGACGAAGTTGCCGACGGCCGATTGTTCTTCGAGTTGGGCGTTCATGCGCAGGTGCGCGAAAGGGCCGACCGAGCAGTTGTCGGCGATGTCGGAATCGACGATGACCGAATGGTCTTTGATCTGCACGCCGCTGCCCACGCGCGAATTTGAGATGCGCGTGCCGGAACGTATCTCACAGCCCTCGCCGATCTGCGTGCGTCCTTCGATGTGGACGCCGGGGTAGATGATGGTGTCGTGGCCGATCTGCGCTTCCATCGAAATGTAGGTGTGCGCCGGGTCGATGATGGTGACGCCGCTGTCGAGCATGAGGCGGCGCAGCGTGCGCAGGCGCAGGAGGCGTTCAAACTCTGCGAGTTCGACGCGCGTGTTGATGCCGGAAACTTCGCGCGCGTCCGTGTGCGTGAAGATGCTCACGTCTTCGCCGTCGGCGCGAAGTATGCCGGGCACGTCCGTCAGATAGTATTCGCCCTGCGCGTTGGCGGGCTGCACGCGCGCGAGCGCGCCGAAGAGAACGCGCGTCTCGAAACAATAAATGCCGGAATTGATCTCTTTGATCTGCCGCTCTTCGGGCGTGGCGTCTTTCTGTTCGACGATGCGCTCGAAGCGGCCGTCCGCGTCGCGCACGATGCGCCCGTAGCCCGTCGGGTCTTCTAGTTTGACGGTGAGCACGGAGCAGGCCGCGCCGCGCCCGCGATGCGTGCGGTGCTGGTGGACGAGCGCGCCGAGCGTCTCGTGATGCATCAGCGGCACGTCGCCGGAGAGCACGAGGAGCGTGGAATTGGCATCGGCGAGCGCGGACTGCGCGGCCATCACTGCGTCGCCCGTGCCGCGTTGTTCGGTCTGCGTGATGAAGATCGCGCCGCCCTCGCCGAGTTCTTCGTTGACGGCGGCCTTCACCTCTTCCGCCTGATGCCCGACGACGATGTGGACGGGGCGACCTTCTTTGACGAGCGAGGCGGCCGTGTGGCAGACGTGCGCGATCAGCGGGCGGCCTCCGAGTTGATGCAAGACCTTGGCCGTGCGCGAGTGCATCCGCGTGCCGAGTCCGGCGGCGAGGATGAGCACGTCGAGCGGCGCGGTCGCGGGCGTGGGTGTCGCGGGCGGCGTTGGCGTTCCCGGAGGGTTGGGCGGGGGCTGCTGTTTGTCCATTATGTTCTCAAGCGTTCAGGCGAGACTGTGGAAGGGACGGGGCACGACCGAAGACTGTTCGTAGCAGGCGACGATGACGCGCGCCAGCTTTTCGGGGCTGTGGCGCACCTTCTCGCCTTCGTCGAGCAGGTCGGCGCGGACGATCTCGGCCTCGTGGCTGAACTCTTCTTCGAAAAGGTGGTCGGTCAAACCGATCTGGTGCGCGCCCTCGGCGCGGTAACGCGCGGCCTGTTCGTCGCTGATGTGGCGATTGTTGACGATGACGTAATCGAAGTTGATGGCGGGCGCGTAACGCTTCACGGTCTGCAAGTGCTGGCGCGCGGTGTAGCCGTCGGTCTCACCCGGCTGCGTCATTAAGTTGCAGATGAAAATTTTGACGGCATCGGACTCGCCGATGGTTTCGGCCACGCGCGAGACGAGCAGGTTCGGCAGGATGCTGGTATAGAGCGACCCCGGCCCGACCGTGATGATGTCGGCGGCGCGCAGGGCGGAGAGCGCTTCGGGCAGCGGGAGACACTGCTCCGGTTCGAGACGCAGGCGGCGAATCGTGCCGTGCGAGGCGGTGATGTTGGTTTCGCCGAAGACTTCCCTGCCGTCTTCGAGTTCGGCGACGAGGCGCACGTCGTTCAGAGTGGCCGGGTAGATGCGCCCTTTGCTGGCAAGCACCTCGGATGAGAAGCGGACGGCCTCCGTGAAGTCGCCGGTCACGTCTGTGAGCGCGGCGAGAAAGAGATTGCCGAAGCTGTGACCGCCGAGATGTCCCTCGCCGCGAAAACGATAGCTGAAGAGACGACCCATGAGAGTCGAGTCTTCCGAGAGCGCGACCATGCAGTTGCGTATGTCGCCGGGCGGGAGGATTTGCAGTTCGTCGCGCAGACGCCCGCTGCTGCCCCCGTCGTCCGAGACGGTGACGATGGCCGCGAGCGCAGCGAGCCATTGCCCGCCGTCGTCGCGCTTGTCTACCAGTCGCTTCAAACCGGCCAGCACGGTTGAGAGACCCGTGCCGCCGCCGATGGCAACCAGTTTCAGACCGCGCTCTATCCCGGACACATGCAAACTCTCACCCTCCCTGCTGCGTGCGACGGCAAATTGACCGCCCGCTTTGAAATCATACTCAAAAGCCGGAGGCTTTCAAAGCGGCGCGTTGGAAATGGAACGTATGGGCAAGCGGAGGAGACGGATGCCGGCGATGGCGTCTAGGGGCGGGACGCGAAGATGAGCCGCTCGTATTCCGGCTCGTTGCGCAGGGGCACAAGGTCTGGATCGTGCTGCGCGCGGACACGCAAATTGGGTTGTAGTTCAAGGGCGCGTCCGAGAGATTGCAGGGCGGAATCGAGTGCGCCGAGACGCGCGCGCGTGGCCGCCAAGCCATAGTGAATGTGTGCGGCGGCGGCGTCGCGTTTGAGCGCGCGTTCGAACATCTCCTGCGCCGCGACAAAATCGCCCCGATTGAGTTCGATGACGCCTCGGTCATATAACTCCTCGGCGTTGCGCGGCATCGCGCTCTCCGAACGCATCCGCGCCTCGGCGATGGCGAGATAGGTGCGCGAGCGCGCCGTGACTTCGGCCACCCCCGCGTGCTGCTCGATGAGCGCGCGAAACAACAGACGCGCCTCGGAAAAGCGACCACGCACAAACTCCTTATGCGCGCGCTCGAAGGCGCGCAACGCGGCGGCCTCGTCCAGCGTCGGCTGGCGCGGCGGCGGTGCGGGCGGGCGGGCAGCCGGTTTACCCGTCGTCGTGCGAGGCGGTTGCTTCTTCGCGGTCGTGGTGGCCTGTGGCGCGGGGGCGTTGCGCTTGGACTGCTTTGCGCCCGCATCCTTTAACGCCGGACGCGACGGAGTTTTGGCTGGAGTCTTAGCCGAAGTCGCCGAAGTTTTGGTTACAGTTTTACTCTTGGCGGCCGGGCGCGGCTTTGAACTCACGGCTTTGGGACGCGCCGCCGGTTTACTCTTCGACGTGGAAGCTGTGCGGGAACTCTTTTTCGCGGATTTTGAGGTTGCGGTAGCCGCCGTCCTGTTGTTCGTGGCTTTGCGAACAGGGGCTTTCTCCGCACCGGAGCGTTTGGCGAGCGGCTTCGGTCGCGTCCCCGTCTTGGCGGCCAACTTGGGACTTTTTGCCGGCGAAGCATTAGAGCCTCTGCTTGCGACCGGGCGGGAGGATGGTCTTTTCGTGCTCTTGCTGACAGATTCGCTCATGCGAAGCTCCATTATCAAAATGACTCCCGTTTCGAAGCCAGAAACGCCCGCAGTTTAACACAGCCTATCGCATAAATCAACGTGGTAGTGTAAGTTGCGGGTATCCGGGGGCTTTGGCGAAGGAACGGCGGGAACGACCAACAAAGAAAAACAGTTGATGTTGTCGAAGGCGTTATGTTAGAGTCCAAAAGGAGTTGCGCCCCTCGTGCGACCCTTGAGGGATGGGGCAAACGTTACCCGGCCGACACTCGAACTCCTTTATAATGTTAGGCTTGAGTTTTAAACGCGACTCTCGATAGCGGCCTCTGACCATCCCACCTTAGCAACGCCCCAATAGAGAAAGCGCCTGTACTAATGACAGACACTCCTATGATCATGCGTGAGCAACAGTACGAGCGGATTGTGTCTGTTTTACACAAACTGCGTGCTGAATCTCTCTCCCGCGTGGTCTTCCTCGTGGACAAAAACGGCCAGCCGATAGCCGTGCAGGGAGACGTGAGCAATATTGACACGACGAGCCTCGCATCGCTCGCCGCAGGAAACGTCGCGGCAACCGGCGGCATGGCGCAACTCATTGGAGAAAAAGAGTTTCCCACGCTTTCGCACGAAGGCGAACGCGAAAGCATCCACATCTGCATCATCGGTCGGACGCTGCTCGTCGTCGTCTTCGACGACCGTTCCAGTCTCGGTCTGGTCAAACTCCGCGTCAAGCAGGCGGCGCGCGAACTGGCCGCAATTTTTGAGGACGTCGAACGCGATTCGTTGGCGAAGCGGGAGCAGGACGACTCACTTTTCGCCGGCATCACGGACGATGATATTGACAGCTTGTTCAATTAGTGACAGGTGACGGGTGACGGGTGACAAGATGAAACCCTTGTTCTTTCCTGTCACCCGTCACCCGTCACCTGTCACTTAAAAGCTATGACGTTTATCAACTACGCATCACGCGAAATCAATTGCAAGATCGTCTACTACGGGCCGGGCTTGTGCGGCAAGACGACCAACCTGCAATACATCTACGACTCGACCGCGCCCGCCTCGAAAGGCAAGTTGATCAGCCTCGCGACCGAAACCGACCGCACGCTCTTCTTCGACTTCATGCCGCTCGAACTAGGCACGGTGCGCGGCTTCAAGACCCGTTTTCACCTCTACACAGTCCCCGGACAAGTCTTCTACGACGCCTCGCGCAAACTCATCCTCAAAGGCGTCGACGGCGTGGTCTTCGTCGCAGACAGTCAGGAAGAGCGCATGGATGCCAACATCGAAGCGCTCTACAACCTCGAAGAAAATCTCAAAGCCAACGGCTACGACCTGTTAAAACTGCCCTACGTCCTCCAACTCAACAAACGCGACCTGCCCAACGTCATTCCCCCCGACGAACTCGTAAGCGAACTGCGCCGCAAAGACGAAGCCGTCCACGAAGCCGTCGCCTACAAAGGCATCGGCGTCTTCGACACGCTCAAATCCGTCGCCAAGCAGGTGCTCACCGAACTGCGCAAAGGTTAGCCCCTTCCCGGTTCATAATCCCCTCAGCACCCGAAACATAAACAAAAGGCCGCGTGACGATAATCGCCATGCGGCCTTTTAATTTGCCCCGGACACGGGAGCAACTCTCGCCGTTAAAAACTCACGGCCAAAGTCGTCGCTATTTAAAGGTCAACGCCCGCGCCTGAACTGCGGCGTCCAATAGACTGGTGACATCCTGTAGCGTGACCGTGCCGTAGTACCAAGAGCCGGCCGCGGCGGCTTCGGCGTAGACGGCCTTGTAGATGTCGTAATAGCTGCGCCGACCGTCAACGAAGTTGAAAACTTCGTCGCGCATGAGTCCGTGAAGACCTGTGCGGACGCGCACGTTGTCGCGATTTCCGAAGTAGTCTTTGATCGCGGTGTTCTGCGGAATCTTCTTCGCGGCCGCAGTTTCCGCTTCGCTCAGCTTGACGGGGGCGGGGCGCGCGCCGCGCAGTTGCGTGTAGTAAGTTTCGAGGTCGGCGGTCAATTGCGCGCCGTTGCGTTTCATGTTCGCGCCGAGTTCGCCCAGCGATGCGGCGGCCTTACTGCCCGGCGAGGCGAAGACGCGGATGGTATCGAGGGCGCGTTGTTCGCGCAGGACGCCCTGCTCGACGAGATAGTTGGCTTCCTTCCAGTTGTCGCCCGACGCGGCGGCAGCGGCGTTGCCTTCCTTGAGCAGGTTCATGGCGACGCGCAGATCATTTGCGAGACGCTTCGTGCCCTGCGCGTAGGTTTCGGCGGCGAGCGTGGGCACGTCGCGCTCGGTGGCGCGCGAGAGAAAGTAGGCGATTGAGCCGATGATGAAGTTGTTGCGGCGCAGTTGGGTTTGATCGATCTGGAAGAGGTCGTCGTCGGACGAGTGGATGTAGTCGTCGTCCCAATTGATGAGCGCGACGGCGGGCGTGTTGATGGGGCCGTCGAGGAACGTCATGTGGTCGGACGAGCCGAACCAAGGGACGAAGCGCGCGTTGTAGCCTTGGCGCGAGCCGCGCGTCGAGTAGAGCGGACGCGTGTGCGGGCGCGGCAGCCCGCCCTGTCGGCTGGCGGCGAGAAAGCCGTTGTTAGTGTTGATGACGTATTGCCCGACCGACTCGAAAACCGCGTCGAGGTAAGAGGTGCGCGAGTGGGGCGCGAAGATAAGATGCTGGACGCGGCTGCCCAACGCCTGATTCGCGCCGGTCATGTCCTGATGAACGTTGGCGAGAAACTTTTTCGGCTCGTCGGGGTTGTCCTGAAAGTAGCGATACTCGGAATAGATTTCGTCCGTCCACCAGAAACGTATGTCGCGCAAGGGGCGCGGCATTTTGCCCTCGGCAATCAGTTTGTTGTAAGTGCGTGCGAGTTCGAGCAGGTTGGCGCAGCCGCTGCCGTCGTCGTTGGCCGAGCCTTGTTCCTCTTGCAGGTGCGCGGTGAGGATGATCTGCTGGTCGTGGATGGAACTGCCGCGAATCCAACCTTCGACAAAGCCGGTGCGGCCGGGCGCGGGGCTGATGTCGGTGTCAACTTTCGCACGCAGGACGACGCGCCCGCCCTTCGTGCTTTTGCCCGTGCCGAAGAAGTCCTGCATGTTGGTGGTGGCAAGTATGCGACGCAGCGTGTCGCCTTTGCGCGGCGGGAGGGCGAAAGCAAACGTGCCTTGTTTGCCCGCAGGCGGGGTCGCATTGATGCGCGTCCAAGCGATCTGATCCGGGAAGTCGAGCGGGTTTTTATTTTCGGTCGTCGTGTAGGTGACGACGCCGACCGCACCCTTCGCATAGACGGCGTTCTGCACGGCCGCGCCCGGCTGCGCGCTCGTCAAAACGATCTTCCCTTTCACGTCCAAATTCTTGAGGCTCTCGACCGAGGCGTCGCCGATGTAGATGAGTTCGGCCGTCACGTCGGCGTCGTGGCTGCCGTCAGCGAGATAGACGGCGTGCTCGCCGATGTCTGCGAGTTTGAGTTCGACGGGTTCGGTCATCCAGAGTTCGCCCACGCGCGCCGTGTAGTTGACGCCGGGCAAAGTCTGCTCGACGAAACGCACGTCTTCGAGGCCGACCTCTTTCGCGGCCTTGACGACGTACTCGGCGGCTTTGAAGTAACCTTCCATGCCCGAATCTCGATGCCAGTGCGTGAGCCAGCGGATGTGCTCGAAGGCGCGGTCGCCGGAGATTTCATTCGAGAGCATGCGAATCTCGCCGTCCGACAGAAACGGCGTCGTCTGCGCGTGGACGAGCGGCGCGAGCGGCACGGAGGCGACGGCGCACAACAACAGCAGAGCGGCAAATTTTCTTTTCAACATAAAACTCTCCTTCGAACGGATGAAGGATAAGGGCGAAGGGATGAACCAGAAGAAGAACTCAAGCGCATTGGTTCTTATTCACCGTTCATCCCTTCGCCCTCATATCCTTATTCCTCGTTCTCTTTCCATTCCGGGATGCGTCCCGGCGTGTGCGGCGCGCCCGCGGCTTCCATCGCCTTTTCCAGACGGGCGAGGTCGCCTTCGATGAGGGCGCGCAAATTCGCGAGCGTGGTCTCAAACTCTTGCGCGGCCGCCGCATACTGCGCGGCGTGCGTGCCCGTCGGGCGGGCGATAGCCATGCGCTGCTCGCCGACGATCTGGTTGACGCGGTCGCTGATCGAAGGCGGCGTGTTCTGGTTGCGCGCGCGCGCGGTCGTGTCGCCGCGAAGTGCGCGCAGGATGTCGTTGACGCGCCGGTCAATGGCCGCCGCGTCGTCCAACAACTTGTCGCCCGCCGACGGCGTATCGAGCAGGGCGCGGCGGATGGAGACGAGGCGCGGCTTGAGCGAGTTGGTCGTTTCAAGTGCGCCCGCCACGGCGCGTTGGAGGCGCGCGACCTTCTGTTGAAACTCGACGAGCGCGGTGCGGTCGCCTGCCGACATGCCCGACTGACCTTCGACCACGACGTTGAACGTTTGCGGCGCGCCGAGCGGCGTGAGCACTCCGCCCACGCGCTTCGCCATCGAAACTTTATACGCGCCGGGCATCACGAGCGGCCCAGCAGGGGCTTCAAAAAACGGGTCAACTTCGGCGTCGGGCGCGGGCGGCGCGGCAAGCGTCGGCGAGGGCGAACGCAAGTCCCAAGTGACGCGCTGCATCCCTGCCGCGACCGGCCCCGTCAGGCGACGCACGACGCGCCCCGTCTCGTCCGCCACGGTCAAGATGATCACGGGCGGTTCTTCTTCTTCCTCGGCGCGCAAATCTTCAGTGGTCGGAAGACCGACGACGGCGTTGCGCTTTTCGGCTTCCTTCTCCGATTCCTGCCGGCGCACTTTGCGCGTCTTGATCGTCTCTTTCAGATAGTAGGTGAAGGTTGCGCCGTAGGCCGGGTTCTCCGCCGTGTAAAAAGACTCGCCCTGAAACGCCTTGCCGCGCGCGCCGAGCGGCTGCGACTGGATGTACATGAGCGCGTCTTTGACGGGGAACAAAAAGCTCTCGCTCCTGAGCGTCTCGGCCGAAACCAGACGTAGCGGCGCGTAGTTGTCCAACACGTAGATGCCGCGCCCGAACGTGCCGATGACGAGATCGTTTTCGCGTCGTTGGATGGCTAGGTCGCGCACGGCAATCACGGGGAAGTTGCCTTTGAGTTGAATCCACTTTGCGCCGCCGTTCGGCGAGAAGAAGACGCCGAACTCCGTGCCCGCGAACAGCAAATTCGGGTTGACGTGATCCTCCGCGACGGCGAGCACGGGGCCGTTCGCGGGCAGGTCGCCTTTGAGCGAAACCCACGTGCGCCCGGCGTCGGTCGATTTCAAAAGATACGGCGCGAAGTCGGCGTTCCAGTGATTGTCGAAAGAGGCGTAGACGGTGTTCGCGTCGTGGTTGGAGGTAACAATGCGCGAGACGTAGGCCATGTCGGGCACGCCGGGAAACTTGTCGATCTTGCGCCAGTTGCGCCCGCCGTCTTCGGTCACCTGCACAAGGCCGTCGTCGCTGCCGACGTAGATCAAGCCTTCCTTTTTCTGCGACTCGGCGAGCGCGGAAGCGTTCCCGTAAAACGCCGTGGAAGCGTGACGCGCGACCGCATCCACGCCCCAGACCCGACCCATCACCGGCAACTTGTCGCGGTCGAGCGCGCGCGAGAGTTCGCCGCTCACGATTGTCCAACTGTCGCCGCGGTCGTCCGAGCGATAGAGACGGTTGGCGGCGAAGTAGAGGCGCGTGTGCAGGTGCGGGCTGATGATGAAGGGCACGTCCCAGTTGAGACGCAAGGGGTCTTCGCCGCGCCCCGTGGCCGGTTGGATGCCGATGCGCTCGCCCGTGCGCTTGTCGAAGCGCGCGAGGCCGCCGTGCTGGTATTCGGCGTAGATGATGTTCGGGTCGGTCGGGTCAACCTGCGAGCGGAAGCCGTCGCCGCCCTGCGTGACGAACCAATCGGCGTTCGTGATGCCGGACGCGCTGCGCGTGCGCGACGGGCCGCCGACGCTGAAGTTGTCCTGCGTGCCGCCGTAGACGTTATAGAAGGGCGTGGCGTTGTCGGTCGTCACGTCGTAAAACTGCGTGAGCGGCAGATTCTCGACGAAGTCCCACGTCGCACCACGGTCGTAAGATTCGTAGAGGCCGCCATCGTTGCCGTTGAGATAATGGTTAGTGTTGTCGGGGTCGATCCAGAGGACGTGGTTGTCCACGTGCTTCGAGCGTTCGCCGAGCCGCTGCAAAGTCTTGCCGCCGTCGTTCGAGACCATGTTGAAGACGTTCATCACGTAGATGCGATCAAGCTCTTTCGGGTCGGCGTAGATTTGCGCGTAGTACATCGCGGTGGTGTCGAACTCGTTCCGGCGTTCCCAGTTGCCGCCCCGGTCGGTCGAGCGGAAGATGCCGCCCTTTTTGTCGGCCGCCTCCACGGTCGCGTAAAGGACGTTCGTATCGACGGGCGAGATGGCGAGGCCGATGCGCCCCATATCGGAAGTGGGCAGGCCGCGCGTCAGTTTGCTCCACGTCGCGCCCGCGTCCGTGGATTTGTAGATCGCGCTTTCAGGGCCGCCGTTGATCATCGTGAAGACGTGGCGGCGGCGTTGATAGGCGGCGGCGTAGAGCGTGTCGGGGTTGTTCGGATCGATGACGACATCGGTGACGCCCGTGTTCTCGCTGATCTTCAAAATCTGATTCCAAGTCTTGCCGTTGTCGGTCGTCTTGTAGAGACCACGTTCGCCGCCCGCGCCCCAGAGCGGCCCCTGCGCGGCGACGTAGACCGTGTTGGAGTCGCGCGGGTCGATACAGATGCGCCCGATGTGTTCGGAAGTTTTGAGGCCGACGTTTTTCCAACTCTTGCCTCCGTCGTCCGAACGATAGACGCCGTTGCCGTAAGAGACGCTGCGCTGGCTGTTGTTCTCGCCCGTGCCGACCCAGACGGTGAGCGGGTTCTTCGGGTCGAGCGTGATGACGCCGATTGAGTAAGAGCCTTCGCTGTCGAAAACGGGCGTCCAAGTCGTGCCCGCGTTGACGGTCTTCCAGACGCCGCCGGAAGCTGCGGCGACGTAATAACGCCCCTTGTCCTTCGGATCGACGGCGATGCCGACGACGCGCCCCGACGTAAAGGCCGGGCCGATGAGTCGCATGCGCAGCCCCGCGAAGGTCGGCGCGGACATCGGGTCGGCGGGCTTCTTCGCCTCTTCGGCTTTCTTCGCCTCGTCCTGTTTCGGCTTCTCCGTCTCGGCCTTCTTGGCCTCGTCCTGCCGTGCGCGCTCGATTGATTCTTTCTCCGTCTGCTTCTCCTCCTGCGCGAGCGACGCGCCGCCCAACGCGGAGATGAGCAGCGCGAGCAGGCAGCAGCGCAGGGCGAGAGAGGGTAAGTTTATGTTCGTTACTTGTGGACGCATGTAAGTGATTTCTCCTGAGTGAACGGGCGATGTCGTTGTAGTACGCAGCGAGCGGAAGTTAGTTGCAGGAACGCGCGCCGAGACCGGAGCGGCCAGAGCGCAGGTTTGTGCCGGGACGATTCCGGGGCAACGTGAAAAATCTTTCGGTAAACAACAGATTTAGAGACGGCTGAATGGCAAACGAAAAATATCATTATCAGTGCTCGCCGCGCAAAGGGGAGTTTTAACGCGAACGGCGAACCCGCGACAAACGCGCGGCTGACGCCGGAGCGCGGCGACCCGCACACAGAGCGACGGCGCACTGCGCGCAACCGCAACGGGTTTGCGACGCGTCGCCGCCGCCCGCGCGGAGTAGGGTTCTAGTTCCAGTATTAATCAGTTTATGACACTACCCGACGCCGGGATAGTTGCCGTAATCTCTGTGGGCGATGCTATGATGTCGGCACAAGCTGTCGATCTTCCCCAGCCTATGTCCCCTTGAGCCGCGCCGGGGTTTACGACCTGAAGCGCGCGAACCAGTTACCCGACACCCGTTGCATAAGGAGACTTCGCGACCATGGAAGGATTAAGAAACAAAGCCTCGACGTTGTTGCGTGACTATGTCACCGAGCGGCGCAGCGCGCGTCGGCGCAACGCGCGTTTCGCCGCACGCATCCCGTTCAACGTCTCCGTCGCCGCGCCGAAGGGCGGCGACTTCGGCGCGGCGGGCGCGAAGCCCCCGGCTTCTCTGGCCGGGCGCACGCGCGACCTCGGCGAGCATGACCTCAATCTGGTCGTGCCCTCAATCCGCATCGGCAGCGACTACATCACGCTCAAAGAAAATAAACTGTCGATCAAGCTCGAACTCCCGTCGGGCGTTGTCAATTTGATCGCCACGCCCGCGCGCTTCGAGCAACTGGACGGAGAGAGCGCGGGCGAAGGCCACCTCGTCGGCGTGCGCATCGAAGAGATGAGCGACGACGACCGCGAACGCTACGTGGCGCACCTGCGGACGCTCCCGCAAGCCGACAGGCGCAGGGACGCGCTCCACCTCCGCGAAGCCTAAAAAGCCGTAAATCGTCAATCGTCAATCGTGAATAGAGAAGAACAATCTTCTTTCTATTCACGATTGACGATTCACGATTTACGGCTTTAATTTACGGTTTTAATTGTTGATGCCGAACTGCTGCAAGATGAAGGCGTAGTCGAAGGCCGTCTCACGCAGGGCGTCGTAGCGGCCTGACGAACCGCCGTGTCCCGCGCCCATGTTGATCTTCAACAGGAGCGGATTCTTGTCGGTCTTCATCGTGCGCAGCTTGGCGACGTACTTCGCCGGTTCCCAGTACATCACCTGACTGTCGTTGAGCGAAGTCTTGACGAGCATCGTCGGATACGCTTTGGCCTCGATGTTGTCGTAAGGGCTGTACGACTTCATGTAGGCGTAAGCCTCTTTATCGTTCGGATTGCCCCATTCGAGATATTCCTGCACCGTCAACGGGAGCGACGTGTCCATCATCGTGTTGATGACATCCACGAAAGGCACGTAGGTGACGATGGCCTTGAACAAATCGGGACGCATGTTGGCGACCGCGCCCATCAACAGCCCGCCCGCGCTGCCGCCCGTGATGACGAGTTTGTCATTCGCCGTGTACTTCTCTTTGATCAAATGTTCGGCGGCGGCGATGAAGTCTGTGAAGGTGTTCTTCTTCTTCATCATCTTGCCTTCGTCGTGCCACTCTTTACCGAGGTCGCCGCCGCCGCGAATGTGCGCGATGGCGTAGACGACGCCCCGGTCGATCAGCGAGAGGCGGTTGGAATTGAAGCCGACGTTTGAAGGAATGCCGTAAGAGCCGTAAGCGTTCAGGAGCATGGCCTGTGGCGTGCCGGCTTTACGGAGATCCTTGCGATAGTAGAGCGAGATGGGGATACGCACGCCGTCCGCGGCGACGGCGAAGGTGCGCTCGGCGGCGTAACGAGACGGATCGTAGCCGCCCAAAACTTCGGTCTGCTTGAGCAGTTCGCGCTTGCGCGAACGCATGTCGTAGTCGTAGATGCTCGCCGGAGTGGTGAACGACTGGTAGCTGAAGCGCAAGGTCGTCGTGTCGTACTCCGGCGTGAAGTTGACGAAGGCGGAATAGACGGGTTCGGGAAATTCGAGATAGTGCGAAGCGTTCGACTTGAGATCGACGACGCGCACCTTCTGCAAGCCCTGATCGCGCTCGGAGACGACGTAGTGGTTGGCGAAGATCGACTGCGATTCGAGCGTGACGCCCTTGCGGTGCGGGATGAACTCTTTCCAGTTCTCCGGTCGCGGGTCTGAGACGGGCGCGGTGACGACGCGGAAGCCGCGCCCCTTGTCGTTCGTCAGAATGTAGAACTGATCGCCGTGATGATCGGGATAATACTCGTGCTCGCCCGCGCGCGCCAAGATCAGCTTGAAGGGTTCGGCCGGGCGATCCGCGCGCAGGTATCTGTACTCGGTGTTGTTCGAACTTCCAGAGGCGATGAAGATGTACTGGCGGCTGCGCGAGCGGCGCGCGCCGAGGCGGTAAAGTTCATCCTTCTCCTCGTAGACGAGCACGTCCTTGTCCTTCGGGTCGCCGAGCGTGTGGCGGTAGAGACGGTGCGGGCGTTTGGCGGCGTCCTCGGTGACGTAAAAGAGAGTTTTGGCATCAGCCCAGAACGCGCCAGAGACTTTGCCGATGTCGTCGGGCAGGAGTTTGCCGGTGCGCAGGTCTTTGATGCGGAGGAAGTATTCGCGAAAGCCCGTCGTGTCGTGCGAGTAGGCGAGAAGGTTCGAGTCGTCGCTGACGGCGTAGGTGGCAATCGCGGTGTACTTCTGCCCCTTCGCCAGTTCGTTGAGATCGAGCGTGATCTCTTCGGGCGCGGTCAGACTTCCCTTCTTGCGCGCGTAGATCGGATATTGCTTGCCGGTCTCCGTGCGCGAGTAATAGTAATAACCGTCCTGACGATAAGGGACGTTGGCATCGGTCTGCTTGATGCGACCGAGCATCTCTTGATAGAGCTTCTCCTGAAAGGCTTCCGTGCCTTTCATCAACGCGTCGGTGTAAGCGTTTTCGGCTTCGAGGTAAGAGATAACTTCCTTGTCGGTTTTCTCGCGCAGCCAGAAGTAATCGTCGTTGAGCGTCTCGCCGTGGAGGGTCTGGCTGCGGGCGATTTTCTTGGCCGTGGGAGGCGCGGGTGTCGGTTGGTTGACTTGTGCCATGATTTCCGTGTGACCGAGTGAGATTAACGCGCCGTAGAGCGCGAGCATGAAAAGTAGCTTCTTCATCAGGAGTCTCCAAATTCGTTGGCGGAAGGTGAACAATTTTGTAACGGGGTTTGCGCGCCTTTGCTGCTGCTGCTGGCGTCTTGCGACGACGGGAGAGCGGCGCGTAAACCTCAACTCATGCCGGAGATTTTGCGTCTAAGATTTCGGATTGTGGCGACAAAATTTTGAACGCGGGCTGCTCTCGCTAGCGGCGGCCTTCGGCTTCCGCGCCGCCCGACGATTAATAGACGCGCATTATAGTTGCCGCCGCGCCCGCCCCGCAACCGCCCCGCCCGCGTCGCACGCGGCGTCGAGACGAAGTTCAATTCGCGCCCGTCTCATGGTCGCCCGGTGTAAGACGAGATGAGACGCCGCAAGGTTTCAAATCCACGCCCGCCGTCAACTTTGTCTCGCTTTTCAGGCCGCCGCGCGCCCCCGCCGCTTGCACCTTTTCCCTTTCAGTTTTCCCTGTGCTTAAATGTCCGTCCGAAAGGTTTTCACGAATGCGACACGAAAACACCCTCGACGCGGCCGACACTGCGCTCGTCATCATAGACATGCAGGAGGCGTTTCGCCCCTCCATGCCCGACTTCGCGGAGGTCGCGGTACGCATCGCCCTCATGGCGCACGCCGCGCAACTGCTCGGCCTGCCCGTCGTCGTCACCGAACAATACCCGAAGGGCTTGGGGCAGACCGCCGGGGAGATTCGCGCCGTGTTGCCCCCCGGCCTCAAACCCATCGAGAAGACCGCTTTCAGTTCCTGCGGCGCGCAGGCTTTCACGGGCGAACTCGAACGCGTGCGCGCCCGGCAGGTGATCGTCTGCGGCATCGAAGCGCACGTCTGCGTCAACCAGACGACGCACGACCTGCTCGCGCGCGACTACCGGGTGCATCTCCTGACCGAGTGCATCACCTCGCGCGCCGCGCACAACCGCGAAACCGGACTCGCCAAGATGCGACAATCCGGCGCGCTCCCCTCTTCCATCGAAATGGCGCTCTTCGAACTCATGCGCGACGCCGCCCACGAACAGTTCAAGGCGGTGCAGAAATTGATCAAATAGTTTCAAGTTTCAGGTTTCAAGTTTCAGGTCTCTAGACTCTTCACTTCTTGAACTTGAAACCTGAAACCTGAAACTTGAAACCTTTTCCCTTATGGACTTTCTTTCAGGACTCAACGAACAACAACGCATCGCCGTCACGGAGACGGAAGGGCCGCTCTTGATCTTAGCGGGCGCGGGTTCGGGCAAAACGCGCGTCATCGTGCATCGCATCGCGTACATCATTGCCGAACGCGGCGTCGCCCCCTATCACATTCTCGCCGTCACCTTCACGAACAAGGCCGCGGGCGAGATGCGCGAGCGCGTCGGGCGACTGCTCGCCGACCAACGCCTGCAAAGCGCGCCGCTCATTTCCACCTTTCACTCCCTGTGCGTGCGTATCCTGCGCCGCGACATCGAGAAACTCGAAGAAGGGCATACGCGCTCCTTCACCATCTACGATCAGGACGACTCGACGCGCATCGTCAAGACCGCCATCAAAGATTTGGGCTTAGACTCCGAACGCATGGGCGCGCGGCAAGTGCAGTCCGCCATCAGCCACGCCAAGAACAGCGGCACGGACGCCGACGCTTACGCCGCGCGCGTCGAATACGGCGACGAGAAGCGCGCCGCCATCGCACGCGTCTATCGCCTCTACGAAGAACGCCTCGTCAACAACAACGCGCTCGACTTCGACGACCTGATGATCAAGGCCGTCCGTCTCCTACGCAAAAACAAGGAGGTGCGCGACTACTACAACGACAAATTCCGCTACATCCTCGTTGACGAGTATCAGGACACCAACAGCCTCCAGTTCGCGCTCATCCGTTTTCTCACCGAGCGGCAGCAGAACATCTGCGTCGTCGGCGACGAGTCGCAATCGATCTACCGCTGGCGCGGCGCGGACATCTCCAACATCCTCAACTTCGAGCAGCACTACCCCGAAGCCAAGGAGATCAAGCTCGAACAGAACTATCGCTCGACGCAGAACATCCTCGACACCGCCGATCAGGTGATCAAGCGTAATACCGAACGCAAGGATAAAAAGCTGTGGACATCGAACCCGGCGGGCGAGCGTATCCGCTACTATCAGGCTTTCGACGCCGAGGGCGAGGCGCGTTTCGTGGCGTCGAAGGTCGAGGAGCATCGCCGCGCCGAGCCTTCGATTCGCGCGGCGGTCTTGTATCGCACAAACGCGCAGTCGCGCGTCTTTGAAGAGGCCATGCGGCGCACCGGCATCGCTTATAACATCGTGGGCGGCTTCTCGTTCTACGAGCGCGCGGAGGTGCGCGACATCATCTCGTATCTCAAACTCGCCATGAACCCGCACGACTCCATCGCCTTCATGCGCGTCATCAACACGCCGCCGCGCGGCCTCGGCAAGCAGACGCTCGACGAACTCGACCGCCGCGCCAAAGACTACGGCGTCTCGCTCTGGGAGACGCTCGCCATCGTCACCGACCCGGCGCAGGAGACGCGCGGCTTCGCGGCGCGCGCCGCCTCTGCGCTCAAAAACTTTCAGCGCGTGATCACGAACCTCGTCTCGGTCGCGCAACGCGAACCGGCGTCGGAAGTGGTCAAGGCGGCCATCCTCGATTCGGGTTACGCGGACGCTTTGAAGTCGGAGAACACGGAGGAGGCCGAGGGGCGTCTGGAAAACTTGCAGGAACTCGTCAACGCGGCCGTCGATTACGACCGCGAAGAGGGCGGCGGCCTGCGCGATTTCATAGATGCCGCCGCGCTCGTCTCCGATACGGATCAGTACAAGCGCGATGCGCCCGTCACGCTGATGACCGTCCACTCCGCGAAGGGATTGGAGTTTCCGCTCGTCTTTATGGTCGGCCTCGAAGACGGACTCTTTCCACACTCGCGTTCGGCGACCGACCCGGCCGAACTCGAAGAGGAGCGGCGGTTGTGCTACGTCGCCATCACGCGCGCCGAACGTTTTCTCTACGTGACGCACGCCATGAAGCGACGCGTCTACGGCGAAGAACTGGCGTCCGAACCGTCGCAGTTTTTGAACGAGATGCCGTTCGATTTGATGGAAGACCTGTCGCGCGGCCCTTCTTGGCTTTCGTTCGCGCGCAGTTCCGACCGCCTTGAGAACGCGCACGCCGCGCGCGCGCTCCGAGGCCAGACGGGTGGCGAGGCGCGCCCCTCAAAACCCTACGAGGGCAAGACCTACAACAGCGCGGATTCCATCGCAGAGTTCTTCCGCCAGCGCGGCCAGCAGGTGAACCCGCGCCCGGCCGCCGCGCCCCCGCCCCAGATCAAACGTCGCACCGAGGTGGGCGGCAAATCGTCGTCGACGGTCGCGCCGTCTTCCGGCGACGCGGGCTTCGCGCCGGGCACGCACGTCCGTCATGCGAAGTACGGGCGCGGCCTCGTCTTGCGCCGCGAAGGCACGGGCGACGCCGCCAAGCTCACCATCAGCTTCCCCGGCTTCGGCCAGAAGAAGCTCATCGAAAAATACGCGGGGCTGGAAAAAGCCTGAACGGGAAATGTCGAAGCGGGAACGCGCGGCGATGAACGCGGCACGACGAACCGAACAAGAGTCGCTTTTGTCTCCGGTTCGTCGTTTCGCGTTTATCCTTCGACATTTATCTTTTCCCTTCCCCCTGTCATAATCGCGCGCGCGCCCCGGCGGTCTCCCTATCGCCACTAACCTTGAGAGCGTTTATTCAACTTAAGGAATAACAGACATGAAGTTCCCCCACTCCGTGCGCTACGGCGGCGCGTCGCTGCTCATCGCCCTCTCGCTGTTGCTGCTGCTGCCCGTCCGGGCGCAGCGTCCCGCCCCGAAGTCCGCGCCCACTGCAAACGCAACGACGCCGCCGCCAGCCGCCGACGAAAAGAGTCCGCCCGTAACGTTCGACACGCTGCTTGCGGCGGACACCTACGGCATCTACGCGGAGATGCGCGCCGTCGGGCGACACGCCAACTCGCAGGAGATCGCGCAACTGCTCGCGCCTTTCACTTTCGAAGGCAGCGACGCGCCCGACGAGTTGCTGTCGTTGTATGGGTTCATCAAGTCGCACGCCGACGCGTTGATGACCTCGCGTTTGATGTTCGCCTCGATGCCCGTGCGCGGCGGCGTGCCCGATACGCTGCTCGCGTTGGAAATGCCTTCGGTCGAAGAGGCGCGCAAATTCGTGCCGGAGCTAAAGCAGTTCGTCGCCGCCCACATCGCGCCGCAGCCGGAAGCCGCGCCCGTGCTGACTGCGACCAGCGCGACGCCCGCAACTTCAAACGCCGCAACTTCAAACGCCGCGCGGCGGCGCGGCAGGGCGCGTGTGCGCGCGGCGACGGCGGCGGCGGAGAATGCGCCGGACGCCGCGCGTGCGAAGCGACCCGCCGCGCCGCAGTTTCAGATCAAGCGCGCGGGCAGTCTGATCGCGATGAGCGGCGCGAGTTTCACGTTCAAGGATTTGCACCGGGCGGATCAGGCTTTGCTCGTCAACGAGCCGGGTTTTCAGGCCGCGCGCTCCCGTTTCAGCACCGACACGCTGTTCGTCTATTTCAACACCGTACGGATGAACAGCAGCACGAAGCATCAGCTTGAAGCGCGGGAGAAGGAATGGCGGCGAATGGAAGAAGAGGCCGCGAAAGAGCGTTCGCGGCGACGCGGAAAGCCCGGCCGGGCTGACGACGACATAATCGTCGAAGACGAAACGGCGCAACTCTCCGGCGGCAACGGCAACATGAACGTGCGCCCCGACGGAAACGGCAACTTCTCCGTCACGATGAACGGGAACATGAACACGGCGAATACGAACGCCGCGGTGTCGCCGGAATTTGCGCCGCCGTCGCCCGAAGCGTCGCCCGAACCGACGCCCGCGCCGCTGAGTGAAAAGGAGTTGGAAGAGGAACGCCAGCGCGAGCAGTCGCGACGCTTCACGGAGACGCTCGGCTCATTCGTCTTCGGCGGGCGCGGTGGCAACAACGAATCTTGGCCTGAGTCTATCGGCGTCGGCGCGTCGCTTGAAGGCGACGCGCTCGTCGTGCGCGGTCTGTTCGTCAGCCAGTCCGAAGATCAACCGTTGCGCCCGATTCCCTTTCTCCCCGTGCTGCTCTCCGGCCCTTCAATCGCCGCCGAAGCAGCGGCCGTGCTGCCCGCCAGCACGGACATCTTCCTCAGCGTCTCGCTCGACCTGCCGCAGATGTACGACTACGTCGCCTCGTTGATGAAAATCGCAGACTTCCTCCCCACGCCGGAGGAGAACGAGAAAGGCAAGTTCGCGGAACAACTCACGGCGTTTGAAAAGACGAACAACTTTCGCATCCGCGAAGACCTGCTCGCCGCGCTCGGCAACGAGATCGCCGTCGGCCTGCCCGGCAATCAATTCTTCGGCGGGCGCAGTATGACCAGAATAATTGGCGACGCTGATGCCGCGCCGCCCTCCGGCCCCATCATCGTGGTCGCTTTGAACGACCGCGAGGGTTTACAAAAACTGCTGCCGCGCGTGCTGAGCGCCATCGGGTTTGCGGGCGCAACCGAACAGAGCATCATCGAGAAGCACGGGCAGGTCGAGGTGCTCACCTTCTCGAACGGCACGCTCGCCTTCATCGACCGCTTCCTCGTCGGCGCGCCCGATGCGGCCACGATGCGCCGCGTCGTTGATGCCTACAACAACGGCGAGACGCTCGCCAACAACGAACACTTCCGCGATGCGACGAGTTGGCAGTCGCGGCAGGCCGTGGGTCAGGTCTACGTCGCAAACGAGATGCTCAAGAGCATGTTCGCGCATCTGACCAAGTCCGTCGAAGACATCGAAGACCCCGCGCTGCGCGCCCACGTCATGCAACTCGACCCAGACCCCGGCTCGATCACACACCTCGCCACGCGCGAATCCAACGGCCTCATGCACGAGCTACGGCTGCCGAAGAACCTGATCTCGCTCTTCACGGCCGGCCAACTCGTCGACCAGAAACTACTCACCATTCGCAACAACGAATCCATGGCGCAATTCAAACTGCAAATGATCCACAACACGCAGAGCACATACAAAGAGAAGACCGGCCGCTACGCCACGCTCGAAGAACTCATCGCCGCAGGAAACAGCGACGAGGGTTTCCGTCTCAGCATCTCATTGGCGACAAACGACCCGCGCGCGCCGATGGAGTTGGACGGCTACGACATCAAGCTCTCCGCCTCCGGCGACAAGTTCGAGGCCACCGCCACGCCCACCGGCTATCCCAAACTCGGCCGCCGTTCCTTCTACATAGACCAGACCGGCTCTCTGCGCGGCAGCGACACGGGCGGCAAGCCTGCCACCGAAGCATCGCCGATCATCGAATAGGAACACGCGGAACGCCGGATGGTGAAGGAAAGGCCGTTCTTTGTCGGTCGTCCGTTGTCGGTTGTGCGTGTCCGTCTTTAACAACATGTGGGACGCGTGCGAACGACGGACAATTGACCACAACGGACAACCGGCGGCTTCCACTTCATCGTTCCGCGTCCCGTGTTCGTTCACTTTCCTTCCCGGCGCGTCAAACTTTTCTCTCGTGAACGGGGGCGCGAGACGCAAGCGCGCGGGCGCGCTCCCGTTCTCCCCTATAGCGATCAACAAACTTCGCACAGAGCGATCAACCAATTTCGCACACACATTTTTTTGGAGGCTGTTCAATGAGACTCAAATTTTTCGTCGTCGCGCTGCTCGTCCTGTCCATGAGCGCGCAGGCGCAGACGCGCCGCCCCGCACGCCGCGCGGCCGCAAACACGCGCGCCGCCGCCGTCGTCCTTCCCGCGACGGCGACCACGCCGCAGCAGCAGTACACGCTCGAACGGAGCGAGCGCGGCAGCGCGACGGGGCAGACGTTGCCCATCCGCCGCGTCATTCTCTACAGCAACGGCGTCGCCTACATCGAGCGGCGCGGCATGGTGTCGGGGCACGCGGAGGTCAACCTGTCTTTCAAACAGTCGCAGGTGGACGACGTGTTGAAGTCCATGATCGTGCTCGATCTGGGTCAGGGGCGCATCGGCGCGGTCAGTTACAACTCGTCCGCGCCTCCCAGCGCGCGCATCGCGGACATTCCCTTCTCCGTCGCCTCTGAGACGCAGAGCAGCGGGCTGGCCGGGGTGCTCTCCCAACTGCAAGGCGCGCGCGTCGTCGTCACGACGGCCAACCGCACCGCCACCGGCTCGATCCTGACGGTCGAAGAACGCCGCTCGCAAATCGACTCGACGAAGCCCGCGCTCGTTACGCACGCGCTCGTCATCGCCTCCGAAAGCGGCGACCTGTCGAGCTTTGAACTCGCCGACGTGCGTTCCGTGAAATTGATTGACGAAGGCACGCGGCGCGACATCGCGGAGTTTGCGAGCGCGACGGCCGCCGCGCGCCGCCGCGACGCGAAAACCATCGTCGTCACTTCGGACGGCGCGGGCGCGCGCGAGATGCTCGTCAGCTACACGGTCGCCGCGCCGATCTGGAAGACCACTTATCGCGTCGTGTTGGACACGGCGGGCAAGCCCTTCTTTCAGGGCTGGGCTATCGTGGACAACGTGAGCGAAGAGGATTGGAACGACGTGCAACTCTCGCTCATCTCCGGCACGCCCGTCTCGTTCATCCAGCCGATCCAGAAACCTTTCTACCGCTACCGCCCCGTCATCCCGATGCCGGGCGACCTGAGTTTGAACCCGCAAGTCTATGAACCCGGAGAGGCGGAGTTCAGCGCGAACGGCATGGGCGGCATGACGAATCAGATGTTGGTCGTGCCGCCGCCACCGCCGTCGGCGACGCCCATCCCGCGGCCGGAGTTGTCGGCGCGCGCCGGGGCGCGTCGCGACCAGAGACAGGACTTGCGACTCCAACAGAACACCGTCAATAATCTCCCGTTGGGAGCGCCCGGCGAATTCGCCGTCAGCGCATCCGACGCCGTCTCGCTCGGCGAGGCGATCACGACCGGCACGAGCGTCGAAGCGGCGGCCGAGGGCAGCGAAGTCGGCGACCTGTTCGAGTACCAGATCGGGCAGCCCGTCACCGTCAAGCGCGACCGCTCCGCGCTCATCCCCATCCTGCAAACGCGCATGGAAGGCGCGCGCGTCTCCATCTTCAACGAGGCCGCGCGCCGCGACCGCCCCATGAGCGGCATGCTCTTGAAGAACACCTCCACGCTCACGCTCGAAGACGGCGCGATGACCATCATCGACGGCAACGCCTACGCGGGCGAGGCTCTCATGGAACGGCTCAAACCCGCCGAGCAACGGCTCATCTCCTTCGCGCTCGATCTCGGCACGCTCGTTAACGTCCGCCAGAGAGAGGATCGCGCGCCCGCGTTTCTCGTCCGCATCCTGAACGGCGTCTTTCAAGCCCACTATCATCGTCAGGATAAGAAGACCTATACGCTCGCCAACCAGACGGATCGCCCGCGCGTCGTCTACGTCGAGCATCCGGTCAGGCCGGGTTGGGAGTTGGACGACCGCGAGACGCCCAAGCCCGAAGGCCGCAGCGCGCGTTACTACCGTTTCCGCGTCGAACTCAAACCGCACGAGCGCGCCGAGTTGACCGTCACCGAACGGCAGGCGCTCATGGAGACCTACGCGCTCACGAGCGTCACACCGGATCAACTCAGCCTCTTCGTCTCGCGCCGCTACATCGACGACGCCACGCGCGCCGCCCTGCAAAAGATCGTCGAGATCAAGAGCCGCATCGCCGCCATCGACGCGCGCCTGCAAGCGATAGAGGCCGAGATCACCGAGATCGGCGCGGATCAGACGCGCCTGCGCGAAAACATCGAAACGCTCTCGCAGACGGCCGAGGCCAAACAACTCATCGCGCGCTACGTCGCCAAGGCCGACCAGCAGGAGACGCGCATCGAACAACTCACGAAGGAGCGGCAGGCCGCCAACGAAGAACGCGCGCGACTCCAACCGCAACTCGACGCAGCTATCCGCGCCCTCAGCGTTGACCGCAACCTGACGGAGTGAATGAGCGGAAGCGGCGACGAAGGCATGCAAAAACAGGAAGGCGGCCGTGGATTTAAACCACGACCGCCTTCAACTTTAGTTCGCCCGAACAAACGTCGCGCTTTTAGCGCGTCAACTCGTCGGCGATCTCTTTGGCGTCGAAAATCTTGCGGAGAATTTCGAGCATGCCGCGCGAGTCCACCGAGATCGTGCGGTTGATCGACTCGTCGTAGTAGAAGTTGCCGACGATTGACTGCCGGTTGCCGTCGAAGACGAGGCCGATCAGTTCGCCCCGCTTGTTGATGAGCGGCGAGCCGGAGTTGCCGCCGATGATGTCGTTGGTCGAGACGAGATTGAAAGGCGTCTTCATGTCAACCGCAGCCTTCTTCTCCAACCAGCGCGGCGCGAGCACGTAAGGAAACTTGTTGCCCTTCAAGTTCGCGCGCTCGTAGAGTCCGCCGAGCGTGGTGTAGGGCACAACCTGCTTGCCCTCCTCGGTGTAGCCCTTGACCGCGCCGTAGGAGAGGCGCAGCGTGAAGGTGGCGTCCGGGTAAATGCGGTCGCCTTCGGTCTCAAACAGGGCGCGCGCGATCTTGGCGTAGGCCGAGCGTTCGACGCCGAGCACTTCGTTGTTGTAACGCTTGCTCAACTCGCGCGCTTCGCGGTCGATGCTGCGCGCCAGTTGGATCATCGGGTCGTTGGATTCGTCAATCGCCTTTTTGCCGCCCGCCGCGAGTTGCTTGCGATAGGCCGCGTCCTTCAACTTCGAGCCGTCGATGAGTTCCGCGGCGCGCGCTTCGGGCGTCTTGCCCATGAGGACGCGCTTGACGAGTTCGTGATCCGCGCCGTAAACCTCGCGCATGAAGTCGAGCGAGTCTGCGAGTTTCATTTTCTCGTAATCGTCGTACATGGGCGTCTGCGCGAAAAGGACGTTTTCGAGCGAGGCGCGGCGGGCGTCGGTGAATTCGGGCAGGCGTTCGGCGTTCGGCTTCGTGCTCTCTTCGGCGAGGCGCACGAGGGCGCGCGCGTAGTTGAAGAGAACGGTGTTGAAGCCTGCGGCGAGGTCGAGGAAGCGACGGTCGCGCTCATAAGCCGACAGATCGCGCCGCCCCTTGGCGATAGCGTCCCACGCGTCGCCGTACTCTTTCTGCCGCTGCGGGTTCGACATCACGGCCTTGCGCAGCGTGTCTTCGGACTTCCGCTTGTAGGAGATGAGCGTCGGGTCTTTCAAGCCGACGAGTTGGCCGCGATAAACCTTGAGCGAGTTTTGCGTGCTGTTGAGTTCGTTCTGCGCGCGGCGCGTCTGCTCTTCGCCCA
This sequence comes from Pyrinomonadaceae bacterium, assembly GCA_035940695.1. Taxonomy (GTDB): domain Bacteria; phylum Acidobacteriota; class Blastocatellia; order Pyrinomonadales; family Pyrinomonadaceae; genus JAIVJZ01. The sequence goes on along the minus strand of DASZEQ010000001.1, from coordinate 171,439 downwards.
TCGCCATGTACTTCTTCAAGAGGGCTTCGCGGCGTTCGAGCATGCGGATGACGAGCGGGATGCTCGTGTCGCGCAACGCCTCGATGTGCGCCACGGTGTTCAGGCGTTGCGTCGAACCGGGATGGCCGGTGACGAACACGAGGTCGCCTTCCTTCGTGCCGTCCTTCGAGAACCTGAGATAGCTCTCGGGGCGCGCGGGCTTATCGTTTTCGTAAGCGCGCACCAGACCCATATCGATGTTGAAGCGCGGAAACTCGAAGTTGTCAGGGTCGCCGCCGAAGAACGCGGCCTGAAATTCGGGCGCGAAGACGAGCCGCACGTCCGTGTACTTTTTGTAGCGGTAGAGATTGTACTTGCCGCCCTGATAGAGCGTCACCACGTCCGAGCGAAGGCCGGTCTTTTCGGTGGATTCCTTCTCGATGGCGGCAATCGCCGTGCGACGCGCGGCGAAGGCGTCGCCCGCCGACATCTCCGGCTTGACCGACGCGTTGACGCGATCCGTCACGTCCTCGATGCTTTGGAGCACGTTCAGTTCGTAGCCGGGAATCTTGAGTTCTTCGGCGCGCGTGCGTGCGACGAAGCCGTTCTTGGCGTAGTCGCGCTCGGCCGTGCTGAGTTCGCCGACGGCCTCTTCGATGATGTGGTAGTTGGTCAGGATGAGGCCGTCGGGCGAGACGAACGAACCCGAACCGTTGGGAAAACGCACCGAGGCGAGTTGCAGCTTTTTGAGGAACTCGTCGGTGACTTCAAAACCATACTTGCGTTTAATCTCGGCGCGCGGCACTTGGTTGAACGGCCACATGCCCTCGTCGGCGCGCGCCGTCGTCGAGGCGACGCCCGCCAAGGATGAAAAAGTGATCAGCGCGGCCAGCAGTGCGCGCGACAGTTTTCTGAAATCCATATTGCTCCTCGAAAAGTTTGAATGTGTTGGGAGTGAACTCGTTTAGAGTATCATAAGGCGCGCCGGGATGCCTCTAAACGAGTTTCAAGTTTCAGGTTTCAAGTTTCAGGTTCAAGACACAGAACCGAACACCTCAGACCTGAAACCTGAAACCTGAAACCTGAAACTTATGCAGAACGAGGAGATCGCGCGACGCTTTCAACGCCTCGCGCTCATCATGGAGATACGCGGCGACGACCGTTACCGCGTGCGCTCCTATCGCAACGCCGCCGAGGTGATCGAGACGTGGCCTGCGCCGCTCGCCGAGGTGGCGCGCACGGAAGGCTTGAAGGGCTTGCAGGCGATCCCTTCCGTCGGCAAGGCGATCAGCGGCAAGATCGTGGAACTCTGCGAGCGCGGCACGTTCGAGGCTTACGAGAAACTCACGGCAGAGACGCCCGAAACCGTGCTCGACTTGCTCGACGTGTCCGGCGTCGGCATCAAGACCGCCGCCGTGCTCCACCAGCAGTTTAAAATTTCATCGCTCGACGATCTCAAGAAATTCGTCGCGGGCGGCGGCCTCGACATGGTTGACGGCGTGGGCGAAAAGACCGCCGAGCGGATCGAAGCGAGCCTCCGCAGGCTTTGAGCGACGCCCTCACGTCCGGGTCAATCGCCCGCCTTCGGCAACGTCTCCACGAGATGATCGAAGCCGAGCCAGAAGCTCCAACTGTGATGATAGAAGGCGACGGGAAAGAGGAGCGCGACGACGGAGAGGCAGGTCAGCACTAGGTCGAAGCGCGTGTTGATGACGGGCAGGCACAGGACGTAGAGGACGAGAATCACGAACTCGGTCGTGACCACGTTCGCCATGATCGCGCCGACGAAAAAGCCGTCCTCGCGTTTGAAGAGGGCGTCGCAGGCCGGGCACGCGTGTTTGATGTGGAAAGGGCTTTGGACGATTGAAGACTCGCCGCAGACCGGACACCGCAGGCGCAAGGCTCGCAACAGCGTTTTAATGATCGAGCGGCGCGCTCTTTTCACAGTCTTTCACGTCTGCATTCTACTGTGCGGGTTCCGATTCGAGTTTTCCAATACGGTCTTCGGCGTCTCGCAAATCGGCGCGAGTTTCGTGGGCGATAGCCTCGATTCGGTCGAGACGCCTAGAGAGTTCACGCCTCGTCTCGACGATCTCTTTGAGCGCCTGTTCCCAAATCGGCTTCGTGTCATAAGCGCGCGCTTCGAGTTTTTGCAGGCGCACATCAATGTCGCGCACGCTTGAATCAAGGGCATCGAAACGCGCGAACACTCGCTCCTCGAATGAGCGTCTATCGCCGTCCGAGATAGTTTGCGTGGTCTCTTCGCTCATAAGTAGTACCCGGCCGCGATCATACAAGATGGTCGTAATTCCACTCAAGCAGTCCGACGGCGCGTACTGTCCGCGACCGCGCCCTTCTCACGCACGGCTCACGCACGACTCGTAGCGACCATCACGCCTTCGGCCTGCCGTTTGACGATGACGAGCGTGATATCGTCTCCGGCGGGCGTGCCCTGCGCGAACTTGGTGAGGTCGGCCTCGATCTTGTCGCGGATGCCTGCGGCCGTGGATTCGAGGTAGCGCGCCACGGTGTTGTAGAGGCGCACGGGGCCATACTCTTCGCCCGCCGCGTTTTGCGTCTCGGAGACGCCGTCGGAATAGATGACGAGCGCGTCGCCGGGTTGGAGTTGCGTGCGGCCTTCGCGGTAGACGGCATCGCCGACGATGCCGAGCGGGATGCCGCCCGCCGCGAGTTGCTCCATCGAGCCTCCGGCGTGCGCGATGAGCGGCGGGTTGTGCCCGGCGTTCAGGAACGAGAGCGAGCCGGTCAAGGGGTCGAGTTCGGCGCAAAAGAGCGTGATGAAACGGTTCATCGGGATCGTCTCGGCCAGATAACGATTGACGGCGGAGATGGTGTCGCCGAGCGTTTTGTGCGCCGGAATCTGCGCGTGCATCGCCGCGTGCAAGCTCGACATCAGGAGCGCGGCCGACGTGCCTTTGCCCGACACGTCGCCGAGCGCGATGACCATGCGCCCGTCGGGTCGCTCGATGAAATCGTAATAGTCGCCGCCGATCTCGTAGCAGGGGAAACTGATGCCCTGCATCTCGTAACCGGCGACGTTCGGCGCGCCGCTCGGCTGAAAGCGTTGTTGAATCTCGCGCGCGAGGTTCAATTCGCGCTCGAAGCGTTCGCGCTCCAAGTCTTCTTCCATCAGGCGCGCGTTCTCGACGCGAATGGCCGCGACCGAGGCGAGCGTCGTCAGCACGGTCAGGTGATCCTGCGAGAACTTGGCTTCGGCGAGCGGCGAGTCGGCGTAGATCATGCCGAAGATGCGTTCGCCGACTCCTAGAGGCACGGCGAGCACGGAGCGGATGCCCTGAATCGTCATCGTCGAAGACATGAAACGCGGGTCGTGTTGCGCGTCGGAGGTGAGCACGGAGCGACCCTGCCCGACGACCTCTTCGATGATCGAGCGGCTGACTCTCACCTCGCCCGTCTCTTCCTTGCTGTTACGCAACTGCGCGACGCGGATTTTGAGTTCCGCATTCTGATCGCGCAGCATGATCAAACAACGCTCCGCAGGCACGGCCTCGAAGACGAGCGCGACCACTTGGCGCAGTGTCTCGTCGAGCGTTGCGGGCGCGAGCAGCGTGACCGAGACCTTGCTGATGAGCGCGAGCAGGTCGCCCTGCTGGACGGTGTTCGCCGTCGTGCCGCGCGTCGAATTGATGATCGTCCCGACGGCGGCGGGGCGGGGCTGCTCGGCCGAGCCTTGCGTGCGCGCGTCTTCGATGGCGTCGAGCAGGCCGGAGGTGGAGCGTTGGTCGGAGTTGAGCGCGATGGTCGCTTCGGGGAGCGCGGCGGCCGACGGGTCGGAGATCATGGTTGCGCCCGCGCCCGCATCCTTGTCGCGGAAGACGATCTCGGTCTCGCCGATCTGGATGCGCCCGCCCGACGTGAGCATGAGGGCGGATTCCACGCGGTCGCCGTTGTAGAGCGTGCCGTTGGCCGAACCCAAATCCTGCAAGATGTAGGCGTCGCCCTCGCGCCGCACTTCGGCGTGGACGCGCGAGGCGAACGGGTCGGGGATGCACACGTCGTTGCGCGCCGAACGGCCGATGGTGATGCGCAGGCGGCCGAGCGGAAAGGTGTCGGGCGCGCGGTCGGGATAATTAACGATTAAGTCAGGCATATCTTTTCAGTAAATCGTGAATCGTAAATCGTGAATAGACTAAAACAGTTTTCTTCTATTGACGATTTACGATTCACGATTTACGTCTTTACTGGCTTGGTTGATTTCTTCTTCTATCGAGTTCCCTACCGAGTTGTTCTTCGTAGGTGACGGATTGCCCGCGAAATTTGCCGCGGCGCGCGCGGCCGAAATGGACGAGCGCGGCGACGAGTTCGGCGCGCTTCAGCGTGCGCGGGTCGCGCCCCTCGGCGATGCTCAGGCCGAGATAATAACTGGCGTCCGAGTTGCCGCGCCCGGCCGCGGCGCGAAACTCCGCGATGGCCGCCGCACGGTTCGTCGTCCACAGAGCGACGCCGCGCTGGTATTGATCCGAGGGCGAACCGGAAGACGCTCGCGGCGGCGCGGGCGACGTGGGCGGCGCGGGCGTGGGCGTCGCCGTGGGCGCGTCGGGCTGCCGGTTGGCGTCGCCGTTGCGCGGCGTCGCGGCGGACGTTCCTCCCTCCGCCGTGGCGGGGCGCGTCGCGTCGGCAAGTTGAGTGTTGGCGTTGTCGGCTTCGGCCGCGTCTTCGCTCGTGGGCGACGGTGCGGGCTGTCCGAGTTGTCGCTTGCTCGCGGCGGCGACCTGCGCGTCGGCAGACGTTTCGGCGAGGCGTCGGTAAATCGCGCGCGCCTCGTTCGTGCGACCGGCGAGGCGCAGCGTGTCGGCGTAGGCCAATTGCACGGAGTCGCGGGCGAGCGCGGCGGGCGAGGCTTCACCTAGTCCGCGATAGGATTCCAGAGCATCGCGGTAAAGTCCTTCGGCAAACTGCGCCGAGGCCAGCGCACGCCACGCCTCGGCATTTGCGGGCGTGAGGCGCGTGACGACGCGCAACTCCTCGATGGCCTCGCGCCGCGAACCGTCCGCGAGCAGCAAGCGCGCGAGCCGGTGATGCGGTTCGGCATTGGAGGGGTCGAGCACGGCCGCTTCGCGCAGGCGTGCCTGCGCCTCCGTCGCGTTGCCGGAAGCGATGAGCGTGTCGGCCTCGGCCAACTTCGCGCTTGCGAGTCGCTTCGGATCGTCCACGGCGGGCGCGGACGCTTCGCCCCCGGCCGCGACGACGGCGGGCGACGGAGTTTCCGGCGTGCGCCGGAATCCGCGCAGGCCGAACCAGACGACGGCGGCGACGCAACCGATAACGACCACGGACACGAACGCCAACCCCAGCCACACGCGAAACGCGCGCCGCTCGTTCGGCTGCGCCGGAGTATGCGCGGCCGCCGCCGTCGAGGACGGAGATGTCGGCGGGAGCAGCGTGCCGGTGGGAGACAAAGTGACCTGTTGCGGCGCGTGGTTGAATTGCGGCTTGCCGTTCGCGCGCGCGGCGACGGACGCCGCTGCGGCGGCGTCGGCCGGTAAGTTCCGCGAAGTGAGCGGCCGCACGGGGATCGTGATCTGAGTCTGTTCGGGGTCGTAGTCTTCGGAGACGTGCTGCGAGTTAGTTTGAAGATTTCCGGCTTGATGCGCGGGCGCAGAGTTATGGCTTTCGCGTGCTTCGCGCGCGGACGCGCTGCGCCGCCCGTCGCCCGGTCTCTCCGGTTCGGCGTGTCTCGCTTCTCCCGCCGACGTGCCGCGCCTCCACAGGTCGTACATCTCTTCGGGCGTGACTTCGGAGGTGTGCGAGGCGGCCGTCTGCGGGGCAGGGTTCTGGGCGACGATCTTGTCCGTCGGGTTGTTGCCGGACAGAGGGACGGTGTTGGCGATGGGCGAGATGTTCGCGCCCGTGTCTCCCGCTGCGCCGAGACGTTGAAGCGGCGCGCCGCAATGGCGACAGTAACGCGCGTCGTGCGGAGCCAGAACATCGCAACTGGGACAAGTCTTCGTCATCCGTCTCCTCTAAAACGTGGGGTTGAATTTTAACGCATTCGGGGACGTGCGCCGCCGCCGAGGTCGCGGACGACTACCGTTCCGGCGATGCGGTCGTGCAGCGCGCGACCCTCCGCGTCGAAGGCGGCGAGGAGAAATCCGAGGCCGAACGTGAGGAGAGAAACCAGATAGCCGAGCGTGTGGCGCAGCGTGGCGCGGCCGAATCCGAGCGGCTCGCCGCCCTGTCGTTCGATCCGCAAGCCGGTCGCCCACTTGCCGACGGTCGTGCCGGTGAAGACCGGCAGCACGAGAAAGTTGACGAGCAGCACGCCGAGACTCGACAGGTAGCCGATGGCGAGCGTCGCCTCGCCCGTCAGGCTGATGCTGCCGCCGAGCGTGCGCGCGAAGAGAGTCGCAAAGGCGATAATCGCAACGGCCAACGTGTAATCCACGAGCAGCGCGCCGCACCTGAGCGAAAAGGGCGCGCGCACCCTGCGCCGCCGCGCCTCCACAATGACGCGCCCGCGCGCCCCTTCCTGCTTACGCTGCGTCACCCTCGCTTCCATCTCTGCGGTCATAATTAAGCTATCAGCAATCAGCTATCAGCAGTCAGCTATCGGCTATCAGCTATCGGCTATCAGGAGAACTGGTCGTCGGCGTTCAGCGGACAGGTCAGCGTGCGGTTCTAAGTTTTGGCTGATGGCTGACGGCTGAACGCTGACGGCTAATAATCGCTATCCTATCAAAAAGTGGAGTGTGGTTTCGCCGAGACGCAATTTGTCGCCGCTCTCCAGAGCGCGCGGTTGGTGCGGCGCGAGACGTAGGGAATCGTTCAAGACCGTTCCGTTGACCGAGCCGAGGTCTTCGACGAGATACACGTCGCCTTTGCGGAAGATGCGCGCGTGGCGGCGCGAGATTTTGGTCTGCGGGTCGAACTTCGACAAATCAACCTCCGGGAAAATCTGCGAATGGGGGTCGCTCCGGCCGATGTGGCTCGACTCCTTGTGCAACTGGAACGACGAATCAAGCTCCGTTGTTCCCATCACGACGAGTTTTGCCGTGGCGCGCGCCGTTCTCAAGGCCGCGCTCGCGACGGCGAGCGGCTGGCGTTGGCCGCAGTGCGCGCAGAACACGTCGTCGTAAGCGATGCGCCCGCCGCAGAAACCGCAGTAGACCATCTCGACCTGCATCGTCTTCATGCCGCCGCGATCATTCTGCGACGCGCCGTAGGTGACAGTTCCGGCGCGCAGTTTTTCCAGATGCGCCGAGAGCACATCGCGCAACTCGGCGGCCGAGCGGAAACGCTCTTCGGGCTTGTAGCCGACGGCGCGAATCAGGATGGCCTCCATCTCGTTCGAGAGCGAGGGGGCGAGTTGGCGCGGTCGCGGGTTCTTGTTGAAGTCGAAGATGAGCAGCGGATTGTCCTGCGGGTCTGTGCCGGTCAGGAGATGAAACATCGTCGCGCCCAAAGAATAGATGTCGGAGCGCGGTTCGACCTTGCCGCTGAAGAGTTCGGGCGGCGCATAGCCCATCGTGCCGACGGCCGTGACGCCCTTCTCGTGCGTCGTCACCCAGCGCGCGATGCCGAAGTCGATGAGCATGACGCGGCCGCTGTTGCCGTCGATCATCAAGTTGGCGGGTTTGAGATCGCGATAGATGATCGGCGGGTTGCGGCGGTGCAGATATTCGAGCACGTCCGCCACCTGACACGCCCAGTCGGTGACGGTCTTCTCGTCGATGCGGCCGCCGGGGGCGTTTCGCAGGCGCGCGAGAAAATCGCCGCCGGAGATGTATTTCATGACGAGGTAGAAGCGTCCGGCATCCTCGTCGTAGAAATAATCGTAGATGGTCGGGATCGACGGATGTTCGAGCGAGGCGAGCAGCATCGACTCGCGCTTGAAATCGTTGATGGCCTTCTCGTGCTGCGACTCGTCGATGTTCGACTGGATCATCTCCTTGACGGCGCGCGGCTGGTCGCCGAGGTTGCGGTCGCGTGCGAGATAGACCGCGCCCATGCCGCCGCCGCCGATGCGCCGCACGATCTCGTAACGCGAATAGAGCAGCGTGCCGGGGTCGAGTTGCTTGGCCTGATGGCGCAAACGTCCGGTCGAGCCGGAACGCGACGTGCCGCCCACGGCGTTCGTCCTGCTGCTGCCGCTGCCTCGCTCGCCGCCCGTCACGTGTTTGCTCTCGAACGGCGTCTCAACCGCCGCCGCGCCCGCCTGCCGCGCGTCCTCGCTCGCGGGTTGGCTCGCAGCTTCCGGCGCAGACGCCGCGCCGCCCGCTTCCGCGCCATCTTTCGCCGCCGCAGCGGTAGACTCTGCGCCTTCTTCTTCTCCGCGCACTACCGCCTCGCCCGCCGATTCGACCTTTGACGACTCGACAACTTCTTCACGCGAAGCCGACACCGGCGACGCAGGAGGCTCGCCCTCCGCCCGCCCGCCTTCGGGCGTGGCGGACGCGGCGCGCGCTTTTTCTTCGCCCGGCTCGTCTTCAAGCGTAGGCTCGAACGCGGGCGTGGAAGCCGCGCCGAGCGCGAAGGCAACCGCCGCGTCAGACGACGCCGCGCTGTCGATGGACGCACCCGTCCCCGCCGCCAGCGGTGTTCCGCAGTCGCCGCAAAAACGATCCGAGGGCGTAACTTCCGCCCCGCATTTTGGACAGGAGGACATCACAGTAAAAAGCTATCAGCGATCAGCTATCAGCAGTCAGCTATCGGCTATTGGCTATCGGCTATTGGCTATCGGCTATCACGTTCAACCGGAGAAGTCGGCAGCCGGTTTTGTCTCGGCTGACGGCTGACCGCTGACTGCTGACCGCTATTTAGTCACATGAAACCGTAAAAACGTCTTGCCGATGATGATCTCGTCGCCATCGTTCAAGGGTTGGCGGTCGCCGGGGAGCAGGCGTCGGCCGCGATTGATAAAAGTGCCGTTGGTCGAACCCAAATCTTCGATGTAATACTGCCCGCCGCGTCGCGTGATGCGCGCGTGGCGACGCGAGACTTTCGCTTCCGGGTCGTCCGAGTCGAGGTCTACGTCGGGGAAGATGCCGCTGTCTGCGTCCCAACGCCCGATGTAGGCTTCGTCCTCGTGGACGGGAAACTCTTTGCCCGCCGAACGCCCGCGATTGATGACGAGCGCGGCGTGCGCGGCATGTGCGCCCCCCGTTGCGGCGCGCGGCGCGTTGATAGGCGTCGCGCGCGCTGCGGCCGAAGCCCTGACGGCCGAGGCCGCTTCCGAGATGACGACGGGCGAAGCATCGCCGCCACCGCCGCCGCCGCCGCCGCTCCCGTCGTGTTTCGTCGGCGCGTCGGGCGAGATTATTTCGGAAGATGCCGCGCCGGAAGAGTCGCCCGCGAGCGTCGCGGGTTTATTGAGCATTTGCAGGATCGGCGTCTGGCTTTCCGGGCGCGCCGGGATGCTGCTGCTGCTGGCGGCGGTCACAAGCGGCAGCCCGCACTCGTCGCAGTATTGCGCGCCGTCCACATTTTCCGTCTGGCATCGCTCGCAAGTGATCATGGTCTTTCGGCCGCCCCGGTCGCAACTAATATACGGACGGATTGTAACGCGAAACGGAAAAGCTAGTAAATCGTTCAAGCGACGTGAATCCGTAAATCGCGAATCGTCAATCGTGAATCGAGAAAACCGGCTTCTTTCTATTCACGATGCAGGTCGCTTGAACGATTTACGGTTGTTGACGCTTGCCGACTACCGAATCCGAGATTATGAAACTGTTTTTGCAAACGTGACGTAAAAGGTTTGTCGGTTCGGACGTTATAGTTATAGCAGCGATTTCGTCCGGCCGCGTGACTGGTCTGTTGCCCCGACTGTAACGCCTGATCCCCTAAGTTAAAGGAAGTTGAAGACGTATGGCTCTGAGCCGGAAGAAGAAAATCATCATCGCGGTGGCGGCCGTGGCCGTCATCGCCCTCGTCGTGATCATCAGCATCGCCGCCGGGCGCAAGGACGAACCGGAAGTGACGGTCGTGAAAGTGCAGGTGCGCCCCGAACTGCGCTCGACCGTGACGGCTTCGGGCGAAGTGCGCCCCGTTAAATTCATCAACCTGACGAGCGAAGTCAACGGGCGCATCGAAGAGATTTTCGTCAATCCCGGCGATGCCGTGACGCTCGGCCAGCCGCTCGTGCGGCTCGACCCGACGCAGTTGCAGTCTTCGCAAGAGGCGCAGACCGCAGGCGTCCAAGTTGCCATCAGCGACGTGCAGAACGCGCGCTCATCCGTCACCGCCGCCGAGAACAACGTCTCGCAGGCACAGCAGGGATTGATGGTGGCCGAGGCCGGTTTGTCGCAGGCGCGGCAGGCTGTCGTCACCTCGCAGACGAGCGTTGACCGCGCGCAGGTTGATCTCAACACCGCGCAACGCGAATTGAAACGGCAGACGGAACTTGTCGAAGCGGGCGTCGCCTCGCGCGCCGAGTACGACGCGGCGCGCGACCGTCTGGAACAGGCGCAGGTCGCACTGCGTACCGCGCAGGCGCAACTGCAACAGCAGCGCATCGCGGTCGAAGAATCGAGAGCGCGCGTCAACCAGCAAAAGGTGGCCGTGCGTGACGCGCAGATCGGCGTGCAGCGCGCGCGCACGGGCGTCGCTTCGAGCGAAGCGCGCGTCAACCAGCAGCAGGCCATCCTGCGCGGCCAATCGAGCCAACGCTCGAAGGCCACGCAGCTCTCTCCCCTCACCGGCGTCGTCGCAGACATCCCCGCGCGTCAAGGTCAGTTCGCGCTCGCCAACCTGACCTCCACGCCTTTGATGACCATCGCGGACATGTCCACCATCAACGTCGAAGTCAACGTTGACGAGACGGAGATCGGCAACGTCGAGGTCGGTCAAATGGCGAAGGTGAAGATCGACGCGCTCGGCGAAAAAGAGGTCGAAGGCGTCGTGACGCAAAAGAACCCGCTCGCCGTCGGCAAGTCCGACACGCAGGGCGGCGGCCTCCAAAACCGCGTCAACGTGCAAGAGGCGAAAGAGTTCAAGGTCGTCGTCGAACTTCGCAACATGCCCGACGACGTGCGCCAAGCCCTGCGCCCCGGCATGACCGCCACGGCCAACATCACGACCAAAACGAAACAGAACGTGCTCGCCGTGCCGCTTCAAGCCGTGATCGAGAAACCCGCGCCGACGCCCGCAGCCGGCAGTGGCGGCGGCGGCGCAGCGGCGTCGCCCGCGCCGACGGCGCAAGGCGAGAAGCCGAAAGAGGTCAAGGGCGTCTACGTGCTCGAAGGCAACAAGGTGAAGTTCCTGCCAGTCGAGACAGGGATCACGGGCGAGTCGGACATCGAGATCGTGAGCGGTCTGAAAGAGGGCTTGGAAGTCATCACCGGGCCGAGCCGCGTGCTTCGCACTTTGAAGGAGAACGCGACCGCGAAGAAACAGACGCGTCCGCCCGCCGCCGCGGGCGAGGGCAAGTCGGGCGAGAGCAAGTAAGTCGAGGGCAAGCAGACTGAAGGGTAAGTTATGAGCAACGCTGGAACTTTGGCGGACGCGCCCATCGAACAACGTCTCGAACACGGCGACCTGCTCGCGCACGACGCCGTGCCCGCCGCGCTCATCTCGATGCGCGACATCTGGAAAACTTACCAGATGGGATCGGAAGAGTTGCACGCATTGCGCGGCGTCTCTTTCGACGTGCAACGCGGCGAGTACGTCGCCATCATCGGCCCTTCCGGTTCGGGCAAGTCAACGCTGATGAATCTCATCGGCTGTCTCGACACGCCCTCGCAGGGTCGCTACTGGATCAACTCCAAACTCGTCTCCGACATGGACGACGACGAACTGGCGCGCATCCGCAACAAAGAGATCGGCTTCGTCTTCCAGACCTTCAACCTGCTGGCGCGCGCCACCGCCCTGCACAACGTCGAACTCCCGCTCATCTACGCCGGGATCAACGCGGGCGACCGTCACGAGAAGGCGCAAGCCTCTCTGCGCGCCGTCGAACTGGGCGACCGCATGACGCACCGCCCCAACGAACTCTCCGGCGGTCAACGCCAGCGCGTCGCCATCGCCCGCGCGCTCGTCAACCACCCTTCGCTGCTGCTGGCCGACGAGCCGACGGGCGCGCTCGATTCCAAAACCAGCATCGAGATCATGAACCTCTTCGAGAAACTCCACGCCGAAGGCAACACGATCATCGTCGTCACGCACGAGCCTGACATCGCCGAACGCGCCCACCGCGTCATCTCCATCCGCGACGGCAACATCGACAAGGACGAGAAGATCAGATAGCTCGCCGCGGGAAGCGCGACCCTTACATCGAAGCCACACCGCCCGCCGGTCTGTGTGATCGGCGGGCGGTGTCGCTTCCCGGTTGATGTTGTCGGTTATTGGCCGCTGACGAGGAATACGTCCCACGCCCATCGTCCGACGTGCGCTTCGCTCCCGTCATCCACCTTCGCACGGTATTTGAAACAGTTCGTCAAAAAATCCCATCTTCGAACTGGCTGGGGATTTTAAAGTCGAGTAGCTAATAGTCCCTAAAGCTGTAGTTTTTTTTCAGTTGGGATTAATTTTCCCGGATTGTTCTCGTCCAGCCTATACGTTTTATCTCCAATCCATAAAGTACTGTCGCCGAAGCCTAATATTGAGACATAAACTCTAATCTTTTTGATCATCGAAGGATATTTTGAATCTTTAAGAATCACCCTGACAGTGTCGTAGGTTTCATCTGATAAGCAGAGTTCTATACTTTCTCCGGGCATTATAGCCTTAGCTGTATTAATGAGAATCCGGCCATCCTTATCTGGTATCGGACTTTCTCCATAGTTTAGCGTCTCAACAAGGTCTAATTCATTCGCTTGTTCCGTAGGACGCGGGAAGTGAATCTTGAGCGATATGTGCGTAATCGGTTTCTCGGATTTGTTACGCACAGTAACTTTCAACCCCTTGAACCAATCCTTGCCAGCCGAGAGCTTTTTGTCCGGTTCAATTGCTCCAATTTGTGAGTGAATAAACGTAATCGCTACAGGCGGATTAAAATCCTTTCCCTTTTCTAAAACGATATTGTCATCTTGAATTTGCTTTACTTGTTCGCGCAGACCTTTATTAGCGCTGAAAAGCCAAGTGCTTGCGATCAGCACGAAAATTAGAGAGGTTAAAATTCCGGTAAATTTAAACTTACAGTGGGGTTCGTTATTTTTTAACATATTCGCACGTCATGTCCGATTAAACGTAAGGTTGAGGAACTCTCTAGAGAAATTCGTGGACAAGATGCCCCGTTATGATTTTTCACCAGACTCTTCTGCTTGACGCGCTCTTTCAACTTTCTCGCGCCGATATTTCTGCATGCGTCGCACATCTTCCAGCGAGCCTTTAGCTTCCTCCCCTTCAAAGGTCGCCGCGCTCAGGACGAGCGGCGTATCGTCCTTGATGTTATCAGTGGGTATTTCGTCTGTGAGGCGCCCACCGGGCGGGATCAAAACTGTGCCGGGGTCGGCATCCGATGTAAGGGATGCGGCGGCGGCGCGCACGACCACTGAAAGCACCGCTTTATCTGTGTTGTTGAAGATGTCATACGCGGTCACTTCATCGCCGTGCTCGAATCTCACGTTCGTGATGACCAGCCCTTCGACCTCGCTCTTTACAAAGGGAGGCAAGACGCGCGCCCCTTTACGGTTCGTTAGTTTCTTTTGTCCGGCAGCGCCGGGTCTTACTGCGAACATGTATCCGGTAGCGACGAGCACGACTAACATCGCTATCCCCAGCAGAGATCGTTTATAGGTCATTTTATTTTCTCCTTTGAGGGTGAGGGGTGAACAACGTAACGCACTGCTATTTATTTGCAGCTAAGTTACATGAAGGATGAGAGTCTTGTAAGGACTTCGTCAACTAAACCGGATAACAAATGACTTATACGCCTGTCGTATTTGCGCGTCAACGTATATATTCAACGCTGTAAAAGTCGGAAGCGGAAGGCGCGTGTTTCAACTCTCGGCTTCCCCTTTCGACTTTTTCGCGTTTGACCGAGGCCGCCCCGCGCCTCATAATTCGCCGCACCATGAACAACCGGGGAAGGCTTGGGACGGGCAGCGTCGCCCGTGCAACTAAATGCGACTTACGCCCGTAATAATGCAGCCGTGAAATTCATCGAGACTTTAAAACTCGCGCTCGCCGCCGTCTGGGCGCACAAGTTGCGCTCGGCCTTGACGCTGCTCGGCATGATCATCGGCGTCACGGCCGTCGTCGTCGTGGTCTCTCTGATTCAGGGCTTCAATCGCTATGTGGACGAGAAGATCGCGGGCATCGGCGCGAAGTCGTTCACCATTCAACGCTTCAACATTTTCGAGGACTTCAAAGACACGGACACCATCGCCGCCGCCACGCGCCGCAACAAAGATTTGACGATGGCCGACTTCGACTACCTGAAGGCGCGCACCGTGCTCATCGACAAACTCGGCGCGGGCGCACGTCCCTCGCGCGCCAACGTCAAACGCGACGCGGAGATTCTCGAAGACATTCCGGTTGACGGCATGACGGCCAACGTCGCGGAGATCAACGCCGTGGAGATCGCCGACGGCCGCTTCTTCACCGAGACGGAGAACCAGACCGCCGCGCGCGTCGCCTTCCTCGGCGCGGACGTGGCCTCTAAACTGTTCCCCGCCAGAAGCGCGGTCAACGAGGAGATCGCGATTGGCGGGCTGCCCTACCGCGTCGTCGGCGTGGCCGTCGCCAAGGGCAGCGTGCTCGGCATCCCGCAGGACAATTTCATCAACATCCCGCTCAAGACCTACGGCAACCAGTTCGGCGGTTTCCGCAACAACCGCTCGCTCTACTTCGTCGCCACCGCCAAGTCCGACGAACTGTTCAACGACGCCGTCGAAGAGGCGCGACAACTGATGCGCGTGCGTCGCCGCGTGCCCGCGAACGAAAAAGACAACTTCGGCATCATGACGCCCGACGCCATCACGGGTTTGCGCGACCGCATCTTCGGTTCGATCTTCATCGTCGCCATCGCCGTGCCCGCCATCGCTTTGGTCGTCGGCGGCATCGTCATCATGAACATCATGCTCGTCTCCGTGACGGAGCGCACCAAAGAGATCGGCATTCGCAAGGCGCTCGGCGCGCGGCGGGGCGACATCCTCAAGCAATTTCTCGTCGAGGCCGTCACGCTCTCGGCCATCGGCGGCGCAACGGGCGTCTTGCTCGCGTGGATCGTCGGGCGCATCCTGACGGCCATCTTCTTCCCGACGTATCTCTCCGTCGTCGCGGTCATCGTCGCCGTCACGGTGTCGGGCGGCATCGGCGTGATGGCCGGGATCGTCCCGGCGTGGAAGGCCGCCCGCCTCGACCCCATCGAAGCCCTGCGGTCGGACTGAACAGCTATCAGCCATCAGCCATCAGCTTTCAGCTAAAAACTGTAAGCTGACGGCTGATGGCTGATAGCTGAAGGCTTCTCTTATGAAACTGCTCAGAAGCGATATTTACGAAAACTTGAAGATGGCGCTGGCGACGCTGCGCACGAACAAACTGCGCTCGGCGTTGACCGTCGTGGGCGTCATCATCGGCGTCTGGACGGTGATGGCGATTGCTTCGATCATCAGCGGCATCGATCTGGCCGTTACCAAAGAGATCGAATCGTTCGGCACGCGCTCGATCATCTTGACGAAATTCGAGACGGGCATCCACGTCGGCCGCCGCTCGCGCGAGGAACGCATGCGTAAGGAGTTGACCTACGACGATGCGATAGCCTTGCGCTCGCTCCCGGCCGTGGAACTCTCCGTGCCCTTCCTCGACATCACGAACAATTTCTTCGGCTCGAAGATCAACGTCTCGGCCAACGGCAAAACCTCTTCCGCCGTCCGCCTGCAAGGGACGCTGCCCGATTACGAGCGTGCCGGGATCGAGAACGTCTCCGAGGGTCGTTTCTTCTCCGAGTTTGAAAACGATCAGAACCAGCAGGTCTGCGTCATCGGCGCGAGCGTGGTGGAAAACTTCTTCCCCTACGAGTCGCCGCTCGAACAGGAGATAGACATCGGCGGCAACAAGTTTCGCGTCATCGGCGTGTTCGAGAAGCGCGAGCAACTCGGCGGGGGCAGCGGCAACAACGACATGAGCAACGTCATCTACGTGCCCTACAACGTCGCGCGCAAGCTCAAGCCGAACGCCGACGACGTCTCCATCCTCGCCGTCGCCAAACCGGGGCAGATGGAGGCGGCGCAGGATCAGGTGGTGGACATGATGCGCGTGCGCCGCCAGACGCCTTTCGGCGAGAAGAACAACTTCGGCGTGACGACGGCCGAGTCGGCCATCTCAAACTTCCGCTCGATCACGTCGGGCGTGGCGATTGCGATGGTCGTCATTTCGTCGGTCGGGCTGATGGTGGGCGGCATCGGCGTGATGAACATCATGCTCGTGTCGGTGACGGAGCGCACGCGCGAGATCGGCGTCCGCAAGGCCATCGGCGCGCGCCGCTCGGACATTCTCTGGCAGTTTCTCATCGAAGCGATGACGCTGACGGGCTTCGGCGGCTTGGTCGGCCTCCTGCTCGGTTGGGCGACGACGTTTCTGATCGGCATGGTCGTGCCCTCTTACGTGCCGCTGTGGGCACCCGTCGCGGGCTTCGTCGCGAGTGTGGGCATCGGTCTCATCTTCGGTCTCTGGCCTGCGTGGAAGGCCGCGCGCCTCGACCCGATTGAAGCCCTGCGTTACGAATAAAGTCGCCTCCAAAAATCGGGGGCGGCGCGAAGGAAAGAAGTGTCATAACTCTTTCCTTCGCGCCGCCCCCGGCTCTTTATCGCGCCCGCGACTTTTAAGCCATCGGCGTGCCCGTCATCGCCGAGATGATGATGCGGCCGATGACGCCGAGCAGCCATAAGCCGAGCACGACAGCCCATGCCGAGCCGGACGAGAGGCGTGCCACTTTACGCATGCCGAGCACGGCGAGAAACAGACCGTAGAGGGCGAACAGGTCGAGCGCGCCGAGCGCGGTGGCGAGCACGGGATGCGCCGCCGCGTCAACGATGATGCCCGGATTAGCGTGGACTAAGCCGTTCAAGCCGCGCGCGATCTCCGAGTCCTCCGTCGGAGTTCTCACCAACAGCAGCACCAGATTCGCGATCATCAAGAGCAGGAGCGGCGGCAGCGACGAGTAAGTCCAGACGGACAACGCCTGCTTGTAGCTGATCCCCTTTCCCATCAACATCGCACCGAGCAGGTAAATCCCCGCACCGGCCGCGAGCACAACCGCGATGCCAATGACGGGCACGCCGTAACGGATCGCCTTCACGAAAGGCTTCAACTGAATATCACGACCGGCGGCCTTCTGTTCGTCGCTCATCTCGGTGCTTTGCGATCTGGCTTCGAGTTCGGCGTTGATCAGGTTTTCGTAACCGACGCGCTGGATGTAGGCGAGGTAGAAGGCCATGAACGCGACGAGCGTGATGAGGGCGGCGACGAGGAAGCGCGGCCTTTCACGCAACGCCTCGAATGTGCGCCCCGGCTCGAAGAAGATGTTGGTCAGCGTTTGCGGCGTGGTCATGGCGTTCGCTTCGTGCGTCGCATTCGCCGCAGGGGTCGTGGGAGAGTTGGTTTCGCTCATAAGTTTTTTGTTCCTGTCGAGAGTTGGGCGAGGATTGCGAACAGCTTCTTCTCGCGTCGGGCATGGATGCGAAAGCCCTGTTGTTACGAACGGGGCGTCGGCCGGGTTTCAAAGGTCAGCGGGTTTCAAGAATCGGGCAGTCCGGCCGGTCGGATTGTTTGTCGCACGCGTGCGCGTGTGGTCGCTCAAGCGGAAGTCGGCGCGTCAGCCCAACCGGGCGCGCGTATGCAGGCGACGGTGTGGCCGGGGGCGACCTCGCGCAAGTCCGGGTCGATCTGTGAGCATTCGGGGATAGCGTCGGGGCAGCGCGTGTGAAAGCGGCAACCGGAGGGCGGGTTGATCGGCGTCGGCACGTCGCCCGTGAGAATGATGCGCTCGCGCTTGCGCGCCGGGTCTGGCACGGGGATGGCCGAGAGCAGCGCACGCGTGTAAGGGTGCTGCGGGTTCGCGTACAACTCGACGGCCGACGCCACTTCGACGATGCGACCGAGGTACATCACGGCCACGCGGTTCGAGATGTGTTCGACGACGGCGAGGCCATGCGAGATGAAGAGATAGGTGAGATCGAACTCGGCCTGCAAATCTTCCAGCAGGTTGATGACCTGCGCCTGCACCGACACGTCGAGCGCCGACACCGGCTCGTCCGCCACGATCAACTTCGGGTTCAAGGCGAGCGCGCGCGCGATGCCGAGCCGCTGCCGCTGGCCGCCCGAAAATTCGTGCGGGTAGCGGTTCATGTAATCGGGGTCGAGGCCGACCTTACGCAGCAGTTCGGCGACGCGCTCGCGCCGTTCCTCGCGCGTGCCCGCGCCGTGAACGACAAGGGGTTCGCCCACGATGTCGCGCACCTTGAGGCGCGGGTTCAAACTGGCGTAAGGGTCTTGAAAGATGATCTGCATCTCGGCGCGCACGCTCCTGAGAGACTTGCCGGAAAGCGCGCGCACGTCTTTGCCCTCGAAAAAGATTTCGCCCCGCGTCGGCTCGATCAGGCGCAACAGGCAACGCCCCACGGTGGACTTTCCGCAGCCCGACTCGCCCACCAACCCTAGCGTCTCGCCCTTGAAAATCTCGAACGTCACGCCATCGACGGCGCGCACCACGTCGTCGCTGCCCGCGACGGGAAAGTGCTTGAAGAGGGCGCGCACGCGCACGAGTTCTTCCGCGCTCGCCTCGCGCGTGTCGCGCGCGTGCGCCGCCGTCGCTTCGGCCGCCGGAACAGACTGCATGCGTTCGTTGGTGCTCATAAAGTAGAAACTAAAATTGCAAACAAAATTCTTCTTAAGTTGACGCGCTCTCCGTCGTTTGATTGTCCGCCGCGACCGCCGCCGCCATGTCGTAGAGCACGCAGCGAACTTTGACGCCGCCTTCGAGTTCGTAGAGTGGAATCCTATCGCCCTCCGTGCAGCGCGGCATGCGATACTGGCAGCGCGGCGCGAAGTGGCAACCCGGCGGCAGGTCGGTCGGCTTCGGCACAGTTCCTTCGATGGTCTGCAAACGCTCGGCCTTGCGCGCCTCGCCCACCGTCAACTTCGGCACGGACTTCAACAGCCCTTCGGTGTAAGGCATCTTCGGGCGCGCGAACAACTCCGCGACCGGCGACTCTTCCACGATCCGCCCCGTGTACATCACCGCCACCCTGTCGGCCACCTCCGCCACGACGCCCAGATCGTGCGTGATCAAGAGCACCGCCAGTTCGCGCGACTTCCTGAGACCGTCCAGCAGTTCGAGAATCTGCGCCTGAATCGTCACGTCGAGCGCGGTCGTCGGCTCGTCCGCGATGAGCAGTTTCGGGTCGCAGGCGAGCGCCATCGCGATCATCACGCGTTGCCGCATCCCGCCCGACAACTGGTGCGGGTAGTCGGCCGCGCGTCTGGCCGGGTCGGGGATCGCCACTTCGCGCATCGCCTCAATCGCGCCCTCACGCGCCTCGGCGCGCGAAAGTTTTCGATGCAGGCGCAACGCCTCCGCGATCTGCTCGCCCACGGTATAGACGGGATTCAGCGAAGTCATCGGGTCTTGAAAAATCATCGCGATGTCGTCGCCGCGAATCTCGCGCAGGCGTCTCTCCGGCGCGGCGCGCAAGTCCTCGCCGTCGAACCAAATCTCGCCCCCGACGATCTTCCCCGGCGACGCGACCAGACGCATTACCGACAACGCCGTCACGCTCTTGCCGCACCCGGACTCGCCCACCAGCCCCAACAACTCGCCCCGGTCGAGATGAAAACTCACGCCGTCAACCGAGCGCACCACGCCCGCGCGCGTGAAGAAATGCGTCTGCAAATTTTTGACTTCGAGCAAATGCGACATCTGTTAGAAAGAGTATGTGCAACCAGAGCGAACGGCAAGCGGCTACCGCCGGCTGTTATGTCAAGTTAACTTCTTAAATTCTTCCACCGTTAACCCTGCATCCCTCACGATACCGCCCATTGTGAGTGCGTTCACAGGATTGTGACGCGGGATGGTAAGTATACGCGTGCCGTCAGACATCACAACATGTTTCCCCTGTCGCACAACACGAAAGCCCGCCTTCTCCAGAGCACGCACCGCCTGAAGATGATTGATGCCCGGTATCTTTGGCATGATTAAACCGGAACTTCCACTTCACGCACATCCGCATCTTTGAAAGCGTCTTCAATGGCGGCGAGATATTCCTGAATCGCGTCCTGTATGTTCTCGATCGCTTCTTCTTCCGTTGCCCCTTGCGACCAGCAGCCGGGTAAACCGGGACACGAAACGCTGTATCCTTCTTCGGACTTTTCCAAGACGATCTTATATTTCACGACTCAATCCCTCTCAATCTTCATTATAGTCACCTCTGACAGAATGAGTTCAACGGATCACGCGCACGTCGCGTTCGCTGTAGATTTTCCACCCTTGCGGCGTGAGTTGCCAGCGCAGTTCCTGTATGACCTCGCCGCGACGGTTTTGCCCGCCGCCCTCGATGGCGTAAGACTTGCGGAAGCGCATGACGGCGGCACGCCCCGATTCCTGAAAGATGAGTTCCGGCGCGTCGGCGCGCACGTCGATGGTGCGCGCGTTCTGAAAGACGCGCTCCTTTTCAGCGCGCACCGCGCCGCGCGAGGCGTTGCGCTGAAGGTAGAAGGCGCGCATGACGGGCGGGTAAAAACTCATCTGCCGGTCGATGTCGCGTGCGTTCGTGGCGTCGATCCATTCGTCGAGCGCGCGGCGCAGGGTGGCCGCGTCGCGTTCGACGCCGCGTGAAGTTCGCGCGGGCGCGCCCGAAGAAGAAGCGACGGGCGGATTTTCGGGCGGCAGGCCGGGACGCGGCGGCGGCGCGTCGTAGATGTCCCACTGGGGAATGCCGGAGATTTTTTCGTAGACGCTGTGGATGAGGACGGGCTGCGTCAGTTGTTCGTTGTTGAGTCGTCGCGTGACGCGCAGGGAGCGTCCGCCTTCGAGCGGCTCGAACGTGACGTTGAACTTATCACCGCTCTGGCCGCTGACGCTCACCGTCAGGCCGTTCGGGCGCAGCGCGGCGAGCGTGTTCACGGTCTGGCCGTCGCCGCCGCGTTCGCTGTGCGTGATGCCGTCGGCGTCGAAGTCGATGCGCGGCGCGCGCGAGGAGGCGAGCGTGATGCGGCGTCCGCGCCGCTCGATGGCGAGCAGGTCGGGCGGCGTGAGTCGCACGGTCAGGTCAATGAAGAATCTCTGCTGCTCGCCGAAGGGCAGGTTGCTCGACGCGCCCGCGACGACCGAGTACAACTTGTCGCTGCGCGCGAGGTCTATGCGATACAGCCCCGTGAGTTGCGTGGCCGTCGCTTCGCCGCCCGCCGCCGTCGTCGTCGCCGCCGTGCCACGTCTCTGCGCCCCGGACGACGCCGCGGTTTGACCGAGACACGCGAGAGCCGCGCAGAGCACCGACACGAACACGCTTGTTAGCTTCTTCATCGAACCTCTCCTCGGTTTCGTTACCTTACGACTTGAAATCCACACACACAGCCGCCACTACAGCGAACATCGCCCGCGCGGCCTTCGGGCGGCGCGCAGTTAAACCGTCACCGCTTCCCTGTACTCGCCCCAGACGCGGCGCAGGCGGTAGCTGATCTCGCCGACCGTGGCGTAGGCCTCGACGGCGGCGAGGATGCGCGGCAGCAAATTTTCGGTCGTCGTGCGCGCGGCCGCTTCGAGCGCGTCGAGGGTCGCTTCGACCTCCGCCGCGTCGCGTCGCGCACGCAGACGCCGCAGGCGTTCGACCTGCGCCTGTTCGATGGCGGGTTCGACGCGCAGCAGCGCGGGCGTGGCATCTTCCTCGATCTGGAAGCGGTTGACGCCGACGACCGTGGCGTCGCCGGTTTCGACGGCGCGCTGGTACGTGTAAGCCGCCTCCTGAATCTCGCGCTGGACGTAGCCGAGTTCGATGGCGCGGAGCATGCCGCCGAGCGCGTCGATCTTTTCGATGTAGTCCGAGGCGCGATGTTCCAACTCGTTCGTCAGGTGCTCGACGGCGTAAGAACCCGCGAACGGGTCAACCGTGTCGGCCACGCCCGACTCATGCGCGATCACTTGCTGCGTGCGCAGGGCGACGCGCGCGGCCGTCTCGGTCGGGAGCGCGAGGGCTTCGTCCGACGCGTTCGTGTGCAGGCTTTGCGTGCCGCCGAGCACGGCGGCGAGAGCCTGAATCGTGGTGCGGACGATGTTCACTTCCGTCTGTTGCGCGGTGAGCGTCGAGCCTGCGGTCTGCGTGTGGAAGCGGAGCATCAGCGAGCGCGGATCGCGCGCGCCGAAGCGTTCGCGCATGATGCGCGCCCACAGGCGACGTGCGGCGCGAAACTTGGCGACCTCTTCCAGCAGGTTGCTGTGCGCGTTGAAGAAGAAAGAGAGGCGCGGGGCGAAGTCGTCCACCTGCAAGCCCGTCGTCGTCGCGGCTTCGACGTAAGCGATGGCGTCGGCAAGCGTGAAGGCAAGCTCCTGCGCGGCGGTCGAACCGGCTTCGCGTATGTGGTAGCCGCTGATCGAGATGGTGTTCCAGTTGGGCAGTTCGCGTGCGCAGTAGGCGAAGGTGTCCGTGACGAGGCGCAAGGAAGGCTCAGGCGGGAAGATGTAAGTGCCGCGCGCGATGTATTCCTTGAGGATGTCGTTCTGAATCGTGCCTTGAAGTTTGTCGGGCGCGACGTTCTGTTTACGCGCCACGGCGATGTAGAGGCAGAGGAGCGTCGAGGCCGTGGCGTTGATCGTCATCGAGGTGGAGACTTCTCCGAGCGGGATGCCGTCAAAGAGTCGCTCCATGTCTTCGAGCGAGTCGATGGCGACGCCGACCTTGCCGACTTCGCCCGCCGAGAGCGGGTCGTCCGAGTCGAGTCCGATCTGCGTGGGCAGATCGAAAGCGACGGAGAGGCCGGTCGTGCCGTGCGCGAGCAGGTATTTGTAGCGCGCGTTCGATTCTTCGGCCGAGGCGTAGCCCGCATACTGGCGCATCGTCCAGAAGCGTCCGCGATACATGTTGCGCCGGACGCCGCGCGTGTAGGGGTAAGAACCGGGCGCGCCGAGGTCGCGTTCGTAATCGGGCGCGACGGTGTTCGCCGGGTTGAAGTCGTTGGCGAGTTCGATGCCGGAAGAGGTCTCGAAACGCGCGCGGCGTTCCTTCGGCGGCGCGGCGGCGTCAGCGTCAGTTTTGGTGCTCATATCAATTTCGTTTCGCAGGTTGAAATCGGTTTCGGCTTGCCCTTACGACGAGCACGCTAGCACACGGCGCGCGGCCGCCGCAATGCATCATTTTGAGCCTCCGCGTCGTGCATTTTGAATGCACCCCGGCTGGCAACCGAACCCTCGCTTAAAGCGTCTGAAGAACGTCCGCAAACGTCCACCCCCAACACTTCCGTCGTAACAAGCAGCTCACAAAGAAAGACCCAATACCCGATGAGAAGAATGCTCTTTGTTTCTGTCTTCCCTCTAGTTGTGTTTCTTGCCCCCACGCTCCCGCAGTTCTCCTTCTTGAACACGCTCGGCCTGTCTCTGTTCGGCGTCTCGAAGACGGTGGCCGAACGCTCCGCCGACGAGCAAGCGGATTTGAACAAAATGCAGACGCGGATCAAGGCGGCCAAACGCCTGCTCCAACGCGAACCGCCGCAAACGACGGACTTTGTGACGGTCGCCGTCGCGGATGCGGCCTCTACGGACGTTCACCTGCTGAAACTCTCTAAAACCGCTTTTATGGACAAAGACGCGGAGACCATCGCCACGTCCGCGTCGGGCAAGACTTTCAAGCTGCGCGCCGTCCGCCCGAACTACGTCAACACGGCTATCCGCGTGACGGACGCCGAGGGGCGCGAATTTCAGCCGCTCGTCGTGCAGTACCCGGTCGAGAAAAGCGGCGCGCTCAGCGAAGTCGCCTATTACTCGTCGGCGCATCCCGCGCTCCATTCGCCCGAACTCGTGCGCGGCGGCAGAACTTACGTCCACCGCATGCTGAACGAGGCGGCGGCGCGTCTGGCCGAGCACGGCAAAGTGATCTCGCCCGAAATTATCGACGCGGCCGAGCGGCTCTGCATCGTCGAGCACACGGATCACAAGCGTTTCAAGACGGAAGATCACGCCTCGCTCTACAACGAAATTTTCACGCTCTACGCCCTGAACGCCTCGGACACCTATCGCTTCTCCGTCAGTTCGGCGGGCGCGGGCGGCATGGTGCAGATGATCCCGCCGACCTACAAAGCGATCCGCGAGATGCACCCGGCCGTCCGGCTCAACCCCGACTTCGTCTCAGGCATGCGCGACCACTCGAACGCTCTCGAAGCCATGTTGCTCTACATGCAAGGCACTTGGGACGATTTGCTGGAGCACGAGGAGGTCAGAGACGCGCTTCGCCAGAACGTCGCCACGCAGCCCGAACTGCTGGCCGCAGGCTACAACTCGAACCCCATGCGCCTGCACCTCTATCTCGCACGCGGCGGCACGAACTGGCGCGCGCTCATCCCCGCGGAGACGCAGATGTACCTGCGTATCTACGCCTCGGTCGATAGCCTCGTGGACTTCAAGAAACGCTCCTGAAAGAGCGGGTTTTACGACATTTGAACAAAACCGGGGGCGCGGAGCACGTAACTCCGCGCCCTTCACACGTCTCGCGGTTGACCAAACACGCGCGACAAGCGTAGCATCGCGGGCATCTTTCAGACAGCCGCAGGATAGCCGGAATTGCGAGGGAGCGGGTTGGAGATCAACGACGACGCAAAAGAGTTGGTGCAGGAGATCGGCGAGGCGATCAACGCGGCGGTGGAGCGTTCGCCCGAAGTGGCCGACGCGATTGCGCGCCTGCGCGCCGCCGGGTACGAGATGGAGTTGACGCTGAAATTGGAGATCGGCCTGCGCGAGACCGGGGCGGACGACGACGAGGACGGCGCGGCAACGGAGGCCGACGAACAGGCCGCCACGCTCGAACTCACGGACGAAGACCGCCGCACGCTTCGCAGCATGAAAATTCGCTTCGACGAAAGCGAGTGAACGTCGCTCGCTCGCCGGTAAATTCGAAGCGGCCGGTAGCGGTCGGGTAAATAGCCTGAATCCGTGTTGCGTTAAGAGATTGACCACTTGAAGGCTTTTCCGTTGAGGCGACTCTCGACATATCTCATCATCGCCTTACTCACTTTCGCCGCCGGAGTCATGCTTCACAAGACGGCGCGTTTCCTCTTCGGCTGTGGCCGCCTCGGCGAATGCTCGGGTAGTTGGGTAATAGTGCGCGAAGGTCAGGTCGTTGACTCACACGGCAGGCCGGTCGAAGTTGAAGTCGATAACGCACGCTGCGAGACGACAACTACCGCAACCGGTCGCGCTTTGCCTTAATTTGCGCGTCTATGCTATCTTCACACACTTAAGTAATCCGCTAATTTTCGCCCTTAACCGACACACAAAGAGGAGTTGCGCTAAAGTTATGTCTACGCCTAATGGAAACGCCGGGAACGGCCTCAATGTAGGCAAGGTGGTGCAGATCATCGGCCCCGTGCTCGACGTGGAATTTGAAGAAAATCATTTGCCTCCGATCTACACGGCCTTGCGCGTCACGTCCGAAGGCTTCGACGTGCCAGAACCCATCGACATCATCTGCGAGGTCGAACAGCACCTCGGCGAGGGGCGCGTGCGTACCGTCTCGATGAAGCCGACCGAGGGCGTCGTGCGCGGGATGCGCGCCATCGACACGGGCGGCCCCATCACCGTGCCCGTCGGCAACATGACTCTGGGGCGCATCATGAACGTCATCGGCGAACCTGTGGACAACCTCGGCGCGGTCAGTTCCGAGGAGCGTTACACCATCCACCGCCACGCGCCCACGCTCGACGAGCAATCGACCGAGTTGGAGATGTTCGAGACGGGCATCAAGGTCATCGACCTGATCCAGCCCTTCCTGCGCGGCGGCAAGATCGGCCTGTTCGGCGGCGCGGGCGTCGGCAAGACGGTGCTCATCATGGAACTGATCAACAACATCGCCAAAGCCCACTCCGGCTTCTCGGTGTTTGCGGGCGTCGGCGAGCGCACGCGCGAGGGCAACGATCTCTTGCGCGAAATGGTCGAGTCGCAGGTTATTCAGTACGGCGAGGCGTTCAATAAACATTTTGAAGAGACCGGCGAGTTCGACATGACGAAGGTTGATCTCAAGGCGGTCGAAGATTCCAAAGTCGCGCTCGTCTACGGGCAGATGACCGAGCCGCCGGGAGCGCGCCTGCGCGTCGCCCTCTCCGGCCTGACGGTCGCCGAATACTTCCGCGATCAGGGGTTGGACGTGCTGCTCTTCATCGACAACATTTTCCGCTTCACGCAGGCCGGTTCGGAAGTGTCCGCGCTGCTCGGGCGCATGCCTTCGGCGGTCGGTTATCAACCGAACCTCGCCTCCGAGATGGGCGAGATGCAGGAACGCATCACCTCGACGAAGACCGGCGCGGTCACGTCCATTCAGGCCGTCTACGTCCCGGCGGACGACTACACAGACCCCGCGCCCGCCACGACCTTCGCGCACCTCGACGCCGTCACCGCGCTCTCGCGCCAGATCGCCGAACTCGGCATCTACCCGGCCGTCGATCCGCTGGCCTCCTCTTCGCGCCTGCTCGACCCGCGCATCATCGGCGAAGAACACTACCAGACGGCGCAGGACGTGAAGAAGATTTTGCAACGCTACAAGGAACTGCAAGACATCATCGCCATCCTCGGCCTCGACGAACTCTCGGAAGAAGACCGCCTCGTCGTCGCGCGCGCGCGCAAGGTGCAGCGTTTCTTCTCGCAGCCCTTCTTCGTCGCCGCGCAGTTCACCGGCCTCGAAGGCAAGTACGTCAAACTCGAAGAGACCATCAAGGGCTTCCGCGAGATCATCGACGGCAAATGCGACGACTTGCCCGAACAGGCGTTCTTCCTCCAAGGCACAATCGAAGACGTTCGCGCCCGCGCGCGCCAGATCGCAGAAGCGTAAAGGAGGCAGAGGCCAGAAGGTCAGGGGTCAGAAGGTCGGTCAAAGCAGTTATGCTTATCACTCACCTCTCACCTCTAATCTCTAACCTCTATGTCTAATGGCTGACAGATTACAACTCGACATCATCACACCGGAGCGCGGCGTCTTGTCGGAGGCGGTTGACGCGGTGACGCTGCCGGGCTTGGGCGGCGAACTCGGCATCCTGCCCGGTCACACGCCGCTTATCTCGCAACTGCAAACCGGCGTCCTCTCTTACACGCAAGGCGCGACCGTGCGCCGCCTGCACGTCTCCGGCGGCTTTGTCGAAGTGAGCGACGACCGCGTCGCCGTGCTCGCGGAGTTGGCCGAACGCCCCGAAGAGATCGACGCCGCACGCGCCCGCGCCGAACGCGATCAGGCCGAAAAGCTGCTCGGCTCGACCACCGGCTCGGAAGACGATTTATCGCACGCCCGCACCCAGTTTGAACGCTCCGTCGCACGCCTCCAGATCGCGGGCGACAGCAGCAGCAGCAGCAGTAGCGCGGCGAGCTAATTCTCCAAGTTAAAATTTACCGACCGGCGAAAGCGGAGATTGAGAGTGCGGTTCTCAACCTCCGCTTTCATTTTTATCGACATCTTTTTTTGTTTCACTCTTGCAACAACGATTCAAAAGCGGTATAATCCGTCTCGTATCAAGAACGGCGGAACAAGGACACGGGGAGAGGGTTGATGCCACAGGAATCCACGCTTGAGAGGGCGGACGCGGCACGCGAAATTGCGGGCGAAGCGACGCCGGAAGACCTTCAGGTCGAGCCGAGTTTGCGCCCGCGCACGCTCGACGAGTACGTCGGCCAGAACAAGATCACGACCAATCTGAAAATCTTTTTGCGCGCCGCGCAAGGAAGACGCGAAGCTCTCGACCACGTGCTGTTCTTCGGCCCGCCGGGACTTGGCAAGACGACGCTCTCGCAGATCATTGCCGAGGAGATGAACGCGCCGCTTAAGTCCGTGAGCGCGCCCGCCATCGAACGCGGCGGCGACCTCGCGGCCGTCCTGACCAACTTGCAGGAAGGCGAAATCCTCTTCATAGACGAGATTCATCGCTTGCGCCCGCAGATCGAAGAAGTGCTCTATCCGGCGATGGAGGACTATCAACTCGACATCATGATCGGGCAGGGGACGGCCGCGCGCTCCATCAAACTGGACTTGCCGAAGTTCACGCTCGTCGGGGCGACCACTCGCGCCGGTCTCATCACCGCACCTTTGCGCGGTCGCTTCGGTATCGTCTTTCACCTCGACTTTTATTCGCAGAAAGACTTGGAGATCATCGTCCACCGTTCGGCGGAAATTCTGAACGTGGAGATCGAGGCGACGGGCGCGAAAGAGATCGCGCGGCGCGCGCGCGGCACACCGCGCATCGCCAACCGCCTGCTCCGGCGCGTGCGCGACTACGCGCAGGTCTTGGGCGACGGGCGCATCACGCAGGCTCTGTCGAAGCGCGCGCTCGACGAGATGGAAGTTGACAAGTTCGGGCTGGACGAAGTTGACCGCAAGATTCTGACGGCGATCATCGAGAAGTTCGACGGCGGGCCGGTCGGCATCGGCACGATTGCCGCCTCCATCAGCGAGGAACGCGAGTCGATTGAAGAGATCATCGAGCCTTACCTGATCCAGATCGGCTTTTTGAATCGCACGCCGCGCGGCCGCGTCGCCACGCGCGCAGCGTATAAGCATCTCGGTCTCGCGCCGCCGAAGGTGCAACAGGATTTACTGGCAAGTTGAATTTGAACAAAACATCAGGCAACGAACAAAAGGGGGAGAGAGAAAGTGACTGACAAGCAGACGCAAGAACAGGCGAACGAGAGCAACACCATCAAGAACCCGGAAGATTGGACGACGGGCGACGAGCCGATGACCGGCGCGCAGCGTTCGTATCTGAAGACGCTTTCGGAAGAGGCCAAAGTTGAGTTTGACGAGAATTTGACGAAGGCCGAAGCGTCGAAGCGCATCGACGAGTTGCAGCAGCAGACCGGGCGCGGCGTGGAACAGAACAAGTCGCAGTCGGCCTGAGCCGGGCGGCGCTGTCGCGTTTGACGATTTCTAGAGTTTCGGTCGGGCAGTTTTGTCCGGCCGGAGGTAACGCCGGGGAGCGAATCGGTTGGAGGGTGGATCGGGAGCCACTCTTTAATCGCGTAGCTCCCCGGCGTTTTTATGCGCGCGACCTTCGCGCCATGCGTTCAGCACAAAGGCCGTGCGCGATTCAAGCGCGGACGATCTCCGCGCGCATCTCTCTGACGGCGCGCTCAAGGCCGACGAAGACGGCGCGGGAGATGATGTTGTGGCCGATGTTGAACTCGGTGATCTCTTGTATGCGGGCGACCGGGGCGACGTTGCGGTACGTGAGGCCATGCCCGGCGGCGACGCGCAGGCCGTATTGCGCGGCGAGCGTGGCGGCTTCGTGCAGGCGTTGCAGTTCGTGTGCGGCGCGCGCCGCGCCTTCGCCGTGAAAGCCACGCGCGCCGAGCGTGGCCTCGGCATAGAGCGCGGTGCAGAGTTCGACCTGCTGCGCGCCCGCCTCGTGCGCGGCGGTGATCTGTTCGGCGTCCGGGTCGAGGAAGACGCAGGCGAAGATTCCGCCTTTGCGTAAGTTGTCAACCGCAGTGCGGACGTTTTCGAGTTGCGAACGCACGTCGAGGCCGCCTTCGGTCGTGATCTCGTTGGCGGTTTCGGGAACGAGCGTCACGGCGTCGGGGCGAGCGTCGCGCGCGATGTCGATCATCTCGTCGGAGACGTTCATCTCGACGTTGAGATAGGTCGTGACCGAACGGCGCAGGATGTAGAGGTCTGCGTCTTGGATGTGGCGACGGTCGGCGCGCAGGTGGATGGTGATGCCGTCAGCCCCGGCCTGTTCGCAGAGCATGGCCGCCGCGACGAGGCTCGGTTCGGGCGCGCGCCGCGCCTGCCTGACGGTCGCCACATGATCGATATTAACGTTGAGTCGCGCTGTCATTCGAGACGCCTCCGTGTAAAGGTCTGTCGTGTCCAACCCGTTAGATACGCCGCGACGTGCTGGCAAGTTCGGGTGAAACGTCGCTCTCCGGTTCGTCTCCGGGGTTGAAGATGGGCGCGCGCGCCTGCGGCGTGTCGGCAAGGGCGCGCGCGGCTTCGATGGCGCGGTCGTAACTGCCGCGTCGCGCCTCTCGACGCAGTTCGCGCAGTTCGAGGAAGCCTTCGAGACCGTTCATAAAACTGACTTTGCTGCCCGCCACATCGTTCCAACGCACGGCGCGCTCGTGCAGGCGCAAGCCCGCCAGATGCGCGACGTAGAGCAGTTCCACGTCGAAGCCGAAGCGGTCGATTCGCGCGGCTTCGACGACGGGGCGGCACACGTCCATGCGAAAGGCTTTGAAGCCGCACTGCGTGTCCCAAAACGGCAACCCCGTTGCGAGCCGCATCACGAGATTGAAGACGCGCCCGCTCTGTTCGCGTCGCCACGGCTGGTGCGTGCCGATGAGACTGCGATCCAAAGCGCGCGAGCCGAAGACGAGGTCGTATTCGCCCGCGCGAATCGGCGCGACGAGCTTCGGCGTCTCCGTCAGCGGCGTCGAGAGATCGGCGTCGGAGAAGAGCGCGATGGGCGCACGCGCGGCGAGCAGCCCGGCGCGAACGGCGTGGCCTTTGCCGCGATTCACGGGGACGCGGATAACGTGCGTGCTCGTCCGGCCGGAAAAGTTCTCGAAACTCCGCGCGGCGACCTGCGCCGTCTCGTCCGTCGAGCCGTCGTCAACGACGATGATCTCGCTCTCCGATGTTTGCGCGTTCAGGTACTCGCAAGCGCTCTGCAAGGTTTTCCCCAGACGCGCCGACTCGTTGTAGGCCGGGATGACGAGTGAAAGATTCAGCGACATGAAAACCCCCTGAAGCAGTGACGGGTGACGGGCGACGGGTGACAGAAACAAGACGAGGTCGATCTTGTTACCTGTCACCCGTTGGCTGTCGCTTCTTTATAGCACACGGCCTCCGGCGCGCGCGCGGTTTCGGCGGCGTGCGGCGCGGTGTGTTAAAATTCGGGCAGTCGATAAAGTTGATTTGCGAGAAAGAATTCGGGCGTAAGTTATGAAGAAGAGGTTGGGTCTCATCGTCGCCGCTCTGGTCGTGGCGGTTGCGGCCGTCGCGGGCAGCATCGTGGCGCGGCGCGCCGAGCAGCGCATCGTGACGGGCACGAGCGCGGACGCCGACGCCATCATCGAACACGATTACAAGGAAGTGCTCTCGCTCATCGCCAACGAGTACGCCGACGAGATCGACTACGAGAAGGCCAATCAGGCCGCCATTCAGGGCATGCTCTCGACGCTCGACCCGCATTCGACTTTTTTCACGCGCGCCGACTACGACAAGCTCAAACAGGATCACGACTCGGAGTTCTTCGGCATCGGCGTGACCATCCTGCGCCACCGCGACGGCGTCTACGTGCAATCGCCCGTGCCGAACACACCGGCCGCGCGCGCCGGTTTGCGCTACGGCGACCGCATCGTCGAAGTTGACGGCAAGGACGCGCGCGAGTGGACGAGCGAACAGGTCTCCAAAGCCGTGCGCGGCGAGCGCGGCGAGCCGGTCAATCTTAAAGTCGAACGCGCGGGCGCGAACGCGCCTTTCTACTTCACCATCGTTCGCGACGCCGTTTCGCAACCCTCGATCCGCACGGCCTACATGATCCGCCCCGGCACGGGCTACATCGCCCTCACGGGCGGCTTCACCAGCACGACGAGCGACGAACTGGAACACGCCATCAAGCGTCTCAAGGATGAAGGCTTGCGCCAACTCGTGCTCGACCTGCGCAACAATCCCGGCGGCCTGCTCAAAGAGTCGATCAACGTGGCGAGCCAATTCCTGCCGCGCGGGCAAACCATCGTGAGCGTGCGCGGGCGCGGCGAGTACGGCACGCCGCAGACGTTCGAGAACACGGCCTACGACCCCGTAGACTTTCCGCTCGTCGTCTTGGTCAACCGCAACTCCGCTTCGGCCTCCGAGATCGTGGCGGGCGCGATACAGGATTACGGGCGCGGCTATCTCGTCGGCGAGACGACCTTCGGCAAGGGTCTGGTGCAGCGCGTCTTCTCGCTCGACTACGGCACGGGTCTGACGCTCACCACGCAAAAATATTACACGCCCTACGGCCGCTCGATTCAACGCGACTACTCGAACGGCTCGCTCTACGATTACTACGTCCGCCACGACGCCGCCGACGAACCGCAGCCGAGCACGCCGCTCACGCCCAGTTTGCCCATGACGCCCGGCACACACTCGACCCCTGAGCCGACCCCGACGCCCACGCCGCACCCGCCCACCGGCCCGGCCGTTAAGACGGCCGCCGGGAGAATCTTCTACGGCGGCGGCGGCATCACGCCCGACATCGAAGTGAAACCGCTCGACGTGAGCAGCCCCGTGCGCGGTCGCATCTTCGAGGCGGCTTTCCGGTTCACGCGCGAACTCGTCGCCGGTCAAATCCCCGGCCTCGAAAGTTATCGCGTCGAGAAAACGCTCTACGGGCAGTTTCCGCGCCCGTCCGACTATCCAGTCAACGAGCGCGTCATCGAAGCCTTCCGCGCACACGCGCGCCGCGACGTCGAATCGAATTTGACGAACGCGCAAATCGACGCCGACCTCGATTACGTGCGCCTGCGTATCCGCGAAGAGATCGTGACGGCCGCTTACGGCAACGAAGCCTCCGTCCGCGCCTTGCTCGACGGCGACCCGCAACTCCTGCGCGCGCTCGAAGTCTTCCCCGATGCCAAACGCCTCGCGGAGATGGTGCGTAACGGCGCGTCGCAAAGCTGACGCCGGACAACGCGCGGCCGCGCCGCAATCTCTCCGACACCGCCGACGGACGACGCGTGAGACGCCTACGTTTTCGGGATTGTAACCAACATCAGAAGCGTGAAGCCGATGGCGATTGCCCCGACTATCGCCGCGCCTTTGGCAAGCGTCAGCCCGACGCGAGCGGCGTCTGAACGCTCGCCGCTTTTGACCTGTTTGACCTGCGCGTAGGTGAGCGTCGTCGCCGCGCCGGTCTGCATGTCCACGACGGTAAAGTTGGCCTCTCCTGCTTCGCGTAGATAGCCCTTCAACTTCCCCCCGTCCCACAACTTCAACTCAAGGCGCGCGGCCTCTCCGATTCCGAGCCGACGCACATTCTCTTTCACTCTCTCGACGTTGCGAATTTTCGGTTCGACCACCTGCGCGCCCGCGCGTGCGGGCAGCACCAACATGAACATATTAAGCAACAGAGCGATCAACATTAATGACAGAATTTTCTTAGACATACTTCTTCCCCTTCGCGGAGATAAAATCTCCGCCATCGGACAAAGCAACTCGCGCGCCGCAGGCCACAGGCCGCCGAACGCACGCGCGAAACGCGGGGAAGAGTTTTTATCGCTTTAAGTTGTTACGACACCTGAAACATATTTGCGGCGGCCGGGCAATTGAGAGATTGGCCTTGTTTGAAATTTCAATCTACCGCGCGCGCGATGACGCATTTCAGGTAGAGCGTTTCGGGCACGCCGACGAGGACGGGATGGTCGCTCGACTGGATGCGCTTTTCGACGATCTGCAAGCGGCGTCGCGCATCGGCGGCGGCCTCCGCGATCACTTCGTGGAATTGCGGCTCGGTCATGTGGTAGGAGCAGGTGCAGGTGATGAGTGTGCCGCCGGGGTTGAGCAGTTTCAGCGCGCGCAGGTTGATCTCTTTATAGCCGCGCGCGGCGGCGCGGACGCTGGCGCGATTTTTGGCGAAGGCGGGCGGGTCGAGGACGATGGTGTCGAAACGCTCGCCCGCGTCCTGCATCTCGCGCAGCGCGTCGAAGACGTTGGCCTCGCGAAACTCGACGTTCGAGAAATTGTTCAATTCCGCGTTGCGGCGCGAGGCGGCGACGGCTTCCGCCGAGATGTCGAGGCCGATGACGCTCTCGCACGCGGCGGCCATGTGAAGCGCGAACGCGCCGTTGAAAGTGAAACAGTCGAGGGCGCGGCCGCGTGCGAGACGGCGCGCGGCGAGATGGTTCTCGCGCTGGTCGAGGAACGCGCCGGTCTTCTGCCCGCCGAGCGGCGCGACGCGGAAGCGCGTGCCGTGCTGCACGACTTCCATCTCTTCGGGCGCGTCGCCGTAGACGACGCCCGATGTGAGCGGCAAGCCTTCGAGCGCGCGGACGCGCACGTCGTTGCGTTCGACGACGGCGCGGGGCGCAAGCAGTTCGACCAGCAGTTCGACGAGCATGTTCTTGATGGCGTCCGTGCCTTGCGAGAGCGTCTGGAGGACGAGCACGTCGGCGTAGCGGTCGATGATGAGCGAGGGCAGCGCGTCGCCTTCGGCATAGACGAGGCGAAAGGCGTCGGCGTCGCGTTCGAGTCCGGCGCGGCGTGCGATGGCACTGCGGAGTCGTTCGCGCCACCAGTCGCGGTCAATCAATTCTTCGCGCCACGTCAAAAGGCGCAGGGCGATCTGCGAGCGGTCGCTGTAGAGCGCGCAGCCGACGAAGCGGCCGCGCTCGTCGCGGACGTGGACGGGTGCGCCCGCCGCTGCACCTGCCGCTAGGACGCCCTCTCCGGCGTCAACGAGGTCGCTGCGATAAATCCAGAGGTGACCGGCGCGTGCGCGCTCCGCGCCTTTGCGCGAGACGGTGATGGTTGTTGTTTTCATGGCTGTCGAATCGGTAATGACTTTGCCCTTTCCCGGCCACGTTTGTAAAGCACGCCCGCGCCACATTCGGGTGACACAATCAGAAGGCGCGTGTGCTTGAATCGCCCGGCTTTTGCATGTAGTCTAATGCGCGGCTTTAACAGCACAGCAACAACTTAGTTTTCCGGCAACTCTAAAAAGGAGGGTTATTTCAAAATGCCTGAAGTGGGAGATTTAGCCCCGGACTTCGAGCTTGGTTCGAGCCTCGAAAAAGGCAAGAAAGTGAAGCTCTCGGATTTCCGCGGCAAGAACAACGTCGTGATCGCGTTTTACCCGCTCGCGTGGACGCCGGTGTGAACGGCGCAGATGCCGGCCTATGAAGCAGACCTCGAACGCTTCAAAGGCTATGATGCTCAGGTTCTGGGCATTTCAGTTGACAGCGTCCCGTGTAACACCGCTTGGGCAAAATCGCTCGGCGGATTGTCTTACGATTTATTGAGCGATTTCGAGCCGAAGGGCGAAGTGGCGCGCGCTTTCGGCGCATACCGCGCGGCGGACGGAATTTCCGAACGCGCCATCTTCATCGTGGATAAGGAAGGCAAGATCGCCTACAAAGATATTCACGACATCGCGGATCAGCCGGACAACGAAGTTTTGTTCGACGCGCTGCGCAACCTGTAAGACAGAGAGGTGAGAGGTCAGAGGTTAGAGGTCAGTTAAAAGAAAGCTGATTTCTACTGACCTCTCACCTCTGACCTCTAGCCTCTTAAATTTTATGACTACGCTGGCAAGAAAGTGCGTCCCCTTCACGCCGTTCGAGCGCGAACTGGCAAAGAGTAACATCGCCATCGTGACGGCGGCGGGCGTCCACCTGCGCGATCAAGAGCCTTTCAACATCGCGGACGAGATGGGCGACCTCGGCTTCCGCATCATCCCGCCCGATGCGGACACGGCGCAGTTGATGGTGACGCATCATCACTACGACCACACGGACGCCGACTCTGACATCAACGTCGTCTTCCCGCTCGACGCGCTGCGCGAACTCGAAGCCGACAAAGTAATCGGCGGTCTCGCGCGCAAGCACATCGGCTACATGGGCTACACCATGCAACTCAAGGCGATGTACGAAGGGACTGCGCCGGAGATCGCCAACGAGATCGATAAAGGCAGCCGCGCCGACGCCGTTATCCTGACGGGCGGTTGACCGAACGTTTGTCACCGCACGGTCGTGGCGGTTCAACGTGAAATCGAAATGCGCGGCATCCCGACCGTCCTTGTCACGGTCAGCCCCGAAGTCTCGGCGCAGATGCGCCCGCCGCGCGCGCTCTACCCGAAGGGCTTCAAGATCGGCAACAGCCTCGGCCGCCCCGGCATGCGCGCGCTCCACAAGCAAGTGCTCGCCGACGCGCTCTCCCTGCTCTCGGAGAACACGCGCCCCGGCGAGGTCATCACGCGCGAGTACGCGGACTACGGCGAGCAGTACGACCCGCCTTCGGTCAAAGCCAAGTAGGTTTCAAGTTTCAAGTTTCAAGTTTCAGGTTAAAAACCGAAGACCTTTCAGACTTGAAACTTGAAACCTGACACTTGAAACTTTTTATGACAATACGAACAATCGGGTTGGTGACGGGTGGCGGCGACGCGCCGGGATTGAACGCGGTGATTCGCGCCGTGGTGAAGACCGCCGTGACGGAGTACAACCTGCGCGTCGTCGGGATCGAAGACAGTTTCGAGGGTTTGCTCGGCGAGGCGCACGCGCGCGAGTTGAAACCCGCGGACGTGCGCGGCCTGCTGCCGCGCGGCGGCACGATCCTCGGCACGCGCAATCGCGGCCATTTCGTCGAACGCGGCGGCGCGGACGGGCGCGACATCAAGCCGGAGCAGGTTTACCGCGAAGCGACCGACAACCTCAAGCGGCTCGGCATAGACGCCCTCATCGTGCTCGGCGGCGAAGGCACGCTGGGGATCGCTGCGGAGTTCGATAAGTTGGGCGTGCCGGTCGTCGGCGTGCCGAAGACGATTGACAACGATCTGGCCTGCACCGAGTTGACCTTCGGCTTCGTCACCGCGCTCGACATCGCGACCGAGGCGCTTGATCGCCTGCACACGACCGCCGCCTCGCACGACCGCGTGATGATCCTCGAAGTGATGGGACGCCACACGGGCTGGATCGCCCTGCACTCCGGCATCGCGGGCGGTGCGGACGTGATTCTCATCCCCGAAATTCCCTTTTCGCTCAAAGCAGTGGCGGAGAAGATCGAGGAACGCGAGCGTTGCGATTCGCAGTTCAGCATCATCGTCGCGGCCGAAGGCGCGCGCGAGGCGGGCGGTCTGGAAATTTATCAGGACACGGGCGACCGCGAGCACGCCCCGCGCCTCGGCGGCATCGGTCATCACGTCGCGCGCGAACTCGAACGCCTCACTGGCAAAGAGACGCGCTGCGTCGTGCTCGGACACCTCCAGCGCGGCGGCACGCCGAACGCCTTCGACCGCATGCTCGCCACCAACTACGGCTCGTGCGCCGTGCGCGCCCTGATGCGCGGCGAGACGGGCAAGATGGTCGCGCTGCACTCGGCGGACATCATCACCGTCCCGCTGGCGAAGGCCGTCGCCAACGTCAAGACCGTCGCCCTCGACAGTCAATTGATCCGCACCGCGCGCGACATCGGCGTCTCCTTCGGCGCGATTGACGAGGCCGAGCACCACGGCAAGGCCGGTTGTTGAAGTTAAGGTGAAAGGGTAAGCGGTCAAAGGGCGCAGGGCAAAAGCCTCCGGCGACGGCCGCCGCCGGTGTCGGTCATCTGTTTTCGCCCCTTCCCCTTTACCCCTTACCCCTAATTTGTCTATATTCTGAAAAACGGAGCGAACCGGACAGTGACACAAAACGTAAAAGACCGCCTGCAGGCCGAACTCGACGAACTCGACACCGAACTGCGCGTCCACCTGCCGAAGCAGATCAAGACCGCGAAGGAGTGGGGCGACCTGCGCGAGAACGCCGAATATCACGCCGCGCTCGCGCGTCAACAGTTCGTTCAGGCGCGCATCGGCCAACTGCGCCAGCGACTCCGCGAAATCTCTTCCATCGATGTCACCAAAGTGCCGCACGACAAAGCGGCTTACGGCTCGACGCTCCTGCTCTACGACGCCGAGCGCGACGAAGAAGTCACCTATCGCCTCGTCACGCCCGAAGAGAGCGACCCGCAGGCCGGACTCATCTCGACCACCTCGCCCGTCGGCAGAAGCCTCATGGGGCGCGAAGAGGGCGACGAAGTGAAGGTCGTCACCCCAAACGGCGCGCGCTCCTTCGAGATTCGCCGCCTCACCACCCTGCACGACGAGTTGAAAGCGAAGGAGACCGAGGCGGGCGAGTCAGGCGAATAGACTCAACGCCTCCACGCCTTCCCGCACGGATGCCTGCCCTGCTTCGCTACTTTTCTTGACAGACCTCAACGCGCATCCCTATCATGCACTGTTTATTTCAGGGGCAAGTGCGTTAAATCGCCGCCCTTTGGTGTTTTAGAAGAAAGGCTGGAAAGAAGTTGTTCGGGGCGAGCATCGGGCGCGGGGCGCAGCGAATCATCAGCGGGATGGTGCGCTGGCTGGCCTATGGACGCATCAACCCGAACGTGCTGACCGTGATCGGCGTCGGCATCAACGTGCTCTCCGGTCTGCTGTTCGGCCTCGGCCATTTCTTCTGGGCGGGCGTCATCCTCATCGTCGCCAATCTCTTTGACATGCTCGACGGGCAGGTCGCACGACTCTCCGGGCGGGTGACGCGCTTCGGCGGTTTTCTCGATTCGTCGCTCGACCGGCTCTCCGATATGGTTGTCTTCGTCGGGCTGATGGTTTTCTACGCGCGCGACACGGAGTTTCATTCGACCCTGAACGTCTTTCTCGCGGGCGCGGCGATGATGGGTTCGGTGATGGTCTCTTATGCGAGCGCGCGCGCCGAGAGCTTGATCGAGAAGTGCGATGTGGGCTTCCTGCGGCGGCCGGAACGTGTGGTACTCTTGATCATCGGCGGGTTGTCAACGCATCCCGGCTCGACCAACTATTTCGCCAACCGGATGCCCGCCGTGCTCTGGATTCTCGCCGTCGGCTCTTACTGGACGTTTGCGCATCGCATGTATCACACGTGGCGCGAGGTGTGGCGCGCCGATATGGCGACAGCGGCAGCAGCAGCAGCGCAGGCGGCGAAAGATGCATCTAAGACCGGGCGCGCAAACGAGCCGGGCGAACAGGCCAAAGAAAATTCGCCCGCCGCGAAGATCGCGAACGAAGCGCGCGCGTCCCATTAGCATCCGGCCGGAACGATTTCGGCCGTTCCTGCGTTATCTGAATTAGTTCCGGTTTATTCGGTTGCGTTATCTTATAAACTTGAGGTCTCCCACATTGAACATTTGTCCCTGCTGCGGCGCGAAGACGGACGCCGACCTGCTCATGTCGGCCTGTGAGGCTTGCGGCGCGCACGCCGTCGGCCCGCCGCTGGCGCGTCCTGAAAAGGAACTCCCCTCTTATCTGAGCGCGCTCGCCGTCGGCGCGAGCAGCGCGTTGCTCGGCTTGGTCTTTCTCCTCAACACGCTTCTCTCGCTCTTCGAGCAGAAGCCCGTCACGTTCGACTTCTGGAACATCGTCGCCGCCGGGGAGACCGCCGCGTGGCGTCTGAAATGGCTCGCGCTGCCGCTCTCGCTCGTCATCATCTGGGCGAGCGCGCGCGTGTCGGCCAGAATCCTCCGCGAGCCGTCGCGCTTCACCGGATTCCGGCTGGCCGATGCGGGTTTCAAACTGTCGGTCGTGTTAGCCGTCGGGCTGACAATCCTCGTCGGTCTGACGATCCCCGAACGCCTCCGCCAGCGCGAGCGCGGCATCGAGGCGGCGAAGAACGTCGAAGGCTACGAAGCGATCAAAGTGCTCTACGAATACCGCGCACGCTTCAACTCGTTTCCGGCGACCGCCGAAGATTTACAAAAACTGCCCGACCCCGACGGCTCGGTCGCGCGCCTGATGGCCTCGATGCGTTCGGAAGCTTACGAGCCGCAGTCGGCCATCGCCGCGCTGCCTCCGGCGACGGCGAAGGCGAGCGCGCCGCGCGCCGCCGCCAACATGCCGATCCGTCCCGTCGCGCTACGCACCTCCATCGGCGGAGACGTGACGGGCGAAGCCCTCTCCTTCACCAACTACAAGTTGCGTCTGCCGGGCAAAGACAACACGCTCGGCACGGAAGACGACTTGATGATCCGCGACGGCATGATCGTCCCCGCACCGCCGCTGCCGCAAACCGCGACGCGCACGAACGCGACCGTCGGCAACGGCACGCCGCAGAAACCCTAACGCACCTCACTCAAGCGAATGGGACTACTCGATCTCTTCAAGCGGAAAAAGGTTGACACCGAGGCGGCGCGTCGCGCCGCCTTGTTGCGCACCGGCCGCGTCGGCGAAGGCGTCATCCTCGACGTGACCATCACGGACGCGGGCGACATCACGCACGTCTTCTATAACTACAACGTCAACGGCGTCGAATACGAATCCTCCCAAACTCTCGACGAACCCCAACGCCAGCATCAAGGCGACTACTATCCCGGCGCACGCATCACCGTCCGCTACGACCCGCACCGGCCAGCCAACTCCGTAGTCGTCTAAAAAGCCATCAGCCGTCAGCTATCAGCTATCAGACTTAATCACCCGATGGTAGTCAGCAGTCAACGAAATCTGTTAAAACAGGTGGCGCATCTCTGTTATCACAAACTCTTTGCTGACTGCTGACCGCTGATAGCTGACTGCTGATGGCTGATACCTCTCTTATGTTTCGTAAAATTCTGATCGCCAACCGGGGCGAGATTGCGGTGCGCGTGCTGCGCGCGTGTCGCGAGTTGGAGATCGCGACGGTGGCCGTCTATTCGGAGGCCGACACGGCCGCGCTCCACGTGCGTCTCGCAGACGAAGCCCACTTAATAGGCCCTGCGCCTTCGGCCGAAAGTTACCTGCGTATCGAACGCATCATCGAAGCGGCGCGCGCCTCCGGCGCGGAAGCGATTCATCCCGGCTACGGCTTCCTCGCGGAGAACGCGGATTTCGCGCGCGCGTGCGCCGCCGCAGGGCTGACGTTCATCGGGCCGCCGCCCGAAGCGATGGAGTTGATGGGTTCGAAGATCAACGCGCGGCGCGCGGCCATCGCGGCGGGCGCGCCCGTCGTGCCCGGCACGACCGAACCGCTCCGCTCGGCGGCAGACGCGAATGATACGGCGGCGCGCTTCGGCTATCCCGTCATGCTCAAAGCGGCGGCGGGCGGCGGCGGCAAAGGCATGCGGCTCGTCGCGAACGCGGACGAGATCGCATCGGCTTTCGATGCCGCGCAGTCCGAAGCGCAGGCGGCTTTCGGCGATGCGGCGGTCTATCTGGAAAAGGCCGTGGAACGCCCGCGTCATATCGAGATTCAAGTCTTCGCCGACGCGCGCGGCAACACCGTCCACCTCGGCGAGCGCGAGTGTTCCATCCAACGCCGCCACCAGAAAGTGATCGAAGAATGTCCTTCGCCCATTAACGACCCCGGCTTGCGCGCGGCGATGGGTGCGGCGGCCGTCGGGATTGCGCGCGCGTCGAACTACGTCGGCGCGGGCACGGTCGAGTTTCTCGTCTCGGACGTAACACGCGAGTTCTACTTCCTTGAGATGAACACGCGCCTGCAAGTCGAGCACCCGGTAACGGAACTCGTCACGGGCATTGATCTCGTGCGCGAGCAGATCATGGTCGCCGCAGGTCACCCGCTCTCTTTCACGCAGGACGAGGTTGAATGGCGCGGCCACGCCATCGAGTGCCGCGTCTATGCGGAAGACCCCGACAACAATTTTCTCCCCTCGCCCGGTCGCATCACACACTTGCGCGTGCCCGCCGGGCCGAACGTGCGCGACGACGGCGGCGTCTACGCGGGCGCGGAAGTTTCCATCTACTACGACCCGATGATCTCGAAGCTCGCGGCATGGGGGCGGACGCGCGGCGAAGCCATCGAGCGCATGCGTCGCGCGCTGGCCGAATACACGGTCGGCGGCATCAAGACCACGCTCCCCTTCTTCCGCGAGGTCATGCGCGACGAGGAATTCATCTCAGGGCAACTAGACACAGGCTTCATCGAACGCTTCAACCGACGCCGCGCCGACGCCGCCGCGACCGCCGCGAAAACAGCCGAGGTTGCGGGAACGGACGAGGCCGAGAGAGAGCGCGATGGCGGCAGCGACGACGCGGCCGACATTATGCGCGACATCGCCATCATCGCGGCCGCGCTCGCCGATGCGCCGAACGCAGGAGGGGCGACAACTAACGCCGATCAGCCCGCGGCACAGCCGCCGAGCCAGTGGCGCGTCGTTGGTCGCATCGCGCAACATCGCTCGCGCGATCTGTCTTGAAGAGATCAAATCTCGAACCTCAAAGAGGTTGCAGCCCGGATTTCAAATTATCAAGAAGTTCAAATTATCAAATTTGAAATCTTAAACTCTTACCCGTAAGCGGGCGCGAAATTTGTCTTGGAATAAGCAAGCGCGAAGCTCGCCGTGGAATAAGCAAGCACGAAACTCGTCGTGGGATAAACGTGTATGAAACTCATAGCGGAAGTTGAAGGCCAGAGCTACGCGCTCGACGTGCGGCGCGAGGGCGCGCGTGTGGAAGCCTCGGTTGACGGGCGGCGTTACGAACTCGAAGCGCGCGAGACTGAGGCGGGCGCGTTCCTGCTGCTCGCGGCGGGCGGGCGCGTCTACGAGTGCCGCGCGAATCGCGCGGCGGCTGGCGCGGGCGGGACGCGCGAAGTGCAAATCGGCGACGAAGTGTTTCAGGTCAAGTTAATTGACCCGAAGCGTCTGCGCGGCGCGCGCGGTGCGGGCGCGGAGGCGAGCGGGCGGGCGCAAGTTACGGCTTCGATGCCGGGCAAGGTCGTGCGCGTGTTGGTCGAGGCGGGCGCGAGCGTGGAGGCGGGCGACGGGCTTGTCGTCGTCGAAGCGATGAAGATGCAGAACGAGTTGAAGTCGCCGAAGAGCGGGACGGTAGTTGAAGTGCGAGCCGGGGCGGGGGCGACCGTCAATGCGGGCGACGTGCTGGTCGTGGTCGAATGAACGTCCGAGGAAAAAGGCGGTTGCCGGATGCGAATGTGTCGGGGTTGGGATGATTAAAGTCTCACCCTTGTGGTCTCTCTAACCCGAAACAGGAGGAACACGGACATGATGAAGAAGGCAAGTTATTTTGCGACGCGGTGTGTGGCGGCGGTTTTGTGGCTCGCGCTCTTGAGCACGATGGGCGAGGCAAAGGTGACGAGCTATCTGACGGGCAGCGCGGCCGATGTGACGCCCGCGCTCGTCGGCCCCGCGCATGATTTCGGCGGCGGCGGCACGGACGTTGACGCCGCGCTCCAGTGGATCATAGACGAGGTGCGCGGCTGCACGAGTTGCGCCACCAAAGTCGATGTCGTCGTGCTGCGCTCGTCGGGGTCGAACGGCTACAACGATTACATCTACGCGATGAACGGCGTGGACTCGGTCGAGTCACTGGTGATCACCAGTCGGCGCGATTCGAGCAACGCGGCCGTGCTGACTTCCATCAGGAACGCGGAAGTGATCTTCTTCGCGGGCGGCGACCAGTGCAACTACGTGCAGTTTTTCAAGGGGACGCCGATTGAGACGGCGGTTGAATCCGTTTATGCGAGAGGCGGGGGCGTCGGCGGCACGAGCGCGGGCTTCGCCATCATGAGCGA
Source organism: Pyrinomonadaceae bacterium (assembly GCA_035940695.1). GTDB lineage: Bacteria > Acidobacteriota > Blastocatellia > Pyrinomonadales > Pyrinomonadaceae > JAIVJZ01. The sequence goes on along the minus strand of DASZEQ010000001.1, from coordinate 128,133 downwards.
CTTTACGTATGACGGCTGCTCCGGCAGCGCCTTGTCGTCCGACGCGCTCGCCAACCCGTATCACCGCACGATCAGCTTCACTTACGACTTCTTCAAATGGGCAAACATGGGGACGACTCTGGCCGAGACGCACCTCGTCCCGCGCGACCGGATGGGGCGTCTGATGGCTTTCATCGCGCGCCAGATCAAAGACGGCGTCTCTCCGAGCGTGCTCGGCGTCGCGGTCAACGAAGCGACATCGCTCGTCGTGGATCGAAACGGGTTGGCGCATGTCATGGGCGACGGGGCGGTCTATTTCGTGCTCGGCGATCATCCGCCTGAGGTCTGCGTCGCCGGTACGCCGCTCACTTTCTCGAACTTCAAAATCTGGAAAGTTCCCTCCGGCGGCACGTTCGACTTGCGGAACAGACCCACGGGCGGCTGGAGCTATCTCGTTAGCGTGACGAACGGCCAACTGAGCCAGAACCCCTATTGACCCGGCACATTTCAAGGCGAAGGCGCGGGCGCGAAGTTGAAGCTTCAACTTTGCGCCCGCGCGCTGCTCTGTCCAGTTTCAATTTATGACCCGACACGTTGAGGGACGTTTGACCGTCGCGCCGGAAGATTTGCGCGTGCTGCTGTGGGACATCGACGGGACGCTTTTGCGCTCGGTGCGACCGGGCGCGTTCAAGGATTACGTCGTGCCCGCGCTGGAGAGCATCTTCGGCACGGCGGGGCGCATACACGAGATGCGCGTGTCGGGCATGACCGACTTGCAGATCATGGGCGAAGCCCTGCGCGATCACGGCATCACCGACGCGCACGTCCGCGCGCGCGTCGCGGAGATTCGCACGCGGTTTATGATCGAGATGGAGCGCGTCGCAGCCACGGCGACGGCAGACAACCCGCTCTTCCAACTGCTTCCCGGCGCGCGCGCGATTCTGGAGCGCGTCCGCGAGCACCCGCGCTACCGCTCGACGCTCCTGACGGGCAACCTCGAACCCGCCGCGCATTTGAAGTTGCGCCTCGTCGGTCTCTCCGATCTCTTTCAACAACTTCGCGGCGCGTTCGGCGACGACTCGCACGACCGGCGCGACCTGCCCGCCATCGCCGCCGCGCGCGTCAGCGACCAACTCAAATTGACTTTGCGCCCCGCACAATTCATCGTCATCGGCGACACGCCGAACGACATCGCCTGCGCCAAACATTTCGGCGCGCGTTCAATCGCCGTCTGCACCGGGCGTTTCGACAGTCACGCGACGCTCGCCGCGCACAACCCCGACGCCCTGCTTCCAGACCTATCCGACACGGAACTCGTCCTCAAAACTTTCGACGCCCTGTGAAGATCGAACGGACGCGCCCGTCAAACGTCACGCGCCGGAAGCGACGGCTCTGCTTCCGCGCTTTACGATTTTTGTTTTTGCTTCACGCTTAAGGACGGTGGAAACCGCGTTCGATGTCGCGCGTCGTCAGGCGCAAGATGGCCGGGCGTCCGTGGGGGCAAGTGGTGGGCGAAGAGGTCGAGAGCAGGCGGTCTATGAGCCAGCGCATCTTCTCCGGCGCGAGCGGCATGTTGACCTTGATCGCGGCGTGACAGGCGAGCGAGGCGGCGACGCGCTCGCGCAGAGTTTCGCGCGCCGCGCCGCGCCGTTCGGCATCGACCGTCTCCAAAATTTCGGCGAGCATGTTGCGCGCCTCGCTCGCGGGCAAATCTGCGGGCACGGCCTTGATCGCGACCGTGCGACCCGACAGGCGCATGAGGCTGAAGCCGTAAGTTTCGAGTTCACCGGCGACGGCGTCGAAGGCGGCGGCCTGCGCGGGCGTGAGGTCGAAGGTTTCGGGCATGAGCAGTTGTTGAGATTCGGCGGCGCGCGTCTGTTCGAGTTTGCGATATTTGTCGAAGAGGATGCGCTCGTGCGCGGCGTGCTGGTCGATGAGCAACATGCCCTCCGCGTCGATAGCGATGATGTAGCTTTCTTCGAGTTGATAGAGCGGCCGGATATTGTTGGAGACGGATTCGACTTCAACTTCGTACATCGCGCCCGCGATTGAATTGAGCGGCGGAAGCGGCGCGCGCGACCCTTGCGCTCCTTGCGACGCCTGCGACCCTTGCGACGTGGGCGACGAATTTGCGCCGCTCGCGCCCGTCGCACCCGTCAATGCCGCGCTCTCACCCTGCGCTCGATGCGGTGGCGGCGTCGCCGCTTCGCCCGTCAACGCAGCCGTCGAAGCGTCCCGCGCGGTTGAGGCGGCAAGGTTCTCGCGTCCTTCTCCTTCTTCTTGCGGGGCGACCCGCGCGTTGCGCCCGCCGGTCTCGAAGGGGGCGTGCGCGGGGGGCGGCATCCCCGATGCGCGCGCCGCAAACTCCTCGGCGGCCAAGAGCAACTCGTCGTCCGGCGGCGGGGTGAAGCCGAACTCGATGCTCTCCTGTTGCGGCAGCTGCGTGTTGATTCGCGCGCCCCGCTCCGCTCCCACGCGCGCCCGTTCGTCTTCGCCCGCCGCCGCGCCGAAGTCTGACGACTCACGCACGGCATCGCCACCACTACTACTACTGCTGCTTGCCGCGCCCCAACCGGCGATTGTCTCGCCGGGCGCGCCCGTCGAAAAATCGTCGTGCGAGGTCGCATGTTGAGCGGAAATTGTTCGCGCGTCCTGCTCGTCCGCGAGCCGGACGTAGCCGCCTGCGGCGAGCGCGGCGCGCACCGCTTCGCGCACGGCATCGGCGACGGCGGCGGCGCGGCGGAAGCGCACTTCGGTCTTCGCCGGGTGGACGTTCACGTCAACCTCTTCGAGCGGCACTTCGAGAAACAACAACGCCGCCGGGTAGACGCCCTGCGGCAGCACCGTGCGATAACCTTCGCTGAGCGCGCGGCTCACCAGACGGTCGCGCACGTAGCGGCCGTTGACGAACAGGTATTGCGCGTCGCGCGTCGTGCGCCTCTCGCGCGGCGCGGAGACATAGCCGGAGACGCGCGCGACTTGTTCGTGCCCGCCGCCCACTTCCAGCAGGCCGTCGAGAAACTCCGCGCCGAAGATTTGATAGGCGCGTTCGCGCAAATTCGCTGCGACCGCCGCGCGCAACGACTCGCGCCCGTTGTTCGTCAGGACAAACGCGATCTCCGGGTGCGCGAGCGCGTAGTGTGTGACGAGACTCGTCAGGTGAAAACTCTCCGTCGCTTCGGAGCGCAGAAACTTGCGCCGTGCAGGGATGTTGAAGAAGAGATCGCGCACGGTGATGGTCGTCCCGCGCGGTCGCGCCGCGGGTTTCACGTCGCGCATGCGCCCGCCTTCGACGAGCACGCGCGTGCCTTCGGCCTGCCCTTCGGTCTGTGTCAGGAGTTCGACGCGCGCGACCGAGGCGATAGAGGCCAGAGCCTCGCCGCGAAAGCCGAGCGTGCTGATGTTGTTCAGGTCGTCCGCCGTGCTGATCTTCGACGTGGCGTGACGCTCGAAGGCGAGCAACGCATCGTCCTCGGTCATGCCGTCGCCGTCGTCCGAGACGCGCAAGAGCCTGCGCCCGCCCGCTTCAACTTCGACCTCGATCCGGCGCGCGCCCGCGTCAATCGAATTCTCTACCAACTCCTTCGCCACCGATGCCGGTCGCTCCACGACTTCGCCCGCCGCGATCTGGTTTGCGAGATGATCTGATAAAACACGAATCTTTGACATGGGTAGCAATCAGCAGTCAGCGATCAGCAGTCAGCCATCAGCACGGTCAAAAACTGGTTGCTGATGGCTGATAGCTGATCGCTGACCGCTTCACAAGTAAACAATTTGATGTTCGACCGAGCCGAGATCGATGGCGTCGTAAATCCAGTCGAGGCAGTAGCGACCGTGGCGCGCGACGAGAGAGGTGATATTGAGATGTCGCTCCTGCAAAGTCTTTTCGGGGTAGAGCGCGGCGCAGGCGCGTTCGAGTTGGCGGTGGACGGCGCGGTCGCGCGCCATTTGCGCGCGGTGGAAGCGTGTGCGCAAGCCCGCCAGTTGGTGCTCGATCTTCTGCGTGCCGTGCGCGAGCGCGTCGGCCAGCGTCGGGTCGAAGCGGCGCAGGTTCGCGCCGAGTTCGGCGAGCGCGCCGCCGACGGTCGCTTCGGCATGGTCGAAGGCGTGCGCCTGTTCCGCGCCGAGATGTTCTTCGACGACGCGCGCGATCACGGCGTCGAGTCCGGCGAAGAAGTCTGCGAGTTGCAGGTTGTAGCGTTCGAGCGTGCGCCCGGTGCGGCGTTCGACGAGCGTGAGACTGGCGCGATGCAGGATGGGCGTCGCGGGGCGCGCGAGCAGGCGGTAGACTTCGGCGGTCTGCGCGAAGTAAGCGACCTCGGCCGCGCCGCCGAAGTAAGCGATTGAGGGCAGGAGATAATCCTGCACAACGGCGCGCAGCGTGACGTTCGGGCTGAAGCGTTCCGGGTCGCTCGCGGCCAACGCGCCGAGTTCTTCCGCCGTGTAGCTCTCATCGTCTTTCGCGCCCTTCGCCTGATAGCGGCCGTCGCTCGCGCGGCGCGTGATGGCGCGACGCGAGCCGTCGAGGTGGATAAAGAGCGGGAAGGCATCGGGCGAGGCGTGAACCTGAGCGTGATAGCCATCGCGTTCGAGTTCGCGGCTGCGCGCTTCGACGGCCGCTGCGATGTCGGGCGCGCGGCGCGCGGCCTCTGCGTAGAGCGGAGCGGCGAGTTGCTTGAGGCGCGCGTCGAGCGGGTCGAGCAAAATCAGGCCGTGACGGCTGACGAGCGCGGTCAGGAGACGCGCGAAGGCTTCGCCGTAAGTGCGCCCCGGTCGGTAAGCATCGCGGAGCAGCGTTTCGAGGTCGGGGAGAAACTCGGTGGTCGGCAACAGGTCGAGCAGGCGTTGGACGGTATCATTCACGGTCTCGTCGAGCGTGACGCCGCCGACGGGCGAGCCTTCGCGGTGGAGCGCGTCGGGCATGCCGGTCGAGGCGAGCCGGCCGTCGCAGGCCGTGAACTCCGCCGTCTGCACTTCCTCCCAGTCGTGATCCTCGGTCGCCATCCAGAAGACGGGCACGGCCTCCGTGCCGCGCTGCGTCAGGCAGCCCGCGAGTTTGACGGCGGAGAGGGCTTTGTAGATCGTGTAGAGCGGCCCGGTGAAAAGCCCGACCTGCTGGCCGGAGACGACGGCGACCGATGCGGGCGAACGCAAGCGCGCGATGTTTCGCGAGGTCTCCGCGCCCGCGCCCCAACGCGTGTTCATCTCTGCGAGAGCGTCGCAGAGAGCCGCGCGGTCGGTCTTGTGCGCGGCGAGCACTTCGGGCGCGCGCGCGGCGAGTTCGTGATGAAAGCGGACGGCGTTCGGGTAGTAACGCCGGAGCGCGGTCGCGTCCGCGAGATATTCGAGAAAGAGGCGCGACTGGTGCGGGATGCGCGCGAAGGGCAAAGCCTCGATGCGTAAGCCCGCTTCTTGCGGCGTGCTGAAACAGGCGGCTTCGGTTGTCGCGGGGGAAACTTCGGTGTTCACGTGACTGCTCCTTCGGCCAACTTCGTCTCGTTCTCCGTCCCGGCGACGGGAAGGCACTCATCCAACGTTCGCTCGATCTCGCGGCGCGCCGCCTCGTCGGGCATGGCGAGCGGCGCGCGCACCTCGCCGCCCACGTAGCCGCGCCTGAGGTCGAGCGCGTATTTCAAACCGCCGATGCCGGAACGCGTGGTGACGGCGCGTGCGAGCGGCGTGAACTTTTGTTGTAACTCGCGTGCCGCGTCGTGTTCGCTGCGCCCGACCAGACGCGCGATCTCGACGGCCACTTCGGGCGCGACGCACGCAGCGGCCAGTATCGCCCCTTGCGCGCCCGCCGACAAAGCCGCGTAGAGCAGAGAGGCATGGCCGGTCAACACGGCGAACTCGCCGGAGGCGTGCCTGAGCATCTCAAGGAAGTTGACCATGTCGCCCGAACTGTCTTTGATGCCGACGATATTCTCGTGTCCCGACAGGCGTGCGATTGTCTCAAGCGACAAAGCCAGCCCCGTGTTCTGCGGGATGTTGTAGAGCACGACGGGGACGGGAGAAGCCTCGGCGATTGATTCGTAATGAGCCGCGAGGGCGGCAGGCGTCATCTGCGCGCGGTAAAAATGGGGCGTGATGACGAGCACGGCGTCCGCACCCGCCGCGGCCGCGCGCCGCGCCTCCGCGATGCTCTGGTGCGTGCCGTGCTGCCCGACCCCGACGACGAAGGCCAGATGCTCAGGCACACACGCGCGCGCCGTCTCGACGACTTCGAGTGTTTCGCGTTCGTCCAGATGGACGCGCTCGCCCGTCGAGCCGAGGATGACGTAGCCGTCGATGCCCGTCTCGTTCCAGCGCGCGATGTTCGCGCCGAGTGCGCGCGCGTCCACGACTTCGCCGCCTTGCGCGAACGGCGTCGTGCAGGGCAGCAGAATGCCGCGCAGTTTCTTCGCCGTAAACTTACCGGCGCGGGAGTCTCCCGGTTGAATTGTGTCGTGCGGTTTCAAGCGAAGGCATTATAACGACCGCGCCTGAGGGGGCGCAAACCCCGCTCAGGCGGGAAGCGGCGGGAGGTTGACGCTTAAGCGGCTGGCGTTTAGTGAAAAGCTTGCGGCCTATTGCCGCAGGCAACGCTCTCGTCGCCTCATCCTTCGCTCACGCCCGCCGCTTTAGGAATGTTGAAGCGGCCTTCGAGTTCCTCCGGCCGCATGGCCTCCGGCACATAATCGTAGGCGCGTCTGATGAAGTTGTCGGTGGCGTCGGCCATGAGCGGGAGGGGGCGCGGGGAGACGACGCAGATCGTCTGGATGACGTGCGAGCCGAGCGCGCGATAGCTTTCGAGTTGCTGTTCGGTGTAGTTCTGGTCGGCGGTGCTTTCGTGCGGGAAAGCTTTGCTGGTGCTGGCGTAGTTGAGAATGTCAATCGGCTCGCCGCCCGTGATGGCGGGTTTGATGTAGATGATGACGCCGTCTTTCGCCGGATTGCCGGACGTGTCGCGGTCGGCGCACGAGTAGCGGATAAGACCGACGGCGCAGTACTTGCTTTTGTGATCCTTGTCGTCTTTGGAATAGATGGGCATGCCGCCGATGAAGTCAATCGGGATGCCGAGGTCTATGCGAATTTTTCGCACCGCGCCCGCGAGGTCTTCAAAGCGGCTTTGCGGGTCTTGCGAACCGTCGCCGACGACGATGAGGTGCGCGCGGCGCAAGACCATCTCATACAGTCCGAGATTCTCGAAGTGGCCGCCGTCGGAGAGATAGACGTAAGGGTTAGTGTTGTCGCTATGGCCGAGCGCCTCCGCGAGAATCGGGCGCAGCGCGAAACGCGGCCCGGAGCGTTTGTAGGAGTGGAGGAACGAGAAGTACTTGTCGTTTCCGGCGGGGCCGGGATTGCCGAGCCACCAGCCGAGGCGCGCGTTAAAGAGCGTCATCAGGAAAGCGAGCGCGGGCGAGGAATGATAGCCCATGTTGGGGCTGGCCGCCGCGCCTGAGATCGTGACGGCCGTACCCAGACTGATGCCGTCGCCCGGAGGCGCGCTGCCGCCGCCGTACTCTTGCGTCTTGCGATAACCGAGTTGGAAGCTGCCGCAGTGGAGCGGCGAGACGGTGAACGTCTCGGCCTTGCGCTGTTGCCAAGCGAGGTTGTGGCCGCTCGTCAGGTTGAGACAGATGTTGACGACGTGCATGAGCTTGCGCTTTCGCTCGTCGGGCGCGCCGTGATAGTGGCGCAGTTCGTGCATCGGCAAATTGTCGTAAGCGTCGAACCCGGTGAATGGGTTGGGGCGGCGTTCCGACTGCGGGCGCGACGCGCCCATGTAGGCGCGGATCAGGCGATTGCGATACATCGAGTGGAGCGAAAACTTGTTGACGTTGATGCGTGTCGCCATCACGAGGCTGAGGGCGACGAGCGCGAAGGCGAGCATCAGGAGCACGTCGAGCGGGGCGTAGTGGACGGTGTTCAAGATGTTGGGCGGCGAGTAGGGAGGCGGAGCAGCGTCGCGCCAGTCGAACGATGCGCCCGCCAGTTGCCTGATGAGGAAACTCGTGCCGAGCGAGAAGACGATGAGCAGCGTCAGGGCGAAGATGGGCGCGGCGAGCGCCATCGCGTAATCGGCCAACCCGCCCGACTTCCCTTCTTGCTCCGGGTGCGAACTCGTCTTTTCACTCTTGCCGCCGAGGATGGTGAGAACGCCGGACGCGCCGCCGAGCGCGGCCAGAATCACCCGGAACTCGTATCTCAAATACATCAACCCGTAGGGGCCGAAGATGACGAGCGCGCTGACCACGCCCCACAACACGGAGACGATGAGCGCCCACGCGCCGAAACGCGCCCACCATTCGCGGTCTTCGTCGTCCGTTAAATTGCTCGTGATGCCGACGAACAAAATCACCGTCAGCAGGAACAGCAGGACGAAGAGCGGCGCGGCGAAGCAAGCGTAGAGTTCCGTCAGGGGAATGGAGGCGGGGTTGACGCTCACGGGCGTCGGGAAGATGGAATGCGCCGCCCACCACGCGAGGATGCCCCACAGGCCGCCGACCAGAAACACGGCCAGCGGCTCCCACACGAGGCGCGGCCAGTTTCGCGCCCAGCGTTGCCGCCAGAATTTGAAATCTTTGACGAGCAGGATGAGCATGTAGAGCACATAGGCCGCGAGGTGCAGCGTGATGCCGTAGAGCAAAAACTCAGGCCACGCCGCATCGAACAGCCCGCCGCCGGAGGTGCGCCGCCACGCCCACCAACTCGTCAGGCAGATGGCCGACAGCGAGAGCGGCAGCAAACACAGCGTCAAAAACCATCCTTGCTGGTTCAAGCGTTGACTGTTGATCTTGCGCGGCGGGTTTGCGCTCGGGCGCGCCACGCCCATGTAGACGATTGCCATGAGGCCGAAGATCGTGCCGAGCCAGAACGTCCAATTGAAACCGACGCGGGCGACCGTCTCCGCGTCCATCCGCACGATGGCGACGACGATGCGCGGCAGCATCAGCGCGGCCAGAATAATGGGGATGAGCACCAGCCAGTTGAGCACCAGATTGCGCAGGACGATGGCAACGAGCGTCCACGTGTCGGCGGAGAGGAAGCCGAGTTTCGGAGTCAGATAGTTGCTGTAGTTGCGCAGGTGACGGATGGGTTCGGGTTCGGGTTGGAGTTTGTTCTTCTCCGGTTCGTTCCTGAGCGCGGTGACGACGGGCGTGAGGCGCGCGCGGTGAATCCATGCCGACAGCCAACTTCCCAGATAGCCGCCGCCGGAGACGGTCGAAAGGTAGTCGAAGCGTTCGAGCATGCCGTAGCGCGCCAGCCCCTGCACGAGGCCGAGGCCGAAGCTCGCGCTGCGGATGCCGCCGCCGGAGAAACAGAGCGCGGTGCGCTTTTCGGGCAGGTCGTGTATGTATTTGTAGAGTTCGGCCGTGAACCTTTCGTTCAGCAGGACGACGTACCGGTGCTGCTTCCCCTCCCGCCGCTTGGCGAACGTCTCCTTGATCTGCCTGACGGTGCGGGCGTGGACTTCGTCTTCGGAAACGTCATGCCGGAGGCCGCGCCGCAGAGCCGCACGGCGATCCTCTTCGGCCTCGCGCTGTAGCTCCGACTTGATCTCGGCTTCGATCTGAGACCTGAGTTCCGTCTCGACTTCGAGATCAATTCTCTTTTTCGCCGCGAGGTAGTTCGGCGGCAGCGCGTCGTGTTGATGGATGAACTCGTCCTCCAACACTCGATACAGCGGGTAGATGTGTTGTCGCTCGCAATCCTCTTCCAGTTTTAGATAACCGTGAGAGGCGACGGCGGCGGCATTTGCGGCAGCATTTTCGGTGGTTGAATTTGTCATCTCTCGACTCCGGGCGAAAGAGCGCGCGGCGGGCTACTGGGTCGCCTCTCTCCTAATCAATATCACGCATGCTCGTCAGGTTACGCGGCTGCTCGGCGCAGTTGAAAAAGTCGGCGGGTAAGTTGTTGAGAACCGGCGACGGCCTCACCGGATGCGTCCCTTGAGATGAGCGGAGAAGAGTGCAATTGCTTGTGCGAAAGTAAGGTGCATGAACGCGCGCGAACGATAAAGCAAGTGAGAATTAAGTGTCAAGACTTTTCCGTCGAGCGTTCTGCGCGCGGGTCGGGCGTGGGCGTGCGGCGCGCGCCCGGCTCGTCCGAAAGAGACGGGTGAGGGGTTGCCGTCGGGCGCGGGCGCGTGCGAGTATTAATTCAAATGTCGGATTCGCATGACGAGCAATTGGACTTGTTGATCATCGGCGCAGGCCCCGCCGGGCTGTCTGCCGCCGATGCGGCGGCGCGCGTCGGACTCAACTATCTCGTCATCGAAAAGGGCTTGCTCGCCGACACGATCTATCGCTACCCGGTCGGCCGCACGGTCTTCTCCACGCCCGACGAGTTGGAGTTGCGCGAAAATTCCCTGCGCCCCTGCCGCGAAAAGCCGACGCGCGAAGAACTGCTCTCGCACTACGTCCGCTTCGCCCTCGACGAAAACTTGCGCATCCACACCGAAGAAGGCGCGGAGGCAATTGAACGCCACGCGGCGACCGGCGTGTTTACGTTGCGCACGACGCGGGGCGAATACCGTGCCGCGCGCATCCTCGTCGCGACGGGCGCGATGGCCTACCCGCGCCGCTTGAACGTCGCGGGCGAAGACCTGCCGAAAGTCCACCACCGTTTTGTCGAGCCTTACCCCTACGTGCGCAAAGACGTGTTGGTCGTCGGCGGCGGCAACTCCGCGGCCGAGGCCGCGCTCTTTCTTTCCGAAGAGGGCGCGCACACCACGCTCGCCATCTGGCGCGCCGACTGGGAACAACGCGACCCCAAGATGAACGCCATCAAACACTGGGTGCGCGCGCCCCTCGAATGCGAACTCGAAGGGGGACGACTCCGCCTCGCTTTCTTCACCCGACTCGAAGAGATCACCGAACGCGAAGTGCGCCTCCAAATGGAAGACGGCGTCGCGCGCACGCTCCCGAACGACGCCGTCTTCATCCTCATCGGCGCGGACGCCGACCACACGCTCTTGCGCCGCGCCGGAGTCGAATTCACAAAAGCCGGACTCGCCGAAGTGCCCGTCTACGATCCCGACACCTACGAAACCAACGTCCCCGGCCTCTACGTCGCCGGCCACTTCACCCACGCACGCCACATCAAACAGGCCATCGCCGTCCCGCGCCGCATCGTCCCGCTCATCGCCAAAACCCTGCGTGCTGCAGTTTAAACTGAGGCCGATATTCTACCAATTACTGCCACCCTTCACTCATTGCAAAATTATTAGCCGGAGCCACATAAATTCTATTGACAGCATAAAACGGCTGGTTTAATCTCTGCCCACTCAAGTGCGCCGCACGCTCTGCCGCTACTAAATCTCGACCGTAGCCACCACAGGACTTGAGAACAAACCTTTCTTAGATTACGCAGTTAAGAGGCTGTTCACGAGCGCACTTTCTCAATAGCCTTATCTAACTCAAATTCTTTTCCAATTGTCTTCCTCTGATGATCTTACGACGTAGGAGCTATCTTCTAATGAGATACCGAACCCTTACCCGGTTGTTGACTCTGGCTGTTGCAGCCACGCTTTTGCATCCCGTTATCACTCCCGCCACGCCCCTTACCTCTCACGCCGGCGAGAAAACCACAATCGAGGCACAACTCTGGCAGGCAACTTTTTCGGCGTCGGCACAGCCAACGCAGACGCCCAATCCTACTTTTAAGCTTGACTATTTTCAGGGCGCGAAAGGCAGTTCAGACAACCTTGTGGTTGTTGAATCTTCAAACTGCGCCGATTTTAAGTTCAAGCCGACGGATGAAGTTATTAAACCTGATGAGATAAAAAGGTTGGAGGAGAAAGAAGGGCTTAAAATCTCAGGCGTAACTGTCAGTGGTGATGGCTGCAAGGTGGAGTTCAGAGTCACAGTCCTCGAAAGCAGTACCTTCGGTCGGCATAATATAATTCTCCAGCCGCGGAGCGGTAGTGCACAATCTATAACTTTTGACGTTATCCAGACGCCGGCAATCCCCCCTAAACCGATCCCGCCGGGTATGAATCCACAGGTGGACATTATGTGGGCGGTCGTGCCGCAAAGCATCGTGAAGGACAACTTTGGGCAGCGAGTGGGGAAGCTGTTTTATTGTATTGAGGTCGTAATCGGTAATAACACGGGTTACGACTTACAGATTGCGAGCGTGGGATTTAAGTTAGGGCCGGTCGGCAAAGCGGCGACTACCATGGCTAAAACCTACAAGTCTGTGGCCGAGCAAGTATCCAAGGCTCAAGATAAATCATTCGAAACGAGCTTCAAAGAGATCGAAGAGGCATGCGACCCCGAAAATGATGCGCAATACAATGATTCAGCGAAATATGTTGAATGTGTGAACAGACAGACCGCCGAGGCCATCAGAAAGATAACGGCCAGACAGGCTCCGCTGGTTGCCGCAGTGCAGCAACAAAAAAGTATGTTGACCCAACTTTCGCAACAGATGTACGGTCAGAAGTTGCCAGTCAGCAGTTACACAATGGCACGCGGCTCGGTTGAGCACGGGCAGTTCTGGAGCTTGCGTAACTTGGGCGTTAACGGCCTGAGAGCATTAGGGCCGGTGCTAACCGGATTTACCCCTTACTTTCACGCTCTCAACCGACAAAGAAATTTCGCTGAAGCCATCAACATCATTAGCAATCCTATTGAGAAGGGCTTCGAATTGGTCGTACCCGACGAGACGGTGGATCAAATGCAGCGGCTCGACGAGCAAATTCTGCGCGATGGCATCATCATATCTAACAACCGGCAGGTTAGAACGCGCGCCTTCATCCCGAAAGATTTGCTCCGTCTTGATAAGGCTTTCCGCGACGACCCGATGATCGTCACTCAAAGTCTCGGCGAGCTTCACCTAATTGGGGATGTCATCCAGTACATCAACCGAGTTAGCGTCTCGTCGGGCGGAAGCGGCGAAGTAACACCACCACCAACCATTGATCCAAAGAGCTACGACAGTGAATTTGAGTTGAATGAGGGTGCGCCTGAAACGATCACGCTCATCGGCACGAGCCTTGCCGACGCGGTTATCACTTCGGATGATCCGAATATTAAGGTAGTGAAAACCACAAATACGAACACAAGTCTCAGTGCCACGGTAGAGATTAAAGACATCGTAAAACTCGGCCAGCACGTGCTGAACGTAACCAACGCGCGTAGCACAGTGCCCGTTCTCATCACGGTCAAACAGCCTTTGCCAGTTCTCAATGCGACTAGTTTCCAACCAAATCTCAAAAGCGAGGATGGCAAGACCGTCGAGTTAAAATCTTTCCCCAACGCGGATACGCCGTACCGCAAGATCAAGCTGGAGGGTCGCTTCCTACAAGGCGCGAAGCTAACGTCAGTTGGCGATAATCCTATGCGGGCGACCGACATCGAAGTCGCGCAGGACGGGAAATCACTCACGATGACGATTATTGTGCCAACCGGCACAAAGGCTTCGGACAGCTACAAATTTCAGGTGCACAATCAGGAACACCAAACCACTGACGCTAAACAACAGATCATTGTGAAAGTGGCGAAGAGGACGGGTCCCACATTAGCCCCCGGCGCAGATGCGGTGCGTTATGGCGAGGGTGGCGCGGGGAATCCACCGACCGAGAATCCCAATAAGGATGTGGACGCGACCGTGGTTATTGCCGGCAAAAATTTGAAAGGCACACGCATCGAAGTGCCTGACGGCTCTAATCTAAAAGCCGATATCAAGAGTCAAACGGATGAGAAGATAATAGCTGTCATCACCGTGCCGAAAGGCAAATCCGCTAAAGAATACACACTCCAAATCATTGACCAAGAGGGTCAGAAAGTTCCTTTCACTTTCAAGGTGAACGAGCAGCCGGCTGTTAAAATCGACACACCCGCGGCTCTCACCATCAAAGCGGGGGAGGAGAAACCACTCGTCCTTAAAGGACAAAATCTTGAGGGCGCGGAGGTCTCCGAGCCTCTCGCGGGTTGGACAATTAGTAAAGATGCTACAGGTTCTACGGGCACGCAGTTAACACTCAAAGTCACCGCCCCAGCAGCATTAACAGGAAATACAACACTGACGTTCAAAGTAGGTAACCTGCGCCCGCCTGTGCCTGTAAGCGTACCAATCACAAAGCAATAGCAACTGAACAAGCAGTGTTGAGAGGTAAGGTGAAAATCCGAAGGCAATTACAAATCACGCGCGCTCTTGAATTAGCGTTTAGATGCTAACTCTGAGATAGACCGAGACTCCTTCAAAAAGCTTTTATAACGCCGAATCAACACTCGCGCGTTCACGGCGGGCGACGCCGGTGCGGTAGGCGGCCTCTTCGACTTCGCGGGAGACGGCTTCGGCGATGCGTTTGTCGAAGACGGAGGGGACGATGTATTCGGGGTGGAGTTCGTCCGGGGAGATGAGCGCGGCGATGGCGTGCGCGGCGGCGAGTTTCATCTCCTCGTTGATGCGCGTGGCGCGGCAGGTGAGCGCGCCTTTGAAGATGCCGGGGAAGCACAGGACGTTGTTGATCTGGTTCGGGTAGTCCGACCTGCCGGTCGCCATCACGGCGACGATGTCTGCGACCTCTTCGGGCATGATTTCCGGCGTCGGGTTCGCCATCGCGAAGATGACGGGACGCTCGGCCATGCGCTTCACGTCTTCGCGGCTGATGACGCCGGGCACGGAGAGACCCATAAAGACATTCGCGCCGTCCATCGCCTCGTGCACCGTGCCGCGCACGCCTTCGGGGTTGGTGTTCTCGGCGTACCACTCCTTGACCCAGTTCATGTGCTCGCGGCGACCCCGGTACAGGATGCCGTGCTGGTCGCAGCCGATGATGTTCGTCACGCCCGCCGCCATGATGATCTTCGTGCAGGCGACGCCCGCCGCGCCCGTGCCGTTGACCACCACTTTCAACTCGCTCATCTCTTTGCCGATCAACTTCGCCGCGTTGATGAGCGCCGCGAGGACGACGACCGCCGTGCCGTGCTGGTCGTCGTGAAAGACCGGAATGTCGAGTTCCTCTTTGAGCCGATCTTCGATCTCGAAGCAGCGCGGCGCGGAGATGTCTTCGAGGTTGATGCCGCCGAAGGCCGTGGCGATCAACTTGATCGTGCGGACGATCTCGTCCGGGTCTTTCGTCGAGAGACAGATCGGGAACGCATCCACGCCCGCAAATTCTTTGAAGAGCATCGCCTTGCCTTCCATGACGGGCATCGCGGCGGCCGGGCCGATGTCGCCGAGGCCGAGCACGGCCGTGCCGTCCGTGACGACGGCGACGGTGTTGCGTTTGATGGTGAGCGTGAAAGCTTTTTCGGGGTCGCGATGGATGGCTTCGCAGACGCGCGCGACGCCGGGCGTGTAGGCCATCGAGAGATCATTGCGCGTCTTCAAGGGCGACTTCGAGACGATTTCGATCTTGCCGCCGAGGTGCAGGAGAAAAGTGCGGTCGGAGACGTTGACGACTTCGACGCCGTCTATGTCGCGCGCCGCCTCGACGATCTCCCTGACGTGCTCGCTCGAAGAGGCGGTAAAGGTGATGTCGCGCGTGATGGATTCGCGCGAGGCGTTGACGATGTCAATCGCGCCGATGTCAGCCCCGGCGCGACCGAGGGCGGTGGTCAACTCTCCGAGTGTGCCGGTGCGGCTCGATAGTTTGACACGCAGAGTCGAACTGTAACTGACGCTTGGCGCATTAGGCATCGCGGCTCTGACTAATCCTTTCCGAAGTTGCAGCAGATCACGAAGGAGTGTTGGCGTTAACTCTAACGCCAACGGCGCGCGCCGCGCAAGGGGGTTTTCGCGTCGTCTTACTCGCCGCGAGATGCCTTGAACGCTTTTCGCAGCAGGAGCGCGATCTCCGCCGCGACGGCCGGATCGAATCGGTTGCGGCGGGCGGCCATTTGCAGCGAACGCTCGCCGAGCAGCGCGTAGACGGCGGTTGCGCCCTGCTCAACGTCTCCGGCGTCTTGCAGGGCGGCGAGGTGCTTACGCACGGTGGACAGATCGGCGCGGGCGAACGTGCCGGTCAAAGCTTTGTCCGGCGCGTGCAACTTCAGGTTGTCGAGCGTGCTCGCAAGCAGCGGCAGGAGCACTTGGCGCGCGCGCGCGTCAGTCAGGCCGCAGAGCGCGAGCAGGGCGGCGGCGAGCGAGAAGAGCGCGACCGTGTGACCGGACGTGATGACGGCCGCCGCGTGATAGAGAGATTTATCGCGCGCGTCGATGGAGAAACTCCGGCCGCCGAGGGCGTGGACGATCCGGCGCGCGGCCGTGAGCGCGCGCGCTTCGCCTTCGAGGCAGTAGAAAGCTCCGCGCAGGTTACGCGCGCCGACGCTCGCCGGGTCGCTGACGGAGACGAGCGGGTGAAGCGAGCCGAGACTAAAACCCTGTGCGCCGAGCGGCGCGAGCGCGCCGGAGACGAGCGCGCCGCTTGCGTGCAGGGCGACGCGCGGGCTGCGGCGACGGCGGCGCTCCCCTTGCGCGCGGCGTGCGGCCGACGCTCCGGCGAGCCGCGCGGCGACTTGCTCGATCTGGTCGTCGGGCGTCGTGATGAATATGAGGTCTACCGAGTCGGGGAGTAAGTCTAGTTGGGTCGCGTCGAGCGCGAGAGGGCGCGGCGAGAGAGCGCGTGCGGCGCGGCGTGCGCGTGCGACGCGGCGTGCGACGAGTGCGACAACCGCGTAGCCGCTCTGGTTGAGGGCGAGCGCGAGCGCGGAGCCGAGGCGACCCGCGCCGATGACGGCGACGCTCGTTTGCCGTGACGGAACGGTAAGCGATCCCGCGGAAGCCGCCGCGCGCGGCTCTTTTAACTTTCGCCCCGTCGCCTTTTGCGTTTTATCTTTGCGCGCTTTTGCTTGGTGCGTTGCTTCGCTCGCTCGCTTGGTCTTTTTCTCACTCCGGTTTTGTGGCTCACGCGGCATCGCTGTTGTTCTCAACTATGATCTCGACGAGCGCGGCGTCATGCGGCAGTTCATCAAACCACTGTTGCCAGCGCGCCGCAAGTTCGTCGCGCGTGACGAGGCCGCGCACGATGCCTCCCGGCAGACGGACGCGCAGAGGCCCGGCGGGCGGCGTCTTCTCCAGCGCGCGCGCAATGAGGCGCACGTCCCGGTGCGTGAAATGCTCCGGGGTCTGCTGCTGGACGAAGAGATGCGCGAGAGCGTAGGCGTGGCTCGCGGTCTCGGCGTCGGTGGCATCGGTGGCAAGCATGTTGAGAGCGTGCGTAAGGTGCGCGTGAGAGCGCGCGAGCGAGCGGCGATAAGCGGCGCGACCGCGCTCTGTGATTTCGGCGACGAGCGACGCGGCGTTGAGATACTGCGCGGCGCGCGCAAGACGGAACGCGCAGGCGCAGCGCGGGCGTTTGGCGAGCAGGCGTGCGACCGGCAGATCGCAGCGCGCGCTCTTTATTTCGGCGACGAGCGACGCGGCCTCTTCCCATAGCTGCGGCGCGACGAACGGCAGCCCCGCGAGGACTTCAAAGTCGCGCCATGCCGCGCCGCGCGTGAACTCGTCGAGTTCTCTATGGTCGCACGCATCGCCGACGGCGCGGGCATGCACGTCGGCGTAGTGCTCTGCGTAGTGCGATTGAAACTCCTGCCAGAGCAGTTCAAAACGTTCGGTGCGCGCCGGGTCGAAAAGACTGTGCGGGTCGTCTGCGATGAGCAGCAACTCGCGGCGCGCGCTCTCGATCACTTCGAGCGAGGTCAGTTCGGCGGCGGACAGGTAGGCGCGCACGTGTTCGCGGTGGACGATGCCCGTCGTGTAGACGCGCAGGGCAGCGAGTTGTTCCGTGGCACGCGCGAGGTGTTCGGGCACAGCGCCGTAAACATCTGCGACGCGCTGCAAACCTTCTTCGAGCGAGAGACTCCCAGCGAGCGCGTCGGCCACGGCGTCGGCGGCCGCGCCGAACGTGCGGCGCACGGCCGCAGCCAAGTCCCATGCGCGCGTGGTAAGACCGGCATCGGGCAGCGCGTCGAATTCTTTGAGCACGGGTTCGGCGCGCCACGCCGCGAGCCACGCGGAGAGTGCGGCGCGCACGCGCTCGCGTGCGGCGGCGTCGGCGATTGAAGGAAGCGCGGGGTCGCCCGTCAACAGTCGCGCCCAGACGGTCAACTCTTCCGCGTTGTGATGAATCTCGGCGGCGCGGCAGACTCCCGCCACCTCATCCCACTTGATGGACGAACCGAGCGTGCGGCGACTGATGCGGTCGTCCGTCGCGGTGACGAGTTCGATGCGACGCTGCGCGACGAGCGCGGCGAGCACGAGATATTGCGTCTGGGGCGACAGCCCGTAAGGGCGCGCGTGCAGGACGCGATGCACTGAGGCCAGCGGGACGACGCGGCTTCCCGCCACATCGACGAGCGTGAGAACTTCGCGCACCCACGGCTGGCCGAGCACGGCATCGCCGGTTTCGGGGATGTAGATGTCGCCGCGCCGCGTGGCGAGTCCGAGCGGCACGGCGAACGTCCCTGCGAGTTGCTGGACGGCCGCATCGGCGACGTTGCCGCCGCCGAACAGTTGATTGACGAGAAGCGTGATTTCCGCTTCGGTCGGCCGCGCGTCGAACTGCGGGTGCGCGGGGAAACGCGCGGCGAAGCGCGGCGCGAGCGACTCGGACAGCGCGGGCGCGAAACTCTGCGCGGCGCGCGCTTCCGGTGTGAAGACGACGCTCTCGCCGTCAACCAGCAACCGCCCGTCGTCAACGTAGAGGCGCGACCAGATACGCTCGGCCTGCGCGGCGAGCGCGTTCGCGGCGGCGCGCGCCGTCTCGCCAAACTCCGCCAGCGACGCGTCCGTGCGCAGCGCGACCAGCCGACGCAGGATGCTCAATTCTTCCACATGACATCCGGCCGGTTGCCAGACGACGACGAGGGGTGCATCCACGCCTGAGCCGTTTTGCGCCGCGGCGTCGCCGGAAATGTTTCGGGCAACATCGCACACGGGGTCTTCTATGAACAGTTGCCACTCGTATTCGTCACGCGCCGCATCGCCCGTCGCATCGCCCGCCGCATTGCCCGTCGTGTTAACCGGCGGCGCGTCGCTGTGGGCTGCGCGCCGCGTGAGACGACCGCCGCGCGCCGAACCGCGCCACGTCACATCAAAATCGGCGTGAGGCGTTTCCGGTTTGTCGTCCGCGAAAGGCCAATCTTCAAAACGCGCGCGCGCGAGCGTGCGGAGCAGCGTGGCAATCGTCCCCTCGTCAATCGCCGGAGACTCGCTTGAGGCGGCGAGGGCGGCGTCGAAATCGGCCGCCGCGCTGACCTGAAAACGGTAGCGTAACTCTTCGCCGTCGGCGTGCGCCGCGAGGCCGCGCTGCGGGGCGAGGTCTGTGAGACGCTTCAACGTCTCTTCGACGCGCTCGATGGCCGCCTGTTGCGAATGCTCGTCTTGAAACAAGAGCGCGGCGCAGAGATCGCGCGCCGTCGCGCCGCGCCCGTCGAGCGAGAGCACAAAGAGACTTTTCAGCACGAGCCGCACTTGCAGTCGTTGCATCGCCGGAAACTGCGAGACGGCGTTCGTCGCCAGTTCATCGTAGACGCGGAAGGCTTCGCGCAGGTCGTCGGAGCGACGCAAGGAGTCTTGGCTGTGGTCGAAAACTTCGTCGAGCAGGATGAGCGAGAGCGCGGGGCGGTTGACGGCGTTGCGCGCGGCCGAGGCGGCGAAGGGCAGGAAAGCGAAGGCCGGAGCGTAGAGACGCACGGAGGCCGACGTGTCTGCGACGAGCGGGTGGACGGGATAGAGCGCGGCGAAGCGCGGTTCGCTCCAATTGAAGTTCGGCACGCTCTGGCGCAGCGAGAGATAGATTTCGTGCAGCGCGTCGCGCGCCGGGGCGTTCTTGCGCAGGACGTAGATGTTGGCGACGTGATAGAGATGTTCGGGTTCGAGATAGTCGATCTGGAAGGTGCGCGCGAGGGCGACGTTGACGCCTTCCGCGCCCGCGATGTCGTCGTCGAGCGCGAGGGCGACGAAGGCGTTGGCGTCGCGCGCGGCGACGGCCAGATCGCTCAGGAGCGGCCCGTCGTCTCGTTTGACGCGAGCTTCGCGGCCAAAAGCGGTATCGACGAGGATGACGAGCGTGGTCGTGGTGCGCGAGAGCGCGGCCGCGCGTGCGAGCCACGCGGCGGGGTCGCCCGTCCACTCGGCCGCGCTCCCGCCGAAAGCGGCCATGAACGCTTCGACCAACTCGTCGCGCAGCGTCGGGCGCGTGCCGCGTGCGACGCGGACGAGTTGATGACGGCGATTCGCCAGACGCCGCGCGCTGGAAGCGACGTGCGCGTCCGTGATCTGCGCGTGCGGGCGTTCGACCGAGGCGACGAGCGCGCCGAAAGTGGCGAGCGTGTGGCTTTTGCCGACGCCGCGCATCCCGGCGAGCGCGTGCGCCGCGCCGCGACCGCGCGGGAGGTCTGCGAGCGCGTCGAGCCAGCGCGCGAGAAGGTCGGAAGTGGCGTCCGTGAAGCGATAAGCGGCGAGCGAGCGCGCCGGGTCGGCGGCAAAGTCCCGCACGTCGTCGAACTCCTGCGGTTCAACCAAGTCCTTGATCTTATCCTGTGTTCGTTTCATCCGCTTGCAAAGTGGGAGGCGAGAGTAGCAGAACCGTGACACCGCCACGGCGCGGGGAGGCCGGGCACTTTTGACTGTAACACGCGCGCGTGAAGGCGCGCAATCAATATGCTTTTACGCGCCCCCGCCTGACGCAAACTCTATACTTTTGCCCGCACGCTGCTATAATGCGCGGGACAACAATCACCTGACAAAGGGTTATTTTGACAGGCTTTTACAGGCCACGGCGGCCGGGACGACGCCGCGCGACCACGGCGCAACCACTTGCGCGTCTGCCCGCATCAAAGAATGACGCGCTTTCACGCCACCAAAGGGCAATGCCTCCGCCAGTCACGGACGTTGCCGCCCGGCGATTCGAAGCGCGACCCTGACGCATCAGAAAGTTCACCATAAGTTGTTCGTAGAAATCTGGAGAATTTCCGCCATGTCTAATCAACTCCCACGCAGCATTACGGCTCTCGCGCTTGTCTGGGCGCTGCTCATAAGTTCGTCCGTCGCGCTGGCCGCGCCGCAGAAACAGGCCTCGCAGAGCGAAAAAGCGGCCGCCGAACAGAAGGCTAAAGAGGCTTCCGAGAAGCAGGACAGAGAAGACGCCGTCGAAGCCGCCAACGCCAAGAAGAAGGCCGAGATCGCCAAGGGCAAGCCGCTTTCGACCGACGAAGACCCGAACCAGATCGGCAAACGCAAGATCAACGGCGGCCTCATCGCCTCGATGAGCGGTTCGATTGAGAAAGAGGTCTCCTTCGGGCGCGAACTCGCGGCGGAAGTTGACCGGCAGGCGAAGTTCGTTGACGATCCGGTGATCACCGAGTACGTCAACCGCGTCGGCCAGAACGTTGTGCTCCACTCGGACGCGAAAATTCCCTTCACCATCAAAGTCATCGATTCGGACGAAGTCAACGCCTTCGCCCTGCCCGGCGGGTTCTTCTACGTCAACAAGGGTCTGCTTTTGGCGGCCGACAACGAGGCGGAGATCGCGGGCGTGATGGCACACGAGATCGCGCACGTCGCCGCGCGCCACGCGATGGAAAACATCGCGAAGGCGAATCTCTGGCAGGGATTGGCGATGGCCGGTTCGATCTTCCTCGGCGGCATCCCCGGTCTGATCTACCAGAACACGGCCGGGCTTGGTTTGGCCGCGCTCTTCTCGAAGTTCAGCCGCAGCGCGGAGTCGGAAGCGGACAGGCTCGGCACGCAGTATCTCTACGCCGCCGGTTACGACCCCAACGCGATGGCGACCATGTTTGAAAAACTCGCTTCGAAGAACAAGAAGAAGCCGGGTTTCCTCGCCAAGACTTTCGCTTCGCACCCGCAGTCGGTTGAACGACTCCAAGCGTCGCAGGTGCTCGTCGGGCGTTTCCCGGAGCGCGAGGAGTACATTTTGAGCACGTCGGAATTTCAGCGCGTCAAGGGACGCCTGCTGCGCCTCTCGAACGCGAAGGCTTCGACCGCGGGCGACATCGCCGGCGGCGAGGACGGAGGGCCGCGACGCCCGACGCTGAAACGCCGCACGCCCGCCCCGGCCGATGGGACAACCGGCACGGACGATCAGAAAGACCAGAAAGATGCGCCGCCGAAGTTGAAGCGCAACACGGGCGATCCCAACCCGGCGACGACCGACAAGCCGTAAGCGAGTCCCAATTCGCGGAAACCAAAACTAAAAGAGGCTCTCAAGGTTATTACGCCTGAGAGCCTCTTCCGCTGGTAGCCATGCGAGCGGCGGCGGTTAACGGCCGTCACAAATGTCGAGCCAAATCGTCGCGCCTCACGCACTTACACTCCGCTCTTTAACTTGACAATTTTCCGCCCCGTTAAGTATTCTACTCGTTCGCGTTTCAGACGCTATTTTCCGAGAGAGTTATCTATGTCAACATACTTTCCCAGCGGGCAGGGTCTCGCAGAAAAACGCAAATGGTACGTCGTTGACGCGGCGGGGCAGACGGTCGGACGGCTCGCCACGGAAGTGGCGCGCGTCTTGTCGGGCAAGAACAACCCGCAGTGGACGCCCTTTATGGACATGGGCAACCACGTCATCGTCATCAACGCGCGGCAGGCCGTCTTCAAAGGCTCGAAGGCCGAGCAGAAAGTCTATCGCCATCACACGCTCTATCCGGGCGGCTTGCGCGAAATCAGCGTCAAGGATCAATTCGCCAAGCACCCCGAACGCGTCATCGAACTGGCCGTGCGCGGGATGCTGCCCAAGAATAAACTGGGCAAGGCGATGGGCAAGAAACTCAAAGTCTACGCGGACGCCAACCACCGGCACGCGGCGCAAAAGCCCGAAACTCTGACGCTCGACCCGCGCGCCGGGCAGCAGCAACAGTAGTTCAACACTTTTCCAGATCTCTTAAGGACGAAACATCGTGGCTGACACTCAGTATTACGGAACGGGACGGCGCAAAACTTCGACGGCGCGCGTCTACTTGCGCCCCGGCACGGGCGAGATTCAGGTCAACAAGAAAAACTTCGATCAGTATTTCCCCAATCAAGCGTTGCGCATGGTGATCCGCCAACCCTTGCAGTTGACCGAGACGACGAGCAAATTCGACATCCTCGTCAACGTCGACGGCGGCGGCCCTGCCGGTCAGGCCGGAGCGATTCGCCACGGCATCACGCGCGCCCTGATGGAGTTCAACGCCGAACTGCGCCCGACTCTGAAACAGGCCGGACTCGTCACCCGCGACCCGCGCATCAAGGAACGCAAGAAGTACGGGCAGAAGGGCGCACGCAAGCGCTTCCAGTTCTCGAAACGGTAATCAATTCAGCGATGAACGATGAACGCGGAACGATGAAGTTAGTTTTCATTCCGCGTTCGTCGTTCGTCGCTCGATGTTTTTTCGCACACTCCATTGTCGCTTGTCCGGGTTGGTTGCTCTCCCTCTCTAGCGGGAGTCGCGGAACGGGCGCGGCGAGTACATTAAACCAATCACCCTAAGGAGGCTCACTTTTGGCAGTCACGGTAACGATGAAAGAACTCTTGGAGGCCGGCGTCCACTTCGGCCACCAAGTCAGGCGTTGGAACCCGAAGATGAAGGAATACATTTTCGGCGAGCGCAACGGCATTAACATTATTGATCTGCAAAAGACCCAGAAGATGTTCCGCGAGGCCATCAGCTTCGTCACGAACATGGCTTCGGAAGATCGCGGGCGCACCATTCTCTTCGTCGGCACGAAACGACAGGCGCAAGACGCCATCCGCGAAGAAGCCTCGCGCGCCAACCAGTATTACATCAATCAACGCTGGCTCGGCGGCCTGCTGACCAACTTCCAGACCGTGCAGAAGTCGATCAAACGCCTGCGCGACCTCGAAGCGATGCAAACGGACGGCCGCTACGAGATGCTCACCAAGAAAGAGCGCATCAAACTCGACCGCGAGCGCGAGACGCTGGAGAAGAACCTCTCCGGCATCAAGAACATGACGCGCTTGCCCGACGCGCTCTTCATCATCGACGTGCGCAAGGAAGAGATCGCGGTTCAGGAAGCTAACCGTCTCGGCATCCCCGTTATCGCCGTCGTTGACACCAACTGCTCGCCCGAAGGCATCGACTACATCATCCCCGGCAACGACGACGCGCTGCGCGCCGTGCGCCTCTTCGCCTCGCGCATCGCCGATGCGGTCGTCGAAGGACAGGAGATGCGTTCGAAGGCTGCGGACGAAGACGGCTTGGAAGTTGACGCGGGAGCGTCGGCGACGACCGGCGGCGGTGCAACGACCGACACTGGGATGAGAAGTTCGCTGAGCGCGAGCGGCGACGGCACTTCGTCCGTCACGACGGCGCGCGACCCCGGCCTCGAATCGCAGAACTTCGCGGACATGGGTGCGAGCGCGCCTTCCACGGAGACGCAAGTGTCCGTCCCCGGCAACATCGGTTTCGGCCGCACGGGTCAACAGCCCGACAGCATCGGCGATCATCCGGTTGAAGGCACGGGCGCGCCGGTGCGCGGCGCAAGCGGCGGCGGCGAAGACGAGTCCTCTTTGCCTCGCCCGGACGACGCTCATCAGACGAAGGGCGCGGAATCGGTCGGCGTCGCGAAGTAAGCCACAACCAAGTTCAGATTCGATTTTTCGGCGAGCGCAGCCTCCAACAGCGGACAACCGCCGGGCTGCGCTTTATTTTGAATAGAGCCGTCAGCCATCAGCAAGCAGCCATCAGGCAAAGGCTTTTTTTTTAACTGACTGCTGATGGCTAATAGCTGACAGCTTTTTCGAGGAGAGCAATCATGGCAGAGATTACAGCGGCATCGGTGAAGTCGTTGCGCGAGAAGACGGGCGCGGGAATGATGGAGTGCAAGAACGCCCTGACGGAAGCGCAGGGCAGCGAGGAACAGGCGATTGAGTTGCTGCGCAAGCGCGGCCTCGCGTCGGCGAAGAAGAAGGAAGGGCGCGTCGCGGCCGAGGGCGCGGTCGGCTCTTACATCCACATGGGCGGCAAGGTCGGCGTGCTCGTCGAAGTCAACTGCGAGACCGATTTCGTCGCGCGCACGGAAGAGTTTCAATCGCTCATCAAGGACATCGCGATGCACGTCGCCGCGGCCGAACCGCGCTACGTGACGCGCGAGGAAGTCCCGGCGGACGACCTCAACAAGGAGCGCGAGATCGCGCGCGCGCAGGCCAAAAACGATCCGAAGAACGCCAACAAGCCCGACACGGTGATCGACAAGATCGTCGAAGGCCGCCTGAACAAGTTCTACGAGGAAGCGGTCTTGCTCGACCAGCCGTTCGTCAAAGACCCGGCCAAGACCGTCGGCGATCTGTTGACGGAGAAGGTTTCCAAGACCGGCGAACGTATTACCGTCCGTCGTTTCGCGCGTTATAAAATGGGCGAGGGGCTGGCGAAGCGCGACGAAGATTTCGGCAACGAAGTGGCCGCGCTCGCGGGCAACGGATGAATTGCTGATGATGGACGCGAAGGACGTTTGCAAAGAGAATTTGTTCTTTCAAACGTTGTCCCGTTCCGTCGTCGAAGAATCCATGTCATGAGCACAGTCGAGACACAGATGGCCGACCGGAACGCGCCCGTGTATCGCCGGATACTTTTAAAAATCTCCGGCGAGGCTTTGATGGGCGCGCAGAATTACGGCGTTGACGTTGATGTGGCGCGCACGGTGGCCGAAGAGGTCGAGGCCGTCCACGACCGCGGCGTCGAGGTGGCGGTTGTCGTCGGCGGCGGCAACATCTTTCGCGGCGTCTCGAAGAGCGCGGGCAACATGGATCGTTCGAGCGCGGATTACATCGGCATGCTCGCGACCGTGATGAACGCCTGCGTCCTGCAAGACGCGTTGGAGACGGCGGGCGTCCACACGCGCATCCTCTCCGCCCTGAACATCCCCGAAGTGGCCGAGCCGTTCATCCGTCGCCGCGCCGTCCGCCATTTGGAGAAACGGCGCGTCGTCATCTTCGCGGGCGGCACGGGCAACCCGTATTTCACGACCGACTCGGCCGCAGCCCTGCGTGCGCTTGAGATCAAGGCCGAAGTGATCTTGAAGGCGACGAAGGTTGAAGGCATCTACAACGCCGACCCGATGAAGGACGCGACGGCCACGCGCTACGACTGCATCACGTATCAGGAAGTTTTGGAGCAGCGGCTACAGGTGATGGACGCCTCGGCCATCTCTCTGTGCATGGACAACCGGCTGCCCATCGTCGTCTTCAACATGCGCCGCCCCGGCAACATCATGCGCGTCGTCATGGGCGAGGCCGGCGTCGGCACGACCGTGTGTATGGAGAAACCAACTTCGTAAATCGTGAATCGTAAATCGTGAATAGAGAAAAGCAGTCGTCTTTCTATTCACGATTTACGATTCACGATTTACTAGTTTTTCGGAGAAAAACAGATGAGCGAGAAAGATGTGATTAAAGAGACGCGCCCGCGCATGGAGGCATCGGTTGACGATCTGCGCCGCAGGCTGTCGAGCGTGCGCACGGGGCGCGCGGTGGTAACGCTCTTAGACCCGGTCGTGGTCGATTACTACGGCACGCCGACGCCGCTCAACCAGATGGCCTCGATCAGCGTGCCCGACCCGCAGATGTTGGCCGTGCAGCCGTGGGATCAATCGCAACTCAACGCGATTGAGAAGGCGATCCGCACGGCCGACCTCGGCCTGAACCCGTCGAACGACGGCAAGATGGTGCGCGTGCCGATCCCCGCGTTGACCGAGGAGCGGCGCAAGCAGTTGGCGAAGCAGGTGCACGAATTCGCGGAGGAGCACCGCACGGCGATCCGCAACATCCGGCGCGACGCCAACGAGCGGCTCAAGAAGATGCTCAAAGACAAAACCATCTCCGAAGACAACGAACGCGACGGGCTGGAAGAAGTTCAGAAACTGACGAACTCCTACATCGGCAAAGTTGACGAGTTGGCGAAGACCAAGGAGCAGGAAATCTTGAGCGTCTAGGAAGACCGAAACAGTTTAAAAAGGTGAAAGGGTAAAGGATAAGCAGCGTGCTTCATCCTTTACCCTTTCCCTTTTAACCTTTAACTTTTTCCCTTCCCCGCCGGATTTACTGTTCGGGAATCTTGAACGCGTCGGCGGGCAGGTCTTGATCGAGTTTCACTTCTTTGACCTTGAACTCGGCGATGTAGTCGCCCTGCGTTGTGTTCAACTTCTGTGCGAAGCTCGTGGGCACGAGCACCCCTTTGAGTTCGCGGAAGCCGGTGTACTCGAAGCTGTAGGACTTGCTGTTGTAGAGAATCTCGAAGCGGCGCATGCGCCCCGTCGCTATTTCGACGTAGTAGTCGGTACTGTGGCCTTCGGCGTCCGTGATGCGGAAGGCACGCTCCTTCTTCGTGTCCGGGAGCGCAGTGATGACGTAGCCCGGTTGGTCGAACTTGGAGAGCACGTGAATACCGAACTTGGTGAGCGGCGGGAGGCTCATGGCACGCATTGACGAGTAGCTTTGTTCGCCGTCGAAGATGAATTGGAAACTGAAGAGAGGCGATTCCACGTCCTGTCGTAGTTTATCGCCCGCCACGATCATGCCGAACCTGCCCGTCAGCGACTGCGTGGAACTCGGCGCGTAGAGATTAACCGAACCGACCAGCATCATGTTCTTCAAATTGCGAAACTTCTCCCCGCCCTGCGCCGTGAACGCTGCGCGCGCAAGTTCCGTGGGCGTCATCGTCGGCGTGATGACGACGGAAGCCTTGCCTGCGGGCTGAGCGGCGGGTGCGGGCGCGGCCTTCGCGTTCGTTGTGGCGGCGTTGGTTTTCTCGGAGGTTTTTTCCTGCGCCCATGCGACGCCGGACGTGGCCGTGCAGAGACAGAGTGCGAAGAAGAAGAAGAAGAAGACGCGGCGCGTGACGGCGGCGACGATGACGGCGGCAAACGTGAACTTCGCGGCGGCGGGCGTGGGCTTCATAGTGAGATACCTCTTTTGTCGTGCGCGCCGTGGGATGCGGACAAGTTACGGCGCGAATGAATGATGCGGAAAGTCGCGTGAGAGAACATGGAAAAAAATCTGACGCCGCGGGCGAGAAGGATTTATGAAAGTATCCTTACTTGCCCCGGCGTCAGATTTTACGTGGCGGTCGTTTGAAAAGTTCAGTCTAGAAGCTGAAGCGTAGTTGGGCTTCGACGCTGCGATTGCCTGCCGCACCACCGCCGCCGAACGGGCCGCCACCACGGAAGCCGCCGCCCGATTGCGTGGCGATGCCGAAAAAGCGCGACCTGAGGTTGCCCGTAAACCCTCCGGGGTTCGTGTGGTTGAAGATGTTGTTGATGTTGATGCCGAGCGAGACGTTGTAGCGTTTTTGCTCCGACCCGCCACCGCCTCCTGCGCCACCGAAGATGCCGCCCCCACCGAAGGGGCCACCCCCGCCGCGTGCGCCACCACCGGCGCGACCACCACCACCTCCTCCTGCGCCTCCGGCGCGCCCGCCGCCACCGCCGCCTGCGCCGCGACGACCACCTGCCGCCGCTGTTGTATCTTCTCCGCCCGCCGCCGGGGTCTGGCCGTTAGCGGCCGCGCGCCGCGAGGCCGCGCCGGGGACATCTCCGAAGCCGAAGTTTTTGTTGATTCTCAGGTTGACGGTGAACTGCCCCGGGTTCTGTCCGTAGTTGCGCGGGATGACGGGCGTGCCCGGCAGCGGGTTGATGTCGAAATCGCCGAAGCGCGTCGAGCGCAAATTCTCCGGTAGGGTCGAGGCCGACGCGAAGGCCGGACGATCCGTAACGAGCGTGTCGCCGTTGTCGTCGAAGCCCGTAATGATGTTGAAGGGCGAGCCGGTCGAAGCGAAGATGAGCGGGTTCAGGCGAATCCCCCACGGCGCGCTGATCGAGCCGCCGAGGAAGAAGCGATGTCGCACGTCGAGCGCGGAACGCCCGTACTCGTTCGACAGATCATAGTTGTCGGCCGGGAAAGTGCCCGCGCCGTCGGTGTCGCTGTTCGCCTTGCCGAGCGTGTAGTTGGCGAAGATGGAGAGGTTCGGGTTGAACCGCGTGTTCGCCGACACGATCAACTGGTTCTGATTGAGGATGCCGCTCGACTCATACTGGTAGATGTTGCCCAAGGCGTCGCCCAAGGGGCGCACGCCGCCCACGGGGGCATTGATGTTGCGCGTCCGCAGCAGGTGGAGCGTGCGCGTGTTGACGAAGCTCGTTGTGAGCGTGATGCTGCCGGGGAGCAGGCGTTCGATGCTCGCGGTCGTCTGGATCGTGTAAGGCGCTTGCAGGTCGGAGGCGACCACGCGCGTCGTCTGCGGAACGGCGAACTGCTGCAACTCGGTGACCGAAGGCACTTCGTTCAGAGCGGTAAACAGTCCGGCGAGATCGGGCGACGAGATGACGTACTGTTGCTGGTTCTGGCCGTTGAAGCGGTTGGTTTGCAACGTCAGGTTCTCGCCAAAGCGCGTGTAGAAGATGCCGAAGCCGCCGCGGATAACGGTTTTGGGCTGGCGCGCTCCGCCGCTGCCGGGCGAATAGGCGAAGGCTAGGCGCGGGGCGAAGTTGAAATTGCTGCTGATGTTTGTCTGCGCTTCGTAGCGCAAGCCCGCGCTGAGGGTCAGGTTTTTACGCACGCGCCAGTCGTCCTGTATGAACGCGCCGAAGTCCGTCTGGCTGACGCTCGCCTCCGGGTTGCCGCCGTTCAGATTCAACTGCGAGGGCAGGACGTTCGCCGGGTCGAGTTGGAAGGCGCGAAACTCTTCGAGCGAGTCGAAGATGTAAGTGCCGTTGAAACCCTGTTGCGAGAAGTCCGTGATCTTGGCGCTACGCACGCGCGCGCCCGCCTTCAAAGAGTGAAGGCCGAGCGTGAACGAGGTGTAGTTCTGAATCTCGTAACGAGTGTTCGTGTTGCGCGAAGGGCCTGCCGAAGAACCGCCGGCCGTGAAGGCGTCGCGCACGAAGATGACGGGGGCGGAGATGTCGCCGCCCGAAGTGCCCGTGTCGCGGTTGAACTGGAAGCGCGTCTCGTTGATCACGGTCGGGCTGAGAATGGCCGTCTCCGTGACTTGAAAGTTGTGGTCAGAGCCTTTGCGCGCGTAGGTGCGGTCGATGCCGAAGAACGGATCGAAGTCGAGCGCAAATTCGCCCGTGCCGAGATTGTCGCGGCTGTCGCGCGAGTAGCGGTAACGCGCGACGAGCGTGTTCGTCGGGTTGATCTGGTAATCGACGCGCGGGCTGAAACTGAGGCGGCGCGTCGGCACGACGAGCGTGCGGTTGACGTTGGCGAAATTGAATGTGTCGGGGTCGATGATCTCCGCGTTGATGATCGAGTTGCCGTCCGACTCGCGACGGTCGAAATCGAGGAAGAAGGACGACTTCCCTTTCTGGATCGGGCCGCTCAAGTTGCCGCCGTAGCTGCGCAACTGGTAAGGCGCGCGGCGTTCGGCGAACGGGTCGCGCGAGTTGAGTGCCTCGTCGCCGAAGTTGAAGAAGGTCTGACCGCGCAGCTTGTCCGTGCCGGGACGCGTCAGAATCTCGACGCGACCGAAGCCGAGGCGGTCGTACTCTGCGGAGAAGGGATTCTGATTGATGCGTATCTCGCGGATCGACTCTTTCGGCGGGAGACGCCCGCCCGTGAAGCCGTCGATGAAAATCTGCCCGCCTTCAGGCCCGGCCGCAGGCCCGGCGAGAGCTTGCAGGGCAGCGGCCAGATCGTCCGGGTCGTCGGGCAAAGCATCGAGGTCTGTGCCTTTGATGACGAGCGCGCTCTGGTTGTTCTCGGCCTCTGTGCTGACGGGCGAGTCGGCGGCGACGGTCACGTCCTCCTGTTCGAGCGTGATGCTCAACCTGATGTCGAGCGATTCGCGGCGACCGGCGGCGACCACCACGGCCGTGTTCTCATAGACGCCGAACCCGCTGGTCGTCGCGCGCACGGTGTACGTGCCCGGCGCGAGATTGGTGAACGTATAGACGCCTTCTTCGTTCGTCGTCGCGGTCTTTTCCGCGCCCGCCGCGTCAACCAGTGTCACGGTCGCGCCGACGACGATGCCGCCAAACTCGTCCGTGATCGTTCCGCGCAAACCGCCCGTGTTCTGCGCCGAGACGAACGCCGCCGTGAGCGCGAAGGCCAGCAGCAAATTTAACCCGCGTATGAAGTAGCTCGATGATGAATTCATGATTCCCTTGTGGAGAGACTTTCTACTTAACATTTTCCTGTATTTTTCCAGACCATAAATAAAGACGGGCGAAATGTGACTCAGGTTACACCGCGCCCGTCTTTATTTTTAACTGTTTATGGAAGACCGATGCCGAGATCGATGCCGCCCGGCAAGCCCAAATCCTGACCGCCCTGAACGTTCGGGCGCGCCGCCCCCGCAGGCATAGCGTTCATGAGCACGTCGATTCCGGCGACGAGCGCGATGGCCGTCAGGCGCGTCGGGTCTGCGCCCGCCGTGCTGGAGACGACGATCATGTCGCCCGGCTTCAACTCCGCGAGGGTTGTCTGCGGCATGCGCTCAAGCATCGATTGGGGGTCGAATCCGCCGCCCATCATCCGGCGTTGACCGCCGCCGCCCGCGCCCGCGCGCCTGCCTTCCGCGCCCGGCGTGCCGCCCGCAGGTGGCGCGCCACCGCCGCCGCCTTCGCCCGCCGTCGGTCTGCTGCCCACGTTAGCGCCGCCGCCCGCGCGTTGCGCCATGAACTGCGCCATCATCGGCGGCAGGCGGCGCAGGTTCGAGTCGTTGTTGACGACGATGGTGAGCGCCTTGTTGTCCTGCGTCTTGATCTTGATCTGATTGGCGGCCGCGTCCACGGCCGTCACCGTGCCGACGAGTTGGCGGAACGAACCGGAGACGACCTCTTCGGGCGTGAAACGCGTGCCGTCCGCGCTGCGTTCGCCGAGCGCGCGCAAGCGATCCCCGACCTTCACGTCCGCAAAGAGGCTCGGCTTCGCGTCCGCGAACTTCACCGAGTCGGGCGCGTAACGACGAAACAACACCTTGTCGCCCGATGCGTCCACCACCAGCGGCTTCGCGCCTTCGGGCGTGACCGCCGAGACAGTGATCTCTTTCGTCGCCGGATTGACGGCCGTGACCGTGCCGAGGATGCCGCGCCGCTGCCACTGCGCGCGGTCGAGTTCCTGTTTCTGCGCGATGTCCTCTTTCGTTGCCACGATCACGACGCGCGCCGGGATCGTCTTTTGATCGTCGGAAACTTTGCCGAGCACCACCA
The DNA here is from genome assembly GCA_035940695.1 of Pyrinomonadaceae bacterium. GTDB lineage: Bacteria > Acidobacteriota > Blastocatellia > Pyrinomonadales > Pyrinomonadaceae > JAIVJZ01. The sequence continues at coordinate 96,051 of DASZEQ010000001.1, read as the reverse complement.
GCCTGTTGCCGACGCCGACGCCGGAGAGCGTAATTTTGGTCATGTCGGCGGGCGTGATCGCGCCCTTCGCGGCGCGCGCCAATGCCTCTGAATTAACGCGGTAATAGACGGTCGCCGCGTTGAGCACGACGTTGACGGGCGCGCTTGCGCCGTCCACTTTGAGCGTGATGGAGAGAGCCGCGGGGTCAATGGCCGTCACGTCGCCGAGCACGCGGTTAGGCGAAATGGCGGAAGTCGGCTGCTGGCCTCCGTTGGCGGGCGTCGTCGCGCCGCCCGTGGGAGTTTGTCTGAACGTGTCGCGCGCGAAGCCCGGCGCGCAAACGAGCGCGGCGAAGGCAAAGGTCAAAAAGTGCTTTTTCATCTCTGGTGCTCTCTTAAGTTTTGGATTAACGGTTATTGGAGCGTTTAAAGTTTTACGTCGGGATGGCGATATTGTCGCCGTTCCCGGCGTGCCGGATCGAAGCGTGCGAAATCGCCGTTCGGGGATTTCTGACGACGAGTGTTTCTGGCGGGGGAGTTTGCTTAGCGCGCTTTCGCGTCAAGACGTTAGACGCGCGGCGGCCTCGTTTAGTCGCCTCTCAGGCCGAACAATTTCAGGGGAATGAAGGTGAAGATTAGTGCGTAATGCGGGCAAGATCAAGCGCGCGTGGGGGATTTCCAGCCGATGCGATAGCGCACCGTGAGAGCCAGTCCGAGGCTTGTGACGACCAGCGCGGCGACGGCCAACGCCCACAGGTACGGCAGCGACAGGACGACCGCCCAGAAGGCCGCGCCGAGCAGGAGCGCGATTGACTCGGAACGCTGTTCTTCGCGCAGCAGGAGGCGCTGCAACCAGCGACCCGTCGCCGCGTGGATCGCCACGCGCCCGAACAGGTAGGCCACGAACAGCAAGAGGATCGAGAGAGCGCCGACGAAGAGGCCGAGCGTCGGCGGCAAAACGTGCAACGCGGCGGGCACGCCGAACGCCAGCACGAACGCGGCCAGCAGCCCGATGAGCGCGACGCGCAAACTCGTCAATTGCAGACGCGTCGCCGCGCGACTGATCGCGCCGGGCGTCGCGGCGGTCAAGCCCAGAGAGATGATGAACCAGAAGAGGATCGAGAGGACGCGCAGGCCAAGCGAGCCGACCGTCCATTTCGGTTCGAGCAGCGAGGCGGGGTTGCGTCCCAATTCGCGCAACTCCTCTTCGTAGCCCGCGAACATGATCGTCTTCGTTTCGGGGTCGCGCCCCGGGGCGGTTTTGCCGTGGTGATACGCGCCGCCGATGACGAGCACGTCGCCGCCGATGTATGAATTTTCCCGCTGCGTGATCGTGCCGCCGATGACGCCGACATCGCCCTCGACGCGCCCCTGCCCTTCGATCACCACGTCGCCGCCAAAGGCCATCACGCCGTGCTTGACCTTGCCGCGCACGATGACCGAGCGACCCATCCCGAACACGTCCTTTGTGTCCTCGCCCTCGACGATCAGCGTCGTCGGGTCGTTCTCGGCCGCGCGGACGGAAGGCGTGCGCGCCGAAACCGCGACCCCGGCGCAGAGCAGCGCGCAGAGCAGCCCGCAGATGACCGCGCCTGCGCGCGCGAGCGAGCGCAAGCAGAAGAAGTAGTGGACGGGGAGCGTCGAGGCCGTTTGAGAGATAAAGGAAGTCACATCTGTTATTCGCGCACGCCTCCGCGAGAGGCCGAAATAAGGTCAGAGGTGTTACGTAAAAAACGGGCGGAGAGTTTTCACGCGCGGAGAGTTTTCGCGTCGCAGACGCGCCCTCTAGTCGGGGAGATGCGGCGCGCGGTGATAGCTGACGATGAGACGGAAAAGCAGCGCGACGATGAGAGCGAAGATGATATACGTGCCGACGCTACTGCCCGCGCCCGGCTCCTCCAACATTTGCCCGCCGAGCACGCGCAACGTGAGGGCGACGCCCGACGCCGCTTCCCCGACGGCGTTGGCCGCCATGTCGAGCAACGTCTCTGCCACGCCCGCCGCGACGCGCACGGGCGCGAACAATTCGTTCCAAGCCTGCCAACCGAGCAGCGCGAAGGAGAGCGCGGCCAGCCCCGCGGTCAAGAGCGCGGCGCGTTTCCGCTCGGAATGATTCCGCACGCTGCTCATGTCCGACTGCGCGCGCGCTTTGACGATCTCGGTGAAATTGGACGGGAGTTGAATCCGCTTTTGCGCGTCGCCGAAAGCCGCGTCGAGGACGCAGAGCAGACGCCGCTGTTCGGCAAGCGCGGTCGCGCACGGCGCGCAGGTTTTCGTGTGCTGCTCGAAGCGTGCGCCCGCGCCCTCGTCGAGTTCGCCGTCCAGATACGCGGCCACGTCCAGACACGGGCTGGCCGCCTGTGCTTCGTTGGCTTCGTCGGCCGCGACTATCGGCGTTGGTTCGCTCACGATTCGGTGTTCGCTTCCCTTTTCTAAATGCCCGTGATACCGCGCTCGACGAGCGGCGTACGCATCGCCTCGCGCGCGCGGAAGATGCGGTTTTTGACCGTGCCGAGCGGCAGGCCGGTCACTTCTGCGATCTCGTCGTAGCTGAGATCGTGCGCGTGACGCAGCACGATCAACTCGCGGTAGCTCGCCGGAAGCGACCCGATCACATCCTCGATCTCGGCGCGACGCTCGGCGCGGACGCTCTCTTCTTCGGGCGTCGGCGCGCCGCTGGCGAAAGGCTTCTCGTAGGTGTCGCCTTCGGGCGTCGCCACTTCGAGTTCCTGTTCGCGCGTCGAATGGCGGCGCAGGTGGTCAATCGCCGTGTTGTGCGCGATGCGGTAAATCCACGTCGAGAATTTGTATTCGGGGCGGTAGCGCGCGAGCGACCCGTAGACCTTGATGAACACTTCCTGCGTCAGGTCGAGCGCGCTCTCGTAGTTGCCCGTCATGCGATAGACGTAGGAGACGAGCGGCCGCTGGTAGCGGCGCACGAGTTCCTCGAAACTGTCATCGCGCCCGGCGATGGCGCGCGTCACCAACTCGCAATCGGCGAGGCCCGCGAACTTCTGGATTGTGGGGGAAGCTACACTCATAACTCTTGTAAAACGTCTTTACGTGCGCGCAAAAGCGAAAGTTTCAATGCCCCGGCCGCGCCGTCGCGGCGGCGTCTCTGCCCGGCCGGGTTCGTCATAGGGAATGCTGCGCGCGAAAAGCCCTGATCTCTTTCGGCGAGCGGAGATGAAAGACCTGTTTGGTCGGGGCGTATCGCTCGATCATCTTCCGGTTCACGGGCGTGAAATTTCGATGCACCCACCAGATGAATTTCGCGATCTTGACGGTGTCGCGGATTAAAGGGGTCTGCTCCGGGAAACCGGCGGGCGTGCGAAAGACGCTCAAGAAGTTTCGTCTCGCCGTCCAACAGTAATGCCGCCAGAGCGGGTGATCGACGAGGATGATGGTGTCGGCCGCTTCGAGGCGGCGCAAGTATGTCGGGTATGTGCCGAATCCGTCAACGATCCAACTGTCGCGTGCGATGATCTCGTCGTGCGCCCGCTCAAACTCTTCGTCGGGGACGGCCACGCCGCCGGGCTTCCATTGGAGCAGATCAACCGAGTAGAGCGGGATGCCCGTGCGCGCCGAGAGCTTCGCGCCGAGCGTTGACTTCCCGCCGCCCGCGTTCCCCAGCAAAGCCACCTTCCTCATTTTTCAACTACCCTTTAACCCATGCGCGCGCGCTCTCTGCGCCAACCGCTCCGGCGCATCAAGCCCATGCGAGCGCGGCGAGACCGGCGGGGGCGGCGATTGCATCGAACTCAAGTTCGTCGGATGGAAGCGCGAGGCGTACGTCGGCGGCGGTGACGAGGCGCGGGCGCGCGTTGAGCGTCTCTTCGATGATCGCGCTCGCTTCCGTATGCTCGATGCCGTCGCCCGCGATCATCATCCGGCCGACGGTGTCGGCGGCGGGCGCGTCGGCGTCCAGAGAGGGCGTGAGCACGCGGTCGCGGTAAAAGAGAAGGAAGCGGTAGAGTTCGTCAACACGGTCTTCCGCTTCGCAGACGATGCTCCGCACGAGCAGCGGTTGCGCGTTGCGCAGCAGGACAGCCGTGAAGCCTTCGTGGTGTGTGCTGACGAGAAGCGAATCGGAGGCCGGAGCAGCAGCGGCGGTGGCGGCGGCGCGCTCGCGCATCAGCCACCAAGCCTCGCCCATGTGGCGCGGCAAGATGAGACCCGTGTGCCAGCCGAGCGTGGAGAGCATCGCCTCGTACTCCGACAAGACTGAGAGGCGCACGGCCGTAGCGAGATAACGCGGGCGGCCTTGCGCGTCGGGGCGCAGACGCTCGCGCGCGACGCGCAACTCTTCGACCGGCGTGCCGAAGCCGCGTTCGGTCTTCCAGCGCAACATCTCTTCCGTCTCGGCGCGCGTGGACGTGCCGCCCTCCAGCGTCAGGATCGCGGTGCGGGTCGCCGCCTCGGGCAAGGCCACAGACCAACGCTTGCGCTTTTGCAGCCCCGCGTTCGCCGCGAGCGTTTGGATAGCGGCGGCCAACTCGCCCGCGTCCGACACGTTCGGCTCGTCGAAATTCGGGCGCACCAACCCCTCGGCCAGCGGCACGTAGCCCGCACGCCGCACGAGCAGCGTCCCGTCGCGCCTGCGATCCAGCGAGACGACCGCCACGCCCTCGCCCGTCAAACCCAAGGCGGACGAAGGCAGTCGCGGTTTAATCAATCTGGAGAAAGAGTTCATAAGGATTAGTGAATCGTAAATCGTAAATCGTGAATAGAAAAAGACGGTTTTTTCTATTCACGATTTACGATTCACGGCTTTTCGCTACCATTCGCTGTATGGCGTGCCTTCGCTTGAGAGATCGCCCGACGCGCTGCGCACGTCTACGACGCCCTGCCCGCCTTCGGCCGAGTTGGCGTCTTGCCCCATGATGACATTCCAGTCCTTCTGCCCCGTGATCGGATCGACGGGCACTTCGCGCAGGTAGCCGGAAGTCGAGAGGTCTTCGAGCGACTGCGGGAGTTGTCCCTTGTCGGCGGCATACTGGTCGAGGAGCTTGCGCATCTGCGCGAGGTCGTCTCGCAACACCGACTCGCGCGCCTGCAAGACCGTCTTTTGATACTGCGGCAGCACGATGATGGCGAGGATGATGATGATCGAGATGACGATCATCAATTCGAGCAGGGTGAAACCGCGCTGGCGCAACGACGAAGAAGAAGGCACGCGCCAAGAAAGCGCGTCGGCGCGTCGGCGCGAGACCGTGAGCCATGAGTCGCGAGACGTGAGCCGCGCCTCTTCACATCGTCTCGCGCGCTCGCCGCCGCACACTGCTTTTTGCTCACTGCTCACTGTTTTTTCCATTTTACCAATCACTGTATTTCTGCCCGTTGAGCGCGGTGTCCTGCGATTTCGAGTAGACGTCGAAGACGTTTTCGCCGCCCCACGAATTGGAGTCGGGCGAGTCGTAACAGGAGCGCATCCCCCAGTCGGCCTTGCCCGTCATCGGATCGACGGGAATCTTCCGCAGGTAAACTTTCTTCTTGAAGGCGAGCGGCCCTTGTTGATCCAGTATGTTCTTGTTGATGTCCCCGCCGATTGGCTGCACGCGCGGCGCGACGCTCACGCCTTCCACGAGCGTTTCCAGTTTCGGCGGAAAGCGATCCGGGTTGTCCACGCCGAACAGCGTCTTGTCTGCAATCGCCACTTTGGTGCGCGGGTCAACCGACACGGCTGCCCCGCCCGGTGGTGGCGGCTGGTTCGGTTGGTTCGGCTGGATCGGCACGACCGCCTGCGGCGTGCCCGGCGGCAATTGATCCAGATAAGGACTGTTGAGGGCGTCGCGGTGAAAATCGTTGATCGCGTCGCGCATCTCGCGCAGAGAGTCGCGGAGTTGTTGTTCGCGCTGCCGCTTGACGGCGGTTTTGACCATCGGGATGACGCCGAGCGAGAGAATCGTGAGCACCGTCATCGTGATGACGAGTTCGATGAGCGTCCAGCCACCCTGCGACGAGCGGCGCGGCGCGAGGGCGAAGACGCGCGGGTCGCGAACGGCGAACCGCCCCGCCCCGCCCCACACCTTTTCACCTATGCCCATTCGCATGCTCCGGCCTTCCCTTCAAACGCGCGCCGCGTTACTGCTTCACGGTGAGACGCGTGTGCGCCAGTTGCGTCGCCACGTTCTGCCCGGCGACCGACATGAGATGAACGCCCGTCTGATCGAGCGTGAAGTCGCTTTCGCCCGCGCCGACCGCTTCGACTTCGACGAACAGCAAAACGCCCATGCCGTTGATCGGCGTATTCGCGGCAGGCGCGATGAGCGCGAGCAGCGAGCCGCGCGGGTCAATCGAAGGCGTGATCGTCGGCAGCAGTTCTTTCCTCTCGCCGAAGAGGCTGCCGTGCGTGACGCCCCGGACGGCGAGGACGCGCGGGTCGAACCTGAGCGTCGCGGCGGCGAGGCTGAGCGGCGTCGAGGTCTTGACGAGCAGCATCAGACGTTGCTTCTCGCCGACGCGCATCTCCTTCTGTCCCGACAGGACGTAGAGCAGCGTGCCGCCCTCCGTCATGGTCGCAAACGGCGCGGTGGTTGTCGATGTGGCCGTCGCGGCTTTGGCGGCGTCCGGCGTCGCGGTTTTCTCGACTGCGGTTTTCTCGACTGTCGGAGCGGGCGTCATGTTCGTCGCCGCGTTCGTCGTCAACGACGCGCTCGTCGTCTCGACGACGTTCGGCTTGACGTTCGCGGCGGGCACTGGCGAAACGTTCGCGCCGGAGTTGGAGACGGGAGCGAACGATGCCGCCATCGTCGTCGTAGTCGCACCGTTCGAGACGGAGGGCGCGGGTTGTTTGCTCGCTTCCGTGCCGACCACGCCGCCCGTGGACGCGGCCGTGTGGTTGGCGACAGCCGTATTGTTATTGCTGCCGTTTGCAGCATCGGGCGTCGTCGCCGTCGTTCCCATCAGGGCTTTCGGCGCGGGCACGTAGGCGTGGTGCGCGTCCGCTGCTGCCGCCGTCGCCTCTGCTGCGCTGTCAACGGGCGCGGGGGGCATCTGGATGGCAACGTCTTTGGGCAGTTGGCGCGCGGCGGCGAGTTGATCTTCGCGGTCGGCCTGCACGAGCAGGGCTTCGAGCGATTCGGAGACGGGCGATTGCAGCGTGCCGCTCGGACGCTGGTCGATGTCGCCGGGGCTGACGGTCGGCGCGCGCAGCACGCGCGGCGTCACCGTGATGACGATGTCGGAGTTCACGTCGTTGCGCGTCGGCGTGCTGAACAGGCGACCGAGCACGGGGATCAGGCCGAGCAGGGGCACGCCGCGACGGCCTTCCGAGTGTTTATCCTGCGCGACGCTGGCGATCATCATCGTGCGATTATTGGGGATGCGCGCCATGCCGGAGACGTTGCGCTGGCTGAAGGTCGGCGTCAAATTCGACGCTCCGCCGATCACGTCGTTCGACTCGATCTCCATCTTCACCTGCACGTCCAGATTCGGGAAGACCTGCGGCGTAAACTTCAAGATCAAACCCGTGTCCTGATACTGGATGACCGGGTAACCCGTGCCGCCGAAGAGACCGGAGTTGACGCCCGCTTGCTGACCCGCCGTGCCCGTCGTGCCGCCGATGGTCGAGCCGAAGGGCGACACCTGCGCCGTCTGCACCGGAACTTTCTGGCCGATGCGCGTGGTGGACTGTTCGCTGTCGAAGGCATGCACCTGCGTGGCGGCGAGCAGGCGCGTGTTGTCCTTCGCCTGAAACGCGCTGATGGTCGAGGAGGGCAGCAGGAACGCGCCGCCGAGGAAGGAGGCCGCCGTGTTGACGACTGTTCCGCCCTTGCCGGGGTCTTTGCCGGTCGTCCCGCCGGTCGTCGTGCCGGTCGTGGTGGTCGTCGTCCCGAAACGTTCCTTGCCGCCGCCGAACAGGAAAGAGGTCGGCAGCAAGCCGCCGAGGTTGCCGAGCGTGGCGTCCGTGCCGAGTTGGTTGCCGAGTTGCAACAAGTTCGTGCGCGAGACTTCGTAGATGTTCACGTCCATCACGACCTCGGCGCGATCCTTGTCGATGGCTTGCAGCAGTTCGGCGATGAGACGAATGTTCTCCGGCGTGTCGCGCACGGTGATCGAGTTGGTGGCCTTGTTCGGCGTCACCTGCGGTTGCCGCCCGGCCGTCGGCGGCAGAGACGATTGGATCAGCGAGCGCGCGTCGTTCGGGTCGATGTTCGACAGGTAGAACGTGCGGAGGACGAGTTGCTGGTACTGCCCGCGCTTCGACTGGTCGGCGACGATGATCGTGCGCCGGTCGAGTTTCTGAAAGAAAAGGTTTTGCGAAAGAAAAATGTGGTCGAGCGCGCGCGCCGAAGTGACATCCTTAAGGCTGACGTTGATGGTGCGGCCTTTCGGGAAATCGCGGTCAAAGAGGACGTTGAGACTTAGTTCGTCGCCGAGTTTGCGGATGAAGCCTTCGAGGTCGCCGTTGTAGTTGATGACGCGGAGTTGCTCGCTGCGCGTCGGCGGCAAGGCCAAGCCGGGGTCTTGCGAAGGACGTTGCTTTTGTTGTTGCGCGCCGTCGTTCGTCGCCGCCCCCGTAGCCGCGCCCGTGTAGGACGTGGGGACGATGGCCGAGCCGGTCGAGGGCGTGCCGTTCAGGCGGTTCGCGCCGTTGCCGTTCGTGTTGGCCGGGTCGCGCCCTTCCTTCTCGCGCTGGAGAAGCAACATGCGCTGCATCTCGGAGACGGCGAGTTCGTTGATCGGATCGTAGCCGACGGCCTGTCGATAGGCGTTGTATGCGCCGGAGAAGTCGCCCTGCTCGGCGAGCGTGCGCCCCTGCTCCATGAACCGCTGCGAGGCGTTGAAGATCGCGCGGCGGTAGTGGAGTTGATACTCGATGTCCGAGGGGTTGGCGGCAACGGCCAGCGCAAACTCCTGCGCGGCGCGCTCCCACTGCATCGCACGCTCCTGTTCCAGCCCGCGCCGGTAATTCTTCTCGCCCTTCTTCGCCAGCACCGCCGCCGGGGCGGCCAGCAGACACAAAATCAGGACGAGCGAAGCGTATGCACGCACACTAACTGTTAATTTCATTTCGATCCTCAAAAAATAAATCGGCGTTCGATTACGGGTTTGCCGCGGCCAGCATGACCGGGCGGGGCTGACCACCTGAAGCATTTACACGTCGGGCTTGAGAAACTGTTCCAAAAAGACAGTGAGCAGTGAGCAGTAAGCAGTAAAAAGCAGTTAAGACAAACTGCTTTTTACTGCTTACTTTCATCTGCTCCGTTTCCGTTCACTTTAACTTCTTCGACGAACGTGGCGCGGTTGATCTCGTGCAGCGTCGAGACGCCGAGTAGAACCTTCTTGAGCGCGGATTCGCGCAAGGAGGCCAAGCCTTCCTGCTCGGCCGCGCGGCGCACTTCCGAGCCGGGGCGGCGTTCGATAATCATCTCGCGGATGTTGTCCGAGAGATTGAGCAATTCGTGGATGGCGGTGCGGCCGCGATAGCCCGTGTGGTTGCAGGCATCGCAGCCGACGCTCATGTAAAACTGGCGGCCGCGATATTCATCGGGCTTCAACCCCGATTCGATCAACTCGTCGTCCGACGCTTGATACGGTCGCTTGCACACGTCGCAGAGCATGCGGATCAAACGTTGTGCGAGCACGCAGTTGAGAGACGAGACGAAATTATACGGCTCGACGCCCATGTTCAGGAAACGGCCGATCACGTCGATCACGTTGTTGGCGTGAACGGTCGTAAAGACGAGGTGGCCGGTCAGGGCGGACTGGATGGCGATCTGCGCCGTCTCGTTGTCGCGAATTTCGCCGACCATGATCTTGTCCGGGTCGTGGCGCAAAATCGAGCGCAAGCCCCGCGCGAACGTCAGCCCCTTCTTCTCGTTGACGGGAATCTGCGTGATGCCGTGCAACTGGTATTCGACCGGGTCTTCAATCGTGATGATCTTGTCTTCTTCGTTTCTGATCTCGTTCAAGGCCGCGTAGAGCGTCGTCGTCTTGCCCGAACCGGTCGGGCCGGTGACGAGCACCATGCCGTAAGGCTCTGCGATGTAGCGACGGAAGTTGCGCAAGTCGTCCGCGTCGAAGCCGACCACGTCGAGGCGCAAATCTTTGAACTCTTCGTTGATCTGCTCTTTGTCGAGAATACGAATCACGGCGTCTTCGCCGTGGACGGTGGGCATGATCGAGACGCGGAAGTCAACGGTGCGCCCTTTGTAGCGGACGCGGAAGCGGCCGTCCTGCGGCACGCGCCGCTCGGCGATGTCGAGTTCCGACATGACCTTGATGCGCGAGATGAGCGTCTGGTGATAGGCCAGATCAATCGGATCGACTTTCGCGTAGAGCGCGCCGTCGATGCGATACTTGACCTGCACTTCCGTGTCGCGCGTTTCGATGTGGATGTCGGAGGCGCGCGACTCCATCGCGTTGAAGACGATGGTGTCCACCAGTTTGATGATCGGCGACATGTCGCTATCGGTCGCCAAACGGTCGAGGTCTAAAACTTCGTCGCCGTGCTCGGTTTCCTTGACGAGCGAGATGCGAAAATTGGAAGTGGCCTCTTGCAGGACGCGCTGCGTGGCGTCGCCCTTCTTCAGCACCACGTCAATCGCTCCGGCGGTCGCAACGTGCGGCACGATGCGCGCGCGAAGGGCGCTGGCGAGTTCGTCGAGGCGTTCGAGATCGCTCGGGTCGGCCATCGCCACGTGAAGGCGTCGCCCCTCGCGCCTGAGCGGCACGAACTGGTGGCGCAGCATCAGGTCAACGGGAATCTCTCCGAGGAGCGCGTAATCGATGGGCGAATCGCCTTCGGGCGGAAGCAGGTCGATGTAGGGCAGGCGATAACGGCGCGCGAGTTCCTGCGCGGCGCGGACTTCGGGCGGGAGCGATGCGGCCGCTAGGGTGGTGGCGGCGGCGGTCGCCGCTGCTGCGCCGTTCGCGCCGCCATCGGGGCGGACGAGCGTGGTCTCGCCTGCTTCGCGCGCGAGTGTTTCGTCGAGAGTAGAGTTCATTGCGCTTGAAAATTCTTCCGCTGCCAAACTTGCGTATCCTGTTTCTGATGCGAGAAAGGAGCCGGGGGATTGCCGACCGTCAACGGCCGGCGTGCGCTCCTGAGACGTTCGAGATGGATTGGATGATCGGGAGGTAAATCGCCAGCAAAATCGTGATCACGACCCCCCCCATCACAAGCAGAATCGCAGGTTCAAGCACGGTCGTCAACTGCTCAAGCCTGACCTCCGATTCGGCATCGTAGAAGGTCGCCACCTCGTCCAGCATCTCCCGCAAACTGCCCGAACGCTCGCCCACGCCGATCATGTCTAGCCCCAACTCCGGTATCCAATCCGCGCTCTCCAGACTCTCCGTGAACGAACGCCCCTCCCTGATCATCGGCAGGATGCGCGTCGAGCGCGCACGCAGTTCCTTGTTCGTGATCGCCTCGGAGGCGATCTCCCAAGAGTCTACGAGCGTGATGCCGCCCGCGAGCAGCGTCGAGAGCGAACGCGTCACCTGTGCGACCGAGAGTTGAATGACGAGTTGACCGGCAATCGGGATTTTCAGCACCGCGCGATCAATCGACATGCGCCCCTGCGGCGTCTTCGACCAGAACCAGAACGCGACCACGCTGATCAAGACGAGCGGGGCGAACCACCAGATGTTCGCCGCCATCCAGTTCGAGATGCTCACGACGACGAGCGTGATGGCCGGGAGGTTACGCCCGAAGCCCTCGAAGAGTCGCGCCATGCGCGGCACAACGTAGGTCGTCAAAAACGTGACCATGCCGAACGAGGCGACGAGCAGAAAGAGCGGGTAGGCGAGCGCGCCGCGAATCTTGCGCCGGATTTCGACGCCGCGCCGCATGTAAGCGTTGTAACGGTTCAGCACCTCGTCGAGCGCGCCCGAACGCTCGCCCGCGAGAATTGACGCGGTGTAAATTCTGGGGAAGACCGACCCCTGCTCGGCAAAAGCCGAAGAGAGCGCCATGCCGCCGCGAATCTTCTCTTCCACGTCGCCGAGCATGCCGCGCAGACGTGCGCTCGACGCCCGCCGCCTGAGCATCGCGATGGATTGCAAAATCGGGATGCCCGCCCGCAGCAGCGCGGCGAGTTGCTGGTTGAACAGGAGAAAGTCGCCCGCCTTGATGCGCGGCGTCGTGCCGCCCTTGCCGCCGCGTGTCAGGGCGGCGATGCCGCGCGCCTTCGGCGGCGTCACGCTGAACACGCGGAAGCCTTCGCTCTCCAGACGCACGCGCGCCTCGGCCACGCCCACGGCTTCAATCGTGCGCGTCACCACCTCGCCCGCAGGCGTTCCCAAACGACAAATAAATTCGGCCATCGGTTTTTTATGATTGCGTTGATTTCACGGCTGGCGAAATCAGCGTCTAAACGGGGCGACGAGTATAACACGCGCCCCGCGCCAAGCTCACCTGCGGGCACGACTCGTCCCGCCCGCACTTACACGCCCACGGCGAGAGAAAGTTGCACGGCGACTGCGCCGGTCAATAACTTAATGTTGTTGACACGGGGCGGGTAGAGGTTCATAGTCCGTTTGCGTTTAATAATCTCTGCTGGCGATGAACTCGCACATTTGTCAGCCTCACACTCTCTCTAAAACTTAAGCGAAGGAGACTGAGCCTAACCTTCAACTCTCGCCAAGGCGCGCTCTGGGCGGGACATTATTTCGGAGGCGACGCATCCACCCACCGGATTCCTCTCACCTCAACTCTTCACCGGATACGACAGACACTTAAGGGAGGATACCCTCATGCGTCGAACTCTGCTCAGAGCAGGTTTGTTTCTCTTTTTGACGGCTGGGTCGGTCTTGGCGGCGTTGACGACGGGCTTTGCGCTCAATCGCGCGGCGGCCGTGACCGGACGAGCGCGTATCACACCGCAGCAAGCGGAAATCTCGAAATCGGATTTGCCGCGCAACAAATCCGGTTACAAAATGCATACCATCAGCAAGAAGGTGAAACTCGACCGCGCCGCCGCAGGAGGCGCGTCACCTTTCGTCACCCTCCGCCTCAACGAGTTGCAGCCGACGGATTACGTCAACATTCGTCCGACCAAGAAATCGGAGATCGAAGTGACGGCGGGTCTCATGTTGCCAAAGCCGGAGAAGACGGACGACGCAGCGAAAGAGGAGAAGCGGCTACCGGAATCGTCGCTCGAAGTCACGACGGACGCCATCGCTTTTACCCGTCCGCAGATGGCGGGCGTCGTGGTTCTGGACGTGGCGTTGCCCTCCGGCACTCAGACCTCGGCCATCTTTGACGGGGACGTGATTTTGAACGCTGCCGCCTTGCAAGAGCCAGTCTCCATCAAAGGGCGCGAGGTCAGGCAGGGCGCGCAGGACACCGCCAATGCCGTGCTGCAATCGATCTTGCCCCCGGCCTTGCGCGGGCAATCCGTGCCCACCACAGCCACCAAGCTCCCTTACGGCGATGATTATTTCGTTCCGTTTTCCCTCCTGCAAGTGCGCAAGCGGGTCGCCGTCGATCTGAGTTCGCCGCTGATCCGTGCCGGGGTTGACATCAACAAAGAGGGCAAGGTGATCAAAGTCACTCCCTTTAACGAAGACTCGGCCTTCTTGGAGAAGGCTCTCATGCAGTGGGAGTTCGCACCCTTCGTCGTTGACGGCCAGCCGGTGGCCGTGACGACGGTGTACTCGCTCGGCGCAATCAAGCAATAAGCCGCTTCACATGCGCTCGCGCGGCGGGGAGAACTTTCAAAGTTCTCCCCGCCTTATGATTTGCGCCAAGCTCCGCCTCGCGCCCCGGCGCACCCGTATTCCCGCGCTCGCGTATCTCCCGCTCAACGCGAAAACTAAACTTTCGCCGTAGACAGTTCTTGCGTGCGCGCCGCATCGTGTCCTACAATGCGGGGCGTCCCCAAGCGAAGTCTCCCAGCTTCTTTGATCGAGCCACGAGCAAAAGTTTTTTTACGGCTTCAGGCATCGCTCTCGTGCGATATCGGAATCGTAGGGCATACAAGGTTTAGCTTCGCAGGAGTTGTTCCCGTCTAACTCCGCCGACTGGAGGTCTCAATGAGAGTACGGCGCTACTGTCCCGGACTCCGTTCCGCGCTCGTCTCTTCGCACGTCATCGCCTGCCTGTTAGTCGTCGCGCCCATTGCGAACTTCGCCCAACAGAAGACCACGACTCAATCCGCAGCCGAACAACCGGCCGGCGTCACCGCCGCCGCCACGCCTATCACGACGCAGCCGACGCCCGCGCAGCCCGTCACGTCGCCCGCGACCGGCACGAACTTCGGGGCGGGCACGCCCGCAAGCGGCGGCGCGGCAGCGGCGGCCACGTTCGGTGACGAGCAATTAATCGTCAACTCCGATCTCATCACGCTGAGCGTCACGCTGACGGATGCCTACGGCCGCTTTGTGACGGGGTTGACGAAAGAAGCTTTCACCGTCCTTGACGACAAAGAGTCGCAGGACATCTCCTTCTTCTCCGACGAAGACGCGCCCGTCAGCCTCGGCGTCATCTTCGACGTGTCGGGTTCGATGGGCAAGGACAAGATCGCCAAGGCGCGCGACGCGCTCAAGCATTTCATCGAGACGAGCCACGACGGCGACGAGTATTTCCTGATCGGCTTCAATCACCGCTCGCAGGTCTTGATGGAGAAGACGCGCGACGCCGACGCCCTGCTCACCAAACTGACCTTTGTGCAGACCAAGGGACAGACCGCGCTCTACGACGCCTGTTATCTCGGCGTCGAAAAGGTGACGCGCGGCGCACATCCCAAGCGCGCGCTTCTCATCATCAGCGACGGGCAGGACAACAGTTCGCGCTACACCTTCAGCGAACTGCGCCGCGTCTTGAAAGAGACGGACGTGCTCATCTACGCCATCGGCATCACCGACAAAGGCGACCCGAACGGGTTAGGCGTCAGCGGGCAGGCCGTCCTCGACGAGTTGGCCGGAGTCTCCGGCGGGCGCGCCTTCTTCCCCGACACCGCCGCCGAGATGAACGAGATTTTCGAGCGCATCGCCATCGAACTGCGCCACCAGTATTCCATCGGCTACAAGCCGAAGAATTTCGTCAATAACGGCAAGTGGCACAAGATCAAGGTGAAAGTCTCGCCGCCGCGCGGCCTGCCGCGCGTCTTCGTGCGCACCAAGGAAGGCTACTACGCCACCACCCAACCGCGTTAAGGCGTCGTCTGCGGGCGCAACGCCGCCGCCGCTGCGGCTGCTCATGGCCGCCGCACTTTCACCGCTTAGCAGTCTGTGACTGGCAACGCGCGCGCCGCCGGACACTTCTAAAGCTGTGTGTGTGGGCGCGCAAGAAGAAGTAGCGTCCGTTCAGGTTCTTTTTAGCCCCAGCCGCGCGAAGCCAATTTTTTGGCTGACAAACAGAAGCGCCCGAGTGCCGCGCCCGCCGAAAGCCAGCCGAAATGGCGGACGGGAGCTTCGCCGGGCGCTTCGGCTTGTTGTCGCCAACGAAGCGCGACGCCGCCGCCACCGCGCGCCGGATGCCAGTTTTAGTCGCAGGAGATGACGGGATGACACATCGCAAAGTTGATCTGAAGAGTCGCCGCCGCCGCCGTAACCGGAGCGTGAGCCTGTCGCTCGCGCTCGGTATCATCGCCGCGCTCGCCATCTTGAGTTTCGCCCATTCGACCGAGACGCACGCCCAGAGGACGACGGCCGCCGATTCGCGCCCCCGCCGCGTGAACAATGTGCAGCAGCAGACGCAGCAACCGCGCCCGACGCCCGCCCAGACGCCCGCCCCGCAATTGCAGACGCCGCCGCAGCCGCGCCAGACGCCGACTCCGGCCGCCAGCCCTTCGGCCAGCCCGGCCGAAGGCGAAGATGCGGGGCAGGAAGTTGACCCGGACGAGATCGTGAAGGTTGACACGAGCCTCGTGAACTTGAACGTGCGCGTCATTGATCGCGCGAACCGCCCCGTCAACGACGTCAAGCAGGACGAGTTCAAAGTATTCGAGGACGGCGTGCCGCAGCAGATATTCTCGTTCACCCGCGCCGAAGTGCCGATCAGCTACGGCCTCGTCGTGGACAACTCCGGGTCGATGAAGACGCAACTCGAAAAAGTGATCGACGCGACGCGCACCATCATCGAGCAGAACAAACCCGGCGACGAGACGTTTCTCCAACGCTTCGTCAGCAGCGACGAGATTTCCATTCTTCAGGACTTCACCGCGAGCAAAGACGATCTCTTCGACGCGATGGACAAGATGCACACGGAGGGCGGGCAGACCGCCGTGCTCGACGCCGTGTATCTCGCCGCCGAGCACGTCGGGAAACACAAAAAGGGCGACCCCTTGAACGATAAGCGTCGCCGCGCGCTCATCCTCGTCACCGACGGCGAAGACCGCAGCAGTTACTACAAGCAGGCGGAACTCTTCGAGTTTCTGCGCGAGAACGACGTGCAGATTTACGTCATCGGCTTCGTCAACGAACTCGACACCGAGAGCGGCTTCATCCGTAAAAGCTCGAAGGACAAAGCCGTCAACCTGCTCAACAAACTCGCCACCGAGACGGGCGGCCGCGCCTTCTATCCCAACTCGCTCACGGAACTGCCCTCTATCGCCGACGAGATCACGCGCGACCTGCGCACGCAGTACGTCGTCAGCTACAGCCCGACCAACAAGCGGCGCGACGGCACGTTTCGCAAAGTGAACGTCCGCATCGAAGACTCCGGCAAACGCGACAAACGCATCGCCATCACGCGCCCCGGCTACACCGCCCCGCGCGGCGGCGGCGACAACAACAACGCGCCCACGCCCGCGCGCACGTCTTCGACTTCGAGCAAGCAGCCGTAAACTTAAAAACGACAGAGGCGCACAGGACGAACGCGGGATGAAAGCCAAGTTGCTTTCATCCCGCGTTCGTCCTGTGCGCCTCTGTCGTTTCGCTTCTATTCCACCCGTGGCATCAACGAAATTTGCCACGCGATGAAGGCGATGAAGACGAGCATCACGCCGACGATCACGAGGACGACCGGCTCGATGTCCCAAAATCTGCTCTCGCCCGATTCGGTCAACTCTTTCGGGAGATTCAGATGATCCGTATCGATGATGAGCGCGCCATGCTCTTGAATCAGGCGGCCGCCGTTCTGGCCTCCGGTGGTGTGTACGTTCGCGCCCTGCCGCCGGGCGGCGCGTGTGTCCTGCTCTTCGAGCGGGGCGAGTTGGGCGGCGAGTTGCGCCGTATCGCCCTTGTTCCTTTTTTTGTGGCGGTCGCGCAGCGGGTGTCTGATCGTCATAACCATTTCACCTTTTTCAGGAATACGTAGAGCGCGAGGCCGACGACGATCATCGAGAGCAGCGAGTAGACGTAGCCGTAACGCCAGTGGAGTTCGGGCATGTAGTTGAAGTTCATCCCGTAGATTCCGGCGACGAGCGTGACGGACATCAGGATGGTCGAGATCGAAGTCAGCCGCTTCATGATCTGGTTCATGCGGTTGCCGGAGACGGAGAGGTAGGCGTCCATCGTCGAACTGAGCATGTCGCGCAAGTTGTCAATCGTGTCGGAGACGCGGATCAGGTGGTCGAACACGTCTTGAAAGTAGACGTGCGTTTCGCGCGGGAAGATCGGCTGCTCGCGCCTGAGCAGCACGTTGAACACGTCGCGCAGCGGCGTGATCGAGCGACGCAGGTAGAGCAGTTTCTTCTTGATGGCGAAAATCTCTTCGATGGCTTCCGGGCGAAACTCTCCGAAGATCGAATCCTCCAAGTCGTCCATGCGGTCGCTCACCACGTCCAAGAGCGGCAGGTAATCGTCCACAATCGCGTCGATCAGGATGTAGGCGAGCACGCCCGCGCCGTATTCCGCGCGATCCGTCCACTCGTGCCAGATGCGCGAGGCCGTGTCGATGGCGCGGATGGGTCGGCTGTGGACGGTGACGAGGTAATTCTTGCCGAGGAAGATGTTCAACTCGCGCAGTTCCAGACGGTCGTTCACTCCGGCCAGTTCGGCCTCGTAGAGCACGATGAAGTAGTAACCGGCGTACTCTTCGATCTTCGGCCGCTGGTGCTCGTTGCGGCAATCTTCAATCGAGAGATGATGGAAGCCGAACTCCTCGGCCAGTTCCTCGAAGTCCGTGCTGGTCGGGTCGGCCACGTCCGCCCAGACGATGTTTTGCGGCTCGATGCGTAGTTCGCTGATGTCGGCCGCAATGCAGTCGTTCGTGAAAGACTTCGTCTGCGTGTTCAGGCAAACCGTCCTGATCAATTTATTTTCCCTCTCACATCCATGTCGTCGAAAAGGCGGTCATGAGTATATCCCCGGCGGGAATTTTGCCAAGCAAATAATAAAGGCCGTCCTGCTTTTACATAACTTTTACATTCGCCGCGCCCCTCACCTGCTACGATAACTCTCGCCCCCGACATCAAACATCGTCAAGTGAAGTTTGAGAACTTTTCATAGGAAAAACAAGGGAAGAGTAAAAATTATGGCAACTCAGGGGATGAGCGCGCAACAGATCGCCGCGCAGCGTGACGGAAAAATCAACTGGTCAACGTTTATCACGATGATCATCTTCCACGCCGGGGCGATCGCCGCGCTGTTCATGTTTTCGTGGACTGCGCTGTTTGTGACGCTCGCGCTGTGGTGGATTTCCGGCAGCCTCGGCATCGGCATGGGCTACCACCGCCTGCTCACGCATCGCGGCTTCAAGACGCCGAAGTGGGTC
Source organism: Pyrinomonadaceae bacterium (assembly GCA_035940695.1). Classification (GTDB taxonomy): domain Bacteria; phylum Acidobacteriota; class Blastocatellia; order Pyrinomonadales; family Pyrinomonadaceae; genus JAIVJZ01. The sequence continues at coordinate 77,465 of DASZEQ010000001.1, read as the reverse complement.
GAGTATTTCCTGACCGTCTGCGCCACGCTCACGCTCGAAAGCGGCCCCATCCAGTGGGTCGGCACGCACCGCATTCACCACGCCCACACGGAACAACCCGGCGACCCGCATTCGCCCCGCGACGGCACGTGGTGGGCGCACATGGGCTGGATTCTGACGGGGACGGCGCAGCAGCACGACGAAGTGACGCTCCGCCGCTACGTGCCGGATTTGATGAAAGACCCCGTCCACGTCTGGCTGTCGAAATGGTTCTTCGTGCCCGTCGTCGCGCTCGGCGTCTTGCTCTTGGTCTTCGGCGGCTGGTCGGTCTTCTTCTGGGGCATGTTTTTGCGCACCACCTTCGGCCTGCACGCGACGTGGCTCGTCAACTCCGCCACGCACCTCTGGGGCACGAAGCGTTATAAAACCGAAGACGACTCGACCAACAACTGGATCATCGCCCTGTTGACCTTCGGCGAAGGCTGGCACAACAACCACCACGCGCACCCGCGCGCCGCGCGCCACGGCTACCACTGGTACGAGATCGATATGAACTGGTATGGCATTCGCGCGCTCCAAATGCTCGGCCTCGCACGCGACATCAAACACCTCCCGCGCATGGCCGACCTCAAAGCCGGTGAGGACAACGACGCGGACGCCCTCTCGCAAGCGGCATAGCGAAAGAGAGTAGGGCACAGAGTCCAAGGGGAAGGGGTAAGGGACAGGACGAACGTCTTGAGCTTCCTTACCCCTTTGCTTTTACCTCTACATCTTTTCCCTTTATCCCTTCCCCTTTGACCTTCGCCTCTTCCCCTCGCTTTCCCTTCCGCCCCGCGCTTCCTTACAATAGACGCATGCGCCTCTCCGGTCGCCGCCGTAAATCCACCGCGTTCTTCATCACGCTCGGCTCGTGTCTGGTCGCGCTGGCCGTCGCGCTCAACGTCGGCTGGATTCTGTTGAACTGGCGCGAGGTGGCGATGCTCGTGCTCGGCATCATCTTCTTCAGCGTCATCATCGCCGGTCTCGTCTTGAATACCACGTTTCTCGTCCGCGAAATCCGGCGCAACGAACAGCACGACGCCTTTATCAACGCCGTCACGCACGAACTCAAAACGCCCATCACCTCGATCCGCCTCTATCTCGAAACCTTGCAGACGCGCGAAGTGGACGAGCGACAGCGGCGCGAATTTTATTCCGTCATGCTGGCCGACAGCGACCGCCTGCTCCACACCGTCGAACAAGTTTTGCGCGCCGGGCAGAGCGGTGGCGGCGGCGAACGCTTCAAGCGCAAGAGCGCGCCCATCATCGACCTCGCCGAAATCGTCCGCGCCTCGCTCGAACTCGCGCGCACGCGCTACCCGCAACTCTCCGAAGACGCGTTCAGCTACGCCGAGAAATTCAGGAACGGCGAACGCCCGCTCGTCCACGGCGACCCGGAAGAACTGCGCGCCGTCATCTCGAACCTGCTCGACAACGCCGTCAAGTATTCGCCCGACGAGGTGCGCGTCTCGGTGCAGGTGATGACGATTGACGCGCGGCGGCTGGCCGTGCGCGTGCGCGACCACGGCATCGGCATCCCGCAGGCGCAACTCAAGCGCATCTTTCGACGCTTTTACCGCGTGCCGGGTCGCTTCATGGCGCGCTTCAAAGGCACGGGCTTAGGTCTGTTCATCGTGCAATCTCTGGTGAAGAAACACGGCGGGCGCGTCTATGCCGAGAGCGAAGGCGAGGGGCGCGGCAGCACTTTCACGGTGCTGCTGCCGCGTGTGGAGGGTGGATGAAGGCGAGCGTCCTCATCGTCGAAGACGAGAAGCATCTGGCCGACGGCCTGCGCTTCAACCTCGAAGCCGAAGGCTACCGCGTCGAGACGGTGGGCGACGGCGAGACCGCGCTCGCGAAATTGACCGCCGACGCCGCGACCCGTTTCGATGCCGTCATCCTCGACGTGATGCTGCCCGGCATCAACGGCTTCACCGTGGCCTCCGAACTCCGGCAGGCCGGTCAGTTCGTTCCCATCCTGATGCTGACGGCGCGCGGGCGGCCTGAAGACGTGCTGAGCGGCTTCGAGTCGGGCGCGGACGACTATCTCCCCAAGCCCTTTGAACTCGCCATCCTTCTCGCGCGCCTCAGCGGCCTGCTCCGCCGGCGCGAGTGGCTTCATCGAGACCGAGAGCAAGCGGCGGCGAGCGCACCCGCGCCCGGAGGCGACGGCGACAAGACGTACGCGGCGGGCGACGATGTGACGACGGGCGCGGCGGCGCATCGTGCTGCGGAAGAATTATTCGAGTTTGACGGTAAGACGATTGACTTCGAGGCGTTGGAGTTGCGCGTGCGTGATCGCACGGTGCGCCTGACTTTGATGGAGGCCGATCTGCTGCGTCATCTGATCCGGCACGCCGGTCGCGCCGTCTCGCGCAAATCGATGCTCGAAGAGGTGTGGAACTTGCACGAAGACACAGACACCCGCGCCATCGACAACTTCATCGTGCGCCTGCGGAAGTACATCGAGGCCGAACCCGCCAAGCCCCGACACCTGCTGACCGTGCGCGGCGTCGGCTACCGCTTCATCCCCGACCCGAAAAGCGACGGGTGACGAGTGACGAGTTGAAGACAAGCTCTTTGTTTCAACTCGTCGCTCGTCACTATTTCCCTCTCACCGACCCGCTGATCTTCTTGCGCGTCGTCTCGCCGGTACGCAACACGGGGAGTCCTTCGTCCACTTCGGCGTGCGGGCGCGGGATGACGTGCGTGGCGACGACCTTGCCGACGCGCGACCCGGCCGCCGCGCCCGCGTCCACCGCCGCGCGCACCGCCCCCACTTCGCCGCGCACAATCGCCGTCACCAGCCCCGCGTCGATCTTCTCGTAGCCGACGAGTTCGACGTTCGCCGCCTTCACCATCGCGTCCGCCGCCTCGATCATCGCGACGAGACCCATACATTCCACCATGCCGAGTGCTTCCATAAAGTTTCCTCACACGTTTTCGAGTCCGCCGATTATAACCGATGCGCGGCCGCAACCGCGCGAGCGTTCACTTGAAATTGAGCGTCACGTCAACGGTCAACTTCTGGCGGTCGGGCTTCACAGACGTTTCCATTTGCTGCAACGTGCCGGGGCGGGCGACGGTCAGCAGATTCTTTTTCAAAAATTCGTCCACGTAAGACGCGTCGTACACGTCGCCCGCGCGCAGCGTCCATTTTTCTTTAAGCCGGTTGGCGTCCGCCGCCGCAAGTCCCGTGACGGCAAGCGTCCCCATGCGAAACTGCGCCCCCTCCCTGATGTCGAACGCGTAAGTAACGCGGCGGGTCTCGTCGGCAAATTCCTGCCGGGGCTTGAGGCTCAGAAAGATATAACCTTTGCGCCCGTAAGCCTCGCGCACTTCCCTGAGAGCTTTATTGATCTTCAGGCCGTCGGCGATCTCGCCGCTTTTCATCCCAAGCGCGGCGTCCAGTTCCGCCGCCGTCAACGCGGCATTGCCCGCCCACACGGCGCGCTCCCAAGAATAGGCCGCGCCCTCTTCGACGGGCACGCTCACGCTCGCGCCGCCTTTGCAATTATCCGCGCCCGCCGCCGTGTTAGCGTCAGCGGCGGCGATGGTTGCGCCGGGGTGGCCGAAGCGGGCGCGCAAGTGGCCGCGCTGCCAGTAGAGCGGCTTCAGCGTGGCCTCGGTAAATCCTTCGACGAACTCCTGCGAGTAGTCGGCCTTCAAGAGCGGCGTCGCGTTGCCGGCCAACTCTTTTTCCGTAATCGCGGATGCGCCCGGAAATTGCAGCGCGCAGATGGGGATGCTCACGCCCTTCACGCTGAAGACGTGTTTGGCGTTGCCGCCCGCCATGTCGGCCGAAGGCATGTAGTCGACCTGCCCCGCGATTTTTCGCGCGCGCAGCAGACGTTCCAGAGCGCGCGTGACGGCGGCCACCGCGCCGCTCGATTCGGGCGCGTTTCCGTCGAACGCCGGCAGTTCCTCGCGCACGGCGCGCGCCAGTTCCTCTTCCGTGAACCAGACGAAGTTGTCGAAGACGACGGGCATGTTGCGCTCCGCCTTCGACTCCTCAACCTCGAACGTCACGACCGCCTCGACGCCCTTCGTGCGATAGCGATAACCCAGCTTCGTGAAGAGTCCCGTGCCGAGCAGGCGTTCGGCGGCAGCGTCGAGCGCGGCCACGTCCACCTGTTGCCCGACCTCCAACCCGCTCGCCTCAACCACCTGCCCCTCCGTCACGCGCTGCAATCCCGTCACTTCGATCTTGCCGAGACGCATCTGCCCTGCCGGAGCTTCCTGCGCGTAGAGCGCGCCCGGCAGCGGCGACGATGACACGACCAGCAACAGCACGACCCCTTGCGCCGCGCGCAGGAGGAAACGACTGCGACGAACTTTCAACGACAACAACAAAGCCACGAGGATAAACTCTCCTTAACTAATTTCTCAGCGAGTGGATGGGCGCGGGGATGTGAACGACTCGGCAGAAGGACACCACTCATAAATCTTCCGGTTTAAGGCCGGTTCTTTTAGCTATGCGCGCCAGCATACGCGGGCCGATCTCTTCTTTGTCGTGGAAGGAAAAAACTACGTCAGCCCACCCGGTTCGAGAAAGAACGCGGTGTGAGCCGCCCGACTCACGTTTGATGCGCCACCCGATGCGAAGCAGTGCGGCTAAGACCAACCGCGCCTTTGTCGCAGGCCACCCGCTCATGCCGCGAGAAACGAGACGCTCATCAATTCCGGCTCACCTTCTCCGTGCTCAAGCCGATCCGCCAGCACCCGGAAAGCCAACGCTTGCACGCGCGCCACGGCTTCCTCGCGGGTCTGCCCGTAAGCCAGCACGCCCGGCAGGTCTAACACTTCCGCGATCCAGCGGCCGTCCTCCTCTCGTTCAAGCTCGATGGTTAATTTCATCCAACGCTCCTTCGATTACGTTGTTCTTCAACATCATACTCCGGCCGCACGGCCGCAGCAGCATCCCTTCGGCATTTAGTTTCTCAGCGAGTGGATGGGCGCGGGGATGTGGCCGCCGCGACGTATGAAGTCGGCGCAGTTGAAATTGTTGACGGCCATGACGGGCGCGGTGCCGAGCAAGCCCCCGAACTCGACCATGTCGCCGACGACTTTGCCGGGCGCGGGGATGATACGTACGGCGGTCGTCTTCGAGTTGGTAACGCCGATTGCCATTTCGTCGGCGATGATGGCGGCGATGGTCTCGGCGGAGGTCGCGCCGGGCACGGCGATCATGTCGAGGCCGACCGAGCAGACGCTCGTCCACGCCTCCAACTTCTCCAAGGTGAGCGCGCCGACGCGCGCCGCGTCGATCATCGCCGCGTCTTCCGAAACGGGGATGAACGCGCCGCTCATGCCGCCCACCGCGCTCGACGCCATGACGCCGCCCTTCTTCACCGCGTCTGTCAAAAGGGCGAGCGCGGCGGTTGTCCCCGGCGCGCCCGCGCGCTCGAAACCGAAGGCTTCGATGATCTCCGCGACCGAATCACCGCGCAAGGGGGTCGGCGCGAGCGACAGATCGATGATGCCGAAGCGCAGGCCGAGGCGACGCGCGGCCTCGCGGCCGACGAGTTCACCGGCGCGCGCGAGTTTGAAGGAGAGTTTTTTGATCAGTTCGGCGAGTTCGTGCAGCGGCATGTCGCGCGGCGCGTGCCGGACGGCGTGGTTGACGACGCCCGGCCCCGACACGCCGACATTGATGACGGCCTCGCCTTCGCCGACGCCGTGAAACGCGCCCGCCATGAACGGGTTGTCCTCGACGGCGTTAGCGAAACAGACGAACTTCGCGCAGGCCAAGCCCCCCTGATTGCGCGTCAGTTCCGCGGCCTCTTTGATGAGACGCCCGACGCGTGCGACGGCGTCCATGTTGATCCCGGCGCGCGTCGTCGCGACGTTGACCGACGAGCAGAGCCGCTTCGTCGTCGCCAACGCTTCCGGGATCGACGCGAGAAACACGTCCTCAACGTTCGTCCAACCCTTCTGCACGAGCGCGGAATAGCCGCCGAGGAAATCCACGCCGACGTGCGTTGCCGCTTCGTCGATGGCGCGCGCGAGTTTCAAACAATCGGCGACGCTCTGCGCGCCCGTGGCGACGTGCGAGGCGGGCGTGATCGAGATTCTTTTGTTGGCGACGCTGATGCCGAGTTCGCTGCTGATCTCGTCAACGGTCTGGACGAGCCGCTCGGCCGTGCGCTCGATCTTGGCGCGCACGCGTTCGGCCGTGCGCTCGATTGAGTCGCCCGCGCAGTCGCGCAGAGAGAGACCGAGTGTGACGGTGCGCACGTCGAGGTGCTCCATCTCGGTCATCCGCACGGTCTGCAAGATTTCCGCCTGTGAATATTCCATAGAAAGATGTTTGCCGCTTTAACCGAGGATGTAGCTGAGGATTAGGATGAAGATGAAGAGAAGAAATAACACGACGGCGACGATCACGAAACGCAAGCCGGGATCGTCCGCCGCCTCGTCGAGCACGACCGTCGAAGCCTCGCGCAACTTCTCCACGCGCGGTCGCAAATTTTCACCGACGCTCGCGCCGACCGTGGCCGCGCGCCGCCCGATCCGGCCACGCGCCTCTGACTGTGCCGTCGCCGTCGTTGCCACTTCCGTTTCCGACTGCGCGACGCTTTCCTCGCCCGCAAACGACTGCCGTGCGCGCGCGCCGGAAGTTGAGGCCGCATCTTCTTCTTCTTCGCGCGTCTCGGGCAGTTCGCGCGCGCGTTCCGGCGCGGGCTTGTGATTGCCGGAGGCAAGCGTCTCGTCGGAGAAGGTCGGCAGCTTATCGTTCAGCGTCGCCGCCACGCGCGCCGCTTCCTCGACGAGCGCGCTGCTACCGCCACCACGCACCGGCGGTCGCGGCTCATCCGTCGCCCCCTTCGACGCGGCTGCGGCGGCCGGTTGATTTTCGTCGGCCGTCGTCTCTGTTCCCGCCATCCGGCTGCCACACTGCGGGCAAAAACTCGCGCGCCCGCGCACGGACGCGCCGCAACTCAAACACCGACGTGCGATTTCCGGTTCAGACATATTCGTAAATCGTAAATCGTAAATCGTAAACAGTGAAAGACGATTTTTATCTATTCACAATTTACGATTTACGATTCACGCTTATATTCGATGCATCGCGTTGAAGAGGTCTTCGCGCTGTGCGTAGATGCGGACGCCGAGTTTGTCACCGGCGGCGCGGAAGCGTTCCTTGAGCGTCGCGACGGGCGCGTTGGAATTGGTCGAGTTGGCGATGATGACCATCGCAAACTTGCCCTGCACGACCGTCTGGTTGATGTCCGCGATGCTGCAACCCGACTCGGCCAGAATCTGCGCCACGCCCGCGACGATGCCCGGATTATCCACGCCGAAGACCGACACGATGAGACGATCCGAAGACCCTTCAGCCTCGCCGCCGTGCGAGGTCAGCCCCCGCCGCCCGGCACGCTCTCCCGTGCCGCCGCCGTTGTTGTTGTCGCCTTCCACCACCGGCTCAATCGCGCGGTAGATGTCGGTCACCAAATTCTCCACCGTGCGCTCGTCGGCCTGCGCCCCAAGCCGCCCGTACACCGCACGCGTGATCCGGTAGATCAATTCCTCGTTTGCCATTGTTCAGTAAGCAGTAAGCAGTGAGCAGTGTGTCAGTCGAACAGTTTCCTGTTTTTACTGCTCACCGCTCACTGCTCACCTTCTCGCTCCGTTATCCCCGCTCCACAATTCGCGCGCGGTCTCGTTGAGATCATCGGACGGAGAGCCTTGCACGTCCACTCGATCCACGATGCCGACGACCGCCGCCTCGATGGACATCTCCTGATCGCCGATGGCCGAGCGCGCCGCTTTCCCGAAGGCGCACAGCACCACCTCGCCCACACCCGCCCCCAGACGATCCGCCACCACGATGATGCTGCGGTTCGGTTCCTTGTCCAACTCAATCGGATGCACGATGAGAAACTTGACGCCCTCCAGATCGGGCGTCTTCTTCGTTGACCAGACCGTGCCGACGACTTTTCCTAAAAACATAAGTTTAGCATTCAGCCATCAGCTTTCAGCTTTCAGCAATTAATATCTTCAAGCTGAAGGCTGATGGCTGACGGCTGACGGCTCTTAAACCTTCGCGAAGACCTCCGCCGGGTCGCCGATGTCGCGTGCGGAAGGCGTGATGATCGTTTTGGCGTTGACGTAAATCTTTTCGCCCTTCTGGACGGCGCGGCGCACGTCTTCTTCCGAGACGAAGTCGACGGCCTTGTGTCCGTTCGTTTGCGGCGTCGCGGGTTTAGTCTGCGCGCCGCTCGCGGTGGGCGTCGTCGTCGTCGCCGGGGCGGCGGGCGCGCTCTGCGCCGTCGCGTTCACAGTTGCACTACTGCTGCCGCCGCCATTGCCTCCGGCCGGTTGCGCGGTCGGCGCGGCTTCGGCGTGCGGGGCGGCCGCGCTCTTTGACTGCACCCAGTTCGGATCGATCTCGTTCATGGGCTGCACGGGCGCGGGCGATTGGGTCGGGCGCATCTGCGCGTTGTAGACGGGCGTGGGCTGGCTCGCGTTCCGGTTCGACAGGAAGCGATCCACGATGGCCGCGACATCTTCGCGGCTGACTTTGCCGCCCGCCTGCGCCTGTGCGGGCGCATTCATAGCGGACGGCGCGTGTGCCGGTGTTTGCGCGGCTGCGCGTGCGGGTCGCGCGCTCTTGACGGGTCGCGTCTCGAAGGCGACGCGCTTGATGTCCATCAGGTGCAGCGGCGAGATGTTGTCGGAGGTGACGTTGCCGCCCCAAGAACCGCAGCCGAGGGTCATCGAAGGCGGGAGCGCGGTGGAGAAACCGATTGCGCCGTGTGTCGTCGGCGTGTTGACGACGACGCGCGAGGCGGGCATCTCCATGCCGTAAGCCTTCGCCACGTCGCGCGAGCGCGTGTGGATTCCGGCGGTGTGTCCCATGCCGCCGTAGCTCAAAATCTCGAAGCAGCGCGCCGCGCCGCGTTCCACGCCGTCTTCCACGTAGAAGGCGAGGATGGGCGACAGCTTCTCCATCGAAAGCGGGTGCTCGCGCCCGACGCCGCCCACGTCTGCCATCAGGCAGCGCGTTCCTTGCGGCACGTTCAAGCCCGCCATCTTGGCGATCACTTCGACCGACTTGCCGACGATACCCGGGTTCAAAGTCCGCTGCGGCGTGGCGACGACCTTGGCGAGTTGATCCGCTTCGGCCGCGCTCAGGAAATGGCCGCCCTGTTGTGCAAACTCCGCGCGCACGGCTTTCTCGACCGGCGCGTCAACGACGACGGCCTGCTCCGAAGCGCAGATCGTTCCGTTGTCGAAAGTCTTTCCGGTCAAAATATTCTGCACGGCCGTAGGCACGTCGGCCGTCCGTTCGACGAAGACCGGCACGTTGCCGGGGCCGACGCCGAAGGCGGGCTTGCCCGACGAGTAGGCCGCGCGGACGAGGCCGATGCCGCCCGTCGCCAAGATCACTGCGGTCAGGCGGTTCTTCATCAAGGCTTCCGTGCCTTCGATGGTGGCGGTTGACATGCAGCCGATGGCGTCTGCGGGCAAGCCTTCCTTGATCGCCACCTCGCGCATGATACGCGCCGTCTCGTTGATGCACTTCGCGGCCGACGGGTGGGGCGATAGGACGATGGCGTTGCGGGATTTGATCGCGATGAGGATTTTGAAGATCGACGTGGAGGTGGGGTTCGTCGAGGGGATGATGCCGCACACGACGCCGCGCGGGCTGGCGATCTCGACCACGTCTTTCGATTCGGAGACGACGCCGACCGTCCGCAAGTTGCGAAACGCATCCCACACGTCTTCGGCCGCGAAACGATTCTTCTCGCGCTTGTCGTCGGCGATGCCGAAGCCCGTCTCCTCGACGGCCATCGCGCCGAGCCGTGCCGCGTCGCGGAGCGCGGCCTTCGCCATCGCCTCGCAGATGCGGTCGATGCGCGCCTGATCAAAACGCGCCAGTTCGGTCTGCGCGCGGTGCGCCGCCTCGACCAGATCGCGCGCCTGCTGCACCGAGACAAGGTCTTTGTCAACCGACATGACAAACCTCCAAAGAGCCGTAAATCGTGAATCGTAAATCGTGAATAGAAGGAAGACGCCTTTTTATCTATTTACGATTCACGATTTACTATTTACTTCTTTCCTTGTTGTTTTCGCGCGCCCCGGCCGGGAGCGAGCGGCCTTGATCGCCTTCGCCGAGTTCGCCGCGCGCGCCTCCGCCGCCTTGCACGGCGCGCTCGTCCGGGCTGTAGCCGGTGCGCCCGTTATGAGGCAGCACGCGCTCGACTTCGCCATGCGGGCGCGGGATGACGTGCACGCTGATCAGTTCGCCGACGCGGCGCGCGGCCGCTGCGCCCGCGTCCGTGGCGGCCTTGACCGCGCCCACGTCGCCGCGCACGAAGATCGTTACGTAGCCCGCGCCGATATACTCTTTCCCTAACAGTTGAACGTTTGCGGCCTTGACCATCGCGTCCGCCGCCTCGACCGCGCCGACAAAACCTTTCGTCTCGACCATCCCCAATGCTTCGAGAGGCATAAGTCGTCTCCTCGCTTCGTTGTGATTTTAGAAATTAAAAACGATTCCAGTTTGGTTGTCTGAACGCGTCAACGTAGCACCCTGCGCGGCAAGAATCAAGGGACGCGCATCTTTCCCCAAAAAACCTGAGTTTGACACGCTCGCGCGGCGCAAGTTATATTGCGCCAAAAGTTGCGGCACGCTTGCGAGGTGTCGTGTCAGGCCGGCGAAAGCAATTGAACGGCCTTTAACTCAAGCGGTCGTTCCGCCCCCGAGAACAAGCGATCAAGTGAACCCTAAGACCCCTGACCAGAACTCTGAAGAACTCGCGGGAGCTGGCGGGGGCGAGTCGTCTCTCGGCGCGCGTCTGCGTCAGGCACGCGAGGCGCGCGGCGTCTCCCTGCGCGAACTCTCCGACCAGACACGCATCGCGCGCCGCTACCTCGAAGCCATCGAAAACGACGATTACAAGGAACTGCCCGGCGGCATCTTCAACCGCTCCTTTATTAAAGCTTACGCCAAGGCCGTCGGCTACAGCGAGACGGAGGCCATCAACGCGTACACGGAAGTGGCGCGCGCGCACGGCGAAACTCCCGACGAACTCCCGACTTCGCGCCAGTCGTCGCGCATCTACATGGACGGCGACACGTCGCGCTCCCCTTTCGTCACCGCGCTCCTGAGCCTCGTCATTCTCGCCATCATTTCGCTCGGCATCTACGCCGGGCTGCACTACTACCAGCGGCGCAATAACCCCGACGTGGCCGCCTCCGCGCAGACCACCCCGCCGTCGGCGGCGACGACGACCAACCCCGGCACAAACGACCAAACGCTGCCCGCGCAAACGCCCGCCGCCTCCGCCTCTCCCGACCCCGCGACCGTGGCGGCAGCGGCGACGGGCGCGTTGAACGTTAAGATCAAGGCAAAGGGCGAAGAGGTCTGGGTGAGAACGCGTGTGGACGACAGGCCGAAGTCGGAAGGTAATCTCGCGGCGGATCAGGAGCGAGAGGTCACGCTCGCAGACGCCGAACGCCTCGTCGTCGAATATTCAAAGAGCAAGGCGGGCGCGCTCGAAGTCACCATCAACGGTCGCCCCGCAAGCGTGCCGACGGAGGCGCGCAAAGGCAAGTCGCTCGTCGAGTTGGTGATCACGAAGGACGGTTACGAACAACTGCTGCAACAGCCCTGAAGCCACGCCCCGTCGCGGCGCGCGCACATCTTTCGCCGTGCCCGCCGAGACGCTCGCCTTGCGCCCGTCCACGCGCTTTGCTACGCTCGCCTTTAGTCCAAACTTCATACGTTCAATTTTTCATCCCCGCTCAGCGCGCCGCCGCGCTCCGTTCGAGTTTTTGGAAGGGAGTTTTTTAATCCGACATGATTACCAATGATCTGATAGAGGGTTTGACCTTCGACGACGTGCTGCTTATCCCCGGCCGCTCCGACGTGCTGCCGAGCGAAACCGACACCTCGACGCAGTTTACGCGCGACATCTCCTTGCGTATCCCGCTCTGCTCGGCGGCGATGGACACCGTCACGGAGGCCGGGCTTGCCATCGCCATCGCGCAGCAGGGCGGCATCGGCGTCGTCCACAAGAATCTGCCCGTCGAGCGGCAGGCCGAAGAAGTAGACAAGGTGAAACGCTCCGAGTCGGGCATGATCGTCGACCCCGTGACCATCCCTTACGACCGCCCCGTCTCGGAGGCGCTCGCCGTGATGGAACGCTTCAAGATTTCCGGCGTGCCCGTGGTTGACAGCGACGGCCACCTCGTCGGCATCATCACCAACCGCGACCTGCGCTTTGAGACGCGCTTCGACATCCCCGTCTCCGAAGTGATGACGAAGCAGCCGAACCTCGTCACCGTCCCCGTCGGCACGACGCTCGAACAGGCGAAGGCCGTGCTGCAAAAGCACCGCATCGAAAAGCTCCTCGTCATCGACGACGACAAACACCTCAAAGGACTCATCACCGTCAAGGACATTCAAAAGGCGATCCGCTACCCTTCGGCCGCGAAAGACAACCTCGGCCGCCTGCGCGTGGCCGCCGCCATCGGCGCGACCGGCGACTACAAAGAGCGCGCCGATGCGCTCGTCGCGGCGCGCGTCGATTGCCTCATCATAGACACGGCGCACGGCCACTCGTCGCGCGTCATCGAGGCCGTCCGCGAGATGAAGCGACGACACCCGGACACGCAACTCGTCGCCGGGAACGTCGCCACGGGCGAGGCGACGCGCGAATTGATCGGGGCGGGCGTTGACGCCGTGAAAGTCGGCATCGGCCCCGGCTCGATCTGCACGACGCGCGTGGTGACGGGCGCGGGCGTGCCGCAGATCACGGCGATTGTGAATTGCGTCGAGGCGGCGCGCGGGTCGGGCGTGCCGGTCATCGCCGACGGTGGCGTGAAATTTTCGGGCGACGTGGCGAAGGCCATTGCGGCGGGCGCGGACGTGGTGATGATCGGCTCGCTCTTCGCCGGGACGGAAGAGTCGCCGGGCGAGTTGATTTTGTTTCAGGGTCGCTCGTTCAAAGCCTATCGCGGCATGGGTTCAATCGGCGCGATGCGCGAAGGCTCGCGCGACCGCTACGCGCAGGAATCCATCGCGATGGAATCGAAACTCGTCCCCGAAGGCATCGAAGGCCGCGTCCCCTACAAGGGCACGCTCTCCGACATGGTGACGCAACTCGTCGGCGGCCTGCGCGCCGGGATGGGCTACACGGGCTGCCGCACGATCCGCGAGTTTCAAGAGAAAACGCGCTTCGTCCGCATCAGCGCGGCGGGCTTGCGCGAGTCGCACGTCCACGATGTGGTGATCACGAAGGAAGCCCCGAATTATCGTCTGGAGTAAAGAAGGATAGCCGACATTCATTGCGGGCACGTCTCACCCAATCAGCGCATCTGGAAGCGGCACGACATCGCTCACCGATCAAGTCGCGCTGCAACGTGCGGCCTCATTTAAGAAACGCGCGAGGAGTCAAACATAATGACAAAGAAATGTTTTGTCCTGATGCCGTTCACCGCCGAGTTGAATGACATTTACCTCACAGTTTACAAGCCTGTCTGCGAGAGCAATGATATCCAGTGCCAGCGCGCCGACGAGACATTGAATCCGGGGGTGATCACCAAACAAATCTGCGAAGGCATTCTCGACGCAGACATCATTATTGCCGATATTACGGATCACAATCCAAACGTCTTCTATGAGTTGGGGTTCGCCCAGACACTGGCAAAACCCACTATCATTACGAATCTGGATAAACCGGGGAATAGATTCCCTTTCGATATTCGCGCTTACACGATCATCCGCTACGAACAAACTCCGGCTGGAATGGATGTGTTGACGAGAAAACTTGATTCGACGATCAAGGAGGTATTTGAAGAGATAGCGCGCGTCAGTAATCCAATCTGGGATGTTCTGGATAAAAAACATCTCATCATGGCAGATAAAAGAACGCCGGTGCTCGACAAGGATAAGATCATGAGGCTTATCAAATTACACGAACACTCTTCCGAGCATCTGATCTTCTCCGCCGTGATCCAAACTATGTATGAGGTTAAAGTAAATGAGAATCACTATGACATTGATATTTTCACGGATAATTTGTTCACCGAGTTGATGCGTAGCAAGGAAAACTGCCGTGGTTTTCGCGGTAAAGTGATCGGCGATGTTTATCAATTCCTGAAAGAGCGATTTACGAGGGAACAACTCCGCGCCACGCTCGAAAAATTAAAGCCGGAAGAGCTAGCTAAAGGTGATCTGTTAATCGTCTCGCGCAAGGTGCGCATTCTCATCAACAAGGAAGTACGGAAAAACTTCAGAAAGATTGAAGAAGAGATCGACGAGAGAGAAGAGTAATTCACCAACGGCGGTATAGATTAGAACTCTCAACTGCAAAACGCTCATAGCAAAATCGCGGCGACCACAAATGGATCGCCGCGATTCATTTTCACCAGCAGACTTCTCTTCCTTGCGTCTTACTTTTGCGACAGACTGTTGAAGATCGTCTCGATCCACGCGTCGGTGTTGATGAAGCCCGTGCCCCAAGTCTTCCACTCGGCGGGGAGTCCGGCGGTCTTGAGTTGTGCGAGGGTCTTGCCTTCGGTCATCCCTTTGCGGACGTGGGCGGTCGTTTCGACGAGCATGCGCCGGTAGAGTTTGAGGTCGTCGAGCGTGGAGAGACGGCCGTGGCCGGGGATGATCTTTACGTCGGCCGGGGCGCGCGCGATGACCGCTTCGACGTTTCGCGTCAAGCCTTCGACGCTGCCGCCGTGTTCGAGGTCGATGAACGGGAAGCGACCGGCGAAGAAATGATCGCCCATGTGGATGACGTTCGACGCGGTGAAAAAGATGACGCTGTCGCCGTCCGTGTGGCCTGCGGGGAAATGTATGGCGCGAATCTCTTCGCCGTTGAAATGGATCGAGACCGACTGGTTGAACGTGATGACGGGCAGGGCTTCTTTGGGGGCGGCTGGAACTCGCTCGCCGCGCACCGTCTGTTCGACGGCGAGCCGCCCGCGCACGTTGTCGTGCGCGATGATCGTTCCCTCCCGGCCGAAGATGGGATTGCTGCCCGTGTGGTCGCCGTGGTAGTGCGTGTTCAGGATGAAGCGCAACTGGCCGGGGTTGATCTCTTTGAGCGCGGCGCGAATCTTGTCGGCCAGCGGCGCGAATTGATCGTCAACGATGAGCAGGCCGTCCGCGCCCGCAGAGACGCCGATGTTGCCGCCCGCGCCTTCGAGCATGTAGATGTTGCCCGCCACTTTCGTCGCCTTCATCTGCACCTTGGAAAAGTCTTGTTGCGAGCGTGCGTGTAGGACGGTGAAGCAAACGATGAGCAGAGCGTAGACGTACTGGCGACGGCGCATAAAATTTTCCTCCGCGAATTTTCTACCGGATGTTTGAGCGAGCGCGCGGGACAAATTCACGCCCCGCGATTTTAGACGACCGGAGCATTTGTCACACGGCAAAGCCGCACAGTAACCTTTTCAACCGAGAAGCGTCAACCGGGCGACCACGCGCGCACGGCGGTTTCAGTCGGGCATCGGGCGCGTCTCAAAGAAGCCGTCTCGCCCGCGCTAAAGCGCGCGCTGCGTTGTCGCGTTTTTCGTGCATGGATCGTCCGACACGTGTCCGCCGCGAGATGCGCCGCGCGCGTGACGCGGGCGAGCGCGGTTTCAGCACACGGACGCGGTTTCGCCATGCGCGCACGCGAGTTTGGACGTTGACGCCGGGCGGCACTGTGTTTGCAAAGACGGTTATTCGATGATGGAAAAGAGACGCACGATCAGGTTGATCTCGAACCCGAACGCGGGGCGCGGCGGCCGTCGGCGCGCGGCCGAGGTCGCGCGTTTTTGCGAGTTGCTCGCGGCGCGCGGAATCGAAGTGGAAACGTTGACGACAAACGCGCCGGGCGATGCAACGCGCCTCGCGGCCGAAGCGGCCGATGGCGGCGTGCGCGAGGTGATCGTCTCCGGCGGCGACGGCACGATCAACGAGGCTTTGCAGGGCTTGGTCGGACGAAGCGTGCGGCTCGGCATCTGGCCTGCGGGCACGGCGAACGTGCTGGCGCGCGAGCTTCGTTTGCCGTTCGACGCGGGCGGCGCGGCCGACGTGATCGCGCGCGCACGGACGCGGCGCATCTACGCGGGCTGCGCGACGGAAGAGGCGAGCGGCGAGCGTCGTTATTTTTTTCTGATGGCGGGCATCGGGCTTGATGCGTCGGTCGTGGAGCGCGTGCGGCCGCGTCTCAAGCGGCGCGTGGGCGAGGGCGCGTTCTGGGTGTCCGGCCTCGGTCATCTCGTGCGCTGGCAACCCGTCGTCTTCAACGTAGAGATCGAGGGGGAGATTTATCCCGCCACCTTCGCCGCCTTCGGCCGCGCCGCCCACTACGGCGGCGACATCAGCGTTACGCCGGGCGCGCGGCTCGACGAGCCGGAGTTTGAAATCTGCATCGTCAACTCGCACAGCCGCCTGCGCTTTCTGCAACTGCTCGCGCACGGCTTACGACGAACGAGCGGCGTGCGACGCGAGATGCCGGGCGTCAGCTACGTGCGTGCGACGCGCGCTCGCGCGACGGGCGAAGCGCGCATGCAGATCGACGGCGAGTTGACGGGACGACTCCCCGTGACTTTCGAGATCGAGCGAGTGCCCGTCGAAGTCATCGCCCCGCCGCAGACTGAGCGCGACGGGCGGCGCGGTTATCAACGCCTCAGATAGAGTTTCGTCCCTTCATACTTCGTCGCTTCAAGGCTCATCCCTTCAACCACGCGGCGCGCAGGGCGCGCGCCCCGGCCGGAGCGTCTTTGATCTCTTCGAGGCGATAGTTTTGACGCGGCCGCGCCTGCGCCGCGTCGGGCGTCTGTGCTCCTCCTGCGGCGGCGGCGTCGCCGGAAGTCTTGACGAGTCGCAGGCCGACGTAGGCGAAGGCTTCTTCGTAAGGCAGCGGTTCCGTGCCGCGCACGTGGCGCGCGAAAAAGTCGGACATGTCCGCCCCTGCCACCTGCGAGACGGTGCGCTCGAAATCCGCGCCCGTGTAGCCGCGCCCGCGCGAGTAGTAAGTCGCCGTCGGACTTTTCAGGTAAAACTCCTCGTACATGCGCCGCATCACGTCGTCGAGCGAGGCACGGCCGCCGGTCTTGCCGCGCACCAACAGGTCGAGCACGATCCCGATCACCTCGCCTTTGCTGTAGTAGCTGACGGTCGTTTCGGAGAGGTTCGTGCGCTGGTAGTGCGGCGTGCGATCTATGAACGAGGCGATGAGCGATGCCTCTTCCGCGCTCAATAGGCGATTGCCGGGCGCGTTCTCGACGAAGCCGATAGCACCGGCGAGCGAGCGCAGATATTGCTCGTCCGCCCAGACGCCGGAGCGGCGCATCATCAACCCGCCGTAGTAGTTCGTCAGCCCTTCGGCGATCCACAAACTGCGCGTGTTGACGGGGCGCGTGAAGTCCCACGGCCCCAGTTCGACGGGGCGCAGGCGTTTGACGTTCCAGACGTGAAAGAACTCGTGCGCCGCCGTGTCGAGCGCGCCTTCGGCGACGCCTTTGTCGCCGAGGGCGCGCGTGCTGATGATCTGCGTGGAGGCGAGGTGTTCCATGCCGTCGCCGCGTTGCGCGGTCGGGTCGAAGTGCATCATGAAGAGGTAGCTGTCGTAATCGGGCGTGCCCATCAACGCGATCTCGGCGCGCACGACGCGCTCGATATCGCTCACGAGCCGGGCGCGCGCTCCCTTTTCTTCGCCGAACGAATGCACCATCACGCGATGCGTCTTGCCTTCAACTTTAAACTCCTCGACGGTGAAGTCGGGCGCGATCTCGGTCGGCGTGTCGATCAGGATGTCGTAGTTCGGGAACTGCCACTCGCGCTGGTCGGCGCGCTCGGTCGCGGCGTTGATGATGCGCCAATTCGCGGGCGCGTTGATGGTCAAGCGCGCGGGGTCTTGCTTGTGGCCGACGACGTACATGAAGACGGAGCCGCCGTTGAAGTTTGCGTGGCGCGCGTCGAGTTGCGAGAACGTGCCGGAGAGATCGTTGGCGAAGACTTTATAAGTGACCGTCACGCCGCGCGAGATTGTGTTCTGCGGGAAGACGCGCCACGTCTGCGTATCCAGCCTTGTGACAGGGAGCACCGAGCCTTGCGGGCACGTGCCCGTCGGCGGGCAAGCCGTTTCGGCGCGCACCTCCTGCACGTTCTTCGCGAAATCGAAGACGGCATAGCGACCCGGCGACCAGCGCGGCATCTGAAAATCAACGGTCTCCACGCCCTTCGGCGGCTCGACCGTCAGGCTCACCTCGAACAGGTGCGAGGCCGGGTTCGACATCGAGAGTTGATAACTGATGTTGTAGCGTTCGTCCTGCGCGTTTGCCGTGGCGCAAAACAGGATGAGCGACGCGAAGCTCAAGACCGCGCGCCGCCGCGCGAAAAGTTTCATGCAAGCGATCATATATGCTCCCCGGAAATACGTCTCCGAACCTGAAAGTCGTTATTGTGAAGACGAGCGATTATCCGCGCTTGGGCGAACCCGTGTCAAAAGCCGCACGCACGCGCACGACGCGCTTGACGCACGGCGCGCGGCTCGGCTAGTTTCAAGCCACGCGAGTTTCAAAGTTCGTCCGCCGGTCGCCGGTGCTTCGTTCGTGTCTATGACCGAAAGACTCTATTATCAAGATTCGCATCTCACGGAGTTCGACGCGCGCGTCACGGCCGTAGACGCCGACGCCGTGGCGGGACGCGTCGCCGTCACGCTCGACCGTACGGCGTTCTACCCGACGGGCGGCGGCCAGCCGAGCGACACGGGCACGCTCGACGGCGCACGCGTCATAGAATGTATTGACCGCGAAGAGGCTGGCGTGCTGCACATCGTCGAAGGCGCGCCGCCCGCCGTCGGGGCGCGCGTCGCGGGGCGCATCGACTGGCCGCGTCGTCTCGACCACCTGCAACAACACACCGGGCAGCACATCCTCTCGCAAGCCTTCGTCCGTCTCTTCGACGCGCCGACGCGCGCCTTTCGCATGCTCGAACGCGCCTGCGAGATCGACGTTGACCTGCAAGAGCCGTCCGACGAGCGCATCGAACAGGCCGTCGCGCTCGCCAATAAAATCATCTGGGAGGATCGCCCCGTGCGCGTGCGACAGGTCTCACCGCAGGAGGCGGCCGCGCTCCCGCTGCGCAAAGATTCCGCACGCGCGGGCGACCTGCGCATTATCGAGATCGAAGACTTTGATCTGAGTCCCTGCGGCGGCACGCACGCCGCGCGCGCGGGCGAAGTCGGCATCCTCGCCGTCCGCTCTTGGGAACGCGCCAAAGATTTAACGCGCGTCGAATTCCTCGCGGGCGGTCGCGTTCACGCCGACTACGGGCGGGCGAACCACACGGCGCGCGCCGTCGCCGCATTGTTCAGCGCGGGGCGCGACGACGCTCCCGAACTCGCCGCGCGCCTCGTCGAAGAAAACAAGAACTTGCTGCGCCGCCTCCGCGCGCTCGAAGAGATCGCCGCGCGCGTCGAAGCCGAGGAACTGATTCAAACCGCCTCGGTCTCCGTCGGCGACGACGCGCGCACGCGCATCGTCACACACGCCTTCACCGAACGCGATGCGGAATCACTCAAACGGCTCGCCCTCTCGATCATCTCGCGCCCCGGACACATCGCCCTGCTCGGCTCACGCGACGCAGACGGGCGCGCCGCCCGCCTCGTCTTCGCACGCTCTGCGGAAGCCCACGGCGACATGAACGCGCTCATGCGTGAAGCCTGCGCCCTCCTCGAAGGGCGCGGCGGCGGCCGCCCCGACCTCGCACAAGGCGGCGGCACAAATGTCCAAAAACTACCCGACGCTCTCAGCGCCGCCGCGTCGCGCCTCGCCGCGACGCCGAAGTAGCCCGCGCCTCGCGCCACAGCCGCACACGCCCCCACAATCTCAATCACGAACGCTTGACACCACCCGCCCCGCTCTCTAATATTTCCCCCAACGCGTGGGGCAGTAGCTCAGTTTGGCAGAGCGCCGCGTTCGCAATGCGGAGGTCAGGAGTTCGACCCTCCTCTGCTCCACCAAAAGAATCAAGGATTGACGGCTGCTTATTAAGTGGCCGTTTTTCTTTTGGACACATCTTTGGAGACCCTGAATAAATCGGAACTCACAGTTCATGGATTACCGGGTGGCAGGCAAGCGGACGTGGTAGAGATGACGACTGCGGAGACGTGAATCCCAATTCGCGTAGCGGAACGCTTCGCTGTGGCGGTAGTGGTAGAGGCCGAGATTCCCTTCCCTTTCAAACTCCGGCTTGAGTTGTTCAAGGACGGCGAGTTTCCTGCGCCAGTGTTCGGCTTCGGGTTCGGTGAGATCAATAGACGTAAACTCCAAGTGGCGCTTTTTTAGGAGCACCGCCAGAGAGGTGTTTGCGGGCAGGAGGGCGGCGCGGTCGGCCGGGTCGTTGATCCACTGCGTGTAGAACAATCCCATCCGACCCGCGGGCTTGAGGACGAGCGAGAGTTGTCTCAAGGTCTCTTCCAGATCGTCCACGTAGTAGAGAGTGTCTATGGCGACCACGGCGTCGAAAGTTTGTGGTTTGAAGTCGAGGCAATTCATATTCCCGACCGCGAAAGTCAGACGCTCGCGCTTCGCCGCCGTTCGCGCGCGGGCTTGTTCAATCGCCTCGGCCGAAATGTCCACGCCGGTGAAGGACGCGCCCGTCAGTTCGTGCAGGTATTCCGTGATGCGACCGTTGCCGCAGCCGATGTCGAGGACGCTCGCGCCGCTCGTCAGGCGCAGGGCTGCGAGCAGTTTGTCCAACTGAGAAACGTCGGCCAGCCCGTGCTGGCAGAGATTCTTTCCGTAGACGCGTTCGCAAAAGAGCGCGTGGGCGTGGCTCTGTTCCGCGTCGCTGAAAAAGTTGTCGTACTCGTACAGCCACAGAGGGGTGTCGACTTCCAAAGCTTTTCTCGCCGCGTTCCCCTCTGCGGTCAGCGAAAACTCGCCGTCGTGGTGCGCCAGATAATTGTCCGAGACCAAACTCCGGTATGCGTCAGACCAATCGACGCGGTATTTCCCGATCCACACGCGCCCGAACGCTTCGAGATTTTCGCGGGTGAGTTTGCTCGCCGCGTCCATGCCCGCCATCAACCCGTAACGGCTTCTGAGCCACCCGGCCGCAATCAACAACTGCTTCTCGGCCTCGGTCAACTCTCGCTCGAAGTTGTTTTCGGAATCCGTCATGATCCCTTCCCGCGCACGGCAACCGGACGGCTCGCACGGATGACTCTCTAACTCGACTGTGCGGCCGAGAGATACCTGTCGCGCAGAATCCCCACGTGATGCAACTCGTGTCCCGCGATGATGTAGGCGAGGGCGCGGACGCTCACTTCGCTCTCGCTCGCCAAGCCACGGCGCATCCACGCCGCTTCGTCCAGATGCTCAAACAGAAAAAGCGTGGCGCGCCTGACGCTCTCGTACTCGGCCGCGAGCGCGCCGAGAGAACAGGCATCGAACGAGGCGTTGGTGATGTAGCCGTCCTGCTCGAAGCCGGGGAGGGGCGTCTCATCGCCGCGTGCAAAGCGGAGCGCACGGTAAGCGAAGATTCTCTCGGCGTCTATCAAGTGCCCGACGAGTTCTTTGATGCTCCACTTCCCGACGGCGTAGCGAAAGCCCGCGCGCGTCTCCGGCACGCTTTGCAGCAGCGCGAGCGTCTCTTGTAACTGGCCGCGCAACGCCGCGAGCGCGTCTGTGCCTGAGACGAGCGAAACATATTTGCCGTAATAGGGTGCGTATTCCGTCTCTTCGGGCTTGCCGATAGTTAAAGTCGTCATCTCTCTCATTCAACTCCTTCGCAGGAATGGCATTCTCACGCTCGAAATCGAGGCGCAACGAGCAGACGCCATTCTACCAAACCGGAGGCGTTAACGATGAGAATGGCGTTGTCGCGTGGTTCGGGTTGAAGTAGGAGCGTGCGAGGGCGTGGCGACGGGTTCGGGCGCGTGCGTGGGATAGACCAAGCGCGCGCCGGTTGCATATAATCTGCGGCATCCCCACACATTTACCGGTGACGCTAAAAAAGGCGTGCCGGTCAACTCAAGTTTAAGGATGGAAGGATCAATATGATTGTATTCAACCGGAGAGTCCTGTTAGCTGCCGTCGTCGCGTGTCTGTTGGCGGCGTGTGCCTTGCAGGCGAGCGCGGTTCAGGAAAAGTCTGAGAAGAAGAGAGGGACGCCCGCGGGGACGCCCGTGCTGTGGCAAGAACCGCACGACATCTCTTCGCGCAATTTGTTTCTGGGGCCGGGCGGCGCGCGGATGAGGCCGAACGTCAGGCGGCTCACCTTCATCAAAGAGGAGAAGGGCGGGTGGTCGAAGAAGTATCGCGTGCGCGATGCGGCCGGGCGCGTGTGGGTGGCGAAGGTGGGCAAGGAAGCGCAGTCTGAGACGGCATCCACGCGGCTGCTCTGGGCGGCCGGGTACATGACGGAGATCACTTATCTCCTTCCGCGCGTGACCATCCCGGGCAAGGGCACTTTCGAGAACGTGCGGTTTGAAGCGCGCCCCGAAAACATCGAGCGCGAGGGCGATTGGAAGTGGGAGCAGAACCCTTTTGTCGGCACGCGCGAATTGCAGGGCTTGAAAGTGATGATGGTGCTGCTGAACAACTGGGACACCAAGGACGAGAACAACGTCCTGCTGGCCGTGCCCACGCAGGAGGGCGGCACTGAACTGCGCTACGCCATCAGCGACCTCGGCGCAACGCTCGGCGACACCGGCAAGTGGCCTCTGCTCTGGCGGTTCACGCGCAGCCGTAACGACCCGCGCGGCTTTCGCGGCGACAAACTCATAGACGAGATCAAAGAGGACGGGCGGGTTGATTTCGAGTTCTCCGGCAAGAAGCGCGGCATGTTCAACGACATCACGGTCGAGCAGGCGCAATGGATCGGCCAACTGCTTTCGCGCCTGAGCGAACGCCAGATCGCGGACGCCTTCCGCGCCGCCAACTACAGCCGCGCAGAGGTACGCACGCTCAGCCGCGCCTTGCGCTCGCGCATCAACGAACTGGCGAGTCTGCGGCGGGGCATGGCCGTCTCGCCGTAGTTCGCCCGGTACTCGCTCTAAGACCCCGAAGCGTCGGGCAAAATCATAGAGGCAGCGGAGATAGTCCGCTGCCTCTACATTTTTTCCGGTCTTGAACCGGTGAGCTTTTAAGGTTTCGCCGCGCTCCCCTTCTCCTGCGCGGCCGGTGCGACCGTCATGCTCGAAGCGTTCGCAGGTTTCGCTTTCTGCTGTTGCTTCGTCAGGACGCCGGAGTCCACCGTCTCGCCGGTGCGCGAGATGACCTGAAAGTGCAACTCGTCGCCCGCGATTTCAAGGAGCATGAACGACATGTCCGTGTCGAACGCCTTCTCCGTCAGCGGCGAATCCTTCTTCACGTCGCCCGAACGGAGTTTGCCGCCCGCGCCGGAGATGAAATAGTAGATGCCCTTCTGCGGTCTGACGCGCTCGTAGAAATGTTCGTGCCCGGCGAAAACCGCGTTGACGCCGTACTTCAAAAAGATCGGTTCGACCACTTCGCGCAAGCCCGAAGACGAACCGTGTTTGCCGCCGGACGAATAGGGCGGGTGGTGCATGAAGACGATCTTCCAGTCGGAGGTGTCCTTCGCCAGTTCGTCCTCAAACCATTTCAACTGCCGCTTGTCCATGTAGTTGCTGTTGAGCGAGTAGAAGGCGGTGTTGCCCTTCGTGAAACGATAAAACTCCTCGCCGTTCATGTTGAAGAAATCATAGAAGCGTTGGTTCGAGTCGTCATGATTGCCGAGCGTGGCGTAGAACTTCACCTTGTCGTTCAGCAGTTGCTTGTAGACGTTCTCGAACTTCAACTTGAAGTCCTCGGGTTTCTCGCCGCCGTACATGTTGTCGCCCATCATCAGGACGAACTCGTAAGGAAACGCTTGACGGTAGCGCAGCATCACGTCCGCCAACTGTTGTTGTTGCTCCGTGCCCGTCCCCGTGTCGCCGATGGCGAGGAAACGCACCGAGTCGCTTTTCAAGGGCAGTGTAAGTTTGACGGGCGTGGCCGCGACCGCCGCCGCCGACGCTCCCGTCGCCACCCGTTCGCCCGTGGCCTGCGTGGCGGCGGGCGTCTGCGCCAGCGCGTTTCCGACGAGGCCGCCGAAGACGAGCGCGGCGAGTATCAATATTGAAGTAACAGCACGTTTCATTATTTTCCCCTCCCGCGCGCACGCCTAGGGCAGCGCGTCGAGCATATAATCAACGATGAGGCCGTTTTCACGATCAACGAGCAGCAGGTTGCGGTTGACGAAGCGATAGCGCAACTGTTTCGGCAGTTGCGGGAGTTTCAAAAGCAGCGCGGGCGACATCTCGACAAATTCGTCGCTCTCCGGGTAAGCGTAGTTGATCCGCAAAGGGACGCGCTTCGTCTCCGCTTCCAACACCGTCTTGCGTAACTCAGTCCGCTCCGCCCCCTTGTACTCGGTTTTGATCGTCCTGCGAATGAAGCCCGCGATGTCAGGCGTGAACAACTCGCCGGGCTTCGCTCCGGCGCGCGCCGCGCGCACGCGCTCCTCAAACTCGGTCTTGTGCGCCTGTATCTGTTCGGGCGTGCTCTCCTTGGCGAGCTTCGGCATCTTCGCTTCAATCGCCTCGCGCAACTTGGCGTAGTCCTTCACGCGCTCCCGAAAAGCGATCACCATCTCACGGTCTTTGACCGGCAGACTTTCCAGCAAATCGGGCTGCTCTGCGGCGGTCTGTTGCGCCATTGCCGGAAGCGGCGAAAACGTCAGGCCGAACACGACCAGCGCGCCCATCAAGAATCCCGTCGTCTTATTCATTTTGTGTTTCATTTGTTCTTCAACAAGAGCAAACATGATGCCAGCCCTGCGCGCCGCACAGGTTAAATTTCCCGACTCTGTTTAGATTTAAGGAATACAGGCAGTTACGATTGAGATGGGCGTGGGGCATCGCCCGCGACCGCCGACGGGCGCGCACGTTGGGGCATTCAGAGGTGAGACACCGTATGGCTTGTTTGTCCTATGTTGATACAAGAGGCGGCGCGCGTGTTGATACAAGAGGCGGCGCGCGCCGTCAGTCGGATTTCGACCGGGCGGCCGCCCCCGGCGGCTGGTGTTCGCGAATGAAGAGTGCGGCTTGCCGCAGTGCGGCGCGCGCTTCCGGCACGAGACCGTCGAGCATCTGCCAGCCGTGCGGCAGGTCTTCGTAAATTTCCAGACGGCTCGCGCCGCCCGCCGCGCGAACCTTGTCGTGGACGACGCGCGCATCGTCCAGCAGTATCTCGGTCGAACCCACTTGCAGCAGGAGCGGCGGTAAACCGCGGAAGTCGCCTGCGTGCGCGGGCGAGGCGTAAGGGTCGCGCGGCGACGCGCCCGCGGGCAGGTAGGCGGCGGCAAACTCTTCTATGTTCTCCGTGCGAAACATCGCGCAGCGGCCGTCGTTAGCGCGGACGCTTGCGCCCGTGCCCGCCAGATCAGTCCAAGGCGAAAAGCACACGGCGCACGCGGGCGGCGCAAGCCCCGCGTCGCGCACGCGCAGCAGACAGCCGAGCGTGAGACCGCCCCCGGCCGACTCCCCCGCCACCGAAACGGCGCTCGCGTCCACGCCTTCGTGCGCGAGCAACCACTCGTAGGCGGCATAGGCGTCGTCGAGCGCGGCCGGGTAACGATGTTCGGGGGCGAGTCGATATTCGAGGCTGAAGACGCGCGAGGCGGTGAGCCGTGCGAGTGCGGCCGCGAGCGGGCGTTGCGTGGCGGTGGAGCAGGAGACGAAACCGCCCCCGTGGATGTAGAAGATGACGCCCGCGCCCGCCCCCGCCGGTTCGAGCCACTCGCCACAAACGCCCGGTTCGTTCACGCGTCGCACGTTCAAGCCGCGCGAGCGCAGCCATTGATACGGCCACGGCGCGCCGAAGATGAGCCGCGCGCGTCGCGCAACGGCCGCCGCGTCTGTGCCCCAGCGACGCCGTCGGACGAACAGGCGCAAACTCGCGCTGACGCCGCGTGCCTGCCAACTCGGACTCATAAGTTGTCACCGCAGCGCACCCGGCTGGTTAAGAAATTCCGTCTCCGCATAAACTTCTATACGTCGCCGGAGCGCAAACGGGCGCGAAAACCTTGGGAATCATATACTTGACAAACCCAAGGCTAGCAGAAGATGGAGAGGGTTAGCGTCTCTTGCCACAGCCTAAGCACGTCCAGTAATAGCTAAACTCGTAGAGTCTATATACCCAAGTTGTTTCATGCTTACATACTCCGCAATACCCTGTAAGGGTATCTCCATCTTTCGGCACAGTGTTCACCTCTTCGTGGGCTTCTTGGCGGGCTTCTTTGGTGCGGGGGCATCCTTCGGCGGTGGGGGAACTGCAAAGATGCTGTCTATAGATTCTTCAAAAGAGAGCGGGCTTAGGCTTACTGGCTTGGCTGCGCCGGAAGACTTAGGCTCATCTTTTTCCTTTGGCTTAGTGTTGTTCATACTACTCACCTCAGAGCATTATACCCTAGACATAACGCCCCATTCGTAGCATAATATGCGTGGTACAAGTTAAGTACCGGGGACGGGATTCGAACCCGCACGCTGCGCACACAGCACCAGTTTTCCAGACTGACGCGGCTACCAATTTCGCCACCCCGGCACATGCGTGGCAACGGTGAGAACGGGCTTCCAATTCGTTTCTCACCGTTGTTGCTTTTAGAACTCCGGTTTCATCCTTTTCGCCCTAGCCTTTCGCGCTTCTTCCTCATCCTTCGCGCCCTTCTTCGCACCTTTCGGCGCGGGGTTTACCTCGGCGGCATCCACTGTCAAGTTGTTCGGCTCGTCCACCTTCTTAATGCCGATGTGCTGCACGATGCTCATACCTGCTGGCATCAGTACCTTAGTGTCCACTCCAAGTGGGATATTAACTGCGGCCAGCCCAAACTCAATTGAGATACTCCACAGACCTTCATGTATGCCTTGCTTCTTGAGTAAAGCCTCAACAACCTCTTGATGCCCAAACATGTACTGTGTTGCTTCGGCCATTAGCTGTTATTCCTCCTACTAGGCGTCACTCCATAGCCGGGCGGTAAAGGGTTACTATCGGCAGTCTTCCTCTCTATCCTAACTGTCGTGATCTCCTCGATCATTCGCCCCGCCGAAGATACAAACATGGAAGCCATCGCAACCCTGTTTTGATCTTCGTGCTGCCTTATGATTTTCTTCATCTCATTAATCATCTCTGCCCCAAACTGAGTCGCACCTACTTTTGCGGCAACGGCGTCATTGATAAATTGATTAAGACTGACGCCTAGATTTTCTGCCATTTCAGCGGCTGACCGATGAAGGGCTTTTGACATTCGGAGGCGAGTCTGACCGCTGTACTCATGTGCCGTTTGCGCTTCGGGCAATTGCTCACCGCTTTCCAGCATGTCCTCCACGTAAAGTTCCATAGCGACCTTTGCTTCGCGCAAAGCCTTGCTCTCTGAATCGCCCAGCGCGGACACGCCGGGCAATTCAGGGCAAATTGCCACATAAGCATTGTCTTCATCGCTCCAAAAAACTCTAAAGCTATATTTGTTCTTAGTCATTTCAGACCCCCAATTGAGTCTAATAAATCCTTAACCTGATACGTCGCAGCCATCCCATTCTTCCACGGCTGAAAGACCTTGCGCCTACCCTGTTCCGTAGTCAAATTCGGGTTCACCCAAACTTCGTGAGACCCGGCCTTCCGCGTGAAACCCCAGCCATAACACTTCGCCAACGCAAGTAGCTCGTCAAATTTGAGAGCATGAGGGGCATTCTTCGCTTTTTCTAATAGCTTTTCACATTTCGCCATCCTAGCCTTCCCATCTGTAGCAGAGGCAGCTTGTATGGTACCGCAGGTGGAACCACACATGCAAGGGGCGATCTGCTTATCTTTTCTTGGTAGAATCTTTGTACATCAGACGCTTACCTTCAAAGCCTTTGATAGCTTCCAGCGTGCGCTCACCGTCGGCAACCTTGCGCCAGTTGAATCTGAAATCGAACTCCGAAAGGTAACGGTGAAGGTGATGCGGCGGCCAGTGATGGTATGTGCCATGCACGCCGCGCTTCAAGAGAGCATGGAAACTTTCGCTTGTGTTGACGTGCGAGCCGCCTCTCACGTATTCGCCTTTGTGGTGGTTGACCGCTTCGTGTCCTGCGAACTCATCCTTGACGCCGAAGTATAAGGCCGACTCGTCAGTGCAGATCGTAGCGTCCGTGCTGACGCACTGGCGCATAGACTCGCGCAAGTTGTGCTGTGTGACGGTCGCCAAGTGAGTCGAACGCACGCGACCGTCACGCTCTACCAAAGTCACGACGGGAGCTTTACCAACAACGCCGCGCCCTTGCACTTTCAACTTGCGGACGCTGGCGTGCATGTTCTTCGCCTTGCCACCGATGTATGTCTCGTCTGATTCAACGATGCCGTTGAGTTTAGAGGCCATCGGCTCTTGAGACATAGCGTAACGGATGCGATGCACGAGAAACCACGCCGACTTGTACGTGATGCCCATCATGCGGTGAAGTTGATGCGCGCTCATGCCCTTCTTAGACGAGCACATGAGATGAATGGCGAGAAGCCACTTGGAGAGGGGAATGTGTGAATCTTCGAAGATCGAACCGACACGTACAGTAAACTGCTTGCGGCACGCTTTACACTTCCACACGCCCTTGCGTACCGGAGTCTTTGATCCTTCTTTGGCGGTGAGCTTATATGCGCCTTCTGCTTTACAATGAGGACAGATCGTACCGTTCGGCCAACGACGCCACTCTAAGAACTCGCGGGCTTCGTCTTCGTCGCTGAAATACTTGGCTAGGTTGGCAAGGTTTAATGTGGCTTCGTTTTCCATGCCCTAAGAATACTCCTAGGGCGTGGGTTTGTCAAGTATATAATTCCCAGCACTTTAACACCCTCTGGCGCGCTCTGCCGGATGCGTCTACAATGTGGGGCATTACTACAGTCGAGGGAAATTCTCCTCAACGAATTCGCGCGGACGCGCGCCGGACTAAAACGCCGGACGCCCTTCTCCGCGCGCCGCCTTCAACGTTGAATCGTGCTAAGGAGACTCTATGAACTCGTTCAAATTCATCTCCGCCCGCGTCGTACTCTTCGCCTTCCTGTCGGTGTTCGTCTACGCCTGCCCTGCGTCCGCGCAGGAGAAGTTCGACGTGCGCGCCAATTACCAGAAGCGCGAGTTTCGCATCCCCATGCGCGACGGCGTGAAGCTGTTCACGTCCGTCTATCTGCCGAAGGACACCTCGCGCACCTATCCCATCATGTTTCTCCGCACGCCCTACACCGTCTCGCCTTACGGCGAAGACAAGTACAAGGAGAACATCGGCCCGTCCGTGCATTTCGCGCGCGAGGGCTACATCTTCGTCTATCAGGACGTGCGCGGAAAATTTCTTTCCGAGGGCGCTTACGTCGACGTGCGCCCGCACAAGCCGCACAAGAGCGGCGCGACCGACATCGACGAGAGCACGGACACCTACGACACCATCGAATGGCTCGTTAAAAACATCCCGAACAACAACGGGCGCGTCGGCATGTGGGGCATCTCCTATCCCGGCTTCTACACCTCGATGGGACTGCTCGGCGCGCACCCCGCGCTCAAAGCAGCCTCGCCGCAAGCGCCCATCGCCGACTGGTTCATCGGCGACGATTGGCATCATAACGGCACGGTCTTTCTCGCTCACACGCTCGGCTTCTTCGCCTCGTTCGGCCTGCCCCGCCCTCAGCCAACCACCGAATGGTCGCCGCCCGTTTTCCGACCCGCCACGCCCGACGGCTACAAGTTCTTACTCGAAATGGGCGCGCTCCCGAACGTCAACGCGAAGTATTACAAGGGACAGATCGCCTTCTGGAACGAGATGACCGAGCACCCGAATTACGACGAGTACTGGAAGGCGCGCAGCGTCCCGCAGCACTTAAACAACATCCGGCCGGCCGTGATGACCGTCGGCGGCTGGTTCGACGCCGAAGACCTCTACGGCGCGCTCAAAACCTATGACGCCATCGAGCGCAAAAATCCCGGCATCTCGAACACGCTCGTCATGGGGCCTTGGCTGCACGGCGGTTGGGCGCGCATGGAAGGCGACATGCTCGGCGACATCAACTTCGGTGAGAAGACTTCCGTTTTTTATCGAGAGAAGATCGAGTTCCCTTTCTTCCAGTGTGTGCTGAAAGACAAGTGCGAAGAGCGTCTGCCGGAGGCTTACGTCTTTGAAACCGGCTCGAACCGCTGGCGCAAGTTCGACAGTTGGCCGCCGAAGGAGGCGCGCGAGACTTCCATCTATCTCGATGCCGACGGACGCCTCTCCTTCGACGCTCCGGCGACGACGACGGCGACGACCGCCTCTGCGCGCGCCTTCGACGAATACGTCAGCGACCCGTGGCATCCAGTGCCGCACATCAACCGCATCGACATCGGCATGACGGGCGACTACATGATTCAGGATCAACGTTTCGCCTCGCGCCGCCCCGACGTGCTGGTTTATCAAACCGAACCGCTCGCGCGCGACATCACGCTCGCAGGCCCTGTTAAGGCCGCCCTCACCGTCTCGACCACGGGCACGGATTCCGACTTCGTCGTCAAACTCATCGACGTGTTCCCCGACGACACGCCCGACCCCGACCCCAATCCGAAGGGCATCCGCATGGGCGGCTACCAGATGCTCGTGCGCGGCGAGCCGATGCGCGCGCGCTTCCGCAACAGTTGGGAGCGGCCGGAAGCCCTGACGCCGAACCAGCTGACCAAAATCGAGTTTGTGATGCCGGATGCGTGCCACACCTTCCGCAAAGGCCACCGCATCATGGTGCAGGTTCAGAGCAGTTGGTTTCCACTCGTTGACCGCAACCCGCAGAAGTTCGTCAACATTTATCAGGCGCGCGAGTCCGACTTTCAGAAGGCGACCCAGCGCGTCTATCGCGCCGGGCAGGCGGGTTCACATTTAAAGCTGACTGTTCTGCCATAGCGGCAAAGGGATGAAGGCGCAAGAAGGGTGAGGGATGAAAGAAAGCATTCAACTTCTTGAGTGCTTTCTTGATTCATCCTTCACCCTTCTTGCGCCTTCATCCCTTAATTATCACCACGGCACGCAGACGCAGTTGCGGCAATTCGGCAGCAGGCGATAGAGAACTTCGTAGGCGAGCGTGTAGGCTTCCGGGGCGCGCAAAAGCGGGTCGTCCCGCCCGGACTGCGCCCCCACCAACTCCGCGACGCGCGGGGCGACGCGGACGTACCAATATTTGTTCGCGCAGAAAGAGTTTCCGCCCTCGTCGCGCACCCCCGACAACTCGACCTGCAATTCGCCGAGCGCGGGTTCTCGCTCCAAGAGCATCTCCCAAGTGATGACCGGCGCGAGATAACTGACTACTGCCCCCGCGGCAGATGGACGCGGCGCGGGGCGATCTGGTCGCGCGTGTGAACCGTTGGAGTTTCCACGCGCCCCGCCGCTGCCGTCTCCTGCGTGGGCGGGGCTTCCGACTTTTTTTCGTCGTCCGCGTCGCTCGTCGCCGCTGCGCCACCTCCCTTTCTCCGCTCGTGCAGCACGCGCGAACTGTAGACCTCAATTTCGTGCTGGCTCAGTTCCTCGACCTGATTGACGAAGGCCGAGAAGGCCGCCGCGTGGTTTTCGTAGTGGCGATAGTGGCCGCTCAGTTGCAGGAATCGCCAGCCCTCCGTTTGCAGACGCTCAAGGTTATGCTCCGTGTCGCGCCAACGCTGCCCGTAGTTGAACAGGTGCTCGATGACGACGCTGCCCGAAACCAAGAGCGTGAGCAGGATCGTCAGGTAGCGCACCGTCGTCGCCCAAGCGCCCAGACGCGCCTCGTCGAAGCCGACGCTGACGAGCATCAGGATGACGAGGCATCCGAGCGCGGTCGCCAGACGCAGGACTTGATATTTCTTCAGCGCGCGTTGCAACTCGTAATCCAGACGCAAGACCTGTTGCAGCCAGCGCGAGCGCACGTAGCCCTTCTGCAAATTCGACAGGCTCAAATCCTTCGACTCGATGAGCGCGCCCAAATCTTCGCTGAGCCACGCGCGATAGCCCGCGCCCCGATACCTCGCCGGTAAGGCCATAAGAAAAACTCCTCTGGGATGTTAAATAGAATTTTCCGCCGCAGGCTAGGGCGAGCGTCCCCACACGCGCGCGCCGCGACCCGTCAACAGCAAATCGCGTCTTCCGTCTCAAATTGAAAGGGAGAGAATAGCCAAGAAAAGCCCGGCGGTAAAGGAGTGGGTTTCAAGTTTCAAATCCGGAGGTTTCAAGTTTCAGGTTTCAAGTTAAAAACGAGGAATGTTCGGACTTGAAACCTGAAACCTGAAACTTGAAACCGGCGGCGATGCCGCCGACGGGCAACCATCATGCCCGATTCGGACATCCTTTCGTGCTAGCATGTCACTCTCCCGCTTGCCAAAGCGTGTCTCTGTTTGGTAAACGTCCGCTGAAACATTTCGTTCGGTTGTCCACAGTCTCCGGGAGGGATTATGAAGAAGAGTAACTTAGGCGCGGCGACCCTCGCCGTCGTCCTCACCTTGAGTTTGAGCGCGGCGGCGTTGGCCGACACGATCCGCCTGCGCGACGGCTCGGTCGTGCGCGGCCAGATCATCGCTTATAAAGATCAACAGTTCACCGTGCTCATCGGTGCGGGCGCGCGCGGGCGGCGCAGCCGCATGACGATCTACTCGGAAGACATCGAATCCATCGAGTTCGACGCCACTGACGCCGCAGCCGGGAACAGCGGCGCGAGCGACGCCGCCACCAACGATGATCGCGGCGTCAATACCAACCCCGCCCCGCGAACGTCTCCCCCCATCGACACGCGCCCGCAGCCGGACGCGACGCCCGTTGACCGCGCCGACAACAACAACAGCACGACCAACACTAACTCCGCCCCCGTCTTCTTTCCCATCCGCCTGCGCGTGCGCGCCGACAACGTCTCGAACGGCTGGAACGATAGCGGCCTGATGGTGCGCGCCGGTCAACGCCTGCGGATCACTGCGACGGGGCGCGTCTCCTTGGGCGGCGGCCAGATGTCCACGCCCACGGGGCTGCCGCGTCTCGCGGATCGCGACAAGCTCATGCGTAACGAACCGACCGGCGCGCTCATCGCCGTGATCGGCGACGACAACGACGATTTCATCTTCCTCGGCGCAAGCCGCGAATTCACGGCGCAGCGCGACGGCCGCCTCTTCCTCGGCGTCAACGAAGGCAATCTCGCAGACAACTCCGGCACGTATGAAGTGACGGTCGAGGCCGAGGCCGTAACGGGCGCGTCTCGCCCTTAACCACTACCATTTCGACTGCGTTCGGGCGCGAGATGCCGCTGCCGCGAGGCGTGCGGCGGCATCTCGCGCCCGCTTCGTTGCATCCAATCCTTTCTTGCTCTGCGCGCGCCGCGCGCCGTACTATTGGCCGAGCGTCACCGAACAATAATCAAACGCCCGCCCCGAAGTTGTTTTAAGAGGTTTGTATCACTATGAAGAACTCTCTCTACAGTCGCCCGCCCCAGCGTCTCCTCGCACTCGCTGTCGCACTCTCGTTCCTGTTCGCGGGTGCGCCCGTAAGTAGTTTCGACGCGCTCGCGCAGTCGCGCCGGAAACCGGAGACGCTGCCGCAGAAGAAGAACCAGCGGCCGGGCGAGCAGAAGCCGGAGGGCGAAAAGACCGACGAGGAAGTTCCCAAAGAGGTCATCAACACGCCGCAGGACGCCGAGGTCGTGAAGGTCATCACCAACCTCGTCAACATCGAAACGGTCGTCATCCACAAAAAGAGCAAGCAGATCGTCGGCAACTTGAAACAGGCGAACTTTGCCGTCTTCGAGGACGGCGTGCAGCAGCAGATCACGAACTTCGCCACGCCGGAAGCGAAACTCAACGTCGCCGTCGTCATCGAATACAGCAAGCTCGCGCAGGCGCTCTCCGCCTACGGCAGCGGCGGCTACGAAGACGGGCGGCGCGAATTGATCGCGCCCGCCGCGCTCTTCATGCAGGACGCCGTGCAGCGCGGCGACTACATTTCCGTCATCGCCTACGACATGCGCCCGACGCCGCTCACCGATTTTACGAACGACCCGCGCCGCGTCAACGAAGTGATCAACCTGCTCGTCCGCAACCGCCCGGCCTTCCGTGAAACCAATCTTTTCGACGCGTTGAAACTCACGCTCGTCGGCGGCCGCGCGGATTCCGTCGTGCTCGAAGACAACCAGCCGGAGAAGTCCGACTATACCGGCCTCGCCAGCGTCGAAGGCCGCCGCCGCGCCGTCTTCCTTATCGCCACGGGCATCGACACGTTCAGCAAGACCAACTACGATCAGGCGCGCAAGATCGCGCAGAACGCGGGCGTGCCCATCTACATCATCGGCACGGGCAACCTCTTCTACAAAAAATACAGCGACCAGATGGACGCGACCGACACGCTCAACGGCTTCCCCGGACGCCTCACGCTCATTCAGGCGCAGAACACGCTCAGCACCTTCGCCAAGGAGACCGGCGGCGCATACTTCCCCGTCACCTTCGAGGGCGAACTCCGCTCCACGCTCGCCTCCATCAACGCGCTCATGCGCAGCCAGTACAGCCTCGGCTACAACCCCGGCGACCGCCGCGACGGCAAGCAGCACAAGATCGTCGTCAAAGTTGACATCAACGGCGACGGCGTCTACGACGAAAAAGAATTCGAAGTGCAGCACCGCAAGTTCTACAACGCTCCGAAAGCGTAACGGCGGGTTTCAAGTTTCAGGTTTCAAGTTAAAGACGAAAAAGAGGACTCAGGTTTGCGCCGACAAACCTGAGTCCTCTTTCTTTAACCCGAACTTCTTTAACCTGAAACCTGAAACTTGAAACTTGAAACCCTTTCAAACGCCGTACAGCCGCAGGCGAAACTCGTCGTTGAAGGCGTTGATGTCGGCGCGACGGCCGGAGAAGAGACGCGCGCGGCGCAGGAGCATGGGCAGGCCGCCGCGCGCGAGGTCGAGGCCGTAGGCGGGGCTGCGGAAGATGGCCGCGAGTTGCGGATTGAGTTGCTGCGGCACGCCGTAACGGATGGCCTTTTGCGCGGGCGGCGCGAAACCTAAGGTGCGGCGCGGGTTCAAAATTTCAATCGAATGATCGAAGACGAGCAGCCGCGTCGTGTGATCGCGTAGGGCTAGGTCGCGGTGCGCGAGGGCGTTGGCGACAGCTTCGCGCACGGCCGCGCGGTCGTAGTTGGCGCGCGCCGCGACGGGGGCGTCTTCGGGCACGCCCGCGCCCGCCTGCGTCTGTCGCGGGCGCGGTCGCGCGTCCAACAGATCGCAGTAGCGCGTGATAAAGCGCAACGACGATTCGTAGAGCGTGTGCAAATTTCCTTTCAAGACCACGCGCTCGATCTCCGCCGCCTCGACGGTGTCTCCGGCGTAGCGGATGGCCGTGACGGTGGAGCGCGGGAGAAGTTCGGCGACGCGCTCGTCGCGCCCGAAGAGAAGCAGACCGGCGACCGTGGGCACGACCACGTCCATGTTGCCTGCGGCGAGCAGGAGGTCGCGTTTCAACACGTCGGCCGTCGGGTAATCGGGCGCGTTCGCGTTCGTGTCGAAGGCATCGCCGGAGAACTCGCGGACGAAACTCCACAGGTGCGCCTCGTCGATGTCGGCGTCGCTCGCGCCCGTCACGGCGACGTTCTCGTAGCGAAAGGGGCGAGCCTCATCGAGCAGCGCGGAGAGTTCTTCGCGTGAGGCTTCGCGCTTGTCCGCGCCGATACGGATGAAGTAACGCCCGTCGCGCGTTTGATACGGGCGGCGTTTGCCTTCGATCTCCACGGCGACGACGCGCCGCCCGTTGTCGAAGGCGATGAGATCGATATAAGGGACGAGTTGCGGCGAGATTTGTTCGCGGCAGATGCGGACGAGTTCGTCGCGTACGTCTTCGGGGTCGTCCACGCCTTCGACGCGGAGTTGGTCGCTGACGCCAAAGACCATCACGCCGCCGCCCGTGTTGGCGAGCGCGCAGATGCCTTGCGCGATCTTCTCCGGGTTCGAGAGTTTGACTTTGAGTTCGAGATAAGTGTCTTCGCCGCCGCGCACGAGCCGCAGCAGTTCGATGCGGGAAGTTTGCAGGGCGGGCGTGGAAAGATACTCCAGAAAAGAGCGTTCCGTGACGGGCTGGGTGCTGCGGTATTTTCTGCGTGCCATTTGTGTCTGGACGGGGACGCTCCACCGTTGGATTAGCCCGCCCGGATGCCGCGCGCGAATGAAACGATAAATGTGCCGCGCGACACCTCTGGAATCAATATGCTCTCACGAAGCGCGGTCGGGTTCAGTCGTCGCCGCGCCCGGTCACTGCTTCGAGTATGTCAAGTTCGCGTTCGGCGAGCAGTCGCCCCTGTCGCCCGAGCGACAGAAAATAGACGGCCACAGCGGCGATGGCGAACAGGGCGAGTATAACATATTCGATCAGGAGGCTCTCTGCGACGTAACCGCCGAGCACGGCGAGCGCGGGCGCGAGCGCGATACATAAGAAGACCGGAAGCAGCAGCAACCCCGCCACGCCCGACGCGTTCATGCGCTTGCCGAACTCCAGACGCTTCGGGAAACGAAGCGAGAAGAGATTGCCGACCGTTGCGGCCGTCGCCGCGAAGAAGACGAAGCAGAGCGTAGTGAACAGGAGGGCGCGCGGCGTCAGGTCGCGGTTGAGCAGCGCGTTGAACGCGACGACCGCAACGGCGATGACGAACGAGACGATTAAGATCGCGAGGTTCTTTCCCGCCAGAATCGTGCGCCGCGCGACGGGCGCGAGCACGTAGGCGCGCATCCCGCCCGCCTCGTAGCCGAACAGATTGGCCGACAGCGCGGACATGATGAGGAAGACGTAGAGCACGCTCAAGGCCGCGCCCGTGCCTTCCGTGTAGGGTGCGACGTTCGCGAAGAACCCAGCGCCCGCCGCCTCGCCCCGCCCGCCGAAGCCGCCGCCGCGACGCGAGCCGATCAACTTGAACGAGAGCGTCATGATGACGGGCATCGCCGCCATTGTCCGCAACTGCGCGTTACGCATGGCGTAGCGCAACTCCTTCTCAAACACGCTCGACAACGCTTCCGACCCGAACGGCAGACGCCATCCCCACGGCTTCGCCCCCGCGCCCACGGCTTCGACGCGCACCGCCGCACGCGCGCTGCCGCCGCCGCGACGCCGACGGCCGCCGTTTCCCTCAAGCGCGCGTCTCGCGATCTTGTAAGTGGCAAACGTCGTAACGAAGGTGTAGGCCAGAAGCACCGAGAGCGAGAGCAGGTAGTTGGCGTTTGCGCCCGCGGCGCCCGCGAGCGCGGCGGCCATCGCGCCCATCGGCGTCAGGCGCAAGGCGGAGGGGAAACGACCGAAGTGCGCGAAGAGGCGGTCGCTCTGTCCGAGCACGAGGCCGGAGAGCGCGCCCACGACGCCGAGGGCGGCCAGCAGAGCCTCGCCGCGCGCACGCCGCGCACGCATCAATGCGTCGAGACACGTCGAGAGCAGTTTCGCGAGCGACATCCCGAACAGCGTCGCGCAGACGGCGACGACGAGCGCGCCGCCAACCCGGCCATGAGCCAGCCCCGCGCCGAGCGAGACGGCGAAGATCGCGGGCGCGGCGAAGATCGAGGCGAGACTCGTCAACTCGCTCAACAGATCGAGGGCGAAGAGTTTACGCAGGCTGACGGGGTAGAGCAGCAACCGCCCCGGATCGAATTGATTGCCGCCGCCGAAACTCAAGGGCGCGGTCGCCCACACGAGATAGATCATCGAGGCCATCCCGAACAGCAGGAACAGAGACTCTACGCTCGCGCCCGTCGCGAGGTCGGGCGGGAAGCGCGACGAGCGACCGCCTCCGTTCCGGTTATGCACGACGAAGTACGCGCCCGCGCCCAAACCGGCGGCGAGCATCAACGAGAACGCGAGCGCAAAGAGCGTCCCCAGCGCGGACGCCGCGCGGTTCGCCGCGCCGCGCTTCGAGCGCATCGCGTTGATGAACAGACGCCACTTCAACCACGCGAGCGCGCGCAGTTGCGCCGTGTTCAAATCAGCCGTCATCAGTCTCCTTCCGCGTCGTCCGCTCCAAGCGCGTGCCGGTTCGTGCGTCGAAGCGATATACTGCACCGCGCCCGCAGGCGTATAGATAGCTCGCCGCCGCGCGATTCAAACATGGTTCGTCTTGTAATGGAAGGACACACGGTTTTGTCAAACCTTATTCGCATCTCGTCGCCGTTCCTCGTCCTCGTCCTGTTCTCCGTCGCCGGATTCGCGCAAGAGGCGGAGAAGCAGAAGCCGGAGAAGACGAAGCAGACGGCCGCCACCGGCATCGTCGCTACTACTCGCCCGTCCGCCGAGTACGACCCGGCGGCGTGGAAAGAGTACAAGTCCGACGCGGGACGTTTCAGCGTCCTGTTTCCCGGCGTGCCGCAGGAAGAGACCCGGCAAGCCAAAAGCGAAAGGCGCGATGTCGTCGCCCACGTCTTCAAACTACAGGAACTCGCGGCCTATGCCGTGATGTATTTCGATAACCTTGTGGCGCGCGACATGAACCCCGAACCGACGCGCAAGATGCTCGCCGCTTCCGTGCAGCGGGTGATAGAGATGTCCGGGGCTGCGCCGCTGCGACAGAGCGAGATCACGCTCGACGGCAATCCGGGTCTTTTCTTCACGTTGCGCCTGCCCGACAGTTCCATCATGCGCTTGAAGATCTATGCGGCAGGCTTCCGAATCTACCAAGTCATGATCACGACGCCGCCAGAACAGGACGCGCCCGACGACCAACGCCGTTTTTACGAGGCGACGGCCGACAAGTTTCTCAACTCGTTCACGCTCGCGCCCGTGCCGCCCGCCGTCATCGCCGGAGGGCGCGGGGCGTCCGGCCGCACGCCGCAAAATTCGCCGCGCGTGCCCGTCAGCGGCAGCGTCATCAACGGCAAGGTCATCTCGAAACCTTCGCCGCGTTATCCTGCGGACGCCAGAGCGGCGGGCGTGTCGGGTGTGGTGGAAGTGGCCGTCACGATTGACGAGGAAGGCAGAGTCCTCAAGGCGGAGGCCGTCAGCGGCCCTGTCGAACTGCGCGAGGCGGCGGTTGAAGCGGCGCGCAAGGCTCGTTTCTCTCCCACGCGGCTCTCCGGCCAGCCGGTGAAAGTTTCCGGCCGACTCTCCTACAACTTCTCGCTTCGTTGATGCACGCGACCTTCAACGCCTACGTCGGACTCGGCTCTAACCTCGGCGACCGCGCCGGGAATCTACTGCTCGCCCTGCGCGGTCTGCTCGACGCAAACCTGCGCGTCGCGCGCCTCTCGTCCGTCTACGAAACCGAACCCGTCGGCGTCGCGTCCGCGCAGCCGCTCTTTCTGAACATGGTCGCGGAACTCGCGTTCGACGCCGGAGCACAGCCCGCGCCGCCGACGCCCGAACAACTTCTCGCGCGCTTGCTCCGCATCGAATACGGACTCGGACGCCGCCGCGATGCGCCGCTCGCCCCGCGCACCATCGACCTCGACCTCCTGCTCTATGGCGACGCGCGCGCCGCGACGGAATATCTCACGCTCCCGCACCCGCGCCTGCACCTGCGCCGCTTCGTCCTCGCGCCGCTCTGTGAACTCGCGCCGGACGCGACGCATCCAATTCTCGGCCGGAGTTTCGCCGCGCTGTTGTCCGAACTTTCGGATGCTTGCGTAGTCGAGCGTTGGACTCCGCCGGGCGCGGGCGGCGGGCACGTCCGAAAGTGAAATTTTCAATTGACATGCCGGATCGAAAAGCAGATAGTCCACACGCTCCGGAAGGGGGCGAACAGACGCGGCGGCGAAAGTCGGTTTGCGACCGCGCGGCATGCTCGCCTATAATTCGCCATCCTCGGAAGAAGACGACCCGAACACAAGTGACCACGACCACCAATGGCATATCTCAAACAGCAGCGTCCTGAAAAAGTGACGGTTCCCTCGCTGCGCGCGAGCAAAGAGCGCGGCGAGAAGCTCGTC
Organism: Pyrinomonadaceae bacterium; assembly: GCA_035940695.1. Lineage (GTDB taxonomy): Bacteria > Acidobacteriota > Blastocatellia > Pyrinomonadales > Pyrinomonadaceae > JAIVJZ01. The sequence continues at coordinate 37,553 of DASZEQ010000001.1, read as the reverse complement.
TGCCTGACGGCCTACGACTACCCGACCGCACGCATCGTTGACGAGGCGGGCACGGACATCATCCTCGTCGGCGACTCCGTCGGCAACGTCGTGCTCGGCTACGACACGACCGTCCCCGTCACGCTCGACGAGATGGTCAGGCACACGCGCGCCGTGCGCCGTGGCGTGGAACGCGCCCTGCTCGTCGCCGACATGCCCTACGGCTCTTACCATACGGGCGCGGACGATGCCGTGCGCGCCGCGCTGCGTCTCGTCAAAGAGGGCGGCGCGGAGGCCGTCAAACTCGAAGGCGGCAGAGCGCGCGTCGAAGTGGTCGGTCGCCTCGTCGCCGAAGAGATTCCCGTGATGGGGCACATCGGTTTGACGCCGCAGTCGGTCAACAAGCTCGGCGGCTTCCGCCTGCAAGGCAAGACGGCCGAAGCGGCGCGCGCTTTGGTCGAAGACGCACGCGCGCTCGAACGGGCGGGCGCGTTCGCGCTCGTCCTCGAAGTCGTGCCGCGCGAGATCGCGCGCGTCGTTACGGCGAGCGTCTCGATCCCGACCATCGGCATCGGCGCGGGCGAGCACTGCGACGCGCAAGTCCTCGTCATACACGACCTGCTCGGCCTCTCGTTCAGCCCGACGCGCCCGCGCTTCGTCCGCCAGTACGCAGACCTGCGCGCGCAGATGACCGAGGCCATCAGCCGCTTCGCCGAAGACGTGCGCGCGGGCGCATACCCGGCGGAGAACGAATCCTACCCGCTGCCGCGCGAAGCCGCCGCCGAACTCGAAGCCGCGCCCATCGTCGGCGGCGATGCGGAGATCGAGCAACCTTAAAGAAACGTGAGCAGTGAGCAGTAAGCAGCGAGCAGTCGAAACTGTTTCCTGCTTACTGCTCACTGCTTACTGCTTACTGTTCTTATGGAAATCATCAATCGTCGTCAACGCATGAGTTCCGTGTCGCGCAAGGTGCGGCGCGAGTTGGATAAGACCATCGGGCTGGTGCCGACGATGGGCGCGCTGCACGAGGGACACCTCAGTCTCGTGCGCGAGGCGCGGCGCATGTGCGACGTGGTGATCGTGTCGGTCTTCGTCAACCCAAAACAGTTTGCGCCGCATGAAGACTTCACCAGCTACCCGCGCGACCTGACGAAAGACACGATGGCGCTCTCCGACTACAACGTGGATTACATCTTCGCGCCGCCCGCAGAGGAAATTTACCCGAAAGGTTTTTCCACTTACGTCGAGGTCGAACGCCTCTCCGAGCAACTCGAAGGCGCGGCGCGCCCCGGCCACTTTCGCGGCGTTTCCACCGTCCTGACCATCCTCTTTAACATCGTCCGCCCGGACTTCGCCTACTTCGGCCAGAAGGACGCGCAGCAAACGCTCGTCGTCAAACGCCTCGTGCGCGATCTGGCCTTCGACACGGAGATCGTCATTCTCCCGACCGTGCGCGAAGACTCCGGCCTCGCGCTCTCGTCGCGCAACGCCTATCTCGACGCGGAAGACAAACGCGCCGCCGCCGTCATCTATCGCGCGCTCTCGCACGCTGAGGCCGCTTATTCCGAGGGCGAGCGCAACGGCAAAAAACTCTCCGACATCGTCCGCGCCGACATCGAGGCCGAGCCGCGCGCGCAGATCGAGTATGTCAGCGTCAATGACGCCGACACTCTGGAGCGACTTGACCGCCTCGACGACCGCCCCGTCCTCATCGCCGTCGCCGCGCGCCTCGGCAAGACCCGCCTCATAGACAACATCGTCCTCAACAAGACCAGCAAGACCGGCCAACTCGTCATGCCCTAATCAAAGCCGTGAATCGTGGATCGTAAATCGTGAATAGAAAGAACAGATTTTCATCTATTCACGATTTACGATTCACGATTCACGCTCTTTTGTCGTCTCCATTTCAGTCCCGCCCGCGTCTTCATATAGAATCAAGGGGATGCCGGAACGAACAAAACAGAAAACTCATATCGAATTCACTTTGAACGGCGAGGCGGTCGAGGTGGCCTTCGCGCCGCACAAGACCCTGCTCGAAGTCCTGCGTGAAGACCTGAATTTGATGGGCACGAAACACGGCTGCGAACTCGGCGAGTGCGGCACATGCGCCGTGCTCGTCAACGGCCGCTCCGTCTTGTCCTGCCTCGTGCTCGGCTTGGACGCCGAAGGCCGCAGCGTCGAGACGGTCGAAGGCATGGCTACCCCTGCGGGTCTGCATCCTTTGCAGGAAACTTTCGCGGACACGGGCGCGGCGCAGTGCGGCTACTGCACGCCCGGCTTCCTGCTCGTCGCCAAAGAATTGCTCGCCGTCAATCCGCGCCCGACGCGCGCCGAGATCAAGGAAGCACTCTCCGGCAATCTCTGCCGCTGCACGGGCTACATCAAAATTTACGAAGCGGTCGAACTCGCCGCGGCGCGCATGCGCGGCGAAGAGTTGGAACTGCCGCGCGAAGCCGTCTACGGCCTCGACTAACGAATACGACAACGAAGCAATCAAATAAATGACCAGCGACAACGGACACCACAACAAGGGCGCAAACGGCGCGGGCAAGAAAGATTTAAAAGTCGTCGGCAAGCCTTTTCGCAAGGTTGACGCGCGTGCGAAATGCACGGGGCAGACGAAGTTTGCCGACGACATCGTGCTGCCGCGCATGCTCTTTGCCAAACTCCTGCGCGCGCACGAGCCGCACGCGCGCATCTTGAAGATCGACACGTCGAAGGCGCGCGCTCTGCCGGGTGTCCATGCCGTCATCACGGGCGAAGATTTACCGACGACCTACGGTATCCTGCCCGTCAGTCAGGACGAGCACGCCCTGTGCATCGACCGCGTGCGCTACATCGGCGACCCCGTGGCCGCCGTCGCCGCCGTCGATGAGGACACGGCCTTCGAGGCGATCAACTTGATCGAAGTCGAGTATGAGAAACTCCAGACGATCACGAGCATCGAAGAGGCCGTGATGATCGACGAGCCGCGCGTGCAGGACTACGGCGAGAGCGGCAACGTGCACAAGAAAGTTCATCTCGAATTCGGAGACCTCGACGAAGGCTTCGCCGCCGCCGACCACATCCGCGAAGACACCTTTTTCTACGAGGGCAACACGCACCTCCCGATGGAGCAGCACGCTTCGGTCGCGCATTTCGACCCCGACAACAAGCTCACGCTGTGGAGCAGCACACAGACGCCGCACTACGTCCATCGCGCGCTCACCAAAGTTTTAGGCTTGCCCGCCGCGCACATACGCGTCATCGCCACGCCGAACGGCGGCGGCTTCGGCGGCAAGAGCGACCCGTTCAACCACGAAGTCGCCGTCTGCAAGCTCTCGCAGATCACCGGCCGCCCCGTGAAGATCACTCTGACGCGCGAGGAAGTTTTCTACTGCCATCGCGGCCGTCACCCCGTCCTGATGCACGTCAAGACGGGCGTTAAACGAGACGGCTCGATCACGGCGATGGATTTTCAGACGTTCCTCGACGGCGGCGCGTACGGCTCTTACGGCGTCGCCTCCACCTTCTACACGGGCGCGCTGCAAACCGTCACTTACGAAGTGCCGCGCTATCGCTTTCGCGGCCTGCGCGCCTTCACCAACAAGCCGCCCTGCGGCCCCAAGCGCGGCCACGGCACGCCGCAACCGCGCTTCGGCCTCGAAGTCCAACTCGACAAGATCGCGGACGATCTGAAACTCGACCCGGCCGAGATGCGCTTGCAACATCTCGTCAAACCCTATTCGCTGACGGCCAACTATCTGCGCATCGGCAGCATGGGTTTGGGTAAGTGCATCGAAAAGATCGTCGCCGGGTCGGACTGGAAGAACAAGTTTCGCCAACTGCCTTACGGCAAGGGCGTCGGGATCGCGTGCAGCAGCTACATCTGCGGCGCGGGGCTGCCGATCTACTGGAACAACATGCCGCACTCCGGCGTCCAACTCGGACTCGACCGGCAGGGCGGCGTGCGCGTCCAATGCGGCTCGACCGACATCGGGCAAGGCTCGGATTCCATCCTCGCCTACATCGTCGCCGAAGTCCTCGGCATAGACCCGTTCGACATCCGCGTCCTCACGGCCGACACAGACCTCACGCCCGTCGATCTCGGCAGCTATTCGAGCCGCGTCACGCTGATGACCGGCAACGCCGCGCTCCAAGCCGCCGAACGCGCGCGCGAACTGCTGAGTCTCGCCGTCGCCGAAAAACTTTCGCTGCCCGTAGAGAATCTCTCGTTCGCAGACCATCGCGTCTTCGACGTGGAGAACCCCGAAGTCGGCGTCGCCTTCGCAGAGGCGGTCGTGCTGGCCGAATCGAAGTTCGGCACAATCGGGACGGTCGGCTCTTACACGCCGCCGCGTTCGCCGGGCAAGTTCAAGGGCGCGGGCGTCGGCCCCTCGCCCGCTTACAGCTACTCGGCCGCCATCGCCGAAGTTGACGTTGACGCGGAGACGGGCATGGTGCGCGTCGAGCGCGTCTGGATCGGCCACGACATCGGCCAGTCGATCAACCCGATGCTCGTCATGGGACAGGTCGAAGGCGGCGTCTACATGGGACTCGGCGAGGCGCTCATGGAAGAGATGACTTATCGCGCCAATCGCAACGTCGTCCACAAATTTCCGTCGCTGCTCGAATATAAGAGTCCGACCACGCACGAGATGTGCGACGTGAAGACCTACCTCATCGAAGACGCCGACCCGAACGGCCCTTTCGGCGCGAAAGAGGTCGGACAGGGGCCGCTTCTGCCCGTCATGCCGGCGGTCGCCAACGCCGTCTACGACGCCGTCGGCGTGCGCGTGGACGAAGTGCCGATCACACCCGAAAAAGTGCTCGCCGCGCTGCGCGCCAAGGCACAGGGCAAGCCCGCGCGCTTCGGCCCCAAAGGCGTGCCCACCGTCGAATGGCCTGAACCGCTCAAAGTCGCCACGCCCGCCGAAGGCGGCGACGGGCGCGAGATGCCGCGCGTGGCGATTCACTCTTGATGAGTTGTTTGAGGTGCGACGTTGAAGCTGCCGAAGGCTGATCGCGCAGTCGTGGACGTTGCCAAGCTGCGCGACTACAGCTTGAATCCGACGCACCCTGAAGGTAAACATAAGGCGCGCGTGTTGGCTGCAATGCTCGGCTTTGCGGCCGACGACGCCGAGAAGTTACGCCAGATGATTCTCGCAGCGGTGTTGCGGCACGAAGCGGCCGAGAGAGGCACAGATGCACACGGCACACGCTACACAGTAGACTTTGAAGCACGGGGCTTACGCGACGTAGCCACGATTCGCACGGCTTGGATTATCGACACGGGCGAAACTATTCCGCGCCTTGTGAGTTGCTATGTGAAAAGAAAGTAAAGCGATGGATGAAATCAAAATCCTTGATGTAGTGGCCGTGACGGAGGACATGCCCGAACACGGCCTGCGACGCGGCGAAGTCGGAACGGTGGTCGAACGCTGGAAAGACGGAGCATATGAAGTCGAATTTAGCGACGACACCGGAGAGGCTTATGCCTTCGTCGCATTGCGCTCGGATCAAATGATGCCGCTGTACCATCGCAAACATGATGCGGCGTGAAGTCCGGCAAATAGAAGTTCGCATGCCGGAGGCGGCGACGGGCGCGAGACGGCCGCGCGTGGCGATTCATTCGTAAGAGTGCGGTAAAATGATAAGGATGGATCGCATTGAGATTTGAATGGGATGATGCAAAGGCACAGACCAATTTAGCGAAGCACGGTGTCAGTTTCGGGGAAGCTACGGAAGTCTTTTACGACCCAAACGGGCTGGAAGATTACGATGCAGAACACTCAGAAACAGAGAGCCGATTCTTCATCATCGGCCTGTCAAGTCGGCATCTACTGTACGTGATTTATGCGGAACGCCTGAACGATGTAATCCGCATCATCTCAGCGCGGAAAGCTGACCGGGTGGAGCGACAAATTTATGAGCGAACCAAAAACATATAGGCCATTCGCCTTCTCCATAGTTGAAGATGACGGCGAGGACGTGACCATCGAAATCTCGGAAGAGGATTACCGGCGTGACCTAGAAGCCGGAATTGATGAAGAGGCCACGCTCAAGCCCGGTCGCTACAAGATGAAGCGCGGCGGCTTCCTCGCGCGTCACCCGGAATTGAAGATTAAAGATAGAAAGCGCGCCTAAGGCATAAGACACCACCGGAGGCGGCGACGGGCGCGAGACGGCCGCGCGTGGCGATTCATTCGTAAGAGCAAGGGGAATTTATACCGTTATGATGAGACTTCCGAAGTTTGAATATCGCGTGCCGAGAGAGATTAAGGACGCGGCGCGCATGATGGCGGACGCCGGGCCGCAGGGGCAGTTCGTGGCGGGCGGGACGGACTTGTATCCGAACATGAAGCGGCGACAGCAGACGCCGAAGACGGTCATCTCCGTGGGGCGCATCGCGGAGTTGAACCGGATCGAGGGCGACGGCAAGAGCGGTGTGAGAATCGGCGCGGGCGTGTCGTTGACGGATTTGTGCGAGCACCCGGTCGTCAATCGCGACTACCCGATGGTGGCGGCGGCGGCGCGGACAATTTCGACGCCCGTGTTGCGCAACATGGGGACGGTCGGGGGGAATCTTTTGCTCGACACGCGCTGCAATTATTACGACCAGAATTACGAGTGGCGCAAGGGCGTCAACTTCTGCATGAAGAAGGACGGCGACGTGTGCTGGGTTGCGCCCGGATCGTCGAAGTGCTGGGCGGTGCAGTCGGCCGACCTCGTGCCGCTGATGGTGGCCTTGGGGGCGCGCGTGCGGCTCGTCTCGACGCTTGGCGAACGTGAAGTGTCGGCCGAAGGCTTGTACAACGACGACGGCATAGACTACCTGCACAAGCGGCCGGACGAGTTGTTGACCGACATCAGTTTGCCGCCTTTGAACGGCTGGCGCGCAGTCTACCGCAAGCTCAGACGGCGCGACGCGTTCGACTTCCCGGTGCTCGGCGTGGCCGTGCGGCTCGACATGGAAGAGGACGGCACGGTGAAGGCGGCGAAGCTGATTCTGGGGGGCATCGCGCCCGCGCCGATGGCGGTGCGCGAGGCGGAGGCCACGCTCGTCGGCGCGCGGCTCGACCCGGAACGGATCGCGGCCGCCGCCGAAGCGTGCTACGTCAAAGCGCGCCCGCTCGACAACACTGATTTCATCATGAACTGGCGCAAGCAGATGACGCGTATCTACGTCACGCGCGCGCTCGAAGCGTTGCGCGACGTTTAAGCGCGTCAGTTTTCGGAAACCGTTGTCGCCCGGCGTTCGTTCAAGGTTGCAGCAGTTCGCCAATCTCGAATTTCCGGAGACACAAATGAAAAAGTTATTTTTAGTTATGGCCGCGCTCGTGTTGCTGCCCGCGTCGGTCGCCGCGCAAGAAGGCGCGGACGCGGAGCGCGAAGCGGTCAGACAGGCCGTGCTGGATTACGTCGAAGGCATCTACACGGTTGATGCCTCGCGCATCGAACGCAGCGTTCACCCGGAGTTGGCGAAACGCGGCTTCTTCGTGAAGCGGGGCGAGACGGCCTACAGTTCCGACGTGATGACGTTTCAGCAACTCGTCGATCTCGCCAAGACTTACAACAAGAACGGGCGCGTGCCGAAGGACGCGCCGAAGGAAGTCGTCATCTTCGACGTGTCCGACCAGACCGCCAGCGCGAAACTCACCGCCGTCTGGGGCATAGACTACATACACCTCGCCAAGTACGACGGGAAGTGGAAGTTCGTCAACGTGCTCTGGCAAACCCCGCCCAAGTCTAAGAAGTAAGGATGAGAGATAGGGGATGAGGGATGAAGATAAGCCTGCCGGAAGCGTAGACGATCCTTTGGCTCATCCCTCATCCCTCATTTCTCATTCTTTCCCTGTCGCCGCCGTCCTGCTTGCCGCCGGACGCTCGCGGCGCATGGGCGCGTTCAAGCCCCTGCTGCCTTTCGGCGCGCAGACCGTCATCGAAACCTGCATCAGCAATCTGCTCGCGGCGGGCGTCGGCGAGTTGGTGGTGGTCGTCGGCCATCGCGCGGCGGAACTGCGCGCGCGGCTGTCGCACCTGCCCGTCCGCTTCGCTTTGAACGCAGAGGTCGGGAGCGAGATGGGCGTCTCGATTGCACGGGGCGTGGAAGAATTGTCGGCGCGCGAAGCGACGGGCGACCCGGCTGCTGCGGCGGCGACGGCGGGCGCGGTGTTGATCGCGCTCGCGGATCACCCGGCGGTGTCGGCCGTAGAGATCAGAGAAGTTATCGCGGCGCACCTGCGGACGGGCGCGCGGCTCGTCGTGCCGGAGTGGGGCGGGCGCGGCGGGCATCCCGTGTTGGTCGGCGCGAGCCTCCGCGCGTCGCTCCTGAATTTAGACGAGGCGGGCGGTTTGCGCGCCCTCTTCGCACGGCACGCGGGCGAGGTTTTGCGCCTGCCCGTAGCTTCCCCGTTCGTTGCGCGCGACATGGATACGTGGGAAGATTACCGCGCGCTGCACGAAGAGATTTTCGGAGTCCCGCCGCCTGTCACACACACTTGAGGGTAAACTTGGACGGGCTGGTTGTTCGCCTTCAATCCAACTGTTCTTTCTGACCGTACATCTAACTATTTCGGTACGGGAGCGTTTCACGTACAGGCACGGCCCGCAGCCGCCAGCGGGCGACACTGATGTAGCCCGCCGACGCCGCCGGAAATCGTGAGACGCTATGTAGAAGGAGAAAAGAATGTTTACCAAATCCCCCCGCTTCATCGCCGGTTTGTTGCTTTCCTCGTTACTCGTCTTCGCGCAGGCGTTCGCGGTTGCGCCCGCGCCTGTGAACACGCAAGACACCTCGTTGGACTTTTCGCTGCGCTCGGTTGACGGCGGCAGCATCAACTCGGAGCAGTTGCGCGGCGACGTGGTCGTCCTCGCCTTCGGCGCGTCGTGGCTGCCGCTCTCGCGCACGCAGGTCGAAGGCGTCCAGCGGCTCGCCGACGAATACCGCGACCGTGATCTGAGAGTCTACTGGGTGAGCACCGACTCGGAATCGCAGAAGTCGAGGAATTTCGCGACGGACGATCAGTTGCGCTCGTTTGCGCGCAAGAACGGACTCAAGATCGCCGTCCTGCGCGACCCCGACGGCGTGCTCTTCAAACGCTTGGGCGTTGACCGCAACCAACTGCCCGCGCTCGTCATCTTCGACAAGAACGGCCAGATTTCCGGCGACCCCATCGGCGGCCTCGACCCCGAAGGCAACCTCGTCCAACGCCTCTCCGCGCGCATCAACAAATTGCTCTAACGTCTCGCTCCGCCCGCGCGCATCCCGGCGGCAGACGTGAGCGACAAACTACGCGGGGGCTGCTTCGGATTGAAGCAGCCCCCGCAGTCTTTATAGTTGCACAGAGAAAGTATCCGCCTCAGGCCGAGACGCTACGACCTGCGGCTCTCCTCGGCCAACTTGTAAACCAGACGCACGGGCAACCCGACGACGTTCCAGTAATCGCCCTCGATCTCTTCGATGAAAAGCGCGGCGCGACCTTGCACGGCGTACGCGCCCGCCTTGTCCGCCGATTCATTCGTCGCCACGTACCAGTCAATCTCGTCGTCTGTCAGCGACGCGAAACGCACGCGCGTCAGTTCGTGCGAGACGAGCACCTCTCCGGTCTCCGCGCGCACGAGCGCAACGCCGGTCAACACGTCGTGCCAACGGCCGCTCAAGAGCCTGAGCATTCGCCGCGCATCTTCCGCGTCGGCGGGCTTGCCGAGCACCTGCCCGCCGACCGCGACGACCGTATCCGCGCCGAGCACGAGACCGGAGGCGCGTCCTTCCGCCACCGCCTCCGCCTTCTCGCACGCCAGACGCTCCACATATTCGCTCACTTCTTCGCCGCCGCGCGCGGCCTCGTCCACGCCAGCCGCCGTCACCTCGAACGGCCACCCGACGGCGCGCAAAATCTCCGCACGGCGCGGGCTGGCCGAAGCCAGCACCAAGCGTTCCAACTCAAACTCTCCCGCCTCGCCCGGCGGAACTGCTACTTGTGGCTCTCCCCGTTCTTCCATTACACTCCCCTCTTGAATTGCGGATTGCGGATGATGAATTCTAAGACCATTAGGCCGACATTGCCAGTCGGGCTTTTTTAATCCGAAACTCGCGCCTGAACAGATGGACGACTTGATCCGAGCACTGCCCAACCTGCTGCGCGCGGCGGGCGACGCGGAGGAAGTGGCCGAGGCGGCGGCGATGGTAGCTTGGCGTCGCGTGGCGGGCGAAGCCCTGCGCGGTCAGGCCGTGCCGTTCCGGCTGCATCGCAAATTGCTCGTCGTCGCCGTGCCCGATACGACGTGGCAGAAACAACTCGAACAGATCAGCGGCCAACTGATCTTTCGCCTGAACTCGCTGCTCGGTCAGGCCGTCGTCACCTACATCGAGTTTCGCGTTGACGCGGCCACCGTCCGCGCCGAGCGCGCGCGCATCGGCCAACTCGACTTTGACCGCGCCGCCCAAGAGCGACGCGCGCTCCATAATTCGCGCCCACTCGCCGATGCCGCCGGAGCGATCCAAGACGAAGATTTACGCCGACGCTTCCTGCTCGCCGCCGGGAGCTACATCGACGCGCAACAGAAAAGTAAGTGAGCAGTGAACAGTAAGCAGTGAGCAGTAAAAGCGCAGACAATTGATCATTACTTACTGCTCACTGCTCGCTGCTCACTGTCAAACCATATGCCTATCACAGAATCAGACATCGAAAAGATCGCCGCGCTCGCGCAACTCGAACTGACGGACGATGAACGCAGGGCTTTGACGCCGCAGATCGCTTCCATCGTAACTTACGTCGAGCAGTTGAACGAGTTGGACACGAGCGCGGCCGAACCCGCCCTCGGCGGACTCACGGACGAAGGCGCGCGCACCGATGCCGCGCGCGAAGACGCGCCCCTGCCCTCGCTCGGCCAGACGCTCGCGCTCGACCAAGCGCCCGACCCGGCCGCCGGACACTTCCGCGTGCCTAAAGTTTTATAAGAGCTATCAGCCGTCAGCCATCAGCCGTCAGCAAAATCATGAAAACTGATCGCTGCGGCTTGGCTGGTAGCTGATGCCTGACGCCTGATAGCCGATGGGTGATGGCTGACGGCTAACTGCTAAACGCTATTTTATGAACATCGAAACGATCAAGACGCGCTTCGCGGGAGGCGAACTGGATGCGCGCGCCGTGGTGGAGCGCGCGCTCGGCGCGGCCGAAGAGTTGAATGAGACGCTCGGCGCGTTTCTGCAAATCGACCGCGCGGGCGCGCTCGCGCGGGCAGGCGAATTGGACGCCGAGCGAGACGCGTCTCCGGCGCGCGCGCTCGACTCTGTGCCCGTCGCCGTCAAGGACAACATCTGCGTGCGCGGGCTGCAAGCCTCGTCCGGCTCGGCCATCCTCCGCGATTATTATCCGCCCTACAACGCCACGGCCATCGAACGCCTGCGCGATGCGGGCGCGATCATTCTCGGCAAGACCAACTGCGACGAGTTTGCGATGGGGTCGTCGAATGAGAACTCGGCTTACGGCGTGGTGCGTAACCCTTGGGACACGAAGCGCGTCCCTGGAGGCTCGTCGGGCGGTTCGGCGGCGGCGGTCGCGGCGCGCATCGTGCCCATCGCTTTGGGGTCGGACACGGGCGGCTCTGTGCGTCAGCCCGCATCGCTGTGCGGCATCGTCGGGGTGAAGCCCACCTACGGGCGCGTCTCGCGCTACGGACTGACGGCCTTCGGCTCGTCGCTCGATCAAATCGGCGTCTTTGCCACGAACACGACGGACGCCGCGTTGACGCTCTCGGTCATCGCCGGGCGCGACCCGCGCGACGCGACGACCGCCGACGTGGCCGTGCCCGATTACGTCTCGCAGTTAACGGGCGACATGCAAGGCGCGCGCATCGGCGTGCCGCGCGAGTTGTTCGGCGCGGGGCTGGACGCGGACGTGCGCGCGAGCGTCTTGGCCGCGATTGAAACTTATCGCGCGCTCGGCGCAGAAGTGGTTGACGTGGAACTGCCGCACGCGAAGTACGCCATCGCGGTCTACTACATCATCGCCACGGCCGAAGCCTCTTCCAACCTCGCGCGCTACGACGGCGTGCGCTACGGCTTCCGCGCCGAAGAGTCGCGCACCCTGCGCGAGATGTACCGGCGCACGCGCGAGGAAGGTTTCGGCGTCGAGGTCAAACGCCGCATCATGCTCGGCACATACGTGCTCTCCTCCGGCTACTACGACGCCTATTATCTCAAAGCGCAAAAGGTGCGCGCGCTGCTCAAACAAGACTTCGCACGCGCCTTCGAGCGTTGCGACGTGATCGTCACGCCGACCACGCCGACCACAGCCTTTCTCCTCGGTGAAAAGACGGACGACCCGCTCGCCATGTATCTCAACGACGTTTACACCGTGACGGCCAACCTCGCGGGCATCCCCGGCGTCTCCGTCCCCTGCGGCCTCTCCACAGCGAACCTGCCCATCGGCATGCAACTGCTCGGCGCGCATTGGAGCGAGTCCACACTCTTTCGCTTCGCACACGCCTACGAGCAGGCGCAGCCCTTCGACGCACGCCCGCCCTTGATCGCAAAGGGCGAAGCATGAACGGCACACTTCAATAAACGCGCGCGGCGCACGGCAAAACGCCGAGGGGCTGCTTCGACATCGAAGCAGCCCCTCGGCGTTTTTGACTTCTCGATGAGCGCGCCCCTCGCTCGCGGCCAAAGCAGCGACGGCGACGGGACTTAGCCCTTCCGCGTATCCTTGTCGGGAAGGAGGTCACCCGTGAAAAGTTCGATCACGTCTTTGACCGTGCCGACGACGGGCGTAACGTCGAGGCCGACGTGGATGAGTCCGTTGCGCCAGCCCTTCCGCCTGATCTCGTAGCCCGCGAAACCGAGTGCGACGGCCGTGCCGACGATGGGGATCGGCTTGATGAGTCGCCGCGCCATACGCAAGCCCCCGTAGCGCGCCGCGCGCCCCGTCAGGTGCTTCGCCCTTTCCATCCGTTTCGTGTTCGCCGCCATCGCCGTTTACCCCGCCAATTCCAGACCGAGTTCCGCGCGCAGTTTGCGCTCGTCGTAGGGCGAGAGATTGAAGGCACGCCCGTCAATTTCAAAGGTCGGGACTTTGCGCTTGCCTTCGTTGAGCCGCATCACGAGTTCCGCTGCGCCGTCCTGTTCTTCGATGTTGATCTCTTCGTAAGCGATGCCACTATCGTTTAGGAAACGTTTGGCACGGCGGCAGTCGGAGCACCACGTCGTCGTATACATTTTGATGTTTGCCATCGCGCGAACTTTCTCCACAGTGAAAATATGATGCCGCTATTTTAGCATAGCCGTCAGCAGTTAGCCGTCAGCCGTCAGCTTTCAGCCAAAGCAATTCTTTATGCTGAAAGCTGGCGGCTGACGGCTAACTGCTTTTTTATTCACGCCACGCTCAGTTTATCTGTGAGCGGGGCGGAGACGACGGCATGCAGCCCTTGGCGCAGGCGGCGTTCGATCTCGAAGGGGTCTTGCGGGCGGGAGAAGAGATAGCCTTGGCCGTAGTCGCAATTGAGCGTGCGGAGGCGAGAGAGTTGTTCGGCTGTCTCGATTCCTTCGGCCACCACCACCTTGCCCATGTTCTTGGCGAGCATGATGATGGTACGCACGATCTCGGAATTTTCGTGGTCGTCGCCGCCCATGCTGATGAACGAGCGGTCGATTTTCAGCGTGTGGATCGGCTTCAGGCGCGAGAGATAACTGAGCGACGAGTAGCCCGTGCCGAAGTCGTCAATCGCCAGTTCCACGCCGAGTTCGCGCAGGCGACTGAGGAGCGGCACGATGCTATGCGCGTTCTCCATCAAGACGCTCTCGGTGATTTCGAGTTGGAGCGCGGCGGGCGCAAGACCGGTCTCGGCGAGCACCTCCACGATGCGCTCGTAGAGGTCGGGCTGCACGAAATGGCGGCTCGATAAATTGACGCTCAGTTTGAGACGGTTGTGCTGCGGCGAGATCAACTGCCAGACGCGCATCTGCCGACACGCTTCTTCCATCACCCATTGGCCGAGTTCGACGATCACGCCGGTCTCTTCCGCGACGGGGATGAAATCGCCGGGCGGGATCAAACCGAGTTCCGGGTGCTGCCAGCGCGCGAGCGCCTCGAAGCCGGAGATGCGCCCCGTGTCGAGCGACACTATCGGCTGGTATTGCAGACGCAACTCGTCGCGCTCGACGGCGCGGCGCAGATCGTTTTCCAGACGCAGCAGTGCGACGACGCGCGCGTGCATGTTCTGGTCAAACACCTCGTGGCGCGCTTTGCCCTGCGCCTTGGCGCGATACATCACAGTGTCCGCGTCGCGCAGGACGGCCTCCGGCGTCTCATACCCGGTCGTGCTCAGGGCGATGCCGATGCTCGCCGTGGTGAACACTTCGTGGCCGCCGAGATTGAACGGCTGCATCAACTCCTGCTGCACGCGTTCGGCGAGCGCGACGGCTTCTGACGGCTGCGCGCCGATGTCGTTCAGCAAAATCGAGAACTCGTCGCCGCCGAGACGCGCCACGACATCGCACGGGCGCAGGCAGTGTTGCAGGCGGCGCGAGAGCGCGACGAGCAACTGGTCGCCGACCGTGTGGCCGAGACTGTCGTTCACGTTCTTGAAACGGTCGAGGTCTAAAAACAGCACGGCGAAGACGAAATCGTCGTGACGACGTGCGCGCTCGACGGCCATCTGCAAGTGATCCGTGAAGAGATTGCGGTTGGGAAGCCCTGTGAGCGCGTCGTGAAAGGCGTTGTGGAGAAGTTTCGCCTCCGTGTGTTTGCGCTCGGCGATGTCGCGCGCGATGCCCTGCACGCCGCACGGCCGCCCGTTCCGGTAGATGAGGCGCGTGCTGACTTCGAGCGGCACGCGCCGCCCGTCCTTGGCGATGATGTCCACTTCATAGACGGTCGCCTCGTCAACCAAGCTCTTGCGCGCCATCATCTCGCGCGCGAGGGTGAGGTGTTCCGGCACGATGATCTGCGCGATGTTGAGCGACGCGGCTTCTTCGCGCGTGTAACCCGTGATGCGTTCCCCGGTCTTGTTGAGCGAGGTGAAATCGCCCGCCAGATCGTGCGTGTAGATCAGATCGTTGGCGTTCTCGAACAACTCGCGGTAACGCTCTTCGGACTCGCGCAGGGCGCGTTCGGCGCGCTTGCGCGTGGTAATGTCGCGCGCGATGCCCTGCACGCCGACGGGCGCGCCCTCGTCGTAGATCAACTGCGAACTCACTTCGAGCAGCACGCGCTCGCCGCTTTTCGACACGATCTCGGTTTCGTAAAAAGTGGTGGCTTCCTCTCCGGCGAGTTTGCGCGCCATCATCTGGCGCGACAGTTCCAAGTATTCCGGCGCGATGAGTTGCGCGAAAGTCATGTGGCGAATCTCGTCGCAGGTGTAGCCCGAAATCTTCTCGACCATGCGGTTGACGGTGACGTAGCGGCCGGACAGATCCGTCGTGTAGATCACGTCGTTCGCGTTCTCGAACAACTCGCGGTAGCGTTCCTCGGATTCGCGCAGAGCCGCCTCGGCGTGTTTGCGCTCGGTCACGTCGTTGATCAAGACGAGACGCGCCGCGCGCCCGCCGAAGTCGATCAGTTGCGAACTGATCTCGACGAAAATCCGCGTGCCGTCCTTCTTCAAGTGCTCCCACTCGCCCGCGTCGCGGTGCGGCGCGGGGCTTGAGGCGATGTTTTCGAGCACGGCCGGAATGCTTTCCGGGGGGCGCACGTCGAGGATGCTCATCGCCAAAAATTCCTCGCGCGTGTAGCCGTAGTGCCTGACCGCCGCCTTGTTGACGGCGAGATAGGCATAGGTGTCCGCGTCATAGACCCACATCGGGTTCGGGTTGCTCTCGAACAGGACGCGGTACTGCTCTTCGGAGCGCGCGAGTTTTTCTTCGGCGCGCTTGCCCGCCGTGATGTCCTCAACGCTGCCCTCGTAATAGAGGAGCGCGCCCGCCGCGTCGCGCACGGCGTAGATGTTCTCGCGCATCCAGATGACGTTTTGACGGTCTTTGCAAAACACACGCGCCTCGAAGCCCTGCACCTTGCCGTGTGCGTCGAGCAGGCGTTGGAGCGCGCCGCGCGTCTCGTCGTCGGCGTAAAAGTCGCGTGCGATGTCGGTGCAACTCGTGATCAACTCGGCGGGCGTAGAGTAGCCGAGCATGACGGCCATAGCCGGGTTGGCGGCCAGAAACTTTCCGTCCGGCGTCGAGCGATAGATGCCGTGGACGGCCTGCTCGAAGATCGAGCGATACTTCAACTCCGCCGAACGCAGAGCCTCTTCCGCCTGCACGCGGTCGGTGATGTCGGTGACGAAGCCTTCGATGGCGACGAGTTCGTCTTCGGCCGAGAAGATGCCGTGTCCCTGCTCCCACACCCAACGCTCGACCTGCGCGGCCGTCATTAGCCGGTAGACGAGACGAAAACCGGTCTTCGCCGCGAGCGCGGATTGCACCTCGTCCCACACCTTTTGGCGGTCGTCCGGATGAATCAATTGAGCGTAAGCCAGTTTCCGGTTGCCGGTCAGGTCGGCGGGCGCATAGCCGGTCAGTTCCAGACAGCCTTCGCTGACAAAGAGCATCGTCCATTGCTCGTCGTTGCGGCAGCAGTAGGCCATGCCGGGCAAATTGCTCATCAGCGTGAGAAGCGTGCGCTGCGCTTCGGCGTAGCTAGCCGGGTCGTATGATTGATGCGTGTTGACTTCGCACAACCTTTGAAAGACGGCGAGGTCGATGGCGGGAGGGAATGAGTTCATAGTCGTTGCTGAGAAGGCGCATCCGGCTAATTCTGCCCCGCAGCGGAAAGGACTTGCGGGCGGCGGGAAGCGGCTCTCGTCTGTCGGGAAACTTTTCGGTCTTCAGGCGACGCACGCGGACGTTCGCGAGCGGTTGCGCTTGAGACTCGCTTCGACTTTAAAGTGAAACTACCCTTCCCCGTGCCGGACGCCCGCACGCGCAAAGATGAGAGGCGGGCATTGTTGAACCGGAGAACTGTGATGCTGGCTGAGGATGTTGACCGGAAGATGTAGGCAAGTCCCCGGAGGGGAGGTCAACCATTTTCAGATTACTTGATAATCTATTTCCTTGCAAGAAGATAAAACGGGGCGGCGGCAGGATGAGGGAGAGTTTGCCCGTCGTCAACAGTCAGTCGGCAGTTGCAGGCGCTCGCCGCACAGGTTGCCGGAGACGGTCTTGTCCAACTGACCACGGGCAACTGATGACTGACTATTGACTACTGCTCCAGTTGCGTGCGCGCGCGTTGGAGGAAGGTGCGCATCATCTCGCTGACGCCCTTCTGCATCTCCGCGCTGAGGCGGTTCTCGCCCACGAGTCCGGCGAGCATATGCAACTCGGTCGCCTTCTGGCGGCGCAACTCGACGCGCTGCACGATGCGGATCAGCACGCGCGTGCCCTGTTCCTCGAACTGCGCGGCGTAGCGCAAAAAGTTGCTCCGCTCCTGCGCGGCGGGCGACCACTCGATGCTCTGCGGGTGGTCGAGCGTCTGCTCGACGGCGAACGCCTGCCGGATCGCACCGATGACCGGCACTTCCGCGCGGATGAGCCAGCGCATCACGCCGCCCGCCTCTTCGCGGATGCTCTCCACGCCCGGCATCAACTCCACGAAGTTGCGCCAGTCGCCGAAGAAGGCGCGCGCACGCTCAATCGTGGTCTTAATCTCTAGTTTATCTTCGAAAGCCGCTTTGATCTGAAACACAAATAAAACCCCGTGAATGGTGAATCGTAAATCGTGAATAGTTTAAAACAATTCTTCTCTATTCACGATTTACGATTCACGATTTACTCAAAAAGTTGGTTGGAAGAGAAACGAATTGAAGAACAGACGCGTGGTTGCCCGCCAGAAGCCGCGATAGTTCGGGTCTTCCGCGTAGAGGATGACGTGGCCGCGCCCCGTCGGTTCTTCGATGACGTGCGCCGTGCCGCGCAGCAGCCGCTCCGTGTTGTTCGGCCAGATGAAACCGGCGATGCGCAGCGGTTGATCCCCCTCACCCGTAAAGACGATGGCGTTCGTGCCTTCTTTCGACGGGCGGAAGAAGTAGGCCGAGTCGATCAGGACGGGCAACTGCGGGTCTTCGTAGCCGTAGGTCAGGGGCGTCGAGCGATCCACGGTGGCGCGGAAGATCGCGCCGGGGACGGCTTCGGGCACGCGCCCCGGTCTGGCCGAAGGCGACGCGATGGGCGGCAGGTCGGGCGGCGCGCCGTCCAGTTTCTCGCTGCGGTCTTGCGCATCACGCTGCTGCTCGGTGGCGGTCTGCGCGGCCTGCCGCCGTGTGCGCGCCGTGGCCTGTTGCTCGCGCTGCGTGGCTTTGGGGGTCGCGGGCGTCGGGCTGGCGGTTGGGGTCGCTCTGGCTTCGGCGTCGTCGGGCGTCTTTTGATCGCGCTGCTCGTCGTCGTCGCTGCCGACGAGGCGCGAGGAAGTCAAGTTCACTTCCTTCAAGGCGGCGAAGACCGCCGCGCCTTTGACGCAGACGAGCGTGCCGCCGCGCTGCACCCACGAGCGCAGCACGCCGACGCCCGAAGCAGTGAGCGCGCTCATGTAACCGCCCGCCGAGCCGTCGGGCATGATGATGACGTTGTACTGGTCGAGGTTCGCGCGCCTGAGATTCGCAATGGTCATCGGCGTGAAGTCTACGCCGTAACGCTCGAACGTCCACCACATCGCGCCGTAGCCCGTCTGGTTGACGGGTTCGTCGGCGACGACGATGATGCGCGGTCGTTTCAGAGAGACGACCGCTTCCGAGCCGATGCTCGTGTCGCCCGTCTCGATGAAGCCGGAATTAACGGACGTGACTTCGACGCCCGCTTCGCGCGCGAGCCGCGCTATCGCCTCGTGCAAGGTGTCGGGGTTGCGCGAGACGCGGACGACGATTGTGCCGCGCGGCCAATCGCGCCCGCCCGCGTTCAAGGTGCGCGTGGCGACGGCGAGTTTGTAGTTCTCGCGCAGCAAACGGTAGGCGAGCGAGGCCGCGCCGTTCGTCTCGTAAGGAATGATGTAGGCGACAGACGCGCGCGCCGAGACGCCGAGACGGCGCGAGAGCAATCTCTCGCCGGAGGCGCGCAGGGCGTCGGCCGTCGTCTCCGGCGCGGGCGGCGCGGAGCGCAACGCGACGGAAGCAACCGGAGGGGCGTCGCCCGTCCAATAGGCTTCGACGCCGAAGACGAGCGGCAGCGACCACGCCGTCACGTCGTAAAAACCATATTCCTCTTTCGCCGCGCTCGCGCCGCGCCGCTGGTTGCGCGCAAACCGGGCGAGTTGCTCGCGCACGAATGCGGGGTCGAGTTCCGTGTCGGGTTCGAGCAGAGCCTTGGCGAGCCGCTTCTGCGGCTGCGCGAGTTCGACGACGTATGAGCCTGCGGGAAACGTGCGCGCTGTTCCGGCCGTCGCCGTTGCGCCGCCCATGTGGGAGCGCGCGCTCGCCGAGCGAAACGGTTCGCTCGCCACGCTCACTTCGATCCCCGAACGCAGGAGCACGTCGGCCAGATCGGCCGCGCGCGCCGGGTCGCGCCCCGGGACGATGACTATGCGGCGCATCGCCTCACGCCGCCCCTCTTCGATGGCGCTCTGTTTGAACTCGTAGAAATCTCTCAGACGCGCCTCGCGGTTGCGCGCCGCCGTCTCAAGCGTCGTCATCGAGGCGACGAAGTGCTTGGCGATGGCCGAGCGCAGGGTGACGATGGTGTCGTCGTCGCGCCGCCACGCGTAGCCTTTCGTCCCGCCGCCGTCCGTTTCGTAAGTCATGCCGGTCGCGCCGTTCAGCGCAGGCCAAGAGTCCCAAAAGAAGGGGCCGAAAAGATCGAACACGTCGCGGACGTAATAATCCCAGTTGCGCGCGTCGAACTGCGCGGCGTTGGCGCGGCCAAACTCCGTGAGCCAGCGCGAGGTTTGCGCGGGCGGCAGATTCGGGTTGACGGGCAAGGCGGCGGGCGGGAAGAAATACTGCGAGGGCTGGCCGTGATGATCCACGAAGATTTGCGGATTCCAATCGAGGAAGGCGCGTTGCAGGTTGCGCGTCTCGATCTGCGTGGCGGCGAGGTTGTCGCGGTTGAGATCGAAGCGGTAATGATTGGCGCGTCCCCAGATCGACCACGGCTCGCGGTGCTCGCCCGCCAGCGGGTCGGGGTTGCCCGTGCCGAAAGAGTTGTACCACGTGACGAAACGCTCGTGGCCGTCGGGGTTTGAGCAGACGTTGACGAGCACGACGGAGTTTTTCAGGATGTCGAGCGTCGCCGGTTCGTTCGACGCGGCGAGTTGATAGACGACCTGCATCATTGCCTCGAACGACGCCGACTCGTTGCCGTGAATCGTGTAGCTCATGAAAGAGATGATCGGCATCTCGGCGGCGATACGTGCGGCCTCCTGCGCGCCGGTCGTGCGCGGGTCGGCGAGGCGCGCGACGTTCGCTTTGATCTGGTCGAGCCGCTGCAAATTTTCCGGCGCGGAGATGACGAGCAGGTGCATCATGCGGTGCTCGTTCGTCTCGCCGATGTCGGTCAAGCGCACGCGGTCGGGCGCGGCCGAAGCGATACGCTCGATGACGCGCTCCATCGTCGCATAGTTGGTGTGGAAGTCGCCCACGTCGAAGCGCGTGACGGTCTGGGGGCGCGGCACGTTCTCGCGGTAAGGGCCGCGCGCGTAAAAGTCGAAGCGCGAATCATCGCGTTGCGCCAATGCGTTGGTGGAGAGCGAGAGGACGACGAGAGCGGCGAGCAGAAGGAGAGCGCGGACGCGACCATTCTGGATCATGTGTCAGGCAGCTTTCTGTTTTTCAGAGATGTTGATAAAGACGGCGACGATATTAACCCGCCTTCGTCGCGACACTCAAACCGAAGGTGAAGTTGCACGCTCGCAAACGACGTGAACGACAGAACACGCCCGCGCCGCCTGATCGAAGCCCGAATCTTGCGCGATTTACCCCGGCGAGTTTATGTTTGCTCGATGATCCGTGTTGCTTCAAGTTGCCCACGCTGCGGCGCTACTCACTTGCGCGCGTGGGACGAACTGGACGAGGCCGAGCGCGAAGTAGTGCGCCGCCTGCCCGCCTCCGCCGACCTCCCCTTCGAAGAACGTGCCGCGCGCCATTTGTGGTGCGTGCGTTGCTGGTATGAAGAGACGGGCGGCGCGCCCCTCCGAGCGTGACACGGAAGCGAGAACCCGTCTCAACGATACCGACGAAAACCACGGAGTCTTACCACGAAAAAACTTTGCGCCTCTCTACTCGTCGTCTTCAGTCCTAGCGTGTCGTGATGCGGTCGTAAGCGGCGCGAATGTCATTCATGCGCGCGCGCAAAGTTTCGGTGAGCGTGTCGGCCGGGTCGTGCCCGATTGAGCGTGCGAGGTCTCTGAGGACGACGTGATCGGGCGCGGAGGGCAGGCGCGACGAACGCCCGGCGATGAGCCGCAGGTGATGGTCGAGCGCGCGCAAGGTGGCGTAGCCTTCTGCGAGAGTGCGGTAGGTGTCGGCGTCGAGCGAGCCTGCGTCTTTGAGGCGTGCGAGCGTCGTCCGTGTCGAGCGATCCGCGCCTTCGTCGCGCACGTCGTCGCGCAGTTGCAGGTAGCGTGCGGCGAAGTACACGTCGAGCATGCCGCCCGCGCCGAACTTGATGTCAATCGCGCCCCGCCCCGCCGCGCCGCGCTCGCGTTCGAGCCGTTCGCGCACGCGACGCGTCTCCTGCCGCAACTCTTCGGCGTCCGACGCGCGCGCCGCTTCGTGGATCGCGCATCGCGCCTCGCGCTCGGCCGCGCGCCCCAGTTCGAGGTCGCCGCCGACGGCGCGCAGTTTCACGTAAGCCAACCACTCCCAGACGTTCGTGCGCGTGCGCAGGTATTCGACGAACGACGCCGCGCTGCGCACGAGCGCGCCGTTTTTCCCGTCGGGACGCAGGCGCAGATCGACGCGATAGACATACCCGGCGCGCGTCAAACTCGACAGCGCCGAGACCATCAATTCGACGAGCCGCGTGTAAGCCTCGTCGCGCGTGAGCGCGCTGACGGGCGAAGGCACTTGCGAGTCGTAGACGATCACGAGATCGAGATCGGAGCCGTAATCCATCCCGCCGCTCGCGAGGCGTCCGAGGCCGAAGACGGAGAGGCGCGGCCCGGCCGCGAGATTCCCGTAACGCCGCGCCATCTCGCGGCGCGCGATGAAGTAGGCGGCGTTGATGCTGGCCGTGGCGAGTTCGGTTTGCAATTGGTTCGCTTCTGCGTGCGATAGCTCGCCGCTCACGTCGCGCGCGCCCGTCTCGACGAGCAGTTGCGCCCACGCGCGGCGCAGCGCGATCAACTCCGCGCGAAAACTTGACTCGCGATCAATCTCTCGACGCAGCAACGCGCGGTAATCACGCTCGCGCACGTCGTCTCTGCCTGTGAGCAGCGCGGGGATCAACGCGGGGTTGCCCGCGATCATCTCGCCGAAGAATTCGGACGCGCCGCAGAGACAGACGAGCGCGCGCAAACTTTCCTCAGAGAGTTCCAAGCCCTCGCTCGACTTGTCGAGCGAGGCGGCGACGCGCGCGACATAGGAGAGAGCGCGTCGTGCGTTGAGCGAATCGCGCGCCGCATCGCTCAAGAGACGCGCGACGCGCTCCACGGCGGCGGCCTCGGTCTCGCGCGCGTGGAGTTTGACATGGCCGCTATCGGAAATGAGGCGGGGCGCAAAGACCTGCGCGGCGGCCAGCGTCGCGAGGTCGTCCGCGTGCTCGCCCGTCACGGCTTCGAGACGCGCCTCGCGAAACGGCGCGGCGCGGCGGTTCACGTCAACAGGCGTCGCGGCTTCCGCTTCGACGGCGACGACGACGGCGGCGGGCTGCTTCGCTTCGTCAACGACGGCGACCGGCTCGTTTGTCCCCGACACGTCGCCCGCGCTCTCGCCCGTCATCGTTGCAAGCGTCGCGGCGGCAGTCGCGGCTTCGTCGTCCGCGCTCGTGGCTGGCGGGGGCGCGGTCTCCCGGCTCGCATCGAAGACGCGTTCGTAAGCGGCGCGCACGCGTGCGGTGTGAAGTTCGAGCGCGTGGTTGAATTCGCCGAGCGCGTCGTGTCCCATGAAATTCATCCGCCGCGCGACGAGCGCGCGCCGCCCCTCTTCGACGGGGACGGAGTGTGTTTGCAGCCCGTGCTCCATTTGCAGGCGATGTTCGAGCGTGCGCAGGAAGGCGTAGGCGTCGGAGAGTTCGGTGCGCTCGCGCTCGGCGATCAGGTGTCGGTCGGCGAGACGGCCGAGGCTGATGAGCGTGTGCGGTGCGTGCAGCCAAGCGTCCTCCGCGCCGTGCGCGAGTTGGAGAGCTTGCGCGATAAACTCGATCTCGCGGATGCCGCCGCGACCGAGTTTGACGTTGAAGCCGCGCGCGCCGCTGGCGTGCTGCCGGTCGATCTTCTGCTTGGCGAGACGCACGTTACGCAAGGCTTCTTCGACCGAAGCGGCGTGCGTGTAGACGCGTGCGCGCACCTCTCCGGCAAAGCGCGTGTAGAGCGCGGCCGTGCCGGCGGCGGCGCGCGACCTGATGAGCGTTTGCAGTTCCCAAGCCTGCGCCGCCGTGCGGTAATAACGCAGTGCTTCGTCGAGCGAACAACTGAGCGCGCCGTCGCGGCCGTGCGGGCGCAGGCGCAAGTCCACGCGATAGGCCGCGCCCTCGCCCGACTGCTGGCCGACGATACGCGTCACGCGTTCGGCGAGGCGGTTGAAGTATTCGCGGTTGGTCGTGCGGCCGCGTTCGCCCGCGCCCGACGTGTGGCCGTCGTCGGAATAGAGAAAGAGAAGGTCTATGTCGGAGGCGTAGTTGAGTTCGCGCGAGCCGAGTTTGCCGAGCGCGACGATGCAGAAACTGGCGGTCGTCTTGCGCCCGCGCGCGTCCGTGCAGAGCGGCGCGCCGTGGCGGTTGTCCAACTCCTGCCGGGCGAGATCGAGCGCGTAGGCGAGCACGGCGTCTGCGAGGTTCGAGAGTTCTTCCGTCGTCTCGACGATGGAGTTCGTGCGGCGCACGTCGCGCAGGTAGATGCGCAGCAACTCGCGCCGGCGGAAACGCGCGAGCAGCACTTGCGGCTCGACCTGCGAATGCGTCAACGCAAAACGCGCGAGCGATTCGCCCAACTCTTCCGACGTCCTGACGTGCGTGTCGGCGCGTTCGCGCGCGAGCCAGTGCAAATAATCCGGGTTCTGCGCGAGCGTCGTCCCTAGCAGCGGACTCCACGCCGCGAGCGCGAGCGCGTCCGACAGCAGCCCCTCGTCGCGCAAGAGTTTCTGCGCCGCGCGCGCATCCTCCGCCGCCAGCCGTTCATAAAACATGCGCGCGCCCTCCGCGTCCGGCAAGTCGCGCACCAGCGATTCGATCTTTTCGTCAAACTTACGCAAAGCGCATTGATTGTAACGCGAAGCGCGGCGCGTTGCGGAATGATGCGCGCGCTTGCGGCGCGGGCGCGAACACAAAGCGACGCGAGAGACATAGCGGCTCTCGATTGCGGTATAATGTCGCCATCAAAGATTATCGCCGCCCCGCGGAAGACAATCGCTCCATTTCGATGTGAGGTGTCGCTATGACAGAGCTATTGGAAAAAGCATTTGCCGAAGCATCCAAACTTCCGCAGGAAGCACAAGACATGCTGGCACGGATGCTGCTCGACGAGTTGGTGTCCGAAGAAAAATGGGATGATGCGTTTGCGAAGTCGCAAGACAAACTCGCGCGGCTGGCCGGTGAAGCTTTGGACGAATACAAAAGCGGCAAGACTAAAACGTTTGAAGAAGTCTTGTGATCTCACACGTCACGAAAAGATTCCGGGAGGCTTTCGCGGAATTGCCTCCGCATGTTCAGCGTAAAGCGCGCGAAGCATATCAATTATGGCAGCAGAATCCGCAACATCCGAGTTTACAGTTTAAGCAAGTTCATACACGCGAACCCATCTATTCAGTGCGCGTCGGGATTGGCTGGCGCGCGCTCGGAGTGAAAAGCGACGACACGATGGTTTGGTTCTGGATAGGCTCGCACGCCGACTATGACAAATTACTCTCGAAGTTATGACCGTGATGTCCGACGGACTCAATCGAGTTTGAAGGGTCGCTCCGTGATTACTACTTTTAGGGAGTGAAGATTGAGGTTGAAGGCGCGTCTCCGAACGGGGGCGCGCTTTCATTTACCGGAGTCGAAGGCAGCCGCAGGGCGAGAAAGGGAGCGCGTTGAAAATCATTCGGAGGATATTCGAGGCCGGGTATGCGGCGGTGATCTTTTTGTTCCTGTGCTGCGGCGTCGCGCTCGTGGTGTTCGCGGGGATGGAATTGTGGCAGGGGATCAATCCCGCTTCGGACATGCCGCTGAGAGAACGTTTCAACTCGGTGTTGGAGTGCGTGGGGTTGTTGACCATCGCGGTGGCCGCGCTGGAGTTGGGGCAGACCATTCTCGAAGAAGAGGTGCAGCGGGGAGCGCAGATGAGCGCGCCGACGCGTGTGCGTCGCTTCCTGTCGCGCTTTATGGTGGTCGTCATCGTGTCGCTGTCAATCGAGTCGTTGGTGGCCGTCTTCCAGTTCCTCCACGACGACCCGGCGCACTTGCCGCAGGCGGCAGGGATCGCCATCGCGGCGGGCGTGCTGCTGGCGGCGTGGGGTGTGTTCATTAAATTGAACAAGAGCGCGGAGGAGTTAGAGCCGGAAGCGATGGAAGACGCGAAGAAAGAGGATCAGGTTATCGAAGAAGAACAGGGCGTGCGCCCGGCGGAGAGAACGCAATGACGGAGATCGAACGGCTCGCAGACCAACTCCAGCGCGCCTTCTACCGCGACGCGTGGTGCGGCCCTTCACTGCTCGAAACGCTTGAGGGCGTCACGGCCGAGCGTGCGGCGGCGCGTCCGCTCGTGCGGGCGCACAGCATCTGGGAGATCGTCCTGCACATCGGCGGCTGGAAAAAAACCGTACTCCAAAGGCTCGAAGGTCAGGCCGTGAGATTGCCGGAAGAGGGCGACTGGCCGCAGGTGTCGGACGCAAGCGAGCGGAGTTGGCAGGAGACGCTGGCGATGTTGAAGGCGCGACACGACGCGTTGTTGATGGCGGTCGGCGGCCTCTCGGACGCGCGGCTGGACGACGTGCTCATCACGGAGAGCAGCCGCGAGACGGGCGGCGGCGTCTCCTGCTACGTCACGCTGCACGGCGTCGCGCAACACGACCTCTATCACGGCGGACAAATTTCACTGTTGAAGAAGGGCTGACGCGCGAAGAAGAATTGACGCGTGAAGAAAGGCGATGCGCTGCGCCGTAAACTCAAGCCGAAAATTTTAGATGCGAAGTCTTACGCCGAAGGGCTGCGTTATCTGGCCGCGCGCGACCGAGACCTCGCGCGCCTCTTCGCGGAGTTCGGCAGGCCGCCGGAGTGGTTTCGTGAGCCGGGTTTCCCGACGCTCGTTCACATCATCCTCGAGCAGCAAGTGTCGCTCGCCTCGGCCAGAGCCGCCTTCACGCGTCTTCTGTCGCTCGCCTCGCCGCTCACGCCCGAACGCTTCCTCGCGCTCGACGACGCCGAACTCAAGGGCGCGGGCTTCAGTCGCCAGAAGACACTCTACGGGCGGCATCTGGCCGAGGCCGTGGCCGGAGGCGAACTAAACCTCGAAGCGTTCCGCGAGATGGACGACGCCGAAGTGAAGTCAAGGCTCACGCGTGTGAAAGGGATCGGCTCTTGGACGGCAGACATCTACCTGCTGATGTCGCTCGGCAGGCCGGACGCGTGGCCTGCCGGAGACCTCGCGCTCGCCGTGGCGATGCATGAAGTTAAACGCCTCGCGTCGCGTCCCACGCCTCTCGAACTCACGGCCATCGCCGAGGCTTGGCGTCCGTGGCGTGCGTTGGGCGCGCGCCTGTTGTGGAACTACTATTTGAAACGGCGGGCGACGATTGCGCCGCGCGTCGAAGTTTGACCCGCCCTCCGCAGACCTTCGGGAGAACCGGCCATGAAGTTGAACATAAACACGCGCCTGATCGCGCTGCTCTTATGTGCGGCGTGCGCGACGTGTGGGACGAACCTCTCCGCCAAGTCGCGCCCCGGCGATGAGTGGCCTTCATTCCGCGGGCGCGACGCATCCGGCGTCGCCGACGGCCAGAACTTGCCTCGGAGTTGGAACGCGCCGAAGGGCGAGCATATTAAATGGAAGACGAGGATTCCGGGGCTGGCGCATTCCAGCCCCATCGTCTGGGGCGCGCGCGTCTTCGTCACGACCGCCATCAGCAGCGCACGCGGCGACGGCAGCTTTCGCCACGGCCTCTACGGCGACGGCGACGCTTCGGACGATACCTCAAGCCAACAGTGGAAACTCTTCGCGCTCGACCGGGCGACGGGTAAAGTGCTGTGGGAGCGGACGGCCTACGAAGGCGTGCCGCGTGAGCGGCGACACGTCAAGGCCACTTACGCCAACGCGACCCCGGCCACCGACGGGCGTTACGTCGTCGCCTTCTTCGGCTCGCAGGGCTTGTACGCGTTCGACATGCAGGGTCGTCAACTCTGGAAGAAAGACCTCGGCGTCCTGAACGCGGGCGCGTACGACATTCCGAGTTACGAATGGGGGACGGCCAGTTCGCCCATCATTTACAAGGACACCGTGGTCGTGCAATGCGACATGCAGACGGGATCGTTTCTGCTGGCCTCGGACATCAAAACCGGCAAGACGCTCTGGAAAACTCCGCGCGAAGAATTGCCATCTTGGGGCACGCCGACCGTCTACACGGGCGCGGGACGCGCCGAGATCATCACCAACGCTTCCAACTTTATACGCGGCTACGATCCACAGACGGGCAGAGAGTTGTGGCGTCTCGGCGGCAGTTCCAAGATCACCGCGCCGACGCCCATCTTTTCCGGCGACTTGATCGTCGTGGCGAGCGGGCGGCGACCGGAAGCGCCGATCTTCGTTATCCGCGCGGGCGCGTCGGGCGACATCACGCTGGCGAAAGGAGAATCGTCGAACAAGTCTGTCGCGTGGAGCAAGCAGGGGCGCGGCTCTTACATGCCGACCCCGCTCATCTATCGCGGCCATCTCTATGTGCTCTCCAATCAGGGCGTGTTCGATTGCTACGATTTGCGGACGGGGGCGGAAGTTTATCGTGAGCGGCTGCCGCATCAGGGCGGGGGCTTCAGCGCGTCGCCGGTGGCGGCCGACGGGCGGATTTACTTATCGAGCGAGGACGGCGAGATGTTCGTCGTCAAGGCCGGGGCGAAGTTCGAGTTGCTGGCGCGCAATCCGATGGGCGAACTGTTGATGGCGACTCCGGCCATCGCCGCCGGGACGATGTTCGTGAGAACTCAACACCACCTGTTCGCCGTCGGCAACTGAGAACGGACGCGAGTGCCAACATTCTCGACGCGCCCCGACGAGCGCGCGCCGTTCGAGTAACGTTTCAGCCGTTCGTGATCTTGCGAAACGAGGCGTAGAGGTCGGACAGCCGATCCGCGACGGCCGGGTCGCTGCGCGCGAGCAACGTGATGATCTCGTCGCGCCCGGCGAACAACCCTTGCGCGGCCTCTCTCTGCGCGGGCGTGAGAGTTGAGTCGTCGCCTTTGTCTATGTCCGCCCGCAGGGAAGTGTAGAACTGGCTCACCGCCTGTCGCGCCGGTTCATACTCGCCCCTGCGCGCGTCGAGCGCGGCCGAGGCGAGCGAGTTTTGCAAGCGTGCGACGCTGAGCGTGCGCTCCGTCGCCGCGAGATTGTTGCCGCTCTCGCGCGCCTTGAGCCACATCGGCACGAAGCCAACGAGGAAGGCGACGAGCATCAGCGCGGCATAGAGTCCGACGCGCCGCAACAAATTACTCGATCTCGCCGGTTTGATTTCTACTCTTTCGCTCTCCGCTTCTTCGCGCATATCAACTTCTCCTTACAAACTGCCGCCCACGCGTTCGCTAAAATATCTAGTACCGGCACAATATCAGATGTCGCCCACAAACGTTGAACGCGGAATGACGAATGAGAAATAACCCGTTCTCGTTCGTTCACTCCGCGTGCAAACATTTGCGGCGCGTCGTCGCCCGCTTTAGATGTCGTAGTACATCGAGAATTCGAGCGGGTGCGGGCGCATCCGCAGGCGCGCGATCTCGTTCTCGCGTTTGTAGCTGATCCAGCGGTCGATCAACTGCGGCGTGAACACGTCGCCTTTGAGCAGGAAGTCGTGGTCGGCTTGGAGCGCGTTGAGCGCTTCGTCGAGCGTGCCGGGCAGAGAGGGCACGTCTTTGAGTTGTTCGGGCGAAAGGTCGTAGATGTCCTTGTCGAGCGGTTCGCCCGGATCGATGCGATTCTGCACGCCGTCGAGACCGGCGAGCAGCATGGCCGAGAAGGCCAGATAAGGATTGCACGACGGGTCGGGCGGACGAAACTCCAGACGCTTCAACTTCGGGTTGGTCGAGAACATCGGGATGCGTATGGCCGCCGAGCGGTTGCGCGCCGAATAGGCGAGGTTGACCGGGGCTTCAAAGCCGGGGACGAGCCGCTTGTAGCTGTTCGTCGTCGGCGCGGCGAAGGCGACGATGGCCGCCGCGTGTCTGAGCAGGCCGCCGATGTAGAAGCGCGCCATCTCGGAGAGACCCGCGTAGCCGTCGCCCGCAAAGAGCGGTTGCTCGCCTTTCCAGAGCGATTGGTGGCAGTGCATGCCCGAACCGTTGTCACCGTAGAGCGGCTTCGGCATGAAGGTCGCGGTCTTACCGTACTGGTAGGCCGTGTTGCGCACGACGTACTTGAAGATTTGAAGGTTGTCGGCCGTCCCCAACATCGTCGAGTAGCGGAAATCTATCTCGCACTGCCCGGCCGTGGCGACTTCGTGATGATGACACTCGACCGTGATGCCGCAGCGTTCCAGAATCAAGCTGATCTCGGCGCGCAGGTCGCTCAGGGTGTCCGTGGGCGGGACGGGCACGTAGCCCTCTTTCGGACGGATGCGATAACCCTGATTCGGGCCGCTCGCGTCCGTCGCGCGCCCGGAAGCCCAGTGGCCTTCGTCGGACTCTAGGGTGTAACCGGCGGAGAACTGGTCGTTGTGGAAGCGCACGCCGTCGAAGATGAAGAACTCGGCCTCCGGGCCGAAGTAGACGGTGTCGGCCAAGCCCGTGAAACGCAGGTAACTTTCGGCACGCCGCGCAACCGAGCGCGGGTCTAGCCCGTAACCCTCTTTCGTGATCGGATCGACAGCGTTGGCAATGAGGCAGAGCGTCGGCTCTTCGGCGAACGGATCCATCCACATCCGCGCCGCGTCGGGCACGAGCAGCATGTCCGATTCGTGAATCGAAGCCCAGCCGCGCAAAGAAGAGGCGTCGAAGCCGAAGCCGTCCTCAAACGAACCTTCGTCGAGTTCGTGAATGGGATAAGATAAATGATGCCATGCGCCGACGAGGTCGGTGAACCTGACGGAGAGAAACTTCGCTCCTTGCTCCTCGGCATACTTCAAGGCCGTTTTTGCGTTCATGTGGTCTCCTGAGTTGTGTAGGGAGTGTGGGGATGACAGGCCGCCGGGTTGCTGCGGAATGTGCGGGCGACTGTTGAGAAGTTTGGCAAATGCTTTACAGCGGGCGTCATTTGGCTACTGCGTGCGACGCTAAAAAAGTCCGCATTATAGACGCGCCGCAAAGCCTGTCAAGGTTTCACGCGAGAAACTTTGTGGCACACTTTTCAACAGCGACCGGACGAGACTCCTAAACCTTTCTGGTGCGCCCGTTTAACCGCGCGGGCGAACGGTTTTTGCCAAAAATAGTTATTGTCCGTCCCCGGTTTTTCTGTTACTCTGCGACCTTAAGTTTTCCAACCATGAATATTCCCACTGAGACAGCGCGTGAGTCGGACGGGCGCGCATTTGATGCCCCAACACGAACACAAGGGAGGCAGGAGACCGGACGTTGACCACGGCTATTGAACAGACGCTCGAAACCTACGGCATCGAAAACTGGGGAGCCGGCTACTTCGGCATTAACCGCAAAGGGAATCTCATCGTCCACCCCTCGGACACGGACACCAAAGCCTCCGCCGACCTCAAAGAGATCATCGACGACCTCGAACGACGCGGCATCTCCACACCCGTCCTCTTGCGCTTCCCCCAACTCGTCACCGCACAGGTGCGCAAGCTCCAGCGCGCCTTCCGCAACTCGATCCGCGAGTTCGAGTATCAGGGCACGCACATGTGCGTCTATCCGATGAAGGTCAACCAGCAGCGCGCGGTTGTCGAAGAGTATCTGCGCGAGGGCACGCGCTACGACTTCGGTTTGGAGGCCGGGTCGAAGGCAGAACTTTACGCCGCCCTCGCGCTCGAACAGGCGTCCGACAGTTTGCTGGTTCTAAACGGCTTCAAAGACGAAGAGTTTATCGAACTGGCCTTCGTCGGCGCGCGCGCCGGTAAACGCGTCGTGATCGTCATCGAGAAGATGAGCGAACTCGACCACATCCTGCGTTTCGCCGAACGCTTCGAGGAGGAACACGAAGGCGATTTGCCGCTCGTCGGCCTGCGCGTCAAACTCTACTCGAAGGGGTCGGGTCGCTGGGAGAAGTCGGGCGGCGAGGCGGCGAAGTTCGGCCTGACGACGACGGAGCTTTTGGAAGTCATCCGCCGCTTGCAGGAGGCCGGGCGCATCGAGATGTTGCGGCTGCTTCACTTCCACATCGGCTCGCAACTGACGGACATCAAGCGCATCAAGAACGCGATGAAAGAGGCGGCGCGCGTCTACGCCAAGATTTACCAGATGAAGATTCCCATCGAGTTGCTCGACGTCGGCGGCGGCATGGCCGTCGATTACGACGGCTCGAAGACCGCCTTCGATTCCTCGGCCAACTACAACGCGCAGGAGTTCGCCAACGACGTGATCTACACGATCAAGCAGGTCTGCGACGACGAGAACGTGCCGCACCCGACCGTCATACAGGAATCCGGCCGCTACCTCTCGGCCTATCACGCTATCCTCGTCACCAACGTGCAGGAAGAGATCGAGACCGTCGTTGAAGACATCACGCCCATCGAGATCGACGCGGACGACCCGCAAGTCGTCACCGAACTCGGAGACCTGCGCCAGAACATCAGCATCAAAAATTACCGCGAGTATTACCACGACGCGCTCGAACATCGCGACGAGATGTTCATGCTCTTTAACCTCGGCCTCATCTCGCTGGAAGACCGCGCGAAGGGCGAGGTGCTCTTTTGGGACGTGTGCGAGCGCGCCGACAAGTACGCGCAGCAGGCCGAATACGTCTCCGAAGAATTCGATGAACTGCGCCGCCTGTCGCGCGCCAAATACCTGACGAACTTCTCCGTCTTTCGCTCCGCGCCGGATCACTGGGCGCTCGACCAGTTGTTCCCCATCGTCCCGATTCATCGTCTCAACAAACCGCCGACCGCCTACGCCACGCTCTGCGACATCACCTGCGACTCGGACGGCGTGGTGGACAAGTTTGTCGATCTGCACGACGTAAAGCAGGTGCTCGAACTGCACCCGCTCATCGAGGGCGAGCCGTACTATCTGGCGTTCCTGCTCGTCGGCGCGTATCAGGAAGTGATGGGCAACAATCACAACCTCTTCGGCACGCCGAACGAGGCGCACATCCACATTGACGAAGACGGCTATCTGATCAAGAAAGTCCTGCGCGGCACGACCGTGGGCGAAGCGGTGGCGAGCGCGCGCTACGAGCCGGGGCAACTGCACGACGGCTTTCGCCGCCAAGTCAGGCAGCGCATCAAACAGGGCGAACTGACCGAGGCCGAGGGCGCGGAACTCGTCGAGTTCTACGAATCGCGCGTCAGCGCGTACACCTATCTCGCAGTCAACGGGAAAGAGAGGAAGAGGTGAGTTTCAAGTTTCGGGTTTCAAGTTTCAAGTTAAAGAATGGGAGACATTCAGACTTGAAACTTGAAACCTGAAACTTGAAACTCGTTCCTCAAAAAAATATGGTAACTCAACGCAAACCGAGACCCTCGAAGTACCTGACCGTTCCGACGCGCCCGGTGCAGGTGGATCGCGACCGTTCAGTGGCCGGGCTGTTGGAGAAGATGGAAGGCACGGGCTTCGGCGCGCGCCAGTTGGCCGAGGCGCATCGCATCTGGCTCGACATGCTCGGCGACAATACGACGATCTTCGTCGCCGCCTCCGGCGCGCTCATCCCTGCGGGGATGCGGCGGCTGCTGGCCTACGTTATCAAGAACCGCTTCGTCGATGTGCTCGTCTGTTCCGGCAACCTGCTCTTTCACGATTTGCACGAGACGCTCGGACGCCAGCACTTCCAGTCGCACCCGCAAATGACGGACGCCGAACTCGAAGCGTCGCAGATCAGCCGGATGCTCGACGTGATCGCCAGCGAGGAGGAGTATCGCGAGGCCGAAGAATGGGTCGGCGGTTTCACGAATCAACTCGACCAGACGCGCCCCTACTCGACGCGCGAATTTCTGCACCTCTTGGGGCGCGAACTCGCCGAGATTGCGACGGACGACGGCGTGCTCACTTCGGCCTACAAGGCGCGCGTGCCCATCTTCTGCCCGACCATCGCCGATTCTTCAATCAGCATCGGCATCGCCAACTCGCGCTTCGAGAAGAAGAACAATTTCCAGTTCGATCTCGTTCAGGACGTGCTCGATCTGACGCAGGTGGCGGCGCGCGCACGCGTCTCCGGCGTGATCAATCTGGGCGGCGGAACTTCGCGCAGTTTCCTGCATCAGATGGAAGTGGCGACCAATATCGTCAAGACGCCCGCGCGCGGCCACAAGTACGCGATTCAGATTTCGACCGACGCGCCGCATCCCGGCGGCCGCTCGGCGGGGACGGTCAGCGACGAGTCGCTCATCTACGGCAAACTCGCGCGCGGCGCGACCTCGGCCTATGTCAACTGCGACGCCACCATCGCGCTCCCCATCCTCGTCACCTCTCTGTCGCAGACCGCCGCCAAGTACATGAAAGGCCGCAAGCGTCCCAACTTCATCTTCGCACGCGAACTGACCATCGAAGTGCCGTAAGAGAAAGAAGTGCGGGATGAGGGATGAATGAAGAAAAACCGCTCACGGCATCTGAGCGATTCCTTTCATCCCTCCGCCCTCATCCCTTTTCTTTCCCCTTCCCCTGTGCTAATTTTGCGTCTCCCCCCGACACGAAACCGGCGCACCCGTTTCGCTTCGGCAAGCCGAACTGTCCGACGTTTTCCGGTCAAAACTTTCAGCTCAACATTTGCAGTATCCCCAGGAGGTTGTCAGTAATGCGTTTGCCCGTGCACTTTTCGCTCGCCCGCGTCGCGACCGCCGTGTCCTTCGCGCTGTGCCTGTTCTTCTCCGCGCAGCAATCCGCTCCGGCGCAGACAGTGAACCAGTATCGCTTCACCTCAACGACCGGCGCGAGCATCGTGCCCGGGACGACGCAAGTGACCGGCTTCGGTTGCGTGGCGACGCCCGGCGACGACTGCGTGGCGACCATCACCCTGCCCTTCACTTACAACTTCTACGGAAACGCTTACACGTCGGCCGTGGTCAGTTCCAACGGCAACCTCCAGTTCGCCTCCGCGAGCGCGGACTACGGGCAGAACGAAGTCTGTTTCCCGCTCAACCTCTTCAGCTATTCAATCGTCCCGCACTTCTCCGATTTGACCATCGGCGGCGCGGGCGAAGGCATCTTCACCTCCGTCTCCGGCAGCGCGCCCAATCGCATCTTCAACATCGAATGGCGCGCCTCGCCCATCGGCAAAGCGGCGGGCAGTCTCAATTTTGAAGTCCGGCTCTACGAGGGGCAGACGCGTTTCGACATCATCTACGGCGCAGTGCCCAACAACGGCTTCGACGCGACCGTAGGCGTGCAGCGCGGCGGCGCGGCCAGCGCGGCCGGGTCGTTTACGCAGTACGAGTGTCGCAGCGGCGGTTTGCGTAACGGCCAGTTGATCGTCGGCACGGGGGTCGAAGCCAGTTCGCTCATCCTCGAAGGTCAGGCCATCGACATGGAGGGCAATCCCCTCGCGGGCGTGACCATCAACCTGACCGGCGCTATGACGGCCACGACGACGACCGACGCCAACGGCCAGTACCTCTTTACAGGACTCACGGCCAACGCTTCCTACACCGTCGCCGCACAGCAAAACGGCTCGACGTTCCTCCCGGCCAGCCGCACCTTCGCCGCCTATCAGGGCAATCAAACCGTCACCTTCACGCGCACCGTCCTGCCCGAAGCAGGGCAAATATTGATCAGCGAGTTTCGCCTGCGCGGCCCGTTCCCCGTCGGCGGCGAGAGCGGCGCGCTCGACGAGTTCATCGAGGTTTACAACAACACGGACGGGAGTTTCGTCGTCAACACGCCCGACGCATCTTCGGGTTGGGTCGTGGTCTCTTCGATCTCTACGCCGTCGGCCTCTCTGCGCGCGATCATCCCGCGCGGGACGATCATCCCGCCGCGCGGCCACTATCTTGTCGGCAACGGCAGCGGCTACAGCCTCACGGGCGTCGCCTCGCCGGACGTTTTCTACTTCGGCGACTTCCCGGACAACTCCGGCGTCGCCCTCATCCGCACCTCCAACGTGGACAACTACCTCTTGGCGGGCAACCGCCTCGACGCGGTCGGCTTCAACTCGGAGGCCAACGTCTTCTTCCGAGAGGGCGCGGGACTCCCCGCCATCTCGACGGCTGACGGCCAGTATAGTTTCGTCCGCAAACTCGCGACCGGCACGCCGCAGGACACAGGCGACAACGCCGCCGACTTCCTGTTGGTTTCAACGAACGCCGCCTCATATGGCGCGATCCAATCGGTGCTCGGCGCGCCCGGCCCGGAAAACTCCGGCAGCCATCTCCAACGCAACGCGACGATCAAGTCGTCGTTCATCGACCCGCAGTGCGGCGGCTTCGGCGCGGCGACGAGCGCGTGCGCGCGCGTGCGTACTGCTGCGGGCGCAAACCCGACGAACGCCGCCTTCGGCACGCTGCTGCTGCGCCGCAAGTTCACCAACACGACGGGGCAGAAGATCAATCGCCTGCGCTTCCGCGTCGTCGATCTCACGACCAAAGGCAACGTCGAGAGCGGACAGGCCGACCTGCGCGCGCTCACCTCTAGCGACATCGCCGTTACCGACACCAACGGGCAGAACGTCGTCATTCGCGGCCTGACGCTCGGACAGGCGGCATCCCAGCCGGAGGGCGGCGGCATCAACTCTACGCTCGCGCCGCCTTCCGTGTCGCTCTCGACGCCGCTCGCGCCCGGCGCGAGCATCAACGTCGAATTCAAACTCGGCGTGATGACCAACGGCGGCTTCCGCTTCTTCGTCAACGTCGAAGCGGTGACAGCCAGCGCAACCGCCGCTCCGGCGTCCGAAGAAAGCGCAGACCGCGGCACGATCACCAAAACCAACACGACGGGCAAACAGGCCACGCGCCCCGCGCGCCAACGCTGAGTTTGTTACCCGAACAGCAGCACTAAGGCGCGTGCGCCGAGAATCAACCTTCTCGTCGCACGCGCCTTGCGCGTTTCCCACCTTCAACTCACAAACCGTAAAACACTCGGCTCAAGTTCTGTTCTTTCTCTTCATCCCTCCGCCCGCGATCCCTACGCTCACGCCAGCCACGGCAACACGTCTTCGCCCGCCGGGCGCGCGCCGCCGATGACGCGTATGAAATAATCTTCAAGCGACACCGGATCATCACCCGCGCCGTCGCCGTCACCGACCGCAATTCCCCGCCGCAACTCGTCGAGCGCGCCCTCCACCACCAACCGCCCCTGCGTGATGATGGCGATGTGCGTGCACAAGCGTTCGACGATCTCCAAGACGTGCGACGTGAGAAAGACAGTGATGCCGCGCGCCGTCAACTTCAACAACAAATCTTTCAGCGTCCGTGAAGCGAGCGCGTCCACGCCCTCGAACGGCTCGTCCAGAAACAGAATCTCCGGCCGGTGAATCAACGCGCAGGCCAGCGACAGTTTCTTCTTCATCCCGTGCGAATACTCCACCACCAGTTTCTTCGGCTCACCGTCCAATTCCATCAACGCCAGCAACTCGCGCCCACGCTCCATCGTCTCCTCGCGCGCGAGGCCGTACATCCGTCCCGTAAACGTCAACATCTCCGCGCCCGTCAGACGCTCGAACAAATTCAAGTCCTCCGGCACGACCCCGATCCGCCGCTTCACCTCCAGCGACTCCTTCGCCAGATCGCGCCCGAGCACGCGCACGCTTCCTCCGGTCGGCTCAAGCAACCCCGTCAACATCTTAATCGTCGTAGACTTCCCCGCCCCGTTCGGCCCCAAGAACCCGAAAAACTGCCCCCGCCCCACGCGCAAATTCACCCCGTCCACGGCGATAAAATCCCCGAACCGCCGCACCAGCCCAAACGTCTCGACGGCCAACACCTGCCCCGGTTCAACTGAATTATTCATCAACTGTTTTGTACGCGCAGGACACGCGAGAGGTCAAGGAAAGTACGCCTCGCCCGATTACTCACGTAACAATGGTCGGGCTTCGCTGGCGCGGACGTGCGTGGGGAATTGGCGGTGCGTGCTCATGAGGAAGGCCGTGGAGCTGGCGCGCAGGGCGTTGCCGTGGGTGGCGGCGAGGCGGACGAAGCGGCTGAAGAAGGACATGCCGTAGTAGTAGCCGTCGTGGCAACTGACGAGCACGTCGGCCGTGTGGCGCACGCGCGGGGCGTGGAGCGAGGCGAAGAGGTTGGCGAGC